>NZ_JAAGPI010000032.1 GCF_017104715.1 Burkholderia sp. Ac-20365
TGCCCGGCACGAAGAAACCGCGCGAGTTCACCCGCGCCGATCTGGATCAGGCCATCGGGCAGCTCGTGCAGCCGCCAGCGGCACCTTCCACACCTGGCCAGCGGTCTGCACGCACTCACTGATCGCACTGACACGCCCTGCCCGTTCAGCCGGCCTCCTTCGACACCGTGTGTGAGTTAACCCCTGAAAGACAGCCCCCAACCCAAACGTCAGAAACACGACATCTGTAAATAGCCAGCGCTACGACATTTGAATCTGGCTTTGACATGGTTGTAGGTCCCAAATAGTAATGTCCGGTTTGAGCCAAGTTCAGATGTCCGCTTTACGGACCGTCGTAAGCTGATGTGACGAGCCATGACGCGTCAGTGCTCGCAGCCTGTCCGCTCCGTATCTACCGGATCGGTCGCCGACACCGCAATCCCGCCTGCGAACTCGATATGAAGCGCAACAAGCCAGCGTCTCGGGCAGTTCCGCCTGATCCAGACCGTGCGACCGACACGGATGTGCAAAATCTGGTTGACGAGGACGACGAGAATCGCAACCTTGAACAACGCCCTTGCACGTGGGGTCTGTCGATGTCTCACAGACTTAGCCTCATGAGATGTTCCTGTTTTGGGTCAATAGCATCGCCGGTCGACACCGCCAGTCCTATGAGACTGGCGGCATGTGATCAGGTCAAGTGCGCAAACGCGATCAACGTCGCTTCATCTTGATCACGCGAGAGATTTGCCCGAGCGTAAATCCGCTGTTCTTCACAAACTCTGCGTATTCGGCTGGGGCTGTCACCGAAGTTGCGGCCACGTAGTCACCCACATACCGGAATCGATCGGATGCCGTACGCAGGAAGATCGGCACAGGTTCCAGTTGTCGGGCAAGCGTGCGCCCCGCGGCCCGCGCCGATGCGCTGCCGTCGCACACAATGACGTCTGGCGCATGAGGATTCAGATCCTGTCGCAAGCGGGCCGCGACAACCTTCCCTCCCTTGACGGGAAGAAATGCCTGCTTACTCCCCCCCGTGACCCTGTGAATGTCTTCACGAGAATATTCTTTTCCGATTTCAAACATGGTTGACTCCGCGATATGGCGTCATGCAGCGGCGCTGCGACGCCAGGCGCGGCAATCGTAGCGAGCCGTTTCTAAAATTGGTGTATAGACGCTGGCGAAGTTGATAAATGCGCCGTGTCGAAGCGCGAATCTTTTTCTAAGAATGACCGAATCTTTACGCCTTGTTTATTCCCTTCGGTCTACGCTTGGTCCATCTCAACGACCCTGCCAAGGGTACAAAAACGAAGACATGGGCTACGCACAAGTTCTGACCATTCACGAAACCGTCCCGGACGCTCTCCCCCGCTATCGATCAAACGTCGTTCCTTTGCGCTCGCCGCGCGCGCAGGTTGAAGTCTTTCTCACAGGCACCAACTCCGACGTGTTACGCACCCATCTCGCCACGCTGCTTCATTCGTCGCTCGGCGTTTATGTGTCGCGCACAAACGTGTTGCGCGACAAGATATGCGTGCATCTCAACATTGCTCCCGACGATCTCGACTTCACACTCCACACGCTGATAACAACACTGCCTGAAGCGACGATCGGCACGCTCACGCGCGCGCATGTGCGCGAGGAGTGCTGACATGTATTCGGGAATCTGGCTTCCGCTTGTCACGCCATTCTGTTCGGGCGAAGTTGATGTGGAAGCGCTTCAGGCGTTAACGGAGCACTACGCGCGTTCGGGTATCGCGGGAATCGTCGCGTTGGGCACCACGGGCGAGGCCGCACTTCTGTCCGACATCGAGCGCGTCACCGTTTTGCAGGCGATCACGGATGTTGTCGATGGACGGTTGCCCGTGCTGGTCGGCGTCGGAGGTTTCAACACCCAGGCGTTCGTACATGAGATCCGGCGTTTCGAGCGTTGGGACGTCGCCGGCTTTCTCGTCTCGGCGCCCGCGTATGTGTGCCCAGACCAGCTTGGCATCGCGGGCCATTTCGAACGGGTCGCGCGAGAGACGGAGCGGTCAATCGTGCTCTACGACGTGCCGCATCGAACAGGCGTGCCGATCGAGCCTGACACCGTGCGCCGGCTCGCGGAAAGCGAGAATATCGTCGCCATCAAGGCATGCGTAAGCCGTCACTTTGACGCACTGTGTGAGATGCCCGTCAACGTGCTGTGCGGCACTGACACAGACTTCCTCGAGTGCCTCACGGCCGGCGGACATGGCGGCATTCTGGCAAGCGCGCATGTCTGTCCGGATCTGTTGATCACGATTCAATCGCTCATGCAGGCGGGCGACGTAGACACGGCACATCGAATCTTCGACCGTCTCAGGCCCCTGCTCCGATTACTGTTCGCGGCGCCCAATCCTTCCGCGATCAAGGCGATGCTGTCCATCGAGGGACGAATTTCGGATGAAGTGCGCATGCCGCTCACGCCGGCCTCTGTCGCGCTCGTCGAACAATTGGCGCAATCGCACGCTGTCCTCGATGAACTGCGCGCGGAGTTTGCATTGGCTGTGCAATAGCACCGCAAATAAAACGACCGCGGCTTCCGCTGCGTGTTTGAATTATCCTGCTGCGCCGTTGGCATACGGCGCATTAACGCAGAGCGCGTGTTGTTTTATAAATTCGTTATACGGCGAATGACACAATCTCGGCGTTAAGGAAAGCGAGGTTGTCCATGCTTCGGTTGCGATTCTTTCGATATAAAAGCACAGCAGAAACCGTAACAAAAGCAAACCAGCACAGCAGCGTCATTGCAGCGCGCCAGATCCTGCACCGCTGGTGCGTCGGACTGGCAGTTACCGCTGGCGTCGTCGGGTTATTGGCGATCAGCCTGGGCTTTGCGACGTTCGGCATCTCCATCTATATTGCCGCGATTTTGCCCTTCGCATTCTTTTCGTAGCAGGTCGTGACAAGCGATTGCGTCAGCGTCGCGCATCGACTTCTGCGATCACCCGCAGCTAACGAGAAAACCCGACATGATTAACCCATTAGCGTTCCTTAATTGAAGTTAGCTAAATTAGCTTTTCTCGTTTTGGTAATCGCTGCACACTGACGCCATTCAACTCGTCACGTCCCCGACCCGACAGCCGCAGTTCAACTGATCCAGTGGACGATTCCGTCGACCCGTCTTTGCACCTATGCAAGGTCAGGAGGCAGTCATGGCTATTCATACCGGGAAGCTCGCCAGTTTCTATAGCGCAATTCAGCATCGTCGTGAACCGGTCGTCTATGCGTCCACGATAGTTGCCAGCAACAGACTGGCGCTCTATGCAGCGCTTGCGGACAATCCGTCGACAGCAGATGAACTTGCACACGCAACCACAACAGAGTTGCACTGCGTGCGCGAGTGGCTGGTCGATCTCGCCGCGTCTGGCTATCTCCAGTACGACGCAGCGCGCCAGCGTTACTGGATGACCGAGCAGCAAGCATATGCGCTCGCCGATACGGCTGGCAATGCGTTCATCAAAGGCGCATTTGCAACCTGGCGCAAAGCGAAGCTATTCGGAAGATGACGCAAAACGATCGATGCGCTGTCGCGCGCTCATCCGTTTTCAAACCCTCAAGCCAGAGCTCTAACGAGAACCACGTACTGCTGCGTCAAACCGCTGCATCGTCAAACCATGAAATGCCCGGGCAGCGGGACTAAGCGTCTGTGCGCGCCTCCATAGCATGTTCAGCTGCCGGACCACTCGAATGTCGGCAACGGGCAATTCAATCAGACTGCCCGCTTCGAGTTCATCGCTCACGGACAGGCGCGACACCCACGACACCGCGCGTCCGATACGCAACACCCGCTTGATCGCCTCCGGGCTACCGACGACCAGCCCCGGCTCGAGCACTAGCCCGTGAGCCGCGTAAGCCTGTGCAACGACTTCGCGCGTACCCGAGCCCTCCTCCCGCATGACCAGTTCGACATCCGACAAAGCCGCCGCGCTGAGCTTGCGTTTTCGGGCAAGTGGATGATTCGGACCCGCGACGGCAATGATTTCGTCGTCGCCAAGCGACATAACGTCGAACGCATCGTCGTCGTACGGACCTTCGATCAACCCAAGCTGACAGTGCTGCCCGAGCACGGCGCTCTTGACCTGTTCGGTGTTGGAGATCACGAGTTCGATGGTCACGCCCGGATGCAGATCGCGATAGGCGTCCATCAAGGCGGGCATCAGATACGTGCCGATCGTGCGGCTCGATGCAATCACCAGATGCCCTCTTTTAAGACCCGCGAATTCGCCGACAGCAGCCTCCGCTGCGTCGGCCAGACGGAATATCTGGCCCGCGTATTCAGCCAGCAGACGGCCGGCTTCCGTCAGTTGCATGCCGCGCGGCAAACGGTCGAACAGCGCCACGCCGAGTCGCTCTTCGAGTTCGCGTATCTCCCGGGTCAGCGCGGGTTGGCTCACATGCAGCCGCTCGGCCGCTGCCGTCACGCTGCCTGTCTGCGCGACGGCATCGAACGCTGCCAGATGGGTGAAGTTCATGAGATAACAGGATGATATGGGAACTATCATAAATATGTATTTTTAGTATATATCGCGGCGGCCTAGAGTTCACTCATCGACCACCTCCACTGGAGATAGTGATGAGCCGAACAACAACCGCCCAGCGCTCCCACAAGGCCCATCACGAGGGCTTGCTGGAAAACATCCGCCAGCTCACACCGAACTGGTTCGCCGTCACGATGGGGACGGGTGCCGCGTATCTCGTGCTGAACGCACTGCCGGTTTCGTTTGCCGGAAAGGCGTTGCTTGCGCAATCGTTGTGGATCGGGGATGTCGGCCTCTACGCGATCTTCTTTCTGATGTTTGCCGGCAGATTTATCCTGTTTCGCGAGACGATCGGCCCGTTGGTGCGTCATCCGTTGCAGTCGATGTTCCTCGGCGCGTTGCCGATGGGTCTTGCACCGATCGTCAATGGCTTCGTCGCCTTTGCCGCGCCGCGCTTAGGTGAATCCGCGTATCAGATCGCATTGAACCTGTGGGTGTTCGACGCGGTGCTGTCGGTGGTGATTGCAGTCGGCGTGCCGTATGCGATGTTCACGCGTCAGGAACACAGTCTGGAGCGCCTCACGGCCGCCTTGCTGTTGCCCATCGTCGCGCCCGAAGTCGCTGCATCCAGCGCGGGTGTGCTGGCGCCTCATTTGCCGGCATCAGTCGCGCAACTGGTGGTCGGAGCGGGTTATGTGCTGTGGGCGATCTCCGTGCCGCTGGCATTCGCGATTCTGACCATCGTCCTGTTTCGGCTGATCATTCACAAATTGCCGCATCGCGAACTGGGCGTGACCAGCTGGCTCACGCTGGGTCCCATCGGTACGGGCGCGCTTGGCCTCGTCACGCTCGGCGATGCCGCCAGCAAGGCATTCGCTCATACTGCCTTGCACGACGTCGCGTCGCTCGCGAGCAGCTTCGGTATCTTCGGTGCGCTTCTTCTGTGGGGCGCGGGCCTGTGGTGGCTTGCCTGCGCCGTGCTCTTCATGTGGCGCTATCGCCTCGAAGGATTGCCGTTCAATCTCGGCTGGTGGGGTTTCACTTTCCCGATCGGCGTCTACACGCTCGCGACGTTTGCTCTTGGACGCGCGACGGGATTCGATTGCTTCATGCACATCGGTGTCGTGCTCGCCATTGCACTCGGCGCGCTGTGGATCTTCGTGAGCTGCCGTACCGCTAACGCGCTGCTACACAAGGAAGTGCGATTTCGTGCGCCGTGTCTTGCGCAGGCTCATGCGTGATTGGCCGCTCTGATTGCGCAAACGAACTTCCGGCATGCCAGACACCATTCAATCCATCAAGGGAATATTCCGGGCAACGACCTGTTTGCGTGATGGCACGCGCCTGCTCGCTCTCCCCTCCACTCCCACACAAAGGGAATATCGTGTTCAAGCCATTCAAAAAGCCGCTTCTCGCGTCGTTGATGTTCGCAACGCTCGCCGTCAATGCGTTCGCTCATGAAGTACCCGACCCAACCATTAAACACGACGCGCACGACGGTGTAGTTCGCCTGTATGGCGCAGGCGGACCCGACACCGCATTTATGAAAGTCGCCAAAGTATTCACGCAGGAAACGGGTATCAAAGTCGAAGTGACGGGCGGCCCTGAGCCCACGTGGACGAAACAAGCGCAAGCCGATGCCGACATCCTTTGGGGCACGTCAGAAGAAGACATGACTGCATTGCTGGAGACGTATACGACGTTCCACCGGAATGATGTCATGCCGATCTATATTCGCCCCGCTGTTATTGCAGTGAAGAAGGGAAATCCGAAGAACATCCATAGCTTCGACGATCTGCTCAAGGATGGCGTGCGCATCGTCGTCACGGAAGGTGCTGGCGTCGCGAATACATCGGGTACGGGTACATGGGAGGATGTAGCGGGCCGCACGGGCAGTCTCGAAGACGTCAGGCGTTTCAGGAAGAACATCGTAGGATTCGGCAAGGGCAGCGGCCCGAGCTTCAAGATGTTCGTCGAGAAGGACGCGGATGCGTGGATCACCTGGCCTGACTGGCCGATCACGCACCCCGACAAGGCGGACTACATCAACCTCCCGAAAGATCGAACGATCTGGCGCGACGTCAATGTGGCGCTCGCTCCCGATGCCGATCCCGAAGCGAAGCAGTTTCTTGATTTCCTGAATAGCGACCGCGGCGCCGCGATCATGAAGACTGAGGGATGGGTTCGCTAGCGGGTTCTGCGTATTGACGCGCTATCCGTAGCGTGACTCGTGGGCGGTCGCACTTGCGTTGGCTACGGGACTACGCGTCCCGAGCTGCCCGACACTCGAATCGCGTGCTTAATCATCCCCTAAGCCTACGACCACTAACATTGGCCTGCTACTTCGGTAGACCGACCACGCAGGTGGTTGCATTGCGGGCATCGAAGGTACTTCGATACTCCAGATCGTCCGCCACGACCGCCTTTTACGAGGCCCGGCCATCATGCCGGGCCCGCTTTTTATGTGCGACGGCAATCGACGTCACACTACTTTCGGCGCTACGCGATTACTGATAGAAGTTGAGCGTCAGCATCGCGGAGCGGCCCGGTGCCCACGTCGCGTAGATCGGATAGGCCGTCGAGTAGTACTCGCGATCGAAGATGTTGTTAACGTTCAATTGCAGGTCAATAGATTTGGTCACGTGATACGCGGCCACCGCGTCGAATCGCGCATAGCCCGGCGTCCATTTGCGTACCGTCGATGACACCGACGCGTACGTCTTGCTCGCAACCGTCGCGCCACCGCCAATAGAGAACTTCGGCGTCACGTTGTAGTAGGTCCACAGCGTGAAGTTGTGCTTGGGCACCATCACCATCGGCAGTCCCGATGCTGATGCGTTCGCTGCGCCGGCATCGACCGTGATCGCGTCGAGATACGAGTAGCCACCGAAAACGCTCCAGTTTCCCGTCAGATTGCCTGCGGCACCGACTTCGACACCGCGCACACGCTGATGGCCCGCGTTCACTGTACCGCCTAGCCCATCGCTCACGCGTGCGTTCGTTTTGTCCGTCTGGAACAACGCGGCATTCAGCGACAGGCGGTCCATCGCATCCCACTTCACACCAACTTCGATATTGCGGCTACGTTCGGGCGACAGATCCTGATTGGCTACAGTGATCTGATCCGTGCCGCCGCCGAGCCCCGAGTTCGCACCGGGCGGATTCGCCGACGTGCCGTACGACGTGTATAGACTCACCGAGCGAACCGGCTTGTAGACGAGACCGACCTGATAGCTGAACAGGTTCGAGTCGTTGGTGAGATCGGGCACACCCGCCTGAGTCGCGGTCACGTCGAAGCGATCGAAACGCACGCCTGCGTTGAAAAGCCACTGGTCGGTAATCTTCACGGTATCGAACAGATACGCCGATGCCACGTTGGTCTGCGTATGTGTCGCCGGCCCCGGAAAGCTCTTGTCGCCGTTCAGCAGGACATGCCCTGACCATGGATTATCCGGATTCCAGTTGTTGACCGGCGTGCAATTGAATGCGACCGAGCATGGACCACCCGAGCGGATGTTATTACCCGCACTGTCGGTGACGAGATAGCCCTCGTACAGGCTCTTTTCGTGGCTGAATTCGACACCGCCCGTCATCGTGTGCTGCATGCCGAGGAGCGTCGCCTTTCCGGTCAACTCGGTCTGGTTGGTAATACTGTTGGTCGCGTATTTGCCGCTCTTCGCCTGCAGGCTGAGGATATTCGACGTGGCGTTCAACAGTTGCGGATTGGTCGCGATGTAGTCGAGTGTCGAACGTCCGAACATCGTCGTGTTCTTCAGCTTGAGGTTATCGTTGAAGCGATGTTCGACGCGGATTTCGCCGGTATCGGTCTGCCCATAGCGGTAATCGCGCGTATTCAGACCATAGAACTGCCCGCGATTGCTGCTGATCGGTGTGCCGCCCGTAGAACGGAATGGCACGCTGAAGTCCGGCATGTCATAGGTGTTCAGGTGGTAGTAGCTCAACGTGACGGTCGTCGGGCTGTTCAGTCCAAACGCGACAGAAGGCGCCACGCCCCATCGTTTGCTGTAGACATCGGTGCGACCCGCCTGGTCCGCGTCATGTCCCATCACGTTCAGGCGCACGGCGGCGTTGTCGCCCAGCTTCCGGTTCGCGTCCAGTGTGATGCGCTTGTAGCTGTCCGTGCCGATGCCAACGCTGCCATTGATGAAGTCCTCGTACTTCGGCATCTTCGTTTCGATGTCGATGCTGCCGCCAACGGCGCCGCGCCCCGCGTAGACCGAGTCCGGGCCCTTGATCACCGTAATGCTTTCGACGTCGAACGTTTCGCGGTTCTGCACACCGGAGTCGCGAATGCCATCGACAAAGATCGAGTTGCGCGATTCGAAGCCACGAATAACAGGGCGATCCGCCGACGGGTTCGCGGCCGCGTCGCCGCCCAGGAACGTGATGCCGGGCACCGTCTTCAGTGCGTCGGCGAAAGTCGTCGCGTTGGTCTGCTTGATCAGTTCTTCCGGAATCACCGTGATCGAGCGCGGTGTGTCGAGTAACGGCGCAGTGAATTTGTACGAGGGCGCGGTCTTTGTCTGCATGTCGGACGGCGAACTCGCCTCTACCGTCACAACGGGAAGCGTCGGGCCGTCACTGGCGGTCGCTTTTTCCGCCGAACCCGTTTGTGCTAATGACGGTGAAGAGGCAATAAAGCTGGCGCAATAAACGGCACCGACGGACGCGAGCAGACGCGCCCGCGTCTTGAACAGAGCGGACATAGATGATTAACACGAGGTGGATGTGGCGCCAGACGCACAGGCGCAATTGACTGCACTGGATCGCAGCACAGACCCGTAAATGCGAACGAGTCGCGTTTACCAAGGCGAAGCGAAGTGTAATATTTCTTTAGTAATGTGTAAACATGTATTTACTTTTCTTACTGCGGGCTCACAGCGTACGGTGTTGCACCCACTGGCATGTCCGCCCCGCGTCGCCGGCCTGCCGCAGCTAAACCATTGCCCCACCTGCTCTTCGCGAATATTGATTCCGAGCGCGCGTGTCCCGTGTCATGCAATAATAGGAATAATTCTCATTTACCAGCTTTAATTTTCGCTTACCGCTTCAGGCGGAAGGTCGCACATGTCGGCAGACAATCTCTCCTTGCGTCTCGAAGTCGGGGACCTGTACGTTGCCCATCATGGCTGGCTGCACGCGTGGCTGCGTCGCAAGCTGGGTTGTGCGCATCGTGCCGCCGATCTCGCGCACGACACCTTCATGCGCCTCCTCGCGCGTGACGAACCGCTTGAATTGCTCGAACCGCGCGCCTTCCTGACCACAGTCGCACAACGCGTTCTCGCCAATCACTGGCGACATGAACAGATCGAACGCGCGTACCTCGAGGCCCTCGCACAAGTACCGGAATCGCTAGCGCCATCGCCCGAAGAACGGGCCGTGCTACTCGAGACGCTGTGTGAGATCGACGCGCTGCTCGATGGTCTGCCCGTGCCGGTCAAACGCGCATTCCTGATGTCGCAACTTGACGGAGCAACGCATTTGGAAATTGCGGAGGCACTGCATATATCCATCGCCACAGTGAAGCGTTATCTGCTCAAGGCGGCGGGTCAGTGCTTCTTCGCGATGCGGCTGGATTGATGCCGTGAATGTCAGCACGCCCCCCAGTATCGAACCCGATGTCGCGCGCCGCGTGGTCGAGTGGTGGCTCGACTTTCAGTCCGGTGCCGTAAGCGAGTCACAGCGACAGGCGTTCGAACAATGGCGCACGCAACATGTCGATCACGATCGCGCGTGGTCGCACATCCAGTCCGTCAGCCAACGCCTGCAGACGCTCGGCGGCGGTGCCGGCGCGGGTGCCGCTCGTGCCGCACTGACGCGGCCGCGCTCCCGGACGCGGCGCGCGGCTGTCAAGACGCTGGTACTTCTTTTCTTTGCAGGCAGCACCGCCTGGATAACGCGCGAGCAAATCGCGAGGCGCGGCTGGAAGGCCGATTTGCGCACGAGCACAGGCGAGCAGCGGGACGTTACGCTCACCGACGGAACCCGGCTCACGCTCAATACGGCAAGCGCCGTCAACATCCGCTTTTCCGACACAGAGCGCCGCATCGTGCTAGTGCGTGGCGAAATCATGGTCACGACGGGACATAACGATGGCCCCTCCCCGCGTCCCTTCATTGCGCAAACCGCACAGGGTGTGTCGATACCGCTCGGCACCCGTTTTTCGCTCCGGCAGGAAGATGTGACGACACGGCTCGACGTGTTCGAGGGCTCAGTCAAGGTCGAACCAGCGCGAGACACGAGTGCGTTCAAAGTGGTCCATGCCGGAGAGCGGATCCGTTTCACGGCAACTCAGACGATGGCCGTCGAGCCAGTAAGCAGCGATGCGGCCGCATGGGCGCAGGGCATGCTCGTCGCGAGCAACATGCGGCTCGCCGATTTCCTGTCGGAGCTGGAGCGCTATCGCGACGGCTATCTCCACTGCGATCCGTCGATCGCCGATATCCGCATCTCGGGAACGTACCCGCTCGCCGACACCGATCGTGTACTCATGGCGCTAGCCGGCTCGCTGCCAGTCAGACTGGACTACGTCACGCGCTATTGGGTCACGGTAAAACCAGCGCGTGCCTAGCGTTGCGCTCCGGTTCATTAAAAAAATTCGTCGGTATTGAGCTGTTTTCGATTCTCGCGGGACAAGGCAGATGAGAACACCAGATCATCTACTTCCTCGAGCTTCGTAAAACATGGGATCTTCTGCACGAATCCGCAGGCACGGCATCCGAAAACGCCACATCATCGGCGTTGCCGCCGCGACGATCATCGCGAACGTCGCGTCGAGCGACGCGCTGGCTGCCGACGCGGCACAAACAGTACAAGCTTCGCAGCGCAAGACATTCGATATTGCCGCCGGTCCACTCGAAAGCGCGCTGAACCAGTTTGGCCAGCAAGCGCGGATCATGCTGTCCTATCCGAGCGCACTCACTGCGAGCCGCCACAGCGCGGGGCTGCGTGGCGAATACGACACACAGCAAGGGCTCGTGCGCCTGTTGCACGGCACAGGTGTCTCGGCTATCGAACAGACGAGCGGCAGCTACACGCTTGTCGAAGATGCAAGCAACGTCGAACTTGACGATAAGGCAATGCTGCCCGTCGTCAAGGTCAGTTCGACGGGTATCACGGCGGGAAGTTATCGGCCGCCTCCTGAAGCGAACGTGACACGCTCCGATATCCCCGTCATCGACACTCCGCAAGCCATTAACATCGTTCCGGCACAAGTACTGCGCGATCAGCGTCCACGTAATCTGGACGATGCATTGGCAAACGTCAGCGGCATCGTGCAGGGCAACACGCTCGCAGGCACGCAGGATACGTTGCTCAAGCGGGGTTTCGGCGGCAACCGTGACGGGTCGATCATGCACAATGGCATGCCGCTCGTGCAGGGACGCGGGCTCAATGCCGCGGCCGACAGCGTTGAAGTGCTAAAAGGGCCATCGTCCCTGCTCTACGGCATCATGGACCCGGGCGGTGTCGTCAATGTGGTGAGCAAGCAACCGCTGCTTACGCCTTATCACGCGATCTCGCTGCTCGGCTCGACCTACGGCCACGGTCGCAATGGCGCAGGCGGCACACTCGATCTCACGGGACCGATAGGCGATTCAGGACTCGCATACCGTCTTGTCGTCGACCAGATGGATGAACAGTACTGGCGCAATTTCGGCGAGCATCGCGAAACGCTCGTCGCGCCATCATTCGCGTGGTATGGAAACGATACGCAGGTCGTTCTTTCCTACGAGTACAGAAAGTTTCTCTATCCATTCGATCGCGGCACCGCACTCGATCCAAAAACCAATGAGCCGCTGGCCATTCCCGCACGCGAACGTCTCGACGAGCCGTTCAATGAAATGGACGGCGAATCACATCTCGCGCAGTTGAGCGTCGATCATCAGTTCAACGCGAACTGGAAGGCGCATTTCGGCTACAGCTACAACCGCGAAACCTACGATGCCGGACAGTTGCGTGTGCAAGGCGTGAACAGCACGACGGGTGTGCTTTCACGCAGCAACGATGCGACACACGGCGCGCTCAGCACGGATAGCTACGCGATCGCCTATATCGACGGGCATTTCACGCTGGCCGGGCTGCGCAATGATTTGCAAATCGGTGTCGATGACGAATACCGCCGCATCTATCGCAAGGATCTTCTGCGACAGGCAACGAAGTACACGTTCAACTATCTGCACCCGGTGTATGGACTTGAGAGCCCATCGACAACAGTATCCGCAAGCGACAGCGACCAGACGGATACATTGCATGATGCGTCGGTCTTCTTTCAGGACAGCCTGCATCTGACGGACAAATGGATATTGGTCGGCGGTGCGCGCTTTCTGTCATATAACCAGGTCGCGGGAAAAGGACGCCCTTTTCAGATCAATACCGATCTGAACGGTACCAAATGGCTGCCGCGTGCCGGCGTTGTCTACAAATGGACTGAGAACTTCTCGCTGTACGGCAGCTATACCCAGTCGCTAAAGCCGACATCGACGATTGCGCCGCTCAGCACAGGTGTCGTGATCGACTCGAACGTGTTGCCCGAAGAGGCGACATCGTGGGAAGTGGGTGCGAAAGTCGCCATGCCGGCGGGACTGACCGGCACGCTCGCCCTTTTTAACATCGACAAATCCAATGTACTGGTTTCGCAGTACAACGACACGACCAAGCAAACCGATTGGCGCACCTCAGGCAAGGCGCGCTCGCGCGGTATCGAAGTGGATGTCGCCGGACAGATCGGACAGCGCTGGAGCGTGATCGCCAGCTACGCCTATATCGATGCGAAAACGACGGAAGATCCGCTGTATGCCGGCAAGCGCTTGTGGAACGTCGCGCAGCATACAGCGTCGCTCGCCGCCGTCTATGATTTCGGCGCGATCTTTGGTGGTGACCAGTTGCGTGTCGGTGCAGGCGCGCATTACGTCGGCGAACGGCCGGGCGATTCTGCGAACAGTTTCACGCTGCCCGCCTACACCGTCGCCGATGCATTCGCGACCTACAACACGAAATGGGGCGGGCAAAATCTTTCGTTCCAGTTGAACGTCAAGAACCTCTTCAACAAGACCTATTACCCGTCCAGTGCCAACCGCTACTTCGTAGCAGTTGGAGACGCGCGGCAGGTCTCGCTTCTCTCTACGCTTGAATTCTAAACCCACGTATAAAAGCATCGGATTTGCAAGGACGCCGTCATGAAACGTAGATTCAAGCAGGACCCAATGAGCGCCGATAGTCACTCGATCAATTCGACCAGACGCAAGACACTGCTTTCCGCGTTGGGTTTTGCCGCCGTGTCTGTTGCACCGACAATGACTCATGCCAGAGCAGGCGATGCTCGCAACAGGATCGTCATGGTGGTACAACTGAATGGCCCAGGCATCGCGGTAGACGAAAGTATCGCGGCGCATCTCAACGCACGCGGTTATCCGGTTCAACTGGTCGATCAGACCCATCGCCCCGAACTCGCGCGCGACGCCGGTCTGATCATCATTTCCTCTACCGTGTCATCCAAGGACGTGCTCCCCGGGTGGCGCTCCTTGCCCGTACCGCTTGTCACCTGGGAAAATGACCTCCTCGATGATCTCGCGATGAGCGGAAAGCGCCATGACGTCGACTTCGGAGAAACGGAGAAAGAACGTTACCTGTGGCTCGTGAATGCGCCCCATCCTGTTTCCGCAGGTCTGCCGGCCGGTATCGTCAACGCGTACGGAAAACAGGCGTCGATGAGTTGGGGCAAACCCGGACTGGGCGCATCCATTATCGCTACGGTATATGGTCAACCTGACAAGGCAGCTATCTTCGCGTATGAAGCAGGTGCAACCATGGATTACGAAACGCTCGCTCCAGCCAGGCGCGTAATGTTTTTCATGAGCAATGACTCCTTTCCCAACCTGTCGCAGTCAGGGAAGCGATTATTCGACGCAGCGATCGACTGGGCCATCGGCCGTTAAGGTGAGTAAAAACATTTGACATCTTTAGTGATGTTCGAACAAGCGATTGTTGTTCGCGTCTTTGATTCGCGCCCCTGATTGCGAGAAAGTCGCAGGCGCCATCCCGTAGTCCCGGGCAGACTGCTGCGTGTCCGATGCGTTATTCGCGTTGTAGTCGGGATACTGATTCTTCGACTGGTGCAGCGTGCCGTCCTTCTCGGCCTGCACCAACTGCGCCCTGACTTCGTCACGAGTCACGCTGTTCGAATCGATTTTGGCGTGTGCGATCATCGGCATGGCGAGTGCGCTGACGACCAGCGAAATGACGAGGGATGTTTTCATTGATCTCTCCTTGATGAGAAAAATTTCAGGTCAGCATCGCACTGCATGAAAAATTCCATATAGCGCTGCCGTAAGTCCAGATTACTTCTGGGCAACTTAAAGACTCCTTATCTGCCCGCACTTCTATCTGACTTGCACCGGCTTCTGACCTGTTGCATGAAGGGTCTCATTATTCCCATCACTCGCCGACGGGATTCTGGCCAAACGATTACCGTTTTGTTATCCAGGAAAGACCAGGCGCCTAAGCGTTCGATAAGCAACGCCCCCTCATAGTGCTGCCTGAAGTGCTGATCTGCACCACCTGCACAAAGTCCACGATCGTGGGGAAACAGGGGATAAAAATGTCACACCGCCTCATCGAGCCGATGCAAAACAAGGTGCCCGAGGTCACGGCCGCCTTCTGGGCCATCAAGATCCTGTCGACAACAGTGGGCGAAACGGGCGCCGACTATCTTGCCGTCAATGTCGGGCTGGGCGCCACGCTGACGATAGCAATCACGCTCTCCATGCTCGCGGCGGCACTCGCTACACAACTCACCAGGCGTACGTATGTTCCGTGGATCTATTGGCTAACCGTCGTGCTCGTCAGTGTGGTTGGCACACAGATCACAGACGTCCTCAGTGATGTACTTGGAGTCAGCCTTTATCTCAGTACCGCGGCATTCGCAGTACTTCTCTGTGTTGTCTTCGGGATCTGGTATTACAGAGAAAGAACCCTTTCTATTCACACAATCGTGACGCGTAATCGCGAGCTCTTCTATTGGAGTGCGATCCTCGTCACATTCGCGCTGGGCACGGCGGCTGGAGATCTTGCAACCGAAGCGATTGGACTCGGATTCAGCCTGGGCGTTGTTGTATTCGGACTCTTGCTTTCCGCGATGGGCGTTGCAGCTTACCTCGGTGCCAATCGCGTGCTGATCTTCTGGCTCGCCTATATTTTGACCCGACCTTTGGGCGCGTCACTTGGCGATCTGCTTTCGCAGGCAAAAGAATATGGGGGACTCGGAATGGGTGCAATCGTCACCAGCATCATCTTCCTCGCCGTCATTGTCATCCTTGTATTCGTGCATACGGTTGCGAGAGAGCGGCAAAACAAGATCAGCAATGCATAGGTGCACATGAAATACCGTCTCTACCCGACAGATCTCACCTTTTAACCAGAGGATCAACAATGAAACGGCTCATCGTCAGTTCGGCGCTCATGCTCGCAACAGCCTCCGCAATCGTCGCCGGTCAAATATCGGATCCGCACGTTCCGCTGTGGATTGCTACGCTCTCGCCCGTAGCAAATGCAAACGCGGCCACGGCACAGGTATCGAAGCTCGGCGATTTATCGAAGTTCCGCGTCATCGTTGTCGACACCACGAAACTTGTCGACGCCAACGACCTCGCGGGCGCAAAAAGCCGCATCAAGGACCTCGAGACTTCGTGGGACAACGCCGAGGCGGGACTGAAGCCACGCGCCGCGACGGACTGGCACAAACTGGACAAGTCGATCGACGACGCGCTCAATGCCCTTCGCGAAAGTTCGCCGAATCAGGCCAGATGCAAAAAATCACTCTCGGATCTGCTTGCGTTGATCGACCGGATGAGCGGAAAAGTGTAAAGGCGATGCACCTGCGGCGAACTGAGGATCTCCGCGCGGCAGGAAAGCCCTGTTTCGAATTGAATACAGGGCTGCATGGCATCGACAGGAAAACAATACAAAGAGAATACCGCCGACACCTATTCTTCGGACTCCATTCCCGACTGCAAGTAGTTCTGCAACCCAACCTTATCGATCAGCGCAAGATGGGTTTCGAGCCAATCGATCTGCGTCTCGGTATCGTCGAGAATCGACGTTAGTATCTCGCGCGACACAAAATCCCTGACCGACTCGCAGTACGTGATCGCCTCTTGGCACGTACTCTGCGAGGCCTGTTCGAGCTTCAGATCGCACTCGAGGATTTCCTTCGTGTCTTCGCCGATCAGCAACTTGTCCAGATCCTGCAGATTCGGCAGCCCTTCCAGAAAAAATATCCGTTCGATCAACGCGTCGGCATGTTTCATTTCGTCGATCGACTCGTCATATTCGTGCTTGCCCAACTGGTCCAGACCCCAGTGTTTGTACATTCTCGCGTGGACAAAGTACTGATTGATCGCCGTCAGTTCGTTCTTCAACTGGGCATTCAGATACTCGATCACCTTCTTGTCACCCTGCATGACAGACCTCCTTTCCGGTACGCGCGGCAATCGGCTTGCAGCAGGCTCCGCGCTCATCGAACCTGCTCTCGCGGAGTGCCAGCGAACTCCTATAGACGATAGACGATTGCCCGGAATGTCACGCTAATGAGAACGCGAATGAGTCTGAGCGGACCTCGCTAATGTAGATCCTTACCGGAAAACGATCACTCGCATTACTCATACAAGGAGATTGTCAGTTATACGTAATGCGATTGCGCTGCTCGCTGTAATTTAGATGCGAATCATTCGCATTTATATTGACGCTTCGTTATACAGATGCGTACTATTTGCACGGTGGAATGACGTAATGACCGACGCGGTTGCGTCCACTCCCATCTCACAACTGGTTGCCTCATCCAATCTGTAGCATAACTAAATGTTTACAATAAAAATCAGCGGACCGATTGAACTGGCACGCGCATTTTCCGTGCGCAAAGCGACCATCGCGACAGCATTCGCGTGCGCAGCGCTTGCGTCCGTTCACGCAAGCGCTGCTGCGAATCCCGATGCCACGCCAGAAGCACCGGAAGCCGACCTGAACATCCAGGCGCAACCCTCCAGTTTCTGGACGGGTTTCTGGACGCGCCAGAACATGCTCGGCGACATGGGTGGTTTGCGCCCCTGGCTCGGCAAATACGGCATTACGTTCCAGTTGACCGAAACCAGCGAATATCTCGCGAACCTGCGTGGCGGGTTGTCGCGCGGCGGCGCCTACGACGGCCTCACGACAGCCACCGTACAGGTGGACACGCAAAAGGCGTTCGGCCTGCCCGGCGGCCTGTTCAACGTCAGCGGCCTGCAGATTCACGGCCGCAACCTGAGCGCGGACCGGCTCGGCACGCTCAACACGGCAAGCGGCATCGAAGCCGAAGCGACGACGCGCCTGTGGGAACTGTGGTATCAGCAGTCGTTCCTGAACAAGCGCGTCGACGTGAAGATCGGGCAGCAGAGTATCGATCAGGAGTTCATCACGAGCACGTATGCAGCGACGTTCATCAACACGATGTTCGGCTGGCCTGCATTGCCCTCTTATGACATGCCCTCGGGTGGCCCGGCCTATCCGCTGTCTGCGCTCGGCGTGCGTATTCGCGGACAGATCACGCCTTCGCTGACCGCGCTGGCGGGCGTCTACTCCGGCGATCCACTCGGCAACAATCCCGACAACATCCACGGCACGAACTTCAATCTGCACAACGGCGCCTTGTGGATCGGCGAATTGCAATACTCGATCAACCAGCCAGCCGACGGCGAAATGGTCGGCGCCGACAGCAACAAGCTGCCGGGCACCTACAAGCTCGGTGTCTGGTACAACACTAATCGCTTCGACGACCAGCGTTTCGACAACACGGGATTGTCGCTCGCGAACCCGGCGTCAACCGGCATTCCGCAATCGCATCACGGCGACTACAGCATCTATGCCGTAGCCGACCAGATGATCTGGCGCCCTGACCCCGACGAAGCGCGCAGCATCGGCGTGTTTGCTCGCCTGATGGGCGCGCCTGGCGACCGCAATCTCGTGAGCTTCGCCGGCAACTTCGGCGTCGTGATGAAAGCGCCCTTCAAGAATCGCGACAACGACAGCGTCGGTCTGGCCGTGACCTACATCAAGGTTGGCAGCCATGTGCACGATCTCGACCTCGACAACCTCTCGTTCTCGGGCGGTCCGTACGGCGTCCGCACGAGCGAAACCACACTGGAAGCCACCTACATCTACCAGGCCACGCCGTGGTGGCAGATTCAGGGCGACGCACAGTACACGTTCAACGCGGGCGCAGGACAGAACCCGAACGACCCGACCCAGCCGCTGCGCAACACGTTCGTGATCGGCGTGCGGACCAACATCACGTTCTAGGCGACGACAGATTGCGCGACCTTCCCCGACATCAGCGAAGCATTCCGATCATGACGGCACATCAGGCTCCGTGCGCAGACACGGCAACATCCGGTACGAACCTGAAGCGCGTTGCGCGCATGTTCAGGCATCAGTGGCGGCGCCACCTTCGAACGCCAACGCTGCTCGCCGCCGGCATCGTGGCACTCATCACGACAGGCGCCGCGCAAGCGGAACCGCAGGGCTTCCTCGAGACGCTGCACCGTAACACGACACTCATCAACACCGTTCCCGACAACGGCGATCAGAATCCGTATGCGATCGTCGTTGCGCCCGTCTCGGCGGGTACCGTGAAGCAAGGCGACGTGCTCGTCGACAACTTCAACAACGCGGCCAATCTGCAAGGCACGGGCAGCACGATCGTCGACTATCACCCCGACACGAAGCAGATGACCCTCTTCGCGAAGATCCCCCGCGATCTGAAAGCGTGTCCCGGCGGTGTCGGGCTGTCGACAGCCATGACGATGCTCAAGTCCGGCTGGGTGATCGTCGGCAGCACGCCGAGCAACGACGGCACGACGGGCACCAAAGGCGCCGGTTGCCTCGTGGTGCTCGATTCGCAAGGCCAACTCGCGTCCGTGATCAGCAGCCCGAATATCAACGACCCGTGGGGCAATATGGCCGTCGTCGATAACGGCACGAGCGCGACGTTATTCATCAGCATGGCGGGCTTTGGCGTCGGCGGTGCGGACGGCAATCCGCCCGTCTTCAAGCAGGCCACCGTGCTGCAGCTCGATCTCGACATACCGCAAGGCAAGCCGCCCGTCGTGAAGAAAGAGACCGTGGTGGGCAGCGGCTTCGGCGCGCAGGCCGACAAGGGCGTGTTCCTCGTCGGGCCGACGGGGCTCGCGCTATCGGCGGATCAAAAGCTGTTGTATGTGTCCGATGCCATCGGCAACCGCATCAATGAAATCGACGAGCCGATGACGCGCGACACGAGTGCGGGTGTCGGCCGCCAGATTACGGCCGATGGCCTGCTGCATCGTCCCCTCGCAATGGTGACGGCGCCGAACGGCCACTTGCTGGTGACCAACGCGCTCAACGGCCAGGTCGTCGAGATCGTCCCTGAAACGGGCAAGCAGTTGTACGCCCGCTGGATCGATACCGACAAGGCACAGACACCGCCCGGCAACGGCGACCTGTTCGGCATCGCGTTGACGCCGGAAGGCGACGGCTTCTACTACGTCCAGGACGACGTGAACACGCTGGTGATCGCGAAATGACGGTTCATCGCAACGGGTCGCAGTAACGGTTCAAGCAACGGTTGAAGTAACAGGCAGGAACAGCATCATGGCAAACGATCAATCCCCACCGTCGCGCCCCGGCCGGCGCGGCTTCCTGAAAGCAGGCGGCGCTGCCGTCGCGGCGGGCGCAGGGCTCGCGACAATGGGCGCCGCGCAGGCCGCATTGACGCGCACGCACGCCGACGATGTGCAGCGCCAGAACGAGCCGTTCTATGCCGCGCATCAGGGCGGCATCGTCACGCCGCAGCAGAGTCACACCTATGTCGCCGCTTTCGATCTCAAGACCGACAAGCGCGAAGAGGTGATTGCGCTGTTGCGCGAATGGACGCAAGCCGCCGCACGCATGACGCAGGGCCAGCCCGCCGGCACGCTCGATACCGCCGACGACAAACCCGCCGCCGATTCCGCGGATATCCTCGGCCTCGGCGCGTCGTCGCTCACGATCACCTTCGGTTTCGGCCCGGGTCTCTTCACGACGCAAGACGGCAAAGACCGCTACGGCCTCGCCAGCAAGCGGCCCGCCGCGCTCGTCGATCTGCCCCGCTTCAACGGCGACCAGCTGGTGCCCGAGAAGACGGGCGGCGACCTCTTCATTCAGGCCTGCGCAAACGATGCGCAAGTCGCCTTCCATGCCGTGCGCCAACTGGCGCGCATGGGATACGGCGCGATCCAGATGCGCTGGGGCCAGGCGGGGTTTCTATCAGGACCGAAAGGTCAGACGCCGCGCAATCTGATGGGCTTCAAGGACGGCACGAATAACCCGTCGACGGGCAAGACGCCGCTGATGAACCAGTTCGTCTGGGCCAACGCCGCCGACGCGCCGTGGATGCAAGGCGGCACCTACACGGTCGTGCGCCGCATCCGCATCACGCTGGAGCATTGGGATCAGATGGAGCTCGGCTTTCAGGAGCAGGTGTTCGGTCGCCACAAATACACAGGTGCGCCGATCGGCAAGAAGAACGAGTTCGATGCCGTCGATCTCAATGCGCAGGACAAGGACGGCAACAACGTCATCCCCGATAACTCACATGTGCGCCTGTCGAATCAGGCGAACAACGCCGGCATGCAGATTCTGCGCCGCTCGTATTCGTACAACGACGGCACGAACTTCTATATCGAGCGCTGGCCGCCGTGGCGCCAGGAAACCGAATATGACGCCGGTCTCATCTTTATCGCGCATCAGTCGGATCCGCGCACCGGCTTCATTCCGATCAACGCGAAGCTTGCGAAGTTCGACATGATGAACCAGTTCACGACGCATATCGGCAGCGCGATTTTTGCCGTGCCGCCCGGCGCGCGGGAAGGTTCCTATATCGGCGCAGGACTGTTCGAAGCATAAACGCCGTTTGCCCGCACAGACCGGCTCGCATCCGGCGCAAGGCAAACGGCCATCCAACAACATCAAGAGGAAGAGGTTTCAGTCATGACCCGTTCATGGTTTGGGGCAATGCGCCACGCGGCGCAAATCACCGCACTGTCGCTGTCGATCGCGGCGACGGGCGCGCACGCCGCGTCGATCACCGTGTACAGCGCGCAGCACGAACAGGTGGTCAATCTGCTCGCGAAGGACTTCGAGAAGCAGACGGGCATCGCCGTGAAGATTCGCAACGGCGAAGGCCCTGCGCTCGCGGCGCAGCTCGTCGCGGAAGGTTCGGCATCGCCCGCCGATGTGTACTTCACGGAAAACTCACCCGAGCTGATGCTGCTCGAAGAAAAAGGCCTGCTCGGCAAGGTCGATACCGCGACGCTCGGTACGATCCCGGCGCGTTTCAATTCGCCGACGGGCCAATGGGTCGGTGTCACCGCGCGAGAAAGCGTGCTCGTCTACAACACCGCGAAAATCCAGCCCTCGCAACTGCCGCCTTCGATATTCGATCTGGCCAAACCCGAATGGAAAGGCAAGGTCGGCATCGCGCCGAGCGACGCGGACTTTCTGCCGCTCGTCAGCGCCGTGCTCGCATTGAAGGGCGAAGCGCAGACGCTGCAGTGGCTCAAAGGCCTCAAAACCAATGCGCAGATTTTCGACGACGATGAAGGCGTCGTGGCCGCGGTGAATCGCGGCGGCGTGGTGACGGGCGTGATCAACAATTACTACTGGGCGCGCCTGCATGCCGAACTCGGCGACAAGGCCACGCGCAGCGCGATTTATCACTACAGTAACGGCGACGTCGGCGGGCTCGTGAATGTGTCGGGCGCGGCGATCTTGAAGAACGCCCACAACACGGACGGCGCGCAGCAATTTCTCAAGTACCTCGTCAGCGAACGCGCACAGGCGCTGATGGCGAATAGCCACATCAGCTACGAATATCCGCTGCACGCGGGCGTCGCGCCTGATCCGCTGCTCAAGCCGCTTGCCGAACTGCAACCGCCGTCGCTCACGCTCGAACAGCTCGGCGACGACAGCCAGGCCGGCAAGCTGCTGCGCCAGGCGGGCTTGCTGTAAAGGAATGCACAGGTGAGCGATGTGACCGACATCGGCGAAGCTGTCGTTGCCGTTCAACCTTCGGTAGACACGGCGGCGCGCGGTCGAAAACGCGCGCCGCGCGGTTTGCTCGTGGGCGCCGCCGTGAGCGCATTGCTCGTGCTGCTGCCGCTCGCCTTCACGTTCTACCGCGCGACGACAGTCGGTTTCAGCGACGCCGTCGAACTCGTGTTCCGCCCACTCGTGGGAGAACTGCTGGTCAATACGCTGCTGATCACCGTGAGCGCGACGCTGGCCTCGGCTGTGGTCGGTACGGCTGCGGCGTGGTTCATCGAACGCACACATCTGCCGGGCCGGCGGCTGTGGGCCGTGCTCGCCGCGGCGCCGCTCGCGATGCCCGCGTTCGTCTCCAGCTACGCGTGGGTATCGATCAGCCTCGATCTGCAGGACTTCGCGGGCGCGTTGCTAGTCATCACATCAGCGTATTTTCCGCTCGTCTATCTGCCTGTGGCGGCCGCGTTGCGCGGCATGGACCCCGCGCTGGAGGAAAGCGCACGCGCGCTTGGCTGCGGACGCTGGTCGAGCTTCGTGCGCGTCGTGTTGCCACAACTGCGCCCCGCTCTGCTCGGCGGCATGCTCCTGGTCGCCTTGGGCGTGCTGTCCGAGTTCGGCGCATTCCAGATGCTGCGCTTTCGCACCTTCACAACCGAGATCTACGCCGAATACCGCACGAGTTTCGATAACAGCGGCGCCTCGCTGCTCGCGTGCCTGCTGATTTTGCTCTGCCTCGTGTGCCTCGCGTTCGAGTTTCGCGTGCGTGGACGCGCCCGCTATGAGCGCGTCGATCGCGGCGCGCGGCGGCCCGCGTTACGCTATCAGCTGGGCCATTGGCGCTGGGTCGTGCTCGCGTCGTTTGCCGCGTTGAGTATCGTCACGCTCGGCGTGCCGCTTGGCATGATCGGCTTCTGGCTCACACAGGAAGGGGCGGCCGCCGTGACGCCCGCTGAAGTGTCACCGGAACTGCTCTTCAATGCGACGATGTCGTCGGTCGGATTCGGTCTTGCTGCCGCGATCGTCACGACGCTGCTCGTTTTGCCGCTCGCGTACCTGCTCGCCCGCTATCCGACCCGGCTTGCGACGTTTTACGAACGCACCGTGTTTCTCGCGCAAGGCGTGCCGGGTCTCGTGGTCGCGCTGGCGATCGTCTCGCTCGCGGTGCGTGCGTTACAGCCGCTTTATCAGGGGATGACGCTGCTGATCGTCGCCTATGCAATCCTGTTTATGCCGCTCGCGCTCGTCAGCGTGCGTGCCGCGTTGATGCAGTCACAACCGCGTCTCGAAGATACCGCGCGCGCACTCGGACTCAACGCCATGCAGACCTTCGTGCGAGTGCTGCTGCCGCTGGTCGCGCCCGGACTCGGCGCCGCGGCAACGATGGTCTTCATCTCCGTCGTGACCGAACTGAACGCGACGCTGCTGCTCTCGCCCATCGATACCCACACGCTCGCCACGCAAGTCTGGTCCGACACATCGACGCTCGCATTCGCAGCGGCTGCGCCGTATGCCGCGCTGCTCACGGGCATTTCGTTGTGCGCGTCGGGCTTGCTGTTCGTGCTGTCAGGACGCTCGGCGCTGCCCGGCGATCGCACCTGAAGTCTTTCCGGTTGATCCTTAGAATGAGCGAACTTCATATCAGCGGGCTGCGCAAGTCGTTCGACGGCCACACGGTTCTGCACGAGATCGATCTCGCAGTCGAGAGCGGGACCTTGCTCGCGCTGCTCGGGCCATCCGGCAGCGGCAAGACGACGTTGCTGCGCGTGTTGTGCGGCTTCGAGCGCGCCGATGGCGGCACGATCGAAATCCACGGCAGGCGCGTCGCGGGCGAGAATCTTCATCTGCCAACCGAACAACGGAAGATCGGTTACGTGCCGCAGGAAGGCGCGCTGTTTCCGCACCTGTCGGTGGCGGACAATATCGTGTTCGGCCTGCCGCGCAGTCAGCGGCACGCGCGCCATCGCGTCGGCGAAATGCTGGAACTGGTGGGCTTGCCTACGGCATTTTCGCAGCGAGCGCCGCAGCAGTTGTCGGGCGGTCAGCAGCAACGCGTCGCACTCGCGCGAGCACTCGCGCCCTCGCCTTCGCTCGTGTTGCTCGATGAGCCTTTCTCTTCCCTCGATGCCGCACTTCGAACGGAAACCCGCGAAGCGGTCGCGAAGGCGCTCGCTGAAACAGGTGCAACCGCCGTGCTCGTCACGCACGACCAGGCCGAAGCGTTGTCGCTCGGCCATGAGGTTGCAGTGTTGTGGAACGGACAGCTGATTCAGACCGCGCCGCCGCGGACGCTTTATCGCCAGCCCGCGACGCGCGAACTTGCGACCTTCGTCGGCGATGCGGTGCTGTTGCCCGGCGTTGCGAACCACGGCATCGCGACGTGCGCGCTCGGCGCGCTAAAGCTCATCGCGCCGGTCGCCGACGGCCGTGTCGACATCATGGTGCGCCCCGAACAGGTGCGCCCGCTCGCGGCGAACGAAGCGTTGCCTGCGGACGGCACCGCCGTCGAAGCGCTCGTCACCGATCTGCGCTTTAACGGGCCCGATGCGCACGTCACCCTTCAAACGCGCGGCCCATCGCCTGTACCGGTTCGTGCGAGCGTGCCGGGACATCGTGCGCCCGCCGTTGGGGACATTCTCAGGCTCACCGTGGACGGAAACGTCCTCGCTTACCCACTGAACTAGAGGCAACGTCGACCTTGCCGACGTATGGCGATAGGGATGCGTGCCATTGGCAGCAGTCCATCGACGGCATCAGAACGACGGACGCACCACGGACAGCGAGTAACGCCCCATGTTCACCCCGGTAATCTGGTGCGGCAGCAGACCAATGCGCCTGGCATTGTCGACGGAAGCCTGTGTCTGGTCGGTCGCGTCGGCGTATCTGTAAGTCGTTTTCTGCTGCGCCAGTTGCGCCCGGATGTCGTCATTGACCGTTTGCGGCGACGACTGTGCGAACGACGACACGGCCGGGATTGCAAGCGACACGGCAACAATCAACTGAATCATTTTCATCATCTTTCTCCGGTAGATGTTCCGCGTGCAATCTTTCGCGGCTGGAATGGAGAAAGTGTAGACGGGCATCGGCCGGCCGGTGAGGCCCAGCCGGACAATTCATTGTTGCCGGTTTCCGCACCTGCGGCGCGAATGAGGTGCGAGATCAGCGCCGAAGCGCGCCCTGCCGGCGCGCGCTGCGCGCAGTCGGAGCGTGACGTCGCTTACTGCCCCGTCACCTGCTTCCTGACAAACGCGACATAACCGTTCTGTGCCTTCAGTATCTTTTCCGCGCACTCGTCATAGTCGGAACCCTTCGCGTTGTCCGCTCCGTACATCCCGCGACACTGCGCAAACAGTGTAAGCGTCGCGCCACCCGGTCGCGCGACGCGCGTCGCCGACAACGACACCTTGCCCGAACTGTAAGGCACGTCAGCTTCGATCGACACGGCATCGGCGCGCGTGAGGGACGTGTCCGAATGCTGCTCGACGTAGCGCTTCGTCGCCACCCAGGCGGCGTCGCACTGCGCACCGTCGCAATTGACAGCCGCATTGCGCTGCGCAGCGGCAAGGCTGGTTTCGTTATGGGCGAACTCCTGCGCCTGGCGCGCCTCCTTTTCGGCGGACGAGCAACCCGCAAGCACGAGCGCGGCAAGCGCGATGACATGGATTTTTTTCACGAGCTGGGCTTCCTTTGCGACATTCGAGCGCGATTATAGCGGGGCGACAGGACCGCCCGCAGATCCTCGCGATCGTCGAAGCATCCTGCACCCGTGGCTCACGTCGAGAGCATGGCAGCAACGGCTGTTCGCCGGTTCATCGCGCCGCGCCCTTCTCCATGCAGGCGCTGTCGCGCAAACCGGCCATCCGTCGCCTGGCGATCTGCGTCATCGCGACAGGGTGTCCCACAGGAAGCGGTATTCGAGCGCCTGCGATTGCGCTGCGTCGAGCCCATCCACGCTGCCATGGCCGCCGTCCGTTTTCTCGAGAAGCCATACATGCCGATGCCCTTGCGCCTGCATCCGCGCCACCATCTTTCGCGCATGCCCCGGATGCACGCGGTCGTCGCTCGTCGATGTCGCGAACAGCACGGGTGGATAGGTGCTATCAGCGGCAACGCGGTGATACGGCGACCAGGCCGCAAGCGCCAGCGCATGATCGGGATCGTCCGGATCGCCGTATTCGTCGATCCACGAAGCCCCGGCATGCAACAGGTGATAGCGCTGCATGTCGAGCAGCGGCACCTGGCACACGACGGCGCCGAACAACTCCGGGCGCTGCACCATGCACGCAGCCACCAGCAGTCCGCCGTTACTGCCGCCCTGGATGCCGAGTTGTTCGGGCGTGGTGATGCCGTCAGCGATCAGCTTCCCCGCCACGGCAATGAAATCGTCGAATGCGCGTTGCCGGTGCTCCCGTTGCGCGGACGTGTGCCAGTCCGTGCCGAACTCTCCGCCGCCGCGAATATGGGCGATCACCGCCACGCCACCGCGCTCGAGCCAGCCGACGCCCAGCCCTGCGTCATAACCCGGCACGAGCGGCACCGCGAAACCGCCATAACCTGTCAGCAGGCAGGGGCATGGCGTCGGCGCGTCGCCTTCGAGCACCGCGCGCGGCCCGATCAACGTGTAGGCCACCTGCGTGCCGTCGCGCGATTGCGCGTGCTCGCGCCGAACAGCCAGCGACGCGGCATCGAACTGCGCTGGCCAGCGCGCCAGCAGCGAGCATTGCGTCAGGTCTTCGACAGCCAGATCGGCCAGCAGGTATTCGGGCGGCCGCAGACAGTGGTCGACATGGACATACACTTCGTCGTTAATGTCGGCCGCGATGGGCGTCAGGCCGACCTGCGACGTATCCCGCACGGGATACACGCGGGGATGCCACGACCATTCGTCGTCGGCCAACTGGCGCGGCTGCCATACGATGGTGCGACTTTCCACGTCGTCAAGCCACGATACGATCAGATAGTCGCGCGTCGCCGTCCATCCGCACGCCGACGTCATCGGGGTGGGTGCGAACAGTGTGATCAGATCGCGGCTGCCGGCCAGAAACGCCTGTTCGCGGACAGCCAGCAAACTGCCGTTCGCGTGTGTGGCGCCATCGCAGTCCCAGTCGAGCCGCGGCTGAAGCAGCAGCCATCCTTTCCAAACGCCGACCGCCACGTGCGCGGGCACGTCGAAGCGCGTCCAGCCGCCATCGCCCGATACATGGTAGGTATGTGAATCGAAGAAATCGACGGCCCGGCTCATGATATGCCGTCGCTCGACGGGATCGTAGCAACCGTCGACGCTGATATCGTCGAATTCTCCCTGAAACACGACTGGCGCTTCGGCTAGCGACGTACCACGCGTCCAGCGCCTGACCTCGCGCGGATAGCCCGACCGCGTGAGCGTGTCGCCGCCGCCGTCCCAGCCCACATAGACGGTATCGCGATCGATCCATTCGATCGAATGCTTGCCGCCTGCTTCGATGACAAACCCGTCGTCGACAAAACGGCGCTGTTCGATATCGAATTCGCGCACGACGATGGAGTCGCCGCCTTCCGGCGACAGCAGGATCAGTGCGCGATCGCCGTCGGGATAGAGGATGGCCAGGTCGGCGAGTATCCATGGCGTGCCTTCGGCGTCGCCCAGCGCATCGAAGTCCAGAATGCGTTGCCAGTCAGGCGAGCCCTCGCGCCAGCTTTTCCACGACGTGCGGCGCCACAGCCCTTTTGGATGGTTCGCGTCGGTCCATACGTCGTACGCCCAATCCTTGCAACGCGCGGGAATGACGGGCCGCTCGGCCGGCAGAAAAGCGTGCTCCAGCTTGACGACGAGATCGTCGTACAGCGGACCATCCCGCCACTCGGCATACGTGCGCCTGTTCTGCTCATCGACCCATGTGCGAGCAGCAGGGCTATCCAGGTCTTCCAGAAACAGAAACGGATCGGATTCAGGCCAGACGGATGTGCGAGTCATAGGGGATCCAGAGAACAAAAGTTACGTGACGGATAGACGAGGCGTACGCGTGTCAGGCTTCTCATTCTGGACGATGATAATGATCAGGATCGCGTATTAAATCTGTGATATGGGACAAAGTTGCGGACGAAATTATTCCACTCGACGCGGCAAGTAAATGCAAAAACGCGCGCCCCGCCGAAGCGGAGACGCGCGTTGAACACCTTCGGCAGACACAACACGCGCCCTTCCGGGCACGCGTTGCGAGACGTCCGAAAGCGGTCCGGAAGCGGCCTGGAAGCGGCTTAGAAGCGGTGACGGATACCGACCGTGCCGACCACTTGCGAATCCGACGACGAAGCGCTCACGCCGACGATGTGCGCCGTGATGTTCGAACCGCCCGTGCTGCCGACGTGCTGATACGCGGCTTCAGCATAGACATCGGTACGCTTGGACAGCGCGTAGTCCGTTTGCAGCGTGACTTGATGGTACTTCGGATCGACGCCTTCCAGGCTTGCATCGGTGTACGTGTAGGCACCCGACACCGACAGGGCCGGCGACAGTGCATAACGGCCGTTCAGTTCGAAGTTCGTGAAGTGCGCGCCCTGGCCGCCCACCGGGAGACCGCTCGTCGTGCCCGATGCCGTTGCGCCGATCGACGTCACGTTCGCCAGTTGCGTCTGCGTGAACACGAAGCCGACGTTAGCCGGACCGAACGCGTAGCTCACGCCCGCGCCGTACGTGCGTTGACGCGAAGCCGTGAACGTCGCGTCGTTGCTGACCGCGCCGCTCGAGTTGGCCGTGCCCGAATTGTTCAGTTGCAGGTACGCTGCAGCAACCTTCAGGCCGCCGAACGTATACGACGCGCCGACGCTATACGCGCGGTTGTCCGAGAAACCGCCCGCTTCATTCGAGAAGCCGTACATCGCGCCGAGCTTGAGGCCCGCGTAATCGACGCTCTGGTACTTGACCGAGTTGCTGACGCGGAACGAGTTGTTCAGGTTGTCGTTGTCGTACGGGTGCGAAGCGAGCGTGCCGCCGTATTGCGTGCCGTTCAGCGACAGCGGTCCCAGGTTGTCGACGAGATTGTCGTACTGGCGGCCGAGCGTGACCGAGCCGTACTGGTTGCTGGCGAGGCCGACGAACGCCTGGCGGCCGAACAGACGGGTGTTCTGGCCCATGTTGCCGTTCGACAGGTTAAAGCCGCTTTCCAGGGTGAAGATTGCCTTCAGGCCGTTACCCAGATCTTCCGAGCCGCGCAGGCCCCAGCGGTTGCCGTTGAGGATGCCGCTAGCCTGCTGGAAGTTGCTGTGGCCGCCGGAGTTGCTGGAATACGTGAGGCCGGTATCGAGCAGGCCGTAGAGCGTAACCGAGTTCTGGGCGTGTGCGACGCCAGCCGTGCCGATCAATGCGAGCGAGAGGGTCGAGAGTACGAGCTTTTTCATCTTTTCTCCATTATCCGATAACGAATGCTATCGTGGCGCGGAGAATATCTGATTGATCCGGCTCTGCGAGTTTATCGTTGTGTTTTAACCACCGTTTAAAAGCTTTCTCAATCTTCCCCGTAACGTCATTCGTAATTGCGGAAAATCTGGACGCCATATGAAATAGGGCGTATCCCTCTCGCGGATACGCCCCAAGTGCCTAATTCTAGCTGTTCCCGGAATACAGGCCGACGGATTTTATGGAATCGAAGTTGAACTGGCAAGTGCATCTCCACATATATTCCTTTCGGATTCTTATAATGGTAAGGTGACGCAATAAAATAGGCCCTATTTAATTTATATTAAATCAATCAATAAACAATTGATAAAGCGACCTATTGTCTTTTAACGGAATCCAGGCAATACGCCCGCGTGTTTTTTTCCCGCCAGCAACGCTTTTGCGCGCCAGCAGGCATCTGAAAGCAGGCGCTGTTACTATCGGTCGCGCCGCGCCAGCCCCCGTGCGCCCTGCACGCACGCTGCGATTCTTCCAATAACCTCACCACCGCTCCATCAGAAAGAGACATCCCGTGCATCTCACCGCAGCCCTGACTCCCTGGTCCGCTCACGACACACGCCTCGTCCTCGCGTGCGCGCTCGGCCTCGTGCTGATCATCGTCTTCATCAGCGCGCTCAAGCTTGCCCCGTTCCTGTCGATCCTGATCGGCACGTTCGCCGCGGGCTTCACCGCGCAACTGCCGCTCGAAACCGTCGCCAGTTCTTTCAGCAAGGGCGCGGGCGCGCTGCTCGGCGACGTCGGCATCATCATCGCGCTCGGTGCGATGCTCGGTGCGCTGATGGCCGATTCGGGCGCAGCCGACCGGCTCGTATCGACCATTCTCGAGCACTCGACGCCGCGCCGCCTGCCCTGGCTGATGGCGCTCGTCGCGATCATCATCGGCCTGCCGCTCTTTTTCGAAGTGGGCCTCGTGATGATGGTGCCCATCATCTTCGTGATGGCGCGCCGCTCACAGCAGCCGATATTGCGCATCGCGATTCCCGCGCTTGCCGGCATGACGACGCTGCACGCGCTGCTGCCGCCGCATCCGGGCCCGCTGATCGCCGTGAGCGCGCTGCATGCCGATCTCGGCATCACGCTTGGCCTTGGGTTGATCGTCGCGATTCCGGCGGTGATTCTCGCGGGGCCGCTGTATGGCATGGCGCTGTCCAGGCGCATGCATATCGACGAGCCCGAAGAAATGGGCAAGCTCTTTCGCGCCGAGTCGACGCAGACTGAGTTGCCCGGTTTTGTCGTGTCGCTGGTGACGATCCTGATGCCCGTCGTGCTGATGCTCGGCCGCACGGTGGCCAAGCTCGCGCTCACCAAAGACACGCTGGCGTACGACACACTCGACTTTCTCGGCGAGCCGATCATCGCGCTCGGCCTGACGGTGATCTTCGCGATCGTCGCGCTTGGCTGGTCGCGCGGTATGTCGCGGGACCGCGTCGGCGGGATTCTGCGCAAGAGCCTGCCGCCGATCGCGGCGCTCCTCCTGACCATCGGCGCGGGCGGCGGTCTCAAGCAGACGCTCGTCGCTGCGGGCATCAGCGCGACGATCGGCAAGATCGCCGTCGGCTCGCATATGCCGTTGCTGTTGCTCGCGTGGCTGATCGCCGTCGCGCTGCGTCAGGCGACGGGTTCGGCAACGGTTGCGACCACAACGACGGCAGGTATTGTCGCGCCTGTGGTGGCCGGCCTGTCGGCGACGCACAACTCGCTGATGGCGCTCGCGATCGGCGCGGGCTCGGTGTTCTTCTGCCACGTCAACGACGCGGGCTTCTGGATGGTGCGCGAATACTTCGGGCTGAAGCTGAAGCAGACCGTGTTCGTCTGGTCGATCCTGCAGACGATCGTGTCGGTGGTTGGGCTGGCGGGGACGCTGGTGTTGTGGGGGCTATTGGGCTGACAGCGCTTCAACGTTCGCTGCGCAAACCCAGAACCTGCAGATAAGTGTCCAGCGAACGCTGAATGGCTTGCGCGACGAGTTGCGTGATCGCGGTGTAGTCGCCCGTTACGCAGGCCTCGTCGAGCGCGTCGTAGTAGGCGAGCCGATCTTCCTTGCGGATGATCGCGGGCGGATAGCCCGCCTTCATCAACTCGAAATTCAGCAGCAGGCGTCCTGTGCGACCGTTCCCGTCCACGAAGGGATGAATCTTGACGAAGCGCGTGTGCAGTTCGGCTGCGCGGGTGATCGGATGCAGCGCGTCCGCCTGAGTGTGCCACTCGACGAGGGACGCCATGTCGGCGGCCAAATGGAGAAAATCGGGCGGCGTCGTGCTGGCGCCTGCAATCACCACGTTCTCCTGGCGATATCGTCCTGCTTCGCCGTCGTCGATGCCTTTGAGGACGAGCGCATGGATGTTGCGGATTTGCCATTCGGACAAGGGCTCCTGCTTCGCAACAAGCTCCTCGACATAAAGAATCGCATCGCGATGGTTGGTCGCCTCGAAATGCTCGCGAAGCGACTTGCCTCCTACCGTTATCCCCTCCAGTACGACTTTGGTTTCGCGAAGTGTGAGCGTGTTGCCCTCGATCGCATTTGAGTGATACGTCCACTCCAGCGCGAGCTTCTCGCGCAGCGTCGCAAGCGTATGCCTGGGCAACGGGCGTGCCGCATCGAGCTTTGACTTGTCGTTATCGATCGCCTCGAAGGGCGCGGGAGGGTGCGTTGTCATCGGCGTGCTGAGCGCGAAAGGATGTCTGTTCGGTGATGCGCGTGTGAGAAATCATAGCATTGCCCCTGCTCACGACACCTCAAGCAGTCGTACTGTCAATCCACAATCTCCGGCGCCTCGATCGCCCGCATCAGCAGTTCGACAAATGTCTGCATCGCCTGCGGCAGCGTGCGCCCGGCCATCGTCTGAACCTGCAGCGTGCGCTGATGCAACTCGGCGTTCGAGATCGGAATCGCCGCCAGCCCGTCCACCTCGAGCCGGCTGCGCACGGTCAGATAGCCCGTCAGCGTGACGGCATCGGTGAGGCGCACGAAGCTCTGCAACGCCGCATGGTAGTTGCTGACGAAGAGCGGCTCGAAGATCAGTCCTTCCAGACTGCACGCGATATCGAACAGTTGCCGGATCGTCACGCCCTGGTTGTCCATCGCGATCGGCCACGCGGTGAGGTCTTTCAGCGACACCGACTCGCGCGCAGCAAGCGGATGCCCGCGCCGCACCAGTGCGTAAATCGGCGCGCGCTGCGAGTAATGCACGTTGATCTCCTTCTCGGGCGCGATGCTGAAGCACACGGCGATATCGGCGGTCCCTTCCCGCACGCGCTGCGTCGCCACGGAAGGCGCGGACACGTCGAGCTGAAAATGCGTCGACGGATAGGTCTTCAGGAAATGCGCGAACACCTGCGGCAGAAAATGCGGCGCGACACCTTCTGAACTCGCGACGCGTATGGTCGCGCGCCCTTCCTCGCTCAAGCCGCGAATCTCGCCGACCACGCGTTCGGTTTCGAGCACGCTGCGCCGCGCGTGTTCGGCCAGCAGCCGGCCTGCATCGCTGAGCACCATGCCGCGCGGACGCCGTTCGAATAACGGCGTGCCCAGTTCCTCCTCGAGCTTGCCGATCTGCCGGCTCAATGCCGACACGGCGACATAAAGCCGTTCCGACGCCTTGCTCAGCGACCCGCTGCGGGCCACTTCCAGAAAGTAACGCAGTGCTGTGTTGTCCATTGAGCGCCTCGCCGCTTTGCCGTTTCGGCAACGATTCGTGGCAAATATTGTAATTGTGCAGAAATATCGGCGACCGCAGCATCGGCTCGACTACTACCCCCACAAAGCCAAGGAGATACGTCGTTGACTCGTGAAATCGCCATCCAATCCGCGGCCAGCCAGTACGATTCAGGCCGTTTTCTCGATGATCTGCGCCGCCGCGTCGCGTATCGCACGGAGAGCCAGGAGTCCGACAGCGGCGCGCGCCTGCGCGGCTACCTCGACGACGAACTGACGCCGCTGCTCACGCAATGGGGCTTCACCTGCCGCGTGGTCGATAACCCGGCACAAGGCGCCGGTCCATTTCTGATCGCGCATCGCCACGAAGACGACGCCCTACCGACCGTGCTCAGCTATGGCCACGGCGACGTCGTGCGCGGCTACGATGCGCAGTGGCGCAACGGCCTCTCGCCGTGGGACGTCACCGTCGAAGGCGAACGCTGGTATGGCCGCGGCACCGCCGACAACAAAGGCCAGCACAGCATCAACCTCGCCGCGCTCAAAGCCGTGCTCGACGCACGCGGCGGCAAGCTCGGCTTCAACCTGAAGCTGCTGTTCGAAACGGGAGAAGAAGTCGGCTCGCCCGGCCTGCACGCGCTGTGCACGCAACTGCGCGACGAACTCGCCGCCGACGTGCTGATCGCCTCCGACGGCCCGCGTCTGTCCGCGCATCGTCCGACGCTCTTTCTCGGCTCGCGTGGCCTCGTCAACTTCAAGCTCGAACTGACGCTGCGCGACGGCGGCCACCATTCGGGTAACTGGGGCGGGCTGCTGCGCAATCCGGGCGTGGTGCTCGCGAGCGCGATTGCATCGATGGTCGATGCGAACGGCCAGATTCTCGTCGAAGGTCTGCGCCCGCCGCCCATTCCCGATTCCGTGCGCCGCGCGCTTGCCGATATCCGCGTAGGCGGCAATCCGGGCGAGCCGACTGTCGATACCGACTACGGCGAACCGGGCCTGACGCCGACAGAACGCGTGTTCGGCTGGAACAACCTCGAAGTGCTCGCGTTCCGCACGGGCAACCCCGACAAACCCGTCAACGCGATTCCGCCGTCGGCGGTCGCGTACATGCAGATCCGCTTCGTGGTCGGCACCGAGTGGCAGAAGCTGGAGTCGATCGTCCGCGCGCATCTCGACAAACACGGCTTCGGTATGGTCGAACTGGACGTCGAACGCGGTGCGCCCGCGACGCGCGTCGATCCCGACAACGCGTGGGTGCAATGGGCGCTGCGCTCGCTGCGCGAAACCACGGGCGACGAACCCGTGCTGCTGCCGAACCTCGGCGGCACGCTGCCCAACGACGTCTTCGCCGACGTGCTCGGCATGCCGACGCTGTGGGTGCCGCACTCGTACCCCGGCTGCTCGCAGCACGCGCCGAACGAGCATCTGCTCGGTCCCGTCGTACGCGACGGGCTGCGCATCATGGCAGGTCTTTTCTGGGATCTCGGCGCGCAGCAAGCCGACGCCCTCAACCCCGCACCGCATGTTTCGACAACCCTTGCCTGAGGACGTCGCAATGAACGTGGATTCCGTCACCGCCCATCACCCTGCTCACCCGGCTCACCCGCCTCACGATACAACGCAGACATCGTCGCACCCAGCGTCGGGCGCAAGCGTGTCGCGCCTGATCATCGCGACATCGATCGGCAATGCGCTCGAGTTCTACGATCTGATCGCATACGGTTACTTCGCGACCACGCTGTCCAAGCTCTTCTTCCCGACCAACAACGCCACCATCTCGCTGCTGCTCACGCTCGGCACCTTCGCGCTGTCGTATCTCGCGCGGCCGATCGGTGCGCTCGTGCTCGGCTCGTATAGCGACCGCAAGGGGCGCAAGGCGTCGCTGACGCTATCCATTGCGATGATGACGATTGGCACGGGCATGGTCGCGCTGATGCCGACGTATGCAACCATCGGCTTGCTCGCGCCGATCGGCATTTTCGTGTCGCGGCTTTTGCAGGGCTTTTCGGCGGGCGGCGAGTTCGGCAGCTCGACGGCATTTCTGATCGAGCACGCGCCGCATCGCAGCGGCTTCATGTCGAGCTGGCAGTTCTCCAGCCAGGGCGCCAGCACGCTGCTCGCGTCGGCGTTCGGCGCGGTACTGACGGGCATGCTGACGCAGCCGCAACTGGAAGGCTGGGGTTGGCGTATTCCGTTTCTGTTCGGCATGCTGATCGGGCCGGTCGGTTTGTATATCCGCCAGCGCATCGACGAAACGCCCGAATTCGAGCGCATCGAAAAGGCCGAATCGCCCATCCGCGAACTGCTTGCGACGCAGAAATCGCGCGTGCTCGTGTCGATCGGCGCGCTGGTGCTGACGACCACGGCCAACTACATGATTCTCTACATGCCGACATATGCAGCGCGGCAACTCGGGCTGGCGCCGTCGTCGGGCTTCATCGCGACGCTGATGGCCGGGTTGATCGTCACGGTGCTTACGCCGCTCGTCGGCCACTGGTCGGACAAGGTGGGCCGCACGCGCATCATGCTGGGTGCGGGCGCACTGTTCTTCGTAACGGTGTATCCCGCCTTCATGTTCATGAACGCGCACCCGTCGTTGCCGACGCTGCTCGCCGCCGTCATCTGGGTCGCGCTGCTGAAGGCCACCTACTTCGCGCCGATTCCCGCGCTGATGGCCGAACTGTTCCCGACCCGCACGCGCACCACGGGCATGGCATTCGGCTACAACATCGGCACAACGATATTCGGCGGCTTCACGCCGCTCGCCGTCGCGTCGCTGATCGCGGCAACGGGTAACAATCTCGCACCGGGTCTTTATCTGATGATGGCCGCTGTCGTCAGCCTGCTGACGCTGGTCTATGCACGCGCACGGCTGAATGCGCACTGAACCGAACGATTGAAGGAACCGTCACGTATGCAACACGATTTGCCGCAGGAAATCAGGGACGCCATCCAGTTTTCGATCGACCACGAATCGCCGTGGGACCGCAACGCCGATGGCAAATTCGGCGTGCACGTGAACGATCCGCCGCCGTGGAACCGGCTGCTCGGGCCGATTCACGACCGTGGTCCCGTATCGGGCGCGGTCGCGGTCGACGGCCGGCTGCTCTCGACATGGGGCGAGCCGGATCGCGCCGATCTCACGTTCAGCATCGCGAAGACCTATCTCGCGTTGCTCGCGGGCGTCGCGCACGACCGCGGCCTGCTGCCCGATCCCGACGAGCCGGTACGCGTACGCGTGCCCGGCATCGGTTTCGACGATGATCACAACGCGCCCATCACATGGACGCACCTGCTGCAGCAGACGAGCGAATGGCAAGGCAAGTGTTTCGGACTGTCCGACCAGGCCGACCACTATCGCGCGGTGACGTTCGGCGATCCGCCCAATGGCAAGAAAGGCGATCCGCGCCCGTTGCAGCAAGCCGGCACGTACTGGGAATACAACGACGTGCGCATCAACCAGCTATCGCTCGCGTTGCTGCATCTGTTCGGCAAGCCGTTACCCGAGGTATTTCGCGAGGCGATCATGCGGCCTGTCGGCGCAAGCGAAAACTGGCAATGGGTCGGTTATGACGACGCGTGGCTCGAACTCGGAGGCCGGCGCGTGCAATCGGTGCCGGGCGGCTCGCACTGGGGCGGCGGCATGTCGGTAAGCGCGAACGATCAACTGAAAGTCGCGCAGATGCTGCTTGACGGTGGCGTCGCCAAGGGACACCGCGTGCTATCGGCTGAATGGATCACGCGGATGCAAACGCCTTGTGCGCTGGCCTCGTACTACGGTTATCTGGTGTGGCTCAACACGGGGCGCCGTGTCTTTCCGAGCGTGCCGGAGACGAGTTACTTCGGCGTCGGCGCGGGCAGTTCGTTCATGTGGATCGAGCCGCAGCGCCGGATCGCATTGATCGTGCGCTGGCTCGATTCGCAGTTCGCGGACGCGTTCTTCGGCAAGATGCTGAACGCGATCGATACCGTGTGCTCGCGCTAACGCCTCGACACGACGCAGCAATCAGTCCTGCGCCGGGACGTTGAACGGCTTGCCCGGCGTATGGACCCAGCTTGCAAGGACTTTCGCGCCGGATGGGCCCGCCGTCGTGACGTGCACGACATAGGCCGGCAACGCGAATGATTCGCCCGCGTGATACACGTGCGGCGCCTTGCCCTCGATCTCCACAGTGACCTCGCCTTCCAGCACGTAGCAGAGTTCCGGCCCCGTTGCCTTGTGACGCGGCTTCGACGCGCGCGGTGGAAATTCGGCGATGCCCATGCCCAGTTCGCGATCGGTCTGCACGACGGGCGCCCGTTGCAGCACGAGCGTCTCCTTTGCTTCTGATGTCGTGTCGGCGGCTTGTGCATTTAACGCAAAAACACCTGACACAAGCGCCGCGGCGATGAATCGACACCGCTTCATCGCTGCTCCAGCGACGTCAAGATTTTATGCGCGGCGGCAACCCGGTCCAGAATCGGGAAGTTGCGATTGCCGAGTATCACGATGCCCATGCGCTTTTGCGGCACGAACGCCACATACGACCCGAAGCCGTTGGTCGAACCCGTCTTGTTGATCCACACGTCGTCTCTCGGCGCTACGGGCGGCGTGATGGCGGTAACGGGATTGGCGTCGAGTGCCATCGAGGGCGCGTTGCCTTCCATCAACGCGGTCAATGCCACTGGATAGGGATATTGTTCCCAGATCAGATCCTGCGTCATCGGGCCTGCCTTGAAGTAGCCGGTATGCGTGTCGACGATTGCCCGTTGCAGTTGCGGGTCGAGCTTGACCTGCTTCATGTTGGCATCGATAAAACGCAGCATGTCGGGGGCTGTCGATTTGACGCCGTACGCCTGCGCAGCCAGCACGCCGCCCGCCATGCGGATCGGTTTGCCGTCCTTCGTATAGCCTTGCGCGTAATCGGCTGCGCGCCCGGCGGGTACATCGATGAAGCTGTTCTTCAAGCCGAGCGCCGGAAATAGCCGCCGCTCGATCAGCACGGTGAAGTCCTGCCCCATGCTCTTCGCGGCGATCGCACCCAGCGTGCCGATTCCGGGATTCGCGTAGGTCCGGTAGGTGCCGGCCGCGTAGGCCGGGCGCCACGCCTTGAAATAGCGCATCAGTTGCGCGTCGTTGTGAATCTCGTCGGGAACCTGCAACGGCAGGCCACCTGGCGTATGCGTGCCTAGATTGAGCAGGCTGACCTTGCCGAACGGCGTGCCGCGCAGCGTCGGCAGATACTTGTCGACGTCATCGCTCAACGACAACTGCCCGTCGACTTGCGCCCATTGCGCCAACGTCGCCGTGAAAGTCTTGCTCACCGAGCCGAGTTCGAACAGCGTGGCATCGGTGACAGGCTTACCCGTTTCCGTCGATGCAACGCCGTAGTTGAACACCTGCGCCCGCCCATCGACTATCACACCGACGGCCATACCGGGAATCTTGTCCTTCGACATCATCGGCTCGATGACGGCATCGACGGTCTGTTTGATGCGCTCGTGCGACACGTCGGCCGCGCGACTCACCGCGGATACGCCAAGCGCGCACAACATCGCCACGACACGCATGCTGCCCATTACACCTTTCATGTTCTGATTTCCTTGCGTTCAGACTTGAGCCAAGAGCGCGCCGACCTGTGCGATCGCTGCGTCCCGTTGCGTCGATTCGACCTGTGTCGCGCCCGTCAGATACACCACAGCCAGGATGGGTGCGCGCCCATCCGGCCAGATGATCGCGACATCGTTCGAGGTACCGCGCTCGCCCGTGCCCGTCTTGTCACCGACGCGCCAGTCCTTCGGCAAGCCGGCGCGCAGGCGTGCATCGCCCGTCTTGTTGGCGATGAGCCACGCGGTTAACTGCTCGCGCGAAGCAGCCGTCAAGCGGTCACCGAGCAGCAGCGTATGCATGTCGGTGAGCATGGCTGCCGGCGTCGATGTATCGCGCGGATCGCCTGCGAGCGCTTCGTTGAGCGTCGGTTCGGTGCGGTCGAGCCGCGTCACCTTGTCGCCGATACTGCGCGCGAACGCCGTCAGCGCTGCCTGTCCGCCGATGCTCTCCAGCAGCAGATTCGCCGCCGTATTGTCGCTGCGCGTGATGGCCGCTTCGCACAGTTCGGCGACCGTCATCCCGTCGCCGCCCGCGCGCGGACCGCTGACGGGCGAATTCGCCACCACGACGTCCTTCGAAAACACGATTTTTCGCCCAAGCTCTTCTTTGCCTTGATCCTTGCGCGCCAGCACGGCCGACGCGAGCAGCAGCTTGAACGTGCTGCACATCGGAAAGCGCTCGTGCAGGCGCCAGCCTTGCAGCCTCGTGCCGGAAGTATCGAGTATGGCGACGCCCAGGCGGCCACCCGTCTGCGCTTCGATCTTCGCAAGCTGCCGCTCAAAAGCGCTTGTAGAAGGCACTCCGCGCGGTGCCGATGCCGCGCCCGCGCCGAACGCCTGAACGGCAACACCCGCTAACCCGCCGCCTATCAATGTGAATGTGAACTGTCGCCTCGTGACCATTGCTCCTCCTGAAGAGCCGCCACTATCGCGTTTCCGCCCTCGCCTGACAAACGATGATAAATTGCTCTTAGCCCCAGAAATTCTTATGTCTCGATCATGCGACCGTATCTCCCGCTGAACGCGCTGCGCGCGTTCGAATCGTCGGCCCGGCATCTGAGCTTCACGCGCGCCGCGCTGGAACTGAACGTCACGCAGGCGGCCGTCAGCCAGCAGGTGCGCATGCTCGAAGAACGGCTGGGCGCGACGCTCTTCAAGCGCCTGCCGCGCGGTCTCGCGATCACGGATGAAGGTCTCGCACTGCGACCCGTACTCAGCGACGCGTTCGACCGCATCGAAGCCGTGCTGAGGCAATTCGAAGGCGGGCATTTTCATGAAGTGCTGACGGTCGGCGCCGTCGGGACGTTCGCGGTCGGCTGGTTGATGCCGCGTCTGAAGGCCTTTCACGACGCGCATCCGTTCGTCGAGTTGCGCCTCTTGACCAACAACAATCTCGTCGATCTCGCCGCCGAAGGTCTCGACTTCGCGATCCGTTTCGGCGACGGCACGTGGCCCGGTTCGCGCGCGCAAAAGCTGTTCGATGCGCCGCTCTCGGTGCTCTGCACACCCGATATCGCGCAGCGTCTTCACACACCCGCCGATCTCGCCGGAGAAAAGCTGTTGCGCTCGTATCGCGCGGACGACTGGGCAAACTGGTTCGCAGCCGCAGGCCTCGCGCCGCGTCCCGTGCGTGGGCCCGTGTTCGATTCATCGCGATTGATGGTGGAAGCCGCGATGCAAGGCGCGGGCGTCGCGCTCGCACCTGCTTCGATGTTCGAACGCGATCTGTCGATGGGACGCCTCGCGCGCCCGTTCGATATCGACGTGCAAGCGGGCAGCTACTGGCTCACCTGGCAAAAGGCGAAACCGGCCACGCCCGCGATGCGCGCGTTCAGTCAGTGGATCGTGAAAGAAGCGGATGAAGGCGCAGCGAACGCCGCTGCGCCGGATGAACTTACTTCGCGAGAAACGCGAGCACCATCTGGTTGAACTTGCCGGCGTGCTCCCACTGCGCCCAGTGACCGCAGCGGCCAAACACGTGCAGATCGGCATCGGGCATGCCCCACACCAGCCGAAGGCCGACATCCATCGGCACGAAACGGTCGTCGCGGCCCCAGATCACCAGCGCAGTCGACTTGATCTCGTTCAGCCGATGCCCGTAGTCGGGAAACTGCTTCGGGTTCGCGGCAAGACTCTTGACGAAGTTCTCCAGGTGATCGCGCCGCGCGAGGATGTTCGCGAGACGCGTCTGCATCAACTCTTCCGTCATCATGCTCGCGTCATACACGAACACGTTGAGCATCTTCTTCAGATTCTCCAGCGTCGGTTCACGATACAGGCCTTGCAGCAGCTTGATGCCTTCCGTCGGCATCGGCACGAACTGGCTCGGGCCGCCTGTGCCGCCGCCCATCAGCACGAGCTTGCCGACCGCTTGCGGATACGACAGCGCGAACGCCACCGCGCTATGTCCGCCCATCGAGTTGCCGACGATATGCACGCGCTGCACGCCGATCGTATCGAGCACGGCCTTCAGCACGCGTGCATTGAGATCCGATCGAGAGCCCGTGCAAACGATCGAATCGCTCTTGCCCCAACCCGGGCAGTCGAGCAGGATCACGCGATACCCCGCGTCGACGAACGCATCCACGTTGCGGTTGAAGTTCGCCCAGCCGGTCGCGCCCGGTCCCGAGCCGTGCAGCATCACGACGGTTTCGTGACCGTCGCCCGCGTCGTTGTAGTGCAGGCGGAGTTCCGTCTCGCCTTCCATCACGCTCACGAACTTGCTCGTGTCTGCTTCGCTTCGTGCTTGCATCGTTGTCATTTGAGGTTCCTTCAATTCAGATTGATTCGGTACTCACAGCGGGAGACGCAACGAGCGTCTCCCGCGGGAATTTCGCGACCACCACCAGCGCGCCGATCGCTGCAATCGCGACCAGCGGAATGCTCGCGGCGACGAGCATCGACGGACCTTGTCCGAGTGCGAACAGTTGCCCCGCCACCAGCGGACCGACGATCGAGCCGACCCGTCCGACGGCAACCGCCGCGCCGACACCCGTGCCACGCACCCGCGTCGGATACGCGCTGCCCGCCAGCGCATACAGCACCGACTGCCCGCCGACGAGGAACAGCCCCGCAAGCAGCCCGCCACATGCCATCGACAAACTGCCCGTCGCGCCCGCCAGCGCTGCCAGCGCCGCGACGATGCCGATATACATGCCCGTCACCGTCGGCTTCTTGCCGATGCGATCCATCAGGCTCGCGATCACAATGGCGCCGATGCCGCCGCCGATGTTGAACATCATCTGCACGACGCTTGCCTGCACCCGTGTCAGGCCGCGTGCGAGCACCATCGACGGCAGCCAGTTGATCAGGAAGTACAGCACGATCAGCGTGCCGAGATAGCTGACCCACAGCGCGAGCGTCGTACCGGCGCGGCCTTCTTTCCACAGCGCCTGCGCAACACTCGCCGACGCATCGCGCTGCGCGCCGAGCGCGATGAAGTGCGTCGACTCCTTCATGAAGATCGCGAGCAGCGGCAAGGTCAGCAACGGCCCGATGCCGCCGACGTAAAAGATATGCCGCCAGCCTTCATCGCCTGGACTGACGATGCCGATCACCGCCGCGAGTGCAGCGCCGAACGGCATGCCGCAGTACATCGCGCCCACAGCCGTGCTGCGCTGGTCGGGATGTGCCGCTTCCGCGCACAGCGCGATCAGGTTCGGCATCGCCGCGCCAAGGCCGAGGCCGGTCAGAAAGCGCGCTGCGAGCAAGCTGTTCAGATCCCACACCTGCGTCGTCGCGATCGAAAACACGCCGAACAATGCGACGGATAACATCAGCACGCGCTTGCGCCCGATGCGGTCAGCCAGCCTTCCACCGATAGCCGCACCCGGCAGCAGACCAAGCGCGCCGATGCTGAACGCCCAGCCAAGCTGCGCAACCGCGAGGTGAAATTCGCGCGCCATGCGCGGCGCGGCGACACCTGTCGATTGCAGGTCGAGCCCTTCGAGCAGCGCGACCACGAGGCACAGGCCGATCGTGAGCGCGCCGCCTGTGCGGGTGGGCAGATTCGTTGACGCTTTCATGTAAGTCTCCAATGTGAATTGAGCGGCGCTCTTGCTGGCGCTTCGCTTCGGGTCGGTGCAGCTTTACGGTTGTGCTTCGAGTGCGCGCTTTTTCAGATCGAGCGCGACGTCGACGATCATGTCTTCCTGGCCGCCGACCATGCGGCGTTTGCCAAGCTCGACCAGAATGTCGACGGCTTTGATGCCGTACTTTTTCGCGGCGATTTCCGAGTGACGCAGGAAGCTCGAATAGACACCCGCATAACCGAGCGCGAGCGTTTCACGATCCACGCGCACCGGCCGGTCCTGCAACGGACGCACGATATCGTCGGCGGCGTCGAGCAGCGTGTAGAGATCGGTGCCGTGGTTCCAGCCCAGACGCTCGGCCGCGGCGACGAACACTTCGAGCGGCGCATTGCCTGCGCCCGCGCCCATGCCCGCGAGACTCGCGTCGATGCGGTCGCAACCTTCTTCCACCGCGACGATCGAATTCGCCACGCCGAGGCTCAGGTTGTGGTGCGCGTGCATGCCCGTTTGCGTCGACGGATCGAGCGCGCCTTTCAGTGCCTTGAAGCGCGCGCGTATGTCGTTCATGTTCATCGCGCCGCCGGAGTCCACCACGTACACGCAGGTCGCGCCGTAGCGTTCCATCTTCTTCGCTTCGATGGCGAGGTTTTCCGGCGTGGTCATATGGCTCATCATCAGGAAGCCGACCGTGTCCATGCCGAGTTCGCGCGCGTATTCGATGTGCTGTTTCGAGATATCCGCTTCCGTGCAATGCGTGGCGACGCGCACGACGCGCGCGCCCGCATCGTAAGCAGCCTTCAGGTCGTGGATCGTGCCGATGCCCGGCAGCAGCAGCGTCGCGATCTTTGCGTGCTTCACGACGTCGGCGACGGCTTCGATCCATTCGAGGTCGCTATGCGCGCCGAAGCCGTAGTTGAAGCTCGATCCCTGCAACCCGTCGCCGTGTGCGACTTCGATGCTGTCCACTTTCGCGCGGTCGAGTGCGCGCGCAATCGCCTGCACGTCGTCGATCGAATACTGATGACGGATCGCATGCATGCCGTCGCGCAGCGTCACGTCGGAGATATAGAGTTTCTTGCTCATGTCGGTGTACTCCTTAGGCTTCTGCGTTGACGAGCGTCGCGGCCATGCGCTCGGCTGTCGCCAGTGCGGCGGACGTCATGATGTCGAGATTGCCCGCGTAAGCCGGCAGGTAGTGCGCTGCGCCTTCCACTTCGATGAAAATGGACGTCTTCAGGCCGCTGAAACGGCCGAGGCCTGGAATGGCGAGCGGTGCATCGGCCGGAATGTCGTCGAACTGCACTTTCTGTTTCAGCCGGTAGCCGGGCACATAAGCGTGCACGGCAGCCGCCATCTGTTCGATCGACGCTTCGATCTGCGCGCGATCCGCTGCTTCCGACAATACATAGACGGTGTCGCGCATCATCAGCGGCGGTTCGGCGGGATTCAACACGATGATCGCCTTGCCCTTCGCTGCGCCGCCCACGGCTTCGATGGCTTTCGACGTCGTCTCGGTGAACTCGTCGATGTTCGCTCGCGTGCCCGGCCCCGCCGACTTGCTGCTGATCGACGCGACGATCTCCGCGTAATGCACCTTGGCGACACGTGATACGGCAGCGACCATCGGAATCGTCGCCTGACCGCCGCAGGTGACCATGTTCACGTTCGGCGCATCGATATGCGCATCGAGATTGACGACGGGAACGCAATACGGACCGATCGCGGCCGGCGTCAGATCGATCACGCGAATGCCGGGCTTGAGCTTGCGCAGCAACGCATCGTTCTTCACATGCGCGCCTGCCGAGGTCGCATCGAACACGAAGTCGATTTCATCGAATACGGGCAGGCGCGTGAGCCCTTCGACCCCTTCATGCGTGGTGGCCACGCCAAGCCGTGCAGCGCGCGCGAGACCGTCGGATGCCGGATCGATGCCGACCATTGCCGCCATCTCCAGATGCGCGCTGTGACGCATGATCTTGATCATCAGATCCGTGCCGATGTTGCCCGAGCCGATGATCGCGGCTTTTCGCTTCGCCGCCGTGCGGTCCGTTGAATTGTCTGTTGCCATCTGTGTGTCTCCAATATGGATGAATCAGGCGCTGAACGCGGCGCGCACGCTGCCGAGTCCTTCGATCTGTACCGTGTAGGTGCCCGGCTGCTTGACCGCAACCATCGGGCCGAGCGCGCCTGTCAGCACGATGTCGCCGGCACGCAGCGGCGTGCCGAGTTGCACCATGCGGTCCGCGAGCCACGCCGCCGCGTTCAATGGATTGCCCAGGCATGCCGAACCGTTGCCGCGCGACAGCACCTCGCCGTCCTGCGCGAGCGTCATCGCGCAGGCGCTCAAATCGACGTCGCGCAGTAGCACGGGTCGGCTGCCGAGCACGAAGCGCGCGCTCGATGCGTTGTCCGCGACCGTGTCGGTGAAGCGGATGTCCCAGTTCTGCACCCGGCTGTCGACGACTTCGATGGCGGCAAGCGCGTACGCGGTCGCGCCGATCAAATCCGCGTACGTGTGTTTCTCCGCCGTCAGATCGCGTTCGAGCACGAGCGCGATCTCGGCTTCGACTTTGGGTTGAATGAGCGTGGAAAGCGGAATCGGCTGGTTGTCGCCATATGCCATCGATGCGAACAGCGTGCCGAAATCCGGCTGATCGACGCCAAGCTGCGTTTGCACCGCAAGCGACGTCAGGCCGATTTTTCTGCCCACGATGCGTTCGCCCCGTTCGCAACGCAGATCGACGTTGACCTGCTGGATCGCGTAGGCAAGTGCTGCATCGTGTGCGGGAATCTCATCGCGCACGGGCTTCACCGGTTGGCGTGAGGCTTCCGCTTCGCGCAGACGCGTTGCGATCGATTGAATGGTTTGCTGATCCGGCATGGCTGAGTCTCTCTGTTAGGCAATGGCGAGCGTGGTCGCGATCTGGACATGCCGCGCCGCGTGTTGATGGTCGAGCGAGCGCGCATGCATCGCGCCGAAACCTGCGATCCATTCGGGAATCGCGCGGTAGTAGTCGATCGAAGCTTCATACGGTCCGCATGCCGCGAGCGCGCCGAACGCGGCAACCCACGAACGGATTTCATGCGCCGACTTGCCGCCTTCCCGCGTGATCGCGTCGTTGGTGAGGCCGTCGGCGGCAGTGACTTCGCCGCTTTCGAGCAGATCGAGAAACGCGCGGTCCCAAACGGGATTGAGCGGATGCAAACGGCTGTCGCCCGCAGTGAACGCTTTGGCCGCAGCGACCGTGCGCGCCTGTCTCGCGTCGCGCGATGGCGGCGACGGATTGCGGCCCGCGATCAGACGTTCAGCCACCACGGCATCCGCGCCTTCGATCTCAGGCACAGGCGGCTCATGCGAGATGCCGCCGGAGCCGATCAGCAACACGCGCCGTTCCATCCGCGCGACGAAGCGGCCAATCGCATCGCCGAGCAGACGCGCGCGACGGCACGAGGCCATCGGCGGCGCCACCGAGTTGATAAAGATCGGCACTACCGGATAACGATCTATGCCGCCCGTCAGCACGTCGAGCGCCTGCGCGCAGCCGTGATCGACCTGCATCCGGTACGACACGGCGACATCGATATCGCTTTCCAGCGCGGCATCCGCGAGCGCAAGCGCCACTTCCTGCGCGACGGGCAACTCACCCGCGGGACTGTCGAAGTCGCCGATCGCGGTCGCGTGCACGCCGATGCAGAACTGCGGCATCACGTCGTAGAAGAAGCCGTTGTAGTGATCCGGTGCGAACGCGATCACCAGTTCGGGATCGAACGCTGTAACGCGCTCGCGTGCCGCGCGTTGCACGCGCTCCACCTCTGCGACGATTTCCGGCGCGGGATCGAAGAAGCCGTGCAACGGCGTGTGCGACATGCATTCAAGATGGATCTTCGACATGTCACGCTCCCGCGGCGACGGTTTCGCGCACAGGCGTGGTTTCTTCGACCAGCGCACGTGCGTCGCTGTCGCGCTTTGCAACCGCCATCGACAGAGACAGCTTGTCGGCGAGCCGCACGACATGTTCGGACAGACGCTGCGGAGCACACATGCCCGCGACGAAACGGTCGGGCCGCAACAGCACGACGGATTCCGGCAGGCGCGCAAACCAGTCCTTCAGACGCCCGTCGATATCGCCGACAGCGATCACGCCTTCGGGCACGTCGTCATGAAACTGGAGTTGCGGATCGGGCTTCGCGATCACGAAGCAGCCGCCGAGCGAGGTCCAGATGCGGCGTGCTTCCGGCGTCAGGCCGAAGGTAGGATCCGCGCCCCAGCCGACGATCGCAAAGCGGTTGCCGATCGCGTCGTCGAACCGCACGATGCTGCCGTCTTCGAGTCGCACCATCGGCTGGATGAACATGCGCCCTACAGGCGTCGCCGCAGACGGATCGCGCCCATGCACCACGCGGCCGATCAACGACTCGCGCTTTTCGCTCATCAGGCCGAGCAGGCGGCCCGGCGCGGTGTGCCCGGCTTTGGCGAGCACGCGCGCCAGCAATCCGTCGCGGCGAGCGCGGCCATTCGACAGCACGACGCCTTCTTCATAGCGCGGCATCGGCTTGAAACGCATCTCGACGAAATAGAGCTTCACGGAAGGCAGCACGTTGAAAGTGCGTACGAACGTGTCGCGCACCGCCATGCCGATGCGGCTGGTCGGCGCGAAGATGTCGCCTGCCACTTCGGACAGATGGATCATCGAGCGTGCATGTGCGCGCCGCTCCGCCGTGTAACTGTCCAGTAGTGTGTCGCGCGCCTGGCCCTTGACGACCATCGCCAGCTTCCACCCGAGATTGCTCGCGTCGCGAATGCCGCTGTTGTAGCCCTGCCCCTGCCACACGGGCATGATGTGCGCGGCGTCGCCGGCAAGGAGCACGCGGCTCACCCGGAACGTGCTCGCCAGACGCGCGTTGTGCGTGTACACGCGCTTGCGGATGTAGTCGACCTTGTCCGGATCGGCGACGACATTGCGCATCAGCGCGGCCATGTTCTCCGGCTTCGACAGCTCTTCTTCCGTTTCGCCCGGCATCACCATGAACTCGAAGCGGCGAATGCCGTGCGGCAACGCAGCGGATACATACGGACGCTTCGCATCGCAATGCAGGTAGATATGCGGCGAACCAATGGGATCGTTGCGCACGTCGATCACGATCCATTGATTCGGTTTCGTGCGCCCTTCGAACGGCACGTCGAGCGTGCGCCGCACGACGCTGTTGCCGCCGTCGGCGCCGACCATCCACGCCGAACGGATGATCTTTTTCTCGCCGCTTGCGCTGGTGACTTCGATCGTCACGCCGTCGCCGTCCTGCGTGAAGCGCTCGACCGTATGGCCAAGCAGCGTCTGTACGTGATCGAAGCGCTTCAGGCCGGCATACAGGATCTGGTCCGCGAGCGGCTGGATAAACGCGTTGCGGCGCGGCCAGCCGAACTCGTCGGTGCGCGGCTCGATCGATGCGAAGCATTTGCCTTTCAGCGTGAAGCGCATCCAGTGATTGGGCGTCGTGTGCGGCAGCAGTTCTTTCGTCAGACCGACCGACTGGAACACGCGTAGCGCTTCGTCGTCGAGGCCGATGGCGCGCGGATAGTCGATGATCTGTTCAAGCTTCTCGACGATCAAGACGCGCACGCCCTGCAAGCCGAGCATATTGGCGATCATCAGGCCGACTGGGCCTGCGCCGATGATGGCAACGTCGGTGTCGATGGTGCCGGTGTGAGCGTGGCCGTGGCCGGCCGCGTTGTCGAAGGCGGGACTCATGCTGTCTCCTTGATTTGCATTCGGGCGGGCCGCGTTGTCTGCGTCGTCCGTTCAGGTTTTGATGGCAGTCTATGGGCCGCCCACTACCCGCTCAACAAAATCTCCAAAATGTGCATAGAATGCACATAGTTGAATTAAAAGGAGTTTTTCTAGGTGACGACGTACACGAACGTGCGCGGACTGGCGCGCGGGCTACAGGTGCTGAAGGCGCTGAACGCGATGGAAGACGGCCGCGCGACGAGCCAGCAGATCGCGGATCTCACCGGGCTGCATCGCACGACGGTGCGTCGACTGCTGGAGACGTTGATGGAGGAAGGCTTCGTGCGGCGGAGCAATTCCGACGACAGCTTCCGGCTGACGCTCGCCGTGCGTGCGTTGAGCGAAGGCTTTACGGATACCGAACGAATCGCGACTGTCGCGCCGCCGATCATGGGGCAACTGCTGCAGCGCGTCGCGTGGCCGTCGGACCTCACCACGCCCGATGGCGACGCGATGATCATCCGCGAAACGACGCATCGCTTCAGTCCGCTGTCGTTTCATCGCGCGATGGTGGGACGGCGGCTGCCGATCCTTCTGACAGCAGCAGGACGCGCGTACTTCGCGATGTGCCCCGATGAAGAGCGCGAGGATATTCTCGAGTTGTTGCGCTCGGGTTCAGGCGGCGAGGAACAGCAGGCGCTGGCGAAGAACGACGCGCTGGTGCGGCGTCTGGTCCAGCGCGTGCGCGATGATGGCTTTGGGTCCAATCACGGTGACTGGACCGCGCAGGCGAAGATCGGCGCGGTCGCGGTGGCGATCGTGTCGCGCGAGCGCGTGCTGGCGAGTCTGAATATCGTGTTTCTGTCGCGCGCCGTCAGTCTCGCGGACGCGACACGGCGCTATGTGCCCGAATTGCAGAAAGCGGCGGCGGAAATGGTCGCGGCACTCGATGCCGCGACACAGGCGCCCCGTACGGGCGATACAGCCTGACGATCACATCTCCGTCAGATGCGCAGCCGCCGAGGTTTTGCTCGGCTGCCCGCCGAGCTTGATATGCGGCACCATCATCACCGACAAGACCGCGCCCACGCAGATCACGAAGATCGACAGGAAGGTCAGATGCAGCGAGTGATGCAACGCTGCGCGCACCATGTCGTTGCTCGCCAGTGCGGCATGCGCCGAGCCGGGTGTGACATCGAGCAGTGAACGCAGCTGGTCGGAGGTGATGGTCGTGCCTTTGTAGTGGCTCAGACCGAAGTTGAGCACCGCACCGAAAATCGCAGCACCGAGCGTGCTGCCCAGATTGCGCGAAAACAGATTCGATGCCGTCGCCGAGCCGCGTTCGAGCGGCTGCACGATCTCCTGGATCAGGATCAGCGAACTCACGCTCACGATGCCCATGCCCAGCCCCATCACCAGCGAGCCGACGCCCGCCGTCACGGGCGAACCGTCCGGCTGCAGCAGCGCAAACGCAATCGCGCCGAGCGGCAAAAAGAAACTGCCGCCGATCATCGTGCGACGCAGCCCGAGGCGATGGAACGACCTCGCGGTGAATGTTGCGCCCGAAGGCCAGCCGAGCATCACCATCGTCAGCGCGAGACCCGCGACCACGGGCGATTGATGCAGCACGCCCTGCACGTACATCGGCAGGAAGGTGGTGAGACCCATCAGCGCCATGCCCGACAGCACGGTCGCCGCATTGCACGCGGCAATGGGACGATGGCTCCACAGCGAGAATGAAATCATCGGCTCCGGCACGCGCCGTTCGTGCCACACGAACAATGCGCTGCTGATCACGCACAGCGCAATTTCGAACAACGCGCGGCCGTCGTTCTCCGAGCCGGCGTCGGTAAGCGACATCATCAGCGCGCCGATTGCAATTGTGAAGAGCACAGCGCCCAGGATGTCGATCGACGGCCGCTGATGGCGCTTCTCTTCATGCAGATACGAGATGAAGCCGAACGCGGCCAGAATGCCGATCGGCACGTTGATCCAGAAAATCCACGACCACGACAGGTCGCGGATCAGCAAACCGCCCGCCATCGGGCCGATCACGGCGGAAATCGCCCAGACGCTCGCCAGATAGCCCTGAATCTTGCCGCGCTCGCGCGCCGGATACAGGTCGCCGACGATGGTCAGCGTGACAGGCTGGATCGCGCCCGCACCCACGCCCTGAATCAGGCGGAACACGATCATCGCGGGCATCGACCACGCGAAGCCGGCACCGATCGAGCCGATCAGGAAGATCGCGATGCCCACCAGCACGGTCGGCTTGCGGCCGTACAGATCGGCGAGCTTGCCGAACACGACGGTCATCGCCGTCTGCGCGAGCAGGAACGACGAAAAGACCCAGCTGTAGAGACGCAGGCCACCGAGTTGCGTGACGATCTGCGGCATGGCCGTCGATACGATGGTGGCCTCGATCGCCACCATCGCCATCGATGCCATCACGGCAGCAATGACGAGATGACGCTTCGTCTGTGGAGGATTCGACATGGGGGGCTGGTTGGATGTGCGGCGCGGGAACGTCGAAAGCGCCCTGAAATGCAGCGTTTCAGGCAAGCCGTTCGAAGCGCGTAAAGAAATGTATGCTACCGCTTAATTGGCCCGCTTGCACTTGGATTGTGCGGACATCGATGCTGCACCTGCGTCAATCGCACGCCGTGGCAAGGCGTCTTGCCAGCGCCTGCGCGCCCGCCATGTCGAGCCGCAGCGACGCGTACGCACTGCGTTTCACGTCGTCGGGCAAGGTCCAGTCCCACTTCTCGTTGTCGAGATTGCCGATGGTGCGCAACGCGTCCGTGGTCTGCGCGGGCGTCAACGCGGCGATACGCTGCAGCGCGTCCTTCAGCGAGCCCGCGACGCGCACGCTCACCGTCGGCCCCTGATTCCACGCGTCGAGCCCTTCCGCGCGCAGCAGTACGACGAGCGCATCGTTGATCCAGTCGCCGGACCAGGTGGCGAGCACCGTGCCGCCGCCGTGCGTGAAAACGGCGCGCGTCGCCAGTTCGTTCGACGCGAAAAAGCGGCGCGCCTCTTCGAGCATCTCGCGGCCGGTCGAGTCGAGAAACACGACGGGCGCGCCGTCCTTGAGCACGTTGAACATCTCGCGCCGCACTTCGTCGTGCACGAGCGAACCGCCGCCGTCGAACACGGGTGGCACGCCGCCTGAGTCGGGCGTCACGTACACCGTCTTCTTGACCGCATCGACGTCCTGCACGCGCCAGCGCTGGCCGCCGAACACCAGCCCCTGCCCCGGCGCCAGTGGCCGCGACACGGGCACCGAGCCGAGTACCCGCGCACCCGCCACGATGCGGAATTCGTCGTCGCTCGAAAACGACGCATAGAACTCGTAGTGATTGACGAGGCGCTCGCCCGCCACGCCATGCAGCAGCAGACCGCCCGCTTCCTGCACCAGCAGGTCTTTCGCGCCGAGGCTGCGCAGGATCGCAGCAAAAGTCGGCTTGTCGATCGCGCCGAACGGGCCTTGCGTGACGAGCGTGTCCCATAGCTCGCCCGCCTGCGCGCCGCCGCGTTCGGCGATGATCGACAGAATCTGCTGCACGAGCGTCGACGGATGCATGCCGCGCGCACGCGGCGGCTCGAACCAGCCGCGCAGCAGCAGATTTACCATCGCGACCGATTGGACGAGGGTTTCGCGCAGCCGGTCCGACACATCGGAGCCGCTGTGCAATTCCGCTTCCACGCCGTAGCAGCGCAAAATCGCCGCTTCGCCCTTGCGTCGGCCGGAACGCCCGAGCCGCTGCCGCAGGCTTGCCACCGAAGGCGGCGCGCCCACCTGCACGACGCTTTTCACGGCGCCGATGTCGATACCGAGTTCCAGCGTCGACGTGCAGACGGCGCTCGCGGGACGGTCGCCCGCTTTCAGCGCCTGTTCGGTCTGCTCGCGCAGCTCTTTCGACAGACTGCCGTGATGCGGCCAGAACTCGTTCGGATAGCCATCGCGTTCGCACGCACGGCGCAACAGGTCGGCGTAGAGCTCGACCTGCCTGCGGCTGTTCGGAAAGATCAGATTGTTCGAGCCGCGCAGCACCTTGTACATATGATTCGCGACTTCGACGGTGCTGGCGGGCACGACGTCTTCGAGGCCGGGATTCTCGATGCCCGGCTCGAACTGGATGCGCGGCGGCTTCTCGACGTAACCCTTGATCAGGATCTTCAGTTCCTGGCCCGTGTTGCCCGATTCGACGATCTGCACGTTCTGCGCCGCGCGCGGCCGCAGAAATTCCGCCGCGAGACGCATGTCGCCGAGCGTTGCCGACAACCCGACGCGGGGCACGGTGCGCCCACACACATGATCGATACGCTGCATCAGCGACTGCAACTGCATGCCGCGCTCGGAGCCGATGAACGCATGCAACTCGTCGACGACGACATAGCGCAAGGCCGCGAACGTCGACGGCAACGACGCGCCGCGCGTGACGAACATCGCTTCGAGCGATTCGGGCGTAATCAGCAGCACGCCCGTCGGCTTCCTGATAAACCGTTGCTTGCGTCCCGACGACACATCGCCATGCCAGCCGGTAACGGGAATCTCGAGCGCCTCGCACAGATTGTCGAGGCGCGACCACTGATCGTTGATCAGCGCCTTCAGCGGACTGACGTACAGCACCGAGCCGCTGCACGGATCGTCGCGCAGCAGGTTCGAGAGAATCGGCAGAAAAGCGGCCTCAGTTTTACCCGCAGCCGTCGCCGCCGCGATGATCACGTCGCGGTCGGCGTCGATCAGCGCGGGGACGGCGCGTTCCTGCGCGTCGCGCAACTCCGTCCAGCCCTCGCGCCAGATCCAGCGGCGGATCCGCTCGTCGAGCAGATCGAAGCTGCGCGACCCGGACGAGCCCTCAGTTGAGCCGGAAGCTTGCGAGCTCATCGTCGCTGTCGGGCGCGGCGTCGTTGACGATATCGGCTGCGCCGCCCGTGTCGCGCTCGATCTCCATGCTGCCGATCAGTTCGCGCCAGTCCGTCGACGGGTTCTGCTCGAGCACGGCGAGAAAGTTGATGAAGGCGGTGATCGTCGTGCGCGGCGTACGGAAGTACGCTTCGCCAAGCCGCGTCGCGCAGTGCGCCATGAACGCGGGAATCGCTTCTTCGGGCACGAGCGCCTTGCTCGCGTCGCCGAATGCGTAAAGCACGCGCAGCTTGTCGAGCAGCACGTAGAAGTCTTCCGGCGTGAGCGCCGCGAGCCGGATCACGGGGCCGCTGTAATCGACGAGGCCGTCGGTGGCGAACGCGTTTTCCGCGAGCCGCGATTGGAGCGCCGCGTAGCTGTAAAGACCGCGGCGCGTGTCGAGCAGAAACTCGGGCGTGCCGCCGAGCACGAAACCGAGCCCTTCCGCCGAGCCCTGCAGCGAGTCGTTCAGGATCCGCAGAATCTGTTCGTAGTTCGCGTTGCGCGCCTGCACGTTCGCGAGCTTGTACAGGTTCACCATTTCATCGAGACACACCATCAGCCCGCTATAACCCGCGAGCCTCACGAAACGGCCGAGCAGCTTCAGCTGGTCGTACATGTTCGCGTCGTCGACGATGGTGCGCACGCCGAGCGCCTGGCGCGCGTCGGTGCGTGTCGTGAATTCGCCGCGCAGCCAGCGCACGGCGTCGCTCTTGAGCTTCTCGTTGCCTTCCTCGAAGCCCCGGCAATATGCGGCGATCACATCGGCGAAATCGTAGCCGTTGACCATTTCGGTCAGCGCCGAGAGCTGCGCGCGGATCACTTCGTCGCTGCTGCGGCCCGTTGCCTTCGCTTCCGTCTTCGCCTGGCCGATAAACTTCTCGACCACGCCTGCCAGCGCGCCGCCTTCGGGCTTCGTGCGCGTCGCCATGTTCTTCACGAGTTCCGCGTACAGCGAGCGTGCCTGGCCGCCCGACGCATGCAGACGCCGGTCAGGATTCAGATCCGCGTGCACGGTGACGAGCTTTTTCTCGAGCGCGATCGCGCGCACGAGGTTCAGGAAAAACGTCTTGCCCGCGCCATATTCGCCGACGACGATGCGAAACGCCGAGCCGCCGTCGGCGACGCGCTCGATATCCTTCAGCAGCGCTTCGAGTTCGCGCGCGCGGCCGACCTGGATCAGATGTTGCCCGATGCGCGGCACCACGCCGGCGCGCAGGGATTGCAGGACCGCGTCGCGGTCCCTGGGGCGAATCGTTGTCATGCAGCCAACCTTTGTGCGACTTCCTGATTGATTTCGACGGGATCGTCTCCGTCCGTGAGCGGCTCGTCCCAACGGTCGAGCGACGCCTCGTTCACCTGTTCGATCGCGCCGTCCAGCATCAGTTCGAGATGCGAGGCGGCGTCGGCCAGCTCGGCGCGCGTCCATGTTGCGCGCGTGACCAGCAGGCGCAGGAAGGACGAGTGCGCGTCGTCGAGGCCGAGCAGCGGCCCGGTTGCTTCAGCGGTTTGAGACGACGATGGCTCGGTTTCGTCCATTTTGTGCGTTTCGGCCACAGGTTCTTCCGCGAGCATGTCCTGTTCCTCGACGGTACGCGCCTGCACGGCTTCGTTTTCGATATGCGGCTCTTTCACCGCGCCATGCGTTTCCTCGACGAACACATCGGCGAGCATCGACGACACGCGCGCCGTCTCTTCTTTCAGCGCGGCAATACGCGTCGCGTCGAGCACGAACTCGTGCTTCGGCGCGACAGCCCTTTGTTCGCCAGGCTCGCCCGCGTGTTTTTTCGCCGCGCGCTTCGCGCCTGCCGACGCTACCGGCGCGCCGCTCGCGTGCTGATGCAGATCCGTATAAAGACGCTGCGGATCGATGCCGAGCATCCGGTACACCTTTTCCAGCAAACGCACTTCGTCACGCGACACGACGCCGTCGGCACTGGCCGTGTGGACGAGAAACGACGCGATCGTCGCCTTCACGTCGGGCATCAGCGGCTCGAGCTTTTTCTTCAGGCCGGCGCTCGCCGTCGGCTGCGCGAGCTGCGCCAGATTGCGCGCCTTCAGGCGCGCGCGCTGCGCATCGGACAGATGCGGCCACTGGTCGATCTGCCATTCGATCACGGCCGTTTCGCGCTGCGTCGCGTCGCCATCCGCGCGGGCAACCGTCGCGGCCAGATCGACGATGATCGTCGCGACCTCGTAGGCTTCGTCGATGGCAAGCGCATTGGCGCTTGGCGCGGCCGCGAACAGCGCGACGGCGTCCGTCGGCTTCGGCGTACGCGCGCCGAGGCGCACATCGGGCTCGAGCGCAATCCCGGCTTCCGCAAGCGCCGTCGTGAATATGACCGCCTTGTCGCGCGTCATCTTGCCGCCCGATTTGAAGCGCTCGAGCAGCGCGCCAAACGTGCTGACCGCCGTCTCGCGCGCGATTTCGGCGGCGAGCGAGTCGATGGCGTCGTGCGTCGCCTGCGGCCAGAGCGCGGGCGGCAGCGTCAGCGTCGCTTCGAGCGTGCCCTGCGCTTCCGGATAGCGGCCCAGATAGCGGCTGTAAGCATCGAGCGCGGCGGCGCTTTCGTGCATCAGCAGTTGCAGCTTGTTGCGCGTGCCGTTGACAGCCGCGATATCGGGCAGCCCGACGAGAAAACCCGGCACCGGCATGCTCTTCAGCGCGCGGAACGACGGCTGCGGCGATGCGTCGAGCTTCGTGCGGTTGGCGGGCAGCATCATGCCGTCGCCGAAACGGTCGCGATACTGCCGCATGAACACGCGGTCGAATTCTTCCGGGCAGCGCGCGACGGCCGTGCGCCGCACCATCATCGGATCGAGCTTCACCCACGCGAGCGCCCAGTCGGCCGGCAGCGGATGCTGGTCGAGCGCCGCCTGGCCGAACGCGACGCGCACGTTCAACGGCACCTGATAGCCGGTCGCGAGCCCGTCGGGCGCGCTCTGCAGATACATCCGCGTATGGCGCGACGCCATCAGCGACAGTGCGTCGATCAGACCACGCACGTGCTTTTGCCAGCCGTAATTCGCGTCGAGATTAATCAGGCGCCGCAACTCTTTCGCGATCGCGTTGAACTCGTCGACGCTCACCTTGCCCGCCGCGCCGTCGACCAGCACGCGCCGCTCGAGCCCGTAGAGATAGAAAAACAGGTAACCGGTGTTGATGTCCGACTTTTTGCGATCGGACGCGAGCCAGTCCAGATATGTGCGGCGCTGCTCCGGCGTGAACCCGCCATAGCTGAGCGCAACAGCGCCCAGGCCAGCCGCCGGGTCCGCGCCATCGCGGGCGATGTCGAAACGCGCGTCGAGCACGCACGCTTCGATCGAATCGGCGTGCGAGCGCAGCACATCGCCCGTGTAGAAGAAGCCTCCCGAGATCGATTCACCGTGGAAATCGACGGTTTCGCCCGCTGCGACCCAGCGTGCGGACGAGCGCGCAGCAGGCCGCGCGCCGCCGGGCGCGGAGCCGATGCGGTAAGCGTCGGCGGTAGCACCCGCCATGTTCATCGATACCAACGGCTCGTCATCGTATGAGCCGGGAGAACTTGTCATGAAATTGCCTGGCTCCTTAAGAGCCTTGTGAGATCCGGATGAAAACTGCAATGCGAAACGCGCCGGCGCTACGCTGCACGCAACGTAGCCTGCGATGCAAACTTGAGGGAAACCAACGATGGCCAGCCCGATAGGCCAGGCCCCAATGGGCCAGAACGACCGGACAGCGGGCGTTTGCGCGCCCATCCGACGCGAGAAAGGCAACCCCGTCCGTATTACCGGTGACGACGGCTGCACATTCCCCGACTGCTTCGCCCGCGGCTCATTGTTCTCCCGTCCACATCGCCGGGAATCCATTGCCCGGCGCGGTCGCGACCTTTGATTATATGTTCTTTTTCAGGATCGCTCCGGTGGCGCAAAAACGGCTGGTCGAGCCCTTCCCGACGGAAATCCTGGCGGGCAACCGGACGCGCTGACTTACAAATGGCTTGGTACGGAAACGCACAATCCGACCCCAACTAATTCGCATATTTTGCAAGCTCATTTTGCGAACTGGAGGTACACTCGGCAACATGCATCGAGCGCGCCGGATTCTCATCCGAACGCGCTCAAATCTGAAGAAAAAGTCGTCGATGCTTCTATGCGTCAGACTTTTCGCACCGTCTCTCAGGTTCTGGACGGCCCTCGGAATGCCAGAACCTATTCACGCCAGCGGAAGCTGGCGTCTTTTTGTGCGAAGAAAGAAGCGACACGTTCTGTCGCGCGACCTGCGCACCTTGCACGCCCTGCACACTTTGCGTTCCCTGCCCCGCGCCTGACGTCGCGACGGCGAGCGTCAGCGGACGGCGCCGGATCGACGCGTAAGTTGCGAGCGCGAGACCGCACCAGATCAGCCCGTATCCCGCCAGATCGACCCCTGTCAGCCGTTCGTGGAACACCGTGAGCGCCAGAATGAACGTGACGGTCGGCGTCACGTACTGCATCACGGCCGATTCCGTCAGCGACACGAGCGGCATCGCGTACGCATAGAGCGCGAGCGGCACCACCGTCAGCGGGCCGGCGAGCATCATCAGCACTGCCGCATCGACACCGAACGACGTGAACGCGAGCGTATGGTTCGACGCCAGAAAGCCAAAATAGCCCAGCGCGAACGGCATCATCACGACCGTTTCGCGCCATGTGCTGACGATCGCGTTTCGCGTCGGCCACACCTTGCGCGCGAGACCGAGCAGCGAGAACGTCACGGTGAGCAGCACGGCGAACACCGGCACGCCACCGTGCGCGTAACACTGCACGAAGGTGCCCGCCAGTCCGAGCGCGAGCGCCGCCGCTTTCAGACCGTTTAGCCGCTCGTTCAGAAAAACGATGCCAAGCGCCGCTGACAGCAGCGGATTCAGGAAGTATCCAAGACTTGCCTGCAGTGCATTCCCCGTCACCGATGCGAGGATATAAACGACCCAGTTCGCCGACAGAAGAATTGCGGGCAACAGCGCGATCGCAAACGAGCGCCAGTCGCCAATCTGTTTGCGCAACCCGGGCTTGAACGCAATGACGGCCGACAACACCGCAAACGACCAGAACACCCGGTGCGCGAGCATTTCCGCCGCACTCACTTCTTTCAGATGCCAGTAATACAACGGCATCAGGCCCCACCAGCACAGCGCCACGAGCAGCGCAGCGTAGCCGGCGCTCTCCTTCGGTTTCTGATTGTCTGAGTTCATGGCTGTAGCGCCTCGTCGAGTCGGTCGATCAGAACTTCTACTTCGTCCACACCGAAAATCAGCGGTGGCGACAGGCGCAGCGAATCCGGCGCAGCGGAATTCGGCATGGCCAGCACGCCGCCGTCGATCAGATCCAGCCAGACATCCGTCATGCTCCTGTCGAAGCGCGGGTCGAGCTTGAGGCTGAGCGCTAGGCCGCGGCCGTGCACGCTCACGCGCTGATCGAAACGCGCGGCGATGCGCGCGGCGATCAACGCACCCATTGCGGCTGCGTTCTCGACGAGCCGTCCGCTTTCGACAAGGTCGAGCACGATCAGCCCGCACTGCATCGCGAGCCGGTTGCCGCCGAACGTCGATCCCTGCACTTTCGCCTTGCCGGGTGCGCCGAACACGGCGTCGAAATCGCCGTCGTTCATCAGTACGGCCGACAGCGGCACCAGCCCGCCCGTCAGTCCTTTCGATACGACGATCATGTCGGGTGCGTCCACAGCACCATTCACGCCGCCCACGCCGCCCATGCCGATCGCGTCGATGCCGAACCAAGTGCCCGTGCGGCCCAGGCCGCAATACACTTCGTCGGCGATCAGCTTCGTGCCCGTCGCGCGGCACAGCGCCGCGAGACGCGCCGCGGTATCGGCGCTCCAGTGTTGCGCCGCCGACGAGCCCGCCACCGGCTCGAACACGACGGCGGCGACCTTGCGGCTCGACAGGATGTCTTCGAGCGCGGCGAAACTGCGCGCGTCGACGTGATGAATGTTGCCCGGCTTCCAGCGCAGCGCTTCCGTCCAGAACGGATTGCCCGTCAGGAACGACGAGAACATCGACAGCCCGTGAAAGGCATCGCGGAATGCAACCACGTCGGTGCGGCCCGTGCTGGACATCGCGAACTTCACCGCGCTTTCGACGCCCTCGGCGCCCGTCGTCGCGAAGAACACTTTCTCGTAGCGCCCGCCGCTGAGCGACAACAGTTTTTGGGCCAGCGCGAGTTGCACGTCCGCGCATTCGAACGGAAACACGTTCACGGTCGTGCGCTGCAACGCATCGGCAAAACGCGTGAGCAGCGCCGCGTGTGCGTGCCCCAGATTCGCCGTGCCGAAGCCCGCGAGACAGTCGAGCAACGCGCGGCCATCTGCCGTTTCCAGATAGCAGCCGTCGCCGCGCGCGCCCGTCATGTCGAGGCCCGCTTCGTCGAGGAATCGCTCCCAATACGGATTGACGGAATCGAAGCGCATCGCGCCCGCGCCCTGACCGCCTTCGCCGGAACCGTCGTCAGACTTCAAGCGGCCTCCCGCCTTCGTGAAGCCCATGAAACTGGAGTTGCGTCTGGTCGCCGTAAAAGAACGCAACCGATTCCAGTTGCCGCATGTTCACTTCGAGCATGAACAGCGCCGCTTCGAGGCTGTAGCGCTGCTGCGCCGCGCTCACGTGCGGGACGTCGGCGAGAAACAGGCGCGACAGGCTCGGATGATTCAGTTCATCGTTGGTTTCGCCATGCTTCGCGACGATGTCGCCCGCGTGCAGCGCGTTTTCGACGAGCGCCGCAATGTGCTCGTGAACGGGACTGTGCTGGTCGCGCAGCCCCTCCGTCACCATGATCGACGTGAAGAAGGCCGTGGGCAGCCGATGCGCGAGCACCGTATACGCGTCGATATAGAGCGCAGTAAGCGGCAGCGGCACCGACGCGCGCACCTGCGCTTCATCCATGCCGAGTGCGACGCAGGTGGCGAGTTCGAACGCTTCGTGGCCGTACTCTTCCTGGAAGTACTGGAACAGCCGCGCGCGCAGATTGCGTTTGAGACGGCGCGACAGCAACGGTCCGAGAATTTCGACGAAGCGGTCGGTGACGTGGTACTGCTCGATATACAGCCCCTTCACGAGCGGCGTGATGGCATCGCTTTCGAGCGCGGCCGCTGCATAGGCGTTGCTGCCCAAGTGATCGAGCGCATTGAGCAGCAGACGTTCGGCGCGCGCAGCGAGCGCGAGACCGCTGCATGGCTCGTTGAAGTGTTCCGTCTCCACCGACGTCATGCGTCTGCCGACGCGCAACGGCGCGATCTCGACGAAATGTGCGAACGACAGCAGATACGTTTGCAGATCGACGGGATCGAGCGATGCGAGTTCGCTGAACTGTTCGGGCGATGCACGTTCAGGCTCGGCCTTCGACGGATGCCAGCGCAGATGCAGGAATACTTCACCCAGCACGCGCCGCCACGCGATCAGAAGTTCCGGCGCGTTCTGGCGCGCATACGCGAACTGGAAATGTAGCGACTGCAACGCGAAGTTATCGGCGAAGTGGCCGCCCTGCTCGCGCGAAAACGGAAACGCGTCTGGCGTCGTGTCACGCGCTTGCGTTTCCTGCGTCAGCATCTGATGAACGACGCGCAGCACGTCCTCGTAGATCGCAAGCCGGCGTCCGATCACATCGGCAAGCCGTTGCGCGACTTCATCGCATAACGCCAATGCGCGCTGTGCATCGGACTTGATACTGTCGATACCGCTATCCGTCTCTTCGATCAGCGACAGCGCATCGAGCTGCACCGTCAGCGTGCGAACCCACGCGGGACACGCGCCTTTGTTCAACCGCAGCCAGATGTCGGACGCAGGCCGCATCAACTGCGTGACTACGTCGGCCACTTCGTCGCGCGCAACGCCTTCGAACGACAGATCGAGCGCATCGTCGCCGAAGCCGATCGTCAAACCGTCGTCGCCCATGGCCGACACCTCGCAAGGCACGAGCGCCGGCCGCCTGTATCGATCGATATCCCAGCGTTCCATGACAGTTCTCAGGCGAAGATGCGCGGTTTGGCAACAGGCTGACGGCCGTAGTAATCGAGAATCTGGTTCTCCTGCAGCACCATCGTTTCGATCGCGAGCATCACGTGCTTCTTCACGGTCATCTGCTCTTCGGGCGAGACGGCCTCGATTTCCGACAGCAGACTGAGCGAAATGTCTTCGTGATCGAACTCGTCGTTGATCGTCGCGTGACGGGCGATCGGACGCCAGAAGCCTTCCGGGATGCCCGTCTCGCGGCAATAGTTCGCCAGTTCGATGTGGAAGCTCACGCTCGGCTGCTCGAACAGGAACAGGAGCGACTTGAAGCTCAACGGATGCTGGCGCGCATACACGCCGAGCGACGCGCACAACGCGAACGTCGCGGGCAGCGGCACAACATGGTCGAGAACATCGGTGCGAATGGAGACAGCCTGCAGCGACTGGCGCAGCATGTCGTCGTGATTGAGTTCCGAGGCGAGAAAGCCTTGCAGCATCTTCTGCACCTTGACGGGCTCGGCATGCGTGAGCGCCGGCGCAATCAGACTGGGTGCTTCGCGCACGATGTAGAAGTATTCGAGCGCATAGCCGATCAGCGCGCTCTTCGGCAACGTGCGGTCGCACAGCCCCTGATAGAGACGCGACTTCGAGTTCGCCTCGATCGTTTCAGCCGCGAATTTTCTCAGGCGGTGATAAAACTCTTCACCCGACAGACACCCGCGCGGCGCGGGAAACGCGCTTTCCGTCAGCAGGCCGAGCCGGTCGAACTCTTCCAGCAAGCTATCGACTTCATCGGCGAGTTCGGGATGACGGCGCTTCAGTTCGGGAATCGACGTGTCGCCACGGCTCAGCGAATCGACGAATGACCTGAGCGGGCCCTGCCTGTCGGCGACGACGGAACACGACTGCTCGCGATAATCGAGCGTGAGTCCGTTGTCTTCTTCGATCAGCTGCACGCCCGGACGAAAACGCGGCGCGGCGAAAAGATCTGCTGCGGTCGTGACCTGCATCATGCCTCCCCGTTGACGTCGAGCTGGCGCAACAGCCTGGGAGACGTCGAATAGTGTTCCCAGATGCCCGTATAAAACTGGTCATACAGTTCGATGAACAGATGCGTTTGCGCGCGCATGCGCCGCACGTCGGCATCCGCGATAGCCGGAATGCGCGAAAAGATCTTGCGCGTGAGGCTGCCATGCCCGCCGTTCAGGTTGATATCCGAATGCGCCTTCACGGGCTTGAGCAACGCGGGATCGACACCGATCCGGTATGCGGCATCGAGGAAGGAATCCTGCTTGATGTCCTTGCCTTCGAGAATGCCGAGCGTCGAGAAGAAGAACAGCGGATCGCTGTGCGCCCAGTACGCGAGCGCGTTGCACAGCGCCATGGTTTGCGGCAGCGGCACCGTGCGCGCGAGATCCTCGCGCGTCACGCCGAGCGTGGTCAGCGCCTTGAGCAGCAGTTCGTCGTGCCCGTACTCTTCTGCGTAGAACTCGTTCATCGCGAGCCGCACACCCGTATTGGCGACATACGACAGCACGGGCGCGTCGAAATAGCTTTCGCGGAACAGGAAATGGTAGTTCTCCACGATCATGCCGTGGATCACGTTGAGGGGAATGTCGTCGCGCCCGCTTGCGGACGCACACTTCTCCCAGAACACGTTCGTATAGAGCGTGCGATACAGGAGCTCGTTAGCGAGATCTTCGAGTTCGAGCAGCACGTCGAGGCCGCTGCGGGCCAGTGCGGGCTTCACCGCGCGCACCAGTTGCAGTTCCTTCAGACGGTCGAACACTTTCTGTTCGTACGGCGAGTAGCGGGACAGCACCTCTTCCGCCTTGACGCCGGAGCGCAGCGCGCTGATCAGGGACGCCGCGTCATCACCTTCGACGGACGCCGGAAATTCGTATTGATGCTCGTCGTCTTCGATGACGAGCGAAGGCGACGTGCTGAGACACTTCCCCGCCAGCACAAACGCTTGTGGTTCAAAGATGTCGTCCATCACGACAGCCTCCGTTCGTGGCCGGCACGCAAAGGTGCCGGCGCGTTCTTTACAGGTGAACCGGGATCAGTACAGGACGGGCCTTGCGAGGCTTGACCACGACCGTGATCTTCTTGTCGTCTTGCCTGTCCGATTGCGACTGCGCCTGCGATTGCTGTTGCGGCTGCACTTGCTGAACCTGCATTTGGGTCGTCATTTCAATCTCCTTGGGGTTGGCGTTAACTCTGTACTGCTTAACAAGCTGCCCACTACAGTGGTCAGTTCTTTCACACCCGGAGCCAGAAACCCAAAGCCGTGTGGCGTGCTGCATCGACTCGCCAATGACGGCGGACCAATGTGCGCGACAGGCTTGACCGTGTAGCCCCGTTTCTTCGTCGTGGATCCTGCTTTCCGTCGCGGCTTCTTTGTCCGTTCCGGTTCCTTTTATGGCGCAGTCAGACGGTGTGTTGTTTATCAGCCCGACGCCGCCGATCGCGGTCATGCGTGCTGTTGGCGAATGCGCACCCGAGTGTCGGACCCACGCAGCAACCAGACATCCCGACGAGCAAAACGGGCGCTCCCACGAAGGGGAGCGCACATAAAGGTCGATCTTGGTCTGGGCGGTCGGGTCGGATTCTCGTCAATAGCCGCCGTTCGTTGTTTCTCTCAGGTTCTGCTCTCTCAGGTTCTGCTGGGCCGTATGTTTTTTGGCACGGCCTCGGAAATTCAGGCAATACAATTCGATTTTTGAGGAATCGGTTAAAGTGTTCGCTCGTTTTCGCCAGTGTTCGAGGTATTCATCGAATTCAACATAAGTCACTGATTTAACGGGTTTTTCACTCTAAATTTCATGCAAACAAACTAACTCGTTGGGGCTATTGTTCCGGTAAACTGCGATAACTGGAATGAACACTTTCCATCAATTTGCGCGAAGTGTTCGGCGAACTTGCCTGAACACTTTCAGAGCAGTCATCTTGCACGGGACCAGCGGCAGGTGCTAGCGCGCCCAGTCTGGTCGACAGGGAGGCGAATGAAGATCACGCTCGACGTCGCAACGGCTACCCCGCTGACCGAACAGATCGTCGGTCAGGTGGAAGCGCTCATCCTGTCGCGCGAACTGCGCGTGGGCACGCGCCTGCCGTCTATCCGAAAGTTCGCGGCCGAACACAACATCAGCCGTTTTCCCGTCATCGAGGCCTACGACCGGCTCGCCACGCGCGGCCTGCTGCAACCCAAGCACGGCTCCGGCTACTACGTCGCCGAACAGTTCGAAAAGGCGCCGCGCGCCACGCGCGGGCTCGACGCGATTCGCGCGACGCCCGAATCCGACCAGATCCTGCGGCAGTTCGAGCGGCCCGACGAGGTGCTGAACCTGTCGATCGGCTTTATCCCCGAGGCGTGGCGCGACGTCGAAGGCATTGCGCAGGCAATCCGTCAGGCGTCGCGCACGGACGCGCGCAGCCTGATCGACTACGCGATTCCGCAAGGCGACCCGGTGCTTCGGTTGCAGATCGAGCAGCGCCTCGCGTTCGTCGGCGTGGCGACGGAGCCGCAGAACATCATGGTGACCAACAGCGCGAGCGAGGCGCTCGACCTGGTGGTGCGGATGCTGCTCAAGCCGGGCGACACCGTGTTCGTCGAAGATCCCGGCTACTTCAACCTGTTCGGGCTGCTCAAGCTGCAGGGTATCGAACTGGTCGGCGTGCCGCGCCTGTCCACAGGGCCGGATATCGAAGCCGTCGAGACGCTGTTGAGGGAACACCGGCCGAAGCTCTTTTTCATCAACACGGTCTTTCACAACCCGACGGGCACCAACGTCGCGCCGCACGTGGGCTTCCGGCTGCTGCAACTCGCGCAGGAGCACGACTTCATGATCGTCGAGGACGATGTCTACGCGGATTTCCAGGCCATTCCCACGCAACGGCTCGCGTCGCTCGACCGGCTGACGCGCGTGGTGTATATCGGCGGGTTTTCGAAGAGCCTGTCGTCGTCGCTACGGCTGGGATATATCGCTGCCGCGGCGGAGCTGATCAAGCATTTTGTCGAAGTAAAGGCGCTCACCAGTCTGGGCGGCACGCGTTTCAGCGAACGCGTCGTGGCCGCACTGCTCGAGCGCGGCACGTATCGCAAGCATCTGGAGCGGCTGCGGCGGCGCGTGAACGGCGCCATTTCGACGGCAGTGGAACTGCTCACCGATATCGGCTGGCAGGTGTTCGACGAGCCGTGCGGCGGCACGCTCGTGTGGGCGCGCGTGCCGGGCGTGCCGAGTTCGGATGTGTTCGTCCCCGAGGCCGCGCGTGCGGGCATCACCGTGCAGCCGGGCAGCTACTACCGGCCGCACGGCGAGCCGACGCCGTGGGTCCGCTTCAATACCGCGTATCTGGACAACGAACGGGCGATGGGATTCCTGCGGCGCGCCGTGGAGATGGGCGACTGAACATCGCCGTCGCTCGGCACTCCGCGCCTAGCTGCCCTGCTCCTTCTGGATCCGCGTGCGCGCTTCGCCGAGACTTTCGAAGCGATCGTCGTCTTCGTTGAACACCGAAATGCGGCCGTGCCCGATGTCGTACACCCAGCCCGACACTTCAAGACGCTTTTGCGCGAGCCGCCCGGCGACAGACGGATGCGTGCGCAAATGCATCAACTGCAGCCGGATATTTTCTTCGACGAGCGCCTGCACGAGATGGTCGTGGCCCACATTGCGCGCCTGCACCACGCTGCGCGCCGTCTCGGCGTTGCGCAGCCACGCGTTGACGGTCGGCATGTCTTCGGCCGTCATCGGCGCCGTACCGGCGAGTCCGCGCATCGCGCCGCAGTCGCTGTGTCCGCACACCACGATTTGCCGCACGTTCAGCGCAAGCACCGCGTACTCGACCACAGCCGACACGCCGCCCAGCATTTCGCCATAAGCCGGGACGATATTACCGATATTGCGGCACACGAACAGTTCGCCCGGATGCGTTTGCGTAATCATTTCCGGCGACACGCGCGAATCGGCGCAGGTGATGAACAGCGTGTGCGGCGCCTGACCTTGCGCGAGACTTTCAAACAGCGCCTGGGTGGCGGGAAACACCTCGTCGCTGAACTGCTCGACGCCGTCCAGCAGGTGCAGCAGGTCTGACTTCGCGGGATCGCGAAGCCGTCTGGTGTTGAGCATATCGTCCGACATGAGGCTGTCTCCCTTCGCAGCGCAGTGGATCATGAGTTGAGGGAGTGTACGACGGGATTGCGTCAGCGGGCAGAATGAGGCGCAGACCGGGGCGTTGGGAAGCCGGCAGCGAAGCCATAAAAGAAGCCCCGGCCGGACGTGATCGGAGCGGCGCGGGGCTTGACAAAAAGCTCGCCTGTTCTCAAGAGGCAAGCCCACATTACGCGCGTCAAAAAAGCAGAGCAATCAAAAAAAACCCCGGGCGCCGGGTGCGGCGACCGGGGGAAGCTCTCTCGCGCGCGTTGGGAACCACCGCGCACATGAGTCACTTTAGCGGCAAGCACCGCGTGGATTAAGCGCTCGCGCGGAAACACTCCTTTCCAGCGCGCACAAATGGACCGCAGAGAAACCACGCGGCCCGCAACGCGTTCACTTCGCGCGCGGCCGCGGAGGATGCGCGCGCGCCGCGCACTCGGCGCACACGCCATGCAACGCCAGCGTCTTGCCGACGATGCGCAACCCGAACTTCTTCCCGATCGCGACACGGCGCCGGTTGATGGTCGGATCGGAGAACTCTTCGACGCGCCCGCACACGATGCACACGAGATGATCGTGCACGTCGCCCCGGTTCAGTTCGTAGAGGCTGTGATGCTTGCCGAGCGGCACGTTGGCGACGAAGCCAGCGTCGACCAGCTGACTGAGCACGCGGTACGTGGTCGACAGATTCATCCGCTCGCCGCCCGCAGCGATACGTCGATGAATCTCTTCCGCGCTGAAATGGCCGTGCTCCGTGCGCTGCAGATAGTCGAGCACGGCGACCTGCGCGGGCGTGCCTAACAGGCCGGCGCGCTTGAGCACTTCGAGCGTATGGATCGGGGACGGTGACGGGGGCGGCATGCGCAGCCGTGATGTATCGAATGGAAGGAACCGCCTTCAGCCTATGACATCGGCACGGATATTTCCGGAACCTAGTTGATTGCGATTCGCATTCGATAAACACTGCACAGCACGCCCGGAACCGCGAGCCTCAACGCGAACGTTGCCGCGTGGACGCATCGGCGCGCGACTCGACAGGACTCAGCGCGGGGTTCTTTGTCCACAACCCGCGGCGGCTTCGCACAATCTCCGCTGCCTGCCACGACAGGAGCGCGATGCAGCCGAACACGACTTCGCGCATCCGCTTGACGAGCGCCAGCGACAGCGCCGTCTGTTCATCGACGCCGAACATCCGCGCGAGCAGCACGACTACGGCCTCCTGCACGCCGAGTCCCGACGGCACGAAGAACGCTGCATGGCGTGCCGCCTGCGTGAGCGCTTCGACGGCGATCGCGCCGCCGATCGAAACGGGATGCCCGAGCAGCCACAGCGCGAGATACACCTCCGACGCACCGAGCAGATAGCCCGCGAACTGCCAGACGAACGCACTTAGCAGCAGGCGCGGGTTGCGTAGCAATACATCGATGGCAGCGTCGAGCTGTGCGCCGCCAATGCGCTCGACGCCCCAATGCGCGCTCATCGGCAGACGTGCGGACCATCGCTCGATGGCATGAAAGAGCCCGCCGCGCCGGAGCAGCACGAACACGGCAACAGGCAGCGGCAAGGACAGCAGCAACGCGACGCCGATCGTCACCAGCACATCGTCGTGCCCGGTCTGCGCAACGATCATCACGAGCCCGAGCGCCGCGAACACGTACTGGACGGCCATCGTCACGATCACTTCGACGATCACCGACGCGGCAACGCCGCCCGCCGCTCCACCCGTATCGCTCACCTTCCAGCGCGCGAGCCGCACGCCGACGATTTCACCGCCAATGCTCGCCACCGGCAACAGCCGGCTCACCGCCTCGCGCACGGTCGCGACCCACCACAGATACGCGAGCGACGCCCGCCGGCCGAGCAGCAGCCGCCACGCGTGCGCATCGAGCAGCAGCGGCAGCGCGTGCAGCGGTACCAGCCACAGCAACGCAAAGCCCGCCGCACCGATCGCCCGCAGCACATCGCCCATCCCGCCATGCAGCGCAAGCGCGATCAGCACCGCGATGCCCGCGGGCAATCCCAGCCAGGTGAGCCACTTCATCATAGGTAAGCGCGTTGCGTGAACACATCGGCAAAGCCGCCCGTGATCGCTCCGCTCGCGGCAATCGCCGCCGCGACGCGTTCGGACAGCAACGCATCGAACTCGTCGCTATGCCGGTAGTCTTGCATGGTCGGCGTAATCGCTCCTTCTCCGGCTACAGCGGGATGACAGTAAATCTCGCCGACACCTTGCGGCAGCCGCGCAAGCGCGGCAAGCAGCGCTGCTTCGTCGAGATGTCCCGTCTGCGACATGCCGATCACGTAGTCATTGTGCGCGATTCCGGCCTGATCGAGTTGTTTGCGCACGCGCGCCATCCACGGCCTGATCCAAGCAGGCGCGCCCGGCTCGTACGGCAGGCGCATCGCCTTCAGCCCGTATTCGCTGCCCACTTCGATAATCAGCGCAAGCACGGTCGGATGCAGATGAAAGTGCTTGTGCGTGTTCACGTGATCGAGCGCGAGCCCCGTGCGCGCGAACGCCTGAAACTGCGCGCGGATTTCCGCCTTCAACTGACGCCGCACTTCGGGCACGAGAAAAAAACGGAAGCCGTCGCGCACCATCCGGTCGCCGAGCCGTCCATGCCGGTTGACGAGCGCGGGCACCAGATGCGTGGCCAGCATCGGCACGCCGTCGGCCAGCACGATATGCAGGCCGACCCGCAAGCCCGGATTGCGATGCGCGCGCTTCACGGCATCGACCGACGCGGGCGCGGATACCATCAGGCTCGCCGACGTCAGCACGCCATGCAGATACGCGCGCTCGACGGCCTCGTTGATGCGCACATGCAGGCCGAAGTCGTCGGCGGTAACGATCAGCGCGCGTCGCGGCGTGGTCGTCGAACGCGGTATCGCCGCTCGCGTCATGCCTCGTGCGCCCGCAGGAAGCGGAAGAACTCGACGCCTTCGCGCAGGCGCCGCTTCATCATGTCCCAGCTCAGCAGCATCTCGCGCACGATTTCCCAGATCTTCGACGGACGGAAATAGAACTGCCGGTAGAACTGTTCCAGATGGTGATAGATATCTTCGCGCGACAGATGCGGATAGCCGATCGCGGCCAGTTGCACGCCTTCCTTGCTCACCAGATTGATCACCTTGTTCTCTTCGAGCCAGCCGTTTTCGACAGCCTGCTTATAGAGCGTGGTGCCCGGATACGGCGCGGCGAGCGACACCTGAATGGTATGCGGGTTGATGTCCTTCGCGTAGGCGATGGTCTTCTGGATCGTCTCCTTCGTTTCACCCGGCAGGCCGAGAATGAAGGTGCCGTGAATCTTGATGCCGAGCTTGCGGCAGTCTTCCGAAAAACGCCGCGCGATATCGGTGCGCAGGCCCTTCTTGATGTTCAGCAGAATCTGGTCGTCGCCCGATTCGTAGCCGACCAGCAGCAGGCGCAAGCCGTTCTCTTTCATGATCTTGAGCGTCGCATACGGCACGTTCGCCTTCGCGTTGCACGACCACGTGACGCCGAGCTTGCCGAGTCCACGCGCAATTTCTTCGACGCGCGGCTTGAAGTCGGTGAACGTGTCGTCGTCGAACATGATCTCCTTCACTTCGGGCATGTTGTCGCGAATCCACTTCACTTCTTCCAGCACGTTCTCGACGGAGCGCGTGCGATAGCGATGTCCGCCCACCGTCTGCGGCCACAGGCAGAACGTGCAGCGCGAACGGCAGCCGCGTCCCGTGTAGATCGACACATACGGATGCTTCAGATAGCCGATGAAGTAGTTGTCGATCTTCAGATCGCGCTTGTAGACAGGCGCGACGAACGGCAACGCGTCCATGTCTTCGAGAATCGGGCGCGCTTCGTTATGTTCGATCGAACCGTCCGCTGCGCGATAGCTGAGTCCCTTGATCTGCGCAAGCGGCAGTCCTTCGGCGATCTCCTTGCACGTGAAGTCGAATTCTTCGCGACAGACGAAGTCGATCGCGTCGCTTGCCGTCAGCGAGTTGTGCGGGTCGACGGCGACCTTTGCGCCAACCATGCCGATCATCACCTGCGGCGCGCGCGCTTTCAGCTGCTCGGCGAACATCGCGTCAGTCGGAAACGACGGCGTGCTCGTGTGGATCACCACCACCTCGTATTCCTGCGCAATCGCCAGCGATGCTTCGACGGAAAGACCATCGGCGGGCGCATCGAGCACACGGCTGCCCGGCACCAACGCAGCCGGTTGCGCGAGCCACGTCGGATACCAGAACGAGCGTATCTCGCGCTTTGCCTGATAGCGCGACCCCGCGCCGCCGTCGAAGCCGTCATACGACGGTGCCTGCAAGAATAGTGTTTTCTTCATGTTCGCTTTCCACCAGTTGTCATTGAGCCGAGTGTGTTCTGAAAACGCGAACCACTCAGCGGCCATCGGATACTTCGAGTGCATTGGCGGGCTCGGGCCGGAACACCGTCGCCGCGCCGTCCGTGTCTGCGACGGGCACGCGCACGCCGCGCCACACCACCGTCGAACCAAACGATCCCGCCATCCATTGCGCAAACAGCAACGCATCGCGCACGGGCATCGACGCGAGATCGCGCCAGAACGTGCCACGCGCGCTGCGCTCGCCGCTCGCGAGCACATGCAGGATGCAACGCGCCGACACGCCCGTTGCGGCCGCCACACCGAGCGCAATCGACGCAGCGTGATGCGCGCCCGCGCCATGCAGCGCGAATGCGAGCCACGCGCCGCAGAGCATCCACGGCAGCGTGAAGGTCACGAACAGGAACGCGAAACCCATGCGGTTCACCGAGCGGATCGTGCGCAGCCAGCGCGTTTCGCGATCCCACAGCGCCGTGAGCGTGCATTCCGTCACATCCGTTTCGACCACGACGGGCGACAGCACCGTCTGCAAGCCCAGTTCGCGCACATGGCCGGCGAGCCAATAGTCGTCAGCGAGCGTATTGCGCAGCCGCTCGAATCCGCCGATACGCTCGAGCGTGCTACGCCGCAACGCCAGCGTCGCGCCGAAGCCAAAGCGCGACGAGCCGAACGCATGCGCGATGCGCACCGACGGCACGAACCACTCGTTGATGAATTGTGCGCCGACGCGCGACCAGAATCCCGCAATGCCCTTGGCCCGATACAGACAGGTAACGACGCCAACCTGCGGATCGGTGAGCGGCGCGCAGACGCGTTCCAGATAATCCTCCGCGACCGCAATATCGCTGTCGGCGAGCACGAACACGTCATGACGCGCCGATTGCGCGAGATTGATCAGATTGCTCACCTTGAGATTCGTGCCGTGCACGCGCGCATCGACGACCAGCGAAATCCGGCATTGCGGATAGGCAGCCTGCAAGCGATGCACGATCGAGACGGCGGGATCGTCCGCGCGCGATACGCCACAGATCAGTTCGAAGCACGGATGCGTCTGCACGCAGAACGACGCGAGATTCTCAAAGAGGCGCGGTTCGGCGCCGCACAACGGCTTGAGCACGCTCACGGGCATCAGCGGACGCGCAGCCATGCCGCGCCGTTCGCGAGCGGCGGCACGCGACATCGACACGAGCGTGGCCGCCACGGCCACGACGGCATACAGCGCGGCGCCGATCACCAGCACCATCGGCAAGCCATAGATATGCAGCAGCGCGTCCTGCATGGCGTCGATTGCTCCCACTGGGAAAAACGGAGGCTGACGCGCCGTGTCGACGCGCAGCCGTGAATACACAACGGGCGACGCCCGCTACCATCCCGTCGCATGGACGGGAACGTAAGGCACGCCAGTGAAATGCAGATGAAGGATCACGAGACTGCGCGCGGGACAGATAGCCGACACGCACACGGCATCGCGCCGTGGTCCGATGAAATGCGCATGACGCCGTCGCAAGGCCGCGCGAAACGCGATGCGTGCCGCGCGACGTGTAATGAGAACGGCAGCCAGCAACAGGCCGAATGTCAGCACGCGGAACGTGGTCGTCTCGAACAGCGTCTCTGGGAACTTGCAGAAAAAAAGCAGGCTTACGACGCAGACATCGATCGCCGTCGCGGCAACCGAGGCCGTGACGAGATGCGCGCGGATCATCTGAACAGTGGTGTGCTTCATGGCGGAGCCAGCCCTACATGGCGCGCACCGTCCGCTATGCCTGCTTCGATAACGTGAAGCCCGCGTGACGATGCGACAGATTCGAGCGTGTCCAGACTTGCTGGACACGACGCACCGATCTTAGCGAGCGCATTCTGAAGGGAATATTAAGCACCTTGACCCGATATGCGTTTCAGGCGCCTTGCATCACATTGCTTGCGGCTTACGGCAGCATCCGCTGCAACACGTTGTCCTTCAGCACGATGCGATGGAACAACGCGCCGCCGATATGCAATACGATCAGCGCGAGCAGCACCCACGCCAGCACGCTATGCACGTCGCCGAGCGCATGGCCCGTCGGCGAACCCGTCGCGCTCAGATCAGGATAGCGAACGATGCCGAACAGCTTCACCGCCCAGCCGCGCGACGATGCATTCGCCCAGCCTGCAAGCGGCACCCCTACTAATAGTGCATAGAGCAGCGTATGCGTCGCGCCTGAAATGAAGCTGAGCGCGCGGGACAGCTCGGCCGGCTGCGGCGCATGTGTCGCGCGCCAGACGACGCGGCACGCCACCGCCGCGACGATCGCCGCGCCCACGCCGAGATGCCACGCAATCAAGCCATTGGGCAAGGTGTCGCGATGCACGTCGGGCATCGTCCAGCCGATCACGAACTGCGCGGCGATGAGCAGCGCGACCAGCCAGTGCAACAGGCGCGCGATGCCGTCGTAGGCGGGACGTTGGGCAAGGGCGTTCAGGTTCATTGTGGTTCTCGTTCGAAATGACGCGGCGTGCGGAAGCCGGCGTGACGCACGCACGCCGCATGCGCCACGCGGCGATGCTAACGGCGCAATCCTGAAGAAAAGCTTAACGCCCTCAAATGACGGCCCGCGCACGTACACACGCGAAAACGGCGCTAGACTCGTAGCAAACACAATACGCCGTACCCACCATGCGCATACTTCTCGTAGAAGACGACGACCTGATCGGCAGCGGGCTCGAAGTCGCGTTGCGTAACGCGGGCTTCACCGTAGACTGGGCGCGCGACGGCCAGCATGCCGATATCGTCCTCGCGACCACGCACTACATGCTCGTGGTGCTCGACCTCGGCTTGCCGAAGCTCTCTGGTATGGAGTTGCTGAAATCGCTGCGCCAGCGCGGCAACGCCGTGCCCGTTCTCGTGCTGACCGCGAAGGACACGTCCGCCGACAAGGTGCGCGGCCTCGACGCCGGCGCCGACGACTATCTGGGCAAGCCGTTCGATCTCGCGGAACTGATCTCGCGCTGCCGCGCGCTGATCCGCCGCTCGCAGGGACGCGGCAGCGAACTGATCGTATGGCGCGACCTGAGCGTCGACCCCGTCGCGCAGACGGTATCGAAGAGCGGCGTGCGCGTGCCGCTCACCGCGCGCGAATGGGCCGTGCTGATCCACCTGCTCACGCACGCGGGCGTGCCGCAGCCGCGTGCGCGTATCGAGGAGAGCCTGTACGGCTGGCACGAGGAAGTCGAGAGCAATGCGATCGAAGTTCACGTGTCGAACCTGCGCAAGAAGCTCGGCGGCGATGCCATCCGCACGGTGCGCGGCTTCGGCTACGTCGTGGACAAGACATGACGGTCGCGCACTCGACGTCGATCCGGCGGCGTCTGATGTGGCTGATTCTCGTCAGCGTCGGCGCCGTGTGGGCGGTGATGTTCGCATGGAGCTTCAGCAACGCGACGCGCGAAGTCGACGAATGGGACAAGGCGCGCCTCATTCAGCTCGCGCATCTGCTGATCCAGCTCGACGCGCCGAACCTCACGCGGCTCGCCACTGCCGGAATCGACGTGCGCAACGAATACACGCGCGCGTCGCCTGCCGTCGATGACGACTCCGACGCCCAGCCGCGTTATGCGCTGTTCGAAGTCCGCGATGCAGCGGGCAACGTGATCGCCGCCAGCACAGGGATCAAGCCCGCGCATCGGCCGACCGATCCCGGCGACGCCGCGCAGGATGTGCACACAATGAGCGTGGATGGGCGGCCGTGGCTCGCCTACGCGTTGACCGACAGCGCGTCGGGCCGCACCGTGCGCGTGTTCGAACCCGCCAACATGCGCAGCGACCTGACCACGGGCGTCGCGAGCCGCATTGCGCGTCCCATCGTCTTCGCCCTGCCCGTGCTCGCGCTGCTGGTCTGGTTCAGCGTGGGCCACAGCTTCCGGCCGCTGTCGACGATCTCCAAGGCTGTGCGCACGCGCGACAGCCGCAACCTCGAGCCGATTCACGTCAATCCGTCGCCTGCGGAAGTGCGGCCGCTCGTCGACGCGATCAACCAGCTGCTCGCAAGGCTGCAACAGTCGATCCTGCGCGAACGCGCCTTCACGGCCGACGCCGCGCACGAACTGAAAACGCCGCTTGCCGCGATCAAGGTCCAGGCGCAGGTCGCGCTTGCCGCGCACGACGCCGCGCAGCAGCAACAGGCGATGCGCCGCGTGGTTCAGGGCGTCGACCGCAGCGCGCATCTGGCCGAGCAGTTGCTGCTGCTCGCGCGGCTCGACGAGCGCGACATGGTGGCGACGGCACGCGTGCCGCTTTACGAGGTCGCCGGCGAGGCGATCGCTTTTCGTGCGCAACAGGCCGAAGACAAGGCGATGATCGTCGTACTGTCGGGCGAGCGCGACGCCGAAGTCGAAGCGGACCGCACGCTGGCCCGCACGCTGATCGACAACCTGCTCGACAACGCGATCAAGTACGGCGAGACGGCTGGACGCGTGCACATCAGCGTGCTGGCCGATGCGCAGACCGTCACGATCACCGTCTCCGACAACGGCCCCGGCGTCACCGACGAAGAGCGGCTGCGCCTCACCGACCGCTTTTTTCGCGGCGCGTCGGCATCGGCGAGCGGTAATGGCAGCGGCCTGGGGCTATCGATCGTTGCGCGCATCGCTGCGCATTTCAATGCACAGGTGCATATCGGCTCGGGTGTCGGACGGCGCGGGCTCGCCGTGCAGATCGCGTTTCCGCGCGCGCCCGGCGTGGGAGTGGACAGCGCGACGCCAACCGCCTGACGCGACCGGGAATGATATCGATGCGCGCTGCAGGCGCATGTTCGGCTCTCGTGTCAACCATGACGGACGTGTGACAACGTTGCGTCGTCCGTCTTCCGCTGGGAACGCGGCATGAGACCCGTGGCATGCTCCACCGCATGATAGGCGACGGCTTCTATCGCACGCGATGAGCCGTGCGCCAGGCGAGGCGCATTCAGGCGTCTGGCGCCGCCAGGGTGCGGGTGAAGAAAAGAGGGAAAGTTGAAATGAATGGCTCGCCGCGATGCGGGCGGCGCTCATTCGTGCATCAGGGAAACAGTGGCAGCGACATCGGCATATCGACGCGCGCGGTTTTCGCGCGGGCGGGACGCGCTGCGCGCGGCTTGCGCTGGCGCATCGGCTTGCTGGCACGATCGAGGCATCGGCACACACGCGCGAGCGCGTTCGAGAACGAAGCGGGCTGTGCCATCATCGACGGCAGCGATGCCTCCAGTTCTATCAGCAACATCGGCAAGGTCGGTGCCGGGGATTGCAGGGTCTTCCGTGGTCGGTTTGTCATGGACGCCTCTCTGGAACGCTGCGGGCACTGTATCACAGGCAGGCATCCGTCCTCGCCGGGCGCCGCCGGTCATGCGTCAGACATGCGCTTCCTCGTTGCCGGCGAGCATCGTGCCGCGGCAAGCCGGTGATCCGCAACGGCATGCGTACTGCCGGCGTGTTTCTTCGTCCTGCGGGTCGTCGACGGCGAGTCCATACGTGATGAACAGTTCTTCGCCGCGCTGGATATCGACGGCGGCTTCGATGAACACGCGTCCGTCGATCTCGACCGCCTCGCAGTTGGCCTTGCATGCATGGTTCAGCCAGCGCGCGCTATTGCCGCCGATGCTGCCGTCGATCACGCGCCCGTCCGAAAGCCCGAACACGAACGTGTGTCCATAGTCGCCCGTCCGTTCGATACGCCGCGCGGCGCGCCGCCACGACGTCACTTCGCCCTTGTATTCGATGATGCGTTCCCCCGCTGCGAGCGCGCAGAGTGCGAACACACCTTTGCCGTGAATCGGCGACCGCTTGACTGATAAACGACGCATGGCCCGCTTTGAAAGAGGTTGGATCGATCAAGTATAGGGCGCGAAAAAAATGTGCTGTTATCGAAGTGCGTATGTTCGTTGTGTTGTTTGCATCGGGAGCTTGAGGATGGGTCGACGGGTTGCGTTCATTAGCTCATCAGAAGCGCGTGCCCGTGCGCTTCACGACCGCAACGCTCACCGCCACCGCGCCGCGCGCGCCTGCGCTGCGCGGCTCGAAAACCGGCGCATCGGGATCCGCTTCACGAGCGAGCCGCGCATACAGATCCGGGCGGCGTGCCTCGAACCAGCCGTGCGCCGGGCTCGCGCCGAGCGCGGCGGGATCGAGGTCCGCCGCAATCATGTCGTCGCCGCCCGCGCGTTGCGCGATCAGCTTGCCGCACGGATCGACGATCGCGCCATCGCCCGTTTCGCTGTAGACGACGAACATGCCGTTGTCGAGCGCGCGCGCCGGCAGCGTGCGGTGCATCCATGCGCGTGCCTGATCGGCGGCCGCCGTTTCATCTGCCTGCGCATGCGGCGCAACCAGCAACGCGGCGCCGAGCAAAGCCGCCATCCGCGCGTTCTCCACCAGATAGTTGTCGCCGCCGATCAGCACGGCAATCCGCCAGCCCGCCTGCGCATCGAACACGGTAAAGCCGTCGCCGCGTGCGATATGCCGCTCGCCATCGCGTTGCAGCTTGCGGTGCACGTGCCGCTCGCCGCCCGGCAGGCATACGACATAACTGCTATACAGATCGCCGCTCGACGCGCGTTCGATCAAGCCGACGCCCGCTGCCACACCCGTTCGGTCGACCGCATCGGCGACGGCCCGTACGCCTTCGCTATCGACGCTCGCCGCAAGCGACTTCATCTGCGATCGATGCGTTCTGAGCCTGTCCGCCGACGCGCCCGCGTCCATGCCGCCTGTCAGGCAGGCTTCGGGAAACACCGCAAGACCGACGCGTTCGCGCGCCGCCTGCTCGATACGCGCGACGACGTGGTCGGTGTTGTGATCGATCTCGCCGCGACGGGCTTCGAACGGAATCGACGCGACTCGCAGCGCTGCTGAAGGCAAAGTGAACATGGCGGAGATCCGATGACAGTAAGAAACACCTCCATTGGACCGCTGGCCGTTCGATCCGTAAAATGAATAATTCGATCGATATGATAACCATCAAGAATGGAAATCCGTCTGCTGCGCGCGTTCCTGACCGTCACGGATCTGCGCCATTTCGGCCGCGCCGCCGAGGCGCTGCATCTGAGCCAACCCGCGTTGAGCAAGCAGATCGTCGCGCTCGAAACGAGCCTCGGCGGGCGGCTGTTCGAGCGCGGCCGTCACGGTGCCGAGCTGACGGCCTTCGGCGAGGTGTTCCTGGCCGACGCGCAAGCGCTCGTGCGCGATGCCGACGACGTGCTCACCCGCGCGCGCGAGGCGAGCAGCGGACGACGCGGTCATCTGCGCATCGGCCTGTGTCTGTCGACGCTGACGCTCGCGCCACCCTTGATCGCCGCGTATCGCGCGCAGCATCCGCAGATCGGCGTGAGCCTGAACGATCTGTCGTCGGCGGAGCAGACGCGGCGCCTGTTCGCGGGCAAACTCGACGTCGGCTTCCTGCGCCTGCCCGCAAGCGCGGGTCTGTCGGCGTTCGCCGTGATCGACGAAACGCTCGCGATCGCGGTGCCGCAGCAGGCGAAATGGAAACGCCTGCCCGCGAGACTGGAAGAACTGAACGAGCTGGGTTTTATTTCACTGGCGCGCAACAAGGGGCCGGGAACGGCCGCGATGATCGACGCATGGTGCGCCGAACGTGGCTTCGCGCCGCGCGTGATCCAGCAGGCGGACGATTTTCAGTCGGTGCTGGCAGGCGTCGCCGCGGGTGTCGGGGTGGCGTTCGTGCCGTCGCGCGCGGAACATCTGCTGCGCGACGCGAAAGTGCTGCGTCTGAAGGACGCGTCAGCGCAATGGCGCGTCGGGCTTGCGTGGCAGACGCAACGGGAAGACCCAGTCGTGATGCGCTTCGTCGACTACGTGCGCGCCGCGACGAAGCATGGCGCGCAGGCGTGAGCATGTATCTATAGCGTGAGGCGCGCTTCCAGGCCGCCGCCTTCGCGGTTGCGCAAGGTGAGCGTCGCGCACATCGACTGCGCGAGCTGCTTTGCGATTGCGAGCCCCAGCCCCGTGCCGCCCGTCTCGCGGTTGCGCGAGCTTTCGATCCGGTAGAACGGCTGGAACACGGCATCGAGCAGTTCCTGCGGAATGCCGGGGCCGCGATCGAGCACGGCGATAGACAACTGATGTCCGCGCGCTGTATCGACGCTCACTTCCACCGACACCGCTTCATGCCCCGAGTACTTGAGCGCGTTGTCGATCAGATTGCCGAGAATACGCCGCAGCGCCTGCGGACGCATCGTCACTGGCTTGCCGACATGACCCGTCAGCGAGACAGGGTCGCCCGCATCCGCATAGTCGCTGACCATGCTTTCGATCAGCGCATCGGGATCGACGCGGACCGGCTTTTCATCGGCGCCGTGCAGCGTGCGCGCGTAGGCGACGCCCTCGCGCACCAGCAGCTCCATTTCCTTCAGATCTTTTTGCAGGCGGGCCCGCTCGGTTTCGTCGTCGAGCAGATCGGCGCGCAGCCGCATGCGCGTGATGGGCGTTTGCAGATCGTGCGAAATCGCCGCGAGAATCTGCAGCCGCTCGCGCATATAGATACCGATGCGCGCCTGCATCGCATTGAAGGCCTTCGACGCGCGCGCCACTTCCTCCGGCCCGTCTTCGGGCAGCGCAGCGGGCGCGAGATCGGGGCCGAGCGTATCGGCGGCACGCGCGAGACGCTCGAGCGGCCGGGTCGCGAGACGCACGGCGAGCCACGCGCACCCGGCGAGCAGCGCCAGTTGCGCGATCAGCACCAGCGGGAGCCACGGCGACAGCGGGATGCCGTGCATCGGATGCATGTCGATGGTGAGCGGCGTGCCGTCGCTCAGCGTGAGGTGCACTTCGAGATGCTCGCGCTCGCCGGGCACGGCGTTGGCGGTCACCTTGTAGCGCGAGCCGATGTCCTTGGCGATCGATTCACCGATTTCCTGCGACAGCTTCGCGTCCGGCGGCATGCCGCGCGTGCCCGGACCGAGCACGAAGCGATAGGTGCGCCGCCCGAGCTTGGGCAGCCATTCCTCGCGCTCGGCGGGCGTCAGCCGGTCCAGCAGCGCGACGGAACTGGTCACTTCCTGGCCGATGTAGCCGACCATCACGTGCATGGTCGCCTCGTTGCGCTCGGTCATCGTGAGCCAGAACGACAGCGTCTGCGCGGCGAGCAACCCCGCAACGAAGATCAGCGACAGCCGCACGAACAGCGTGCGCGGCGGCCACAGCCCATGCAGCCGGTTCATAACTGCGTTCATCCGCCGTTGTCCTCGGGTGTGACGAGCGACGAGAACACATAGCCTTCGTTACGCAGGGTCTTGATGTAGCGCGGTTCGCGCGCGTCGTCGCCCAGACGCTGGCGCACGCGGCTCACGAGCAGGTCGATCGAGCGGTCGAACGGCTCGGTCTGCCGCCCTTGCGTGAGCGTGAGCAGCTGGTCGCGCGTCAGCACGCGCTGCGGATGATCGACGAACACGCGCAGCAGCCGGTATTCGGCGCCGCTCAGTGCGACCATCGTGCCGTCGCTGTCGATCAGATTGCGGCCGATGGTATCGAGCCGCCAGTCGCCGAAGCGCAGGAAATGCGCGCCGCCCGCCGGTTCAGGATCGCCGCCCGACGGCATCATGCGCGCCCGCCGCAAAATGGCGCGGATGCGCGCCAGCAGTTCACGCACCGCGAACGGCTTGGCGAGGTAGTCGTCGGCGCCCATTTCGAGGCCGACCACGCGGTCGGTTTCTTCGCTGAGCGCCGTCAGCATCAGGATCGGGATGGTCTGAAACTCGCCCGCGCGCAGTTCGCGGCACAGGTCGAGGCCGCTTTCGCCGGGCAGCATCAGATCGAGCACGATCAGGTCGGGCCGCTCGTCGGCGAGCGCGGCGCGCATCTGCCGGCCGCCCGACGCGAGCGTCACGCGCACGCCATTCCGGGTGAGATACGTGCCGACCAGCTCGCGAATATCGCGGTCGTCGTCGACGATCAGAACATGATCCGTTTTGTCCACACGAGGCTCCTTCGCCTGCCAGAGTTCGCTTATCTTACGCGTGCTTGATGCGTGCTTGATGCGTGCTGTAAGCGTCGTTCAGGCGTCCTCGACCACGGACAGGCTCTTGCCATCCGCCACCGATGACTCCAGCGCATACGGATCGACGTCGTCCAGACAGCCGAGATTCACGCGCCACAGGTTCGGATCCTTGCGTGTCTGATGAAACGGATAGATGCCGCACTGCTTGCAGAAGTAGTGCTTCGCGACCTGCGTGTTGAACTGGTACAGCGTCAGGCTGTCTTCGCCCGACGTGATGCGCAGCGCGTTGGCCGGGAAGAACGGCGACATCAGCGCGCCCTTGCGGCGGCACAGACTGCAATTACAGCGCACGGCGGGCGTGACGGGCGTGTCGACTTCGAACTGGACGGCGCCGCAATGGCATGAGCCGTGATGAGTTGGCATGGCGAGGGTCCTCGTTTGCTGGCTGATTGCGATGACGCAGTTATACGCTGCCGCGTATCCGGGTTTGTGTCGTAATGTATCTGGAGGGTATGGGGATACAAAAAATGGGGGTTTTTTGGTTTGTCTGCGCGACGCTGGGTCGGTTTGCTTGTGCTTTTGCTGGCATCCGCGTTTTGTTATTGGTTCTTCACGCGTTGCCCCTGTGCGGGGCGGCACTTACTTTCTTTGCCGCGGCAAAGAAAGTAAGCAAAGAAAGCCGCTGAACACCGCAAGCTCCTGTTTTTGCCCACGGGCCCCCAACGGCCCCGTCCTGTTCGCGGCGTCGCTCTTCTCGATGCCCGCTGCCAGCCATCTTATTGAGCGCCTCACCCGCTTCACGCACCCGCGTCGCCCCATGCGCGATCAAATTGCGCACGTTCTATAGCGGCAAACTGTGTGTCGGCTTTCGCGGCTTATGTACTCCACTCCGGACTGAAAAACACGATCGGTGTCGTAAGAGCGCTGACGTGTGGAGCACTACGACCTACACACAGTTTGCCACCTGGGCGGCGCAAACCATTCGCTGCCGCTGGCAGCGCTACGGGTGATTGAAGCGGGTGAGGCGACTAGCCGAAGCGTTGGCAACGGGCATTGAATGGCAGGTTGCCGTTTGAAGTGGAAGAACCGTTGGGGGCCCTCAGGCAGTGGTCAAGAACGGGCGGTGTTAGCCCGCTTTCTTTGCTTACTTTCTTTGCGGCGGCAAAGAAAGTAAGTGCCGCCCCGCACAGGGGCAACGCGTGAAGCACCAGTAACAAAACGCGGATGCCAGCAAAAACACAAGCAAACCAAACCAAACCAAACCAAACCAAACCCAACCCCTACCGACACAAATCCCTCCTCCCTGGCGCCGTCGCAACATCCAGATCAAAATCCGCCTCCTGCAACCCTTTGGGACTCGTCCCAACCCAATGCAACTGCGTCGACGAACGCACCAGCCCGACACTACCCGTATAGGTCCACGCAATCGGCGAAGGCTGCGTACCTGCCAGCTCGATCGACGTCGGCGTCAACTTCAGATGCAGCAACCGCCCGTCCTGCGCGGGCACAAACGCCCGTTCGCCAATCACGGCAATGCCCGCCTCCCGCACTGACGCCGGCATGCAATCGAGCGTCGCCGTGGTCTGCCCGTTCGCGTCGATCAACTGCGCGAAACCCTGCCCCTTGTCGGTCGTCGCGACCACGACGAAGCGGTCGACGGACGGCACATACGCCGCCGAATAGGTGTAATACAACAGCCTGTCGGCGATCACACGCGGCTCGCTAAGCGCGCCAGTCGCGGGATCCAGCGTCGCCACCTTCAGCCGTGCATAGGTCTCGCCGCTCACGTATTGTTGCCACACGAGCAGCGCGCGCGTCGGCGAGCCGGCGATCATCGGCCACCATTCGCGCGTGCGCGGCGCGACATCGACGGCTTGCAGCAGCGCACCGTCGGTGTCGTAGGTTTTCACATAGACGCCGTTGCCCGTGCCGAGATTGTCGACGCCGCCGCCGTTCACCCAGTCGTTCGAATAAAACACGACGAAGCGCGAGCCGACAGCGGCGACATGGCCCGAATGCCCGCCCGACAGCACATCGTTCGGATACGGCTTCACGTCCTTCAGATCGGATGTATAGACGCCATAACGCTGACTGACTTCATTCGGCGTATTCCAGCCATCCTCGAACGACACCATCACGCGTCCCGTGTCGTTCTGCGCGACGGAAACAGGCTCCTGCGCCTCCGGCCGGCTGATGAACACGCGCGGACGATCGAGCAACGCCCGCTGCGGCGTCCAGCGCGCGATATAGACATCGTGCGTCCAGTTGCGATCGCGGCCCGCACCGCGTGGTGGCAGGCCCGAGCTGCTGAAGAACACAGTGGTCACGCCCTGCGCATCCGTGATCGCGCCGATACCGTGCATATAGGCACGCAAGTCGCCCGTCGGCACGCTCGCCGCTTTGGCGGGTTTGGCGTTCTTCGTCGCGCCCGCATGCGCGGGCGCGACAGCGCAGATCGGGCCCACCGTGGCGGCCGCCACGGCGAGTACTGCAAACAGAGTCCGCATGAGCGCCCTTCACTCCACCGTGACCGATTTCGCGAGATTGCGCGGCTTGTCGACGTCGGTGCCGCGCGCACAGGCCGTGTGATACGCGAGCAATTGCAGCGGCACCACATGCAGGATCGGCGACAGCGGCCCGTAGTGCTCGGGCAACTGGATCACGCGCAAGCCGTCGGCACTGGCGATCTTCGTGCCGGCATCGGCGAGCACGAACAGCTGGCCGCCGCGCGCGCGCACTTCCTGCATGTTCGACTTGAGCTTTTCGAGCAGCGCGTCGTTCGGCGCGATCGTGATGACAGGCATCTCGTTCGTGACGATCGCCAGCGGCCCGTGCTTCAGCTCGCCCGCCGGATACGCTTCCGCGTGCACATACGAGATTTCCTTGAGCTTGAGCGCGCCTTCCAGTGCGATCGGATAGTGCACGCCACGGCCGAGGAACAGCGCGTGATCCTTGCGCGCGAGCGCTTCCGCCCACGCGACGAGCTGCGGCTCCAGCGCCAGCACGCTATTGAGCGCGGCAGGCAGATGATGCAACTGGCGCAGTGCCTGCACTTCGTCGTCGGCGCTCACGCGGCCGCGTTCCTTGCCAAGCGTGAGGGCGAGCAGGAACAGCGCGACCAGTTGCGTCGTGAAAGCCTTGGTCGACGCAACACCGATCTCGGGGCCCGCGCCCGTCAGGTACTGCAACCCGGTGAGCCGCATCATCGAGCTATGCGGCACGTTGCAGATCGCCAGCGTGTGGTGATGACCGAGTGCCTGCGCATGCTTCAACGCGGCGAGCGTATCGGCTGTTTCGCCCGATTGCGACACGACCACCACCATCGCGCACGGATTAACCACACTCTCGCGATACCGGTATTCGCTCGCGATTTCGACCTGCGTCGGAATGCCCGCGATCGATTCGAACCAGTACTTCGCCGTCAACGCGGAGTAATAGCTCGTGCCGCACGCGAGCAGCAACAGCGAATCGATCTCGCTGAACGCGCGCTGCGCATTCGCGCCGAACAGCGCGGGCGTGATCGCGCGCACGCGCTCCGTCGCGTCGGCGACCACGTCGGGTTGTTCGAAGATTTCCTTCTGCATGTAATGCCGGTACGGACCGAGTTCGGCCGCGTAGTGGCTCGTGTGCTGCGCCTGCACTTCGCGGCGCACGGTCGCGCCATCGCGATCGACGATATGCACGCCGTCGCACGACAGCACCGCGATATCGCCTTCTTCGAGGAAGATGAAATGTTCCGCCGTGCCTGACAGCGCCATCGCATCCGACGCCAGATAGTTGCCGCGCTCGCCCACGCCGATCACGAGCGGCGAACCGGCGCGCGCGCCGATCACCCGGTCCGGCTCGTTCTTCGCGAACACGGCGATCGCATACGCGCCGCGCAGACGCAGCAACGCGCGCTGCACAGCCGTGAGCAGATCGCGCGATGCGTCCTGTTCCCGCACGTGATGAATCAGATGCGCGATCACTTCCGTGTCGGTATCCGATTCGAACACGTAGCCGAGCGCTTTCAGTTCATCGCGCAGCGACTCGTGATTTTCGATGATGCCGTTGTGCACGAGCGCGATCTCGTCGCGAGAAAAGATCGGGTGCGCGTTGTCGGTGACGGGCGCGCCGTGCGTCGCCCAGCGCGTGTGCGCGACGCCGATCGTGCCTGTCAGCCGTGCTTCCTGAACCTGCTCGGCGAGATTCGCCACGCGCTCGACGCTGCGCACGCGGCGCGGCGCGCCGTGCTGCAGGACGGCGACGCCGCACGAGTCATAGCCGCGATATTCGAGCCGGCGCAACCCTTCCGTCAGCACGCCGACGACGTCGCGCTGTGCCACTGCTCCTACGATTCCGCACATGGTGGTCTCCGTGGTGCGTGTATTTTTACGGTGGCGAAGCGCGCTTACGCGGCTTCGCGCTCGAACTGGTGCACGCTCATCACGTGCGAGATCATGCCGTCGTCGTCGTGATACGCGACGAGGCAGCGGCCCGCATCGCCTTCGGGAATTTCATGCGACGTTTGCGGCGCCGGTGTGTCGGCCGTCTGCGGCATGCGGCGCACGCGGCCCGTGTTCATCGCATCCATCTGGCGGCCGAAGGTCCACACGATCATCGACAGCGCGACGATCGCAATCCCCGTGATACCGGGCATGAACGCATTGAGCGACAGCTCTTCTTCGCTCGCATTCGCGAGACACCAGCGGATATACAGCGCGGCCAGCACCCACGTGCCGAGCACGAGCGCCGGCCGCACGAAGCGATACCACGCGACGGCGCGCATGGCTTTCGCCTTGCTGCTTTCGGTAGCGAACTGGGCGACGGACTGCTTCGAAACATCGATGATCGGGTATTCCATGTTGTTCCCCTGATTCTGTTGACTTGCGTTGTCAATTCGAGTGCGTCAATTCAACTGCTTCGGTACGTCATTCCGTGCGTTGCGCGAGCAGCGCCGCCGATGCATCGGCCGAGACTGCGCCCGCCGAGCGGATGCCGCGGTCCGGGCTGACCCAGCGCGCACGCTTTCTGCGGCGCTGGCTGATCACGCCCGGCAGCGCGATCACGGACGCGATCATGCTGATCGCCCAGAATGCGGCGGGATACCAGACGGTGTCGACGAAATAGCGCAGCAGGTTCTTGTCGTAGCGGCGATCGATCAGGCAGCCGATCAGGATCTGCACACAGCAGGTGGCAAACAGCAGCACACCCGTGCCGCGCGGCACGAATGCGAAGCGCCAGCTTTCGGGCAGCGTGAAGAGCGCGGTGGCCGCCATCATCACCAGCGTGAACAGCATGCAATACGCCCACACGATGCTGGTCGCGTACTCGACGAAGATCGGCCACATCATCATGTTGCGGCGGGACAGCACGGCACCCGCATACTTGAAGAGCACCTGGATGCCGCCCTTCGCCCAGCGCAGACGTTGTTTGTAGAGGCCGCGGAACGTCTCGGGCATCAGGATCCAGCTCAGTGCGCGCGATTCGAAGTCAACGCCCCAGCCCCGAACCTGCAGCTTCCAGCTGATGTCGATGTCTTCCGTCAGCATGTCGGAACTCCAGTAGCCCACTTCCTCGAGTGCGCGCTTCCTGAACATCGACACCACGCCCGACACCGTGAGCAGGCGCCCGTACATATGCTGCGTGCGCTTGATGAGACCGACGATCGACGAGAACTCGCCCACCTGCATGCGCCCGAGCAGCGACGAGCGCGTGCGGATGCGCGGATTGCCCGTCACTGCGCCGACGGACGCGTCGTCGAGGAAGTGACGCAGCATCCAGCCGATCGCTTCCTTATCGAGCAGCGAGTCGCCGTCGATGCACATCAGGTACTCGGCATCCGAGAGCATCGCGGCCGTCGTCAGGCCGATCGCCTTGCCTTCGTTCTGATGCTGATGCACGACGACGAGCTTCGGATACACGTTCACCAGCTGGTTCAGGATCGCGCCCGTTTCGTCGCGGCTGCCGTCGTTGATCGCGATGATGTTGTAGTTCGGATAGTTCAGCTGGTCGAGACACGCGATCACTTCGCGCACGTTGTCGGCCTCGTTGTAGCAAGGCACGACGACGGACACCTTCGGATACGACGCGAGCGGCGGCGCCGTCTTGCGCCCGGCATCGCGGCGCTCGATCAGCAGATAGTGCAGCAGTCCTCCGACCATCCACAGATACGCCATCAGCAGCGGATAGTAGAAGACGAAGTTGGAGATAACGCTCATTACGTTTTTCATTGTGGTCCCCTGGTCCGGGTTGGCATCGCGTGGATCGGCATACGTCGCGCGGTGCTCAACCCAACATCCCCTGATTCGTTCTCAGCGTGCTCTGCACCGACATCACGTCGCGCAGTACCGTCGTGTCCGGCCGGTTCTTCAGGAAGTCGTCCGGCCCGTAGCCCATATGCACGACGCCCGCCGCGTTGAGCCGCTTCATCTGCGCGCGCAGCACGGCTGCTTCGACAGGCTGCTGCGTCTGGCGGTTGATAGCGGGCAGCTCGAACACCGTCTTGGCCACCGCGCCCTGCTGCTTCAGCACGGTCTGCCGCAGGCTGTCGAGCCATGCGTCGCTGATGCGCTCGCCCGTGCTGCCTGGCGCCGCCGTCAGCGCGACGAAGTCGTAGTTCCCGAGCGCCGATGCGAGGCTCAGCGAGAAATTGCGCTCGGCGTTCGCATCGAACACGGCCTCGGCGGGCACCGTGCGCGCCGTCAGTACGTTGCCGCCGCCCTGATAGGCGCGCACGCGGTCCGCAAGCTGGTTCGTGAAGGTGTTCAGATAGCCGGTGCGGGCATTGGCCCAGCGCTGCATCAGATCGTCGGATGCATGAATCTGCGCGATGTCGCCCGGCAAGCCCCACGAGCGATACACAGCCAAGGCCGCTGCGCTCGAATCTTCATACGCGTTCAATGTTGCATCCGCGCCGAACACCACGCCGTTGAAGCTCGAATAGCGTGTGAGATCGTCGTAGATGTCCTGGATGGTCTGGCGCGCGACGGGATCGAACGGGCTCAGGCGTGGCGTGCGGCCATGCTTTGCGTCGGCGGGTGCGTTGGCGGCGACTTCGACGAAGCGGCCTGCTGCGGCATGACCCGTCGGCAGATCGAAGGCGAGCAGCGGCATGCGAGCGTACACCTGCACGCCGGCGCGTGTGATCAGCTGCCACGCGACGCGGTTGAACAGGTCCGCGCGCATCGGCAGATGGCGGCTCGGGTAGTACATCGCGCGCGCGACGCCCGTGTTGTCGGGATCCCAGTACGCCTTCAGGTACACGGACTTCGGCTCGAGATCCTTGATGCGGTCGAGCAGCCGGCCAAGCTTTTCTTCGCTCTTGTTCGGGTCGATGTCGTACATCTCATCGAGCGACACATTCACCACGCGCTCGACGGGATTGTGCTCGCCGCGGTAGTAGCGCGACGAACGCATTTGCGCGATCAGCGTGCCGACGTCCCAGTCATACGACACGAGCAGGCGGCGAATCTGCGTGAGCGGTACGTCGGGCGTATTCGGGCCGTCGTCGAGCGTGAAGTGGACGGACATGCCGAGCGCCTGCGATGCCTTGATGAGCGCCGCGTTGTACATGCCGTACGGCCACACCGCGGAGCGCACCGCGACGCCTGTGCGGTCCTGGATCATGTCGACGCTCTTCTTCAGATCGTCGTGCACGCGCGCCTGGTACTCTTCATCCGTTTCGTAGCGTTCCAGTTGCGGGTAGTACAGATGCGCGCTGGCGGCGGGCAGCTCGTTGCCCTGCGGATTGGCGAGCGCGCCGTGGTGCATGTCGTGCGTGTGCGACGCGACTTCGACGAGGCCGGAGTTCGCCATCTCCCGCAGATCGTCCCAGCTCATGAAGTAGCCCGGCGGCATCACCGACTTGTGGCTGATGCGCACGGGGTCGCCCGCGGGCGTATCCGTCCACCGCGTGACGACGCCGATCAGCGCGGGATAGCCGTACTGCTGCAGCAGCGGGAACGCATGCGTGAACTGGCTCTTGTACGCGTCGTCGAAGGTGAGCAGCACGGCGCGCGGCGGCAGGCGCGGCCCGCCGTTGCGCGATGCGACGATCTGGTCGACGCTCACCGGGCGGAAGTCCTTCGCCTTCAGCCACGCGAAGATCGTGTTGAGCGTGGCCGTGCTGATCGCGCAGGTATCGGCGACCGTCGACACATCCGCGCGCAGATCGTCGCGGATGTCGTGAATGGCGAGCACGCGGAAGGTCAGGCCATCGTCCGCGTCGGGCGGCGGCATGCGGTCGAGCGCGATACGGGCCTGCGCAGCGGGCACGGCGGCGAGGCCGGCGGCGAATGCGAGAAAACGTCTGCGATTGAGCTTGTCCATGATGACCTACAGGGGAATGTTCAGGTTCAGGTAAATGAGCTTGCTGGTCTCGCGCGTGTGGTCGAGACGCTGGCTGGAAAGGCCGAGGCCGTACGCGAGCGATGCATGCGCGCTGAACTGCCATTGCTGTTCGAGCCGCACTTCCCACAGCATGCTGTTGCCGATATCCGTCTGACGGTAGCCGCCAACCGTTGCGTACGCGCGGTTCGCGAGCGACTGGTCCGCGTTGCGCCACGAGGTCCACTGGTACATCGCCGTGAGCTGTGCCGTCATATCGCGATGCGGCGCGAAGTACGAGGTGTTCGCGAGCGTGTTGCTGGTCGTGTTGAGCTCGACCCACGTTGCGACGAGATGGCTCGGCGTGTTGATCAGACGCTCGTACCACGTGGCGACCCACGCCTGATTCAGGTTGGTGTCGCTGTAGCGCGTGGCGCCATAGGTGAGGTCGAGGTAGCGGTAATCGTCGACGCTGTAGCGCACGCCGCCCGTTGCCGCGCGGCCCGTGACGCCTGCCTGGTACGCTTTCCACGGCAGTGTGTTGACGTTGCTGTCCACGCCAGCCGAAAAACGCCAGCGGTCGTCGGGTGCGTACGCGAGACTGCCTGCGCCGCCCGTCTTCGCCTGCGGTCCCGTCGAGCGGTCGACTTCCGCCGCTGCGTCGATGCCATGAAAGCGGAAGTCCGCGCCGATGCCGTTACGGATGCGGCTCACGCTGTCGCCGTCGCCCGTGTTCGCGCGACCGCTGAACTGATGCGCAAACACGCGCCAGTAGTTCGCAAGCGGCATCGAGTAGAGCTGCGTATCGATGCCCCAGTTTTCGTCGGCGAGCACCGAATTACCCTTCTGCCCGTTGCCCGCGATGATCAGCTGCGGGCTCTTGTACGCCGCGTAATCCTCCTGAAACGTCTTCACCGTGTTGTTGTCGGGGAAGCGGTCGCTGAAGGTCGCGTTGACGTCCGCGGCACGATCGTACTGGCCGAGTTCGAGCGCCGTGCGGCCGAGACCCGCGAGCGTTTCGATGTCGCCGGGGTGATCGACGAGCGTACCTTCATAGACCTTCTGCGCTTCATGCGGACGCTGCTGCACGAGCGATGCATCCGAGCGCGCGCTGATCAGCGCGGGATCGAACGGTGCTTCGTGACGCAGTTCGTCGAGCGCGGCGACGCCTTCGCGCGTGCGGTCGGTGTAGAGCAGGTACTGCGCCTGCAGCTTCTTCACACGGCCGTAGTCTTCGTTGACGTCTTCCGGGTGCTCGGACAGATCGGCGCGAATCGGCGTGCTGGCGGAAATCTCCTTGAGCAGTTGCTGCGCATTGTCGTAGCGGCCCGAATCGAGGTACGCGAAAAAGAGCCCTTCCTGTACGTCGATGCGCTTTAACGCATGCGGCTCGACGGACGGCACGAGCGGTTCGACAGGCGTCTGCAACGCGCGCTCATACGCGGGCGCGGCCTTGCGCGGCTGGTCGATGTAGGTGTACGCGTCGCCGGCTGCAGCATACGTGCGCGCGGGCATCGGCTGGTTCGAGCGCGACAGGTCCTCGTAGAGCGCCGTCGCCTCCTTCATGCGACCCACACCCTGCAGGGCCGCGACCTTTTCCACGAGCACCGAACGACGCACGTCCGCGTAGTCGTCGGTTGACGGCATGCGCGCGAGCATATCGTCGATATGCGCAAGCGCCGTCTTCGTCTGTGCGAGACGGTCGGGCTCGTCGGAAGCCAGCGATTGCTGCCGGCCCCAATGCACTTCCGTTTCGACGACAAGCGCTTCGATCTGGAACAGGTCGTGATCGGAAAATGCGTCGCGGCTCGCGCGCGCTTCCTGGAGCGCAAGCTGCGCGGCGCCCGCGCCCGCTTCCGCGAAGATGCGTTTGCGGAGCTGGTCGCGCTCCGTCTCTACCTTGCCTTGTGCAACATGTCCTTCTGCGACTTTCCCCGTGGTTTCGGACGCAGTGGTCGGCTGCGCGGCGCAGTAGTCGCGCGCAAGCAGCACCAGCACCAAGGCGGTCGCCTTGACTGCGGCGTGCTTGCGTCGGCTAGAGCGTTTCGTTTTCATGGTTCCTCGCTTGTCGATGCCAACCTCCAGACAAAGCGAGTCCCCGCACCATGCAAATGGTGCATGGAGAGCAACAACGTCGCGTAGCCTGTGGAGAGGCGTGAAGTTCAGCGTCTTGTTTCGATGGCCGGTTGTTGCATTGCGCACCGGCCTCGTCATTTGCGCGGCGAGGCTATAGCGAAGTCCGTACCAGCACCCCGCTCAACCTTTTGCGTTAAGGGTTTTCTTCATAAACACCGCCGCAAGGAAACCGTAATTCGTCAAAAACGTTTCATTACTGAACTCGACAAGCATTGCCAATCAATTTCAAAGACAGGCAACGAGGGTCGAAATCATCACACTTTTCCGCGTTAAACCCATGCGCAGCAAAGAGCGTGCTTGTGCAATGCAATAGCTGCCCGCTTTGATTCAAAGCTGAAACGGCGTGCACAGCGAGAGGAATTCGTCTGACGCGCTCCGTTCGCGAAAGGTTGCGCGTGCACGCAGGCGTAGCGTTGGCGATGTGCGATGAAATCGATTGAGACGTGCAGAGAGATTCAACACGTGTGGCGAAGTGCGCAAGAAAACACGCATGGCACACGTTCTGCCCGCATGCCGCAAGTGTCGCAACATGCACACGACAATGTGCGCTGGCGCACACAACGCGTGTCCGCATCCGATGTGCGCTACCGCACAGAGCACGCGTTGCGGCGTCGGTTATCGTCTCGCTGCACAATCAAAGACGAAGACAGCGCGGCCCGAGAATGGAGCCGCGAAGACGCATCGAAAAGTGATTAGCGATGCGAAAGATCAGATGAAAACGGGGTGATCGAGAATTCTTCATACCGCCCGGGAAGCGGACGTCGCGCGCATGCGCAGACGCCGCCCGCCCTCATGCCGCGTCGCGCCGCTTCATAACGTCAGTTCGAAGGAACGTACGAGGAGACCGGGCAGTTTCATGCCGCCCGTCGCGCGCTCGCCCCACGTCCAGTCGTTCAGCAGCAGTTCGGGTTGCGCACCGATGCGCTCCAGTTCGCTGCCGAGCAGCCGGTACAGGCTGTCGTCGAAGCGCATCGCGTCGACGGGCGCGACGATGCGGCCCTGTTCGACCCAGAAGGTCGCAAAGCGCGTCATGCCCGTCATCCGGCAGTTCATCCGGTCCGAGAAGTTCACGTACCAGAGATTGCCGATATAAAGACCCGTGTCGAGCGTGCGCAGCACATCGTCGTAAGCGAGATCGCCGGCTTGCATCGACAGCGCAGACGGCGTTTCGCTCGCTGTTGCACCATTCGGCGTGAGACCGTATTCGCGGGCCGTACGTGCGTTGGTCAACCGGGCCGCTGCACGCCCTGCTTCGATGAGCGGAACGCTCTGCCGCTGATAACCGTCGTCGTTGAAACGCGGTGTGATGCCGAGCGTGAGATCTTCCGTCAGCGTGACGCGTGGATCGAGCGATGCTTCACCGATATTCAACCGGTAGAACTCGTTGCGCGCGGTTGCCTGCGTGCGTGCAGAAAACGCGCTGAACGAAGCGGTCCCCAGCAGCTCCTGCAACGCAGCGGGTGCAAAGTACGTGCGATAGCGGCCTGGCGGCAGCGTGCGCGGCGCGCGCGACAGCACGGGCAAACGCGCGGCGGCCTCCTCGACTTTCTGTGCGAAAACGTCGTCGCTCCATGCATCGCCCGCGTAGTGGCTTTTGATAGCGCGATGGCTCGCGTCGAACAGCGACCAGCTGAAATTGAAGTTCTCGACTTCGTACCAGCCGCGACTGCCCGACGACGATGCAAAGCCGCGTGCAATCGTGCCGCCCGCATAAAAGCCAACGAAGTCGAGACCCTGTGCGCATTGCGCGACAACCAGCGGCAGCGCATCCGGTGAAGGCAACCTACCCGTGCGTTGGGTCGTCTCCGACCACACGGTCGTGTCGAAGAGCAGATGGGGGTCGTCAGTTGCATCGCGCAGGCCTTCGCGCAATGCCGCGAGCGTCTCGCCGATCGCACGCGTATCCGCGCCGATGTCGCCGCACAGCGTAAAGGTCGAATAAGCCTGACGCTGTCCGTCGATCAGTCGCAGCGTGACGTTCGCTTGCGAGACGTGGCCCGACTGGCGCACCTTGCCTTCATTGAAGCGGATGAAATCGGAGTGCTCGGCAGCGTACGACGTCAGCGCGATTTCGCCCGTCTTCAGCTGACGCTCGATCTCGTTCGCGAGCGTCATGCAGTGCGAATGTGCAGCGGAGGTTCGGGTGCCTTGCATCATGCGCCTCCGAACACGTCGACGTTGCTGAACACGCAGGCGGGTGATGCATGCCCGACGCGGATGATCTGCATCGGCTCGCCCTTGCCGCACATCGACGTACCGTACACGCCGCGCGTCGCGTCGTTGCCGACCGCGACGAGACTGCGCCAGAAGCTTGCCGATATGCCGCGATAGTTCGGCTGACGCACGACCTGCGTGAGCTTGCCGTTCTCGACCAGCTGGCCATACTCGCAGCCGAACTGAAACTTGTTGCGCTGATCGTCGATCGACCATGACGTATTGGTGCGCATCAGAATGCCGTTCTCGATGTTGGCGATCATGTCGTCCAGCGTGCTGTTTCCCGGCTCGATATTCAGGTTGGCCATGCGGTCGATGGGCGGACGGTTCCAGCTCGATGCGCGCGAGTTCGCCACACCCGCGAGCCGCGCGCGCTGCTGTGAAAGCGCACCGCCGAGCGGTCGCAGCAGCACGCCGTCACGGATCAGGTATTCGCGTTTCGCAGGCGTGCCGTCGTCGTCGAATGCATAGCTGGCGGCTTCGTCGCGCTGCTCCGGGTCGAACGTGACGTTCAGCAGTTCCGAACCGTAGCGATACGAACCGAAATGCTCGCGCTTCACGAAGCTCCAGCCCGCGAAGTTGCGCTCGTCGCCGAGAATACGGTCGAGCTCGAGCGGATGACCAATCGATTCGTGAATCTGCAGCATCATCTGATCGGGCATCAGCAACAGGTCGCGCGGGCCCGACGGACAGTTCGGCGCGGCCACCAGTTGCAAGGCTTCGTCTGCGATGCGCGCGCCCGCGCCGTCGAAACCGAAGTGCGCGAGCACGTCGACGCCGCCTTGCGCGAGCGTGCCGTAATCGCCGCCTAGCGTGCGCGTCTGCGTCACGCCGCCGGCGTGCGCCGTCACCGACATCTGCGGCAGCATGAAGCGAAAACGCTGATCGATGCGAATCCCATCGCTCGTCAGATACGTCTGCTCGCTGTGCGTGATCTGCATGGCCGCCGTCCGCTCGACGATACGGCTGCCGAGGTTCGCTGCCGCACATTCCTGCTGCAGACGCTCGAGCCACTCGCGCCGGTTCGGCAAAGCCTGCGCGACAGCAGGCGATTCATACGCACCGCTTTGCGCGGGCCGCGCAATCTGCGTGTGATCGATCAGCGACACCGGCGCACACGCCTTCGCGCGTTGCGTCGCGATGTCGAGCGCGGCCTGCAGGCCGCTTTCCGACAGATCGGCCGTTGCGGCATAGCCCGCGCCCTTCCCATACCACGCCACCAGCATCGCGCCGCGATCGCTCGCGATGCGCAGCGGCTGCGCGACGTCGTTGCGGATCGTGTGATCGTCGGTGCGTTCATTCACGATGCGCACCGACCAGAACGCCGCGTCGCTGCGCAGCGCGCGCGGCAGGCCCGACCATGATTCGACCATATGAATGCCTCACGAATGTCATGCGCTCATGCGACCATCGACGCGCCGGTGAGGCGCATACGCTCGCACGCGAATGCCATATCGTACGCGATGGCCAGGATGCAGGCCGCCGACGTGCTGCTTCGCTGGCAGAGTCATCTGCTTCGCGCGCTGTGTTCTCGCGCACATTCAACGCATTCGATTGTCTGCCAGTGCACATTCATGAGCGCTGCTGCATGCGAGCGCACGCGTGTTTTTCGCTTGCTGCGCGTGCCTTTCGCGGCCTTTCTTCATTCGAAACACCGCGCAAAATGATGCATTTCTGAACGCTGCTCACAGCATCGTGATCCGCGTCGCGTCTCAAGAACATGCGGTGCCGTGCCGTTATCGCAGACAGGCCGCTTCTTCAATCAACCGAGTCTCCGTCCATGCAAATCCAGAACGATCTTTCAGGCAGCATCGCGACTGCCGGCACACGCACAGCGGGTACGTCGACTGACACGTCGTCGGGCACGAGCGCGACGAATAGCGCGAGTTCATCCTCTGCGTCTTCTTCCGGTTCTACCCGCTCTTCAGCAGCTGCTGGCGCGCAAGGCGCTGCGGCAGCGGGATCGTCCGGTGGCGACAGCATTCAGCAAGCGGCCATCAAGCAACTGAAGGCGCTGATCGAGTCGTTGCAGAAACAGCTGTCGGCCTTGCAGCAGCAGATGGCCCGCGCGCAGCAGCAGGCAGACAAGGACAGTACGGGTGCGGCCGCCACGATGGTGGCGTCATTGAGCGCGCAGGCGGCGTCGATTTCAGCCGCACTGCAGACAGCGACGGCCGAGTTGGCTCAACTGCTTGTCTCGTCGTCAGGCACGTCGACGGGCGGTATCGTCGATACGCAGGCCTGAAGCATAACGGCGTAACGCGCCGGGCTTCAGGCGATGCATCGTTCCTGAACGGGGACATTGGCGTAATCGAAGGTGGGGCGTGCGTAGAAAAAGCCCTGTGCGAGGACCTTCGGCCATTGCGCAAGCCAGCGTGCGAGCGCGCCTGTTTCGACGCCCTCCACCACCACCGCGACATTCAGCCTCTCGAGCATCGACAGCACGCCCGATGCAACGGCCGACGCGCGCGGGCAATCGGGCACCCCGTCGAGCATTTCGCGGGCGACCTTCACTGTATCGACGTCGATCGTGCTCAGCAGCGCGAGCGACGAATAGCCCGTGCCGAAGTCGTCGATTGCCAGACGCATGCCGGCCTCGCGCAGCGGCTTCGTCAAAGGTGGCGCGGCCAGCAGGCGGGTCGAGTCTTCCGTTTCGACGAGTTCGAGTTCGAGCAACTCCGGCTCGACCCCGTGCAGCCGCGCGATCTTCATCACGGTGGCGGGAAAATGTTCGTCGGCGACGACGCGCGGCGGCACGTTGACGGCAATGGGCCACACGCGTTGGCCCTCGCGCTGCGCATGCGCGAGCGCCCGGCATGCGCCGTCGATCACGTGATATGTCAATTGCAACGCGACAAGGGGATGATCGAGCGCGACGAGAAATGCGTCGGGCAACAGCATCCCGTAGTTGGGATGCATCCAGCGGATCAGCGCTTCGACGCGCTCGAGCTTGCCTGTCTTGACGTCGTAAATACCTTGAAACGCGAGCGGAAATTCACCGGCGAGCAGCCCTTCGCTTACGCGTCGTTCGAGCTTGTTCATCAGGCGTGATGCGTGCTTCGTGTCGTGCGTGTCCGTCGTCGCACAGGCATCGTCCTCGCGTTTGGCAGCGGTGGCTTGGCGAGCATCCATCGTGGGAAGACCGTAGTTATAGATGTGTGGATGGGATTGGCTTTTCCCTTACCGATGCACGTTTCATACCATGTATTCATCGTTTCCTGACAACCACGCTGGAACCCGCATGCAGCCTTATTCTACGGGCGATCGTCCGAAATGCCCGGCTGGAAAGAAAGCGTAACAACGTTTCGTGCGCGAAACATGAGGCGCACGCACGTGCGGGACATCGCGCAGGTTGCGGCGTGCTGCACGGCCATTGCCCGCGTGGGCTGGCGACTGTCAAAAGTGCTTCATGCGCGCATCGCTTTTGCGGGTGGCGTTACCTCAGAGGTAATCGATTCGCTGTACGCGCGCCGCTATGCTGGGCTCATTCGTCAACGGTGGGGAGAACAGCATGTCAACGTTTGCCATTGCGCATCTGCGTGAAGTGAAGATGGGTGTGGAGATTGTCGAGTATCTGAAGCGTATCGACGCGACGCTTGCGCCGTATGCGGGCCATTTCGTGCTGCATGGCGGGCGTTGTGAAAGGCTCGAAGGGAACTGGCGCGGTGATCTGATCGCAATCGAGTTTCCTAATCGCGATCTTGCGCGTGCGTGGTATAGGTCTGATGCTTATCAGGCGATTTTGCCACTGCGGACGGGGAACTCCGTTGGTGATGTGATTTTGATTGATGCGGTGCCGGTGTCGCATGTTGCGACGGATGTTTTGTGTTGTTAGGTTTTTTTTGGTTTTTGGGGTGGCATCCGCGATTTGTTGTCGGTGCTTCAGGCGTTGCCCCTGTGCGGGGCGGCACTTACTTTCTTTGCCGCCGCAAAGAAAGTAAGCAAAGAAAGCGGGCTAACACCGCCCGCTCTTGACCACCGCCTGAGGGCCCCCAACGGGTCCTCTCCTTCACACGGCAATCTGCCATTCAATGCCCGTTGCCAGCGCTTCGGCTAAGCGCCTCACCCACTTCATGCTCCCGCGTCACTGCGCGCGTTGTCGAATTGGGCGCGTTCTATAGCGGCAAACTGTGTGTAGGCTGTCGCGCCGTATATGCGTCACTCCGGACTGAAAAGCACGATCGGTGTCGTCAGAGCGCCGACGTGTGAAGCACTACGACCTACACATAGTTTGCCACCTGGGCGGCCGTGACCATTCGCTGCCGCTGGCTGCGCTACGCGTGATTGAAGTGGGTGAGGCGTCCGTTCGGAGCGTTGGCAACGGGCGGTGACTGAGAGGTTGCCGTGTGAAGGAGAGGAACCGTTGGGGGCCCTCAGGCGGTGGGCAAGAACGGGCGGTGTTAGCCCGCTTTCTTTGCTTACTTTCTTTGCGGCGGCAAAGAAAGTAAGTGCCGCCCCGCACAGGGGCAACGCCTGAAGAACCAGTAACAAAACGCGGATGCCAGCAAAAACAAAACCAAAACCAAAACCAAAAACCGGGACGCACTCCCTACGCAAGAAAACGCCCCCGGATCGAGCCCCACAATCAACTCCCAAAATACACAGAACAATAACTAACAGGCCCAACACACGACGACATACCCGCATTCGTGCCCATAGCAGGCATCCGCGCCCCCGCTGCATGCGTGCCGCTCATCCCCGCCCCTTCACTCTGCTGCGCAGCCTGCTGACGCGCAACCTGTTGCTGATAGATAGGCGAAACTTCGGGATACGACGTATCCGTCACGAATTGCGAGCCGTTCTGCTCGGCCTGGATCAGTTCCTGACGCACTTCAGCGCGCGTCTTTTCCTGCGCGAATGCGCTCGATGCAAAAGCCGTCGATGCGATTGCGGCGATCGAAACAGTCAACAGTGCAAGCTTCTTCATTTCCAGCTCCTTCAGGGTAGAGGTGACGTCGATGCGTCACAGGATGTGTGGCGCTTCACTGTGATGAACAAAGCGATATCCCGATCTATTCCCGAATTTTTTTCGTTTCGGCGCTCGTCATTGCACGCAAAGAATTTCTGCATCCGATCGGAATAAACACCGCTCTGCTCTGTTGACGCGCTATGCACGCCACAAACAGAAACGAAAGGAGCATTCGTGATGCATTCAAAGTCCCGGGCGTCGGCAGCTCGCTGCATGCCTTGCCGATTCGCTGCGATCGGCGCAGCCGTCGTTGCGCTCGCTGGCTCTTTCGCATATGCGGCGGGTTGGCTCACTCCCGCACGCCTCACGACGTATCGCATCGTCAACCAGTTCCAGGCGAACGCAGGCTCGCATCCGGGCTATCGGCGCAATCACGCTAAAGGACTGTGCGTCGAAGGCTATTTCGATAGCAATGGCAACGCAGCATCGATTTCGCGCGCACAGGTTTTCGCACAGGGCCGCACGCCGATCATCGGCCGCTTTGCGATTCCGGGCGGCAATCCCTCCGCGCCCGATGCAAGCGTGCCGATTCGCAGTTTCGCGCTGCTCTTCAAGCAAAGCGATGGCGAGCAATGGCGCACGGGAATGAATTCAACACCTGTGTTCGCGGTGCATACGCCAGAGCAGTTCTATCAGCAGCTCGTCGCCTCGCAACCCGATCCGAAAACGGGCAAGCCCGATCCGGCGAAGCTCAAGGACTTTTATGCGTCGAACCCTGAAACGCAGCCATTTCAGCAGTGGGTGAAATCACATCCTGCGTCGTCCGGACTCGCGAATGCTGCGTACTACAGCATCAATGCATTCCGCTTCGTCGACACGGATGGACATGAGCATGCGGTGCGTTGGTCCGTCGAACCGGAAGCGCCATACGCGCCCGTCGATCCGCAAGAGAGGAAGGATCCCGACTTCCTGTCGAAGCAGTTAGACGAACAGATCAAACATGGCAACGTGCGCTGGCATCTGATCGTGACCGTAGCGAGTGCCGGCGACCCCACCAGCGATGCGACGCTGCAATGGCCGGCCGACCGGCAGCGCATCGACGCAGGTACCGTCGTGCTCGAACGCAGCGCGCCGCAAGCCGATGGCGTGTGTCGCGACGTCAACTTCGATCCGACTGTCTTGCCCGACGGCATCAAGCCTTCGGACGACCCGCTGCTCGCGGCTCGCTCGGCGGCGTATGCCGTGTCGTATCAGCGGCGCACGCGCGAAGAAGCGCTGCACGGCGCGCCTGCAACCTCGCCATCCCGCCAACAACCTTGAACGGAACGCATCATGACGAAAACTTCTCGCCATTTCTCTCCGCTCGCGCGCGTGTTGCACTGGATGATGGCCGTGCTGATTCTCGCGATGCTGTTTATCGGCGTTGCGATGGTCGCGACTGTCTCTCACGTGCATGCAACGCTGATCGCGCTGCATCGGCCACTTGGCGCTGCATTGCTCGTGCTCGCGATCATTCGCGTCGTCGTGCGATTGAAGAACGGCAGCCCGGCACTGCCCGACGATATGCCTATCTTGCAGCGCTTCGCCGCCAAGGCGTCGCATCTCGTGCTGTATGGACTATTCATCGCAATGCCGTTGATCGGCTGGGCGATGCTTTCTGCGGGCGGCTATCCCGTTACGTTGTTCGGCACCTGGCATTTGCCTGAGATCGTCCCCCAAAACGTCGATCTGTTCGCACTGTTGCGCGCGCTGCATACATGGCTCGCGTTCGCGCTGTTTGCGACGGTGCTCGCACATATCGCGGCGGCCCTGTTTCATGGCCTCATTCGACGCGATGGCGTGTTCTCCAGCATGGCGCGTGGAGAACGCTAGTGGCCTTCCTCGCATGATATGACGCGTGGCTCATGTTTATGTGGCACACCTCGTGGTGTGCCGCATTGGACGTACGTCATGCACTAGCCGTGAAGCTCGCTTTGACCGCTTGGTAAATGCTGTGATAGCGCGCGAGTTTTTACGCAAGCAGCGGCAACTGCGCGCGATCGGACTCGCGAGACTCGAGGGCGGCAGCGCACGACGGACTGCGTCGATCGCTTCGCCCGTCACGGCGATTCGTGCAATACGTGCCGCACAAGGTGCCCCGCCCACTCCGCTGCCCGCGTGGTGATGCATCGTGATGCTTATAGCCATCGCGCACAGATTCGCCCAGAGGCACTACGCGAGCGATCGCCGATAAACGATGCGCTCTTCAACGTCATCCCTACGCTTTGTGGCGCTGCGTAGCCTTGGACCATTGAGGACGCCAGCCCCCCACCACGCTGTACGCGAGATCGCCCGTCGTGTGCGCGTCCGTCATACCCCAGAACACGCCGAGTGTTCGCATCGTTGTGCGCGGGCTTGCAGCTCGCATCAGGTAGAGAGATTGCGCGGTCGCGGGCTCGATGTGCTCGCGAGTTCGTGCAAGCTAACCCTCCAAGCCGAGACTGCGCAGCGCAACGAACGCGCCAAGGCTCGCCCCGTGCACAGCCGCGACGGTGTCAAGCGTGGTTTGCCATCAGGCTTGTGGTTCCTGTGTTAGCTGGTGTGGAAACACGAAGTTGCCACGGCGCACATCAGTCGAACAATTGCTCATCGTAGGTCCTCACATTTGCGAGGCTGATGGCGCCTCCCCTTTTCGATGAATTTGACCGATTGAAATCCGCGGCCGACACTCAGCGTCAATCCCCACCAGATTTATGCGAACCAATATGGCTTCCATCGAAACCCCACACGCTGCTGGCCGCGTCGACGCGGTCCGGCCTCTCGAAGACCGGACTTTGCGCAAGATCGTCGTTGCGTCCGTCGCAGGCAACGCGATGGAATGGTACGACTTCTTCGTCTACGGCACGGCGGCCGCGCTCGTGTTCGGGCAACTGTTCTTTCCCGCGGGCGCCGATCCATTGATCGGCACGCTCGGTGCTTTCGCCGCGTTCGCAATGGGTTTCGTAGCGCGGCCATTGGGCGGCATCGTGTTCGGGCATATCGGCGATCGCTACGGACGCAAGGCATCCCTTGTGTGGACGCTGCTCATCATGGGTATCGCAACATTCGCGATCGGATTGCTGCCGACGTATGCGCAGATCGGTATCTGGTCGCCTGTCGCGCTCGTCGTGCTGCGTCTGCTGCAAGGCGTTGCGTCAGGCGGTGAATGGGGCGGCGGTGTATTGATGATCAGCGAGAGCGCACCGCCCGAAAAGCGAGGCTATTACGCCGCGTGGAGTCAATTGGGCGTGGGCGGCGGATTCGTGTTGTCGTCGGGCGCTTTTCTCGCAGCGCAATCGCTGCCGCATGATGCGTTCATCAGTTGGGGCTGGCGGTTGCCGTTTCTCGCAAGCATCGTGATCTTCGCGATCGGCGTATATATCCGGCACAGCCTGCCTGAAAGCCGCGATTTCGAACAGACTGAAAAGCGCGGTGAAAAAACGCATATGCCAGTCGTCGAAGTCATCAAGCGGCATCCGAAAGAGATCTTGATGGCAATGGGTCTGCGCGTCGCAGAGAACGGCGGAGCCTATATCTTTCTCGCCTTTTCGCTCGTCTATGGGAAGTTCGTGGGCATCGCCAGTTCCGTAATGCTGACAGGCGTGATGCTGGCGATGGTTATCGAAATGGGCGCGATGCTAGCGTGGGGACGTCTGTCCGACCGCATTGGCCGAAAGCCCGTGTATATGATCGGCGCGGCCGGGTTGATCGTGATGGCCTTTCCGTTCTTCTGGCTGCTCGACACGCATCAGGCGCCGTGGATCTACCTTGCGCTCATTCTCGGCACGGCCGTCTGTCACGGTGCGATGATCGGCACGTTGCCTGCTCTTGTAGGCGAGCTGTTCAGCACCGAAGTGCGCTATTCAGGCGTGGCGCTCGGGCATGAGGTGGCGTCGATCTTCGCTGGCGGGCTGTCGCCGCTGATCGCAACGGCCTTGCTCGCCAGCTATCACGCTTACTGGCCCGTATCGATCTTTTTGATGGTGCTTGGCGCGATCACTGTCGTGACGCTGAGGTTTACGCATGAAACACGCGACGTGAGATGAGCAGGCGCTGCTCGTTGTCGTAGAGAAGTGACTTTTTGCGGTTTGTGTGGTTTGCGATTGCGGCGAGATCCGATGTCACGCGTTTTCAGTGACGGCGATCTCGCCGTTTTTTTGCTTTGCGCGGATCGAATGATGCACGCGCATCGGATCTGGATCGCACCTGCGGGGCGGACTTCAGATGGAGTTGGAGGGATGTCCACTGTCCATTCGCGATCGGCGTTGATGAAATGCACATAACGCGATAGTTGGTGGAAATGGCGTGGAATTCAGATACCAGATACGCCGGCCATTGCAGCCAGCCGTATGTTCTGGGCACGGCCGTTAATTTCCGGCCGTAGAAACGCCAAGACCCCGCTTTTGAGGGCGGGGTCTTGTCTGGGTAAGGAGCCTGACGATTACCT
>NZ_JAAGPI010000033.1 GCF_017104715.1 Burkholderia sp. Ac-20365
TCCGGTACCGGCGCCCGTGGTGGTTGCGCCGCCTCCGCCGGCTGCCGTAGTGGTCGCGCCGGCTCCCGTCGTCGTGCCGCCGCCGCCCGCGCGTGTCGTAGTCGTCGCTCCGCCGCCCCCGCCGCATGTCGTGTATGTCGCGCCGAAGCCGCGCATCGCGGTGTACGTGCCGGGACACTGGATCGGCCGCGTGTGGGTTCCCGCGCACTGGGCGTGAGGCATACGCCAGAAGCAGAACGACAAACGGCGCATGACGCGCCGTTTGTGTTTTGTGGGAAGCGAACGGTCAGCCCGGTTTCATGCCCGGCCCGACCGTCACGGAGGGATCGGCAGGTGCAGGCTCTGCGATGACGCTCGCCGGTGCGAGCGTTTTGCTGCGAAAGCGCGCACGAATGCGCCGGCGCATCGGCTCTTCGAAATACCGGAACACGACGACGCTGAACAGCAGCGTGAACGCGAGCGGAATCCAGCCGTTGCTCATGCGAAAGCCCGCCAGCCACGCAACGTTCGCGATCGGCACGTGAATCAGGAAGAGCGCATAGCTCGCTTCGCCGAGGCGCACCAGCCAGCGCTGATTCAGCAGGCCGAGCACAGGCCTTTCGAGCAGTGCGAGACCGAGAATCAACGCCGCAAAGAACGGGCTTTGCACGTAGAACACAGGGTTTGAAGGCTGCCATAGCGCGAGTACGATCAGCGCGACAACAGAAGCGAGTACCAGCGCGATGCCGCGTCCGTGCATCGACACGCCGCGTGTGCGCAGGCCCTGAAACGCGAGCGCCGCACCGATCCCCAGCGTGAACTCGGCGATCCGGCACAAGGGCAGCGTACCGGCGAGAAAGTGGCTGCGCTGCAGCGGCAGGGCAAGCGCGAAGAGCACCATCATCAAACCTTGCGCGATCCAGACAGCGAGCAGCGTGAGCGCGAGCGTCGACGCGCGCATCTTCACGAAGCGCGTGAGGATCAACGGAAAGAGTGCGTAGAAAAAGGCCTCGCACGATACGCTCGACGCCGGTCCGTTCCATGGCTGATTGATCGACGCGAACGGAAACCACGCGGTCATCAGCAACAACTGGCAGACGAAGCTCACAACGATCGCGAGATTAATCGACGACTTCAGCGCATACCACTTGAGCAGCATCGCATCGTTGTGCGTGACGAGCAGCCAGGCCATCGCGATCGACGCAATCGCCAGCGCGAACAGAACATTCGGATAGATGCGCGCCACCCGTGCGACGTAGAAATTGTGCGGGCTTTGCGTCGCGAGTTCGTCGCGATAGGTGTAGGTGAGAATGAAGCCGGAGAGCACGAAGAACAGCGACACAGCCGAGCGGCCGCCATCGACGAAACTGAAGAATGCCGCGGGCGTATCGAGCAGTTCAAGCTCGCGGTAATGCGACAGAACGACGGTCAGTGCCGCAAGAAAGCGGATGCTCGTCAGCGCGGGAACGATGCCGTTGGCCTTAGTGGTCGTCGCGTGCATTCGGCCTCGTTTTTGCAATGAAGCGCCAAGGGTTTGTGCATCGACATTGGAGTCTAATGGTCCACTCACGCCTTGTTTGTGAATGCATCCTGCAGTGTCGGAAAACACAGAGACATTGGCCGACCGATCCCCGTTATTCGTTGCGCATGCGCAGCGGACGTCTGCGAGTCAGGCCAGCCGGTCGCGAAACGCCATTGCCTCGCGATGCCCGTTGCATCGCCTCCTCCGACAGGCCGGATCCGATCCAGACAAACCCTGATTGCTGCGCCAAAAGCCCCGCTGATATCGTGCGCAGGTCATGTGGAAGCGCTTCCACTCCGGCTTCCATCCGTCCGACCGATTCGTTCAAACACGCATCCAACATACAGCGAGGGAGGTTCCGTGGCCTACGATGCAGTAGCACCCGGCAGCAGTCAGCAAAGCGACCCGTTCACGCCGTCCGCCGATTCCGTGCTCTGGCGCAAGGACTTTCTGCTCGGCGCGGCAACGGCCTCGTATCAGATCGAAGGCGCCGTCAGCGAGGACGGCCGCCTGCCGTCGATCTGGGACACGTTTTCGGCGACGCCGGGCAAGGTGCTGGCGGGCGACACGGGCGCCGTGGCCTGCGATCACTATCACCGCTGGGAAGGCGATCTCGACATCCTGTCGCGCCTGAATTTCGAGGCGTACCGTCTTTCCGTCGCCTGGCCGCGCGTGATGGACGAAGCAGGGCGTCCGAACCAGAAGGGCCTCGACTTCTACAAGCGGCTGCTCGGCAGGCTCAAGGAAAAGGGCTTGCAGACCTTCGTCACGCTGTATCACTGGGACTTGCCGCAGCATCTCGAAGATCGCGGCGGCTGGCTCAACCGCGAGACGGCGTACCGCTTCGCCGATTACGCGGACCTGATGAGCCGCGAACTGTCGGGTCACGTCGATGCCTGGATGACCCTCAACGAGCCGTGGTGCTCGGCGTTCCTCGGTTACGGCAACGGCCATCATGCGCCGGGCCTCGCGAATCTGCGCTATGCGACGCAGGCGATGCATCATCTGCTGCTCGCGCATGGACTTGCTACGCAAGTGCTGCGCAGCAACGATCCGTCATCGATGAAGGGTATCGTCGCGAATGTGGGGCGTGGCACGGGTGAATCGTCGAGCGAAGCGGACCAGCGCGCGGCGCACCTGTTCGAAGTCCAGCACAACGCATGGGTTCTCGATCCGTTGCTCAAGGGCGAGTATCCGGTCGATCTGTGGGAACTCTGGCCGGGCGCCGAGCCGCTGGTGCTCGAAGGCGACCTGCAGACCATTACCGCGCCGCTCGACTTTCTCGGCATCAATTATTATTTCCGCACCAACGTGAAGAGCGATGGCGCGCATGGTTTCATCGAGGTGCCGCTGGCGGATGTCGAACGCACGCAGATGGGCTGGGAAGTCTATCCGGACGGCCTGCGCGATCTGCTGACGGGCTTTCACCAAACGTATCCGAACCTGCCGCCCATCTATATCACCGAGAACGGCATGGCGTCGGATGACAAGGTGCAGAACGGCCGCGTCGAAGACCCGCAGCGCATCGCGTTCCTGAAGCGCCATCTGGCTGCCGTCGATCAGGCCGTGAAGCAGGGCGTCGATATTCGCGGCTACTTCGTGTGGTCGCTGCTCGACAACTTCGAATGGGCGTTCGGCTACGAACGGCGTTTCGGTGTCGTGCATGTCGATTACGACACGCAGCAGCGCACCGTGAAGCACAGCGGCGAACTGATCGCGAAGTTCATCGAGGCGCGCAAGACACAGCGCTGATACTCGCGCGCAGATACGCAGTCACAGTCACAAGAAGCTGATAAGCAGTCGACCTGATAAATCGGGCATCCAGCCCGAAGGAGACGGAATGAACAGCAGAAAACAGTGGGCTTTGAAAAGCGGTATCGCACTGGCATTGGCCATCACGGGCGTCATCGCGCACGCCGAGCCGTTGAAGGCCAATGTGATTCACTGGTGGACCTCGGGTGGCGAATCGGCAGCCATCCGGCAGTTCGCCGACGCGTACAACCAGGCGGGCGGCCAGTGGGTCGACAACGCCGTGGCCGGCGCGGACCAGGCGCGTGCGACCGCGATCAACCGCATTGTCGGCGGCGATCCGCCCACGGCTGCTCAGTTCAATACGTCGAAGCAGTTTCACGACCTGATCGATCAGGGCCTGCTCAACAACGTCGATGCCGTGGCGACGAAAGAGAACTGGCCCGCCATCTTTCCGCAATCGATACTCGACAGCATCAAGGTCAACGGCCACTACTACGCGGCGCCTGTCGATATCCACATGCCCGCGTGGTTCTTCTATTCAAAGCCCGTGTTCGCCAAGGCGGGCATTTCGGGCGATCCGAAGAGCTTCGATGAATTCGTCTCCGATCTCGACAAGCTGAAGAAGGCGGGCGTGATTCCGCTCGCGTTAGGCGGCCAGCCGTGGCAGGAAAAGATCACGTTCGATGCGGTATTCGCGGATGTGGGCGGCCCCGATCTGTATCTCAAGGTGTATCGCGACCGCGACCAGAATGCAGTGAAGTCGGATGCATTCAGGAAGGTGCTCGCATCGTTCAAGAAGCTGCACGATTATGTCGATCCCGGCTCGCCCGGGCGCAACTGGAACGACGCGACGGCGCTCGTGATCTCGGGCAAGGCGGGCGTGCAGATCATGGGCGACTGGGCAAAGGGCGAGTTTTCCGCGGCGAAACAGGTGCCCGGCAAGGACTTCGGCTGCTTCCCGGGCTTCGGGCCGCGCTCGCCGTATCTGGTAGCAGGCGACGTATTCGTGTTCCCGAAGACGGACAACGCGAACGCGATCAAGGCGCAGAATCTGCTCGCGACCGTGATGACCTCGCCGCAGGCGCAGGTCGCGTTCAGCGCGAAGAAAGGCTCGATTCCGATCCGGCCCGACGTCGACGTGAATCAACTGGACATCTGCGCGAAGGAGGGCATTGCGATCATGAAGGACAAGTCGCGTCAGTTGCCGAACCCCGAAATGCTGCTGTCGCCCGATATGCAGGGCGCATTGACGGATGTCATCACGAACTTCTGGAACAAGAACCAGTCGGTCGACGATGCGCAAAAGGCCTTTGCCAGTGCACTAAAAGGCTGATCCGCGATGGGCACGCTCAAGTCGCACGCATTGCCTGAGATCACGTCTGGGTCCGACAAGTCACGGCGGCCCGTCGCGAAGACGCGCGGGCGGCCGCTGCGCAAGCGCTGGTCGCTCGCCGCGTGGATCGCGCTGATCCCGATGGTGCTGACGGTGATCTGCGCGTACCTCGGCACGATGCTGTGGACGGCGCGCGTGTCGCTCAGCAACTCGCGCACGTTTCCGTCGAACGATTTCGTCGGCTTTACGCAGTACGTGCGGCTCTTTCATAACGACCGCTGGCTCGTGTCGTTGCAGCATATTGCCATTTATGGCGTGTGCTTCATCGTCGCGTGTCTTGTGATTGGCATGCTGCTGGCCATTTTTATCGATCAGCGTGTGATGGCGGAAGGCGTGTTGCGTACGGTGTTTCTTTATCCGTATGCGATGTCGTTCGTTGCGACCGGGCTTGTGTGGCAGTGGATTCTCAATCCCGAACTCGGCGCGCAGTCTCTGCTGCACAAGATGGGCTTCACGCATGCGCGCTTCGACTGGATCGTCGATCAGGACTGGGTGATCTACACGATCGTCATCGCAACCGTCTGGCAGGCGTCGGGCCTCGTGATGGCGGTGATGCTCGCGGGTCTGCGCGGTATCGACGACGAGTTGTGGAAGGCGGCGCGCATCGACGGCATTCCGCGCTGGCGCGTGTATCTGAGCATCGTGATCCCAATGCTCGGGCCGTCGATATCGACCGCATTCGTGCTGCTGTTCGTCGCCGTGGTGAAGCTGTTCGATGCCGTTGTCGCAATGACGCAAGGCGGACCCGGCACGGCGAGCGAAGTGCCCGCGAAGTTCATCATGGACTATCTGTTCGGACGCGCGAATATCGGGCTGGCGTCTGCCGCTTCGATCGTGCTGCTCGCAACGGTGCTCGCGATTCTCGCGCCGTTCCTGTACGCGCGTAGCCGCGCCGCAGCGCGCAAGGAGGTGTGATGAGCACCACGTTCGACTCTCCGGCGCGCTCTGGGCGCGGGCGGCATGCGCGCAGGAAGCGCTTTTCACCGTCGCGTCTGGGCATCTACGGCTTTCTGATCATCGCGGCGTTGTTCTTTCTATTGCCGCTTTACGTGATGCTCGTGACGTCCGTGAAGCCGATGGACGAAATCCGCCTCGGCAATCTGCTCGCGCTGCCCGCACATTTCACACTGCAACCGTGGAGCGACGCGTGGCAGTCGGCCTGTACAGGACTCGATTGCAACGGTATTCGCGTCGGCTTCTGGAACTCAGTGCGTATCGTCGTGCCGAGTACGGTGTTCTCGATCGTGATCGGCGCGATCAACGGTTATGCGCTGTCGTTCTGGCGGCCGCGTGGGGCGGGCGTGTTCTTCGGCGTGCTGCTGCTGGGCGCGTTCATTCCGTATCAGGTGATGATCTATCCGATGGTGCGCGTGCTGGCGAGCGTGCATCTGTTCAGTTCGCTGCCGGGCATCGTGATCATTCATACGATCTTCGGCATGCCCGTGATGACGCTCTTGTTCCGCAACTACTATGCGGGTATTCCGCTGGAACTGTTCAAGGCGGCGCGCATCGACGGCGGCGGCTTCTGGCGCATCTTCTTCCAGCTGATGCTGCCGATGTCGCTGCCGATCATCGTCGTCGCGATGATCCTGCAGGTGACGAACATCTGGAACGACTACCTGCTCGGCCTCGTGTTCGCCGGCACGCGCAATCTGCCGATGACGGTGCAACTGAACAACATCATCAACACGACGACAGGCGAGAAGATATACAACGTCAACATGGCGGCGACGATCCTGACATCCGTGGTGCCGCTCGCCGTGTATTTCATTTCGGGCCGCTGGTTCGTGCGCGGCATTGCATCGGGTGCAGTGAAGGGTTGAAGAGACGATTATGGCAACCGTACCTAATGTGGCAAACGCAAACGTCGCAGTCCGCGATCTGAAAATCCAGCTTGGCGCCAACACGGTGATCGACGCGCTCGATCTCGATGTGCGTGCAGGTGAGTTCGTCGTGCTGTTGGGACCGTCGGGTTGCGGTAAATCGACGTTGCTGCACAGCATTGCTGGCTTGATCGACGTGACGGAAGGCAGCATCGAGATCGGCGGCGAGGATATGACATGGGCCGATCCGAAAGACCGGCGTATCGCGCTCGTGTTCCAGTCGTACGCGCTGTATCCGACGATGAGCGTCGAGCGCAATCTGTCGTTTGCGCTGCGCATCAACGGCACGCCGAAGGCGGAAATCGAACGGCGCGTCGCGCGCGCGTCCGACATGCTTCAACTCGGGCCGCTACTCAAGCGTAAGCCTTCGCAACTGTCGGGCGGGCAACGGCAGCGCGTGGCGATCGGCCGTGCGATCGTGCGCGAGGCGGACGTGTTTCTGTTCGACGAGCCGCTATCGAATCTCGACGCGAAGCTGCGTACTGAACTACGCCGCGAGCTCAAGCAACTGCATCAGCGTCTGGGCGCCACGATGATCTATGTGACCCACGACCAGGTCGAAGCGATGACGCTCGCCACGCGTATGGCCGTGATGAAGAGCGGTGTGATCCAGCAGTTCGGCACGCCCGCCGAAGTTTACGCGCGGCCCGCGAACCTCTTCGTCGCGACTTTTCTGGGCTCGCCAGCGATGAATCTGCTGAACGGCACACTGTATGCTGACGGAGATCGGATGCGCTTTACGGGCGCGAAGCTCGATCTCGACGTGTCGCAATACGCATTCGCTGCGCCGCCGGAGCGGGGCGCGGCGTGCGTGCTGGGCGTGCGGCCCGAGGATGTGCGTGTGCGGATCGGCGCGGACTCGAATCAGCGTGGGCAAGTGTCGCTTATTGAGCCAATGGGCAACCACCGGGTTATCTGGCTCGATTATCATGGCACACAGATAGCGTCGATCGATCAGGAGAAAACGCCCGTTGCCGTTGGCGACTCAGTGGCGTTCGCGATCGATGACGCACATATATCGCTGTTCGACGAGGCGGGCGGGGCGCGCCTCTGAACGGCAGGCGCAACAACACAAGCGGACGGAGACACCGTGGCGACCCTCAAAGATGTGGCGGAGCTGGCGGGCGTGGGGCTCTCGACAGCCTCGCGCGCCATTTCGGGCAAAGGACCTGTATCGGCGGAAGCAGCGGCGCGCGTGAAGGCCGCGATCGCCGAACTCAACTTCCGGCCGTCGTCGATCGGCCGGGCGATGGCGACGCAACAACTGGGCATCATCGGCCTGTTCGTGCCGACCTTTTTCGGCTCGTACTACGGCACGATCCTCAAGCAGACCGATCTCGAACTGCGCTCGGTGCATCGGCACGTGGTAGTCGCGACGGGTTGCGGCGAGTCGACTCCGCGCGAGCAGGCGCTCGAAGCCGTGCGCTTTCTGATCGGACGTGATTGCGATGGTGTCGTAGTGATCAGCCACGATCTGCATGATGAGGATCTCGATGAACTGCATCAGATGCATCCGAGGATGGTGTTTTTGAACCGGGCGTTCGATGCCTTGCCTGATGCGTCGTTTTGCGCGGACCATCGGCGCGGTGGAGAGATTGCAGCCGAGACCTTGCTCGCGCATGGGCATCGCAAGATTGCAGTGATTTCAGGGCCTTACACGGCTTCCGATAACGTCGAGCGGCTGGATGGTTTCTTCGATGCGCTTGCGCGTCATGGGATTACGCGCGAGTCGGTGCCGTTGATCGAGTCGGACTTTTCGCCGGAAGGCGGGTATTCGGCGACGTGCCAGTTGCTGGAATCGAAAGTGCCGTTTACGGGGCTCTTCTGTGCGAACGACACGATGGCGGTGAGTGCGCTGGCGCGGTTTCAGCAGCTTGGTATTTCGGTGCCGGGCGATATATCCGTGATTGGTTACGACGATGACTATTCGGCTGCTTATTCGGCGCCGGCGCTCACGTCGGTGCATATTCCGACGGGTGAGCTTACGCAGAATGCGGTGCGTTGGCTGATCAATCAGTGTTATGGGACCAAGTGGGAGATCTTTCGCGAGTTTCCGGTGACGGTGACGATGCGGGCGTCGGTGGGGCCGGCGAAAGAAGCTTGAAGGGGACTTGGTTGCTGGCGGCGCCGTTGGATTAGCATGAGGGTTCACTTGCGACAGGAGTTTTCATGCAGCGGCCGCCACTGGACAATCCCTTTCTCGAATCGCTCGCGGTCGAACTGACTGAATGGAAGAGTGGATACGCTGAATTTGTTATGCCGATCCGGCCGGATACGTTGAATCGTCAGCGGGTGTTGCAGGGTGGTGTGATTGCTACTTTGCTTGACGCTGCTGCGGGGTATTCCGGGCTTTATAGTGAAGGTGACCCTGTTCATGCGTTTACTTTGTCGCTGACCATCAGTTATCTCGACAAGGGGCTTGGGGAGAAGGTTATTAGTAAAGGGTTTCTCGAGCGCAAGGGACGGTCGGTGTTTTTTGCTCGCGCTGAGGCTTGGGTGGATTCCAGTTTGTTGATTGCTAGTGCGCAAGGGGTGTTCAAATACGCTTGATGTTTTTTTGTGTTGCCTGCGCGGCGCTGGGTGGTTTGCTTTTGGTTTCGCTGGCATCCGCGTTTTGTTTTGCCTGCCTCACGCGTTGCCCCTGTGCGGGGCGGCACCTACTTTTCTTTGCCGCGGCAAAGAAAAGTAGGCAAAAGAAAGCCGCTGAACAACGCCAGTTCTTGTTCCCGCCTGAGGGCCCCCAACGGGTCCTCCGCTTCACACGGCGTTCTGCCATGCAATGCCCGTTGCCAGCGCTTTGAATCGGCGCATCACCCGCTTCACACTCCCGCGTCGCCACATGCGCGATCGCATCGCCCACGTTCTATAGCGGCAAACTGTGTGTCGGCTGTCGCGGCGTATGCGCTCCACTCCGGACTGAAAAACACGATCGGTGTCGTAAGAGCGCTGAGGTGTGAAGCACTACGACCGACACACAGTTTGCCACCTGGGCGGCCGCAACCATTCGCTGCCGATGGCTGTGCTACGGGTGATTGACGCGGGTGAGGCGCTCATTCAAGGCGCTGGCAACGGGCATTGCATGGCAGAACGCCGTTTGAAGTGGAGGAACTGTTGGGGCCTTCAGGCGGAGGTCAAGAACGGGCGGTGTTAGCCCGCTTTCTTTGCTTACTTTCTTTGCGGCGGCAAAGAAAGTAAGTGCCGCCCCGCACAGGGGCGACGCGTGAAGCAGGCAAGACAAATCGCGGATGCCAGCGACAAGCCAAGCAATCCACCCCAGCGTCGCAAGACAAAACCAAACCAAAACCAAACCCAAACCCAAACCCAAACCCAAAACCAAACCAAAACGAAAACCAGGGCCTCAGCACGCTTCCCGCCAATCAGCTAATATCGACATTCCCCTCAGAATTCCAGCCCGCGCGCGCAGCGCGCAAAAAACCAGGAACACAGCATGGTCACATCGAGCAGCTACACCGACACCCGCCTGTTGATCAACAACGAATGGTGCGATGCCGCCAGCGGCAAAACCATCGACGTCGTCAATCCCGCGACAGGCAAGCCGATCGGCAAGGTCGCGCACGCGGGCAAGGCCGATCTGGACCGCGCGCTGGAAGCCGCGCAAAAGGGCTTCGAAGCATGGCGCAAGGTGCCCGCCAACGAGCGCGCCACCACCATGCGCAAGGCCGCCGGCTTCGTGCGCGAACGCGCCGACAACATCGCGCGCCTGATGACGCAGGAACAGGGCAAGCCGTTCGCGGAAGCACGCATCGAAGTGCTGTCGGCCGCCGACATCATCGAATGGTTCGCCGACGAAGGCCGTCGCGTCTACGGCCGCGTCGTCCCGTCGCGCAACCTGAACGCGCAGTCGCTCGTCATCAAGGAACCGATCGGCCCCGTCGCCGCGTTCACACCGTGGAATTTCCCGGTCAATCAGGTGGTCCGCAAGCTGAGCGCCGCGCTCGCGAGCGGCTGCTCGTTCCTGGTTAAAGCACCCGAAGAAACGCCCGCATCGCCCGCGCAACTGCTGCAGGCATTCGTCGATGCAGGCGTGCCCGCCGGTACGGTCGGCCTCGTATTCGGCGATCCCGCCGAGATCTCGAGCTACCTGATCCCGCATCCCGTCATTCGCAAGGTCACGTTCACGGGTTCGACGCCCGTCGGCAAGCAACTCGCCGCGCTCGCCGGCCAGCACATGAAGCGCGCAACGATGGAACTGGGCGGCCACGCGCCTGTGATCGTCGCGGAAGACGCGGACGTCGCGCTTGCTGTCAAGGCAGCGGGCGGCGCGAAGTTCCGTAACGCCGGCCAGGTCTGCATCTCCCCGACGCGTTTCCTCGTGCACAACAGCATCCGCGAAGAATTCGCGGCCGCGCTCGTCAAGCACGCGGAAAGCCTGAAGGTTGGCGACGGCCTCGCAGAAGGCACGCAACTCGGGCCGCTCGCCAACTCGCGCCGTCTGACGGCCATGGCCAGCATCGTCGAGAACGCGCGCGCAACGGGCGCGAACATCGCCACGGGCGGCGAGCGCATCGGCTCGGAAGGCAACTTCTTTGCGCCGACCGTGCTGACGGACGTGACGCTCGAAGCCGACGTGTTCAACAACGAGCCGTTCGGCCCGATCGCAGCGATCCGCGGCTTCGACAAGCTCGAAGACGCGATCGCCGAAGCGAACCGCCTGCCGTTCGGTCTCGCGGGCTACGCGTTCACGAAGTCGTTCCGCAATGTGCACCTGCTGTCGCAGAACCTCGAAGTCGGCATGCTGTGGATCAACCAGCCCGCCACGCCGACGCCGGAAATGCCGTTCGGCGGCGTGAAGGATTCGGGCTATGGCTCGGAAGGCGGACCGGAAGCAATGGAAGCCTACCTTGTCACGAAGGCCGTCACGGTGATGGCCGTCTAAGGTCTTCTGCGCCTCGAGTCTGAACCTCGAAAGCAGCTGAACCGCCCGCCGCAATGGCGGGCGGTTTTCTTTGTCAGCACGCCGGTTCTTCCGACGAATCGAAAGCTGTTGGTAAAACTCCCGATTGGTGACAGCGCCACGCGCTCCTAGCATGGCGATCGATGCCGCGCGTGCGTGCATCGGAATGCTCATGCCGTTGCTTCGTTTTCAAACGCGGCAAATCGCTCCCGTTCTACTACTCACCGTACTTCCGCTGCAAGCTAGGCGCATGCAGTCATCCCGACGTTGCCCGAGCCGCGCGCGTGACAAGAAAAACGACAACGCACGACACGCAGCAAGGTGCCATTGCACCTGAGCGTCGTCGGTCACGTTACGAGTCACTGGAGAGTTTCGATGATTTTTCACGCGTCCATTCCCACGCAAAATCCTGAGCGCGTCGCGCGCACGCTCGCCGAGCTATGGGGCGGTTTTGCCGCGCCGTTTTCGCCATTTGAAGGCGCCTGGATGGCCGTCGCGGGCGACGATCGCGGCACGATCATCGAGACCTATCCGAGCAACCTGACGCTCACGCCGGGCGATACGCGCGAGCCGGTCGGGAAGCTGGCAACCTCACGCGCGCAATACAGCGGCTTTCATATGGCGGTGGCGTCGCCGTTGTCGGTCGAGCAGGTGATCGCGATCGGCGAACGCGAAGGCTGGCGTGCGGTGCGCTGCACACGCGGCAACAACTTCTTCGACGTGATCGAACTGTGGATCGAAAACAGCACGCTGATCGAAGTCCTGACGCCGGAGATGCAGGCGCAGTATCTCGGCTTCGCGACGCCGGAAAATTTCCGCGCGATGGCGGAGCAAGCTTCCGCTTCTGTTGTTGCACCGCAATGACTACACTGCGGTGATGTGCCATCACCGGAGTACACGATGACTGCCGCAGCGAAATGTCCCGCATCGGTTGCGATGTTCAGGAGCGAGCACGGCTTTTCAGTCACGGTGGCGCGCTTGCGCGGCCTGCTCGCCGACAAGGGCATGACGATTTTCGTCGATATCGATCAGGCCGACGCCGCCGCGCAGGTCGGCATGACGCTGCGCCCGACGCGCCTGATCGTGTTCGGCAACCCCAAGGGCGGCACGCCTGCGATGCAGGCCAATCCGTGCGCGGCACTGCTGTTGCCGCTCAAGGCGCTCGTGTGGGAAGACGAAGCGCGCGCGACATGGCTCGCGATCGACGACATCACGAGTACGCTGGTGGACGGCTATGGACTCGAGGCGGCGCTCGTCGAACCGCTGGCGAAGGCGAAGGCATTGATCCAGATGGCGGCTGCGCGCGATCCTGCGTAAGCACTGGCGCCGACCGTTCGACGCATAAGTGTCACGAAGCCTTGCGTGCGTGAAGCACGCGGGCGCGTTCGCGTCTACCATGACGCGTCGCCGCGCACGGCGCTCACGTTCACCACACTCATGCAGCGGATGCGAATTCCAGGGTTGGCTTTTGCGTTGTCAATTTTCATCGGACTGTCGGGCTGCACGACGAGTCCGGCCGTCGCGCTGTCTCAGACGGTAAGCACGCGTGCTTTGCCCGCCCTGATCGCGCATCGCGGCGGCACGGCCGACTTTCCCGAGAACACGCTGACCGCCATCGAAGGCGCGCTCGCACATCATGCCGATGTGATCTGGCTCACCGTGCAACTGAGCCGAGACGGCGTACCCGTGCTGTATCGCCCGAAAGACCTGTCGGCGTTGACCAACGCGAGTGGTCCAGCGGCGAACCTCACGGCTGCGGAACTGGCGCGTGTCAATGCGGGCTGGCAGTTCGAGACGATGCAGGCGCCTGGCGTCAAGCCGTATCGATCGAAACCCGTCGGCATACCGACACTCGAAGACGCGCTTCGCATCATTCCGCACGACGTACCCGTCGTACTCGACATGAAGGCGCTTCCTGCCGCGCCGCAGGCGGCTGCCGTCGCGCGTGTGCTCGATGCGCTGAACGCGTGGCCGCGCGTTACGCTCTATTCGACGGAAGCCGAATACCAGACAGCATTCGCGCGCTATCCGCAGGCGCGCTTATTCGAATCGCGTGATGCGACGCGCGAGCGGCTCTTTGGCGTCGCGCTGACGGGGCAATGCGACGTGCCGCGAGCAGGAACGCGTGCGGGCTTCGAACTGGGCCGCAAGGTCGAACTGATCGAGCGCTTCACGCTCGGCGAAGGCCGTTCGACGTTCGTTGCGCGCACATGGACACCCGCATCGGTGCAATGCTTTCGACGTGCCGCCGACACCTGGCTGGTCGCCTTCGCCGTGAACGACGAGGCCGCTTATCGCGAAGCTGCGTGTCTGCACATGGATGCCGTGCTGGTCGATTCGCCGCAATCGATGTCGCGCGTGCGGGCCGCGTTGCAGGCCGCCCAGCAGACGCTCGATTGCAGCAGTGCTGACAATGGCGGCGGCACGCACTGATGCGCGTGCGTGTTTACTGTCCGCCGGGATTCGCCGCAATCGCTTTCGCCAGCAACGCTTCGAGCTTGTCGGGGCTCGCCAGCCCCGTAATCGCGCCGACCTTGCGCCCGTTGCCGTCATAGACGACGGTGAACGGCACGGCGCCACGCGTATCGCCTTCGCGCAGCATGATCGCGATGCCGCCCATGCCCGCGATATAGAGCGGGTAATTCATGCCGTAGTCGTGCGCGAACGTACGCACGGCTGCCGCCTCATCGAGCGCGACGCCGATGAACTGCGCCTTGCCGCGATACGCGTTCTGCAGCGCGATGAACTCGGGGACTTCGGTTCGGCACGGCCCGCACCACGGCGCCCAGAAGTTGACGACGAGCACCTGTCCGCGATAGCGATCGAGCGATTCGAGTTTGCCGTCGAGCGGCTGCAACTGTGTCTGATAGATGACAGCGGCTGCGGGCGTAGCGGCGAATGAGGGCGCGGCGGCGCACGAGAAGACCACAGCAATTGACGCGGCAAAGCGCGCGAGCGTCGATGAGACCAACTTCATGTCTGACGAAATCTCCATAACGGAAACGGGAGCGCCGAGGATACGAACGGCTGCGCACGCGGCCTATGCTCAGGCGGCTCATCTTCATGCCCGATCGGCTCATCGGATGATGGCGGCGGCTTCGCCGCGGGCTAATGATCCGATCGAGCATGTTGTCGAGACGGCCCGGCATTCGCGAGGAGGGGGCGTCGCCTCTAAAGTGCGTTCCATCGCGCATCGCAGTCGCAACCGTCTGCGGCGCATGGACGAGGAGAGTGACATGCAAGCGAAGACAAACGATACGGTGATGCCCGCTTCCTTCTTCGGCATTGCCGTTGGTTCACTGGCGCTCGCGAACGCGTGGCGCGTCGCGGCGCGGATCTGGGATGTGCCGCACGGCATCGTCGATACGCTGACGATTGCGGCGCTCGCCGTGTGGGTGATCGTGCTTGCCGCCTATGCGCGCAAATGGGTCGTGCAGCGCGAGCAGGCGCAGGCGGAATGGCAGCATCCGTTGCAATCGTCGTTTATCGCATTGGGGCCGACGTCGAGTTTGCTTGCGGCGCTTGCGCTGGCTAACTATTCGCATACTGCCGGGCTTGTCGTATTTGCTGTGGCTGTTGTCGTGCAGCTTGCGGTCGGGGTTCATTTGCAAGGGCGCGTCTGGCAGGGCGGGCGCAATCCGGAACTGACGACGCCGGCTATTTATCTGCCTGCGGTGGCGCCGAGTTTTGTTGCGGCGACGGCGGCTGCATCGTTTGGCTGGCAGCAGGTTGGGATGCTGTTTTTTGGCGCGGGGATGTTGTCGTGGCTCGCGATCGAATCGGTGATTTTGCATCGTGCGGCTGTGCATACGCCGTTGCCTGAGGCGCTGCGGCCTGTGCTGGGTATCCAGGTGGCGCCGCCTGTGGTTGGGGGTGTTGCATATATGAGTGTCACGCACGGCGTGCCGGATCTGTTTGCGTTTGCGCTGCTTGGGTATGGGATTTATCAGGCTTTGTTGATGTTTCGTTTGTTGCCCTGGATTCGTCGTCAGCCGTTTGCGCCTTCTTACTGGGCTTTCACTTTTGGCGCTGCCGCGTTGCCGACGCTGGCCATGCGGATTGTTGAGCGCGGGGCGACGGGGGAGGTTGAGTGGATTGCTGTTGGGCTTTTTGTTGTTGCTAATGGCGTTGTTGGGGCGATTGCCTGGAAGACGATGAGTGCATGGGTTGCGGGGCGGTTGTTGCCGAGAGTTGAGGTGGTGCCGGTGGCGCGGTGAGGTTTGGGTTTGGGTTTGGGTTTGGGTTTGTCTTGCGACGCTTCGGTTTGCTTGTGTTTTCGCTGGCATCCGCGATTTGTCGTGCCTGCTTCACGCGTTGCCCCTGTGCGGGGCGGCACCTACTTTTCTTTGCCGCGGCAAAGAAAAGTAGGCAAAAGAAAGCCGCTGAACACCGGTAGTTCTTGTTCCCGCCTGAGGGCCCCCGACGGGTCCTCTCCTTCATGCGGCGCCGCTCTTCTCGACGCCCGCTGCCAACGCTTCGAATTGGCTCATCACCCGCTTCACACTCCCGCGTCGCCACACGCGCGATCGCATCGCGCACGTTCTATAGTGGCAAACTGTGTGTAGGCTTTCGCGCCGTATGCGCTGCACTCCGGACTGAAAAGCACGATCGGTGTCGTAAGCGCGCTGACTTGTGAAGCACTACGACCTACACACAGTTTGCCACCTGGGCGGCCGTAGTCATTCGCTGCTGCTGGCAGTTGTACGGGTGTTTGAAGCGGGTGAGGCACCGGTTCGAAGCGCTGGCAACGGGCATTGAGTGGGCAGAACGCCGTGTGAAGCAGAGGACCCGTTGGGGGCCCTCAGGCGGCGGTCAAGAACGGGCGGTGTTAGCCCGCTTTCTTTGCTTACTTTCTTTGCGGCGGCAAAGAAAGTAAGTGCCGCCCCGCACAGGGGCAACGCGTGAACCAGGCAAAACATCACGCGGATGCCAGCGACAACACAAGCAAACCAAACCAAACCAAACCAGCATCACAAGACAAACCTATTGAGTCTTCCGATCCCACCCCTTAAGACTAACAGTCAAAAACTGCGCAAACCCATCCGCCGGCGGCGACAACGACCGATCGACGGGTCGATAGATACACACCTGACGAATGGTTTCAGGCTCAACAACCCGCCGCATCGCAAGCCCAAACGTCTGCGCGAGCGGCTTGACATAGAGAGGCGCGAGCGTCACAGCAAGCCCTTGCGCAGCAAGCCCAAACGCGGTAGTCACATTATCGACCACCTCAACAGGCGCGATACGCGAATCCGAAGGCTGATCGGCCAGCATCTGCGCGACGCTAGCTTCATGATCCCGACCCGTCGCAATGATCGGCGTGCCGCGCAAATCGGACCATCGCAAGCGTCGTTTGCGAGCCAGCGGATGATGCTCCGCACACCACAGCACCCACGGGCTGCTAAAAACCGCTTCGCGCTGTACGCGGTCCCCCGTCGCGCGATCGGGGCCCACAGCAAGATCGACGTCGCCGCTTGCCACGCGCTCCACCAGCTGCTCGACAACCGTATCCACCACACGCACCACGACCTTCGGCTTCTGCGCAGCATAAGCTGCAATGGCGAACGGAATAGCCGTGCTCGCAAGCACCAGCGGCGCGCCCACCCGCACGATGCCCGCCGCGCGGTTGCGGATGTCGCTCGCGGTCTGCTCCGCGGCGCGGAGGTATCGCAGCACGGATTCGGCAGAAGAGAGAAAATCACGGCCAGCCGTCGAAAGACTCACGCGCCGCGTGGTGCGATCGAACAGCCGGAAGCCAAGCTCGCGCTCCAGCTCCGCCAGCAACTGGCTCACAGCGGACGAGGTCAAGCCCAGCCGCTGCGCTGCCGCAGCAATGCCGTTCTGATCGACGATCGCGAGAAACGCCTCGAATTGGCGTATGGTGACGCGGGTAAGAGCCATCCGTCGATTCTAAAGCGAAACTTACGAATCATCCAAAATCGATTGATTGTGACTGCGCGCGCTTTTCGACACACTGTTTCGCACACGCCGGCTTTTGCCAGCATGACCTCTCGCAGCATCGAGCAACATCCAGCACATATAGATAGAGACAACATCATGTTCGAACACATTCCTGCCTATCCCGGCGACCCGATCCTGAGCCTCAACGAAGACTTCCAGCGCGACCCGCGTACCAACAAGGTCAATCTGAGCATCGGCATCTACTTCGACGAAAACGGTAAGCTGCCCATCATGTCGGCAGTGCGCGAGGCTGAGGCGGCCATCGTCGCGCAAGGTACGCCGCGCTCCTATCTGCCGATGTCGGGCCTGCCGCAATACCGCGATGCCGCACAGGCACTCGTGTTCGGCGCAGACAGCGCAGCGCGCGCGGCAGGGCGTATCGCCACCGTGCAGACTGTCGGCGGTTCGGGCGCATTGAAGGTCGGTGCCGATTTCCTGAAGCGCCACTTCGCGGGCTCGCAAGTGTGGCTGAGCGACCCGAGCTGGGAGAATCACCGTGTCGTGTTCGAAGCGGCCGGGCACACCGTCAACACGTATCCGTATTACGACGACGCAACCGGCGGTCTGCGCTTCGACGCGATGCGCGACACCATCGATGCGCTGCCCGAACGCAGCATCGTGCTGCTGCACGCGTGCTGCCACAATCCGACGGGCGTCGATCTGACGGCCGACCAATGGCGCGAACTCGTCCCCGTGCTGCAGCGTCGCAAGCTGATCGCATTCGTCGATATGGCCTATCAGGGTTTCGGCGACGGTCTCGAAGAAGATGCCGCGTGCGTGCGCTTGCTCGCCGACGCCGACGTGCCGATGATCGTCGCGAACTCCTTCTCGAAGAACTTCTCGCTGTATGGCGAACGTTGCGGTGCGCTGAGCGTCCTCTGCAAGGATGCCGCCGAAGCGCAACGCGTGCTCGGTCAACTGACCTTCACGATCCGCGCGAACTACAGCAATCCGCCGATGCACGGCGCGCGGCTCGTCGCAGGCGTACTCGGCGATGCGAAGCTGCGCGCGTCGTGGGACGACGAACTGCGCGTGATGCGCGACCGCATCCACGAGATGCGTCATGCGATCCACGAAGGTCTTGCGGGACGCGTCGATGAAGTCATGCGCGCGCGTTATATCGCACAGGTCGGCATGTTCACGTACACGGGCCTGTCCGCGGAACAGGTCGAAACGCTGCGTGTCGAGCACGGCATCTATCTGCTGCGCTCGGGCCGCATGTGCGTCGCAGGGCTGAATCGCAACAACGTCGCGTACGTGGCGTCGGCGATTGCGGCCGTGGCCGGTCCCGGCGCGCGTCAGTAAGGAGATGCGACATGGAGATCATGGAGCGAGACGAACAGGCCGCCGATACGACGGCTACGATGCATCCCGAAGAATGGAAGGCACGCGTTCAATTGGCCGCCTGCTATCGCGTCTTCGATATGCTGGGCTGGACCGAACTGATCTACAACCACATCACGGTGCGCCTGCCCGAAAGCGTGACGGACGGAGCGAAGCAATTCCTGATCAATCCATTCGGCCTGCATTACAGTGAGGTGACCGCGCGCAATCTGGTGAAGATCGATGCGCAAGGGAACATCCTCGATGGCTCGACGTATCCCGTGAATCCCGCTGGCTTCACCGTGCACGCGGCACTGCACGAAGGCATTCCCGACGCGCATTGCGTGATGCATACGCATACCACGGCGGGCGTCGCCGTCGCGTGTTCGGAAGAGGGCTTGCAGCAGACGAATTTCTACAGCGCGCAGTTGCACGAACGCATTGCGTATCACGACTTCGAAGGCATCACGATTCATGCGGAAGAAGGGCCGCGCCTCGTCGAGCATATCGGCGACAAACAGGCGGTGATTCTGCGCAATCACGGCTTGCTCGCGTGGGGCGAAACCTTGCCGCAAGCATTCGCAATTTTGTGGACGTTGAACCGCGCCTGCGAGATTCAGGTCGCAACGTTTGCAATGGGCCGCGCGCGGCCCGTGCCCGAAGCGATTGCCGAGCAGTGCTCGCGCGATGCGCTGCAGTTCGACGTGCGCTACGGCGCGGGACAGGACGTGTTCGATGCGCTGGTGCGCAAGGTCGATCGGATCGACGCGAGCTATAAAGACTGAGGAAGAACAACGATGAAGGTATGCATTTACGGCGCGGGCGCGATCGGCGGATGGATGGGCGTGAAGCTCGCGCAGGCGGGCTGCGGGGTGAGCGTGGTCGCGCGCGGCGCGACGCTCGACGCATTGCGCGAACACGGTCTGCGCCTCGTCGAAAACGGCGAGACGCACTCGGTCCGTGTGCAGGCGAGCGACAAGCCGGAAGCGCACGGCGCGCAGGATCTCGTGATCGTCGCGGTGAAAGCGCCCGGCATGGCGGATGTCGCGAAGCACATCGGGCCATTGATTGGCGCGAATACGCTCGTGCTGACGGCAATGAACGGCGTGCCGTGGTGGTTCTGCGACGGCCTGCAAGGCGAATTCGCAGGCGCGCGTCTCGCTTCTGTCGATCATGACGGCTCGATTGCTGCCGCGATTCCCGCCGAACGCACGCTCGGATGCGTCGTGCATGCAAGCTGCCGTGTCGATGCGCCCGGCGTGATCGGACATCATCAGGGGCGCGGGCTGATCGTCGGCGAAGCGACAGGGCGCACGAGCGAGCGCGTGGCGTCGCTGGTCGAACTGCTGCGCAAGGCCGGTTTCGATGCCAGCGCATCGGATCAGATCCAGCGCGACGTCTGGTACAAGCTGTGGGGCAACATGACGATGAACCCCATCAGCGCAATCACGGGCGCGACCACCGACAAGATCCTCACCGATCCGCTCGCCCGCGATTTCGTCACGCGCGTGATGCTAGAAGCGAAAGCGATCGGCGCACGTTTCGGCATTCCGATCGAGCAGGCGCCGGAAGACCGCCACGCCGTCACGCTCAAGCTCGGCGCGATGCGCACGTCGATGCTGCAGGACGTCGAAGCGGGCAAGACGGTCGAACTCGACGCGCTGGTCGGCGCGGTGTGCGAACTGGGCAAGCTGACGGGCGTCGACACGCCGTATGCAAACGCGCTATTTGGGCTCGCCCGTCTGCACGCTCAGGTGCGTGGGTTGTATCCTTCCGAATGACGCAGCACCTTCAATAACTTAAAGCCCCACGTATCAACGCATGAATTTCTCCGACCTGTCGTCGCCAGCCTATTTCGACAACCCGTATCCGCTCTATGAAGGCATCCGCAGCGAGGGTGCCTTCGTGCCGCTCGCACCCAGCATCATGCTGACCGGGCGCCACGCCGTCATCGACGCGCTGCTGCCCGATCGCCGCATGGGCAAGACCTATATGCCGAGCGTGGTCGCGCGCTACGGCGAGAGCGCGCGTGAGCAGCCGGTGTTTCAGGCGCTCGAACGCACGTTCCTGATGATGAACCCGCCCGCGCACACGCGTCTGCGCGCGTTGCTGATGAAGGCATTCAATGCGCGGCAGATCGAAACGCTGCGAACCATCGCCGAAGAAACGACCGATAGCCTGATCGACGCGATGCAAGGCAAGCCGGAAGTCGATCTCGTCAGCGAGTTTGCGATGCCGCTGCCGTTGCAGATCATCTGCCGGCTGCTGGATGTGCCCGTCGAAGACGGCGTGCGTTTCGGCGAAGCGGCGAGCCTGCTGGTGTCGGCGTTCGATCTCGCGCCTTTATCGCCCGATGCGCTCGCGCGTGCGAATCAGGCGGCGCTCGATCTCGAGCAGTATTTCCGCAGCGTGATCGCGCAACGGCGCGCGGCGCCCGGCCACGATATCGTGTCGTCGCTGATCCAGGCGGAAGAGGGCGGCGAACGGTTGTCGGAAGATGAGATCGTGTCGAACGTGATCTTGCTGTTCGTCGCGGGGCATGAAACCACGTCGAATATGCTCGGTAACGCGCTGATCGCGCTGCATCGGCATCCGGCGCAACTGGAGCGGCTGCGCGGCGATCTTTCGCTGGTGTCGAAGGCCGTGGCGGAATGCGCGCGTTACGACACGGCCGTGCAGATGGTCGTGCGCACCGCGTTCGACGATATCGAAGTAGAAGGGCAGACGCTGCCGCGCGGCTCGATTGTTTTCATGCTGCTTGGTTCGGCCAATCGCGATCCGCAGCGTTTCGACGCGCCGGATACGCTCGATATCGGCCGCGAGCCATCAGGCCATCTGCTGACGTTCGGCGCGGGCATTCACTATTGCCTCGGCGCGCGCCTCGCAATGATGGAACTCGAAATCGCGCTGCACAAGCTGATGACGCGTTTGCCGCAACTGCGCCTCACGAATCTCGACGCGCTGCAATGGCGCAGGCGGAACAATCTGCGCGGCGTCGAATCGCTGATCGCCGCGCTGTGATCTGATCGCGGGAAAGGCGTGACGTCGTGACGACGCTCACGCCATCTCGCGATGCCAGCGCTCCAGTTGCTCGATGGTCGTGCCCGCGCCGCCGCACACGATCACGAGCACGCTTTCGAAGCGCTGCAACGCTTCCGTCTGCTTGTACACGAGCGCCAGACTCGCGCCGCACGCGGGCTCGACCAGCACGCGATGATCGTCGACGAAACGGCGTGACGCATTCACCGCTTCCGCATCCGACACCACCACGCATTCGACGGGATGTGTTTGCGTGAGCGCAAACGCCTGCTCGCAGACCTGTTTCGCGCCCAGCGACGTCGCCACGCTGGTGATGCCGGGCAACTCGATCCGCTTGCCCGCGCGCACCGATTGCGCCAGCGACGACGCACCTTCCGTCTCGACCGCAATCACCGGCACATCGTCAAGACCGTTGCGCCGCAAGCCTTCGATCACGCCCGACATCAGTCCGCCACCGCCCACGGACAGCACCACGGCATCGAATTTCGCACCCGCGCGCACGACCTCGTCGATCATCGACCCATGTCCGTGCCACAGCAGCGGGTCGTCGAACGGATGGATGAAGGCGTCATCGGGGCCGACCTGTTCGAGCGCGAAGGCGTTCGCTTCCTGCCAGGTCGCGCCATGCACGATCACTTCCGCGCCTTGCATGCCGATCAATTCCTTCGCGCGTTCGCCCGTGCTTTGCGGCACGACGACCGTGACGGGAATCGACAGCGCGCGGCCCGCGTACGCGACCGCGATCCCCGCATTGCCACCCGACGACGACACGAAGCGGCGCTTGCCGCGTTTCGCATGCTCTTCGCACGCATAGCCGATGCCGCGGATCTTGAACGAGCCAGGCGGCTGCAACGCGTCCATCTTGAGCAGCACGCGGCGGCCCAGATGCTGGCCCAGCGGTTGGGATTCGAGAAGCGGGGTGTCGATGTGCAGTGTCATGGCGATGGTCTTGCCCGAAGCGGCGCGAAGTGGTTTTCGCTGAATCGATGATCTGAATCGCTGATGATAGCAAGCCTCGCCCGCACGCGGAGGGCGCCATGACGGCGCCCTCCGAAACCACGCGAACGCGCCCTTATCTGACGGCGAACAGCAGCACCGCGAACGCACCGTACAGGCATCCGACGTAAGCCAGCCTGCGGCTCAACACCTGGCGCGCACTGAAGACCCACTGCAGCACGACGATAGCCAGCGCGGTGACGACGGCCGCGAGAATCGACGGCGTAGCCAGATGCCAGGGCGTGAAAAACAGGCCGAACGCGGTGGGGATCGTCGCCTGAATCATCATCGCGCCGCTGATGTTCGCGAGCGCGAGGCGCTCTTTCCCTTGGCGCACCCAGATCACCGCGTTCATGATTTCGGGCAGTTCGGTCGCGATCGGGCTGAACAGCAACGCCGTCAGTTGTGGATCGATGCCGAGCCACGGCCCGACCACCTCGATCTGGCCCACGAACAGATGCGACGCGAAGAAGATCACAACCAGCGCGCCCACCGTCTGCACGACGATCCAGAACATCGCGGGATTCGCGTCGCGCGGACGCAGTTTCAGCGGTTCGAGCGCTTCATGGTCGCCCGTGTCGCCTTCGGCCGTCAGTTCCTTCCAGCAATAGAACGCGTAGGCGGCGAGAAACGCGAGGCCGAGTACGGGCTTGTAGCTGAAGACCACGAGGCCGAGCGCGATCTTGACGACGAAGATGGCGAGAAACCAGATCTGGTCGCGGCGCAGACGGCGCGTATCGGCATCGACTGCGCTGGCGCGCATGCGGCCGACGCGCTTTGCGGTGGCCAGCAGCGCGATGCCGACGACGGCATAGGCAATGGTACTGAGCGCGAGCGGTCCGCCGATCGCAGCGCCGATGCCGATTTCTTTCGTTGCGGGTGAGTTGCCGAATGCCACCGCGACGAGCGTCACGACGCTCTCGGGCAGCGCGGTGCCGAACGCGGCGAGGATCGTGCCCGTGGCCGTCTGTGTCATGTTCAGCTTGTTGCCAAGCCACTCGACACCGTTGACGAAGGTTTCGCAGGAAACGTAGATGACGCCGGCAGAGGCGATGAGCAGGGCGAAGGTCCAGATCATGACGGACGCCCCGTTGTGCGGGATGGGGGAATAGTAGACAACTTGTTATCTCCACGAGCCGGGCACGTAACCAATGACGCATCCTTCGCCCGGCTCGGGTGGAAAGGACACGTCAAAGGTCTCGTCAGGCCGTGGGACGGCTGCCGGCGCCATGGCACGAATGCCAAATATGTTGACGACGGCGCTGCACCGCAAACGGCGCAGCAGACTACTCCCCTAAGACAACGCGATTATAACGCACCGTCAGCGATGCGAAAGCAAAAAGGGGCGCGACAGATGCGCGCCCCTTCGTCCACCTACAGCTGCGAGTTTATTTGCCCGCGATCAGACTCGGATCGCCGGCAAAGCGCTCGTTGCCGCGCACGGCGCCATCGTCGAGCAGACCTTTGGTCAACTCCAGCGCCTGGCGTTCGAACAAGCGCCGGTACACGCCGTTGTCGATACGGATCAACTGCTCGTGGCTGCCTTCTTCGACCACGCGACCCTTGTCGAGGACAAGCAAACGGTCGAGCGCTCGCACCGTCGACAGCCGGTGCGCGACCACCAGCGTCGTGCGTCCGACCATCAGCCGTTCCATCGCCTGCTGGATCAGCACCTCGCTTTCGCTGTCGAGGCTCGACGTCGCTTCGTCGAAAATCAGGATCGGCGCGTCGGCAAGGAACGCACGTGCAATCGCCACCCGCTGGCGCTCGCCGCCCGACAGCTTGACACCGCGTTCGCCGACCAGCGTGTCGTAGCCCATCGGCAGCGCGGAGATGAACTCGTGCGCGCTGGCGAGTTTCGCGGCCTGCACGATGTCATCGAACGATGCACCGGGCCGCGCGTACGCGATGTTCTCCGCGAGCGAGCGGTGGAACAGCACCGGCTCCTGCTGCACGATCGCGATGTGCTGGCGCAGCGACGCCTGCTGCACGTCGGCGATGTTCTGCCCGTCGATCGTGATGCGGCCTTCGTCGATGTCGTACAGACGCTGGATCAGCTTGATGAACGTGGTCTTGCCCGAGCCCGAATGCCCGACCAGCCCGATCCGCTCGCCCGGCGCGATACGCAGCGAGAAGTCCGTGTACAAGGGCTTGCGCTGCGCGCCATAGCGGAACGTCACGTGCTCGAAGCGGATATCGCCTTGCTGGATATCGATCCCGCGTGCACCGGGTTTGTCTTCGATGCCAAGCGGCTCGCGATCCAGCGCGACCAGTTCTTCCATATCGTTCACCGAGCGTTGCAGGTTGCGCACGTGCATGCCGACATCGCGCAGATAGCCTTGCAGCACGAAGAACGTGGTCAGCGCATACGTGATGTCGCCGACACTCGCTTCGTCGCGCAGCCACAACAGCAACGCCGCGCCGAGAATGGCCGCCTGCATCAGCGCGAGCATGCCGCCCTGCACGCCGCCGTTGGTCGTGCCACGCTGCCACGTACGGCGCGTGCGCAGCCGCCACTTGTCGATCACGCGATCGAGCCGCGCTTCTTCGCGCTCTTCCGCGCCGAACGCCTTGACCACCGCGTTGCAACTGACGGCGTCCGCCAGCGCGCCGCCCATGCGCGTGTCCCACAGATTGCCCAGACGCGCGGCAGGCGCTACATAGCCGAGCGACAGCGCGACCGTGACCGCGACATAGATCAGCGAGCCAAGGCCGACCACCGCGCCCATCACGGGCCAGTGAATGCCGAGCAGGATCGTCGAGCCGGCGAGCATCACCAGCGACGGCAGCAGGGCAATCAGCAGCGTGTCGTTGAGCAGGTCGAGCGCCCAGATGCCGCGCGTGATCTTGCGCACCGTCGAGCCGGCGAAGCTGTTCGCATGCCAGTCGGTCGAAAAGCGCTGCACGCGATGAAATGCGTTCGCGCAGATCTCGCTCATCATCTTGAGCGTCATCGCGATGATCGTGCGGTACACCAGTTGCCGCAGCAACGTGCCGCCGATGCCCAGCGCAATCAGCGTAAAGAACGCCACCAGCGCCGGATGCGACGCGACGTCCTTGCCGAGCGTGCTGCCCGACGCGAGCGCGTCGACCAGACGCCCCGCGAAGAGCGGCGTCAGCACATCGGCGAACGCGGCCGTCAGCGCGAACAGCAACACGCCGGCGATGCGCGCGGGCTGCCGGCGCCAGTGATGGAAAGTGAAGCCAAGAACGCTTCTGAACGCTTGCGCGCCAAAGTCGAGTTTTTTGCTAGCCATGTATGTCAGCGTGCGGCGCGAAACGCGCGCAACGCTATCCGGTCAGGAGAGTCGGAAACGGACGACCGATGCCCGCCAACGCGCGGCGGCGATAAAGAAAACCGGTAGTCGGATAAAGGCGCGGGCTGTTGACTGCCTGCGCGGACGGCAACCTAAGCCAGAGCGCCTGGGAAGCGTCGCGACATCCCGCGAGAGACTGCGATGTACGTCGTGTGCATGGAACGCCTCCCGTGGGTGAATGAGTGGATGAAGAAATACTGCGTTGAGGGTTGAATTCTAGCAGGAAAGCTTGCGAAAGGTGTTCTCAATGTGCATTGCTCCGACGCCAGATGCTGGTTTTATGCGCGCTTCATCGAATGGTCATGAAGCGCGCTTGCGACCCGTTGCAACCCGTTGGACGCGTGCCTGATACATGCCGGATACAATGCGGCAGCGCCGAATAACTCTAACTTCGGGTCTCGTGCTCGCTGAAGCCGGGATTCAACCTGACCGACCTCAACACATGTCCAGTTCCACCCGGGCCTTCCTGCTGGGCCCGTTGCTCAAAGGGGTTTCCCGTTCGTTCTATCTGACGCTGCGCATCCTGCCCGCCGGCATGCGCGATCCCATTGGGCTCGCGTATCTGCTCGCGCGCGCCGCGGACACAATCGCCGATACCGCATTGATCCCGCCGGAGCAGCGTCTTGCGTTGCTGCTCGCGTTGCGCGACCAGGTCAACGGCGCAACCGACAATGGCGAACTCGCACGGCGTCTGGCCGATGAAGTGGCGGGCCAGCAGACGCAATCGGACGAAAAGGTGCTGCTCGAATCGATCGCGCCCGCGCTGGATGTGCTGCAGCAACTCGACGCAAGTGATCGCATTGCCGTGCGCGAGATCGTCACGACCCTGACGACCGGCATGGAATTCGACCTGCGTACCTTCCCCGACGAGCGTTCTGGTCAGATCGTCGCGCTGCGCGAATGGAGCGAACTGGACCGCTACACGTATCTGGTCGCGGGCTGCGTCGGCGAATTCTGGACGAAGATGACCTACGCGCATTTGCCAGGCACGCTGAAGACGGACTCCGCCATCATGCTCGAGCGTGGCGTGCGTTTCGGCAAGGCGCTGCAGATGACCAACGTGCTGCGCGATTGCGGCAAGGATCTGCGTATCGGGCGGTGTTATCTGCCGTCCGTGATGCTGGATCGCCATGGCCTGACGCCGCAGATGCTGATGGAGCCGCAAGCGTCGCAGCGCGCGCAGCCGCTGATGCACGAACTGGTGCGCAAATCGCTCGATCATTTCCGCGCCGCGCTCGACTACACGCTCGCGATTCCGCGCTTTTCGCTGCGTTTGCGGCTCGCCTGCGTGTGGCCGATCGTGATCGGCCTCGAAACCCTGCTGCTGCTCGTCGATAACGCGCACTGGCTGGAGCCGGCGAAAGTGTCGAAGATCCAGCGCAAGCAGGTGTACGGCATTCTCGCGCGCTCGCTGCCTGTGTCGATGTCGGATGCGCTGCTGCGCAACTGGATCGACGGGCTGATCGGCGCGATCGAAGCACGCATCGGCGTTCGATAGACAATTCCCGTCACGCGCCGCGTTATTCCCGATTTGTTGAATCACCGATCAAGCGCCTAAGATGAACATCGCACAACCCGAAGCGAAGGGCGGCCCGAGCCGCAATCGACCATGACGGAAATCGCCAGCTGGCACGCGCATGTGTACTTCGACCAGTCGACGCGTGACGCCGCGTGGACGCTGCGCGAAGCGATCGAAGCGCGTTTTGACGGCAGGTTCCAGATGGGGCGCTTTCACGAGCGGCCCGTCGGCCCGCATCCGATGTGGTCGTATCAGCTGGCGTTCGGCAACGATCTGCTCGCGGAACTGTTTGCGTGGCTCACGCTCAATCATGGCGCGCTCGACGTCTTCATCCATCCGAACACGGGTAACGCGCTGGAAGATCATCGCGATCGCGCGGCGTGGATCGGGCGCTCACATCAGCTGAATCTCGCTGCGCTGGGCGGATAACGCGCGTTCGGCCCGGCGCATCGTCGCGCGCGCGGCGCGCGTGGAGGTCTGGTCATGACGGTCACCAATGCGGTGTCGGGCACCAACGTCCATGAAGTGGCGGACGGCATTTACCGGATCAACACGCCTGTGTATTTCGAAGGCGGCCCCGGTGGCTTTTCCTTCAACCAGTATCTGATCGCCGACGACGCGCCGCTGCTGTTCCATACCGGTCCGCGCAAGATGTTCCCGCTGGTGCGCGAGGCGGTGGCGTCCGTGTTGCCGCCCGAACGGCTGCGGCATATCGCGTTTTCGCATGTCGAAGCGGACGAATGCGGCTCGCTCAACGACTGGCTCGACGCCGCGCCTGAGGCGCTGCCGCTGTGCAGCAGCATCGCCAAGCTGGTGTCCATCGACGATCTCGCCGACCGCCAGCGCGCGGCCTCGAAGACGGCGAGACGGTCGATATCGGCCGCCACCGGCTGCGCTGGCTCGCGACGCCGCATCTGCCGCACGCATGGGAATGCGGGATGCTGTTCGACGAGACGACGCAGACGCTGTTCTGCGGCGACCTGTTCACGCAAGGCGGCGCCGAACTGCCCGTGATGACGGGCGCGGATATCCTCGGTCCGAGCGAAGCGTTCCGCCGCAGCATGGACTACTACTCGCACACGAAACACGGCGACGCGATGCTCGAACGGCTCGCCGCGCTCGCGCCCGGCACGCTTGCGTGCATGCACGGCAGCGCATGGCAGGGCGATGGCGCCGCCTTGCTGCGGGCGCTGGCGGCGTCGCTGCACGAGTAAGCGGGGACACTCGCCGCAGTGCAGCACAAGTTTTTTCGCGCGGGCTGTCGATTCCCGTTGCCGCGACTCGTCGTCTGAGTGAGCGGACATGTCGTCCGCTATCCGCCAGCAAGGACGACGACGATGACCTTGAAGCTCTACGCCCATCCGTTTTCTTCGTATTGCCAGAAGGCGCTCACCGCGCTCTATGAGAACGGCACACCGTTCGACTATCGCCGGCTCGACGAACCCGGCGCGATGGACGAACTGGCCGCGCGCTGGCCGATCCGGCGCTTCCCAATGCTCGTCGACGAAGGCCGCACGATCGCCGAGGCGACCATCATCATCGAGCATCTCGCGCTGTTTCATCCCGGCCCCGTGAAACTGCTGCCCGACGATCCGCGCGCCGCGCTCGACGTGCGTTTCATGGATCGTTTCTTTGACAACTATCTTGCGACGCCGCAGCAGAAGATCGTTTTCGACGGCATGCGCGATGCAAGCGAGCGCGATCCGCGCGGTGTCGCCGATGCGCGCGCGCTGCTCGAAGTCGCGTACGCATGGCTCGACAACACGATGAAAAGCCGCGAATGGGCGGCGGGCGAGCGCTTCAGTCTCGCGGACTGCGGCGCCGCGCCGTTTCTTTTCTATGCGGACTGGACGCACCGGATCGATCCGAAGTTTGAGCATGTGATTGCGTATCGCAAGCGTCTGCTGAAACGGCCGTCGTTTGCGCGCGCCGTCGAGGAAGCGCGGCCTTATCGCCATCTGTTTCCGCTGGGCGCGCCGGATCGCGACTGATTTGCTCGACCATGACTTTCAACCCTGACCTTTACGAAAGGGAGGCAAGGATGTCTTCAGCACCTTCTCTCGTGCCCGCCGCCGAACTTGCGAAGCGCAATGGCCGGCACTATCCGAACGAAAGCGTCGAATACCGCCGCGCGCGCGATGCGCTGCTCGCGGAGGAAATCGAATTGCGGCGCCATATCGAACGCGTTGCCGGGCAGCGGCGTGCGCTGCCGCCGGGCGGCGACGTGACGGGCGACTATCGTTTTGTCGGCGAAGCGGGTCCAGTGGACTTCGCCGGGCTGTTCGGCGACAAGGACACGCTCGTGATCTACAGCTATATGTTCGGGCCGCAGCGCGAGCGGCCGTGTCCGATGTGCACGTCGCTATTGAGCGCGTGGGACGGCGAGGCGCGCGACATCGCACAACGCATCGCGCTGGCCGTCGTGGCGCGCTCGCCGATCGAGAAACTGCTGGCGTTCAGGCGGGAGCGCGGCTGGCGCGATCTGAAGCTGTATTCGGATGCGAACGGCGCGTATAGCCGCGACTTCGGTGCGATTGCGGAGGACGGCGGCGACGAGCCGGCGTGTCAGGTGTTCACGCGCCGCGACGGCGTGATCCGGCATTTCTATGCGGCGGAAATGGGTTTCGAAACCGCCGATCCCGGTCAAGATCCGCGCGGCGCGCCCGATCTGATGCCGATGTGGACGATCTTCGATCTGACGCCGGAAGGGCGTGATCCGAAGTGGTATCCGAAGCTCGATTACGGGAAATGAGAGCGCAGCAGAACGCGCCGCATCGCGCGGCGCGTGTCGGACTTCAGACGCGTTGGACGCTTTAGACGCTTAGTCGGCGAGACGCTTGTCGGCGAGGGCGCGTTCGCAGTCGCCGAGCACGGTCACGACGAGGCGGGCTTGCGCGTCGAGTTCGTCGGTATCGAGGATTTCTTCGACGGCATCGCGCGCCCAGTCGGCTTCGACAAAGGAGGCATGACGCTGCGCGATATCGAGTGCCATGGCGGACAGCCGCGCGATGCACAGCCAGTCGGCGGTGCGCCCGTGCCGGTCGAGCCACTTGTGCGCGGCTTCTACGTGAAAGGACGGTGAGGGCCAGGTCTCGTTCAGATACCAGGCGCCCAGGCTTCCGCACGTGAGCCAGCACAGCAGCTCCACGCGGTCGCGTTGGCTCAGAAGATGGCGTACATCACTCATGGCGACGCTCGCGAAGGTAACGGATATGACGTGAGTTCCGCGTAGCAAAGCTCGAACCCTTGTGTGTACGACAATAACACGACGTTGTGCCCCGCACGACAGGGTTTAACCGGATGCCAGGCCTATCGGGTGATGCTGAATGTGGGCTGGCCGACAATCGTGCTCACGTGCCGCGCTGGATTGCACTCGCACAGTGCAGCGCAAGCTCGCAGTTTCACTGCGCGCACGTGCCGGGCGAAGCAGTCGTATCGTCGAGGCGGATCATCTGGCCGTGATGAAGAACGGTGAACGCATCGTCGGGCAGGCCGGCTTTGCGAGTCGCTTCGGCGAGTTTGCGCGGCGGCTCGTCGAGCGCTTCGTCGGTCAGTTCGAACGTCCCCCAGTGAATGCCGATGCCTTTCTTCGCGTGGATGTCCTCAAAAATCTGCACGGCCTGCTGCGGGTCCACGTGCTGAGGTCCCATGAACCAGCGCGGCTCGTACGCGCCGACGGGAATCAGTGCGAGATCGATGCAGCCGAACGCAGCGCCGATCCGTTTGAAATCGTTCGAGTAGCCGGTGTCGCCCGCGAAATACACCGAGAACGGATGCGCGGCGCCTGCGGGCGTCTTCATCACCCAGCCGCCCCACAGCGTCTCGTTGCGATCGGTGAGGCTGCGCGCCGACCAGTGCGTCGCCGGAACGAACCAGAAGTCGAGGCCCGGCACGCTGGTCGGATCGCCCCAGTCGAGTTCCTGAACATTCGTGATGCCTTTCTCCGCGAGCCACACCTTGATGCCGAGCGGCACGAGAAAGAGCGGCGGTCCACCCGGCTGCGCGTTGAGTGCTTTCACGCTCGCGGTGTCGAGATGGTCGTAGTGACTGTGCGAGATCACCACGACGTCGATATGCGGCAGTTCGTCGAGCGCAAGACCGGGCGGCACGCGCCGTTTCGGACCGGCGAACGTGAGTGGCGACGCACGGTCGGAAAACATCGGATCGGCGATCACGTTGACGCCGTTGATCTGCAGCAGCGCGGTCGCGTGGCCGATCCACGTCAGCGTGTCGTCGCTGCGGTTTGCCTTGAGCCACGCGACATCGGGATGGTCGACGGGGAAAGCGTAGCCGTTCGCGGGCGCGGGCGGCAGGCCATGCGTCCAGCGGTTCCAGCGCCATTTCCACACCGAGCCGCGCGCGAGTGGCCCGTCCATGTTCTCGTAGCCGCTGTCGGTGCGCGGCGCGTGATGGATACCGCTTGCGGCGATCCTGTCAGGCGACGGATCGGGCTGCTGCGCGTTCGCTGCACCATGCGCAGATGCGACGCTCAGGACGAGGGCGGCGCAAGCCACGCGCAAGCGAAACGGAAGTGGCATCGTGTAGTAGATGTGCTGGCGCGACTGTCGCCATAAAATAGAGGATTCGACAGTGTAGACCGGACGACGCCGCCTTCGCCCGCGCCGGAACAGACCGGGCGGTGGCCTCGAGCGCGAGCTTCGGTAAAAAGGTTCATCCTTCCGCCATTTGCCGCGCGCAATCTCGGCCTGCAAGCGAATCAGGCGAATATCCCGATTCCGGAACAATTGTGCTTGTATGGATATTGCAAAGTGCAATGAAATGCCGTTTGTGACGGGGAAAGCGCAGCGATGCAGGGAAAATTCTGCATTTTTTTGCGTTGAAGGCGATTCCGATGGCCCGATTCAAACCGTCAAAATCCAAAATAAGGCAAAATTCGGGGCATTCGCGTCGGCTGTGGCGCTGCCGGCGGCATTTCCCAACCTTTCTCGACCAAGAGCAAAGCGATGAGTACCAAGCAACCTACGATCATCTACACCCTGACCGACGAAGCCCCGCTGCTCGCGACGAGTGCTTTTCTGCCGATCATCCGTACGTTTACCTCTCCGGCTGGCATCAATGTCGAGACCAGCGACATTTCCGTGGCAGGCCGTATTCTCGGCGAATTCCCGGAATTCCTGACGGAAGAGCAGCGCGTGCCGGACAACCTGGCTGAACTGGGCAAGCTCACGCAAGACGCGGACACGAACATCATCAAGCTGCCGAACATTTCGGCGTCGGTGTTCCAGCTGGTCAGCGCGATCAAGGAACTGCAGTCGAAGGGCTACAAGGTGCCGGATTATCCGGAAGACCCGAAGACCGACGAAGAAAAGGACATCCAGAAGCGTTACGCGAAGTGCCTGGGCAGCGCCGTGAACCCGGTTCTGCGCGAAGGCAATTCGGACCGCCGCGCGCCCGCCGCCGTCAAGAACTACGCGAAGAAGCACCCGCACAGCATGGCCGAGTGGAGCATGGCGTCGCGCACGCACGTTGCGCACATGAAGCATGGCGACTTCTACCACGGCGAAAAGTCGATCACGAACGTCGGTGCACGTGAAGTCCGCATGGAACTCGTCACGAAGCGCGGCGAAACCATCGTGCTGAAGCCGAAGGTCAAGTTGCAGGACGGCGAGATCGTCGACAGCATGTTCATGAGCAAGAAGGCGCTGCTCGCGTTTTACGAAGAGCAGATGGAAGACGCGCACAAGACGGGCGTGATGCTGTCGCTGCACGTGAAGGCGACGATGATGAAGGTCTCGCACCCGATCGTCTTCGGCCACGCCGTGAAGGTGTTCTACAAGGACGCGTTCGCGAAGCACGCGAAGCTGTTCGACGAACTCGGCGTGAACGTGAACAACGGCCTCGTCGATCTGTACACGAAGATCGAAGCGCTGCCGGAATCGCAACGCGAAGAAGTGATCCGCGACATGCACGCGTGCCACGAGCACCGTCCGGCGCTGGCGATGGTCGATTCGGCCAAGGGCATCTCGAACCTGCACGCACCGAACGACGTGATCGTCGACGCATCGATGCCCGCGATGATCCGCGCCGGCGGCAAGATGTGGGGCGCCGATGGCCGTCCCGCCGACACGAAGTGCCTGATCCCGGAAAGCACGTTCGCGCGCATCTACCAGGAAATCATCAACTTCTGCAAGACCAACGGCGCATTCGATCCGAAGACGATGGGCACGGTGCCGAACGTCGGCCTGATGGCGCAGAAGGCGGAAGAATACGGTTCGCACGACAAGACGTTCGAGATCGCTGAAGACGGCGAAGCGCGCATCGTCGACAACGCGACGGGTGAAGTGCTGAGCGCGCTCACGCAGCAGGTCGAGCAGGGTGACATCTGGCGCATGTGCCTCGTGAAGGACGCGCCGATCCGCGACTGGGTCAAGCTCGCCGTCACGCGCGCGCGCAACTCGGGCATGCCGGTGGTGTTCTGGCTCGACCCGTACCGTCCGCACGAAAACGAACTGATCCACAAGGTGCAGGCGTACCTGAAGGATCACGACACGGACGGCCTCGAGATCCACATCATGTCGCAGGTTCGCGCGATGCGTTACTCGCTGGAGCGCGTGATCCGCGGTCTGGACACGATTTCGGCGACGGGCAACATCCTGCGCGACTACCTGACCGACCTGTTCCCGATCATGGAACTGGGCACGTCGGCGAAGATGCTGTCGATCGTTCCGCTGATGGCGGGCGGCGGCATGTACGAAACGGGCGCGGGCGGTTCGGCGCCGAAGCACGTGAAGCAGCTGGTCGAAGAAAACCACCTGCGCTGGGATTCGCTGGGCGAGTTCCTCGCGCTGGCGGTGTCGCTCGAAGAGCTGGGCATCAAGACGGGCAACGCGCGCGCGAAGGTGCTGGCAAAGACGCTGGACGCTGCGACCGGCAAGCTGCTCGACAACAACAAGAGCCCGTCGCCGAAGACGGGTGCGCTTGATAATCGTGGCAGCCAGTTCTATCTGGCGATGTACTGGGCGCAGGAGCTGGCTGCTCAGTCCGAGGATGCAGAGCTTGCAGCCAGGTTTGCTCCGTTGGCCAAGGTTCTCACTGACAATGAAGCGACTATTGTTGGTGAGTTGACTGACGTGCAGGGCAAGGAAGTGGATATCGGTGGCTATTACAAGCCTGATTTCGCGAAGCTGGAAACGGTGATGCGGCCGAGTAAGACGCTGAACTCGGCACTGGCAGCTGTCACGGCGTAAGCCTTTTAGGTTGTTGTGATGTGAGCGGAGCCCGCACGTGTTTTTGATGTGCGGGCTTTGTTTTTTTGCTGCGCAAGTGGTTTGGTTGTCTTGCGACGCTGGTTTGGTTTGCTTGTGTTGTCGCTGGCATCCGCGATTTGTTATTGGTTTGCCTGGGTTGCCCCTGTGCGGGGCGGCACCTACTTTTCTTTGCCGCGGCAAAGAAAAGTAGGCAAAAGAAAGCCGCTGAACACCGCTAGTTCTTGTCTCCGCCTGAGGGCCCCCAACGGGTCCTCTCCTTCATGCGGCAACCTCTCAGTCACCGCCCGTTGCCAGCGCACTGAATGAGCGCCTCATCCGCTTCACACTCCCGCGTCGTCACACGCGCGACCAAATCTCCCACGTTCTATAGCGGCAAACTGTGTGTAGGCTTTCCCGGCTTATGCGCTTCACTCCGGACTGGAAAACACGATCGGTGTCGTAAGAGCGCTGACGTGTGAAGCACTTCGACCTACACACAGTTTGCCACCTGGGCGGCAGTGACCATTCGCTGCCGCTGGCGGCGCTACGGGTGAGTGAAGCGGGTGAGGCGTTTATACGCGGCGTTGGTAACGGGCGGTGAATAGCGGGTTTGCCGTTTGAAGCATAAGATCCGTTGGGGGCCCTCAGGCTGAGGTCAAGAGCTGGCGGTGTTAGCCCGCTTTCTTTGCTTACTTTCTTTGCGGCGGCAAAGAAAGTAAGTGCCGCCCCGCACAGGGGCAACGCCTGAAGTACGAAGGCATATCGCGGATGCCAGCGAACAGCGGAACAGCGGAACAGCGGAACAGCGGAACAGCAAAACCAAAACCAAACCATATGCGCGCTCAACACCACGCATTCTTCGCCTCGCTATTCTTCTCCCGCCTCGCGGACCAGATCCTGCTATTCCTCGTGCCGCTCGTCGTCTTCCAGACGACCCAACAAGCGACATGGTCGGGCATCGCATTCTTCATCGAAGCACTCCCTCGCTACATCGTCGTTCCCGTGTGCGGCGCACTGTGCGACCGGATCTCGCCAGTCACGGTGCTGCGCGCGAGCCAGCGTTGTCGCGCGATTGCATGCGTGCTGGGCATCGCGGGCTTTGCGATTGCGGGTGGCATCGGCTGGCTGATCGCGCTGTCGGCTGTCTGCGGCGTGCTGACGAGTCAAGGGCTTGTCGCGCGCGAAGTGCTGCTCCCACAGGTATTCACATCAGAACGCTTCGAGAAAGTACTGTCGTATGCGCAGATCGCCGATCAGGTCGGTGTCGTCGTGGGGCCGATGCTCGCGGGTTTGCTGCTCGGCTGGTGGCGCTGGGAATATGTGGTCGGCGTCGCGGCCGTGCTGTTCTTCGCCGCCGATGGCGCGACGCTAGTCTGGCAGCGCGCGAGCGCATTCGTCTGGACGTCGCACGGGCACGTAAGCGGCAACTGGCTCGCGCCCATCAAAACCGCGCTGGCGCATATCGTGCGGCTGCCGGGTCTCGGCAGGTTGATCGCGCTGGCCGCAGCGGAAAACCTCGTGATCGGTGTAACGCTCGCGACGTCAGCGGCAATGGTGACGGGGCTGCACCGGCGGCCGGATGCGTTCTATACCTTCGTGCAGACCGCAGGCGCCATCGCGACGATCGTCATTCTGCTGCTGATCGCGCGCGTACAGATCCCGCGCAAGGCGCTCGGGCTCGTGTCCTTTCTCGCGATCTTCGCTGGTGGCCTGCTTGCCGGGCTGAGTCCGTCCGTATGGGGTTACGTCGTGGGCTTTCTGCTGATCGTCGGATTCGACAAGATGTTCAGCATCTACATCCGCAGCGTCCGTCAGGCGATCATTCCGGCTAAGGATTACGGCAAGACGCTCGGCGTCGTCATCATGCTAAACAATCTTACGCAGCCGCTCGCGGGGCTACTGGTCGGCGTGTTTTCGGGGAATGGGCGCATGAGCGCGGTCGTGGTCGCGATCTCGCTGGGTATGGGTGCGCTCGGGCTTCTGGTCGTGCTGCTCGGCATCAGCGCAGTCAGGCGGCAGCGCACCGCGGTGCACGCTGCGCCATTGACCGGCCGGACACCGGACAGCGCCGACTGATGCGGTGATGTCACAATACCGCGACCGACTTTCATCCACGGAGCGCAACCGCAATGGAAACGGACGACGAGCTGAAACACTTCGCCTTGCACGGCGCCGAGCCGCTGCCCGAAGCGCAGGATGCGGGTTTCGTGGAAAACGCGGGCGCGCGCATCGCGTGGTACGCGTATGGCGCAGGAAACCCCGTGGTGCTGCTGCACGGCGGGCTCGGACATAGCGGCAACTGGGGTTATCAGGTGCCCGCGCTGGTCGAAGCGGGCTATCGCACGATCCTGATCGACAGCCGCGGCCACGGCCGCAGCACGCGCGACGCGCAACCGTACAGCTACGAACTGATGGTCTCCGACGTGCTCGCCGTGCTCGACACGCTGAACGTGCCGGAAGCGGCCTTCGTCGGCTGGAGCGACGGCGCGTGCACCGCGCTGATTCTCGGCCAGCGCGCACCGGAGCGCGTCGCCGGCGTGTTCTTCTTCGCGTGCAACATGCACCCGGACGGCGCGAAACCCTTCGTGCCGACGCCAGTAATCGACCGCTGCTTCAGCCGGCATCGCGCGGACTACGAGGCGATATCGGCGACGCCCGGCGAGTTCGACGCATTCGTCGCCGCCGTCAGCGAGATGCAGCGCACGCAGCCCAACTACTGCGCCGACGATCTCGCGCAAATCGCCGTGCGCGTCGTGGTCGCGATCGGCGAGCACGACGAGTTCATCAAGCGCGAACACGCCGTCTGGCTGGCCGAAACGATTCCCGACGCCGAACTGATCGTGCTGCCGAACGTGAGCCATTTCGCGCCGTTGCAACGGCCGGCGCTATTCAACGGCGTGATCGAGCGGTTCGCCGGAACCGCCTTCGAATCGTCACGCTGACGCCTTACTCGCTCTTCTCGCTCTTCTCACTCTTAGCGCCGACTTTCTCGGTTTTCGCGTCGCTCTCGTCTTTCTCCCATCCGCCGCCGAGCGCGAGGAACAGGTTCACCTGATCGACGGCAACCTGGCCCTCGGCGGCCGCCACCTGCGCGGCGACGGTGGTGAGCGTGCGCGTCGCGTCCAGATCGTCGATGAAGGTCTCGCGGCCAGCCGCATACAAGCGGTGTGTTTCGTCCGCCGACTGCACCGCCGACTTGTACGCGGTGCGCAATGCGTCGGCGCGCGTCGTGTCCGACGCGTAGGTCGACAGGTTCGTCTGCGTTTCGCGCAGCGCGTTCAGCACCACGCCATCGAAGTGCGCGAGTGCGCCGCCGGTTGCCGCTTCGGCTTCGTGGACCCGCGCGCGCTGGCCGTTGATCGGGAACGTCCAGCTGATCAGCGGGCCGAACGCCCAGCGGTTGGTGGTCGGGCCGAACAGGTCGTCGACGACGCCGACCGACCCAACCGACGCACCGATGCTCACCGAAGGATAAAGCGCCGCCGTCGCCACGCCGATGCGCGCCGTCGACGCCGCCAGCAGTCGCTCGGCCTGGCGCACGTCGGGCCGGCGCTTGAGCAGCGCGGCACCGTCGCCGACGGGAATCGGCTCTTTCAGATGCGGCAGGCGGCTGCAGGTGAGGGCGGCGGGCGGCAGATCGTTCGGCGCCCGCGCAAGCAGCATCGCGAGCCGGTACTGCGCGGCGCGACGGCGTGCGATGAAGCGCGGAATATCGGCGGCGAGCGTGTCGGCCTGAGTCTGTCCGCGCGTCACGTCGGGCTGGTTGCCGCGGCCCGCGTCGCGCAGGCGCTGCGAGAGCTTGACGCGCTGCCGTTGCAACGCCAGCGACTTCTGCGCGATCTCCAGTTCTTCACCCGCCGAACACGATTCGACGTACGCACGCGCGACATCGGCGACGACGGTGATGCGCGCCAGATCGCTCGCGGCTTCGACGGCTTCGTCGTCCGCCTTCGCAGATTCAACGCCGCGTCGCAGCTTGCCGAACAGATCGATTTCATACGACACGCTCAGATCGAGCGCGCCTTCGTTGACGACAGGAATCTTTTCCGACAGCAGATACTGTTCGGCCGATTCCTGCGCGCGCTGGAACGCCGCCGACGTCTTGCCGGAGAAGCCGCCCTGTTCGTTCGCGAAGTCGACTTGTGCACGCGAGCGTGCGAGATTGGCCGCTGCGACGCGCAGGTCGGTGTTCGACGTCAACGCCTCGCTAACCAGTTGATCGAGCACGGGGTCGTCGTACAGGCGCCACCATTTCGACGGCACGGGTTGTTGCGAGACCGGCGCCTTGTCCGCGCCGTCGATGGTCGCATTCGCGTAGGGCGCATTGACGGCGGCGTTCTCGGGCAGCTTGTAGTTCGGGCCGACCGTCATGCAGCCGTTCAACGCGAGCACGATGGGCAGCAACGCCAGACCGGCGCGTCTGGCCTTCGGGGACATGAAGCCTGACGAAAAGCGTTTCATTGCGATGCGCCCGAAGCCGGATGCGTGGCGCTCGCCGGCGCCGTACCGACGATGGCCGCGCCCGTGGTCGAAGCGCCGGGCGCCGATACCGCAGCGGTATCCGATGCGGCCGTGCGTCGACCGATGGAAGGTCCGATGCCGCGCACCGACACCGTCGCCGTGCGGCCGGCGATCATGCGGAAGTCGGCGGGAATTTCGTCGAGCGCGACGCGCACGGGAATGCGCTGCGCGAGGCGCACCCAGCTGAACGCCGGGTTCACGTTCGGCAGCAGGTTCTGACTTTGCTGGCGGTCGCGGTCCTCGATCGCGGCGACGATGCTCAGCACATGGCCGCGCAGCACGCCCGGCTCGCCCATCACCTTGATGTCGACCTGCTGGCCGATGTCGATGCCGTGCAGCTTGGTTTCCTCGAAGTAGCCGTCGACGCGGAACGAGTGCATGTCCACCACCGACAGCACCGGGCGACCCGCCGCAATGTACTCGCCGACGCGCGGCGCGCGGTCGTTCAGGTAGCCGTCGACTGGGCTGACGATCACCGTGCGTTGCAGGTTCAGGCGCGCGGTATCGATGGCGACTTCGGCGTCGGCGAGCGCGGCGGCTGCCGTTTCGACGCGCGAATGCGTTTCTTCGACCACTTCGCGCGCGACCAGATTGCCGAGCACGCGGTTACGGGCGTCTTCGCGGCGCGCCTGGTCGAGCGTCGCGCGGCGCTGCTGCGCGGTGGCCTGCGCGTTGCGCAGCGCGAGCGTGTAGCGCGCCTGGTCGATCACGAACAGCACTTCGCCGCGCTTGACCTGCTGGTTGTCGACCACCTTGACCTCGGTGATCAGGCCCGACACGTCGGGCGCCACCTGGATGACGTCGGCGCGCACGTGGCCGTCGCGCGTCCATGGCGCGAACATGTAGTAGTCGACCAGCTTCCACAGCACCACGGCTGCAATCGCGACGACGATCAGGGTGAGCAGGATCTGCCCGACGGAGAACCAGGTTTTTTTCACGTTATGAACCGGTGCGAAACGATGACGACAAGCCCCAGCACCAGAACATAGATGCCGAGATCGAAAATGGAACGGTGCCAGATGAAGCGGTACACGCCGATGCGCGCAAGCACATTGCGTATGACCAGATTCACCAGATAGGCGATAAACATCAGCACCAGCACGGCTGGCACGAATACGCCGAGAATGTCGATTTCGCCGATCATGTGCGCCGACAGAATGAAAGAAGTGGGTTGTGCATCATGCCGCCGTCTCCGCTTGAGGCGGCACGCTGCCGGGCGCGGGTTGCGGCGGCGACAGCGACAGGCGCATGCCGACCAGTGCGTGCAATGTGTCGCGCAGCCAGCGCTCGCCGGACGGTGCGGCAGGCGCGGGCGGGGCGGGTTGCGCGCCTTGCGCTTCACCGGGTTGCGCTGCCTCGCCGGGTTGTCCCGCTTGCGCCTGCGCGATATTGAGCGTCGTCACGCGCTCAACGGCTGCATCGATCGAATCGATCAAACCGGCCGGCACCGGCTGCCGCGAGCGGCGCGCAATGCAGTGCTCGAAATGTTGCCGCACGCCTGACAGCACGTCGTCGACGGAACCTTGCAGGTCGCTCGTCAACTTGCGGCGCGTGCGCCGAAGGTCGAGCGCATTCAACGCGACGCGGAAATCGCGAAAGCTTTCGATCGACGGATGGCGGTGCGAATCGGAAGCCGCGTGGCGCGGCAGCAGTTGCATCAGCCGGTCGAGCATGCGTGAGTACAGGTTGCGCTGATCTTCGATGGCGGCTGTCGACACGCATACGACGACGTCGGCCCATGCTGAACGCGTCAGGCGTTCGGCGGCGAGACCCGCGCCGAACGGGCGCGTCGCACGCGTCCAGAGGAAAGCGAACAGCAAGCCCGCGACACCCGCCAGATTGCTGTTGAGGAACACGAAGAAGTCGGCCTCGTAAGCGCTCTGGATGCTGATGAAGGTTGCCGTGTTGACGGCCGTGAGCATCGTCACGAGCGTGAACTGCGGGCGCGGAATCAGCGTGCCGATGATCAGGAACGGCCCGGCGAAGATCAGCACCAGCATCGCGAAATCGTGCACGAGGGGCAGCACCACGAACACGTACAGCCCGGCCAGCACGACGCTCGCGCAGGTCGCGAGGAAGAACTTGAAGACGGCGGGCGCGGGCTCGTCGAGCGCGGCGAAGAAGCAGCAGGAGACGGCCGCAAGCGCTACTGCGGAGGCGCCGTCGTTCCAGCCCGACGAAATCCACAATCCGCACGCGACGATGATCGCGCCGACGGCCGAAGCCGTCGAAAACAGCATCATGCCGTAATCGAAGAAACGCTCCGTGCCGCCGAGCCGCCAGTGGCGAAAGTGCGGGCGCCACAGCACGGTTTCATGGACGATGGCCGCGCGCAGGCAGCGGATATCGCGCCACACGTCGATCACCTGACCGAGGCGCCACAACGCATTCGACAGCAGCGCGCCGTCCCAGCTCGCGAGGGCTTCTGCGGAAGGCCTGAGCGCATCCACGCGGGCGCGCAGCGCTTCCGCTTCATGGTCCGGCTCGTCCGCATGCTTCGCTTCGAGCGCGGGCGACTTGATCCATTTCGCGACGTCGCCGAGCAGCGTCTCGACTTCGGGCACATGCGCGCCGCGCTGCCGGACCAGTTCGATCAGCGGATCGGCCATCGATGAAATCAGCGGCAGGAAAATCTGCATGCGCCCCTGCAATGCACGCGCGCGGCGCACGATATCGGGCCGCGTGTGATCGTAGGTCAGCTGGCTCAACAGGAATTCGAGGCCGTTGACGGTGGCGGCTAGACGCTGGCGCGACGCCGAGATCGGCGCGCCCGCGACGCGGCCCGACAGCGTCTCGCTTGCGTAGAAGGCGGCATCGCGGAACCACGCATCGGTGCGCTCGATCAGCGTCGGCGCGAGACGGCTCGGAAACACCGCGCTGCCGACGATGCTCGCCACCACGATGCCAAGCAGAATCTCTTCCGTACGGGTGATGGCCAGATCGAAGATGGTGGTCGGATTCGTGACGGCGGGCAGGGCGATCAGCGGCAGCGTGTAGCCGGCAAGCAGGAACACATAGCTGCGCGCCGTACGGTCGTTCATCGACAGATACAGCAGCGTGCCCGTCCATACCGCAACCAGCACGCTGAACAGGAACGGCGACTCGACGAAAGGCGGCACGATCACCACGGCGGCCGACGCGCCCAGCGCGGTGCCGAGCGCGCGGTACAGCGCTTTCGAGCGGGTTGCGCCGACGAACGGATTCGAGACGATATAGACGGTCGCCATCGCCCAGTACGGGCGCGGCAGTTCGAGCGCAAGGCCGATGTAAAGCGCAATCATCGCGGCCGCGAACGTCTTGGCGGAAAACAGCCAGTCGCGGACTGAGGGATAGACCATGGCGGTTATGCCTTGCGTTGGCTGCCGGATCGGGAGGATGCGGCTGGCTCGTCGGATGCGCCCCTGTCGGGAGTGACTGTAGCATCCAGCGACGCGTTGAACGCATTGAGCACCCGCAGCGTCGTCTCCAGGTCCTCGCGGCTCACGCCTTTGAGCACGCGCGCGCGCAGCTCCATCAGGCGCTCTTCCATGCGGGCGGTGACGGCGCGGCCTTCGTCGGTGAGGGTGATGGTCTTGGCGCGCCTGTCGTCGGGGTCTTCGTCGCGGCGCACGAGACCGGCCGCGCACAGCTGGTCGAGCAGACGCACGAGCGACGGGCCTTCGATCCCCACATGCTCGGCGAGCGTGACCTGGCGCACGGCCTCGCCGAGGCGGTTGGCCGTGAGCAGCGGGCCGGCACACGCTTCCGACACGTTGTAAGCAGACAGCACGCTATGACTCGAGCGGCGCCAGCGGCGCGCGGCGACGACCAGCGTGCTGCTGACGGAGCGGCGCAAAAGGTGGAGATTGACCATGGGCCGGGATTGTATGTCGATTTTTATTCGTTAGCATCCTATCGACCTACATTTTTTAAGGGAATGCTACAAAGTTCACTTACGGTGTGTTTCAGCGGCGGGCTGCCGGCCGCTTTCGTGGGGTGAGAGCCGGCCTACTCGTCGTTCAGGCCCTTGCCTTCGAGGATCAGCGGCAAGCATTTGTCGATCCGCGCTTCGCGGGTTTTCGACTGTTTCGCCGACGAAAAATGCAACAGGTAGGCGCGTTGCCGTCCGGGCGTCAGCGCTTCGAAAGCCTTTTTGAGTTTGGGCAGTTTGTCGAGCCTGGACTGGAACTCCTCGGCCACTTCGAATTCATCCGTCGATTTGCGTTGCACTTTCAGACCGGCTTTTTCGACGTCGATGGCGGCGCGGACGTACGTCTTCAGTGTTGCTCGCAGCTTGACGATTTCCTGAAGACTCGTGAAGCGCACTTGCCGCGCGGACTGCACGTTCTCCGTCTGCTGCACGAGGATGCCTTTCGGGTCTTTCATCAGCGCGCCTTTGACGAACAGCAGCGCGCAGTATTCCTTGAAGCCGTGAATGAGCACGACGTTTTTATCGTCGACCGTGTAGCAGGGGACGCCCCATTTCAGCACTTCCGTGACGGGGCATTCGAGCACGATCGCGCGGAGTTTCTCCGTCTCTTCATGCCATTTGTCGAGTTTGCTGATATAGGCGTCGACCTTGGGATTCATCGTTGTCCCTCAGGAAAAAGGCGAGCCTATGGTACAGCCCGCCGCCTGGCGCAGCAAACCCGGTTAGAAGCGGTCCGCGCGGAACGGGCGCGGGTCGGCAATGGTCGCGGCGCCCGTCATCATCTCGGCCAGCAGCCGTCCCGTCACAGGTCCGAGCGTCAGCCCATGATGCGCATGGCCGAACGCGAACCACAGATCCTTGTGGCGCGGCGCCTGGCCGATGATGGGCATCATGTCCGGCGTGCACGGCCGCCTGCCTAGCCACGGGCGCTCATCCAGCCGCGCGCCGAGCGGAAATGTCTCGCGCGCGATCGGTTCGATGGCGTCCAGTTGCACGGGCGTCGCGGGCGCATCGCACGCGGCGAGTTCGGCGCCCGTCGTGAGCCGGATGCCGCGCGCCATCGGCGTGATCATGTAGCCGATCTCGGTGTCGAGCACGGGTTGATTCAGCCGCGCGCCGTTCTGCGTCGCGTAGTGCATGTGGTAGCCGCGCTTGACCGCGAGCGGCAGCCGGTAGCCAAAGCGCGCGCTGACGGTGTCCGACCACGGCCCGAGCGAGATCACGGCCGAATTCGCTTCGATGCGGCCTGCATCGGTATCGACGCTCCAGTGCGGTTGCAGCGTCGCCGCATCGCCGATGAAGATACGGCCGCCAAGTTGCTCGAAGTAACGCGCATAGGCCGTGACGAGCGCGTTGGGATCGCTGACGGTATCGGCGTCGGTGTAGCGCAACGCGCCGAGCAAAGCGTGGCTCAGCGAAGGCTCGTCGCGGCGCAGTTGGGCTGCATCGAGTGTGTCGAACGACACGCCGTATTCGGCTTGCCAGCGCTCGGCGTCGCGCAACGCGGCGTCCTGCTTGCGCGCGCTGCGGAACACCTTCAACCAGCCGCCCGTGCGCAGCAGCGCCTGCGCGCCCGATGCATCGATCAACGCGCGATGCTCGTCGACGCAATGCTCGATCAGCGTCGCATACGAGCGCGCAATTGCCGCATGACGATCGGCGCGCGAATAGTGCCAGTAGCGGTACAGAAACGGCAGCAGCTTAGGCATCGCGCTGACGTGATAGCGCACATCGAGCGAACGGTTGCGTGCATAGCGCAGCAGCGTGCCGGCGTCGCGCGGAAACGCATATGGATAGACACCTTCGCGCTGGATCAAGCCCGCGTTGCCGAACGAGGTCTCGTTGCCGGGCGCCTTGCGATCGACGAGCGCGACCGACAGCCCGCGCTTTTGCAGATGCACGGCAACCGACACACCCACCATGCCGGCACCGAGTACGACAGTATCGAACTTCATTGCCGCGTGTCCTCGCGCGATGGCATCAGGCAAGCGCCGTCACGGCGATTTCGACATCCAGTCCCGCTCGCATCAGCAGGGCCTGCACACAGGCGCGCGTCGGTGCGTGACCGGCGGGCACCCAGGCATCCCACACGGCGTTGAATTCGTCGAAGTGCTTCGGGTCGCTTAGCCACACGTTCGCGGTGAGCACGCGCGTTTTATCGACATTCGCCGACGCGAGCAACGTATCGATGCGCGTGAGGATTTCCGTTGCCTGCACAGTGATCGATGCGCCCGCCGTGTCGGGCACCTGGCCGGACAGATAGACGACGCCATTGGCGATCACTACCTGGCTCATGCGGGCATTGGTTTGCAGTCGTTTGATCTCGTTGGACATGATGATTGCAGATGAGTTAGACGGATGACATGCCGGCCTGGATTTCGCCGGTCGAATCGAAAATGGGCGGCGCGGTGACGATCGACTTCAACGCCGGGTTCGGCTGTGTAAGGCGCGAGAGATCGGGGCGCGGGCGGCGCAAGGCGGTGTGGCGCTCGAAAGCCTGTTCCATCGCGCGCGCGACGGCCAGCGTCTTGAGATCGCCATGAAACGGTCCGACGATCTGCAAGCCGAACGGCATGCCCGCATCGTCGACGCCGCACGGCAGCGACAGCGCGGGATGCGTCGTCAGCGTCACCACATAGGTGAGCGCGAGCCAGCGGTAGTAGTTTTCCTGCGCGCGTCCGTTGATCTGCGCGGCATAGAGCTCGCGCCATGGGAACGGCGAGACGGGTGTGGTCGGCGAGAGGATCACGTCGTAACGCTCGAGCGCGGACTGGAAGCGCCGGTAAATACGTGTCTGTTCGGCTTGCGCCCATGCGCTGTCGGCGAGCGTCATTGCCGCGCCCATTTCGTAGTTCGCGCGCGTGTTCGGCCCGAGTGCGCTGGGGTCGCGCGCGTACGCGTCGCGCAAACCCGCGACGAAGCTCTCCGCGCGGATCACGTCGAATGCGCGGTGTGCATCGCCGAGATCGAACTGGACCGGCTCGCAGGTTTGCACCATCGGCGCGAGTGCAGCCATTCGCGAGCGGAAGAGGGCCCGGATGCCGTCATCGACGTCGCAGCAGCCGAAGTCTTCCGTGTAGCCGACGCGCAGCGTCGCGAGATCGAGCGGCGGAATCGCTGAAAAACCGGCTGCGTCGACTTCGTAGCTCAGCGGATCGCTGGTGGACAGGCCAGCCGTTGCCGCGAGTTGCAACGCCGTCTCTTCGACGTCGCGCCCCATCGGCCCGACGACGGAAATCGGCGTCCAGCCGAGCAGCCGACGCGCGTTCGGCACGAGTCCCGCGGATGGCCGGAAGCCGACCACGCCGCATTTCGAAGCGGGAATGCGCAGCGAGCCGCCCGTGTCGGAGCCTGTGCACACGGGCAGCATGTCGCACGCGAGCGCCGCTGCCGATCCGCCCGACGAACCGCCCGCATTCAGTTCCGTGTTGAACGGATTGCCCGTCGCGCCCCACACGGGGTTGCGCGTGTTCGCACCCGCGCCCAGTTCAGGCACGTTGGTCTTGGCGACGAGAATCGCGCCCGCCGCGCGCAGCCGTTCGACCAGCACGACATCGCGCGATGGCACGTGGCCGCGCGACATCGGCGAGCCATAAGTGGTCAGCAGGCCCGCCGTGTCTTCGAGATCCTTCACGCCTAGCGGCAGACCATGCAGCAGTCCGAGCGGCTCGCCGTTCAGCGCCTTGCGCTCGGCCGCCTTCGCGGCCTTGCGCGCGTCGTCGTAACAGGTCGCCGTGATTGCGTTGACGGCGGGGTTGATCGCTTCGATCCGTTCGATACAGGCGTCGAGTAGTTCGACGGGCGAAATCTCCTTCGCGCCGATCATCCGTCGCAACTCGACGGCGTTCCGGGCGACGAGTTCGTCGTGATCAGACATGGTCCAGGTTCCCGTTGGTCCTGCGTCTTGCTGATTGCATAAGAAGTCAGTTGAGTGCTTCGCCGGTGCGGTCGCGCAGCCAGATCACGGGCACGAGCGACACCGCGCAGGCGGCTGCAACGTACCACGCGGGCGCGAGCGGATTGCCTGTCAGCGCGACCAGCCAGCTCGCGATGAACGGCGAGAACCCGCCGAAAAACGATGCACTCACCACATAGGTTAGCGCGATGCCCGTTGCGCGCACATGTTTCGGGAACAACTCGGGGATCATCACGAGCACAGGCACGATCTGTCCGGCGACGAACAGCGCGAGAAAAGCGGACACCGCGCACAGCATGAACGTAGAAGGTTGCGCGGACAACCACGCGAACGCGGGATACACGGTCAGCAGCAGTGTGACACGCGATATGACGAGTACGCGCTTGCGGCTGAAACGATCGGCGAGCTTGCCAGCAATCGGCGCGGCCACGAACAGCACGAGCGAACTGATGACACCCGACGCCACCGATGCCGTCGACGATAGATGCAGCGTGCGCACCGCATGGCTCGGCAGAAAGAACGCGGTGATGTAGACGGACACAGAGCCGCCGAGTTCGGCGAAGGTGCCGAGTATCGTCAGCTTCAGATGGGTGGTGAGCGCGGCTTTCAATGCGCCGTGACGATGCGTGCCGGCGTGCGACGCGTCGCTGAGCGTCTCTTCGAGCCGGCGACGGATCAGCATGCCGACGGGCGCCGCGACGATGCCGAGCACGAACGGAATGCGCCAGCCCCACGCGAGCACGGCGTCCTTCGGCAGCGCGACGTTGACGAGCGTCGCGACGGCCGCACCGAGCGCGAGACCGAGCGCCGTCGCCGCGAAGTTCCAGCTCGCAAAGAATGCGCGCGTCGAGTCCGACGCGTATTCGACGAGCAAGGTCGTACCGGGGCCGAACTCGCCGCCGGCCGCGAACCCCTGAATCAGCCGCGCGGCGAGCACGATGAACGGCGCAGCCATCCCGGCCACCGCGTAAGGCGGCGCGCAGGCAATCAGCGCGCAACTCAGCGCCATCAGCATGATGGTCAGCACCATTGCCTTCTTGCGGCCCGCGCGGTCCGCGTAGGCGCCGATCACGATGCCGCCCAGCGGTCGCACCACGAAGCCGACGCCGAATACGCCAATCGACAGCAAAAACTGGTTCACGGGCGACGCGGACGGGAAGAACAGCTGCCCGATCTGGATCGCGAAGAAGCTGTAGATGGTGAAGTCGTAGAACTCCAGCGCCGTGCCGAGCGTAGTCGCGGCAATGACCTGGGTCTTCGACAGACCGGCTTTTTCCAATGCAAGCGTTGACACGTCGTGCGCTCCTGAATGGACTGCATGGGACTGGCATCGATGCGAGTTATCATATACGAGAAAAAATAAATTCTCGTATACGACAAAACCCTCGATCATCCAGAGCAATCTCATGGCCAGATCCGCTGCACGCAAGGAAGCCGAAACCGTCGACGCTTCGTCACAGATCGATCACAAAGCGGTCGGCGCGCGGCTGCGCGACGCGCGCAAGGCACGCGGGCTGACGCTGATGCAGTTGTCGGAGCAGTCGGGCATTGCGGTATCGACGATCTCGAAGGCCGAGCGTGGCGACATCGCGCTGACCTACGACAAGTTCGCGGCGCTCGCGCATGCGCTGCAACTTGAGTTCGATGCGATTTTCGGGCGTGCGAAGCGGGCAGCCGCGAGCCCGATCGAGCCGACCTTTACGGCCTCGGGCGCGCAGATGATCTACGACACGCCCAACTACGAATACGGGATGCTCGCCAACGATCTGACAGGCAAACGCATGGTGCCGATGCGCGCGCACGTGCGGGCGCGCAAGCTTTCCGATTTCCCCGATTACATCCGTCACAGCGGCGAAGAGTTCGTGTTTCTGCTCGACGGAACGCTGGAACTGCGCTTCGAGACGGGCAAAGTGTTCCAGTTGAAGCAGGGCGATAGCCTGTACTTCGACAGCTCGGTTGGGCATGTGTATCTGAGCACGGGGAAGAAGCCCGCCGAAGTGCTCGTGTGCTGCGTGGACACCGACACGCATCGTCCCGCCGACGCCATCTGAGCGCATCGCCCGACGCGGGTAACATGGCGGCTTGAGCGATCGGCAGCGAGGGCGTCGTCATGAGCGGGAGCGATCTTGCAGCGGTTTATCGAGGCTATATCGACTGCCTGAACCGGCAGGACTGGGCGACGCTCGGACAGTTCGTCGGCGATGACGTGACGTATAACGACGAGAAGATCGGCGTGTCGGGTTATCGCGCGATGCTGGAGCGCGACTTTCGCGAGATTCCCGATTTGCGCTTCGAGATCGCGTTACTCGTTGCCGGGCCGTCGATGATCGCCAGCCGTTTGCAATTCAACTGCTCGCCGAAAGGCACGTTTCTTGGCCTGCCCGTCAATGGCAGGAAGGTCGCGTTCACCGAAAATGTGTTCTACGCGTTTCGCGACGGGAAGATCGATCAGGTGTGGTCGGTGATCGACAAGGCGGCCATCGAGGCTCAACTCGCGTAGCGCTCACGTCACTCAAGGAGATTTCATGTTGCGGTCGCCTCGTCCCGTGCGCGGGTTCCTGCAGATATTGATGATCGGCGCGCTCGCGCAGCTATATGGTTGCGCGTCGAGCAGCCCGGCAGCGGATACCTCGCCCATCGCGTTGAATGGCGTGCGGCCCAACGGCGTCGCCGTCGATACGAACGGCGCAATCTATCTGACCGACGACGCGAAGAGCAATGTGCTCAGATCGTCCGATGGACGTGCGTTCGCGCCGTACGCGGCGATTGCCCAGCAATCCGGGCAGGGCATCAGCCTGAGCCAGTTGAGCTTCGACAATGACGGAAATCTGCTCGTCGTCCGTTTCGGATTCGGCAGCGCCAGCGCGGTTTTCGCCGTCAAGAGCGCCGAGGGTGCAACGATGCTATCCGGGCCGAATCCCGCGCGCCGCAGGCTTGGCATTGCGGCGATCGGCGCGCATCAGGCGCTGTCGACGTGGTTCGTCAAGGAAGGCAGCGCGCCCGCGTCGGGCGGCGTGAGTCTGCTGACCTACGACACAAGCGCGGGGCGTGCGACGGAACGCGATCTGATCACAGGCATGGGCAAGCCGGTGGGCGTCGTCGTATCGGGCGATACGGTGTTCGTGTCGGATCAGGCGCGCAGTGTGATCGTGCGCGCGTCGCTGGCAAGCTTGATGGCGGCTGCGCAACCCGTCACTGTTGGCGACACGTTCGCGAAGATCGAGAACCCCGATCTGATGGTGGGAGATGGGCGGGGTGCGCTCTATACGCACTGCAAGAGCACGTCGGTGTGCAAGATATCGTCCGATGGCAGCGTGAACGAAATCGCCACCGACTTTCATGACGCGCGCGGCGTCGCAGTGGATTCAGCACGACACCGGGTATATGTAGTTGATCGCGCAGCGGCGGGTGGAACCAGCTATATGCGGATTCTGCCGCTGCACTGAGTTGGCGTTTTCCGCGCGAATTACGCGTCGACGCCGATAATCACGCTCGACGCCTTGAAGATCGCCGTAGCAGCCGAGCCGCTCGACAGCCCGAGGCGATCGACGCTCTCATTCGTGATGATGGCCGCGATCTCCGCACCGCTTGCGGCCGCAACGATCACTTCGCTGTTCACGGCGCCCTTGGTGACAGCCGTGACCGTGCCCGCGACGCGGTTGCGCGCCGATACCTTGTCTGTCGCATCGACCATCACGATCACCGACGACGCCTTCACCAGCGCGAAAGCCGGCTTGCCCGCCGCGAGGCCGAGCGAGGTTGCGCTGCCGTGTGTGATGACCGCAACGATATCGAGCCCGTCCTGCGTGCGCAGCGTGACTTCGTCATTGACGGCGCCCGTCTTGACTTCGGTGATCTGGCCGTTGAAATGATTGCGCGCGCTGGTTCGCATGATGTTGTTTCTCCTTGAATGGGGCCGCGTTCGTGCTGCGAAACCCGTGGTGTTGAATCGAACCCGCAGTTTAGCGTTTATACCTATTTTCAACCGCCCGTGTTTACGCGGTGTGTAAGCCGCTATATCGCGCGATCTGGGCTAACCGATTCCAAACGCGTTATATTTACGGCGACATATCGATGACATAACGGGGAACAGCAACTTGAATTCGACACGTAAAGAAGCCGTCGGCGAAGCCTATTCACTGGACGCGATGCAGCACGCGAGCGCGATGACGTGGAAAGCCGTCGATGCCATCGCCGCCGAAGTCCGGCCGGGCATGCTGGAATCACAGGCGAATGCGCTGGCGCTGCGCATCCTGAAGGATCTCGGGATGGACCGGATCTGGCATCCCGTGCTGGTGCGCTTCGGCGAGAACACGCTGCGCACGTTCAAGCAACGTTCGAACGGCGACCCGGTGCTGGAGGACAACGACATTTTCTTCGTCGACCTGGGCGCTGTGTGGACAAAGCATGAAGGCGACGCGGGCGCGACCTTCGTCTGCGGCGACGATCCGGACATGCATGCGTGCGCGCAGGCGGTCCGCACGATTTACGACGAAGTCGAGCAGCACTGGCGCGCGACGGGCTGCGCGGGCGTCGATCTGTACGTGTATGCCGCACAGCGGGCCAATGCGCACGGCTTTCGCCTGAACGTCGACATCAAGGGACATCGCGTGAGCGACTTTCCGCACGCGATCTACAAGGCCGGAGACCTCGGCGATTTCGACGCGACACCCGCCGCCGGCCTGTGGATCCTGGAAATTCAGATCGCGCATCCGACGCGCCCGTTCGGCGCGTTCTACGAAGACCTGCTGGTCTGATCGCGCATGTTCATCCGCCAGCTCGAGTACCTCGTCACGTTGGCGCGGGAAAAGCACTTCGCGCGTGCCGCCGATGCCTGCCATGTCTCGCAGCCGGCGTTGTCGTCGGCTATTCGTGCGCTCGAATCGGAACTCGGGCTGACTATCGTCAATCGCGGGCGGCGTTTCGTCGGCTTCACAGAAGACGGCGAGCGCGTGCTCGGCTGGGCGCGGCAAACGCTGGCGACGTTGCAGAACATGCGCCAGGACGCGTTCGCCGCGCAGGACCGGCTGGTTGGCAAGCTGCGCGTCGGCGCGATACCGACCGTGATTCCCGTCGCGTCGCGCGTGCTTGCGCCGTGTCTGCTCGAACATCCGGATATCCGGTACGACGTGCATTCGCTCAGCTCCGAAGCGATACACCGGCAACTCGACGAGCTTGAACTCGATATCGGTCTCACGTATCTGGACTCGGGCGTGCAGGCAGGCTTTGCCGTGCTGCCGCTCTACCGCGAGCGCTCGATTCTGCTTTCGCCGCCAGCCGATCACGCCGAACTCGTGGAAGGCGCATGCAGCTGGCGCGAACTCTCTGGCCAGCCACTCGGCCTGCTGCCCCTGGCGATGCAGAACCGGCAGGTGATCAATGCCGCCTTCCGGCGCGAGCAGGTTCAGCCGGAAGTGCTGATCGAATGCGACTCGCTGCTCGCGTTGTACGGGCATGTGTTGCACGCGGGCATGTCCAGTATCTTTCCGCACAGCCTGTTGAGCGTGCTGCCTGCCGGCGACGGCGTGCGCCGCGCGTTGCTGATGCCTGAACTGACGCGTGAAATCGGTCTGGTCGCGCGCAATCGCGAGGCCATGCAACCGCTCGTCGCCGCATTCTGGCGCTGCGCCGAAGGCTTGCGTTTGCAGGACGAATTCGACGCGCTGCTTCCCGTCAACTGAACCGCTTCGACGACTCGACGCGGATCGTACGCACTTCCTGATAAGCGACGCTTATCAAACCATTCGTCCAAACGATTGGACGCTGCTCATCGCGCCATAGACACTGCTTCACATCGTATGTGATGTATCACGTCGATATGTCGATAGAGCGCCGGCATGAAAATGCGCTCGACCAGACTGGAGCGAGACGAATGGCTAAGGTTCTTTGTGTGCTGTATGACGACCCCGTCAATGGAATGCCGAAACAGTACGCCCGCGATGACGTACCTGAAATCACGCACTATCACGATGGTCAGACGGCGCCCACGCCGAAAGCAATCGACTTCACGCCGGGCGAACTGCTCGGCAGCGTATCGGGCGAACTGGGTCTGCGTAAATATCTCGAGTCGCAAGGTCATACGCTGGTCGTGACGTCGGACAAGGACGGTCCGAACTCGACGTTCGAGCGCGAACTCGCCGACGCTGAAGTCGTGATCTCGTAACCGTTCTGGCCTGCGTATCTGACGGCCGAACGCATCGCGAAGGCACCGAAGCTCAAGCTCGCGTTGACGGCGGGTATCGGCTCCGATCACGTCGATCTGCAGGCCGCCATCGAGCGCAAGATCACGGTTGCCGAAGTGACGTATTGCAACAGCATCAGCGTGGCCGAGCATGTCGTGATGATGATTCTCGGGCTGGTGCGCAACTATCTGCCGTCGCATGAATGGGTGAAGAAGGGCGGCTGGAATATCGCCGATTGCGTCGAGCGCGCCTACGATCTCGAAGCGATGAATGTTGGCACAGTGGCCGCGGGCCGGATCGGTGCGGCTGTGCTGCGCAGACTCAAGCCGTTCGACGTGAAGCTGCACTACACGGACCGTCACCGTCTGCCGCTCGATGTCGAAAAAGAACTCGGCGCGACGTGGCACCCGAACGTCGAATCGATGGCCAAGGTTTGTGACGTCGTGACGATTAACTGTCCGCTGCACCCCGAAACGGAAAACCTCTTCAACGAACAGCTGATCGCGAAGATGAAGCGCGGCGCGTATATCGTGAATACGGCACGCGGCAAGATCGTCGATCGCGACGCAATTGTTCGCGCACTCGAATCGGGTCAACTGGCGGGCTATGCAGGTGACGTGTGGTTCCCGCAGCCGGCGCCGCGCGATCATCCGTGGCGCACGATGCCGCACAACGGCATGACGCCGCATATCTCGGGTACGACGCTGTCGGCGCAGGCGCGCTATGCGGCCGGTACGCGCGAGATTCTCGAATGCTGGTTCGAGAAGCGGCAGATCCGGGACGAGTATCTGATCGTCGATGGCGGCAAGCTGGCGGGCGTCGGCGCACATTCGTATAGCGCGGGCAATGCGACGTCAGGATCGGAAGAGGCGGCGCGGTTCAAGGCAGCGTAATTGGAGTGGCATTGAAGGGCACCTGAGTGGTGGCCTTCAATGCGATAGGTATGCGTACAACCGGTGGCGTGTCTCGAACCAGGGCCGCCACCGTTATCGAATCAGCCGGCCTTGCGCTCGTAGGCTCTAATGGGTTCAAGCCACTCGATGCGTCGCTCGGACTTCAACATATCCGCGAGCTTGTCCTCGTAGTCGAGCCGATAGTCCTTCTTCAAATGATGGTTCACGAAGTATTCCGCGCTGCAGGCCCAGGTTTCATAGAGCACCAGGGTATCGGGATCTTCCGTCGATCGATTGAGCCACGTGTTCACAAAATCGGGTTCATGAGACATCGCGTCGAGCACCTTCACGAGACTCGAATAGAGTTCATCGCGTGCTTCAGGTTTGCCGGGCAGGCGAACCACAAAAGATATCGTTTCAGGCATGGTGATGCTCCCCGGTGATGGAAAGAGAAGTAGTCGATGAAGCAAATTATGGACTGACCGGTTTTGAATGCCGTTCGAAGATTCCGATGGAAATATTCGATCGCATCGAACGAGATAGCGCATCTCTTACGCGACAATGGACGAGCAGATTTAGGGACCATCCGGTCTACAATATCCGCTGACAAAGGGAATTGACATGGCGCGTCCACGCGAATTCGACGAAGACTACGTTATCGGGCAGGCCCTGCATGTATTCTGGGAAAAGGGCTACGACTCGACTTCGCTAGCCGATCTCCAGCAAGTGACGGGACTCACGAAATCCAGTTTGTACAAGGCATTCGAGAGCAAGGAAGGCTTGTTCCGGCGAGTCGTCGAGCGCTACCACCGCGACTATCTGGGTTTTCGCGTGCATGCGCTTGCGCAACCAACGCCGAAGCGGGTTGCGCAAGCGTTACTCGATGGCATGGTCGAGCTTCATACGGGCAAAAACACGCCGCCCGGTTGTCTCGTGACATTGGCGGCACTCGCATGCAGCGCGGATGCACGGCCGCTTGGCGACGAACTGTCGGAAAGCCGCAGTGATTTCGAGCGCCGTCTACGCGCCCGTTTCGAAACATTGAAAGATGCCGGTCCGCTACCGGCAGGCATGACGAACCACGATGCGGCCGCTTTCGTGTCCACGCTGATTCAGGGTCTCGCCGTGCAGGGGAGAGGCGGCGCGACGCGGCGCCAGCTTCGTCAACTGGTGGCAGCCGTGCTGAACAGCTGGCCAGACAATGAACCCGGCGCGCCGAAGCGCGCCGTTGCACGGGCTAAAAGCGCTAACCGGCACCGGGATTGACGCTTACTCAGCCGGCACGACCGACACCGACGCCTCGCTCGTCAGCATCAGGAAGGTCAGCGTTTCGCGCAGATAGAGGCGCACAGATGAATCCGTGTGGCTCTGATAGCCGATCGACACGTCCTGCCCGAGGTGCAGTTCATAGTCGCCGCCGCGCATCGACAGCACACTGCCGCCTTCCAGTGCAGGCGCCCAGATGATCTCCGTGTTCACGATCCGCTTGATGTGCCCGAGCACCGGATAGCCCTGATCGCTCGCTTCGCCGAGCGCGGTGTACGCGTCGGCGCCGAGCAGCACGGAGTAGGGACCGTCGACGCCCGCGAGGCGCAGTTGCTGCAGCGCGCCGGCGATCGCATCAGGATAGTCGGCCACATCGGCGGGCAGCGCGATCGACGTATTGGACGAGCCCTCGCGAATCCCGGTGATGCCCGCCGCCTTGTAGCCGTCGAAAATCGCGCGGTCTTCGGCGTAGGCGAGTTCCTTCGCGGCGTCCTTGGCGGGTTGCCAGTCCGCGTCGTTCGCGCCGCGTTCGACCGCGTCGATCTGCTCGCGCGACAGCTCGAACGGCACGGTCAGCTGGACGAGCGCCTTCACCTCGGACAGCTTCGCGCTCACGCCATTGTGCGGCGCGGCGATTGCCGTCTGATGGCCGGTTCCGACACCCGACAGATCGACGCCGCCCGGACCTTTCACATCGACTACGCGGCGCCCCGCGACCGAGCGCTTGAACGTGCGCGCCACTTCTTCTTCGATCTGCGCCCAGGCTTCGCTGGAGATCGGGGCAAGCTCGCGATGCAGGTTATTCATATTGGGAAGTTCCTTTCAAAGAGCCAATATTCAGCGAGCCGTCGTGGGCCGGCTCGGCAGGTGCGGGGAGGTTGGCGGGCGTGGCCGGACTTGCTTCGTCGGCCGGGTCCGCCGCTGGCGGAGTGCGGTCTGCGAGTTCTTCGAGCAGCGTCGCCGACGGTACGAAGAACAGCCCGCCCGTGGCCGCGCGGCTATAGTCCAGCAGCCGGTCGTAGTTGCCGGGCGGGCGTCCGACGAACATGTTTTCGAGCATCTTTTCGATCGGATCGGGCGAGCGCGCATAGCCGATGAAGAACGTGCCGAACTCGCCGGAACCCGGGCGCCCGAACGGCATGTTGTCGCGCAGGATCTTCACTTCCTGGCCGTTCTCGACGAGCGTCGTCAGCGAACTGTGCGACGAGGTCGGCTTGACGGCTTCGTCCAGCTCGATGTCGGAGAGCTTCGTGCGGCCGATGATGCGCTCCTGCGTTTCGACCGACAGCGCGTTCCAGCCCGTCATATCGTGCAGATACTTCTGGACGAGCACGTAGCTGCCCGAGGTGAATTCCGGATCTTCATCGCCGATCATCGTGAAATCGACGGCTTCGCGGCCCTCCGGATTTTCGGTGCCGTCGACGAAGCCCACCATGCTGCGCAGGTCGAAATAGCGAAAGCCATGTACTTCGTCGACCACCTGCACGGACTCGCCGAGCCGGGTCATCAATTGCGTGGCGAGCTCGAAGCACAGGTCCATCTGATCGGCGCGGATGTGCAGCAGGATGTCGCCGGGCGTCGCGATTGCGCGGCGCTCGCTCGGGCCGAACTCGCGAAACGGATGAAGCTGCGCGGGGCGGGGCGCGCCGAACAGCGTGTCCCATGCCCCCGAGCCGAAGCCGACTACGCACGACAGGTTGCCGGATGGGACGCGCTTGCCAACCGAGCGCACGAGCGCAGCGACGTCGGCGCACCACGCGCGCACGGTGTCGGCGTGCGCGTCGCCTTGAGTCAATGTCGCGACGATAAAGATCGCGCTGCGCGTGATGGGGGTGTGGACCGCTTGTGGTTCTGGAATGTCGTTGGCGTTGGGCATGGGGCCATGTCCTGTTGAAACGATTGCGGATTGCGTCAAGGCGGAAAGAGTGCCGGATAGGAGAGTACCGCGAATATGGGGTTTTTGTCGTATGAGGGCGCGCGCCGGGCGCATGTGCACAGGCGTTCGCTCATGCCAGCTTGACCTGGCTCACGGTGCGGTACGGCGGCTTTTTGTGCTTTTCAACAAGCCGTGTCGTTGTGAATACGCACGTTGCTGACCGGACTTGAAGGCGTCATGAAATCGCCATGCGCGCGAGGCCCGCTGAGGCGCGGAGCCTGTTGCACGACAGCAGGCGGCATTGCTTGCAGCTTGCTGTCTGTGCTGTCGGCGACGGTGCGACGGTCAGCTCCAGTCGTCCATGTCGTGCTTGATCTTATGGCGATTTGCAATGAGCGTGTCGACACTCGGCTCGTTAGTCATCGCACGCTGGATCGCGAGTTTGGTCGCTTCATAGTTCGTGCGGTACATATCTTTCTTGTCGAGATTCGTATCGGTCGCGCAGCGCGGGTCGATCCATACCAGGCTGACGATGCAGATATCGTTTGCCTGATCTTTCGGCAAAATGCCCTCGATCAGGCAATCGACAATCGCATCAGCCGTGGCCGACTGCACGACGCCGCCGAACAGTTCGATGGTCGCCATGTCGCGCAGTGTCACCTTGGGCACGATCATCGTCGCGGGCCGTACCATCTGATTACATGCGCGAATCGCGAACATCGCCGTGTGGCCCTTGCTCTGCGCCATCAGGTTCGCGAATGCGTGCCCGACAGGACCGTCGACGCGACCAATCAGGATTTCAGGCATGGCGTCCGTCGCCTGACCGGGCGCTGCAAAAACGGTCGCCTCGCCGGCACGGAATGTCAGATCGATGCTCATCTACGGCCTCCTTGTCGAATGGTATGTCGCAGCTTCGCCGTGATCGCGCAAAAGAAGCATCGTGCGATCGTGGTTTGATGATAGCGTTACGTCGGTTCAATCATAGTAGATGGCGGGCGCGTTTCCTGATTCGATAAGGACAAACAGTTGAAGGTGATATTCGCAGGCACAACGCACAGCGACGCAGAGGCACTGGTTCGCATCCGTATCGAAGCCATGCGAGAAAGTCTTGAGCGTATCGGGCGCTTCGATGCCCAACGGGCGAGAGACCGCTTTCTATCGTCGTTCGATCCCGCGTTCTGCAGGTTAATCATGGTCGACGACGAACGGGTGGGCTTCGTTCAGGCAAAACCCGATGGAAGTTATCTGGTGCTCGAGCATCTGTACATTGCTCCCGAACACCAGGGAAAAGGAATCGGTTCGGCTGTGCTTGAAGTGATTTTTTTCGACGCTGATTCGCAATCCCTTTCAGTCAAGGTTGGCGCACTTCGCAATAGCGATTCAAATGATTTTTATCAGCGGCACGGCTTTCTGAAGACTGAGGAAGCGGAGTGGGATATTTACTATGTCAGAGTTCCACAGCATGCCGATTCACCTGTCGACGGCAAATAACAATCACCGGTGAAAAGTGCCGTTGAGCCTTAAACCTTCGGGCAGCGCCTGATCAGTTCATTCATTCTGCTGGCTGCGGCGCCTACTTACCGGCCCCACTCGAGTTCACCGCCTTCGCCGTCACCAGACGCGCGCAACATGGAACAAGGCAGAGCAGGGCGGCCAGCAACCAGAACGCACCCGGCAGTCCAACGCCTTTGGCGACGAAGCCCACACCCGCCGGGCCGACGAGATTACCCGCATAACCCGTCGTCGTGATAGCCACCACAGCAAGCGAAGCGGGCATTGCGCGCTGTGAGCCCGCCTGACGGAACAGCACGGGCACCACATTCGACGCGCCCAGGCCGATCAGCAGAAAACCCGCCATCGCGAGCACGGCGCCCGGTGCAGTGAGCAGCAGCACGAAGCCCGCCGTCGCAATCCATCCACCCCAGAAGATCATCGACCGGTCGCCGATGCGCGCAGTGACGGCATCGCCCCCTAGACGGCCCGCCGTCATTGCAATCGAGAAAACCATATAACCCAGCCCGCCCTGCGTGGCGGCGACGAGACCCGCGCCCGTGATCAGCAGTGCGCTCCAGTCGAGCAGCGCGCCTTCGACGAGGAAGGTGATCGCGGTGAGGCCCGCCAGCACCAGCACGATGCCGCGCGGCGCGACGAACAGCGGTCCGTCTTTCGCCTCGGCCGTTTCGATCAGGCGGGAGCGCGCAGCCACGATCGTCACGAGCATCAGCGCCGCGCACAGCAATGTGCTCTCGAACGGGCCGATATGCATCGACAGGAGAAAGGTCATCAACATCGACCCGGCAAACCCGCCGACGCTGAAAAGCGCATGAAACCCGGACATCAACGGCCGAGCTTCGAGCCGCTCGACTTCGACTGCGTGGATGTTCATCGCGACGTCGAGCGAACCGAGCGACGCGCCAAACGCGAGCAATGCGGCGCCAAGCGTCAGCGGCGTGCTGGCGAGAGTCAGCAGCGGCAGGACCACGACGAGTCCGAGTCCGCCTGCGACGATGATCGGCTTGCTGCCGTATCGCGCGCTGAGCGCACCCGTGATCACCATCGCGATCACGGATCCGAGCCCGATACACAGCAACAGCATGCCGAGCACGCCGTCATCGACGCCGAGCCGCTGTTTCGCGAACGGCACGAGCGGTGCCCAGCACGCCACGCCGAATCCGGCTACAAGGAAGGCGAGACGGGTAGCGAGGGCGGCCGCCCCTTGAGAGGTCATGGTCACGGAGTTCATGAAATATCGGCTATACGCTCACAGGCTGGCAGGAGGGTCGGCCTTTACAACCGTCGGGCCGGATCTGGACAAGGCCGTACGCTCCGCGCGCGGCAGGTCGTGTTCGACGATCACGCATTCAATCGTTTTGAACGTGGCGACGCGATGCGGTGCGCGGGCGTCGAGCTTGTCGGTGAGCGCGAGCACCACGCTGTGTTCGCTCGCCGCGAGCACGGCGCGTTTGAACGTTGCGTCCGCCAGCCCGAAAGCGCTGATGCCGTTCTTCGTCGAGATCGCGCACGACCCAATGAAGCAACGGTCGATATTCAGTTGGGTGGCTTGCTCCAGAGCGCTCGCGTCGACACATCCACCAACAGCCGGATCGACCGATCCGCCGATCATGATGAGTTGCAGATCGGACCGGCGCAGCACGGCCGCCGCGATATCGATCGAATTCGTCGCGACGGTGAGTTCGCTTTCCTCGGGCAATACGTCGACTAGCGCGAGATTGGTGCTGCCGCTATCGAGAAACAACAGTTCTCCGGGCTGAATCAGCGGCACCGCTGCACGGGCCAGTGCCGACTTTCGCTCGCGCGCGAAGTCCATGCGGGCTGACATGGGTGTAGAGGCGGGCGTCAGCGGCAAAGCGCCGCCGTAGACCCTGCGGCAACGGCCTTCCGCAGCCAGCGCACGGAGGTCGCGGCGGACGGCGTCTTCGGAAACATTGAATTCGATAGCGAGCGCGGCCGCGACAACTGACTGGCCTTGCGCGAGCCGGTTCGCGATTTCGTCGCGACGGGCGAGCGGGATGTCTTCATTCATTCGCGCATGGTATCGTGCACGAACAAGAATGTAAACGTGCACAAACGTGCACGATGAAATCCGGCGACGACACGAAGCCGGCGGTGCCGGCTTCGTGCAGATCGAGCAGGATCAGTTCGACGTCACAAGCGGACTGGACGGCACGATGCGCACTGCGGCGGGACTCTGAACCAGCGGATTCCACCACGACAGGTGCATGTTTGCGGGCCCTGTGCCATGCACGTATTCAACCTTGATCGACGTCGGCTGCTTCGCGTTCAACCATGCGAGGCCGCTCGCCGTCGAGCGCGTCGACGTCTTCTTGTTGATGATCTCAACGCCGTTGATCCACAGGCGCGCCACGTTATCGCTGTTGACCGAGAACGTGTACATACCCGGCGTGGATGCTTCGATCGCGCCCGTCCAGCGGATGCCATAGTTCGTTGCATTGATACCGGCCGACGCATCCGGCGAATCGGTGCCGCGCTCCGTGTTCAGGTCGAAATCGACCAGTGGCGTAATCGACGTCTTAATGGGTGCGCTGCTAAAGGTCGGATCGTTGTAGTACGCGACGTTCAGCACGGGCAGTTTCACATCGAAGCCGCCTGTGAGGGCCTGCACTTCGGTTGTCTGCCACGGATGGCCATCCGGGTAGACCGTGCCCTGGAACGGCGTTGCGGGTTCTACGGTGGCGGGCGCGCTGGGCGTCTGGCCCCAGTGGAAGCGCGTGTTGGTACGTCCGATCATCAACTCCCAGATGATGAAGCCGGTGCTGCCGCCATAGTTCGACACGATGCCCGGCATCGTCTGACCCGCTGTGCCCGTGAAGCCGCGCTGCAGCGTCTCCGAGTTCAGTGCGCTGACATAGCTGCCGTTGACAGGGCCCGTGTACGGATTGCCATACGGATGGAACGCGTAGAAGTCAGAGAAGTACGTGCCTTCGTCTTCCTGCACCTGCGGCGAATTGATCGGCTGCGACGCGCCGGCATTGAGGATCGCGATACGTGCGTCGTTCATCAGCACCGCGCGCGTTTCCTGCAGTGCGCCGTTGCCGCTGCAACCCGGCTCGTTCATCGGTTCCCAGAAGATGATGCGTGTGTCATTGCGGTGTGGCGCGACGAAATCGGTGATGTAGTTCGCGAGGCTCGCCTTGTACGTCACAGCAGCGTTCGATGCCGTGGGCTGGAAGTACGCCTGCTCGATCGGCGTGCCGGGCGACTGCACCCACTGGCTGTTGTGCACGCCCCAGACAGGCGCCGGCTGCGGTCCGAATTGCGGCGTCGGGTTCCAGCAGTCGTCATAGAAGATCGGGGATACCTTGATGCCATGCCGTGACGCGATTTCCAGCAGGTTTTCGAACTTGCTGAGAAATGCGACCCGGTCATTGGCCCACACGAGGTAATGCAGATACACGGCGATCGTGTTGATGCCGTAGGTCTGCGCGTATGTCAGCTCGCGGTTGACGATCTGCGGATCGTAGTTCTCCCAGAAGTCGATCGCGTTGACCGCCGTCGACGGCGTATAGACCATGCCGACCACTTTCGAGAAGTCGAATGTCGGCGACTTCACGGCCGGATAGGTCTTGATCGTGATGTTGCTGAATGTCGCGCCGACGCCAAAGCGCCGCACGCCGAAGCTGCCGTTCGCAAACACGGCGGGCAGGGCGTTGGTCGCATCGTTCGCGCTGATGACGCGCTGCTGGTCGAGATCGACGGTGATGGCTGTGCCGCTTGTCGTCACCTTCAGATGGTGCGTGCTGCCGCCCGTGATGGTGCTGTTCGGGTACTGGATGAACTGCGTCCAGTTGTTGTTCTGACGACCGACGACCAGCGTGTGCGTACCCGTGTCGAGACCGATGTAATAACCAGTCAGGCTGTCGGGGCCGCCCGCTGTCGGATTCGTGGTGCGCACGACGAACCCTGCGTTGGCCGCGCCTGCACCCACCGGGTCGCTGACCGTGACGTCGGCTTCGTAAGACGCGGTTGCGTAGGTGCTGCCGAGCGCGACGGCCTTGTCGCCGGCACCGGTGCCGTTGGTCGCGGGTGCGGGAATCGTGATGCTCGAAGCGGTCGCCCCCGGCGTCCAGCCTTGCGTCGAGCCGGGCGCGAGATAGCTGGTGAAGTCGCCGAAGCTGAGCGTGGTCGTGGATAGTGCGGCGGGTGGCGCGGGTGGTGTGTACGGCGTGAGATGTTGATTGGGATCGCTGATGACGACGGCGGGTGTCGTGGTCCGCATGCCTAGTGGCGTCGATCCGGCCAGCTTGAATTCGTTCTGGATCGCCGCCGCCGAAGCCGCCGACGCCGCATTGGCGACGGGCGTTTGCGCGTCAGCTACCGCCGCGGGGTTCGATGAATCGCTGTTTCCTCCACACGCGGTCAGAACGACCGCGGTTGCCGCAAACACGATGAAGTTGCGCACCTGTCTCTCCTGAATCCCCGAGGTTATAGAAGGTCAAGATTATTATTAATTTATTCAGCATGACTTCGTCCTCGCCGGATCCAGGCGATCCCGTTCGCTACGTAAGCTGCGGCAGGAATGAGTGGGATTAATAATATTATTAGTCATCGATTTCTGTATCAGGAGTTACCCTGAACGTTGCTGTCGATGATGCGGACGGTTGGAGGCACCGGTAGAACGACGATCTGGGACGGCGAGATGCGTCGCAAGGTCGCAGATGGGGAAGGTAGAGGAGGTTGCGCGCGCGGCCGGACGCACATCAGACGGCCTGCGCTTGTTCAATAGGGACGACTTGCGTTACCGAAAACGGTGTCAGTTCGTGCGTTTTATTTTGCGACGCAGCATAAAAAGTGTACTATAGGGTTAATACCTAGGAAGTAACCCTTAATGGAGTTTTCAATGAACTACGCTACTGCTACCTCGACGGCTACCAAAGGCAACTTCTTCGCACGCGTGCGTGAATTTTTCGTTGACGCCTGGCGCACTCACCTCGAAGTGTGCGAAATCATCGCTGAGTCGCATCGTCGTCCGCGCTAAGACTGTCCGCGGGAATCGCGGGCGGTTCTGTTTTGATGAGCGCCTTGTGATGTACGCGCGTCGGCCGGCGCGTCATTCACTAGCAGGTGCGGATTTGTGAGGTGAGGAAAGTCCGTGTGGATCCTTGGCAATCTTATGTTTGTTATTTGACATAAGATAAATTATCACCGTTTTGCTTGTAGGTCCCAAATAGAAATGTCGTGATTTAGATGGTTTGAACGCCTGGACCGCCCCCCCTCACAAACCGATCCGCAAACTCATCATCACATCGTCAATAGACTGACCGCCGATACGAAACCGGTCGCGGCGCCGGCCAGTTTCCTCGAATCCCAATGAGCGGTACAACGCAATTGCCGTTTCATTTCCACCCAGTACGGACAGATCGATCCACTCGATCCGATTGGCCGCGGCGAAATCGATTGCAACGCGCAACAAGGCGGCACCGAGGCCTTGTCGATGAAACGCCATCTCCACGCCAATACCCAACATCACCCGATGCCGTTCGGAGCGCATCGGCGAACTGTTGAGGTCGACGTGGGCGATCAGGCGACCACCGGTATCGCTGAAAGCCCACACTCTCATCCAGCCCGAACCCGATGTCGGCAGCGCGATTCTTTTCTCGAAGCGCTGTTTGCGCTCGTCATTGAGAAAATCGACTTCGGGATCCGGCGCGAAAACGGGCGACCCGGCTTGTCCGGATTCGGCAATCTGCCGGCTTAGGTGTTCGGCCCATTGCATGAAATCGCGAGATGTCAGTTCGACGAGCGTGATGTCGGTCATGGCCTGAGCTTGTCTTCAGATGTCGGGATGACTGCACTGATGGTCTTCGTCATTGGAATGCACGCGAGTTCCAGCCCTCCCGGCGAACGATAAGTCGAGATTGCTTCGCCTGACCATCCAAACCGGCGATAGAACGAAGCCGCATTGAGCGTCGCGTCGAGCCGCAGTGAATCGAGCGCGTGGTCTGTTGCGCGTGCTTCGATGAAGGACAGCATATGGCGCCCGAGCCCCTTGCCCATGTGCGAGGGACTGACGAAGATCGCATCGACTTGCCGCGTCGAAGGTGTGAGCATGCCTGTGGCAGCCACGCTTCCTTCGTGAAGCGCGACATAGAAATCGCGCTCTGCCACCAGGTTCGCCCATTTGTCCCCGGGCGCCCCATCGGTCCACGCAAGCAACGACGTGAGCGGGTAATGTCCGACGCACTGCGCGAGGATCGCCGTCTTGCGGATCTCCCACGCGGCGGGTGCATCCATACGCGTGGCTCTTCTGATTTCGATCATCGTGTGATGATCGCTCGAAAAAAATCCGGTTGCCAGACACTGCAGTCAGCGCATGCACAGCAACGTCAGCCACACCGCCTACGCAGCATCCGCCCTTCGATAGCGAATCCGCGCCGGCACGAGCCGCGAATCGGGCTCGCCCTCGCCTTCGAGCAGCGCAAATACGCAACGCAGGCTGTGTTCCGCCAGTTGCGCGCTGTCCTGGATAATGGCGTCGATCTTGAACGGCAAACAGTCGAGCAGCTTGTGATCGTCGAAGGTCATCAGTTGGCCAGGCGCCTGGGCCAGTTGATGCGCGTCGTTCATGAACTGCAGCACGCCTTCTAGCAACGTAATCGAGCCGGCAAACAGCGCTTCGGGATAGCGCTGATGTTCGGCAAACCACGCCTTCATCAACTCATAGCCGGATTCGCGCTGATAGTCCCGTTCGAAGACCCAGTCCGCCTGTTCGGTCAGACCGTGCCGCGCGAGCGCCTGCCGGTATCCCGCGAGACGATCGCGGCTTGCTGACAGATCAGGCTGGCCGCCAAGATAGACCACCTCGCGCGCGCCCCGATCGATACTTTCACCGACCAGCGTGGCCACCGTTTCAACCGCATCCGTGACGACGTACGGAATACTGCTCGACTCCACGCGACGATCCGCGAATACGAGCGGCAGGCGCTTCATCCACTTCTCATAGCGCTTCGCTTCCCCCGTACACGGCACGACGATCAGCCCGTCGACCTGATGCGATACGAGATGCGCAATGCCCTCCGTCTCGCGCACGGGGTTTTCGTCGCTGGTGACGAGCACGAGCTGATACTGATACTTCTCGCGGCATTGCCACTCCATCGCTTGCGCGAGCGCCGCGTGCGCGGAGTTGGTCAGGTCGGGAATCACGAGGCCAATCGTCTTGCTGCGGCGCGAGCGTAATGCACGCGCCGACTGCGACGGCGTGAAGTGATGATCTTTTGCGACCTGCAATACCCGCTCGACCGTCGCCGCGGAGATCCGGTAGCGCTCGGCATAGCCGTTCAGCACCATGCTGGCCGTGGTACGGGAAACCTTCGCGAGGCGGGCAATGTCGTCGATAGTCAGACGCTCGAACTGGGTCACGCGGGATTCCTGCAGGTCAATGAATCAAGCGCAAGCGCACCGCTGCGAAAAGCGGTGCGTGCGTACAAACAGCTTCGTCGGAGATGTGCCGTCCAATGCGACCGGAGGCAGAGGCAGGCGCGCAGCGACGAGGGTCCTGGCGCCTGATGGTACTACGGGAAGGGACAGAAGAGAACTTACTGCTTGTACAGGTTCAGCGGCACCGGAATGAACTTGTCGACCGCCTGGCCATCGATCAGTTTCTTCGCCGTCTGCACGCCGTACTGACCGATCAGTTCCGGCTGCTGCTGAACCGTTGCTGCCATCTGGCCGTCCTTGACTGCCGTCATCGCGTCGGCCGTCGCGTCGAAGCCGACCACGGACACGTTCTTCAGCCCCGCTGCCTGCAACGCCTTGACCGCGCCCAGCGCCATTTCGTCGTTCTGCGCGAACACGCCCTGGATGTCCTTGTTGCTCTGGATGATGTTCTCCATCACCGAGAGACCCTTCGCGCGGTCGAAATCGGCCGGCTGCTTCGTGGCGATCTTCACGCCGCCCTTCGCCGCGATGCCATCGTCGAAGCCCGCGCCGCGCTCGTTGGCAGCCGACGAACCCGGAATGCCCTGCAGTTCGACGATATTGCCCTTGCCGCCCAGCTTGTCGGCGAGGAAATCGGCGGCCATCTTGCCGCCTGCCTTGTTGTCCGACGCGATGTGCGAGCTGACGTCCGCGCCATTCACGCTACGGTCGAGCGACACGACCTTGATGCCCTTGCTGGTCGCTTCCTTGACGACGTTCGCTACCGCCGACGAATCGGTCGGATTGATCAGGATCACGCTGACCTTCTTTTCGATCAGGTCTTCAACGCTCGCCTGCTGCTTGGCGGGATCGTTCTGTGCATCGACGGTGATCAGCGTCACGCCGTCTTTCGCTGCTTCGTCTTCCGCGCCCTTGCGCAGCGACACGAAGAACGGGTTGTTCAGCGTCGAGATCGACAGGCCGACGGTGATCGCGCCGTTCGCGGCGGGTGCCGATGCGGCGCTCGCGCCAGCGTCTGCCGACTGGGCCGGGCCTTCCTTCGAGCACGCAGCCAGACCGGCGATCAGCGCGCTTGCGCACAGTGCGGCAAAAACCTTCGAGAATCGCGGCGAAACGGAGTTCTGCATTGTCTTCCTCTTCTTCCTTGTGTGGTGAAACAGGGTGTTGTTGTCCAGCAATGAGTAACGAACGAATGTGTTGTGTGCGTCAGGCCTTCTTGTTGCCGCGATCGATCAGCACCGCGAGCAGGATCACGCCGCCCTTGATGACCTGCTGATAGAACGACGACACGTCGAGCAGGTTCAGGCCGTTGTTCAGCACACCGATCAGCAGCGCGCCCACCAACGTGCCGAAGATCCAGCCGCGTCCGCCCGTCAGACTCGTGCCGCCGAGCACGACGGCGGCGATCGCATCGAGTTCATAGCCGGTGCCTGCCGTCGGCTGCGCGGAGTTCAGACGCGAGGTCAGCACGACACCCGCGAGCGCCGCCATGACACCCGAGATCGTGTAGACGTAGAGCTGGATGCGGTCGACCTTCACGCCTGAGAGGCGCGCCGATTCAGCGTTGCCGCCCGTCGCATAGATATGGCGTCCAAACACGGTCTTGCGCAGCACGACCCAGAACACGGCGAACATCACCAGCATCAGTACGACGGGAATCGGCACGAGGCGCGCGATATAACCGCCGCCCAGCAGCGAAAAGAAGTCGCTATTGAAGCTGCTCAGCGGGCTGCCGTTCGACAGAACCAGCGCGAGGCCGCGCAGCACCGTCATCGAGCCGAGCGTCGCGATGAACGGCGCGACCTTGCCCTTGCTGATGACGAGACCGTTGACCAGTCCCATCAGACCGCCTGCGGCGAGTCCGGCGAGCGTCGCGACCACGGCGTTCGTGCCCGATGTCAGCAGGCTCGCGATGATCACGGACGACAGCGCCAGCACCGAACCGGCAGACAGATCGATCCCGCCAAGCAGAATCACCAGCGTCATGCCGAATGCGATCAGCGCGTTGATCGACGCCTGACGCATCACGTTCAGCAGGTTGTCGACGGTCAGGAAGTTGTGACTGACGATGGACAAGCCCACGGCAATCACCAGCAAGGCGATGAACGGCCCGAGCTTTTGCAGCGTCGCCCGGTTGGTCGGTGTGATACTCAGTTGAGCCATGATGTGTCTCGCGTGTTGTTCCGGTCGCTCGCGACGGAATCATTCAAATGGGATGCACGGCGCGCGGCCGTCATCGATCAGGTTGTGTGATGGCTACGCGGCTACCGTAACGGGCGCCGCACTACCGCCGGCCGCCGCCGTCATGATGAGTTCCTGGGTGGCGCCTTGCGCATCGAACAGGCCGCTCTGGCGTCCCTGATGCATGACCAGAATGCGGTCGCTCATGGCGAGGACTTCGGGAAGCTCGGACGACACCATCACGATGGCCACGCCGCGTTCCGCGAGCTGATTGATGATCGTGTAGATTTCCGCCTTGCCGCCCACGTCGACGCCGCGCGTCGGTTCGTCGAGCAGTAAAACCTTGGGCGGCCGCGCGAGCCACTTGGCGAACACCACCTTCTGCTGGTTGCCGCCCGACAGCGACTTGACGTCGAGTTCGGCGTCGCGGGTGCGCACGCGCAACTGTTCGATCAGACCATCCACAGCCTGGCGCTCGGCCTTGCTGTCGACGAAACCCAACTTTGCGTAGCTGTCGAGATGCACGAGCGTGGCGTTCTCGCGCACCGACATGCCCAGCACGAGGCCCTGCCCTTTGCGGTCTTCCGTGACGAAACCGATGCCCGCCGCAATCGCGCTCGATGCGTCGCGCACATCCAGCGGCTTGCCGTCGAGCGTTACCATGCCGTGCGTTTTCCGGTTCGCGCCGAACAGGGTTCGTAGAATTTCGCTGCGGCCCGCGCCCATCAAGCCGGCAATGCCGAGCACTTCGCCTGCGCGCACGTCGAAGGTGATGCCCGTGATGTTGCCCTGATCGGCGAGGTCTTTGACCTTCAGCCGGACTTGGCCAGGCTTGTGTTGACGCTTCGGAAAGCGCTCGCCGAGTTCACGTCCGACCATCAGCCGGACGATTTCATCGAAACTCGTGCGCTTGATCTCACGTTCGCCGACGAAATGACCATCGCGCAACACGCTGATCTTGTCGCAGATGCGGAAGATTTCTTCCATCCGGTGCGACACATACACGATTGCAACACCGCGCGCCTTCAGCGACGACATGATCTCGAACAGTGTGTCGATCTCCCGGTTCGTGAGCGCAGCGGTCGGCTCGTCCATCACGACGACGCGCGCATCCAGCGACAGCGCCTTGGCGATTTCAACCAGCTGTTGCCGGCCGATCGACAACGCACCCGCTTCCGTTTGCGGATCGATATCCTGCGCGCCGACCATGTCGAGCCACTTGCGCGCGTCGCGACGCATCTTCACCGTATCGACGATGCCGAAGCGGCTCGGTTCGCGGCCGAGGAACAGGTTCTCCATCACCGTCAGTTGCGGGATGAGGTTCAGTTCCTGGTGGATGATGGCGATGCCGGCGCGTTCTGCTTCAACCGTATTGCGGATCTGCGCAGCGCGGCCATCGATCAGGATCTGGCCTGCGTCGGCCTGATAGACGCCGCACAGGATTTTCATCAGCGTCGATTTACCGGCGCCGTTCTCGCCCATCAGCGCATGGATCTCGCCCGCGCTGATGTGAAAGTCGACGCCCTCGAGCACACGCACCGGTCCGAAGGCCTTGCCGATGCCCTGCATCAACACTTCCATGGTGTGCCTCTCAGAAGATCACGCCGGAATGCAGAATCACATTCGCGTAGGGACTGCACTCGCCCGTGCGGATCACGGCTTTCGCCTGCCGCGAGCGCTGCTTGAATTCTTCGTGCGGCACCTGCTCGACCTCGATCTTGCTGGCCGCCATCTGCGCGATGCGCTCGACCACCGCGCCGTTGTGTTCTGCGCTCTCGCTCGCAAACACCGCGCGCTCGACCTTGAAGTCGGCGAGCACGCTGTCGAGCACGTCGAAAAAGCCCGGTACGTTCAGCGCAATCGACACGTCGATGCATTCGACGCCGTCAGGAATAGGCAGGCCGCAGTCGGCAATCACGACGCTGTCGGTATGGCCCATCGAGGCCAGCACGCGCGCTATGTCGCGATTCAGATGTCCCAGCTTTTTCATTGTTGTGCCTCGAGAAATTTGTCCAGTTCGGCAAGAGTCGGCATGCCGCCCTGCGCGCCCGCGCGCGTGACGGAGAGCGCGGCCGCGCCATTGGCGCGCCGCACGGCTTCGTCGATCCCGAGGCTCCAGAAGGCGGCGAGCGCGCCGTTGAAGGTGTCGCCGGCACCTGTCGTGTCGACGGCGTCGACCGTGAAGCCAGGCTTGTGCACGAGCTTGCCGTCGCTGCCTGCATAGCAGACGCCGTCCTTGCCGCGCGTCATCGCGATGCGGCCGGGACGGCGCGCGAGTTCGTCGGCCCACGCGTCTTCGCTCGTCTGCAATGCGGTGGCGAGTTCGTGCTGGTTCGGTGTCAGCAGCGTGACGAGGTCCAGCAGTTCGGCGTCGAGCGCAACGGCGGGCGCGGGGTTCAGGAAGAACGGCTTGTTGAGTTCGCGCGCGCGGCGCGCGGCGTGCAGCACGGTCGCGTAGGGCACTTCGAGCTGGGCGAGGATGATATCGGCCTGTGCGAATGCATCGGCCGCACGGTCGATGTCTTCGGGCGACAGTTCGGCGTTCGCGCCCGGCACCACGACGATCGCGTTGTCGCCGCCCGTCAGCGTGATCGACGCGATGCCCGTCGCCTGGCTTGCGGTCGTAACGTGCCGCACATCGATGCCTTCACGCTCCAGCGTCGCCTTCATTTCGCCGCCGAATGCATCGGCGCCTACCCGGCCGATCATCGTCACCTGCGCGCCCAGACGTGCCGCCGCGACAGCCTGATTGGCGCCCTTGCCGCCCGGATGCGTCGAAAAACCCGTGCCGAACAGGGTCTCGCCAAGACGGGGAAACGTATTGGTGACGACCACCATGTCCATGTTGATGCTGCCGACCACAACTACGCGCGCCATGCCATTCCTTTCAAAGACTTCTGCTCAACCTTGCGAGACTTGCAAGAAATCGCCGTGCTAAAACGTCATCAGCTACGGAGCGCACTTTATAGCAGAGTCGTACGCGGCACGGAATAGAAGTTAGGGTTTTACCCAATGCAACGGCGCTTTCATGTTGCAGCGCGGAAAACACAATCGTCGCCCGCCCGGACCAGGGTAAACATCCATCGTCGATGAATTTCTTGGAAATGGTTGGTGTACGGAGTATATTGATTTCCACGATGACACATGCAACATGGAGGAAGACATCATGCAATTTCATCTCAACGGTTTCCGCGTCGGCGATCCGACCATCGAACCCGCCGCCGACACCGCTCCGTGCGTCGACCTGCCCGATACGGTCGATGTGCTGATCGCCGGAAGCGGCCCTGCGGGTCTCGTGCTCGCAGCGCAACTGTCGCAATTCCCGGGGATCCGCACGCGCATCGTCGAGCGTCGCAGTGGACCGTTGCTGATGGGACAGGCGGACGGCGTCGCGTGCCGTACGGTCGAGATGTTCAATGCATTCGGGCTTGCGGACCGCTTGCTGCGCGAAGCTTATTGGGTCAATGAAACCGTGTTCTGGCGACCCGATGCACAGGACCGTGGCGCGATCAAACGTACGGGTCGTGTTCAGGATACCGAAACAGGTATGTCGGAGTTTCCGCATGTGATCGTCAATCAGGCGCGCGTGCAGGATTATCTGCTCGACGTGATGCGGCGCTCGTCGCAACGCCTCGAACCCGACTACGACCTCGAAGTCGTCGATGTGCAACGTGATGATGTGGGCGACTATCCGGTGCGCGTGACCTTGCGCCGCACCGATGAAGCACGGCTCGATGAACAGGTGACGATACGCGCGCGCTACGTGGTCGGCTGCGACGGCGCGCGCAGCCGCGTGCGCACGGCCATTGGCCAGACGCTGCGCGGCGATGCCGCCAATCACGCGTGGGGCGTGATGGACGCGCTGGCCGTCACGGACTTCCCGGACATCCGCCTGAAGGCTGCGATTCAATCCGCGAGCAAGGGCAATCTGCTGATCATCCCGCGTGAAGGCGGCTATCTGGTGCGCTTCTACGTCGATCTTGGCGAAGTCACGCCGGAGAATCGCGACAGCATCAAGCAGGCTAACGTCGATCGGATCATCGAAACGGCGCGGCACATCCTGCATCCCTATACGCTCGATGTAAAAGAAGTCGCGTGGTTCTCCGTGTATGAAGTTGGACAGCGCCTCACCGACCGCTTCGACGATGCGCTGGCGGAAGATGGAACGAAGCGCGAACCGCGCGTGTTCATCGCCGGCGATGCGTGCCATACGCATAGCGCCAAGGCTGGCCAGGGCATGAATGTGTCGATGCAGGACGGCTTCAATCTCGGCTGGAAACTCGGCGCGGTTCTGCAGGGACGCAGCGATGCCGAACTGTTGCGCACATATTCCGACGAGCGTCAGCCTATCGCGCAAGAGTTGATCGATTTCGACAAGGAATGGTCCGCGATGATGGCCGCTCCGCCGAAAGACCCTGCCCGTCCGGAAGCGGGCGGCGTCGATCCGGCAGAGTTGCAGGCGTATTTCGTGCGCGCGGGCCGATACACGGCGGGTGTCGCAACGCACTACCGTCCGGGCACGCTGACGGGCGAATCGACGCATCAGAAGCTTGCCAGCGGCTTTCAGATCGGCACGCGCTTTCACTCATCGCCTGTAATTCGCCTTGCGGACGCGAAGCCGGTTCATCTCGGCCACGCGGCGCGCGCCGATGGTTGCTGGCGTCTGTATGCATTCGCGGATGCGAACCGTACTGCGCTCGAAGCGCTGTGCGATCATCTCGCGACATCGCACGATTCCGTGTTGCGGCTCGTGACGCCCACCGATGCCGACATCGACAGCGTGCTCGATCTGCGTGCAGTGCTGCAGCAGCCGCATCGGGAAGTCCGCCTGGAAGACATGCCTGCCCTGCTCTTGCCGCGCAAGGGACGCCACGGCCTGATTGACTACGAGAAGACATTTACGAGCGACGCAGCGACTGATATCTTCGACGAGCGCGGCATCGACCGCGAGCGCGGCGCGCTCGTGGTGGTCCGACCGGATCAGTATGTTGCGCATGTTCTTCCACTTGATGCCTATGCGGAACTGGTTGCATTTTTCCGGCCGATATTCCGCATGCGCTAACTCACTACGACACAGCGAAATTGCCGAGCAAACACGACAAACCCGAAGCGCTTTCGAGATTCACCGGCAGCCTGGTGCGCCGCGCGCAGCAGCGTCACGTCGCGGTGTGGCTTGCCGAGGTTTCGGCTGAGATCACGAGTGTGCAATATGCGGCGCTTGAGATATTGCAGAGGACGCCTGGTGTGAACCAGCGGCAACTCGGGGATGAGCTTGACGTCGACCGTTCGACGATCGCGGATCTTGTTGCGCGGATGGTGCGTAATGGGTTGATCGAACGGTCCGATGATCCTGTCGATAAGCGCAGTTATGTGCTGTTTTTGACTGCCGATGGGAGGGAGCAACTTGCCGTGTTGCGGCCTCGGGTTGAGGAAGTCGAGCGGGTCTTGACTGCTCGGCTCTCGCAGAAAGAGTGTATGGAGTTGAGGAGGTTGTTGGTGGCGTTGTTGCCGGAGGTGTGAATTTGGTTTGGTTTGGTTTGCTTGGCTTTGCGCTGGCATCCGCGATTTGCCTTCGTGGTTCAAGCGTTGCCCCTGTGCGGGGCGGCACTTACTTTCTTTGCCGCCGCAAAGAAAGTAAGCAAAGAAAGCGGGCTAACACCGCCCGTGCTTGACCACTGCCTGAGGGCCCCCAACGGTTCCTCCACTTCGCACGGCAACCTACCATTCAATGCCCGATGCCAGCGCTTTAAATCGGCGCCTCACCCGCTTCAGAATCCCGCGTCGGCACACGCGCGATCAAATCGCTCACGTTCTATAGCGGCAAACTGTGTGTAGGCCATCGCGGCTTATGCGCTCCACTCCGGACTGAAAAACACGATCGGTGTCGTAAGAGCGCTGAGGTGTGAAGCACTACGACCGACACACAGTTTGCCACCTGGGCGGCCGCAACCATTCGCTGCCGCTGGCTGTGATACGGGTGATTGGAGTGGGTGAGGCGCCGGTTCGAAGCGCGGGCAACGGGCATCGATCAAATGTGATGCCGTTTGAAGTGGAGGAACTGTTGGGGGCCCTCAGGCGGAGGTCAAGCACGGGCGGTGTTAGCCCGCTTTCTTTGCTTACTTTCTTTGCGGCGGCAAAGAAAGTAAGTGCCGCCCCGCACAGGGGCAACCCAGGCAAACCAATAACAAACCGCGGATGCCAGCACAAAGCCGAGCAAACCAAACCAAACCAAACCCAACAGCGCCGCAGGCCTCAGACCTTCAAACAAACCTTCCCAAAATGCTTCCCAGCCGCCTGAAACCGAAACGCATCAGCAATATCATCAAGTGCGAACGTACGATCAACAACAGGCTTCATACCAGTAGCATCGATCGCCCGAACCATATCCACCTGATGCCGGCGGCTCCCAACAATGAGCCCTTGCAGCTTCTGCTGACGCCGCATCAAATCCACCGTTGGCACTTCACCTGAAATCCCGGTCAGCACACCAATCAACGCAATATGCCCACCAATCCGGCACGCGCGAATCGACTGCGCAAGCGTATCCGGCCCGCCCACTTCGACGACATTATCGACACCACGTCCATCAGTGAACTCCAGCACCTTCGCAGCCCAGTCCGTATCGCGCCGATAGTTAATCAAATGATCCGCCCCAAGCGAGCGCGCCTTCTCCAGCTTCTCATCCGACGACGACGTCGCAATCACCGTCGCCCCCATCCGCTTCGCAAACTGCAACGCGAAAATCGACACGCCACCCGTGCCCTGCACGAGCACCGTATCACCCGCCTTCAGTGAATAGTCGACGACCAGCGCACGCCACGCCGTCAGCCCCGCCGTCGTCAAGGTTGCCGCTTCCTCGTGGCTGTAGCCGCGCGGCGCATGCGTGAACCATTGCGCAGGGCGCACGACGACCTCGCGTGCATAGCCATCGACACCATCGCCCGGTGTGGTCGAGAAATCGGCGATCGTCGGGCCGCCGTCGAGCCAGTACGGGAAGAACGTCGAGACGACAGCATCGCCGGCCGCGAATTCCGTCACGCCTTCGCCCACCGCTTCGACAACGCCCGCGCCGTCCGACATCGGAATGCGGCCGTCGTCGGCAGGCAGGCGTCCTAGCACGACGCCCAGGTCGTGAAAGTTGAGCGAACTGGCGTGGATGCGCACGCGGATTTCGCCCGCTGCAGGCGCGCCGGGATCGGCGAGTTCCGTACGCACGAGGTTGTCCAGTCCGGCGGGATGGCGCAATGTGATGGCTTTCATCGAAGCAACTCCTGATAGTCGATTGACGCACGCACGATCCGCAAAGCGGAACCGGCGTCGAAATGGCAATCGCGCCCGTTGAACGGCGCGCGAGGCCGCGCAAACTTCGCGACCACAGCGTGATTCTCCGTTCGCACTTCGATTACCGCAAGAAGGTACAATTATCGCCGGTACTATCACTTATGTAGGTATGAACACCATGCGACCGAAACGCCTGGACAGCAGGAGCGGCTGCGCCGTGGAAGTGACGCTATCCGTTATCGGCGGCTTGTGGAAGCCGGTGATCCTGTTTCATCTGATGCACGAAAAGAAGCGCTTCATGGAGCTCACCCGGTTGCTGCCCAACACCACACAACGCATGCTGACGCTGCAACTGCGTGAGCTGGAAGCGGACGGCATCGTCGCGCGCCATGTTTATCCGCAAGTCCCGCCCAAGGTCGAGTACGAGCTGACGCCGTTCGGCCAGACGCTCGCGCCCGTGCTCATCAGCTTGCGTGAATGGGGCGAGACTTATCAGGCACGCCGCGAGAAAGACCTTGCTCCCGTCGACGAACAGTCAAAAGCAGCAGGAACGCGCAAGCGTCGCGCGAGTGCCCCCGGGCAAGCAGCCTGATAAAGCGCGTCAGTGCAGATGCAGCGTGCCGATCAGCCCCGATACGCCGATCCACAACAACTGCACGCCGATGCAGAACAGCACGAACGCGAAGAGCCGCATGGCGATCTGCGTGCCCACCTGCCCTAACAGCTTTTCCAGACGCCCCGCGTAGCGCACGCAGAAGTAGATGCTCAGGCACAGCGTGACCAGCGCGACGCCAACCCCCGCCAGATGCACGGGTTGGAGCCCCTCATGCGGCGAGCCCGTACCCAACGCGATCGCCACAGCAATCGAACCCGGCCCGACCGTGATCGGCAACGTCAGCGGGTAGAACGCCTTGGCGCGCAGCGATGCGGCGCGCTCCGGACCGGTGACGGGCGCAGCGTTGTCGTCGCCTGGCGACTGCAACAGCCCCCAGCCCGCCATCGCAATCACAAAACCACCGGCCACACGCAGCACATCCTCCGAAATACCGAAGAACGACAGCACATACGCGCCAACCGACAGCGACGCCAGCAGAATCACAAAACCGTTGATCGCAATGCGTCGCCCGAGCTCCGCAAGTTCCTGATCGCTGGCGCCGCGCACCATGCTCAATATGATCAGCGCAACCGCAGGCGGGTTGATGATCGGAAAGAGCGTCGTGACGATCAGCAGGGCTGATTTGAAGAATACGTTCAGCATCAACATGGCATTGGACCGGTTGTATCTGGCGGGTTGGCGTTCAGCATCGAAGGCTCGGCTTCAGCTTTGCAGCGAGGTCCAGCGGACCGAACCGTTCATGCCGAAATCTTCGAAGTCCTGCATCGCGCAATCGCGGACGATAAAGATCGCGGCCATGTCGGTATCGTTAGCGGCAGCGAGACGCCGCGGCTGCGCGAACGTCGTGCCGACGCTTTGCAGCAGCACGCGCCCGCTTCCGCCCGGACCGGGAACGATGGCCTTCATCCTCAGCAGCCGCTCGCCGATCGCGCCGGAGATGTTCTCGATCCAGTCGAGCGTCTGCTCCCACTCCAGCGGCCCGCGAAAACGCGCGCAGAACACGCGCACTCGCGGATGAAGCAGCGCGCGATGCGAGCTGTATTGCATCGCAGGAACGGTCCAGTCGAACGACTGCCCGACGTGCGTGTCGCTGAATGCTTCGCGGGCGCGTGCCTCAGCTGTATCGGCGTCGACGATGCGCGCGAGCGGATTGAGCTTTTCCATCAGCGCGTGTTCCCGTCGCCGTTGTTGCGCGCTGATGAGATCGGTTTTCGTCAACGTGATCGTGTGCGCGGCGCCGAGTTGCGCGGCGACCGTGTCGAAATCATCCGTATCCAGCGGCGGACGGCTGCAATCGTAGGTCACCACGATACGGATGCGCAGCCCCATCCCACACAGCGGATTCAGCGATTGCATCACCTGCCCCGGACGCGACAAACCGCTGCACTCCAGCACGATGCGTTCGAACGCCGGCAGTCCGCTACGCGTGCGCGTGTCGACAAGATCCTCGATGGTCGTCACGAGATCGTTGGTCAGCGAACAGCACACGCAGCCGTTGCTGAGTGTTGCCATCGGCGTGCCGCGAGCCGATTCGGACAGCACGGCGCCGTCGATGTTGATCGCACCGACTTCGTTGACGATCACCGCCGTCGACGTCGCCGCCGCGTCATCGCGCAGCAGCGCTTCGAGCAGCGTGGTCTTGCCGCTGCCGAGCATGCCCGCCAGCACGACGAATTGCGTAGCCGGGGCGCTCATTGCACGCGCTCCGCAGGTTTGCGGAAAGGCGTTTCGCCGTTTTTCCAGGTCGATGCCACCATCGCGCGGACATCGCTGAGCAATTCGCTGACGTCGAACACCACTCCGGACTTGATGGTCAGTTCGAGCGCGCGCTTCTGTTCGACGGCGCCGATCTGATCGTTCAACCGCAGCGCGCCCGTGCCGTACAGAAGCTTGAAATCGGCAAGCGGATTCTGGGCATGTACCAGCACGTCCGCCCGCCGCCCCACTTCGAGCACGCCCGCTTCCTGCCCGATGCCGAGCAGGTCGGCTGCGTGCGATGTCCCGGCACGCAGCACCTCTGACGGCAGGAATCCCGCTTCCTGCAAGAGTTCGAGTTCACGCACATAACCGAACCCGTAGATCTGGTACATGAAGCCCGAATCGCTTCCCGGACACACACGTCCGCCGCGATTCTTGTAGTCGTTGAGGAAATGCATCCAGATGCGATAGCTCTCACGCCATTCCACTTCGTTCTTGACGGACCAGCGGTAGAAGTACGCGCCATGTCCGCCGCGCTGCGGCTGAAAGTACTTCCACGTCGTGCTGTCCGTGTATTCTTCATGCCATTCCGCGCGGCGCGCGCGCATCACGTCGCGATTGCCGTCGTAGACGTTCATGGTCGGGACGAACGTGTGGCCTGCTTCGAGAAACGCGTCGAGCACGTCGTTCCATTTCTGCGAGCCGGGCTGCGCAGCCTGCAGAAACGTTTGACCGGCTGTCGAAAAGCGCAGGTATTCGTCGTCGTAATCGTAATCGTCGGCGATCGTTTGCAATGAACGGCCTTCGAATAGCGCTTCGGGCAAGCCGTATTGATGCTCGGTGCTGGTCAGTCCCCAACGTGCCGTTTTCAACGCATTCATGCTGCCGACCGTCAGTTGCGCGTGATGGCAACAGGTGCGCAGGCCGAGCTTGCTGCATTCGTCGAGCGCGGCCTGCATGATCGCGGGCGGCGCGCCGAAGAACTTGACGCCCTCCGCACCCTTGTCGCGCACGGCACGCAGCCACTCGCGGCCTTCGTCGGGGCTGTAGATCGTCTTCAGATAATCGTTGACGGCCGGAAAATAGACGTACGGATACAGGTGCGGCGCGGCGATCCGGTTCGCGTCCGCTGCGGCCCGCTGCTCGCAGGTCCACGCGAGGCCGTTCATGCAGCCCGCCTCGCGCACCGACGTGACACCATGCGCAAGCCAGAGCTTGTAGATGTAATCGGCGGGCAGCATCTCGCCGTTCTCGGCATGAAATGGCGTGCCGATATGCGCGTGGCTGTCGATAAAACCGGGCGTCACATACTTTCCCTGACAGTCGATCTCATGATCGCCAGCCGCCGGCCGCCCTTCCTGCTTCAGCGGCATGCCTGGCACGCCGACCACGGCGAGTTCGGTGATCTTGCCGCCTTCGATCGCAATATCGACGGGACCGAACGGCGGCGCGCCCGTCCCGTCGATCACCGTTGCGCCGCGCAGCACGAGCCGGCGAAACGGCCCGACGCCGCGGTCCCGTTGCGTCGACGGCCGCACCTGCTTCAAGCCCTTTTTTGCAAAGCCTGCGACCATTTCCTCACCGACTTCGATACCGTCCTTCGTTGTGTTCATCACGTACCCTCACAGGTCCAAGCGGGTTAAACGAATGGAGGCGCAGCCATGACATGACGTCTCGACGTCCATGGCTGTGCTTTGTACCGATGTTAGGAAGGTTGAATTAGCGTAGGTTTACGCGTCACGCCCGCATGGCGGCGCATGCGTTCGAGGAAAGGCGGTTTCTTCACTGCGAACGCAGCGCTAACAGCCGGTCTCAGGCCGACCGATCGCACCGGCGTCGACCGTTCCCGCCGACGCATGCCGCAACGAAGGCGAGTACCGCAACATGCCGATAAACACGTCCGTCAGGAACTCGGCATCGCGCGGCAGCATGATCGAATCCTGCTCCAGCAGCCAGTCGCGCAGTACGCCGCCGAGAAACGCATGCAGCACACTCGCGGCGCGCTCCGTATCGAGATCGCACGGCAACTGTCCCTTCTGGATCGCATTCTGCAAGCCGCGTTCAAGGTGCTTCCGGCCGTTACGCGCAGCGTCATGCTGCCGTTCGAGCACCAGAAACATGTCCTTGGTGTTTTCGCACTTGGTGAACAGCACTTCGAACACGCGGCGGCTGTGCGGTTCGACCACGACCTTGCCGAGAAAGTACGCCAGCAATTGCCGGATCCTGCCGAGCGGCTCCGGCTCGGCAGGATCGGCGGTCGCTGCCACGAGCATTTCCATCGGCAGCATCACGCGGTTTGTCATTGCGACGAACAGGTCGCTCTTGTTGCGAAAGTGCCCGTAGATCGCGCCACGCGTAAATCCCGCACGAATCGCGATGTCTTCCAGCGAAGTGCGAGACACGCCATGCTCCGCGAACAGCCGCTCAGCTGCATCGAGAATGTGGTCTCGCGTTTCTCGTGCCTGTTGTCGTGTTCTTCGCATCGGACTTCGCACCCGTTCGAGTTTGGCTTTGAAGCACTCGGCACTGCACGCACGGCACGCGTCGATCCGTCAGACAGGCGCGCCCTCCCCGGGCGGATCGTTCTTCGGCGTGTCGTCGCCATGCTTGCCCGCTTCGCCCGACGCGCTGCCATCACCGTCACCGTGATGCGGCATCTTGTGCGACACCTCGTCGAGCTTGTCGCCGAGCAGCCGCCGCACGACCACATAGAACACGGGGATCAGCAGCAAGCCAAGGAACGTTGCGAACAACATGCCGCCGATCACACCCGTGCCGATTTCATGCCGCGACGACGCGCCCGCGCCCGACGAAATCACCAGCGGGAAGACGCCGAGAATGAACGCCATCGACGTCATCAGGATCGGCCGCAGCCGCAGGCGCGCTGCGGTCAGCACGGCTTCGCGCAAGGTCATGCCATGCTGTTGCCCTTCGACCGCGAACTCGACGATCAGAATCGCGTTCTTCGCCGCAAGACCGATCACCGTGACGAGACCGATCTTGAAGTAGATGTCGTTGGGTACGCTGAAGGTCAGGCAGAACGCGAGCATGCCGAGCATGCCGAGCGGCACCACGAGCAGCACCGACACGGGAATCGACCAGCTTTCATACAGCGCCGCGAGGCACAGGAACACGACCACGATCGACAGCGCCATCAGCGTCGTCGCCGACGAACCCGACAGCAGTTCCTGATAGGACTGCCCGGTCCAGTCGGCCGCGAAGCCGCGCGGCAACTGATGGTTGACGATATCGTTGAGGGTATCGATCGCCTGCCCCGTCGAGTAACCGGGCGCGGAGTTGCCGACGATTTCGACGGCCGAATAGCCGTTGTAGCGCGGCAGCACCGTCGGACCGAACGCCCACTTCGCATTGACGACGCTGGAGAGCGGCACCATGTTGTACGGTGCAATCGACGTATTCGCCGGAGACGGATCGACGGGCGTCACGAAACCGTTCGAGCCGACAGCGCTAGTGGCACTGCTCGTCGTGCCCGAATTGCTCTTGCTGGACGACGCCTGCGTCGAGGAGCCGTTGGCCGCGAATACGCTCGGCGTGTAGAGATGCTGAAGCGCATCGAGCGACATCCGGAACGGCGCGTCCGCCTGAATATAGACGCGCTTCACGCGGCCACCGTAGGTGAACTGGTCGATGTAGAACGGCGCCAGTTCCATCTCGAGCGTCTGATAGACGTCAGTCAGCGAAAGCCCCATCGCCTGCGCCTGGGTGCGATCTACGGCGATATCCAGTTGCGGCGAGTTAGGCAGCGAGTTGGGCCGGATGCCGAACAGCACAGGGCTCTTCGACGCGCTCCCGAGCAGCGTGCCCGTCGCCTGACCGAGTTCGGCGCGCGATTGTCCCGCACGCGCCTGCAGATACATATCGACGCCGCCGAACTGACTCAAGCCGCGAATGGTCGGCAGGTTCACCACGAAGATCTGTGCGTCGGTGATCGACGACAGGATGCGGTTCATCTGCGGAATCATTTTCATCGCCGTTTCGGAGCGCCTGTCCCACTCCGACAGCTTGATGAACGACATGCCGACGTTTTCGCTCGTGCCCACGAAGCTGAAACCCTCAGGCTGGAATATCCCGACGATATCCTTGCCAAGCGCGCTATGGGTGAGTTTGTCACGCAGCTCGCCCATCACGTGGTTGGTGCGCTCCAGCGTCGAACCGGGCGGCAGGTTGACGAGCGCGAGCGCGAAGCCCTGATCCTCGTCCGGCACGAAGCTGGTGGGCAGCTTCGTGTACAGGAACCCCGTCAGCACCACAACGAGCACGAACACGATCATCCAGCGCGGCGCGTGACGGATCGCTTTTCCGGCATGACTGAGATAGTGATTCGTCGTCCATTCGAAGGTCCGGTCGAACCAGCGATAGAACGCATTCTTCTTCACTTCATGCTCGGGCCTGAGAATCGCGGCACACAGCGACGGCGTGAACGACATCGCGAGAAATGCGGAAAAGCCCATCGATACCGCGATCGTCAGTGCGAACTGCGCGTAGATGATGCCGGTAGCACCTGGCTGCAACGCGGACGGCACGAACACGGCCGACAACACCACCGTGATCGCGATGATGGCGCCCGTGATCTGTTTCATCGCCTTGCGCGTCGCCTCTCGCGGCTCCATTTTTTCTTCCGTCATGATGCGCTCGACGTTCTCGATCACGACGATCGCATCGTCCACCACGATACCGATGGCGAGCACCATGCCGAACAGCGTCAACTGGTTGAGCGTGTAATGCAGCGCGGCGAGGCCGATAAAAGTGCCGAGCAGCGCGACGGGAATCACGAGCGTCGGAATGATCGTCGCGCGCAGGTTCTGCAGAAAGATCAACATCACGAAGAACACCAGCACGATGGCTTCGACCAGCGTGCGGATCACGTCCGTGATCGACGCCGTGATGAATGGCGTGGTGTCGTACGGAATGCTCCACGTGACGCCTTCGGGCAGGTCGCGAGCGAGCGTGTCCATCGTGGCCTTCACCGCTTTTTCCACAGTGAGCGCATTCGCGCCGGGCAACAGGAACACGGCGAGACCGCCCGCCGGCTTGCCGTTATATACAGGCGCTTGCCCGTACGTCTGCGAGCCGAATGAAATGCGCGCGACGTCGCTCAGCTTGACTGTCGTGCCGTTGCTGTTCGACACGACGATGATGTCGCGGAACTGTTGAAGCGAAGAAAAGAGCGTGTCGCCCGTCACCGTGGCCGTGAACACCTGCCCTTTCACGGCGGGATCGGCGCCGAGTGAGCCGGCCGCGAACTGCGCGTTCTGTCCCGTCACGGCATTGAGCACCTGCGTGGTCGACAGCCCGTAGCTCTGCAGCTTGTCGGGGTCGAGCCAGATGCGCACCGCGTATTCCGAGCCGAGCAGCGTCGTATTGCCGACGCCCGTTACGCGGCCGATCACAGGCTGGATCTGCGACGCGAGAATGTCGGAGAGACGGCCCGCGTCGATCGCCGCGTTGTCCGACTGCAGCGCGATGAACAACAGAATGTCCGGGCTCGACTTCGCCACGATCACGCCCTGCTGCGTGACCTGCGAGGGCAACAGCGGCTCGGCGAGCGTCACCTTGTTCTGCACCTGAACCTGCGCGATGTCCGGGTTGGTGCCCGTCGCGAACGTGAGAATGATCTGCGTGGCCCCGTTCGAACTCGACGTCGAACTGAAGTACAGCAGATTGTCGATGCCCGTGAGCTGCTGCTCGATCACCTGCGTCACCGTCGATTCCATCGTCTGCGCGCTGGCGCCCGGATATTGCGCCGTGACGGTGACTTGCGGCGGCGCGATGTCGGGATAGGAGTCGATCCCCATCGTGCGCACGGAGAGAATGCCGAACAGCGAAATCAGGATCGCGATAACCCACGCGAAAACGGGGCGGTCGATAAAGAAACTCGGCATGGGCGCTCTCCTACTTCGCCGCGCTGGCGGGAGCCGCTGCCGCCGCTGCACCTGCCGACGCCGCTGCCGCGCCCGATGCGGCCGCCGGCGGCTGCCACGCGACAGGCTTCACGGGCGCGCCTTCATGCGCCATCTGCACGCCCGTCACGATGATCTCATCGCCATCGTTCAGGCCGTGCGTCACGATCCAGTTGTTGCCCTGGCTGTTCATCGTCTCGACGTCCTTGCGCGCGACCTTGTTGTCGGCGCCGACAGTGAGCACGTAGCCACCCGTCGTATCGCGCAGCAAGGCCTGCTGCGGGACGAGGAACACGTTGTTCTCCTTGCCGAAATCGACTGTCAGCGACACGAACATGCCCGGCAGCAGTTGCCGCCGCGGGTTCGCGATCAGCGCGCGCAGATTGACGGCGCCGGTCGAGGCGTTCACCGTCACGTCGGAGAAATCGAGCGCGCCTGCGCTGCCATACGGCGTGCCGTTGGGCAACGCGATCTTCACTGACACCTGGTTCTGCTGCGACAGATCGATCGAGCCGCCCGTTTGCGCCTGCTGCAGCGTGGCGAGATCGGCGGAGCTGATCGTGAAGTTCACGTACATCGGGTCGATCTGCTGGATAGTGGTCAGCAGCGTGCCGTTGCCGCCGGAGTCGGTCGTGCTGGTGCCGACCACCGCGCCCGCCGTCACCTGCTGCTGCCCGGCAATGCCGCTGATGGGCGCCGTCACGCGCGTGTAGTCGAGCGAGATCCGCGCGCTCTGGACGGTCGCTTCGTCGGCTTTCACCTTGGCGGCGGCGCTGCGTTCGGCGGCGTCGGAGTTGTCGACCGTCTGTTGCGAAACCGAGCCGACCGGCAGCAGCTTGCGGTTGCGTGCGGCCGTGATGTGATCGTTGATGTAAGTGGCGCGGTCTTCGGCGAGGATCGCGAGATCGTTGTCGAGTTGCGCGCGATAGAAGGTCGGATCGATTTCGAACAGCAGTTGCCCTGCGCGCACCTGCGAGCCTTCCGTGTAATTGCGCTTGAGCAGCACGCCCGACACGCGCGCCGTCACATTCGCGCTGTAATACGGCGACAACCGGCCGACAAAGCGCCGCTCGAGCGGCACCGTCTGCGCCTGCACCTTCATCGTTGCCACCTGCGGCGGCGGCGGAGGCGGCGCCTTCTTCGAGCACGCGGCCAGCACGATCAGACACAGACATAACAGCGACACGCGTTCCAAACGTGACTTCATGAGAACTCCGTTCTTGCTGGACACAGGCACACGCGGGCTGCACTCGGCATATCGCGGTTCAGTGTCGGGTGATCGTGTTGAACTGCGTGTCTTTCAAATGTGTCGATCGTTTCAGTCGGACGGACTGGACGATTGCTGCGCGACGGGCCGTATCGCGCTTGCCGAAGCCGGCGACGCGGCATCGGCGTCGGTACGCTGCCAGCCGCCGCCGAGATTCTTCACGAGCAGCACATGACTCTGCGCAAGCTGCGCCTGCGTGTCGCGCAGACCCTGTTGCGCCTGAATCAGCGTCAGCCGCTGGTTCAGCACGTTTTGCTGGCTCACGGCGCCCGCCGCGAACTGCGCCTCTTCGCTCGCGAAGAGGCGCGTGCTGCTGTCGAGCACCTGCGCGAAGGCGCGCTCCTGTACGCGCAGATGGTTCACTGACGACAGACTGTCCTCCACGCTCTGGAATGCACCGAGCACGGTGTTGCGATAGGTGGCGACGTTTTCGTCGTAGGTCGCGCGTGCTTCGTGCACCGCGGCCGTGCGCGCACCGCCGTCGAAAATGGTTTGCGCGAGATCCGGGCCGAGCGTCCAGAAACGGTTCGGCACGGTGAACAGATGCGCGAGCGTGCTGTGCGCGAAGCCGCCTTCGGCAGATAGCGTCAGGGTCGGGAAGAACGCTGCTTCTGCCACGCCGATGCCCGCGTTGGCCGCCGCTGCCGAACGCTCGGCGCTGACCACGTCGTAACGCCGTTCAAGCAGCTGCGACGGCAGCGAAGTCGGCACAGCGGGCGACACGAAGTGATAGTCGGGATCGGGGTCGATGCTGAACGACTCGGGCGGCAAGCCCGCCAGCACGGCCAGCGCGTGCTCGTCATGTTCGCGGTTGATTTCCGTCGTCTGCAGATCGGCGATGATGGTTTGCAGGTCTTCCTGTGCAACGAGTACGTCGTCGCTGGAAGCGGCGCCTTCGACGTAGGCTGTCTGCACGATCGCAAGGATGCGCGCGTACGCGTCCTGCTGTTCCTTCAACGCGCGGATGTCATAGTCGGCCTGCCGCAACGCGAAGTAATCGGTGGCCACGCTGGCCGCGATGGAAATGCGCTCGCCTGCAAGTTGCGCATCGGACGCCTGCGCGTTGGCCTTCGCTTCCTCGATCTGCCTCCGTATCGCGCCCCACAGGTCCAGCTCCCAACTGACGGAGCCGAGCGCCACGACGTTATTGCCCACGCCGCCTGCTGCCGACGCCGTCGTTCCTGTCGAGCGGCCCGCGCTCAACGCCGAGACGTTACCGCCGGAACGCGAACCGGACAGGCCCGCTGTAATGGTAGGAAAAAGGCCCGCACGGTTCGCATCGACCGTTGCGAGCGCGAGGCGATAGGCGGCCTCTGCTGCGGCGATCGACTGGTTGGCCCGCAACGACTGGTCGACGAGACTGTTGAGCTTGTCGTCGCCATACATGCGCCACCATGTGCTGTCGATCGCGCCTTGCGGGTTTGCATCGGCACGCTGCCAGTCGACACCTTCCTTGAAACCTTCGGGAATCTGCACTTCCGGCCGACGATAGTCCGGACCCATCATGCAAGCCGCAAGCGACATGACGACGAGCGCAAGTCCACCCAGCGATGCAAGCCGCCATTGCGTTTGCCCGTGCCCCGTATGTGCAATACGCGAGGCACGCGAAGCCGTTTTCATGCATTTGCCTCCATATACTGGAACAGCATTCCCGCACAACGTTACTTCGTATGACTAATTAATTTGAATTAAAGTAGAAATGCAATTGAAAGCTCTATTTCACCGGATTGCGGACCCTGCAATGAAAATCCGGACTGCCTGCCTCGCGATCACCCGTCTTCTCGCGACACTTGGACGTCGCGCGCCCATCAACAGCATTCTTGCGCGCACGCCGCCCAGCACGAGATGAACGAACTGTTCGGCGGCGAGTTCGATATCGTCGAATTCGAGTTCGCCGCTTTCCACCGCCGCGCGCAAATAGCATTCGAGCGGCTCGATACCAATCAGTCTGCCGCCTTCCTGATACAGCCCGGCCGAGAGCGCGGGAAAACGGCGTGTCTCGACCAGCAGAACCCAGTAAAGCTGCGTCATGTCCTCGCGCGTACCGATATCGAGCAGATGCAGCGCTGCCCGTTCGAGCACGTCGCCGGGCGCGCCTGGGCTCGTGACGATGTGCGCGAGTTCTTCACGCCAGGTCCGCCCGAGCATCTCCAGAATCGCGCTGAACAACTGCTCCTTGCTGCCGAAATGGCCATACAAGGTCTTCTTCGCCACGCCCGCGTCGCGGGCAATGTCGTCGAGACTGGTCTCCCGGAAGCCAACCGCCAGAAAGCGCTTCTTGGCGCTGTCGACCACTGCGCGAAGCCGAGCCTTCGACTCGCATCGCGTCAAGCGTCCACCCGGCCCGTGCTTGCGATCAGGATTCATGGCGTCCGAGAACGCGCCATGCGGAAACTCTACCGATGCGTTTCCACGTGGCCGGGATGAGAACCGTGTTTTAGAAAGAGAAAATGTGCCGTCGTGGAGATACGCGAGACAGCAACGCTAAGCAGTATAGTCAATGAATTCGGGCTGTGGCATCCACAATTTATTATTGTTGTTTGCGCAATCGAATTGTCAATTGTCCCGAATTGTCCCGTCCAGCACGACGGAGACATTCAAAATCATTCATTTTATCGACTGCTATTGCCCAGGCATTCAGGCACGACGGTTTAACACGTTCAGCATTACATTTTCAGAAAGAAAGCTTCTGAATGCCGTGCGCGTTGATCTGCAATGTCAAAGCGAGTCGATCAGTATGCCCACCATCCCGGACCCCACATACTCCAGTTCCAGGCCGCGTTTTCATTCATCTCCGCGTTCATGCGTTCCTGGTTGATGAAGTTCTGCTGCAGCTGTTCGCGCTTGTAGTTGTCCCATGCGTTTTCGTCGCCGACATACAGGCAGCCGCATGCATACGGGTCCGCGTAGAGGAAGATCACCTTGCCGTCCTTGACCTTCTGGACGACGCGATTGGGCGGCAACGTGTTCAGTTGCAGGCGTTGCGCATCCGTAGTCACGGGGACGATATGAAAGCCCGCCGCCGACAGCAGATCATTCTTTTCATTGGCGCGCTCGACGGGCGAAGCACACCCGGCAACCAGAACGCTCATGCTTGCAGCTATCAGAATAGTGGTCCAACGGAGCTTCATCTTCTTCCTCATCGAGTAGGCGGGCAATATCGGGGTGCAAACGTGGAGCGTAGATTGCCCACCGTGAATTAGGGGAAAATTACACTGACGCAGCGCATGGCGACCGCCCGCCCTGTCCTGCTCGTTCGACGGCACACTTGAAAACAACGACATCATGCCATTACTGAAACCCATCACGCTGGATACGTCACGGCTGATCCTGCGGCCGCTTCAACAGGACGATGCAGCATCGCTATTTGCCATCTGGTCCGATCCGCTCGCGATGCGGTACTTCTCGTTCGTGCCGATGACGTCCGTCGCGCAAGCTGAGGAGCGTGTGGAACGTAGAATCAGCGGAACTGCCGACGGTGCCTCGATAGCTTGCACGCTCGTGTCGCGGCAGACGGGTGAAGCGCTGGGCGATCTCAGCCTGTTCAACGTGAACGAGCCGTGCCTGAGGGCGGAAATCGGCTTCAGTCTGCAGCGCAGGCACTGGGGCAACGGCTATATGTTCGAAGCCGCTGCACGACTCGTCGATCACGCGTTCGACGCGTTCGGTCTACGCCGCATCGAAGCGGATATCGATCCGCGCAATCAGGCTTCGGCGAATCTGCTTGAACGGCTGGGCTTCAAACGCGAAGGCCTGTTGCGCGAGCGCTGGCGAGTGGGTGACGAAGTGTCGGATAGCGCGCTGTATGGTTTGCTGGAAAGCGAGCGGCGTGTGCCGCTCACATCACCTGTTGCGGCGCCCTTCCCGCCAGCCACAACGCGACATTGAGCGCATAGCGATGCGCGTCCGGCAACGCCTGCTGCTCGGTTTGCATGCTGTTGCCGGGCGGTTCGTCGACAAAGCTCGGTGCGCCGTCGCGCGCGTCCCAGTTGTAGTCCGCGAAATGATGGAAGGTGCTTTGCGCGACGGCCGGGCCGCCACTGCTTGACGGCTCGAAGGCCACAGCCAGATTGAAACTCTTCCCGGTGACCTTGCTCTTGCCGCGCGCAATCACGCGGGCCGATTCGTCGTCGGGCGCATCGACGGCGCCTTCGTGCGGATGCGCCGGGAAGTAACGGATCGCACCCGTTGGAGAATCGGCGTTGCTCAAGAGCGGATGGGTCGACCCGACGACGGCCACTTCCTGAAAGTCCCCATTTGCGCCCGAATGAAAATTGGGCCATGAAATATGGGTCGAATATGGATCGTCGCAAACGCAACGCGACTCGTCGGGATCGATGTTGCGGGTATGGAAGTGATGCGCCTTGCCCACTGCGCCGAGACTGCACAGCGAACAGCCCACGTCCATATGATCGCGCGTGACCAGCAGGCCGCGGCCTGCCTCGCGGAACCGCAGGATGCCTTCGCAATCTTCAGGCGTGAGCCCATCGCCTTCATCGACGGCGAAGAGCCACAACTCGTCGAAGTCCGACTGGTCCAGACGCGAAAGCACCGGGTCCGGCTGACCGCGTTGCTCGCGATCCCGCGCCACCACGTCGAACACGGCGCGCCCTTCGCGGTCGCGATGGTTGCGCAGCAGTTCCGCGAGGCGGCTGAAGCGCGCGATCGACCAGTCATCGGCGACAGGCGGAATGGTCGTTTGCAGAAGGATCTTGATGGTATCCATAGTGGCCACATGGTAGCTGCACTCATCTGAGCGTGCAGTGATGGTAGCCCCATGCATGTGACAGCAACAGGCATGCGTACGGATACACGGTGTTGCCCTTCAGGCACGCATCGCATGTCGCCCGGCTGCCAACTGCACAAACTTTCTGATGCTGCTAGATTTGTCCCCAGCGAAACTCCCTGAGAGGCTTCCATGGCCGACAAACCCGGTTCCCAGGCGTCCACTGCCCGCTCGCTGGTCGTGATCGCAGTCGTTGTTGGCGGCGCGGCCATCGCGTTTGCCTACACGGCTGGCTGGCTGACCCCAAGCCGTCTGACACCCCCGAAAATCGTCAACGCGCTGGCGCCGCCAGGCGGCCCCGCGCTGGGCTTCAGGCGCAATCATGCGAAGGGCATCTGCTTCACCGGCACGTTCGAATCGAATGGAGCGGCTGCTGCATTGTCGAAGGCGCCGATCTTCGCGCAGGGCACGTCGCAGGTAACAGGACGCTTCAATCTCGCGACGCCCGACCCCAAAGCCACCGATCCGAGCGTGCGGGTTCGCGGCCTGGGCCTGCGCATGGTCGCGCCGGATGGCACCGAATGGCGCTCGGCGATGATCGATGCACCCTTCTTCCCCGTCGCGACGCCGCAAGCGTTTTATGCGTTGCTGGAAGCATCGGCGCAAAAAGACAATCCCGATGCAATGAAGCAGTTCATTGCCGCGCATCCCGAGTTCGCCGCGTTCGGCGCATGGGCGACGACGGCACCATGGACGGCTTCATACGCGCAGGATCAGTACAACAGTCTCAACAGCTTCATCTTCACGAATGCGCAAGGGCAGGATTCAGTGGTGCGCTGGTCGTTCGTGCCGGCCGCAAAGCCCGAGCCGGTGTCCCCCGATGTCCTGAAGCAGCGCCCCGCCAACTTCCTCGAAACCGACATCACGCAACGCGTGCAAAGCGCGCCGCAACGCTGGACGCTGGTCGTCACCGTCGCCAACCCTGGCGATCCGACCGCGGACCCGAGCAAGGCATGGCCCGACGATCGCCGCAAGATCGAAGCGGGCACGCTGGTGGTCAGCGCGATCGAGCCCGAGCCGGATGGTCCGTGCCGCGACCTCAACTTCGATCCGACGGTTCTTCCCGCGGGCATGCACGTGTCCGACGATCCGTTCCCCGCTGCGCGCTCGGCCGCGTATTCCGTTTCGTTCAATCGCCGCACCGCTGAAGACAAATACTATCCGCACACGCCTGCCGAAGGAGCGAAGCCATGAAACCGACACTCGAGCGCTTTACGCCTTTGCAGCGCGCACTGCACTGGATCATGGCGATCTGCATTCTGGCGATGCTGTTCATCGGCGTCGGCATGGTCTCCACGATACGTCCCGACTATCTGACGCTGGTGTCGATACACAAGCCGCTAGGCATCGCCATTCTCGTGCTGGCGTTGATACGGCTGGTCGTCAGGCTTACTCGCGGCGCGCCGAGTCTGCCATCCGACATGCCCGAACCGATGAAGCTCGCAGCGTATCTGTCGCATCTCGCGTTCTATGCACTGATGATCGGGCTGCCGCTGATCGGCTGGGGGATGCTGTCCGCGGCGGAGTATCCCGTGATCGTGGCGGGTGTGCAGTTGCCGTGGATCCTGCCGCACAGCAATGAGCTGCATACGCTGCTATGGAATGCGCACCGGTTCCTCGCACTGTGTTTCTTCGCGCTGATTCTCGTGCATCTTGCGGCCGCGCTGTTTCATGCGCTGGTGCGCCGCGACGGCGTATTTCATGCAATGGCGCCCTGGCGCTGAGCGGCTGGTTCGATATCCCTGATCTTGCGTGCCGGCACACCGCCCACCAGCGTATAAGCCGGCACGTCCTTCGTCACGACTGCGCCAGCGGCGATCACGGCCGCCTCGTGAATCGTCACGCCGGGCAGGATCGTTGCGCCTGCACCGATCCACACCTTGTCGCCAACGCGGATCTCCTGATGATCGAGGCCGCGCCCCAGTTCTGGCTCGTAGACGATGCCGTGCGTCGCCGTTTCGAACGATACGCGCGGACCGACCTGCACGTCGTCGCCGATCGAAATGCGGCTATTGCGGCACGCAAGCCGCGTCTGCGCATTCAGATACACGTTGTCGCCGATCGAGATACCGCGAATCGTTTCTTCGTTCAGGCTCAGTTCGAGATTCAACGGGCCGATGATCGTCACGTCCCTGCCGATCGCCATGCCCGCCTTGCGGAATAGCGATGCGCGCACGCGGTTGAACGGACCGTAGATCGGCAGCGTGTTGCCGAGTGCTATGAAGAGGTGTCGTCTGAATGCCGTCAGTAGTTTCATCGTCTGCGTATCGCGCGATCGATAAGACCAACCCGAGGCCACCCCGTCCGATCGCCGATCCGTTTATAAAGCTGCGATTCTACTGACGTGATGCGCGGCGATGTGCGCCGGGTCGCCGAGGTGGCGTGTTGTGCGGAGGTTTTGGCGCGATCGACGGCTCGCGCCACGCATTCGGACGCGAGCCGGACGATGCAAGGTTACTTCACGATGTGCGGCTCGGCCACCGGCTCCGGCTGTTTGTCGCCTGCAGCAGGCCCGAACGTCACCAGTTTCTTGTCGACGTCATAGCGGCACACAATACGCATGCCTTCCTTCACGTCGCCATTGAGCATTTCCCTGGCCAACTGGTTCTCGATCTGCTGCTGGATCTGCCGGCGCAATTCGCGCGCACCGAACTCCGGGCGATACCCTTGCGTCGCGAGATGATCGACGATCGAATCGTCGAATGCGAGTTCGATGTCCTGGCTGCTCGCAAGCCGGCTCACGTGCTCCAGTTGCAGCCGCACGATATGGCGCGTCTCGTCGCGTCCGAGCGACTTGAACAGGATGATGTCGTCGATCCGGTTGAGAAACTCGGGCCTGAAATGCTGGCGCAACACGTTCATCACGCCGCCTTGCACACCCGCCGATCCCGAGTCGCTCAAAAAGCCCGGCCCAGAACGGCTTTGTCCGGCGATCACATCGGCCGCAAGGTTGCTGGTCGCGATGATCAGCGTATTGCTGAAGTCGACCACGCGTCCTTTGCCATCCGTCAGACGGCCGTCGTCGAAGACCTGCAGCAGCACGTTGTACACGTCGGGATGGGCCTTCTCGATCTCGTCGAGCAGGATCACGCTATACGGCTTGCGGCGCACGCGCTCGGTCAGTTGGCCGCCCTCGTCATAGCCGACATAGCCGGGCGGCGCACCGATCAGCCGCGCCACCGTATGGCGCTCCATGTATTCGCTCATGTCGAAGCGCAGCATCGCGTCTTCATCGCCGAATACGACTTCGGCGAGCGCCTTCGCGAGTTCCGTTTTGCCGACGCCCGTCGGCCCGAGAAACAGGAACACAGCAGTCGGCCGATGACGCGCCTGCAAACCCGCGCGCGAGCGGCGCACGGCGTCGCTGACGGCCACCACTGCTTCATCCTGCCCGATCACGCGCCGATGCAGCCGCTCTTCCATCTTCAACAGCCGCTGCTTTTCTTCAGCCGTCAACTGCGCGACAGGAATGCCCGTCATGCGTGCGACGATCTCCGCGACATTCGTGACCGACACGTGCGACGTATTCGTGCCGACACTCTTCTGCCACGCTTCCGTCGCGTCGCGCAGCGCCTGTTCTTTCGCCGCGATTTCGCCATCCAGCGCATGCGCGCGGTCGAACTGCTTGCGCGACGCCGCATAATCCTGCTCGCGTCGCAATTGCGAAATCTCAGCTTCGAGTTCCAGCACGTCAGCGGGACGCGACGTCGACGACAGATTGACGCGCGCCGCGGCCTGGTCGATCAGATCGATGGCCTTGTCGGGCAAGAATCGCCCGGAAATATAGCGGTCCGACAACTCCGCCGCGCCGACGATCGCATCGTCCTGGATCGTCACCTTGTGATGCGCTTCGAGCCGGTCGCGCAAGCCGCGCAGAATATTGATGGTCTGCACGACGCTCGGCTCGGCAATCAGCACAGGCTGGAAGCGCCGTTCGAGCGCAGCGTCTTTCTCGATGTACTTCTGGTATTCGTTGAGCGTCGTCGCGCCGATCAGGTTCAGTTCGCCGCGCGCCATCGCCGGCTTGAACACGTTGGCAATATCGAGCCCGCCTTCATTGCCGCCCTGCCCGGCGCCGACGATCGTATGCACTTCATCGACGAACAGCACCAGTGAGTCCTGATTCGCAAGCACTTCGTCGACCACCTGCTTGACGCGCTCTTCGAACTCGCCGCGATACTTCGCGCCCGCGACGATCGAGTTCACGTTCAGCTCGACGAGCCGCTTGTTACGCAGCGATTCGGGCACATCGCCGTTCACCATCCGCTGCGCAAGACCTTCTACAACAGCCGTCTTGCCGACACCCGGCTCGCCGATCAGCACCGGGTTGTTCTTGCGGCGCCGCGCGAGCACCTCGACCATCGTTTCGATTTCGCTCGATCTCCCGATCACGGGGTCCAGCCGTCCTTCACGCGCGAGTGCGGTCAGATCGCGGCTGTGCTTGTCGAGATTCGGCGTACGCGATGGCGGAGGCGGCGCAGCCGTCTTCTCTTCCGTGCCCGCTGCAAGCAGCGTCTGACGCCGCAACGCCTGCGACTGCACGCCAAGCCGCGCGAGCAACTGACCCGCAAAGCTCTCGGGCACTTCAGCGAGGCCGATCAGCAGATGCTCGGCGCCGACGTAGCTATGCCCCAGTTGCCGCGACGCGATGAACGCGCGTTCGAGCGCGCTTTTCAGGCGCGGCGACACGCCGATGCGCTCCTGCGCAGGCGGCGGTGCGTTATCGCGCTTGACGGCGTTCGCATCGATATAGGCGCGCACGTCGGCCGCTTTCACGCCGAGCGATTCGAGGATCGCGGCGACGTTGGCGTTATCGGCGAGCACGTAGAGAAGATGTTCGGTATCGACTTCCCTGCGTCCCCACTGAACGGCCGCCTCCGCTGCGCGCTGCAGCATCTCGCGTGCAAGCTCGCTGAAATGCTGCTCGATGCTGACGGCCTCGGTGCCTTCGACCGGTTGCTGCTGCGGACCATCGGGCACCGGCTGTTCGCCCGACGCCTGCGCGCGGAACAGCGCTTCAAGCGGCGAAATCGAGCGCTGATGCCGCGTGATCTGCGCGTAGTGAAAGTCGCATACGTCCAGCACCTGGCGCTGCCCGTTCTGCAGCACCGCGAGCCGAACGGTCGCGGGACGAACGCCGCAGATATCGCAAAGTAAGCGTGCCATTGTCGAGCCTCTCCTGACATCGGTGTGTCAGGCTAGCACGCCGCACGCGGGCGTGCAGACATGCGACTGAAAGCATCAACCCGACCACTTCCACTCGCGGATCGCTTCACTGTCGATGCCTTCCGTATGCGCGTAATCGAGGTGCTGGATCTTCTGATCGCGCAAGCGTTCCTTCGCGTGATCGCCGACGCCTCGCAGACGCGGCACACGGTCGATCACATCGATCGCGAGCGAAAAGCGGTCGATACCGTTGATGATTGCCAGTTCCAGCGGCGTATTGATGTTGCCCTTCTCCGCATAGCCGTGCACGTGGATGTTTTCGTGATTCGTGCGTCGATAGGTCAGCTTGTGAACGAGCGTTGCATACGAATGGAAATTGAAGATCACCGGCTTGTTCGTCGTGAACAGCGAGTCGAAGTCGCGTGCCGACAATCCGTGCGGATGATCGGAATCCGGCATCAGCCTGAACAGATCCACCACGTTCACAAAGCGCATCCGCAGATCGGGGAACAGCCCTTTGAGAATTTCCACTGCGGCGAGCGCTTCCATGGTCGGAATGTCGCCGGCGCTTGCCATCACGACATCGGGCTCGTGGTCCTGATCCGTCGAAGCCCAGTCCCAGATGCCGATGCCCTTTGTGCAATGCGTGATCGCCGATTGCATGTCGAGATACTGCAAATGCGGCTGCTTGTCGGCGACGATCACGTTCACATAATCACGCGAGCGCAGGCAATGATCGGCGACGCTCAACAGGCAGTTCGCGTCGGGCGGCAGATAGATCCGCACGACATCGGGGCTCTTGTTCGTGACGACATCGAGAAAGCCCGGATCCTGATGCGTAAAACCGTTGTGATCCTGCCGCCAGACCAGCGACGTGATCAACAGATTCAACGAAGGCACAGGCTGCCGCCAGCGCAATTCGCGCTTGGCTTTCTCGAGCCATTTCGCGTGCTGGTTGAACATCGAATCGATCACATGCACGAACGCTTCGTAGGTGGCGAACAGGCCGTGCCGCCCCGTCAGCGTATAGCCTTCGAGCCAGCCTTCCAGCGTGTGCTCGCTGAGCATTTCCATCACGCGGCCATCGACGGAGAGTTCACCGCCGTCGCTATCGGATTCGACGATCTGCGCAAGCCACGTCTTCTGCGAGGCTTCGTAAATTGCCGTGAGCTTGTTGCTGGCGGTTTCGTCGGGACCGAATACGCGAAAGCTCGTCATATTGCGACGCATGACGTCGCGCAGAAACTGCCCGAGCACATCGGTGGGCGATACATAAGTTGTGCCCGGCGTGCCGACGTCAACGGCATAGGCGGAGAAATCGGGCAAATCCAGCGCTTTGCACAATGCGCCGCCGTTCGCATGCGGGTTCGCGCTGATCCGCCGCGCGCCTTCCGGCGCAAGCGCACGCAACTCCGCGACGAGCCGCCCGGATTCGTCGAACAGCTTTTCCGGCTCGTAGCTGCGCAGCCATGATTCGACCAGCTTCAGGCTTTTATCGTTGCTGGCGGGATCCGCGACGGGAACCTGATGCGCGCGCCATGTGCCTTCAATCTTGTGTCCGCCGAATTCGCGCGGTCCCGTCCAGCCCTTTGGAGAACGTAGCACGATCATCGGCCAGCGCGGCCGCTGTATATCGCCTTCGTGACGCGCGCGTTGCTGGATCGCACGAATGTCGTCGATGCACTGATCGAGCGTCGCGGCCATCTTCTGATGCATGGTCTCCGGCTCGTCGCCTTCGACGAAATACGGCCTGTAACCATAGCCGGTTAACAGCGCTTCGAGTTCTTCATGCGGAATGCGCGCGAGTATCGTCGGGTTCGCGATCTTGTAGCCATTCAGATGCAGAACGGGCAGCACCGCGCCGTCGCGTGCCGGATTCAGGAATTTGTTCGAATGCCACGATGTCGCAAGCGGGCCCGTTTCCGCCTCGCCATCGCCGATCATCACGGTGACGATCAGATCGGGATTATCGAACGCAGCGCCATAGCCGTGCGACAGGCTATAGCCCAATTCCCCGCCTTCGTGAATTGAGCCCGGCGTCTCGGGCGTGCAGTGCGAGCCGATGCCGCCGGGAAACGAAAACAGCTTGAAAAGACGCGCCATACCTTCTTCCGTTTCAGCGCGATCCGGATAGATCTCTGAATAGCGCCCTTCCAGGTAGCTGTGCGCGAGCGTTGCGGGTGCGCCGTGGCCCGGCCCTGAAATAAAGATCACATTGAGATCGCGCTGTCTGATCACGCGGTTCAGATGCACGAGCACGAAGCTCTGTCCGGGATCCGAGCCCCAGTGGCCAAGCAGGCGCCGCTTGATGTGCTCGGGCGCGAGCGGCTCGCGCAATAGCGGATTCGCGCGCAGATAAATCATGCCGCCAGACAGGTAATTGCATGCCCGCCAGTAGCGGTCCATGTTGCGCAGTTCGTCGGCTTGCAACGGTGCGGATTGCAGGCGGGTGTCGTCCATTGAGCGTCTCCATTTCAGGTGGTTTCGCGGGGCGCAGTGCCTTCCTAAGGATAGGAGGTGCTTCGCGTATGTCTATTGCGAATGCACGAGTCTTTGACTTAAGCAGCACATGGATTGCGACACTGTTTTTTTCGCTTGCAATTGATGGCCCGTGCGCGCAGCAACCGTTACGCAGATAGACGAGCGCAATGGACGGACGAGTCCGATTCGCAAGGACGCGAATCGTAAGGATGGATAGCGGGAGGAACATCGGCACGCGAACGGTGCCGATGGATGCGCAGGCAACAAAACGTGATGCGTCACGTGGCGTCACGCATCAAGGAAACGGGGCGGGTTTTCGCGCGCTTCGTTACGAAAGCATCTGCGCGAAAAACCCGCCCCGTCAGGCAAACAGATTTACTCGGTATCGTTCTTCAGTTGCGGCAATGCCGACGACTCGCCCGGTGCAAGCAGACCAACCTGCGAGTACACGCGCAGCTTGTCGCGCGTATCGGTGATGTCGAGGTTGCGCATCGTCAGCTGGCCGATACGGTCGCGCGGCGAGAACGTCGACGCAACCTTCTCCATCGACAGACGTTCCGGCTGATACGTCAGGTTCGGCGACTTCGTGCTCAGCAGCGAATAGTCGTTGCCGCGGCGCAGTTCGAGCGTCACTTCGCCCGTGATCGCGCGCGCGACCCAGCGTTGTGCCGTTTCGCGCAGCATGATGGCTTGCGGATCGAACCAGCGGCCCTGATACAGCAGGCGGCCGAGGCGGCGGCCGTTTTCACGGTACTGCTCGATCGTGTCTTCGTTGTGAATGCCCGTCACGAGGCGTTCATAAGCGATGAACAGCAGCGCCAGACCCGGGGCTTCGTAGATGCCGCGGCTCTTCGCTTCGATGATGCGGTTTTCGATCTGGTCGCTCATGCCCAGACCATGACGGCCGCCGATGCGGTTCGCTTCGAGCAGCAGTTCGACGGCATTCGGGAAGGTCTTGCCGTTCAGCGCGACGGGCTGGCCTTCCTCGAAGCGGATCGTGACTTCTTCCTTCGCGATCTGCACGTCGTCGCGCCAGAACGCGACGCCCATGATCGGGTTGACGATCTTGATGCCCGATTCCAGGCTTTCGAGGTCTTTCGCTTCGTGCGTCGCGCCGAGCAGGTTCGAATCGGTCGAATAGGCCTTTTCAGCCGACATCTTGTACTCGAAGCCCGACTGGCGCATGAACTCGGACATTTCCGCGCGGCCGCCGAGTTCGTCGATGAACTGCTGGTCGAGCCACGGCTTGTAGATCTTCAGATCCGGATTGACGAGCAGGCCGTAACGGTAGAAACGCTCGATGTCGTTGCCCTTGTACGTGCTGCCATCGCCCCAGATATTGACGCCATCTTCCTTCATCGCGGCGACAAGCATGGTGCCCGTCACGGCGCGGCCGATCGGCGTGGTGTTGAAGTACGTGACGCCTGCCGTCGAAATATGGAACGCGCCGCATTGCAGCGCGGCAATGCCTTCCGCGACCAGCTGCGCGCGGCAGTCGATCAGGCGGGCGCCTTCTGCGCCGTATTCCTTGGCGCGGCGCGGGATCGAATCGTAGTCGTCTTCGTCCGGCTGACCGAGATTTGCCGTGTACGCGTACGGAACGGCGCCCTTCAAGCGCATCCAGTGCAGCGCGGCGCTCGTGTCGAGGCCGCCGGAGAACGCAATACCGACCTTCTGGCCGGTCGGAAGATTTTCGAGGATTGTGCTCATGATCAAAACCGTTGAATCGACTTTTGAAGGGAATAGGCGAAACTTTATCAGACAAGCCCGTCCGCGAGCCGGATTCGGCGGAAATCGGGCTTCGCGCGGCCTTATTTAGGCCCTTGCGCGCGTCAAATATCGGGGTGCAGCGGGTCGTCCAGAATCGAAGGCGGCACGGAGTCGGGATCGATCGCTTTGGCGTCGGCAAAGCACTGCTCGGCCACCTGGATCATGCCCACGGCCGCGTCGATCAGTTCGTCCAGACGGTCCAGCAGCGCGTCGGGGGCTTCGGCTTCGTCCGGCGTCCCGGCATGCCCCGTAAGCTGCGCAATCATCGTTTCCGCCGTCTGCAGATACGGAATCGCCTCGTGGTAGTTCTCGATCGACACCAGCGCATTGCTGCGCGCGCCGACCAGCAGGCTGCGGTAGTGGTCCGCCAGCTCGGTCTCGCCGCCGATCCGGTGCAGCTTGTCGGAAATGCGCTGCAGGCAGGGAGGCACCTGCTCTTCGAGCGCGGCCGCGCGGTGCCGCAGATCGGCGTATTCGGCGAGCAGCTGGTCCTGGTCGAACGGGGAAACGCTGTCCATCTCGGGCGGGTCGTTGTCTGGTGAACCCAGCATCTTACTGCACGGCGTAAAGTCCAGGCGCGCCGGGGCCGATGACCTACACTTCCCACAACCGTACAAAAACCAGACAGCGGCCGGATGGACGGCCGCTCGCATCGCCTGCTGAAATACGGAGGCTTCGCGATCATGGGACACGATACATCGGCACACGCTGCCCGGCATTGGCGGATTCCGCTTCCCGAGTGGATGCCCGGCTATCGCAAGGAATGGCTGAAGCTGGACCTCGTCGCGGGCGTCACGGCGGCAGCCGTGGTGCTGCCCAAGGCGCTCGCGTATGCATCGGTGGCGGGGCTGCCCGTCGAAGTCGGCCTGTACACGGCGTTCGTGCCGATGGTGATCTACGCGTTCTTCGGCACGTCCCGCCCGCTCAGCGTCAGCACCAGCGCGACGCTCGCCATCCTCACGGCCGCCGCGCTCGCGCAGGCCGTTCCTGGCGGCGATACAGCCTCACTGATACGCGCGACGGCGACGCTCACGCTGCTGGTCGGTGCAATCCTGGCGCTGGCCGCGCTGCTGCGCCTCGGCTTCGTCGCGAACTTCATCTCGGACCCTGTGCTGACGGGTTTCAAGGCGGGCATTGCCGTCGTTATCGTGCTGGATCAGTTGCCAAAGCTGCTCGGGATTCATCCCGACAAGGGTTCGTTCTTCCACAACGTCGCGGCCGTCGTGATGGGCATTCCGCACGCGTCATGGTGGACGCTCGCCGTCGGCGTGGCGACGATCGTCCTGCTCGTGGCCTTCGAGCACCTGCTGCCGCGCGCGCCCGCCCCGCTGATCGCCGTCGCGTGCGGGATCGGCGCGGTCGTGCTGCTGGACCTGCCCGAACACGGCGTGGGCGTGGTCGGCCATATTCCGACGGGACTGCCGTCTGTCGTGATGCCCGACTTCTCGCTGATTGCTTCACTGTGGAAGGACGCCGCCGGCATCGCGCTGATGAGCTTCACTGAAACCATCGCGGCGGGTCGCGCGTTCGCCGCGAGCGGCGAGCCTGCGCCGCGGGCAAATCGCGAACTGTTCGCAACCGGCCTCGGCAACGCCGCGGGCGCGC
>NZ_JAAGPI010000034.1 GCF_017104715.1 Burkholderia sp. Ac-20365
CTTGCATGTGTAAGGCATGCCGCCAGCGTTCAATCTGAGCCAGGATCAAACTCTTCAGTTCAAACCTGTTACTGTTTTTCGGTTCCGTTAAGAACCGGTCGCTCACTCAAAATCACTGACGAAAGATCTGCGCCGAGTTTTTCAACCCAGTCAAACCTTCCTCAATTACTTCTGTGTGAGACTCGATTACTTTCGCTATTCCGGCAATCCGAAGATCACCGCGCGCCGCCATCGAGCACCCACACTTATCGGCTGTTGATTTTTAAAGAACATTCGCGGGAAGCGCCTTGCTTTTTCGCGTCCTCAGCAACGAGGGAGGCGAATTCTGAAGCATCGAACATCCGCCGTCAAGCGAAACTGGAAAATATTTTTTCCCATCGCGACTCGCCGCCTGAGCGACCGAAATCAGAAGCCGTAGAAACCGAATGAGTGCATCCACGGCTCCACTACGGAGGGAGCCGCGTATCAGCCCTTCAAAGCTTCATGTTCGGGTTGTATGCATTTCTCAACCCATTCTTGCAAGTTCGAATAGATATTCGTAACGGGCCAGGGATGTTGCTCCGTCGTCTTGCTCCAAGTTAAGTGAACCACCGCGACTCGGTAGGTCCCATCCAATATTTCGAATAACGCGTCGTCACCTTGCCCGCGTGTTGAGCAGGCGGCTGATCGGCGAGTGAAATTTCATCGTACCCTGACCCACCCTCATGCGAGCACGATGTCGCGTTCTCCCCCGGACTGGATGTTGATATACACCACGTCGTCAAAGGTCTCATTCCTCACATGGTGAACGACGCCGGGTTCGACCGCGTGATGATCGTCGACGTGCATTTTGTCGACCAACGCTCCTGTTTTCACTTCAACAGTAAGCACGCCTTGCACGACGACAAAACGGTCTCTCACGTTCGTATGGTGATGCCATGCCGTTTCACCACCTGGAGAAACCGTGGTTTGAGAGACCGAGTAGTCTTTCGTTATCAGCAGCGTCTCGTATCGTACCTTGCTGTTCGCGAGGGGAATGTCGTTGTCATCCAAGTTAGCCTCCTGTGAGCTGAGGCCCCACTGTACGTCCAGGGCGGCATCCAGAGTAGCGAGGAATTTGTGTACGATGGTGTGAGTTAAATCGACGTCTCCACCTCATGCGCCGACTTCCCCCACTCAATGCACTTCGCGCCTTTGACGCAGCCGCCCGTCATCTAAGTATCTCCGCGGCCGCGCAGGAACTGCATGTCACCCACAGCGCGGTCAGCCATCAGGTGCGCCAGTTGGAGCAATGGCTCGGAAAATCACTATTCGTGCGCCATGCGGCGGGTGTGCGATTAACGGCAGAAGGACAAAGTCTGAAGCAGGCGGTCGATCATACGTTCTCGATGCTGGTAACCCGATGCGCGGAAATCGCGGAGCAAGCACCGATCTCCGAAATCGTGCTCGGTGCGCCCGGCAGCTTCTTGTCGAACTGGCTTATTCCTCGACTCGACCGGTTCGAGGCTAACTATCCGGGTGTTCGCGTTCGCTTGCAGACAAGTGCTTCTATGGATGAACTGCGACGACAGGTGGTTGACTGTCTGATCGTCAGCGATCGAAACTGGCCCGCGGATGTCGAGGTCGTAAACCTTTTTGATGAGACCGCCGGCCCGGTCTGTGCGCCGTCGTGGCCACATCGCATTGCGATGGCGACTGATCTACCCAGCCAACCGTTGCTGCACACCAGTTCACGCGCGCACGCGTGGATGGAATGGGCATCGAGGAACGGTCTTGAACCGGCCATGTTCGACGAAGGCCGCCGCTTCGACCATTTATCGCTAATGCTCGAAGCGGCTGCTGCCGGACTCGGTGTGGCGATTGCTCCTGCGTTGCTCGTTGAGCGCGAACTGTCACAAGGAAAACTGATCGCGCCGCTAGGCTTCCAGCCAAACGGTGCCGCGTTCGCCTTGTGCGCGATGCGTGACCGGTCGGACAAAGCATTCCGCAACCTTCGTGAGTGGCTTTTGAAGGAGAGCGCTGCGTGAATCGTCTTCGCATATTCACAGAGTGGGTTGTGAAAGTCTTATACACAACTTACCCAGCCATAAATATATTTCCGACTAGCGCCACTCGAATTCAACGAATTTGACAATAGCGACGTAACAATTTCCTGATATTTAACCATTCATATTCTATATTTAGACTCCCTGAACATACTTTCGAATCACCGTAGAATACCGCGGCCAGCTGGGACGTTTTCCCTTTATCAAGCCGACGCGGGAGCCTGAAGAGTGAATCCGTATCTCTATCATTTCGATACCGACACTTATCCAAACGATCAACGATTTGAAGTATGGCGAGACGAAGTCAATGCGATTTTCGATGTCGGCAATTCGACTGCAACCAACTACGGCGCCGCGCTGTCCGGACTTGGCGGCACCGCAGGCGGTGGCCTGAGCGGCTTCTCGAAGACGCCTGAAGGTAAGGCGACCGTGGCCGCGTTTATCGACGCGTACAACAAGATGGTCGTGGCGCTGCGCAGTTACAAGGCACAGGATGTCAAAGGCGGCCTCGGCCGCGGCGGACAGTTGCAGGTCAACTGACGCGAGTAATGTTGCAGTACGCGAGTGAGACCTCATAAAAAAGCCGGGCCGTGCGTCGTATCAGACGCAGAAGCCCGGCAATCAAATATCAACGGTATCGTCGGGGCACAAGCGGTGTCTGGCAATCGATATCGATGCCGTCATGCGCGTAGATGGTCAGACCGTCGGCACGTTCTTCGTCGCTTTGTTAAGCTCTTCATGCATCGTTGCGACATGGAGAGAAGGAATGAGCGAACTGGCTGAATTCGTGCCACCCAAGGTATGGAGCTGGGATAAGGAAAACGGCGGGCGTTTCGCAAGTATCAATCGCCCGGTTTCTGGGCCTACGCACGAGAAGGAACTGCCCATCGGCCGGCATCCCCTTCAGTTGTATTCGCTCGCGACACCGAATGGCGTGAAGGTCACCGTCATGCTGGAGGAACTTCTCGCAGCGGGCCACGTGGGCGCTGAGTACGATGCATGGCTTATCAGAATCGGAGACGGAGAGCAGTTTGGAAGCGGGTTCGTTGACGCAAATCCAAACTCCAAGATCCCGGCGCTCGTTGATCGCAGCGGCACAGAACCGGTACGCGTTTTCGAGTCGGGGGCCATCCTCCTGTACCTCGCGGAGAAATTCGGCGCGTTCATTCCTCAAGACGCTGCACAACGTGCTGAATGTCTATCCTGGTTGTTCTGGCAGATGGGCAGCGCTCCTTATCTGGGCGGCGGTTTCGGGCATTTCTACGCCTACGCGCCGAGCAAAATGGAATACCCGATCAACCGGTTTGCGATGGAAACAAAGCGCCAGCTGGATGTACTGGACAAGCAACTTGCGGAGAATCGGTTCCTCGCAGGCGACCAGTACACGATTGCAGACATCGCCGTCTGGCCCTGGTACGGTGGGCTGGTAAAGGGATGGTTGTACGATGCAGCTGAATTCCTGTCGGTGCATGAATACAGGCACGTTCAGCGATGGGCAGACGAGATCTTCCAGCGACCTGCCGTTAAGCGCGGCCGCATGGTCAATCGCGTCAATGGCGATCCGGCGAGTCAACTGCACGAGCGTCACGATGCAAGCGATTTCGAAACGCGTACAGAAGACAAGCGGACGAAACCTTAGGCCGAACTCAGGCGGGATCTCACCGGTCGACGGGGCTCGAAGCGAGCCCCAACCTTCCTAGTGTCCGGCACTTCTTTCCGGACCCCGGTAATTCCTTCGTAGCGGTATGACGCCTCATACCTTGGCGCGTACCAACTTTCGTCGCGAGGATAGCCCGCCTCGCGTCGTTCAATCGCAACACCGTCCAGTTTAAAACGATATTTTTTGTAGCTTTCACTTAAAAATCTAATTTACAATTAATAATGATTCTCATTCATACATTACTTACGCTATCTTTCCGAGAAGAACCAGGACCATATGTCACAACGGGGTATGCAGCAAAAAATCAGCCGACGCACTGCTACGTCATGGGCAGTTGAATGTCTTTTCGTGGGGCTGATCGCCGTGGCGCAGGCGAACGCTCACGCGCAAAGCACATCGACGACAGAAAGCGGCACACAAACCGCGGGGCCGGAAACATCGACCGGGCAGCAGCAATCGGCTGCACTGCCCGCCGTCGTAGTCAAAGCCACGGCGGCGCCCGGCGAATTGCCTGCGCCTTACGCGGGCGGCCAGATCGCGCGCGGCGGCAGCATTGGTGTACTTGGCACAACGAACGTGATGGATCAGCCGTTCAGCACCACCAACTACACCGAGCAGCTGATTCAGGACACACAGGCACGAACAATCGGCGACGTCGTGGTCAACAACGCGTCGGTGCGCACCGAGCAGAGCAGCGGCGGTTTCGGCGACGTCTTCCAGATTCGCGGTTTCGATGTGCAGGCAACCGATGTTGCGCTGAACGGGCTGTATGGCATGGTGTCGGCGGCACGCGTGCCCGTGAACCTGCTCGAACGCGTGGAAGTCCTGCAAGGCCCGGGTTCGCTCATGTATGGCATGGGGCCGGGCGGAAGCGTCGGCGGCGCGATCAACATCGTGACGAAGCGCGCTGATGATCAACCGCTCACGCGCCTGACTGCGCTTTACCAGTCGAAGGGACAGTTCGGCCTCGAGGCCGACGTAGGCCGCCGCTTCGGCGATGAAGGCCAGTGGGGCATCCGCTTCAACGGGCAGATCAAGGACGGGCAGACGGGCATCGCGCATGGCAACCAGTTGCAGGGCGACAGCTCGATCGGGCTGGATTATCGCGGCAAGCAGCTGCGCTGGTCGTTCGACGCCTATAACGTCTCCGAGAATACGGACGAATTCCGCTCGCAGATCGGTTTCGGTTCGGCCACATCAGTGCCGGCCGTGCCGTCGGGTTACAGCAATCTCTATCCCGGCTCGAAACTCAAGCTGCGCGATTCGGCCGTCATGACGCGCGTCGAGTACGACATCAATCAGTATGTGACCGTGTACGGTGCGGCGGGCGAGCACTACGGCACATCGGCACAGAATTTCCCATACGCCGCCAACATGACGTCGGCAGGCACGTTCGATGTGTACAACGGCTATTACGACCAGTACACCCGCACGAAAACTGTCGATGCAGGTCTGCGCTTTCACTTCGATACTTTCGGCGTCAAGCACACGCTGGTCACGGGTATCACGAGCCTGAATCAGGAAATCGGCTATTTCTACGCGCTCGGCTCCACTTCTGTGCCGTCGAGCCTCTATAACCCGACGCCTCTTCCGGCGATGGACGTCGCGCGCGGCGACGCACAGCGCAGTTCGCAGTTGCGCCTGAACAGCCAGCAGGTCATCGATACGATGTCCTTCTTCAATGACCGTCTGTTGATCACGGGCGGCTTCCGTCATCAGACGATCGGCTCGGACAACTATGATCCGACCACCGGGCTGCAGCAAAGCTCGCTCGACCAGCAGGCGATCACACCGCTCGCGGGCATCGTGATCAAGCCGCTGTCGAATATTTCGGTGTACGGCAACTTCACGTCGGGTCTCTCGAATGGCGGCACCGCGCCGGCCGGCACCGCGAACGCGGGACAGGCCTTCGCGCCGTACAAGTCGAACCAGTACGAAGCAGGCGTGAAGGCGGACTGGGGCCGCGTGCTGACGTCGGTCTCCGTCTTCCAGATCTCGCAGCCGAATGCCGTCACGGATCCGACGACGAACATCTACGGCTATAACGGCATGACACGCGTTCGTGGCCTCGAACTTTCAGCATATGGCGAGGTGTTCCGCCATCTGCGAATGATGGCAAGCGCTACCTTCTACGATCCGAAGGTGTCGGGTACGGCCGGTGGCACGCAGGACGGCAACGCGCCCGGCGGTGTGCCGAAGTTCGCTTTCAATCTCGGCGCGGATTACGACCTGCCGTGGGTGCAGGGTCTGAGTGTCAACGGCCGGATCATCCACACGGGCGCGCAGTACTACGATTCGAGCAACGCCTTGCGCCTGCCGGCGTGGACACGATACGACGTCGGCTTGCGCTATGGCACACGGATCGCGAATAAAGACGTCGTGTTCCGCGCGAATGTCGAGAATCTGTTTGGCAGCCGCTACTGGATACAGCAGGGCACCTACGTGACCAACGCCGCGCCGCGTACCGTACTGCTTTCTGCGCAGATAGATTTCTGATTGCGGTACACGTGAAGTGATGGAGAAAAAAGCCGGACAGCACGCTTGCTGGCCGGCTTTTTTATTGCGCGATGTAGTGTGACTAGCGTCCGCTATCGTTCAAAAACAAAGAACGCAACACTTGCATCAACGTTCTCGACTGATTCCATATATCGATGAGGCTGAGGTATCTCAAGTCCTCACGCCATCACTCCATTGATATGGACTCCGACTTAATAAATTTATCCTTTCACGCGTCTCTCGCGAAAGTCTAAACACGACTGACGACGGACCGTCCGGTCCTCGAGAAATCACGCTACGCGCCGCCGCAACGTCCTGCCAAGCAGAACGACAGCGCGGTTCGCAGTGCACGCCCCAGTTGCACGTCGTCAGCGCCCACACACCCGTCGAAAAAATGATCACCAGGGTTTTCCCTTGCTTGCACCTCGGCTTTTGAACATCAACAATGAATTCATGAATTTGAATGGTGTTCACATATATGAACGACTCTGTACGATCTGCTGCCCGCGTCCTTGATCTGCTTGAATTTTTCGCTGCCACCGAACAAGGCGTCGCACTCACCACCATCTCGTCGATGTTCGCCATGCCCAAGAGCAGCACGCTCGGGCTTTTGCGCACGCTGCTGTCGCGCGGCTACATCGAACGCGACGATCGCAATCTCTACCAGCTGAACCCGGTGTTCCGCAGCAGCGGCTTCGGCTGGAACGGCGATCTCGCGGCGCGTCTGATCGCGCTCTCGAAGCCCGCGATGGATGACCTCTGCACGGAAGTCGGCGAGACGGTGATTCTCAGCGTCCTAACCGAAGATGGCCGCGTCAAGACAGTCGCCAAGTCGCTTGCGCAAGCCGTGGTGCGCTACGACCTCGAACTCGGCGAATCGCATCCGGCCTATTGCTCGGCAATGGGCCGCGCGATGCTCGCGTGCCTGCCGCGCGAACGCCGCGACGAGATCCTCGCCAGCACGCCGCTCGATCAGCGCACGCCGTTCACGGTGTACGACCTCGACGGCGTCAACGCCAGGATCGATCAGGCCGCAGAACAAGGCTTCGCGATCGTCGAAGAAGAGTTCGTGCTGGATGGCGTCGGCATTGCGATGCCCATTTGCGATGCGACGGGCGCGCCCGTTGCCGCACTCGATGTCGGCTGTGTCGCAAGCCGCTATGCGGCGAAACGCGAGGCCATTCTGGCCGCGATGCGCACCTGCATCGAGCAGTTGCCGCCGCCCTTCAGTTCGCTGGTCGCGCCGGATGCCGCGACGGCCAAAGAGCACGCCTGACACACGCCTTGCACGCGCGGCGGGCTGTCGCAGCCCGCCCAGTCCTCTCACAGGAACACTTCGTCATGACCCACGCTGATACCCAGCAGACTTCCGCGCCGTTCGTCACCGGGGCTCCGGCCGAAACGTCGACGCGCCAGCAGCTCATGGCCGCGATGATCGGCAATGTGCTCGAGTACTACGACTTCATCGTTTATGCATTTCTTGCGGCCACGCTCGCCCGCAATTTCTTCCAGGGCGACAAATACGGCGGTCTGCTCGCGAGCTTTGCCGCCTTCGGTGTCGGCTTTCTCGCGCGGCCCGTCGGCGGCGCGCTGATCGGGCGTATCGCCGACGTGCGCGGCCGGCGCACGGCGTTGCTCATCACGATCTTCGGCATGGCGGTCGGCACGGCCGGCATCGGCCTGCTGCCCACGTACGCGACGGCAGGCGTGCTCGCGCCCGTTCTGCTGGTGGTGCTGCGGCTCGTGCAAGGCCTTGCAGCAGGCGGCGAATGGGGCAGCGCAACGTCGTTCATCGTCGAATCGGCGCCTGCGGGCAAGCGCGGCTTTTACGGCGGCATGGGTCAGGCATCGATTGCAGCGTCGTCGCTGGCGAGCAGCGTCGTGGCGACGGTTGTGAGCGCATCGTTTTCGTCCGAGCAACTCGATGCATGGGCATGGCGTCTGCCGTTCCTGTTCGGCGGCATCCTGTTGCCGATCGGCCTCTACATGCGGCGCAATATCGTCGAGACGCCGGCCTTCACGCAGACGCAGGCCAACCTCGACCGCATCGAGCAGACCAGCACGCGTTCCGCGCTCGGCATGATGAGCAAGGCATTCGGCTTTACGATCATCTGGACGGTGTCGTACTACGTGATGCTCAGCTACATGCCGACCTTCCTCAGCAAGTACGCGGGCCTCACCACCACGCAGGCACTCGTGTCGAACTCGATTGCGCTGGCCGTGCTCGTCGCCGCCACGCCCTTCTTCGGCGCGCTGTCGGATCGCATCGGCCGCAAGCCGTTCCTGATCGGCTGCTGCGTGGGCTTTCTGGTGTTCTCGTACCTGCTGTTCCGCGTGATTCTCGGCGGCGCGAGCTTCGGCACCATTCTGTCGATCCAGATCTTCTTCAATCTGTTTATCGCGGCATTTTCAGGCGCGGGCCCGTCGGCGCTGTGCGAACTCTTCCCGACGCACGGCCGCACCACCCTGATGTCGATTGGCTACAGCCTGTCGACGGCCATCTTCGGCGGCTTCGCGCCGTTCATCTCGACGTGGCTGATCGGCCTGACAGGTTCGCCGATTGCGCCCGCTTTCTATCTGACGGTAGCCGCGATCGTATCCGGCATCGTCATCGCGACTTTCCGCGAAACCGCACATGAGCGGCTTCGCTAACGTGGAGGCAAGTACTCAATGAATGAACGCATCCTGATCTGGGGCGCGGGCGCTATCGGCGGAACGATTGGCGCGTATCTGGTTCGCGCGGGTCATGACGTCACTTTCGTGGACATCGACCGGGCGCATGTCGAAGCCATTCGCGATCCGTCGCGCGGCCTGTCGATCACCGGCCCCGTCGATCAGTTCACGATCAGCGCACCCGCGTTGCTGCCCGATGAAGTGCAAGGCGAATGGTCGCGCATCTTTCTCGCCGTCAAGGCGCATCACACGCGCGATGCCTGCGAAGCGCTGCTGCCGCATCTTGCGAAAGACGGCTACGTGCTGTCGTTGCAGAACGGCCTGTGCGAGAAGGTTATCGCGCAGGTGGTCGGCGAATCGCGCACGGTAGGCGCATTCGTCAATTTCGGCGCCGACTGGATCAAGCCGGGTGAGATTCACTACGGCAATCGCGGTGCAACTGTGATTGGCGAAATCGACGGCGCGGATACGCCGCGCATTCGCGCGCTGTATGCCGATATCAAACAGTTCGAACCCGACGCGATTCTCACGGATCAGATCTTCTCGTTCCTGTGGGGCAAGCTCGCGTACGGCTCGCTGCTGTTCGCGCAGGCCGTGGGTCAACTCGGCATCGCCGATTGTCTCGAACGTCCCGAGCTGCTGCCGCTGTGGCGCGACATGGCAGGCGAAGTGCTGCGCGTCGCACACGCGGAAGGCGTTCGTCCCCGTGGCTTCAACGGCTTCGAACCGGCTGCATTTGAAACAGACGCCAGCGAAGCGGCTGCCCGCGCGAGCGTCGCAGCAATGGTCGCGTTCAACCGGCCGAACGCGAAGACGCACTCGGGTGTGTGGCGCGATCTCGCCGTGCGCAAACGCCGTACCGAAGTGGACATGCAGATCGCGCCCGTCGCGGACATGGGGCGCACGCATGGCATCGCGTGCACGAAGCTCGAAGCGCTGGTGCGCACGATCCACGAAATCGAAGACGGCGAGCGCGCGCTCTCCGATCACAACCTCAACGAACTGCTGGACGCATGAACATCTCTTTCGAAGGACAGGTCGTCGCCGTCAGCGGCGCGGCCATCGGTTTCGGACGCGTGATCGCAACGACATTCGCGGCACTGGGCGCGCGTGTATTCGCGTGCGACATCCGCGCCGACGAGCTGAACACACTCGCGGCGCCGAACATCGACACCCAGGTGGTCGATCTGCTCGACCGAGAACGGGCCGCCGCGTGGATCCGGCATGTCGAGACGCAAGGCGGCAAGGCGATCGACGTGCTCGTCAACAACGCGGGCGGCGTCGCGTGCCAGGCGCCGCGTCCCATCGACGAAGTGACGGACGCGCAATGGGACCGAGTGATCGAGATCAATCTCGGCACGACGTTCTCGTTGAGCCGTGCCGCTGCACCCGCGATGAAGCGCGCGGGGCGCGGCTCGATCGTCAACATCAGTTCCGGCGCGGCGTTGCAGGCGTCGCTGACGGGCGTGCAGGCGTATTGCTCGGCCAAGCACGCAGTGCTCGGCCTCACGCGCCAGCTCGCGCATGAACTCGGACCGCATGGCATCCGCGTGAACTCGGTTGCGCCCGGTTTCGTGCGCACCAACGAGGCCACCGAAAAGCAATGGGCCGCGATGGGCGAAGCGCGCCAGCGCACGCTGCTCGACGGCATCGCGTTGCGCCGTTTCGGCACGCCCGAAGACATCACGCGCGCCGTGCTGTTCTTCGCATCCGAGCTGTCCGCATTCGTCAACGGACAGATTCTTTCCGTCGACGGCGGCCGTTGAGCGCGTCAGGCATGCGCAACGGCCGGCTCATTCAACCGTACGAGGACTTCAACATGAATTCACCCGACACCTCCACGCAACTCGAACCTTGGCAATGGCCCGAAGAAACGTGGCGCAAGAAGGTCAACCACACGCGCGCGGGCCGCGCGCTGAGGCCCGCGCGCTGGCCGGCGGACGCACGCTGCGCGGTCGCGCTGTCGTTCGACAGCGATCACGAAACCAATGAACTGCGCGACGGCGGCAAGTCGATCAGCCGCATGAGCTGGGGACAATTTGGCGCGCGCGTCGGCATGCCGCGCCTGTTGGACCTGCTCGCGCGCCACGACGTGAAGGCGAGTTTCTATGTGCCTGCCGTCGCCGCGTTGCTGCATGAAGACGAACAGCGGCGCGTCGTTGCCGAAGGTCATGAGATCGGCATTCACGGCTGGATTCACGAGCTGAATTCAGTGCTGCCGTATGAAGCCGAACGCGATCTGATGCTGCGCTCGTCCGATACGCTCGAAAAGATAACGGGTGTGCGGCCCGTTGGCATGCGCACGCCGTCGTGGGACTTCAGCCCGCATACCTTGCGTATCGCAAAGGAAATGGGCCTGCTCTACGACTCGTCGCTGATGGCCGACGAAGACTGCTACGAATTGCTGCTCGAAGGCGAGCCGACGGGTGTCGTCGAATTGCCCGTCGAATGGGTGCGCGACGATGCAGTCTACTTCTCGATGCACCGCTTTCAGTCGCTGCGTCCGTACACGCCGCCCACCGATGTCTTCGAGATTTTCCGGCGCGAGTTCGATCACGCGTACGAGCACGGCGGCCTGTTCCAGCTGACGATGCATCCGCACATCATCACCGCGCGCTCGCGCATCTGGATTCTCGAAGAGCTGATCCGCTACATGGAAAGCAAGGACGTCTGGTTCGCGACGCATGCAGAAGTCGCGGCCTACGCGAAGGAGCACGCCGCGTGACGTGGCCGCTTCTTCATCGCTCAATCGCGTGTAACTGTTTGCAGGTGACAACGACATGATTTCCTGGCAACCGCCGACTCATCCCGTCCATCACTGGAGCGTGAGAAAGCCTGCCGCCGAGTCCGCGCGCGGCGTGGTCGTGTCGCAGGCGTATGACGCGTCCGCTGCCGGTGTGGCCGTTCTCGAAGCGGGCGGCAATGCAGTGGACGCCGCCGTTGCCGCGGCCTTTGCGCTCGCCGTGGTCGAGCCGTGGAACTCGGGCCTGGGCGGCGTCGGTTTTGCGCTCTATCACGGCCATGACCGCAAGGCGGCGACCTCCGTGCATTTCGGCCCGCTCGCACCGCGCAAGCTGCACGCCGACATGTTCCCGCTGACGGGCCGCCCCGGCTCCGATCTGTTCCCCTGGCCGCAGGTTCGCGACGACGCCAATGTGCATGGGCCATTGTCGTTCTGTCTGCCGACAGCCGTGGCGGGCTACGGCATGATGCTCGAACGCTGGGGCACGATGCCGCTCGCCGATGTGATGCAACCTGCGCTCGCGCTCGCGAAACGCGGCCTTGCGAACGACTGGTTCACCACGCTGATGCTCGCGCAGGCCGCGCCGGTCATGCGCCGTTACGACGAGACATCGCGCATCTTTCTGCGCGATGGTCTGCCGCCCGTGCCGCCTTACCAGGGCACGCCAGGCTTCCTGCCGCTGGGCCGCCTGCCCGACACGCTCGAACGTATCGCGCATGCCGGCTGGCGCGACTTCTATAACGGCGATCTGGCGAAGACGATCGTCGACGATATCCAGCAGATGGGCGGCGTGATCGGGCGTGAAGAGATGGCTGGCTACGACGTGGAAATGTCGACCGCGCTGCCCGTGCAGTGGGGAGACGCGACCATTCAGCTTTCGTCGGGGCTGAACGCAGGCCCTACCCTCGCAGATGCACTCGCCACGTTGCAAACGGCTTCGTCACGCAACGAGAGCGCTACGCCGTCCGCGCAGTGGTATGCCGACATGTCGCACGCGCTGCGCTCCGCCTACCGCAAACGCCTGCATGAAGATGGCGATCCGAACGCCGAGAAAGGCTGCACCACGCACATCAACGTGTGCGATGCAAATGGGTCGATGGTCGCGTTGACGACAACCCTGCTGTCGTCGATGGGCAGCCGCGTCGTGCTGCCTTCGACGGGCTTCGTCATGAACAACGGCGTGATGTGGTTCGATCCGCGCCCGGGTACGTCGAACAGAATCGCGGGCGGCCAGAAGGCGTTGTCGAACATGTGTCCGGCGATCATCGCGCACGACGGCCGGCCTGTGGTGGTAGGCGGCGCGGCGGGCGGACGCCGGATCATGGCCGCCATCGCGCAGTTGCTGCTGCTGGTTCACGACTTCCGTATGGACGTGGGCGACGCGGCGCACTGGCCACGCATCGACGTGTCGGGACCGGACAAGGTCAGCGCGGATCGCCGGTTGCCACAGCAGGTGATCGATCGTCTCATGCAGATGAGCGAATGCGACGTGGTGGATCACAACGTCTTGCCGATCAACTTCGCGCGCCCGAGCATCATCGAACGGTTCGACGGCGTCACGGCACGCGGCGTGAGCGATGCGTTTTCCCCGTGGTCTGCGGCATTGAGCCCAGCCCGTTAGCGCGGGCACCCGTCTCACATCCATTTTTAGTCACAGTAGCGATACGCTTTAACCAGGAAATCGAATGTCGAGTCTTCTGTTTTCTCCGATGCAGATCGGCGAAGTCAAGCTGGAAAACCGGATTGTCGTCGCGCCCATGTGTCAGTACAGCGCAAACGACGGTTGCGCAAACGACTGGCATGTCATGAACCTCATGCAACTCGCCATCTCGGGGGCTGGGCTGATCATGCTGGAAGCGACGGCTGTCGAACGACATGCGCGCATCACGCATGGCTGTCTCGGTCTGTACAGCGACGACAACGAGACCGCGCTCGCGCGCGTGATGGCGTCGGCTCGCAGTGTCAGTGCGCCGGGTACACGCTGGGGCATCCAGCTCAGTCATGCCGGAAGAAAAGGCTCCGCGCAACGTCCGTGGGAAGGACGCGGCGCGCTGTCCGGCAATGAAGATGCATGGCAGACGGAAGCGCCGTCGGCGCTGCCGTTCGTCGACGGCTGGCATACGCCGCGCGCCATGACGAAGGACGACATTGCGCGCGTACGCGACGGATTTGTCGCCGCGGCACAGCGCGCCGCCCATATCGGTTTCGACGTTGTCGAAATTCACGCGGCGCACGGCTATCTGCTGCATCAGTTCCTCTCGCCCATCGCCAACCAGCGCGACGATGAATACGGCGGCACGCTCGAGAACCGGATGCGCTTTGCGCTGGAAGTCGCCAGGGCGGTTCGCGAAACCATCCCCGGCAAGGTCGCTTTGGGCTTCCGCGTCACGGGCACTGACTGGCGCCCCGAAGGCATCAACGTCGACGAAGCCGTCACTTTCACGAATGCGCTGAAGGCGCTGGGCGTCGAGTATGTATGTGTGACGTCGGGCGCGCTCGCACCTGCTTCGATTCCGGTCGAGCCGGGCTATCAGGTGCACCTCGCAGCGGAAGTGAAGAAGCGCACCGGCATGATGACGCGCGCCGTGGGCCTGATTACCGACCCGCACCAGGCCGAGTCCATTCTGGCCGACGATCAGGCCGACTGCGTCGCGTTGGGCCGCGCGTTTATCGACGATCCTCGCTGGCCGTGGCACGCCGCCGAAGAACTCGGCGATCTCAACAAGATCCGCTATCCCGGCCAGTATGAACGCGGTGGCGCGGCGTTGTGGCCCGGTGCCGCCATGCGACGCGCAAAGGCTGAGTCTGCGCTGAGCTGATCGCGCGCGATGGGTCCAGCTTCTCGCGCCAGAAGCTGGACCCTCGATCACATCACGTGGCGGCCTTCTGCGCGACGTATGTCTTCAATGCGCCCGAACCGCATTGGTGATCGCCCCCGCGCATTCGCGAACCATCGGCCCCAGCTTGCCGATCACTTCTTCGGCAGTCCAGCGGCTGCATGGCGCCACCACATGAACCGCCGCGATAGCGCGCCCATCCTTGTTGCGCACCGGCGCGCCGACGTTCATATGGCCTACGTAATATTCTTCGATGTTGATCGAAAAGCCGCGTGCACGGCTCTCGTCGATCTGCGTGTAGATCTTCGCGGGCTCGGTGAGCGTCGCCGCCGTCAACGGCTTCAGCTCGGAGCGGCGCAGCAGCGACAACACTTCGTCCTCAGGCAAACCCGACAGATACGCGCGCCCCGCCGAGGTGCAATACATGGGCATGCGGCTTCCAATTGCCATGTGGGCCACGATCGGTTTGCGGCTCGTGAACGACGCCACGTACACCATGTCAGTGCCGCACGGCTCCGTCAACGACACCGTTTCGTCACACGTGCTGTTCATGGCCGACAGAAACGGATTCGCACTGTCGATCAGCGCATTCGCGGCCACGTAGTTGCAGCCGATTTCCATCACCTTCGTGGCCAGTTCGTAGCGGCGCGTGTGCGGGTCTTTCGTCAGGTAGCCGAGGCACTCCAACGTGAAGACAATCCGCTGCGCCGAGCTGCGGCTGATGCCCGCCATCTCCGCGATCTGGGCCAGGCTCATGCGGCGGTTGCGCGCACCGAAGGCCGCGAGGATCGCGAGTCCCTTCTCGACCGACTGGTTGAACATCGGCGAAACGCTGTTCTCCTTTTCCATATTTCCCCTTCCGTCTGACGTTTTTCCTCAGTTACAAATTAATCGATATACGGTTGATCATACCCGTTTACCGATCATTATTCGTCTTCTAGACTTTGTCAAACCGCATATAGCTTAGTACGTATCGATATGCGATTACTTTACTCGATTTAACGGTGGAATCGATGTCCGGGCTGAGGACATGGATCTGCCGCTTTCTGCTGACCAACCCGTTCCCTGAGGGAACGAAGGACAAGAGCACATGAAAGTCGGAGTCGAAGTAGGCGGTACGTTCACGGACCTCGTCGCGTACGGCGACGGCGAGGTCCGTGTGATCAAGGTGCCGAGCACGCCAGCGTCGCCCGATGTCGGCGTGCTCGAAGCGCTGCGGGTCGCGGGGATCAACTTCGCCGCAATCGAAGATTTCGCGCACGGTTCCACCGTTGCCACCAATGCCGTGCTGGAACGCAAAGGCGGCAAGGTGGCCTTTATCGCGACGGAAGGCTTTCGCGACATCCTGTTTCTGCAGCGCCACGACCGCAAACAGATCTACGATCTCTTCTACAAAAAGCCCGTGCCGCCGGTGCAACGGCGCGCATGCTTCGAAGCGCACGAACGCGTGCTGGCGGACGGCAGCGTGCTGACATCGCTGGATGAAGCGCGCTTTCGCGCCGACGTTCTGCCGCATCTCAAGGCGGGCCGCTACGACGCCGTCGCCATCTGCCTGCTCAATGGGTACCGGAACCCCGCGCACGAACGCCGCATCGCCGACATCATTCGTGCGGCGCTGCCGGGCATCGTGGTGACGTGCTCGCATCAGGTGGCGTGCGAGTTTCGTGAGTACGAACGGGCCAGCACCGCGACGCTTTCCGCGTTCGTGCAGCCCGTGATCGCGGGCTATCTGGGCCGCCTCACGAACGCGCTGGAGCGCGAGGGATTTCGCGGCCGCTTCTCGGTGATGCAATCGAATGGCGGCCGTTTGCCCGCCGAATCCATGCGCGAAAACGCGATCAGCGCGCTGTTCTCCGGTCCCGCTGCGGGTGTCGTGGGTGCGGTGCGTCAGGTCATCCTGTCGGGCCATCCGAACGTCATCACGTTCGACATGGGCGGCACCAGTTCCGACGTCTGTCTCGTCCAGGACGGCAAGCCCACGCTCGCGTCCGAAACCGAAATCGACGGCCTGCCGGTTCGCACGCCCGTGCTCGATATCGTGTCCGTCGGCGCGGGTGGCGGAAGCCTGATATGGATCGATGACGGCGGCATGCTGCGCGTCGGCCCCGAGAGCGCCGGCGCCGATCCGGGGCCGGCCTGCTATGGGCGGGGCGGCACGCAGCCGACCATCACCGATGCCCACGTCGTGCTCGGCACGGTGCGCCCGGAAGCCTTTCTCGGCGGTCAGATGAAACTCGACGTCGAGGCCGCGCATCGCGCATTCGCGTCTCTGGCCGAACATTTCGGCTTGCCTGTCGAGGCCGTAGCCTATAACGCGGTGCGGCTCGCCAATGCCAACATCGTGCGCGCCATTCAGCTCGTGTCGACGCAACGCGGACGCGATCCGCGCGACTATGTGCTCGTCCCGTTCGGCGGCGCGGGGCCGATGCAGGCCGCGCAGATAGCGGAAGAACTCGGCATCGCGACGGTCGTGACGCCGCCCAATCCCGGCGTGACGTCCGCCTATGGTCTGCTGGCATCCGACTTCATCAAGTACGAAACCCTGACCCATCGCGTGCAGGTGAGCGACGACACGTGCGACGATCTGCGCATGCGGTTCGCGTCCCTGCAACATGATTTGCAGGCGCAATTTCGACGCATGGATTTCACCCAGCCTTTGTCGTTCAGTTACACGCTCGAAATGCGCTATCTCGGCCAGGCGTTCGAAGTGCCGCTCGAACTGGATGCCGATGGACTCGCCGCGCTCGACAAGGAAAGCCTGATCGCAGGATTCGTCGATGCGCACCAGCGCATGTACTTTCATAGCGACAAGACGGGGCGCCCGGTCGAAGTGGTCGCGCTGCGTGCGGGCGCCACGCTCGCGACCGGACAGGTGAGCGCGCTCACCAGCGTTTCAGTGGGCTCGCGCGCCGTCGACACAGAGACAGGCCTGTATGACGGCAACGCGCGGCGCCCTTGCCAGCGCCTGTCCGTCACCGATCTCGCTACCACGGCTGACCATTCCGTTGCGGGTCCCGCTGTGCTCGAGGAGTACACGACCACCGTGCTCGTGCCGGCAGGCTGGCGCGCACACGTCGATTCCCAATCCAATCTCGTTCTCGCGAAGGAGGCATGATCATGACCGTCAGCCCGTTCGACAATGCCATCATCAGCCAGAGCGTTCTGGCGGCCGCCCGCGAGATGGGCGCGAAGCTGATCCGCTCCGCCTATTCGACCATTCTTCGCGAAGCGAGCGACGGCTCGGCCGCGATTGCCAACGTGCACGGCGATATCGTCGCGCAGGCCGAGCTGATCCCGATTCAGCTCGGGCCGATCGGCATTACGCTCAAGCAGTGCCTCGCCCGCTATCCCGCGGAGACGATCCGCCCCGACGATTTCATGATCACCAACGACCCGTATGCGGGCGGACAGCATCTCCCCGATGTCTACATCTTCTGTCCGATCTTCTACGATGGACAGTTGATCGGCTTCTCCGCAAGCGTTGCGCACCAGATCGACTTTGGCGGCGGCGCACCCGGACTCGACACAGACGCCTCCGACATCTATCAGGAAGGCTTGCGCTTTCCGCCCACGCGGTGGTCGCAGTCGCGTGACTGGAACGGCGGACCGCTCGAACAGCTGGTGCGCGCGAATGTCCGCGTGCCCGACCTGACCATCGGCGACATGAACGCGATGTTCGCCGCGAACGCCATCGCCTGTGTACGCGTCGTGCAGCTGTGCGACAAGTATGGCGTCGGGATGGTGACGGAAGTCATGAACGAGATGGTCAATTACTCGGAACGGCGCTTCCGCGCCGCGATCGCGACCTTGCCGCCGGGTATCTACTACGGCGAAGACATGATCGATGACGACGGCGTGACCGATCAGCCGCTCGTGATCAAGGTCAAGGTCAGCGTCACGCACGACGCGATCGATATCGACTTTGCGGGCAGCAGCCCGCAGGTGCGCCGCAATCTGAACTCGCCGTTTTCATGCACTGTGTCGGCGGCTGTGACGTGCGTGAAATCGATTCTGACTTCGCCCGACATTCCATTCAACGAAGGCATCTTGCGGGCCGTCAGCATTTCCGCGCCCTACGGGTCCATTCTCAACCCCGCGCCGCCCTCGCCCGTACGCGCGCGTCTCGAAGCAAACTACCGCATCTACAACGCGATCATGCGGGCACTGGCGCCCGTGGCACGCGGCAAGGTGATCGCCACGGGCTTCGACACGTTGACGGCCGCGTGCTTCTCGCTGCAACGCGACGAAAAATACAGCGTGTATCTGGAGATTTTCGGCGGCGGTTATGGCGCGTCGGAACATGGCGACGGCTGCGATGCCGTCGATTCGCCGCTGTCCAACTGCGCGAACACGCCCGTCGAAGCGCTCGATATGGAATACGACTTCTTCAGGCTCGAGCGCTATGCGCTCGAACCCGATTCGTTCGGCATGGGCAAGCATCGCGGCGGCGCGGGCTTCAGCCGTGAGTATTCGGTGCTGGCAGACGACGTCGGCTTTGCGATCTATGCCGATCGCCATCGCTATGCGCCGCAGGGCCTTTTCGGCGGTGAAGAAGGCAAGCGCGGGTACTGCGAAGTGACACGCAATGGCGTGACCGAGCGCATCGCGTCGAAATCGATGCTGACGCTGATGAAGGGAGATCGCGTGAAGGTCTTCATGGGCGGCGGCGGCGGTTATGGCGACGTGCATGAGCGTCATCCATCGCTTGTCGAAGCCGACGGTCGCGACGGCATGGTCGACAACGCCCGTGCATAACACACGCTGAATCCAGCACGCCCATTCAACGCCTTTGAGGAGAACGACAATGACCAGACCATACCGCCGTTTTCTATGCTTTTCTGCATTCACGGCAATCAGCATGATCGGGGCTTCACCCGTACACGCCGAAATCTCGGACGGCGTCGTCAAGATCGGACTGTTGACGGACATGAGCGGCGCGTTTTCAGCGCTATCCGGTCAAGGTTCCGTGGTCGCAGCAAAGATGGCGATTGACGACTGCCTTGCCAAAGAATGCAAGGGCATGAAGATCGAACTGCTGACGCTCGATCATCAGAACAAGACCGATATCGCGCTGGCAAAGGCGCGCGAATGGGCCGACGTCGATCACGTCGACGCGTATGCCGACATGGTGAATTCCGCCGTCGCGCTCGGCATGGAAAACCTCGCGGTGCAGAAAAAGAAAGTGGCGTTGTTTGTCGGCGGGCCCAATCGCATCACCAATGAAGATTGCCAGCCCGATTACGCGGTGCAGTGGATGTGGGACACCTATTCACAGACGACAGCCGCCGTCAAAGGTATCGCGAAGCCGAATCAGAAGTGGTACTTCATCGCAGTGGACTATGCGTATGGGGCGGCGGCTGTATCGGAAGCACGCAAACAGCTCGACGCGATCGGCGCGCATACCGTTGGCGAGTCGAAGCATCCGTTGAACAGCAGCGACATGTCTTCGCAAATCATCTCGGCGCAGCAATCGACCGCCGATATCGTCGCGTTCGCCAATTCGGGCGCCGATGCCGCCAATTCGATCAAGACGGCTAGCGAGTTTCAACTGGGCGCGAAAAAGCAGGAAGCGGCATTCTTCCCCACGATCTACGAGATCAAGGGCGTGGGACTGTCGCAGGCGAAAGGCCTGCAGTTCCCCGAGAGCTTCTACTGGGATCTCGACGACGGCACGCGCCGCTTCAGCAAGCGGTTCATGGAGATTTACAAGAAGGGGCCGCCTTCGCTCACGCATGCCGGCGTTTACTCGTCGGTCTATCACTATTTGAAGGCCGTGGCGGCAGCGAAATCGGATGATCCCGTCATCGTCACACGGAAGATGCGCGAACTGCCGATCGTCGACGACGTCGTGCGCAATGCGCGCCTGAGAGCGGACGGCCGGATGGTGCATGACTACTATTATTTCCGCGTCAAGTCGCCGGAAGAATCCAAAGGACCGTGGGATCTGTATTCGCTCGTCAAGACGTTGCCCGGCGATCAGGTCTTCGTGCCCGAAAACCGCAGCCAGTGCCGCGTGTTTCGCACGGCAGGCCAGTAGCTTGCGGCACTGACGTCATGTCGTTTTCTTCGATCTGGTCCGCCACCGCGCCGCCGGCCGTGCCGACGCCTCCTCTCGCGGCGTCGCGCCGGGCCGACGTCGCGATTATCGGCGCGGGCATCACTGGCCTGTCGACGGCGTTGCATCTGGCCGAACGCGGATGCGATGTCTGCGTGCTCGACGCCGCTGAGCCCGGCTGGGGCGCATCGGGGCGTAACGGCGGCCAGGTCATTCCCGGCCTCAAGCACGATCCCGACGACCTCCTGCGCGCGTTGGGCCGCGAATCGGCCCTGCCGCTCATCGAACTCGCCAGCGGCACGGCGGACGTCGTGTTCGATCTGATCGCCCGCTATCAGATCGACTGCGACGCCGTCAGAGCCGGATGGATTCAGCCGGCGCATTCGGCCGCGATGCTGGAAACACAGCGGCGACGCGTCGCGCAATGGCAAGCGCGCGGCGCGTCCGTCGACATGCTCGACCGTGCCGCAGTCGCGGCGCGCACGGGCTGTGCCGGCTATCAGGGCGGATGGATCGACCGGCGCGCGGGCAGCGTGCATCCGCTGAAGTATCTGCGTGGCTTGCTGAACGCGGCGACGCAACAGGGCGTATCCGTGCATGGGCAGTCGAAGGTCGGCAGTCTCGCGCGCGCGGGCCGGAGTTGGCGGCTCACTACGGCAGCCGGTCACACAATCGATGCCGACGACGTGCTGATCGCGACCAACGGTTATACGGACGGGCTGTGGCCAGGGTTGAAGCAGACGGTGATCGCAGCCAACAGTTTCATGCTGGCGACCGAGCCGTTGCCGCCCTCCATCGGCGCAACGGTTCTGGGCGGCGGCGAAGTCGCGTCCGATTCGCGGCGACTGCTGCTCTACTTCCGCAAAGACGCGGCGGGCCGCTTGCTGCTCGGCGGACGGGGACCGTTCTCCGATCCCGATTCCGCACGGTCGTGGGCGCATCTGGAACGCTCGCTGGTGCGGCTGTTTCCGCAGGCTGAAGGCGTTCGCATCGGGCATCGATGGGCGGGGCGCGTCGCCGTCACGCGCGATGGCATTCCCCATCTGCACATGCCCGCGCCGGGACTCACGATTGCCCTCGGTTACAACGGTCGCGGCATCGCGATGGCGACGGCGTTAGGTCAGGAACTCGCGGGCCATCTGATGGGACACCGGCCGCTCAGGTTTCCATTAAGCCCGATTCGCCCCATTCCTTTTCACGGTTTGCAGCGTCTGTACTTTGCTGCGGCCGTGATGTGGTATCGCGCGATGGACGTGCTCGGATGAACCCGACACTCGCGACCCGATCCGCCCGATGCTATCGATTCGCCTTGCCGTAACCGATATGAAACGGCTCCAGTGCATGCCGGCTCGGCGGTGTGGTCGAGATCAGGCGCGCGGTTTCCAGCAGGCGCGGCACGAGTTCCGCGATTGCGCGCTCCTTCGTCCAGTGCGCGACTGACACAGAAATATTGAGCGCGCCGATAGGCTTGCCCGACGCCCCGAACAACGGCGCAGCGAACGCAAGATCGCCACGGTAGTATTCCTGCTCGCTGCACGCGAAGCCCGTCTCGCGCACCTCGGCAACCATGCTCATCAGCTGATCCACGTCCGTCACCGTCTGCGGCGTATATTGCAGACGCTCCGAGCTTTGAATAATGTCGCGCGCTTCGGCATCGCTCAGTCCCGACAGATACGCACGGCCAGACGACGTGCAGAACATCGGCAATGCGCGCCCCACGGGCATAAACACAATCGCGCGCGCGGGATTCGGAAAGCGGCCGATATACACCATCTGATCGCCATCCGGCTCCGAGAGATTCACCGTCTCCGCCACTTCCCGATTGAGTTCGAGCAGATAAGGGTTGGCCCGTTCGAGCAACGCATGCGACTGCAGATAGCGATAGCCGAGTTCAAGTGTGCGCGGCGACAACGAATAACGCTTGCTCACGGGGTCTTTGCGCAACAGACCCAGCGCTTCGAGCGTAAAGGCAAAGCGCTGCGCGGCGCTCTTCGATATGCCCGCCGCCGTGGCGATCTCCGGCAGGCTCATCGACGAATGCTCGATGTTGAACGCGCCGAGCACGGACAGGCCCGTAGCGAACGACTGGATGAAGAGTGTCGATTCTTCTGGATTGTTCATGAGAAGAGGTTATAAAGTGCCGCCCTGTGTCAGTCGCATTTCCCTTACTCAGCAATGCCTGGTCGATCACGCGAAGCGCGCGACTTCGTAGGGCTTCAGTCTGTCGTGGTGCATGTCACCTCTGATTGCTTCCGCGAGCCATTGCCCTGTGCGTGCCGACCCTGTCACGCCAAGATGGCCGTGCCCGAACGCGCACCACATGCCGCGCAACGACGGCACAGCGCCGATCACGGGCAACGAGTCCGGCAAGCACGGACGATGCCCCATCCATGTGTCGGCTTGCGCAGGACGTCGCAGCGCGGGAATCCCCGCTTGCGCGTGCTCCAGCAGCAATTGCGCCCGCTTTTCGCTGGGCGGCCGCGAGAAGCCGCCGAATTCCACCGTGCCGGCTATTCTCAAACCGCTTTCGAGCGGAGACACGAACACCTTGCGGTCTGCGAGCACCACCTGACGGCTGATCGGTGCGTCGTCTCCATGCAGTTGCACATGATAACCACGCTGGCTCTCGAGCGGTACTTTCACGCCAAGCGCGCCAAGCAGCCGACCGGACCAGGCGCCCGCCGCCAGCACGATATGACGCGCCGTCAACGACGTGCCTGCGCAATCGATGCGCCAGTCGAGCCCTTGCCGGCCGATATGTTCCGCTGCCGCCTGAATGAACTGCACGCCGCGCGCACGAGCCGCTTCCGCGATACAGAGCGCGTATTGTCTCGGCTCCGATACCCACGCCTGATCCGGCAGAAAGAGACCGACGTTGTACGCATCGCCGATATGAGGCTCGAGTGCGAGTATGCCGGCCCGGTCGACTTCCTCGATCACGAGGCCATACGACGCCTTCAGCGCCCAGCTGCGCCGATCCTTGTCGAGCGCTTGCCGGTCGGGATAAAGATGCAACTGGCCGTTCGTGCGGATGCGCTCGCGACACCCCACTTCTTGCGCAAGCTGCTGATGAAGCGCCACGGCGTCTTCGTGCAGCGCATTGAGGCCTTGAGCGATCTGGTTCACGCGTTCCGGTCTGGAAGCCGCGATGAACCTGAATAGCCAGGGCGCGACGCTCAGGATATAGCTGCGCGGGATATACAACGGCCCGGTCGGATCGAGCAACATGCCCGGGACGCTTTTCAGCAGTCCGGGCATCGCCAGCGGCGCCACTGCGCGCGACGAGATCGCGCCCGCGTTGCCTGCCGAACACTGGCTGGCAGGCGGCTGCGGATCGATCACCGTCACGTCGAGGCCCGCTTTCGCAAGGCTATAGGCAACACACAAGCCGACAATGCCCGCACCCAGCACGATGACGCGATTTTCTTCAGATGCCGCTCGCGCAACCATCTCGTTCTCCCCGGATTGGATTATCAGCGTAGATCGTCGTGCGCCGTCTCGCGCATCGTGAGGACGAACACAATCGACACGACGGACGACAGCGCGAGGTACACAGTGGGCGATAACGGAGAGTGCGTGATGCCGATCAGCATCGTCGATACGAACGGCGCGAACCCGCCGAACAGCACGGCGGCGAGACTGTAGCCGATCGACATCCACGTCGAGCGCGAACGCGTCGGAAACATCTCGGCGATGGCGGCCGGCCCCGGCCCCGAGAACAACGCGATCGAAGCGGCAAACACAATCTGCGCCGTGAGTATCACCCCGATATGCCGGCTCGCGAGCACCCAGCTCAGCAGGATGTACGGCAGCACGATAAACGCGATGCACGAGGCAAGCAGCAGCGGCTTGCGGCCGATACGATCGGACAACCTGCCCATCAACGGCACCGCCACCACGAGCACGAGCAAACCTGCTGTGTTCGACCACAACGCGCTTGCATGGTCCAGGCCGACGAACTTCTGAAAGAAGGTCGGCATATAGGCCAGCATGATGTAGTAGGACACGTTCCACAGTATTGCAAAGCCGAAGGCCCTGAACGCAAGCCGCAACCCCGCCGGTACGCTCAGCGATTCCGACTTCACCACTGCTTCCGAAAACGTAGGCGCTTCGGCGATATTGCGGCGCATGTACATGCCCACCGGACCGAGCAGACAGCCGAGCAGAAATGGCACGCGCCAGCCCCAGCTGTCCATCGCATCGGGGCCTAGCGCCGTACTACAGAGCGCACTGACGCCCGAGCCGAGCAGCATGCCCAGCGCCACGCTGCTCTGCTGGAAGCTGCCGAACAGGCCACGCTTTCCGTTAGGCGCCCACTCGACGATAAACGCCGTCGCGCCGCCCCACTCGCCGCCCGCGGAAAAGCCTTGCAGCAGCCGCGCGCTCATCACCAGCAGCGGCGCGGCAATGCCAATCGATGCGTACGTCGGCACCAGCCCGATTGCAACCGTGCTGCCTGCCATCATGAACATCGTGACCAGCAGCGCGGCTTTGCGGCCTCGCGTGTCGGCGAATCTGCCGAGCACGATGCCGCCCAATGGCCGCATGACGAAACCCGCGCCGAACACCGCGAAGGTCGCGAGCATCGACGTGAAGTCGTCTTTCGCCGGGAAAAATTTGTGCGCGATGATCGTCGCGAGAAAGCCGTAGACGGCGAAGTCGTACCACTCGAGCACGTTGCCGATCGCCGCTGCGGCAACCGCGCGTCGCGCGCCGGCGCGATCGTTTGCCGGTACCGCGGACGATGCGGAGTGCGCGTCGGCGCGCACCCGTTCTAGCGTAGATGTATTCACTGGAAACCTCTCACCCGTTCGGACACTACTGCTTCGCAAATCCCGGCCACGGCATACATGAAGCGAAGCCGGGATCATTCACTCAACGCATGGCAAGCGGCGCTACACCTTGCCAGCCGCGCGATCGCCCGCGCGCGCCGCTTCGTCACGCGCAACAGGATCGCCCCAGCCGCCGCCGCCCGCTGTCCCGACGATCAGCCTGTCGCCGCGCCGCATCGTCGTGACGATCTTCGAGTTGATCGGCTCGGTCTCGCCCGAACGGCGAATGATTGCGCTCTGCGCGCAAAGGCCCGGCTCTCCGCCCGATGCGCCCTGCGCGGCATGCCGATGACCTTCACCGCGATGCGTGACGGTCAGATGGTCGCAAAGGACTTCGAACTCCTTGACGAGACCCAGGCCGCCGCGATAGCGGCCGTCGCCACCCGAGCCGGTGCGCAATGCAACTTGCCGCACGCGCAGCGGCGCGTTCATCTCGATGGCCTCGGCGGGATAGTTCATGCAGTTCGACGCATCGGTTTCGATCACGTCGACGCCGTCGCCATCGCGGCTCGCGCCGTTGCCGCCCGCGATCAGTTCGCCCACCACGAAACGCCGCCCATCGTCGTCCACGCCGCCGAACGCGATGGCCGTCAAGGTGCTGGCGGAATCGGCGCCGACCTTGTCGGGCAACACTTCCTTGAATGCCGCGAGCAGGCAGGCCGTAATGCGCTTGATCGTGGACGTGCGTGAACACACGGGCGCGGGCGCCTCAGGATTGACGAGCGAGCGTTCCGGCAAGGTCAGCGTCACGGGACGAAAGCAGCCGCCGTTGGTGGGAATGGTCGAATCGGTCAGCACCCGCACGGCGAAATACGCAGCCGCCTGCGAACCGGACGGCACGCAGTTGAACGGGCCACGCACCTGCGCAGCCGTGCCCGTGAAGTCGACATGGAAACGTCCATCGGAGACTTCAACGGCCACCTGAATCTTCACCGGCTCGTCGAGGTCGATGCCGTCGTTGTCGAGCCAGCCGGTGTACGTGTAACGCCCGGCGGGCACCGCGCGCAATGCTTCGAGCGTCATGCGTTCGGAGTGATCGAGCAGTTCGGCGAACATCGCCGACAACGCTGCTTCGCCAAACACAGACTCCACTTCCTGCAGCCGCCGGATGCCGATCTTGCACCCTGCAATCTGCGCCGCGATATCGCCCATCAAGGTATCGGGAATGCGCACGTTCAGGCGCATCATCGCGTCGAGCGTTTCGTTGAGATGGCCCGCGTCGTACAGCTTGAGCGGCGGAATGCGCAGCCCTTCCTGGAAGATTTCCGTTGCGTTGGTGGGAATCGAGCCGGGTGTCATGCCGCCCACGTCCTGATGGTGCGCCATCGTGGCAGCGAGCGCGATCGGCTTGCCCGCGAGCCCGAACACGGGCGCGACGAGCGCAATGTCCGGCAGATGCGTGCCGCCCAGATACGGGTCGTTCATGATGTAGACATCCCCATCGCGCATGGAATCGAGCGGATAGCAGGCGAGGATGGCTGCGACGATCGGGATCAAGGTCGCGAGGTGAATCGGTACCGAGCATGCTTGCGCCAGGGTTTCGCCTTGCGGCGTGAACAGGCTGGCCGATGCATCCAGACCTTCCTTGACGATGGGCGAGAAGGAACTGCGCAACAGCGTCAGTTCCATTTCGTTTGCGATCCCGTCGAGCTTGTGGCGCATCACTTCGAGCGTGATGGGATCGATGGAAACGGAGTTGGCGTTCATCATGGATTCTCCAGGCGTTATCAGCGACGGTTCAGCAAGAGATTGCCCGCGGCGTCGACTTCACCGTGCCAGCCCGGATGAACGAGCGTCGTGGTGTCGGCCTGCTCGACAATGGCGGGACCTTCGAAGGTGAAACCAACGGGCAACGATTCGCGGCGTAACACGCGCGCATCGACCGGGCCGCTTTCCGGCGAGATCACGATCGGACGCGTGGATGTTTTCGGCTCGCCGTCGCGCGTGGGTGCATAAGCCGTATCGGGCACACGCGGGGCCGGCACGCGATGCACCGAACGCAGATTGACGATGCGCACGCGTCCCGCCGTGCAATGTCCATATACGCGATGGTGTTGCGCGTAAAACGCCTCGACCAGGGCTTCGAGCGGCGCGCCGTGCGCGCGGTCGAACGACACTTCCAGCGTGTACGACTGGCCGACGAAACAGACGTCGGCGAAATAGCGGCGCTGCAAGGCTTCGCTGCCGATTGCCTCGCTGGCCATCAATGCATCGCATCGGGCATCCAGCACGTCGAGCGCGGCGTTGACCGCAGCGATCGAGGTCCGGTCGATATCCTGACCAAACGCCGACGACGCCTCATGCTCGACGGGAGCCGACAGCAGCCCGTACGCGGCGAGCACACCCGGATAGCGCGGCACGAGTACGCGCGACATGCCGAGATCGGCAGCCAGCGAGGTCACGTGCATGCCGCCTCCGCCGCCGAGCGGCAGCAGGCTGAAGCCACGCGGATCGACGCCCTGCTTCACCGACACGAGCCGGATGCCTTCGGCCATTTGCGCATTGACCACGCGATGAATCCCCAGCGCCGCGTGTTCGACGCTCACACCCATCGGGCGCGCGATGTGCGTGTAGATGGCTTCGCGCGCGCGGTCCGGTTCCAGCGTCAACGCGCCGCCCGCGAAATAGGCGGGATCGATGTATCCGAGCACGACGGATGCGTCCGTGACAGTGGGGAACGTGCCGCCTCTGCCATAACAGGCCGGCCCGGGCTGCGAACCTGCCGAGCGCGGACCGACCCGCAAACCGCCGCCTGCATCGATCCATGCAATCGAGCCGCCGCCCGAGCCGATCGAATTGACATCGACCATCGGCACGCGAACCGTATAACCGTCGACGTAGCCTTCGGAGCGGATCAGCGCTTCGCCTTCGCTGATAAGCGCGATGTCGCTGCTCGTGCCGCCCACGTCGACGGTAATCAGATTGCGGATGCCAGCGCTGTCACCGACCCGTTGCGCGCCGATCACGCCCGCAGCAGGGCCAGACAGAAACAGGCGCACAGGACGCTCGCGCGCCACCGTCGATGCCATCAGGCCGCCGCGCGACTGGATCACCTGAAGCGGCGCACCGACGCCCTCGCGGCGCAAGCCATCGTCCAGCCGACGCAGATAGCCGTCGATAACAGGCTTCACGTACGCGTCGAACGCCGTCACCACGGTGCGCTCGTACTCGCGGAACGATGGATCGACTTCGTGAGACAGCGCCACCGACAGATCAGGCCACGCTTGCTCGATCAGCTCGCGAGCTCGCAGCTCGTGCGCCGGATTGACAAAGGAAAACAGGAAGCAGATTGCGATGGCGTCGACACCCGCGTCCACGAGCTTGCCGACGGCTTCGAGCAGGTCGGCATCCTGCATCGCTTCGAGGACGGTGCCGTCGTGCGCGATGCGCTCGCCCACTTCCAGACGGAACTCTCCGCTCGCGAGAAATGACGGCGTCTCCGGTTTCAGCACCGCGCGGTACATGTCGCGGCGCATCTGACGGCCGATTTCGAGCACATCGCGAAAGCCGCGCGTCGTGACGATGCCGATGCGCGCGCCGCGCCGCTCCAGCACGGCATTCGTCGCGACGGTCGTACCGTGCGCAAAGCGGACCACGGACGCCGGTTCGATGCCGTAGCTCGCCGCAAGCTGTCCGATCGCTTCAACGACCGCGATGCTCTCGTCTTCGCGCGTCGTCGGTGTCTTGAAGAACTGGATTCGCCCGCGTTCATCTTGTGCAACGACATCGGTAAACGTGCCCCCAATGTCTACGCCCACCCTGAAAGTCTCAGCCATGATCGCTCCTGTCGGGTTAATGCTGATGTATCGCTATACGATATGTATGTATCGTTATTAAATTTAGGCGGCCATATTGACGATGTCAATAAGTGGTCTGCCCGGGGTTTTCCAGTAGAAAGACACGTAGAACACGCGCAAAGGCATGCAGTGCAACGCTGTAGCGGGAGTCTGACGGCGCCGGTTTTATTCGCCGCGCAGCGGCAAAAAAGCCGGCGGGGCGTGTTTATAATAGTGAACAGCGTGAAATTCGCTCCCTGCCTTTTCTCTTTCCAAGCACTCATGCCTCGAGAATCTCGCATCGCCCACGATGCCGAACAGTCGGCTGGAACGCGCGGTCCCACCATTCCTAAAATCGGCCCCGCGGTCAAACGGCTAAGGCAGGAGAAAGGGCTTTCGCTGAAGGAGCTTTCGGAGCGCTCAGGCGTGTCCACGGGCATGCTGAGCCGGATCGAACGGAACCTCGCGAACCCATCGTTGCGCGTCATGACCCAGATCCGTCATGCGCTGGGCGCTGCGGCCGGCGCGTTGTTCACCGACGCGCCTCCCCAGCCCGCACCCGTCGTCCGCATCGTGCCTTCCGTCGGCACGTCGTCGTTTATCTGCAAGCAGGATCAGCGTCCGCAGCTGGATTTCGGGTACATGCGCAAGGAATTGCTGACGCCGCGCTCGTCCGTCGGCATGCAGATGATGATTCTCAGCATCCCGCCACAAGGTGCTTCGGGCAGCGAACCGTTCCGTTATCCCGCGGAAAAGGCAGGGCTGATGCTGGAAGGCGAGATGATCCTCACGGTCGGCGACGAGAAGTTCATGCTCGAAGAAGGCGACAGTTTTCTGTTCGACGGGTCGCTCGCGCACACGGTGTCGAATCCTGGCGACACGCCGTGCAAGGTGTTGTGGATCATCGGTGCGGTGTCGGGCGGACAGCATATCTAGCGGAAACATCCCGTCATGCATGCCGAAGCATGCACGACGGGAAGCAACGCGTCAGACGCAGCGAACGCTCAGGCCACCGTCAGCCTCTTGATCCCGTAAGTCATCTCCACGACACCCAGAATCACCACGGCCATCAGCATCTGCACCGTGCTGATCGCGGCAATCGACGGATCGAACTGGTTCTGCATGTAACTCAGCATCACGACGGGCAGCGTATTCGTACTCGCCGTGCCGAAGAAAAACGACAGCGGCAGGTTGTCGAGCGAAATCAGAAAGGCGAACAGGCCTCCCGCGAATATGCCAGGGCGGATCAGCGGCAATATCGTGTGTCGAAGTGTCTGCAGACGCGTGGCGCCCAGAATCGCCGAGGCTTCCTCGAGATTCGGCGAAATGCTGCGATACACCGCCAGCACCGTGCGCACCATGTACGGTATCGAAACGACCGTGTGCGCAATCAGCAGCGCGCCCATCGAAATCCCCAGCGAGATCGACGACAGGAAGTACAGCAGCGACAGTCCCAGCATGATCGCCGGTATGGAAATGGGCGCGAGCAGCAGGTCCGCGACGAGCGACGCAACCGGATGAGTCGATCGCGCGACGACCATCGCGGCGGGAATGCCCAGCAGCGCCGCCATTAACGATGAACCCAGCGCCACTTCGATACTGACCAGCAGCGAGTCCATAAAGGGCTTGTATTCGATCATGCGCGTGTACCAGTCGAACGAAAAACGCTCGATGGGGAACATGATGAACGACGACTCGGAAAACGACACGACTACGACCGAGACGATGGGCGCCAGCAGAAACAGCATCACAATCACAGTGAAGCCAGCCAGCAGATAGCGGGACAGGTTCAGCGGCGCACGACGTGCGCGGCCATCGCCTTGAAACAGTTCAGCGCTCATGATTTGGCATTCCTCTTTCGAACAAGACGGGCCTGCAAGACAAGTCCGATCAGCGCGACGAGCAACAACACATTGCCCATCGCGGCGGCAAACGCAACGTCCTGTGTGACGTTGAACTGTTGATAGATCAGCAGCGCAATCGTTGTCACCTTGCCGCCGCCCAGCAGCAGCATCGTGAGGAAGCTGCCGTTCGTGATCACGAATACGAGAATGCATCCCGTCAGAATGCCGTCGAAACTGAGCGGCAACGTGACGCTCAGAAACGCCCGCAAGCGTCCTGCACCGAGTGAACGTGCTGAATCTTCCAGACGCAGGTCGACGGATTGCAATATCGACGAGATCGATAGCACCATGAACGGCAACATCACGTGCACGAGACCGAGGTACACCGACACGGGACTGTTGAGAATGTCCACGGCACGCTCGATCAGTCCGAACTTCATCAGCGCAACATTCAGCAGCCCTTTTCTTGCGAGCAGGACGTTCCAGCCGAACGTTCGCATGATGATGGACGTGAGCAGCGGCGCGACAAGACAGAAGACGATCGCACCGCTCGCGCGGCCGGCGTGGCGGCACATGAAGTAGGCAATCGGATAGCCGACTATCAGGCAGAAAAAGGTCGTTACGCAACTGACCTTCAATGTCACACCGAGAATGCCCAGATAGTACGGGTCGGTGAACAGTTGCCGGTAGTACACGAAATGGCCGGATGTCGCGGCCGCGCCGCCCGTCACGCTGCGCACCACATTCTCGAGCAGCGGAATGAGGAAGAACACGGCGAGAAACGCGAGTGCGGGCAACGCCCACCATCGCTGCGCAACGGTGTAGGACCGCGACGGCCGTTTGCGCGCCACCGGTACGGCGGCCGCTGTCGTCTGAACATCGAAGTTCATGTTCCTATCCTTTCAGGCGAGAATCATCGCGGATTCCGGCAGCCAGTTGAGGCCGACTGGCGCGCTACGATCAACGGGCAACGGCTCCTGGCTATAAACAAGCGCCGTGCGGCTGCTAACGCCTTCGAGCGCGAGTTCATAGGCGAAGTAGTTGCCACGGAATACGATGTCGAGCACCGTCGCGGGCAAACCCTGCTCTCTGCCGACAATCTTCATCTTCTCCGGCCGCACGGCGATTCTGATCGGCTGTCCGGCGCCCGCTTCCGCATCGGTAGGAATGGGGCCGTCGAATGCGGGCGCGAAATCGAATTCCATGGCCGGCGCGTTTGCCGACCGCTTCACGGTGCCCGAGAAGATATTGGCCGCGCCGAGAAACTCCGAAACGAACTGCGATTTCGGCGACGCGTAAATCTCCGTCGGCGTGCCGACCTGCAGCACCTGCCCTTCTGACATCACAGCGATGCGGTCGCTCATCGTCAACGCTTCTTCCTGATCGTGCGTCACCATGATCGACGTGATCTGGAAGCGCCGTTGTATTTCTCGCAGTTCGAATTGCATCCGCTCGCGCAGGTTCTTGTCGAGCGCGCCGAGCGGCTCGTCGAGCAGCAACACAGACGGGTTGGTGATAAGCGCGCGAGCCAGCGCGACACGCTGCTGTTGTCCGCCGGAAAGCTGATGAATCCGGCGGTTTTCAAATCCACCGAGACGAACCGTTTCGAGCATTTCTCCCACGCGCTGCCGCTGCTCGGCGCGGCTCACGCCGCGCATCTTCAGTCCATATGCAACGTTCTCGCCGATCGTCATGTGCGGGAACAGTCCGTAGTTTTGAAACACCATCCCGATCGAGCGACGATTGGGCGGCACCAGGGTGACGTCGTCATTGCCGAACCAGACGCTGCCAACGTCGGGCACGTCGAAGCCGGCGATCATGCGCAGCGTCGTGGTCTTCCCACATCCCGATGGCCCGAGCAGCGATAACAGTTCGCCGGGTTTCACATCGATGTTCAGTGGCTTGAGCGCCTGCACCGCGCCGAACGATTTGCTGACGCCGCGTAGCCTCACGGAAACCGAGTTTCTCATCAAACTTCCTCCATTTTTTCCGCTTGCTGACGATCGAGCGCGTCGCGGAACTGATACCAGCTGCCAAGCGCCGACATGAACCACGGCTTGCCGTAATACAACGGATGCGTGGGCATTTGCGCCGTGTCGTACGCGGATTGCGGTGCATCCCGACCGTGAATGATTTTTTGCGCGATCAGGTTCCCGAGGTGGGTCATCATGACCACGCCGCTACCGTTGCAGCCCATCGCGTAGTGCATACCTTCGTATTCGCCGACATGCGGCAGAAAATCGAACGTCATCGCGACGTTGCCTTCCCAGCTATGCGACACCTTGGTGTCCGCGAGCTGCGGAAACCTGCGCAACATCTGCCGATGCAGCAACTGGGCCGTCGTACGTGCGTCGGTATGCACGAAACGCGCGCGCCCTCCGTAGACGAGCCGTGTGCCATCGGGCGACATGCGGTAATAGCAGGTCACCCGGCGCGTCTCCACGACCGCGCGATCACGCTGAATCAATGTGTTGCGCAACGCTTCGGGTAACGGTTCGGTCGCAATGATGTGACTCGTCACGGGCACGACGCGACGACGAAGATCGCCGATGATCGACGACGGATAACCGTTGGTCGCTAGCACCACATGCTTTGCGCGCACGTTGCCGCGTGCCGTCTTCACGACGAACGCCGCGCCGCTGCGTTCAACCGACTGAACAGCCGTCATGCCGAATACTTTTGCACCGTTCGCTCGGGCAGCACCCAGCACGCCGCGATAGTAGAGCGCCGGTTGAAGATGTCCTGCACGCTCGATCAGCACGCCGCCGTAGTAACTGTCGGTGGCCACTTCATCGCTGATTTCGCTGCGCGTCAGCAGCTTTGCGCCCGCATCCGTGAAGCGGTTCAGATCGTCGATCGAATCCGCCCATTTGTCGCGATGCGAAGGAACCCAGAAGCCCGTCACGCGGCCCGTGCGTTTGTACTCGCACGCAATGCCGTGCTCGTCGATGAGTTGTTCGACGTAACGCATGCCCTCGGCACACTCGCGCAACATCGCTTCCCTGCGGCGCGCATGGGCTTCGTCCATTTCGAACGAGCTTTTACCCGTCGGATTCTTGCCGACGTTGACGCCGCCCGTGATCTGCCCACCCGAACGCGTACTGGCGCCGCTGCCGAGCCGTTGCGCATCGAGCACCAGAACGTCGATACCGTGTTTCGCCAGCGTCAGTGCGCAACTCACGCCTGCGTATCCCGAGCCGACAACCAGCACTTCCGTTTCGCCCGGCAGCACGTCCGGTACGTCTTCGGGTGGACTGAAATCCCGCCACCAATAAGGTGTTTCTGAAAAGTCACTCGCGAAGATCGCGTTCCGAAGTTCCATGTACCTGATTTTCCTGGTCAAGAGTCGGGGATCGCTTCCGGCGAATCGCATGAAACGCCGCCTGCCATTCATTTACTATATTCAACATATTCAACAGAAAGCAAGCAACCAAAATTGCTCCAGGGTACACCCTGATGACACGCTGAAAATATCTAGAAATAGGCATCGTATAGCGATACGGAGAAGGTTTCTGCGACGTTGCACGTAATTTTTCGTTGCATCGAAATTTACTATAGTGAATACTAAATTGCATCTGGAGACAACGGCACCATGCAACGGTTCCAGACATCAAAACTCCGACCATTCAGGAATACAAATTGCCATGAAGACCATCAAGCGATTCGTATCGACGGTGACACCCGCTCTGCTCCTCCTTTCTCCCCTTGCAGCCCACGCGGGCGACCTCGTCGTTGCCGCATTCGGCGGATTGTGGGAACAGAGCTTTCGTCAATGCGTGATCAAGCCTTATGAGCAGCAGACGGGCAAACACGTCGACGTCGTGCTCGGCACGCCGGCGCAGTGGCTCAACCAGATCGGCGCGAATCCGTCCAAGCCGCCCATCGACGTCATCGCGACGCCGGCCGACAACGCAATCGATGCAACCAAGCGCGGGCTCGTGATGAAGCTCGACGCGGGTCACGTTCCGCGTATCAAGGAAATTCCCGCCCGTTTCGTCGATCCTGTCGATGGCTATGGCGCCGTGTTCGATTACGGCGCGATGGGTGCGCTGTACAACCGCAAGACCGTGCCGAATCCGCCTACCGACTGGAAGTCGTTCGTTCAGGGAACGATTGCGGGCAAATGGCATGCATCGATGCCGAGCATCAACTACTTCGGCGGCGGTATCTCGACGCTATGGATGTACTCGTCGCTGTATGGCGGCAACCTGCAGAACATCCAGCCCGCGCTCGACCAGATCAAGCAGATGGTGGCCAGCGGCCATCTCGACATGTGGACCGATCCCAATCAGGTGCTGAACGCGCTGAAGTCGGGCGATGTCGACATTGCGATGTACTGGGACGGACGCGCATGGGCGTTCATCAATGGCGGCAACAAGGAATTCAACTACTACACGCCGTCACCGGGCGCGACGATTTCGATGACGTTCCTGCAAAAGGTCAAGGGCGGCTCCGATCTCGCATGGGACTTCATCAATCTTGCGATGAGCCCCGGACCGCAAGCGTGTTTCGCAGCAGCGACGCGCTATGGCGTGACGAATCAGAACGTCGTGTATCCGGCTGACGTCAAGCCGCAGATCACGCAGATCGACAAGCTCATTTTCCCGCCCTTCAAGGACTTTCCGCAGTACCAGTCGAGTTGGGTGGATCAATGGAACAAACAGGTCGGCCGCTAGGCACCCTGCCCTAAGCACTTCGGTTTGCCGGGCGGATCACGCACGACGTGCCGCGCCGCCCGCGAACTGCATCGATTTCATTTCGGAGAAATTCTATGTCTTATAGAGTTGGCGTCGACATTGGAGGGTCGTTTACCGACTTCGCTGTTCTGGACGAAGACACCAAGGAGATCAAGAGCCTCAAGGTCTTTTCGCGGCCGGATCAGCCAGGTGCGGAAGTGCTCGCCGGCATCTCGGCGCTGGGCGAGCGATACGGCATCGAGCCAAAGGACATTGCGTACTTCACGCACGGCACGACGGTCGGCATCAACACCGTGATCCAGCGCAAAGGCCTGCGGCTCGCGCTGTTCACGAACGAGCACTTCTGCGACGTGCTCGAACTCGCCCGCCTGAAGATCCCGGACATGTACAACCTGCTGTCCAAACGCCCCGCACCGCTGATCGAACGGGACATGGTGTTTGGCATCCCCGGCCGGATCGATGCGCGAGGCAACGAACTTACACCGCTCGACGAAGAAGCGCTTGCACAAGCGCTGCGTCGGGCCGTCGCTTCGGGTGCGCAGGGCATCGTGATTTCGTTCCTGCATTCGTACACGAATCCCGAGCACGAAATTCAGGCCAAGGCATTTCTGGAGAAAGCGCGTCCCGGATTCCCCGTGTTCCGCTCCAGCGAGACGTGGCCGATCATTCGCGAATACGAACGCACCATCACTGCTGTGGTGGGCGGCTATGTGCAGCCGCGTGTCGCGCACTATCTCGAAGCGTTGCAATACGCGCTGAAGGAAGCCGGCGTGTCCGCCGAGGCGCATCTGACGAAAACCAACGGCGGCATCATGACCGCCGAACAGGGCAAGCGCGACTGCGTGCAGATGATCCTGTCCGGCACCGCGTCCGGTGTGATCGGCGCGAGCTACGTTGCAGAAACCAGCAATATCGCGCACTGCATGAGCCTGGATATCGGTGGCACCAGCGCTGACGTCGCGCTCATCGAAAACGGTCAGCCGCAGTATGGTGTCGGCGAAAAGATCGGCGACTTCAATATTCATATTCCGTCGGTGTCGGTGACGTCCATCGGCGAAGGCGGCGGCTCGATTGCATGGATCGACGAATATGGCGTGCTGAAAGTCGGCCCGGATAGCGCAGGCTCGCGCCCCGGCCCCGCCTGCTACGGCATGGGCGGCACCAAAGCGACCATCACCGACGCGTTCGTCGCATGCGGGCTGGTCGGCCACTCGCAACTCGGCTACAACGCTGTCAATGTCGATCGCGCGAAGGCACGCGACGCCGTGGGCGAACTCGCCAGCCAGCTCGGCCGATCGATCGAAGAAACGGCGGAAGCGATCATCAAGATCGCGATCTCCGGCATGTATGCCGATGTCAGCGCGCTCGTGTCGCGCTTCGGTATCGACGTGACGGAATATGCGCTGCTGGCATTCGGCGGCGCGGGCCCGATGATGGCCTGTTTCCTCGCGCGCGAACTCAAGATGCCCGAAACGCTCGTGCCGCCGACGCCGGGCGTGCTGAGCGCACTGGGCGGACTGATTGCCGACCTGAAGAACGATTTCATCAAGACGGTCTACGCCGATCTCCGGCCCGAACTCTCGCAGAACCTCGCAGCCGAATTCAGGAAGCTGCGCGAAGAAGCGCTGCACTGGTTGAAGACCGATCAGGGTTACAACGGCAAGCCGACATTCGTGTTCTCGGCGGAGATGCGTTATCGCGGGCAATCGTTCGAGATCGACACTGAACTCGATCCGTCGCTCGTGGAACATTGCGATGCCGATGCGCTTGCAGCGGCCTTCCATGCCGCCCACCGACGCATGTACGGACACGCGGACGACAGCGCCGCCGTGCAGGTCATCACGTTGCGTCTCGTGGCGATCGGCAAGACGGACAAGCCTCAATTCCCGCGCCGCGCACTGAACGTCGCGACGCCGAACGCCGTTGGCACCGTCACCTGCCACCTGGATGGCGAGATTCGCGAAATCGGCCTGTATCGACGTGCATTGCTCGAACCGGGCCATCACTTCGACGGCCCCGCCGTGATCGCACAGGACGACTGCACGACTGTCGTTCCTCCCGGCTTCCGCGTCAACGTGGATGAATTCAGCAACCTGCGCATCGTTCTGGAGAACACGCGATGACTATCGACAAGGCAGTGCTTCAGGTCCTCGCCAACCACTGCAAGGCAGCGGCGGAGAGCATGGGCTATACGCTGATGAGAACGGCGTATTCGACCTTCGTGAAAGAGACGGAGGACTTCTCGTGCCAGCTGCTCACCAAAGAAGGGCTGACGTTCGCGTCGCCGAAGACGATGGGCGCGACCTGGTACACGGGTCTCGACTACAGCGCCGTGATCGCGATGACGAACGACTATCGGGAAGGCGACGTCTACATGACGAACGACCCGTATAGCGGCTACGTCGCGACGCATTCGCCCGACATCCACATCTGGAAGCCGGTGTTCAGCGAAGGCCAGCTGGTGTGCTTCGTCGGATGCCACGTGCACAACACCGATGTCGGCGGCGCCGTGCCCGCGACGCTGTCGCGCACGCTGACGGAAGTGCAGCAGGAAGGCCTGCGCATTCCGCCAGTTCTCCTGATGCGCGACGGCGTGCTGAACCAGGAAGTGCTCGACATCATGCGCATCAACGTGCGCGTGCCGGACCAGAACCGCGGTGACCTGAATGCGCAACTGGCGTGCGTGAACACGGGTGAAGCGAAGGTGCTCGAGATCATCGAGCGCATGGGCCGCGAGCAGTTCGTGGAAGGGATCGAAGAACTGCTGAACTACGCGGACCAGCAGGCGCGCGACATCATCCGCTCGATTCCCGACGGCGACTATTCGTTCGCCGACTACGCCGACGAAGATTCCACCAACGGCTTTCCTGCGCGCATCTGCCTCACGGCACGCGTGCGCGGCGATTCCGTCGAACTCGATTTCACCGGTACGGACCCGCAACTCGCGTCGTCGCTGAACATGCCGACGGGCGGCAACGAGCGGCATGCGCTGATCGCAGTCGGTTTCATCTACGTGCTGTACGCGCTGAAGCCGAACATCGAACTGAACTCGGGTTCGGTGCGCGCATTGCGGGCGATCCTGCCTGCCGGTTCCGTCGTGAATGCCGTGTATCCCGCCGCTGTCGGCATGCGCAGCCTGCTGTGCAACGTCACGCAGACTGCCATCATCGGCGCGTTCACGCAGGCCTTGCCGGACCGTCTGCCTGCATCGCCCGGCAGCGGCGTGTCGATCCTCAACGTGAAGACCACGACCCACGACGGCCGAATGGTGATGGCGTCGATCGGTCCGGTAGGCGGCGGCGCGGGCGGCGGTCCTGCCGAAGACGGCGCGGAAGGCAGCGGCGCCAACATGTCGTTCCTCAAGAACACGCCCGTCGAAATCAACGAAGCCGAAGTGCCCATTTATATCCGCAAGTACGGCCTCGTTCCGGACTCCGGCGGACCCGGGCGTTTGCGCGGCGGCAGCGCGACCTTCATGGAGTTCCAGTTGTTTGCGCCGAACAGCATGGTGACGGCGCGCAACCGCGACCGGACCATTATTTCCGCGTGGGGCATTCTCGGCGGCGCGCCCGGCCGCACGTCGCGCTTCGTCAAGAACCCGGATTCCGCGAACCCGGTTGAACTCGGCAACGCGGACATCGTGATGTGCGAACCGGGCGACGTCATTCTCGTCGAAGGCCCCGGCGCGGGCGGCTATGGACACGCATACGAGCGCCCCGTCGCGGCGGTCGTGGCGGACGTCCGCCGTGGGCTGGTGTCGCGCGAACAGGCGAAAGAAGGCTACGGCGTTTCGGTCGACAAGGACTATATCGTCGATGAAAAAGCGACGACTGCGCTGCGCGATGCAATGCGAGCCAAACCCGTTGGCGGCCACTACGCGCACGGACCAGGCCGCACGGCGTTCGAGCAGGTCTGGACCACGGCGCGCTATCAGGCGCTGACGCAGATTCTCGCGAAGGCACCCATCTCGTGGCGCTATTTCGTCAAGCACAAGCTGTTCGCAGCAATCGGCAAGCAGGTCGCGGGACCGGATGGCGGCGCGGGCGACGTGAACGCAGCGTACATCGCACTGACGCGCCAGTTTCCCGAACTTCCCACGCTCGCCGACACCGTCGCCGCGTAATCGAACAGGACAGCGGCGCGCCACGCGCGTCGCGAATCACCAATCAGGAGTACAGGCATGAATGCCAATCCCGCCATGCTCGAATCGCAACCCGCAGCCAGGCTCTTCACCCCGTTCACGCTGCGTGGCGTGACGTTTCCGAACCGCATCGTGATCGCGCCGATGCAGATGTACAAGTCGAAGCCCGACGGCATTCTGACCGACTGGCATTTCCAGCATCTTGCGAAATTCGCGGTCGGCGGTGCCGGCACCGTGATGACGGAAGGGCTTATCGTCGATGAAGTGGGCCGCAACACCTACGGCGATCTCGGTATCTGGTCGGACGCGCAGGTGCCTGCGCTGTCGCGTCTCACTGGCTTTCTTCACGAGGCCGGCTCGCTTGCCGCCGCGCAATTGCATCACGCGGGTCCAAAATCGGCGCGTCAGCGGCCATGGGAAGGACTCGGGCCGCTCGGCGACGCCGAAGCCGCACGCGGCGAAGTGCCGTGGCAGCCGGTGAGTTCGTCGGATGGCCGCTCGGTTGAAGGCTGGCATCAGCCGCGTGCGCTGACGAAGGATGAAATCCGCCAGCTCGTCGACCGCTATGCAGCGGGTGCGCGCCGCGCTGATCAGGCCGGCTTCGACGTGCTCGATGTCCACGCGGCGCACGGTTATCTGATTCACTCGTTCCTCTCGCCGATCGCCAATCGACGTGACGACGAATACGGCGGCGACCGCGACGGCCGCATGCGTTTCGCGCTCGAAATCGCCAGTGCGCTGCGCGCCAACTGGCCCGCGCACAAGCCGATCTTTTTCCGGCTGTCGTGCGTCGACTGGCGTCCGGACGTCGACTCGCGCAGCGACGGCTGGACGATCGAAGACAGTTGCGTGCTGGCCACCGAGTTGCACAAACGCGGCGTCGATCTGATCGACTGCTCGTCGGGTGGCATCCGCGCTGAAAACTCGTTGATGGACTACGCGAAAAAACGCCAGCGGCTCACGCGCGGTCATCAGGTGCCGTATGCCGAGCAGATCCGCAAGACCACGAGCGTGCCGACCATGGCTGTCGGCGTCATTCTCGATGGGCCGCAAGCCGAACAGATTCTCGCCGAAGAGAAAGCCGATCTGATCGCGATCGGCCGCGAAGCGCTGATCGATCCGCATTGGGCGCTGCACGCGGCGCAGGCGCTTGGCGTCGATCCGGACTGGAAGCGGTGGCCATCGTCGTACGGATGGTGGCTCGCATTGCGCGCACGAATCGGCATTCAGGACTGACGGGCGTTCATCCACCTTTCGCTCTCTATCGATGAACACATTACGGACAGAAAAATGGCTCACAGAATCGGCGTAGATATCGGCGGATCGTTTACGGATTTCGCCGTCCTCGATGAACAGACCAAAGAAGTGCGCGCACTGAAGGTCTTTTCCAGACCGGACTCGCCCGGTGCCGAAGTGCTGACGGGCATCGCCCAGTTGACCGCGCGCTACGGCATCAAACCGGAAGACATCAGCTACTTCACACACGGCACGACAGTGGGCGTCAACACCGTGATCCAGAAGAAAGGCCTGCGCCTCGCGCTCTTCACCACGGCCGACTTCTGCGATGTGCTCGAACTCGGCCGCCTGAAGCTGCCGAACATGTTCGATCTGCTCTCGCGCCGCCCTGCCCCGCTGATTCCGCGCGAGCGCGTGTTCGGCATTCGCGAGCGCCTGCTCGCCGATGGCTCGGTCGACGTCAGCCCCGACGAAGACGACATCAAACGTGCAGTGAATCTCGCTATCAAGGCGGGCGCGGAAGGCATCGTCATCGCGTTCCTGCATTCGTACCGCAACGGCATGCACGAAACGGCCGTCAAGAAGATCGTGCGCGAGATCGCGCCGACCTTGCCGGTGTTCTGTTCGTCCGAAGTGTGGCCGATCATTCGCGAGTACGAGCGCACCATGACGGCTGTGATCGACGGATACGTCCAGCCGCGCGTCGCGCATTACCTCGCGTCATTGCAGGCGGCGTTGAAAGAAGCGGGCGTGATGCCGGAGCCGCGCATCACGAAGTCCAATGGCGGCGTCATGACGGCCGAGCAAGGCAAGCGCGACTCCGTGCAGATGATTCTGTCGGGCACGGCATCGGGCGTGATCGGCGCGGCGTTCGTGGCGCAATCGTGCGGACTGAACGACTGCATGAGTCTTGATATCGGCGGAACGAGCGCGGACGTCGCGATCATCACCGATGGCAAGCCGCGCTATGGCATCGGCGAATACATCGGCGATTACCAGATCTATATTCCGTCCGTGTCGGTGACCTCGATCGGCGAAGGCGGCGGCTCGATCGCGTGGATCGACTCGCTCGGCGTGCTGAAGGTCGGGCCCGACAGCGCCGGCTCGACGCCGGGTCCGGCGTGCTATGGCCGCGGCGGCAAGCTGCCGACCATCACCGACGCGTTCGCCGTGTGCGGCATCGTCGGACAGGAGCAGCTTGGCTTCAATGCCGTTTCCGTCGATGTCGCGGCTGCTCGCGCGGCCATCGGCACGCTGGCGCACGAGCTGAACAAATCGGTCGAAGAGACCGCCGAGTCGATCATCCGCATCGCGGTGGCGCGCATGTTCGCCAAGGTCAGCGCGCTGGTGACGAAGTTCGGCATCGATCCGCGCACGATGTCGATGCTGCCCTTCGGCGGCGCGGGCCCGATGATGGGCTGTCTGCTTGCACGCGAACTCGGCATGCGCCGCACCGTCGTGCCCGTCACGCCTGGCGTGCTGAGCGCGCTCGGCGGGCTGCTCGCCGACTTCAAGAACGACTTCATCAAGATGCTGTTCGTCGAACTCGACGACAGCGTGCTGCCCGAGTTGCGCAGCGGCTTTGCCGACCTGCGTGAGCGCGGCGCCGCGTGGCTGCGCGACGATCAGGGCTACGAAGGCGAGGCTGAACTGCAGTTCTCTGCCGACATGCGTTATCGCGGGCAGTCGTTTGAAATTGAAGTGGCGCTCACGCAGGAAGTCGCGTGTGAAGGTACCGCCGGGCAACTCAAGGCCGCCTTCCACGCCGCGCACGAAGCGATGTACGGCCATTCGGACCCGGACGCGGCGGTGCAGCTTGTCAGCCTGCGGCTCGTCGCGAGCGGCAAGACGCCGCGCCCCGAGATGAAGCGCATCCGCGAAAACGACGGCACGCCGCCGTCGTTCCGCGAGATCGAAATCTGGGCGGAAGGCAAGCAGCAGCGCGTGCCGCTTTACGTGCGCGCAGGACTGCTCGCCGGGCACACGTTCGCAGGCCCCGCCGTCGTCGCGCAGGACGACACGACCACCTTCATTCCGTCGGGCACCGACGTCACCGTCGATGCGTTCGGCAACCTCGACATCACATTCGTAAGGTAGTCAAGACATGCGAATCGATAACACGACGCTTCAGATTCTGGCGGACTATTGCGCCGCCGCGACGGAAGTGATGGCGCACACGCTGATGCGTACCGCCCACTCCACTTTCGTGAAGGAAACCGAGGACTTCACCGCGCAACTCGTCACGCCCGACGGCGTGACCTTCGCTTCGCCCAAGGGCCTGGGCGCGACCTGGTTCACGGGTCTCGATTACGGCACCGCGTTCGGGATGATCGACGCATACGAAGAAGGCGACATCTGCGTCACCAACGATCCCTATAGCGGCTACGTCGCAACGCATTCGCCCGACCTGCACATGTGGAAGCCCGTCTTTCACGAAGGCGAACTGGTGTGCTTCGTTGCGGGCCACGTGCACAACACGGACGTGGGCGGCGCAGTGCCCGCCTCGCTGTCACGCGCGCTGACGGAAGTGCAGCAGGAAGGCTTGCGCCTGCCGCCGCTCAAGATCTGCACGCGCAACGGCTTCAACGAAAACGTGCTGCGCATCATCCAGACGAACGTGCGCGTGCCGGAGCAGAACTGGGGCGACCTGAAAGCGCAGATCGCCGCGATGAATGTCGGCGAGCGCCGCGTGCACGAGATCATCGCGCGCTTCGGCGTCGAGACCTTCCGTGAAGCGCAGCGCGAGCTGCTCAACTATGCGGAGCGGCAAGCGCGGCAGATCGTCGAGTCGATCCCTGACGGCGAATACTCGTTCTCCGATTACGCCGATGAAGACGGCCCGAACGGCAACCCGTGCCGCGTCGCGGTGAAACTGACCGTGCGCGGCGACGGCCTCACGATGGACTTCACGGGCAGCGATCCGCAGCTCGCGTCGTCGTTGAACATGCCGACAGGCGGCAACGAGCGGCATGCGCTCGTCACGCCCGCGCTGATTCTCGTGCTGTCCACGCTGAATCCGCACCTCGTGCTCAACTACGGGACGGCGCGCGTGGCGCGCGCGATCCTGCCCGAAGGCACGATCATGAATGCAGTCGCGCCCGCCGCGGTCGGCATGCGCAGCCTGATCGTCGGCGTCGTTCAGCTGGCCGTGCTCGGCGCGTTCCAGCAGGCGTTGCCCGAACGGCTCGCAGCCTCGCCGGCGGGCAGCGCGTCGCTGCTCAACGTGAAGACCGCGGACCGGCATGGCCGCACGATCATGGCGTCGATCGGACCGATCAGTGGCGGCGGCGGTGGTTCACCCGAAGACGACGGCGTCGAAGGTTGCGGCGGCAACCGTTCGTTCCTCAAGAACACGCCCGTCGAAATCAATGAAGTGGAAGTGCCCATCAAGATCTTGCGCTACGGCCTCGTCACCGATTCGGGCGGCGCCGGCAAGTATCGCGGCGGCACGGCAATGGTGATGGACTTCCAGGTGTTCTCGCCCGGCTCCGTCGTCACCGCGCGCAACCGCAACCGCACCCGCTTCGCTTCGTGGGGCGTGCTGGGCGGCAAGGCGGGCGGCACGTCGCAATTCCTGCTCAATCCAGGTACGCCGGGCGAACGCGATCTCGGCAACACGGACGTGGTCGGCTGCAATCCGGGCGACGTGCTGTCCGTGCGCGGTCCTGGCGGCGGTGGCTGGGGCGTGCCGTACGACCGCCCCGTCGAACTGGTCGCCACCGATGTACGCGGCGGCTTCGTGAGCCGCGAGGTTGCCGAACGCGTCTATGGCGTCGTGCTCGACGATGACCTGCAGGTCGACACGGATGCGACCGCGAAGCTGCGCAAGAACGTGGCCGTCGGCGCGATCCGCGAGCCGTTCGATCTCGGCGACGCACGCGCGTCGTATGAAAAGGTCTGGAACGACGAACGATACGGCGCGCTCACCGATATCCTGAGCGGCTTGCCCGTGATCTGGCGTCACTACGTGAAGCAGAAGATTTTTGCGCTGATCGGCAATGCGCCGTCCGACAACGGCAAGGCATCGGTGAAGGCGGCCTATCTGAAGCTGCTGGATCAGGACGCCGCGCTCAAACGCAGTCTCATCGGCGAATAAGGATCAGCGCGGTTTTCGCGCAAAAGGCTTTCTCTCGCAGTAGTTCGGGCGTTCACGGCTTTCTGCATACCCTGGCAGCCGTGGACGCCCATTTTTTCGCCCGGATATTTACTAGACGACTGGTCTACTCAGTGTTACAGTAGCGCCCATGGTTAACGCAAGCACATCCGAAACAGTCGACGTCCGCGAGAAAATCCTTGCGGTGGGTCAGGAGATCATGGGCGCCAAAGGCTTTGCAGCCGTGGGGCTGAACGAAGTCCTGACGGCGGCCGGCGTGCCAAAGGGGTCGTTCTACCACTACTTCGGCTCGAAGGACGGATTTGGTGAGGCAATGCTCGAACGCTATTTCGAGGACTACCTTGCCGATCTGGACGAAACGCTCGCGCAGCCGGGCCTCAACATGGCGCAGCGGCTGATGAACTACTGGCAGATCTGGAAAGAAACCCAGTCCTTCTTCGACTGTCAGGGCAAGTGTCTCGCGGTAAAGCTTGGCGCGGAGGTCGCGGATATGTCGGAATCGATGCGCGCGTCGCTCGATCGCGGCACGGCGGGCATCATCACGCGGCTGGCGGCGGCGATCGACACTGGTGTGCGGGAAGGGTCGCTCGAAATCGACGGCGATCCGCTTGGTACCGCGCAAAGTCTTTACGAGCTGTGGCTGGGCGCGAGCGTCATGGTCAAGATCGTGCGCCATGCGCGGCCGTTCGATACCGCTTTGGCTACTACGCGGCAATTGTTGCGCGTCAGGGCCTGACCAAACACATTGGCAGAAGGCACTTCTCACCAGGTGCCTTTTTTTGGGCGAATTTACTAGACGACTGGTCTACTACACGTTAAATGCAATCTTTATTCGCGGAGAAGCAATATGAAAGTCTTGATGGTTCTCACGTCGCATGACGAGCTTGGCAACACCGGCCGCAAGACCGGATTCTGGCTCGAAGAACTGGCCGCGCCGTACTACACGCTCAAGGATGCCGGCGTGGAGATCACGCTCGCTTCGCCCAAGGGCGGACAGCCGCCTCTCGATCCAAAGAGCAACGAGCCGGCCAATCAGACTGAGCTGACGCGCCGATTCGAAGCCGATCCGCACGCGATGGCACAACTCGCCGATACGATGCGCCTCGACAGCGTCACGCCTGTGGATTTCGATGCCGTGTTCTATCCGGGCGGACATGGTCCGCTTTGGGATCTGGTCGACGACCGGAATTCAATTGAACTGATCGAGTCGTTTATCGCTGCGGGCCAACCCGTTGCGCTCGTTTGCCACGCGCCTGGCGTGCTTCGTCATGCCAGGTCGCCGGATGGTCAGCCGTTGCTGAACGGCAAGGAAGTCACGGGATTCAGCAACACCGAAGAAGCCGCGGTCGGTTTGACCTATGTGGTGCCGTTCCTGGTCGAGGACGTACTCAAGGACAAAGGCGCCACGTACTCGAAAACCGAGGACTGGGCTCCGTACGTAGTCAGCGACGGTCCGCTGATTACCGGGCAAAACCCCGCGTCGTCTGCACTGGCGGCAACTCATCTGCTGACCCAGCTTGCGCTGGCAGCGAACGCGTAACCGGCTCGTCTTTGGCGGTCTGACGCGCCGCCTGTCGAACAGCTTCGCTATTGATAGTTACTTTGGCAATCTAATCCGTTCGATCTTGCCGTTCATTTTTGTGAACGACCTCGACGTCGACCGTGCGGCCGTCGTCGCCAAACTCGCGTGCGTGTCGGCGCAGTGCACGTATCTTCCACCAGAGATAGCCAGCCACGACCGTGCCCACCCCGAGGAGCACGGCGAGCAGTACTAGCGACAGCAACGCGGCCCCGACGAGCACGACCACACCAATAACGCCAGCCAGCAACCGGCTGAACCATCCGGAGCCGACGATCCGGATCTCCTTCTCATACGTCACTCGCTGCGGTGGTGGTCTGTCGTTCTGCATCGTTCGTCTGGCCGTCGTTCGGCGAATGGTCTAGGTCTACGCGGGCATGCGATAAACGCGCCGACACGTGCCCGAGAAAAGATCCCGCATTTGTGCTTCGCTCGCGTCGGTTAGCGCTTTGACCACATCGTCAATCATTTGTTCAAAGCTCGCCGGGAGCCTTCCTGGCGGCAGTTGACGAGTACAGGCTTTTGCACTGAAGCGCACTCCAAACGAAGAACGGCAACATCTGCTGGCCGATTCGTCCCCTCAATTGAAACAAATTGTCTTTCGCGATTGGAAAGTGTGCGGCTGAACAGGCGGTGCCAGGCCCATCTGTAACAGCAAGGCGCAGGCACAAATATTCCGTAAGCCGGATCGGGCCTATGGATGTGACCATCGCGTGTCAACTATGACTTCGACAACGACAACGTTATGAAAAAGCACGCATTCAATTTCCTCATCGCCGTCAGCGTAGCCGCGGTATCCCTCTGCGCCGCCGCTCAGGAAGAGCCCATCAGCCCGCCGGGCGGTCATCCGAAACAGCAACGAGACGATCGGGCTCATCACGATAACGTTCATCGCGATCCCGTTCGACAAAGCACTCGCCGCTCAAATGGTCCGGATCAATCCGCGCCACGCGAACATCACCAGCCGGTTGCGCATGACTGAAACGGACCGACATTCAGCCGACGCAGCTTTTGACCTGGCTCCCACTATGCAAGGAGTAATCGCTTGAAGAAAGGCCTGATCGTATTTTCCGTAGCAGCGAGTCTGCTCGGACTTTCATTGTCTGGATTCGCTCAGGAAGGCCCGGGTGGCCCCGATGACGGTGGCCCCTACGCATATCGCCACGAACCGGGCGGTCCGCCTCCGCCACCGCCTTTGCCCCACCATGACTGGCGACGTGGCCAGCCTGTGCCGCCGCAGTACCTGGCGCCGCAATACGTGGTCGACGACTGGCGGGCGTACGATCTGCAACCGCCGCCGGCCGGATACCGGTGGCTCAGAGTGAATGGCGATTTCGTGCTTGCGGCCGTCGCCACAGGCGTCATCACCAGCATTCTGCTGGCGCCGCATCCGTAATTCACGCGGATAAAGAGGAGTAGATCCCGCGCCAGCGGGATCTACTCCACCGCATCGACCCGCAAGCCCGAATATTCGCAGACCACTGCGGCGTCAGATACGCCTACGGTAGCAGCACGCCGCGTGGATACGCAGAATCCGCTTTGAAGGGAACGCGAACAGTCGCACATTCCCTCGTCGACTTAATAGTGGACGACGGTCCGGATCGACTCACCTCGATGCATCAAGTCAAAAGCTTCGTTGATATCGGCGAGAGATTTGCTGTGAGTAACGAACGGAGCGAGCTGGATTTTCCCTGCCATTGCATCCTGCACCATGCCCGGCAGTTGTGAGCGCCCCTTCACGCCACCGAATGCCGTGCCGAGCCAACGACGCCCAGTGACCAGCTGGAACGGTCTCGTCGAGATTTCCTGACCAGCACCCGCTACGCCGATGACGACCGATTGGCCCCAACCACGATGAGCGCATTCCAGTGCCGCGCGCATCACGTTGACGTTACCGATGCACTCGAAGCTATGGTCCACACCCCAACCCGTCATTTCGACGATCACCTGCTGGATCGGCTTCTCTGAGTCTTTCGGGTTCACGCAGTCGGTGGCACCAAAAGCGCGAGCCAGTTCGAACTTCGTGGGGTTGGTGTCGATCGCGATGATGCGGCCAGCCTGGGCGAGCTTGGCACCCTGAATCACAGCGAGTCCGATACCACCGAGTCCGAACACGGCAACGCTATCGCCGGGCTGCACCTTGGCCGTATTCTTCACAGCGCCAAGGCCTGTCGTAACGCCGCATCCCAACAGGCAAACCTGCTCGGGGTTCGCGTTCGGATCGATCTTCGCAAGCGAGACTTCCGCGACGACCGTGTACTCGCTAAACGTCGAGCAACCCATGTAGTGATAGACCGGCTGCCCGTTGTAGCTGAAACGCGTCGTGCCATCTGGCATGACGCCTTTTCCCTGGGTAGCACGCACGGACACGCAAAGATTCGTTTTGCCGCTCTTGCAGAACAGGCATTCTCCACACTCTGCGGTGTAGAGCGGAATGACGTGATCGCCCGGCTGCACACTGGTGACGCCTTCACCTACTTCGACGACGATGCCCGCTCCCTCGTGACCGAGCACGGCCGGAAACAGACCTTCGGGGTCATCACCGGACAGCGTGAATGCATCGGTATGACACACGCCCGTGTGGGTGATCTTGACCAGCACCTCACCCTTGCGGGGCGGTTCGACGTCGATCTCGACGATTTCGAGAGGCTTGCCAGGTGCGAATGCAACTGCGGCTCGTGATTTCATGCGAATCCTTATGTCAGTGGGGGATCGACGGTGACCCGAATTAGCGTAGATACGACCTGACGAGGCCGACGAACTCTTCAATGGAGCTGTTTGAAGCGCTCCGCGCGCCGCTGAGATGGGCGAACTCTTCGCGCAGATGGCTTTCGAGTACTCCGGCCATCAATCCATTCACGGCACCGCGAACAGCGGCGATCTGCTGCAATACAGGCCCGCACTCCGCCCCTTCTTCCAGCGCCCGTTCAAGCGCATCAATCTGCCCACGCAGCCGGCGTACTCGTGCCAGTACGCGCTTTTTTTCCTCGGCGGTATGCGGCATCGCAACCTCGATCTGGTCGATGAGGAAATGAATTGTATACTCCCCCCCAGTATAAGGAAACAAACTTTTTTGTCTTTGTCGGGGAAGGATAGCGGTCCGCGCGGATGGCCGATGCCTGCTCTTGCAGCGCCGGGCCGGGCGTCCGCTCACACGCCGACGCCCGGAAATCACCACTCAGCGACAGGCCGGCAATGCCCGGCCCGCGCCGTCACGGCATGATATTGATCTTGAACCACTTCTCTGACAGTTTCTTCACCGTGCCATCTGCGATCGCTGCCGTTAGCGCTGTGTCGAACTTCCCTTTCAGATCGGCGTCGCTCTGGCGGAACGCAAGGGCTTCCCCTGGACCCCAGATCGTGCCTCCAATTTTCGGCCCCACGAAAGCGAGTGATTTGTTCTCCGGTTGCTGAAGCACTGCCGTGAAATAACTCAAGTCATCGAATGCGACATCGATTCGGCCCATTGTCAGATCAAGATCGCGCTCCGGGGACTTCTTGTACTCGCGAACGGTTGCGATGTCCTTGAAATTCGTGTTGATAAAATCCGTATAGGCAGTGCCTGTCTGGATACCAATCGCTTTTCCCTTCAAAACCGCGCGCAAGCGGTCGATGGTCGCCTTGTCTGTTTTCGTATCACCGCTCAGCTTGAGTACGTCGGACGGACCGCCAGCACCCGAGAGTACTTTCCTGTCCGCGGAAACAAAAACGCCGGGCGTTAGCGCGTACGGTCGCGAGAAAGTGACGACCTTTTCACGCTCCGGCGTAATCATGATTGCGTCCATCAATACATCGAACTTGCCTGCACGCAGCCCTGGAATCATCGCGTCCCAGTCCTGAGCAACCAGTTTGCAGTCGAGCTTGATTCGCGCGCACAGGTTCTGCATCAGTTCCGGCTCGAAGCCGGCGAGCTTCCCGCCGGGCAAAGTGATGTTCCAGGGCGCGTATGCGCCTTCGGTGGCGATCGTTACGGAAGTCCAATCCTTCGCATACACCGGGGCGGTCACGCACAACGATGCGCTGCATACGGCCAGCGCCACGAGTCGACGCAGCATTCCACGTTTGCCTATCACTTTCATCCTCCGTTGGCGGGTCCGCCAGGTATTAATCCATCGCGTGTGTAACGCCGCTCGCTTTCCGTGCCGTCCCGAAGATATCCAGGCACGGTTAGCGCATCACCATTGTTGAATTGCTATTACGCTGCACGTCCATAGAAGCCGAGCTTCTCTTCATCGCTGAACACGACACCCGCTCTCTCGTAGTAAGAGAAGACGGCGATCATCCGCTCGCGATTTCCGCGCACGCAAGTCACGCGATGCGCCGTGTTCTTCCCTCTGAATACGTTCAGATTGCCTGCCGTCAGCCTCAGGCTTTTGACTTTCGGATCAAGCCCTTCGAGCAGTCGCGCGACACCGTCGTAATTCGGATCGTCATCCGCGCGCAGATCGGAGCGGTATTCGAATTCACCGCCCGCTTCGGGTTCCTGTAGCAACAGCGTAGTCGTGAACTCGGACCGGTCGAAATGCCAGTTCAAGGTTTCGCCGTGCCGATAGGACATGACGTTGACGCGCGCGAGTGGGTCTTGCATCGGGTACAGCGCGTTTTTGCCCATCGTTGCCGCGAGAAAGTGAATCAGCGGCTCGTACTCGTAGATGGCCAGCACCGTGCTCGAGGGAATCTGATCGGCACACACGGTGTGGCTGACGGTCTCGACTTTGCGCAAGGCCGGATGTCCCGCATAGAGCTCTGCGATCTCCGGCTTGAAGTAGATGTTGTGCGACCGCTTGTGCTCGTGAGACCGCGTATTCATGACAGGCTGGATTTCCGCGACTGCCTTTTCGGCCACGCCGGGCAGAAGCAAACCTTCAAGATTGAACATGCCGTTTTCTGCCAGATCGGCCACGCATCGGTCGACCAGATTTCGCCATTCAGCCGTCCCAACGCGATCCAGTGGATAACGGTCCAGGTCCAGAATTTCCCGCATGGTTTCTCCTCCTCAGATAGTGGAAAAGAAAGTATCGTGGACAAAACTTTCTTTCAACGGCATAAATTGTTAGTCTGCCGGTAGAAAAACTTATGCTGAGGACCGTGATGTCGAGACTTCCTCCGTTGAACGCGGTCAAGGCGTTCGAGGTAGCAGCAAGAATGGGCGGGTTCGCGCTGGCGGCGACGGAACTTGGCGTGTCGGCGGCGGCTGTCAGCCAGCAGGTGCGAAATCTCGAAGAGTATTTAGGCAAGCAGTTGTTCGTTCGTACGGGCAATCGGATCACGCTGACCGATGCGGGCCTCGCCATCTACCCTCAGACTGCTCGCGCGCTGAACGACATTGCCGCGATGACGGTGCGCATTCTGGAGGGTGAACTGCGCATGCGGCTCGTCGTCAGCGTGCCGGCTTCGCTTGCAGAAACGTGGCTGCTACCCAGGCTCTCTGAACTGCTGCACCTGTTCCCCCAGATTGCGATCGATATCCGGGTCGAGGACGATCCCATCGACATCGTGCGCCAGGATATCGATCTGCGGGTCAGTTATGGCGACTATCACTATCCGACGCTCAAAGCGATTCCATTGGTCCACGATGAAGTGCTGCCTGTTTGCGCACCCGACTTCTGGTACAAGCATGGCAACCATGACTTCGACCTGTCATCGATTCACGAGAGCATGTTCATTCACACCAACTGGGGGCCGAACTATGCGTCGCACCCGACATGGCGTGACTGGTTCGCGAAATCGGAGAATAGTGCCCATCCCGATCCGTCACGCGGGCGACGTGTCGGGCTTTCCAGCCTGGCTATCGCGACGGCCAGGATGGGTATGGGTGTGGCGCTCGGCCAACGGATGATGGCTCGCGCGGATCTCGAGGCTGGACGCCTGATCGCGCTCTCACCCGTGTCACTTCAACTGGGTCATCCTTATTGCGCGTTTGTGTCGCACGTCAAGGCGGAACGGGCCGACATCAAAAGGCTTGTCTCGTTGCTGAGCATCGATACGTTGTCTGAATGATGGCGCTGGCCAATAAGTTCGTACGCTATTGCCCGTTTCGCGTAGCACGATCGCCTTCGACATTCGCATCGTTACGGCATTCATAAGCACCTTCCTTGGTATTGCCATACCAACGCTGCCCTTTGAAGTGATACACGCCTGTTTTGGTATTGACCCATACGACGGTGTCGTTTGGGCAATGCTGCCTGGCTTTCTGCTCGCTTTGGAATTGCGTGGCGGATTGCCCATAGGCCGCGTCCAGTGGCGGCAGACATGCTGCCAATATAAAAAAGGCATAGCGAGCAGCTTTTTTTAGAGTTCTTTGCAACACCAGTCCCCTTAGACACCTGGAAATAGATATCGCGACTACGTTACGGTTCATTCATGTTCGGTGCAACCTGATTCTTTTGGTCTTTTAATCTCACACGATTAAAGGCGCACGTCTTTTGTGCCGATAACCCGGATTCGTGTGCTGAGACCCGCAAATGGATTCTGGTCTCGCACCTGCTGGTCGGTCAGGTAGAGAGGCCTGGCCTTCGGATCTATATAAGGACTTGAATGACGATTCGCAGCCCCATTGCGCTAGGCGTGGCTTTGTGTGTTTCGGGATGTGCCATCAATCCGAAAACCGGTCAGCCGGAAGTCAGTGCTTCCGTTAAAACCCAGTTCAACAGCATTTTCAATAACGAAGATCCCTGCTCAAACAATGACCGCAATATCGGCATTGCCGTGGGAGCGGTAGCCGGTGGCGTAGTCGGTTATCTGGCTCACGGCGCAAAAGGCGCTGTCGCTGGCGCGGTGATCGGGGCAGGCGGTGGCTTTCTGATCGGTCACGCGCTAGACGCACGCCGCTGCGAGCTATACAGGATTGCACAGGCGAACGGCCTGAAACTGGCATCAGCGCCAATCACTCAGAGCAAGGCCGGCGGTGCCAATTCCACCGACAAGCCAGCGACTGTAGGCCTCGATGTCCAGCTAGAAAACAAATCTGACGAGTTCGTCGCGGGCACTGCGGAATTGACTCAGCAGGCGCGCAAATACCTCGCGCAGATCGCGAACCAGTACTCACCCAAAACGCTAATGGCGGCACTGCCGCCCGACGCGACACCTGATCAGCGCGCGCAGGCAAGTGCACGCAAAGTGCTGATCGTCGGACACACCGACGAGAACGATTCGTCGCTCGGCGCGGATGCTGCGACACTCTCGCAGCAACGTGCGAAGGCTGTGGCGAAAGTATTCGTCGATCAGGGTGTCCCTGTGCAGAACATCTTCTACCAGGGCGCAGGCGACACGCTGCCTATCGCCCCGAATGCGACGGATCAGGGGCGCGAGGAAAACCAGCGCGTTCAGATCGTCGACGTTCCGACGGAAGCGGACCTGCAACAGTTCCTGTCTACCCGCACAGCCGATCCGGCCAATTATCGTTTCGCCAATACGAGTACAGCGTCGGTTCAGGAAACGTCATCAGGTCAGCGCAAGAACACGGTCAATACCACGTCCTCGGACCATGCGGCAACGAGCAAACCGGCCGTCAAACCTCGATCGAAGCCAACGACCGTCGCGAAGGCAGGTAACGCGGGCAGCATCAAAGCGGAAGCAGGCGCGCCCGTTGCATCCCAGTCGCGGTCCACGATCTCAACCAGCGATGCAGCATCGGGATCGGGTTACAACTTCGGCGGCACACCCACGGCGGGAAGCGGCCTTCCGGTGCGACTTGGTTCGACACCCGCCAAGTCCTCGTTCAGTCTGATCAGCAATGCGAACGCCGGCGCACCCATGACACTCAATTCGTGCCTGGGCGATCGCCCGCACGTCGCATCTGCCGTTCGTAATCTCGGCACCGACCAGGTGCTGAATGTTCGCGACTACCTGCCGGGATTTTACGGTGCTCCCTGGGCGGCAGGACTTGGCGGCAACCTGGTCGCACTACTTGACGTACGCGTACCCAGCGATGCCGGCAGTCCCGTTCCGCAACCGGAGCTGAAGATCTATAAGGACTATGCAGGCAACGTGAACCAGAAGCCCTCGTACTCCGCGCGTGTCCCTGTCAATGTGTATCGCGGCAGCGACGCCACGCTCTATCGGGTTTTCGTGGGCGGACCAATGCAGTGCATGGATCTCGTTGTACCGGTCAGCAAGCCTCGTGCGACAGGCAACGTCTACTACACGAACCGGTCGGTGGACTACACCGCATCCGGCGATTTCGCACTTCGTTAACACCATCCAACAACTAACAACCAACAACTCCGGGGCTCGAACGTGATAACCGATTTTCTGCAGGCCTTTGTCTCCACTATCGCGTGGTCGCTGCCGCTTCTGATTGCGGCCGTCGTGACACTCTTCTTCGCGTGGAAGCGCTATACCGATGACCTCTGGTGGGCCGACTTCTGGGTGTGCGTGCCTCTAGTCGGAAAGATGCGTCGCTGGAAACAGCAAACGCACGGTATCGAAAACGTGGCGACGTGGAAGGACGCGGGTTTGCCACCCGCGGAAGAGTCGCTGTGCTCCACTTATATCGACAAGCTGCCGAAGGTGGATCAAAGAGTGTTCGAGCGCGCGAGCGAGTATCTCAAGATCACCCACCAGAATGGCCGCTCGCCAATGTCCGGGGTCATGTTTGTCGCCCTGATCCTATTGACGATCGCGGAAGCGGCCGGCACCGGGATGCTGATTGCGCCGTTCGTCGCCAGCGAAATCACCGGCAACCAGATGGTCTGGATCGGCTACGTGATCGCCACCGTGATGGCCGTCGGTCTGCTCGGGTTGACTCACGCAGCGGGCGCCGCCGTGTATAAGCGCTCGGCTATCAGGAAGGCGCTCGGCTCAGTGAATGCGACGGTTGAAGGATATACAGGTCAAAAGATCAGCAGCGGCGACGACCAGCAGGTCGACATGGACGCGTCGCCCAAGGTGCGCTTCGGCAGCCGGGTGCTGGAAGGTGCACATGATCGTGGCAGTCTCGTCGTGCCTGTCGTCGCCATCACGTTGCTGGCCGTTCTTCTGATCGGCATCACGTGGATGCGGATCAAGGGTCTGCAGATCGAAATGACCAATCATGTCGCCGACCACGGGCAGCTTGCGGCAGGCGGCGGCAGCAATCCCTTCCCTGCCGTGCCGGGTCTCGATGCATCGACACCGATGCCGACCGATGTGGCCGACTCGTCGCGTGCCGCGCAGCAGAACGTCGATCACGAACTGAGCAGCGAGATGTTCAGCCAGGGCATCGCTGGCGCCATCGTGCTGGCGATCATCTACGTGATCACGCAGGCACTCGGGTTCTTCCAGGCGTTCGGCAGTTCATTCATTGGCGACGGCAAGAATGCGTATCGCCAGACGTTCGGCCACACCAGCTTTCAGAGCTACCAGGCAAAGCACATCAAACCAGCCCTCGATCGCGGCAACATGCGATTGACGGAGCTTCGTTCGCACCTCGGTCGGGAAGTGCCGAAGTACCGCGAAAACGTATCGAAAGTCAGTTGCAACGACTACTACCGCCGCAAAGTGGATGAGGAAACGGCTCCCACGTCGGCCGTTAGCCGCACGCAACAAACCGATGCCGCTCCTGTGTCGCCGGCCTTCGCACAACCTGCGCAACAGGCCGTCCCGGAAGCATCTGTCAATGTCGCGCACGCGGCAGACGCACTCCCGCTCTTTAGCGATGTCGCGCGAATCGCAGAGCGCATTGTGGATGAGCCCGATCAGGAGCGCCGTAAGGTGATGCTCGACATTGCCGCCGAAGGTTCGGCCGAACGCCGCAGTTCGATTCTCGCCGCCGTCCAGGCCCTCAAGGCGCACCGCAAGGCAGCCGCAGAGCAGGCGCGTATCGAAGACGACATTCTCGGGGATATCTGATGCGTCGATCGATCCAGGCACTGCGTTCGCTCGCGTTCGGCACCTGTCTTGCGCTGTCGGCTGTCCTGCCGGCTCATGCCGGCCTGACGAACGATGTTCCCAGTTGCTACGCAGCTAACAAAATCGCCGCGCCACAAGTCCCGTACGATCAGTTCATGTATGTGCTGATCGATCAGACAGTGCAGCTTGACGCGACATTGCAGAAGTCGGTGCTCGACAACGTTCAGGCGATGCTGAAGCCTGGGACAAAGTTTGTCATCGCAGAATTTTCGGCGTTCTCGCAGGGGCACTATCTGAATGTGCTGCATACGGGCGTTATCGAACGTCCGATTCCCGCGAGCGAGGAAGGCAATGTCGTGATGAGCCGTCTGCGGGACTTCCACACCTGCATGCAGCAACAGCTGGTGTATGGACAAAGACTCGCGCTCGGGACCACCGCACAGGTACTGAAGTCGGGGACGTCGAGCCTCGATCAGTCTGACATCCTGATGGCGCTAAAGAGCGTGTCGCCCGCCGTCGCGCAGGAAAAGGCTGCGCACAAGCTGGTGTTCGTGGTCACAGACGGGTTGGAGAACTCCAGCGTGACGAGCTTCTACGCACGCAACGCGGTGCGGCACATCGATCCGGCCGTCGAACTGAAGAAAGCGCAGGACAACAATCTCTTCGGGGATTTTGGTTCTGCACGCATCTATGTTCTCGGGGCCGGCGTGATGCAGCCCGCTACCAGTGGATCGACGGCCGTGCGCAACGGCTATCGCGACCCGAAGACTTTGATGGATCTGAAGCAGTTCTGGAACGGGTATTTCTCGCGCTCGAATGCACAACTCGTCGAGTTCGGCGAGCCTGCGCTGCTTGAACCACTGTCCTGGTAACTAGTGAGTGGTAAGCGTAAAAACAATCGGCACATCAGATGCATACAACAACAATTGCCGCGTGGATTGTCGCGATAGCTGCACTTGCAGGTTGCGCAACCAGAACACCCATCGTCGAGAACCCGGAACCGCTCTACGATGGGCCGGTTGTCCGCTTGCGTCACGCGCCGGGCCCTTCCAATACGATTCTGGTCGGCCAGGCTACGGCCCTCGACTATGTGAACGCACGTCGCGAAGAGGTCGGATTGCCTCTGATCGCGCTCGACGACGGGCTGGCCGCAGCCGCTGCGGCCCACGCAAAGTACCTGGATCTGAATCGTGTTGGTACGCACGATGAAGTCGCCGGGAATCCCGGATTCACGGGCGTCGACGTGATCACGCGTGTGAGGCTTCACACGCCCGCTGACGGAGCCAGCGAGGTGCTTGCTGTGTTCGGTGGTCCGCGTCCGGTTGACGCGCCGATAGAGGATATTTTCGCGTCGCCCTATCATCGCGGTGCGATTCTGTTTGACTGGGCCCGCGCTGGCGAAGCGTCACTGGTCGGCTCGAGCGCTGTGACCGTAGTCGATTTTGCGGACATCGCGCCCGCGCTGTCCGACACCGAACTGGTGGCGTGGCCTTACGATGGCCAGCGACAGGTGCCCACGGCGTGGGTCAATATCGAACAGCCGGACCCGATGGGCACCGATGCGCGGTATCGTGGTCAGGTGCTCGGCTTTCCGATCACGCTTTCGGGTGGACCGAACGCGCACATTGAACTGCGCAGCTTCGAACTGCGCGATCAACGAGGCAAGAAAGTCGCTTGCAGGATTGCCCCGCTTACGGCCGCAGATGCTGCGCGCAACACCGCGATCTGCACGCCCTATGAACCGCTGCGTACTGGAACGCGCTATACCGTGCACGCGCTCGGGCGAGTGATGCAATTGGGTAAGGTCGCGCCCTTCGATCTCATCTGGGCCTTCACTACGCGCGATGATGGAAGATCGGCGACATCAGTCGTCGCGCAATCAGGTAGCAAATGACTGGAAGGACTTAACGAATTCCGGTGCCGGCGATGTGTGTGCGAGCACCCGCTTTCATCTGATAGGGTTGCGCGGCGAAAAGTTGGCCATGTCTGGAAACGCCGCCTCCCGATCCCGCGCCAGGTCGACTACTCGCGAGCCGCGTGCATCACGCACCGCCCTGTCTGTCACCACCCCTCGGTCTTTGTGCGACGTCTCGTCGACTCGCTCTTTCGGGCGTCGCACGCAATGCCCGCTTATCGGCCTTAGCTGACATTGGAGTGTCAGTCACGGTGAGGCAGTTGATAGGCGCTTTGCAGCCGTTCGCGCCGTCGTAGAGTCCAATGTCATCGCCGATGCCAGTGAATGAGTACTCACGACCCATTTCTGCCGGTCAAACCAACGTTGGGCCAAGGGCAGCTATCGAACGCAGACGTGCCATTCGAGATTCAACTGAACCCTAACGCCAGCCGAGCTCAGGCGCGACGTGAGTCAAAATGGATTCGATCACGTGCGAGCAGTACTCCACGCCCAGTTGATTCGGCACCGTCAGAAGTAACGTATCTGCCTCTGCGATTGCCTCGTCCCTGGTGAGTTGATCTACAAGAACATCAGGCTCGGCTGCGTAATTGCGCCCGAAAATCGTCCGGATGCTGTCTTCCAGCAGGCCGACGGTATCGGCGCTTTGTCTGTCACGCCCGAAGTACATCCGGTCGCGGTCGTTCATCAACGCAAAAATACTCCGGCTGACGGACACGCGAGGTTCCCGCCTGTGCCCGGCTTCTTTCCATGCCTGCCGATAAGCCCGAATCTGCTCTGCCTGCTGAATGTGAAGCGGTCGACCCGACTCATCGTTCTTCAGCGTCGAACACTGTAGATTCATGCCCATCCCCGCTGCCCAGATTGCGGTCGCATCGGAGCCGGAACCCCACCAGATCCGGTCGCGTAGGCCTTCGGAGTGAGGCTCGACCCGAAGCAGCCCCGGCGGATTCGAAAACATGGGGCGCGGATTGGGTTGAGCAAAGCCCTCACCGCGTAGCACCTCGTAAAAAACCTCGGTATGGCGCCGCGCCAGATCGACATGCGTCTCGCCTTCGCCCGGTGCATAACCAAAGTAGCGCCAGCCATCGATAACCTGCTCGCCAGAGCCACGGCTGATGCCGAGTTGCAGCCGTCCACCCGCGATAAGGTCCGCTGCGCCGGCGTCCTCCGCCATGTAGAGCGGGTTTTCGTACCGCATGTCGATGACACCCGTTCCGATTTCGATCGTGCTGGTCCTTGCGCCGACAGCAGCAAGGAGCGGGAACGGCGACGCAAGTTGTCGCGCGAAATGGTGAACGCGAAAAAATGCGCCATCGGCGCCGAGCTGCTCGGCGGCCACCGCGAGTTCGATCGATTGCAGAAGAACATCCGATGCTGATCGCGCCTGCGAATAGGGCGAAGTCGCCCAGTGGCCGAACGAAAGAAAGCCGATCTTTTTCATTTCAGATGCCCCATCAGCAAGTTCAGATGCGAAACCGCGGCACGCCCCGTTGTCCGTTCACGGCGCGTCGCGTCGCTTTCAGGCCGGGAAATCGGTCGATGCCGACAGCGCCTTCCACGCCTGCGTTTCCGACGTAACGTACACATTCTTGTCGGCGATTGCTTTCAACGTGTCCGTGCCAAGCGGCAAACGCGACGGCGGAGTTACTGCGTGAACTAGCGCGACGACGGCAGTTGCCAGCCTTTCGGGATCGCCTGGCTGGTTATGGTTGATGCTGACCGCGAGTTCGCGCAACTTGCCTGACGTTTGCGCGTAGTCGTCGATGATCTCCTTGCCGACCAGCAGCGACGACGTGTCGAGAAAATCCGTGCGAAAGAAGCCGGGCTCGATGGCGGTCGCATGAATGCCGAGCGGCTTCAGTTCGTCATGCAAGGCTTCCGTGATGCCTTCGACCGCGAACTTCGTGGAACTGTAGACGCCAACGCCTGCAGCCGCGCGATAGCCGACGATCGACGACGTGTTGATCACGTGCCCCGAGCGCTGTTTGCGCATGACGGGCAGCACCGCACGCGTTACGTTCAGCAGGCCGAAGACGTTGGTGTCGTACATGCGCCGCACATCCGCGTCGCTCGATTCTTCGACGGCGGCCAGCAGGCCGAAGCCCGCGTTGTTGATCAGCACGTCGATGCGGCCGAATTTCTCCACCGCTGCTTCGACGGCCGCTTTCGCTTGCGCCTCGCTGGTCACGTCGAGTGCGACGGTCAACAAGGCAGGCGATTCACCCAGACGCTCGACGATCGCCGCGGTATTGCGCCCCGTGGCGACCACCGCATTACCATCCGCCAGCGCGGCCTTGGCGATCAGCGCACCCAGACCGCGCGTTGCGCCCGTGATAAACCAGACGCGTTTGAATTGCTGTTTCGTGACGTTGCTCATGTCCTGCTCCTGCGTGTATATGTCCTTGAAGCCCGCTGCGTTCCTTAAAAGTCCTGCACGGTCGGTCGGATTACGATTTCGTTGACATCGACCGAATGCGGTTGCTCGATCGCGTAAGCGATGGCCTGCGCGATGGCATCGGCGGGAATGGCCATCTTGTAGAAATCGACGACGAAGTTGCGGCTGTCGTCATGGCCCGAGCCGAACTTGAGTTCGGTATCGATCGCACCCGGAGAGATCACCGTAGTGCGAATCTTGCCGCCCACTTCATGACGCAAGCCCTCGGAAATCGCGCGAACCGCGAACTTGGTGCCCGAATACACCGTGCCGCCGGGGCTGAACACTTTCAGGCCCACCACGGACGCAATGTTGATGAAATGCCCCGACTGCTGCTTTTCAAACACGGGCAATGCCGCTGCGACGCCGTAGAGCAGACCTTTGATGTTGATGTCGATCATGCGATCCCACTCGTCTGTCTTGCGCAGCGACAGTGGCGCGATGGCCATCAGGCCGGCGTTGTTGACCATCACATCGAGCCGGCCATGTTGCGACACGACGTCGTCGATCAGACGAATGACTTGCGTTTGATCCGTTACGTCGAGCGGGTGAACGGACGCCTTGCCGCCCTTTGCGGCGATTTCGGCGGCGATGCGTTCCAGCTTGTCGAGCCGGCGCGCGGCGAGTGCCACCGTGGCGCCTTTCGACGCGAGAAGTTTAGCGGTGGCTTCTCCGATTCCGCTGGAAGCACCTGTAACAATGATTACCTGGTTAGCCATGGTATTTCTCCGAGGGCTGTTGAATTGCGTGGAATCAAGTCTCGCCGTTAAAAGGATTTTTGATTAGACTGGAATGTATGGAATCTCTTTTCCATCCATGCAAAAATCATCCATGACCGAACCTGCCGATCTAAACGACATCGCCGTCTTTGCGCGCGTGGCGCAACTCGAGAGTTTTAGCCGTGCAGCGCGAGCACTCGGCATGCCTGTCTCCACAGTGAGCCGCAAGGTGTCGGCGCTCGAGGAACGGCTTGGGGTGACGCTTCTGCAGCGCACGACCCGCAAGCTCAGCTTGACCGTGCAGGGGCGCACCTATTTCGATGCATGCAGCGAGCCGCTTAACCATCTGTATGATGCGGAGCGCGTGATTACCCAAACGCAAAAGAAGCCTGAAGGTCTGTTGCGCATCTCCGGGCCCGTCATGCTGCAACAGGAGGCGTTTTACGACTTCCTGTCTTCATTCCTGAAGCGCTATCCGCACATCCAGGTGGACCTGTACTTCACCAACGTGTTCGTCGACCTGATTGCAGAGAACGTCGACGTGGCGATCCGCTTTGGCGATTTGCAAGACTCGAGCCTGGTGGCCCAACGGATTGGCAAAAATGTTCGCCATCTCGCCGCTTCTCCTGAGTACCTGAAGAATCACCCGCTCCTTTCCCGCCCCGAAGAACTCAGCGAGCATCTTTGCGTGCTGAGCAACGCAAGAAACAACGAGACAGAATGGCATCTGGTCAGTGGAAGGAAATCGGCCAAGGTCCGCGTAACGGGCCCAGTCGCCGCGCGCGACTTTCACATCGTCAGCGCGTTCGCGCTTCGCGGGCATGGCATCGCCCTTCTTCCGTCGAGCTATTCCGATGCACCGATCGCTCGCGGGAAACTGCGTCGCGTACTGCCTGAATGGTCATCACCTGAGATCTTCGTGCACGCTGTTTATCCGACGCGTCGCTTCATGCCTTCAAAACTCAGCGCGTTTCTTGAAGCGCTAAAAGCTTGGGATGGACCGCTATGGCTTCCGTTGCGCTAGCGCGCTGCAACAACGCTCATTTGCCGCTGGCGGCTACCCGCCAGACCGTATTGCCAAGATCGTCGGCGATCAGCAGCGCTCCGCTCCTGTCGACCGCGAGTCCCACGGGCCGACCGCGAGCGTGGTTGTCGGGACTCAGGAAGCCGGTCACGACATCCTGCGCTGGACCGCTCGGCATTCCGTCATGAAAGGGAATGTAGACGACCTTATAGCCGTTTAGCGGGCTTCGATCCCAACTCCCGTGCTCTCCGACGAAAGCACCGCCGCGGTATGCCGCGGGAAGATTCGTCCCCTGGTAAAATGCCATTCCAAGCGGGGCAACGTGGGAACTCAGTGCATAGTCGGGCGCAATCGCTCTCGCAACGAGGTCTGGTCGCTGCGGCATAACGCGCGGATCCACGTGGTTTCCGTAATAGCTATACGGCCACCCATAGAACGCGCCGTCTTTGACGGATGTCATGTAGTCCGGGACGAGATCCGGGCCGAGTTCGTCCCGCTCGTTTACCACCGTCCATAACTTGCCCGTCTGCGGCTCCCATTGGAAACCATTGGGATTGCGCAGGCCGCTTGCGAATATGCGATGCGCGCCCGTGGTCCGATCGACCTCCCAGATGTCCGCGCGATCGATCTCGGCCTGCATGCCGTTTTCGGCTATGTTGCTATTCGACCCAATGCCTACGTACAGTTTCGATCCATCGGCGCTTGCAATCAAACTCTTGGTCCAATGGTGATTGATGGGCCCCGCTGGCAAATCGGTGAGCTTCGTGCCGGGCGCACTGATTTGCGTGTCGCCGTCGTGATAGGGGTAGCGGACGATTGCATCCGTGTTTGCGACGTACAGATCGTGTCCGACAAGCGCCACGCCAAAAGGCGAATTCAGATGATCGAGGAAGACTGTCTGGGTCAGCGGCTGGCCGTTCGTTCCGCCACGCAGGAGCGTAATGCGGTTCCCCGCCTGATTGAACTCACCGGCAGCGCCCAGCACTACGCCGACGACAAGGTCTTTGGGACGCATCACAGGCGCATCAGGCCCACTCGACTCGATTACCAGGACATCCCCGTTCGGCAGGACGTAAAGCGATCTTGGACGCTTCAGCCCTTTTGCCAGCGCACTGACTTGCAGACCTTCCGGGACCGTGGGCGTCTCGTCCTGCGCCCAGGCTCTCGGGGTCGCGATGCGCATTGGCGGAAACAGATATTGCCTCAATCCAGGCAGCACCGGATTAGCACCAATCTGCAATTTCGGGTCGGCTGCCGTGTAGTCGTCGCAACCCGCTAGCGAAAGCGTGAGCGCCATGGCAACACTCGACAGCGACATGACCGCAGCGCGTCGGGTCAGGGATTGAGCTGTTTTCATCAGTTGGCTACTCCCACTCGATGACGATAAATCAAGGTCTTCCCGATCCATCCGGTGAACGACAGCAGACACACGACGATGAGCGAAAGCGTCAAGCCGGCCGGAACGATGGCCGTATATCCGTCCCGGCTGTGCACGAACGCGTTGACGATTGCCAGAACGATCGCGAGAACATTTCCAGTAACGTGCAGCCAGGCGACGCTCATGGTCCGAACCCGCCGGTTACCGAGAAAGTCGATCAGTCCTGCAAGCACTGCGAATGCGGACATCACAAGGCCGGCTAACAACAGCCAGTCTGAGAAGATTTCCCACTGCACGTCGGCCGTTTTCCAGTAAGCAAGGTCAGTTAGCAGTGTCCCCACGAAACATACGTAAGGAAATGGAACCAGCAATGCGTGAACAGGATGACCGTGCACGCTGGCAAGGGCTTTAGGGTTACTTTCTGCCATTTTTGAAGCTCCGCAAGTGACTGTTAAACACGAACGCCGACAATTCCCGCGACAATCACGGCCGCCCACAGCGTCGATGCGACAATGAGCGCCCAACACACGGCACTCGCCCTGCGACGCTCGACATGATGAGCGACCAGGACCACACGCAATCCGCAGGCTATATGAGCAAGTACCAGCCAGACACCAAGCACGTAGTGCGGAATGAGCCGTACATTCCATGGATCGGCCAGCAGCCCTTTGGGTAATGCGGTCGCCCATGCGTAGTCCGTCTCTGTACCAAAGTACCGGGCGAGCACGAAGACCGCGTTGATATGCGACGCGATGAATATCGCCAGATAAGCGCCTGATGCAGTCTGGAGCACGTCCAGAATGCCTTGCCCCGATCTGATTTTTGTTTCAGCGAGAACGAGTCCGCTGATGATCTGAAAGCACAACAGTGTCAAAAGAACGGGCTCGATCAGTGGTGATCGGTAGACACTTCTTAGTTCCAGCATCATCTCCCGATGCGCGTCTGCGCCCAGCACACCAAACGTGTGGTTGACCAGATGCGCGATGAGAAAAACCAGCACAATGACAAGCGCCGCTACGCCATGCATCACGCGCACAGGCCTCATATGCACGAACGAAGGCGCAACTGGAACGGGTCCGCGGTGACCCAGCAAGACCAATGACGCCGCGCATAAGATCGCCAGCCAAAGCCCGACCCAAACCTGAACGTCTTTCCCGTCGATCTTCATCAGATAGAGAAACACGCCAACAATCACAAACAGCGATGGCGATACGAACGAGAGATAGGCCACTCTGCGCAGGACGACGCCTTCCGACCTCATCGCTGGGGTGCGTCCAAGAGCATAGAGACTGACGAAGGCCGTGCCGGGAACTGCAAAGACCAGTCCCAGTGACAGCAGTGCCTCCGCAATCCGATCCGATAGCCGGAATTGAAAAAACATCGCGAGATACCACGGATAACCGACTGCCATCAGCGCAGGAACCATGTGCAGACACACCAAAGCCTTTGAACATGATGGCTGGGGGGCGGGACGTTGCATGACAGTTCACCAGAAGCCTGGAAGGTGTGGTTACACGACCAGTGTTCGCTGACTGGCCGTGCCCCAGTGGTAGCTCACGCCAAAACGGAATACTCAGAAGGGGATTTCCGTATAGTGATGTTCGTCGTAGTTCTCTTCCAGATAGTTATTCACCGTATCGTTGAAATGGATCCAATGCGATGTTTTTCCGTGAGCAGTCAGCGTCGCCTGATCTCTCCAGTGTTCGATCAGAGAATAATGATTTGGATTTTTCGCATCGATCCATAGCTCGTAGTAAATGCACCCATCTTCTTTATTCGATTCAACGACCATATTTTCGAGCAGACCTAGAAAATTCCGCTTTGAATCTTCTTTAACCTTGAAGAACACGTTGAGGATGATCATGTCAGACTCCTTTCATGAAGCATGGTGAATAAAGTAAGGCTGATTGCCTTTCGATAAAGCTTCGGCGGCGCATTGCATCGGTGGACACGTTCTCGGCGAACCGATATCGACGGGACACCGCCGTGTAACCCAAGGCTTGAGCCCGAGGTTGGTTACTTCCCGTCAGTTTCCTGGATGAATCTGCGTAGTTCGCGCAAGAAAGTGTCCGGCTGTTCTTCTGCGATCCAGTGGCCAGATTCTTCGATGGGTCTGACCGTCACATTTTCAGCAACTTCCAAAAGCATCTCTTCCGCGAGTGGCAGGAAAAAGCTTGCTGTCCCGCCGAGGCCGAGTACCGGCATCTTCAGTTTCCCCTTCTCCGACAGCATCCGTCGGTTGTCGTCCTCGTCCTTCCCGAACGCGCGGTAGAGTTCGAGGCCAGCACGCATAGCGCCCGGTGCGGTGTAGTCGGCAACGTATCGCTGTACGTCGGCCAGCGAGATAGCGTCCGGGTTGGAACTCAGCCGCACATAGAAGGAGCGAAGATAGGGAAACTCGCTGCCGGCGATCAGCATTTCGGCAACGTTGTCTGCCGCACCGTGAAGATGGAAATGCCAGAGCTTTGCCTCGCTGAAGCGTGTGGTTGCGACGCTCTGAAATGCCTGGGTGCCGGGGATCGGCGCTTCCATCAGTACGAGGCGCTCGACATCCTCTCGATAGAGTGTTGCGAACGCGTATCCGACCAGCATTCCAAGATCGTGACTGACTAGCGTGATCGGATTCGTCACGCCGAGATGGAGGAGCAACGCCCGGATGTCTGCCGCCATGGTCTGCTTGTCATAACCGCTTGCGGGTTTCGAGGACCCTCCGGCTCCGCGATAGTCCGGAGCAACGACGAACCAGCCGTCGTTGCACAAAGGCTCCATGACGTGGCGCCATTCCCACCATGTCTGTGGCCATCCGTGAAGCAACACCATCGTGCGATGGCTGTCGCCGTTGCCTGGAGGTATGCCTGCGGTGACATAGTGGATTCGAACACCTTCGCGCTCGAACATGCTGTGGTGGACTCTTTGCATTCCATGCTCCTCGACGGAATCCATAACCTGAGTCTTCATAGTCCGCCCATCGGATCACATACTCAATAACGCCATGGACTCGATGCGGCATACGAAGGTACTACGTACCGCGACTCTCGACTCTTCTATCTCAAAGACAACAAACGCTAATGCCTCCCTTCGACAGAGTGGCGTACTCAAAGTCCGCACCCCTTAGGGGTCGGACGATTCTGTTGATCACCTTGTGCCGAATAAGCAGCCTTGAAGCGTTTAGCCGACGACACAATAATTCCGGCGACAACGAGCGCCAGCACTCCGCTCAACGCTCCCGCAACGCCAACCTCGCGCAAACCGGCCCCATCGATCACTTTGCCGCCGACGACAGCCCCCAATCCAATGCCAGCGTTGAAGATCGAGACATTGAGCGATGCCGTCAGGTCCTGCAATGCAGCTGGAGCTGAGCGAATCGTTCGAACGTGATTCGTCACAAAGCCGGCCGCATGCGCTGCGCCCCAGATGACGAGCGTCACCATCGCTACTACGCGGTGTGTAAGCAGGCCTGGAAAGGCGGCCATGGAAACAGCCGCGACGAGGATAGCAACGACCGCTGAACGCAAAGGGTTTGAATCGACAAATCGCCCTGCAATCGCGTTCCCGACGATACCCGCGACGCCGAACCCCATCAAAATCCAGCCGGTCGATGTGACTGTGAAGTGTCCAAGCCTGGTCAGCATATCGGCGAGGTAGGTGTATGACGTGAACATCGCAGTCAATGCGAGCAGGGACATTGCAAGATTGATCAGAATGAGAGGACAGGTCAGGATCTTGAGTGCGGAAACCCGTGTCTCGTCAGGATCGACAGTGATCCGGGGAAAGAAAAGCCAGATCAGCAGCGCGATGCATGCGCAGACCACGCCTCCTGCAGCGAACGCCATTCGCCATCCCCATGCGTCGGCAAGTATCGTCGTTATCGGCGAGCCCACCACGCTCGCCACGGCGACGCCTGAAAACACCGTCGCAATTGCACTGCCTGCCTTGGCGGGCCCGGCAATTTTCGCCGCGGTCGATGTCGCCATGCTCCAGTACACTGGCAGCGCCAATGCAGATAGCACTCGCCCAACAGCAAGAAAGGTGTAGTTGGGTGCAAGAGCAGCGATAGCCGCACCAATAACCGTCACCCCCAATACGCTCGTGAACAGCAGCCGTCGTTCGACGTGGCGTAACGCAAGTGTGAGAAAGGGACCCGTGATCGCGACCGTGAAGGCGAATGCGCTGACCAGCAACCCGACTTGCGAAACGGGCACGTTGAGGTCATGAGCAATAAGCGGAATGACGCCGATGATATTGAACTCGTTGGTCAACATCGCAAAGGCTGCGGCAGCCAGGAGAGGAACGGCGAATTTCATGATCAAACCTCGTGCACGGTGCCTATCTGGCCGGAAACGCGACCGGACGCTCCAATCAGACGACACACAGGAAATTTTGAACGGGAACATTCAGAACGGAATGAAGCGGACAATCTGATGAAAAGCGATCAGAACCTCGTGCGCATACCCACCGTTCCCACCATCTGCTTGCTGCTGGACGATGCGCCACCAGAACCGTTGATATACGCGACGAATCCATGGCCTGATACATGCTGGTACATCGCTTCTGCGTAGACGTCAGTGCGCTTCGAGAACGAATAAACCGCCTGCACATTGATCTGATTCCATTTCGGATCGAGGTCGAACGTCGTACTTTGAGTCACGTGTCCGTCCGTATAGGTGTAAGAGCCACCCAGCGAGACCGAGTGGGTGAGCGCGTATTTGACGTTTAGCTCATAGTTGTCGAAGCGAACTGTTCCGTTCTTCGAGCCGAATGAGAGCGTGTTCTGAAACTGGCTGTGCGAATACGCGAAGCCCGCCACGACCGGCCCATAAGCGTAGTTGACGGCCGCAGACGCAGTGCGTTGCACATCGGATCCAAGCTGGAATCCGCCCACTCCGTTTGAACCTGATTCCGCTACGTCGATTGCGCCCGTAGCGCTGCTGGTCAAATTGGATCCATCTACCTGCAAATAAGCAGCTGCAATGTTCACCGGCCCTTTGCTATAAAACGCACCCACGCTATAAGCACGGTTATTGGCGAAGTTCTGATTGTTAGAGAAGGCGTACATCCCGCCAAACCGGAAGCCGCGAAAGTCGTCGCTGCTGTATTTCACTGCGTTGTTGATGCGAACCGAGTGATCGAAGTTGTCGTTATCAAACGGATGCGCGAAACCCAGATCACCCAAAGTACCCGATACGCCAGACAACGGTTCGACAAAGTCGGTAATGAAGTCGTACTGGCGCCCCACCGTCAAGGTGCCGAACTTGTCGCTCTTGATACCCACAAACGCTTGTCGGCCGAATAGTCTGCTGTTCTGTGAAAGCTTGCCATTCTGCAGGTTGAATCCGTTTTCCAGAACGAAGATGGCGTGCAGGCCGCTACCCAGATCTTCTGATCCGCGAAGCCCGAACCGGCTTCCGCTAATCTCACCGCTGGTCGCCTGAAATAGCGAGCCGTGCGATGTGCCCTTCGTCACGTTGTTGGTGTACATGAAACCCGCGTCGATCAGGCCGTAGAGCGTGACAGCGCTTTGTCCGTATGCCGCAGTCGTGGCGACGGCCGAAAGTGCGAGAACAGCTATTCGTTTCATCTGAAACCTCACGTTGCGATGTAACGGCTTTATCTGTCGCGCGACCTGTGCGGCGAGGCGTGCCAATCAGGTACGTCGCTGAATCGCGTCGAATGAGAGACCCCCTTTTTAATCCGCATGACAGCTGAATTGGCGCGCGCGGTCGATCACGCCTTCGTATCGGCTGTCATACGTTGGTGTGATCTTGAGACGGATGCGGGTCGTTCAGGAAGTTGAGGATGGCGCCGCCGGAAACGTGTAACACCAAGGTATGCGATACCGAACCCATCGCGTCATTGAGCGCGACTTGGGATGGGTAGATGCTTTGTGCACACATCCCCACGCCAGGAGATTTCGATGTACTACACCAGCCCCACCGATGGCTATCGCCTCGCATATCACAAGAACGGCTCAGGAAAGCCAGTCGTCATGATCCACGGTTCGCCTGGCGACAGCCATGAATATGACCGGCTCGCCGCGCTGGTGTCAGCCCGCGCGATGACGATCGTCCCCGATTTGCGCGGCTTTGGACTGTCCGACAAACAACTCAATAACGGCAGCGATGTCTTCTCGCGAGATGGTCAGGTCAAAGCCGTCATCGCGTTGATGGATGAACTCAAACTCACTGACGCCATTCTCGTCGGCTATGACATCGGCGGCTTCACTGTGCAGGGCGTCGCACACAAGCGACCTGATCTGGTTGCGGCGCTTGTGCTCGCCCCGCCGATTCCAGGCGTTGGAAGACGCATCCTCGAAGTGTCGCCAGTGAACGAATTCTGGCACGCGACGTTTTTTCGGACCACGCTCGTCGAACAGGTCTTCGATGGCAACCCGGATGCCATCCGCGCGCTGCTGAAGATTCATCTCGACGGCTGGTCGGGTCCCGGTTCGACGGTCACCGACGAGCTGCTCGACAACATGGTGAAAGGCTGTTCGGCGCCGGGCGCTTTCACCGCGAGCGTGTCCTGGTTCCGCCACCTGGAAAGCAATCCCGTCTCCGGCTACGCAACGGAAACCGTGCCGGACATCGGTGATCGCTTCGACAAGCCCGTATCGATTCTGTGGCCTGAATGCGATCCGCTTTTCCCCGTTGCGTGGTCCGATCAGATCGACCGGTTCATGAGCAATTTTTCGCTCAAGTTCATGCCGGGTGTCGGGCATTTTTCACCGACAGAAGCGCCCCAGCTGTTCGCGGCAGAAATTTTTGCGCACCTGTCCGGCGAATGGCGAGCCGACGGCGCGCGTTGATCAATTGCCACGCCAGGATCTGCGTCAGTGAAACCCATGCTTTCGGCCCTCGCCCTCGCCCTCGTACCGACCTTCTTCGTGATGGCGTTGGGCTATGGCGCCGGTAAAACCGGTCACATCAATAACTTACACGTGAAGGAACTCAACACCGTCGTGATGAGTTATTGCCTTCCGGCCTCTTTATTCGTCGCAACCGCAACGTCGAGGTGGTCGGACCTGATTTCGCAGTGGCCGATTCTGCTCTCGCTGAGCATCACCATGATGGGCGTCTATCTTCTCTGGTACGTCTACCAACGCTGGGCGCGTCGGCAGAATTCGAGCGAAGCAGCGCTTCAGGCACTGGCCGTCGGGCAACCCAACTATGCTGCGGCGGCGTTTCCTGTCATCACTGCCTTGTTCGGCGCAGAGCATCTTTCGACGGTAGCGGTCGGCATTGCTGTCGGATCCTTGTTGCCTTCGCCTCTGACGTTGACGCTGCTCGAACTGGACAGCACCACGGATAACCCGCACAGCAACCACGCGGCAACTGACGGGCATATTGTCAGGGCGAGGCCCCGGCCGGGCGCAACGACACAGATCGTCACGGCCGCACGTCACGCCCTGTCCAAGCCGATCGTGCTCGCCCCCGTGTTCGGCATGCTCGTCTCGCTGAGCGGATGGCACTTGCCCAATGTCGCGGCCGCATCGTTGCGAGAGATCGGCGTTGCGGCGGGCGGCATGGGGCTGCTGGTCACAGGCGTCGTGCTATCCCAAAGCAGATTCAGGCTGACGCTCAATACTGCCTTTGGAGTCTGCATTTCGAACATCGCACAGGCACTGATCGCATTCCTGATCTGCCGTGCCGTCAATGCATCCGCCGACATCACGCGGCTCGCGGTCATCATGGCGGCCCTTCCGTCCGGCTTCTTCGGCATTCTTTTTGGAAATAGCTACGACCGCATCTCGGGCGAAGCGAACTCGACCATCATCGCCAGCACCCTGTTTTCCGCGCTCACTTTGGCGGTAGCGATCGCGTGGTCCTACACCTACGGTGGCTGACGGGCCACCTTTTCTTCCCGTCTTCCAGCAAGGAGCGATTCAAGTGAGTAAAACCATTCTTATCACGGGCGCAGGTTCGGGTCTCGGCGAAGGCGCAGCCATTGGACTTGCCAAAAACGGACATACCGTTATCGCGACAGCCGAGTCGTGGCCGCAAGTCACGGCGCTTCGCGACAAGGTTGCTGCGATGGACCTGCCCAATCTGACGGTCACCAAGCTCAACATGCTCGACCCGTATGACATCGTGCACGCGGCAAAGCTCGAGTTCGACGTCCTGGTGAACAACGCCGGCATTGCTGAGGGCGGTCCGGTTGCGGAAATTCCCATGCCGCTCGTCAAACAGAATTTCGAAGTGAACGTGTTTGCTCTGCTGGATCTCACGCAGCGCGTAGTGCGCCGTTGGGTCCGATCGCAGGTCAAAGGCAAGGTGGTGTTCATCTCGTCGATCGTCGGACTTGTCAGCCCCGGCATGATCGGTACTTACTCGGCGACCAAGCACGCAGTTCAGTCGATTGCCGAGTCGATGCAGGACGAGTTGAAGGAATTCGGCATTCAGGTGCAAACCATCAACCCCGGGCCGTTCTTTACCGGCTTCAATGAGCGAGGCGTGGAGGCGGCTTATCGCTGGCTCGATGATGACGTCAACTTCACGAGTCGCGCTTCGTACAAGGCGCAAACGGACGCGCTGCTCGATAAACCGGAAATGCGCCTGGACCCCGACGACATGATCGGCAAGATGGTCGAACTGATCCCCGCCAACACGGGTCCGTTTCGGACGATCTACCCGAAAGACACGGCCGACTGGGCCGTCGCCGCGGAGCAGGCGATGTTGACACGAACGATCTGAGTGGCACGCTGACGAGGTGCGATATGAGCGTACAACCCATCCACACTGACAAGGTGAATTCAACACGTCGTGCGCTATTGTTCGGCGCATTGGCAGGCACCGCGCTGCTTGCAATGGCACCGATGCGGACCTGGGCTGCCACAAATGCCAGCCTTGCAGGCGTCAAGGCGCTGACCTTCGACATGCAGGGAACCGTGTTCGATTTCTACGATCCCGTGGTGCAACGAGCGCAGGCAGTCGGCCGCAAGCACGGACTCGCCGAGGACTGGGCGGCAACGCTGCCCGGCGACTGGAGCGGTGGCGCGCACGACATCATCGTCGATATCTCGGCCGGTCGGCGTCCCTGGATCTCGAACACCGAGGTCTACCGCGAAGCGCTGCTGCCGCTGCTCGCGAAGCGTGGCATCGGTGATCGTCTATCTGACATAGATCGCGAACAGCTACTCGGCGAATGGGGAAAGATGATCCCATGGCCGGACTCGGTGGCAGGTATCACCCAGCTTCGCCGCAAATACACGCTCTCCACGCTGACCAACGCTTCGATGTCGCAAATGACCGCGCTCGTCAAAGACAGCAAGCTGCCCTTCGACGAGGTCCTGACGGGAGAACTGAGCCACGCTTTCAAGCCCGATCCTAGAGTCTATCAATCGGCCGTCGTCTACACGGGCTTCCGGCCCGATCAGCTGTTGATGGTCTCGGCGCACAAGTGGGATCTCCACGCGTCGAAGCAGGCTGGCTTTCACACGGCGTATGTGCCGCGACCTTTGGAACTCGGACCCGGCCACGCGGCGGACCGCAAACCGGAGAGCTTCATCGACATCATCGCCGACGATCTTGTCGATCTGGCCAACAAGCTCGGAAGCTAGGCACCGTATGCAGCCGATTGTCATACAAAATCGATTCCGCTTTTTAAGCGCATATGCAGGAGCAAAACATGGTCAAATCATTCAAACGCGTCTGGTTCGTCACGGGCGCGTCACGTGGTCTGGGCGCGCTGATCGCCAGGGCGGCGCTGGCAGATGGTAATGCCGTCGTCGCGACGGGGCGCAACACCGTTGCGATCGTCGAGCGTCTGGGTGAATCGCCCGCCTTGCTGGCCGTCGAACTCGACGTCACCAGCGAAGCGCAAGCGAAAGCGGCCGTTGAAGCGGCCGTTGAGAAATTCGGCCGCATCGATGTGCTGATCAACAACGCGGGCTTTGGCCTGCTGGCCGCCGTCGAGGAATCGAGCGACGCAGACGTGCGGCGCATGTACGACACCAACGTCTTCGGCCTTTTGAACGTGACGCGCGCCGTGCTGCCCGTCATGCGCCGGCAGCGCTCGGGGCATGTGATCAACACGTCGTCTATCGTCGGTTATCGCGCGGCTGCCGGGGTTGGCGTCTACAGTTCCACGAAGTTCGCCGTTGAAGGCATCACAGAAGCCTTGCATGACGAACTGAAGCCGCTCGGCATTCACGCGACCGTTATCGAGCCGGGCTTCTTCCGCACGGATTTCCTCGACACGTCATCGCTGCTGGTCGGCAAGGAGATCATCGACGACTACGCGCAAACGTCAGGCAAGTTGCGCGAACTCGCCGTTAGCATCAACCACAATCAGCCAGGCGATCCCGAGAGGCTTGCGACCGCCCTCGTGAAGCTCGTCGATACGCCGACGCCGCCACTGCGTCTTCCGCTCGGCACCGACACGCTGAAGGCTATCGAGGAAAAGAACGCCTATGTGACGACCGAAACAAAAACGTGGGAAACACTATCGGCATCCACCGACTTTCCCGCCTGAAGGCAGTTTCCTCGTTTTGCGTAAAAGAGGCCGACAGCGTCGCTGCAAGATCAACGGCGCTGTTGTCGATCTCGAGTCGGAAGGTCAGTTCTCGTGGACAGGCAAGGTGAATTGAAACGTCGCGCCTGATCCCGCATCGGTAGAAATCCATAAACGCCCGCCATGCGACTCGACGATCGAACGGCTGATCCGAAGACCCATCCCTGTGCCATGCGGCTTGGTCGTGAAGAAGGGGTCGAAAATCTGCTCTGCCAGTTGAGGCTGTACGCCCGTTCCGGTGTCCCTGATCGATACGAGTATGTCTTCGCTGGTCCGCGCGGCGGTGACAGCAATCTCTCTTGAGCCGTCGATATCCTTCATCGCTTCTATGCCGTTGAGGATCAGGTTCATCGCGACCTGCTGCAACTGCACGCGATCACCAACCACGTGAGGGAGACCCGACTCCAGATCGACCCTCACCGTGATGTCGTAGCGCTGGATCTCACCACGCAACAGGCCGATGGTGTCACAGATGATCTCGCCGACCTCGAAGACTTCACGATTCAACGCGCCCTTTTCGAACTGTTTGCGGATTCTGATGACGATATCTGCTGCCCTGCGTGCGTCTTCCACCATATTAGTGGCAGCCGCACGCGCCTCTTTCGTATGCGGCCTGTCCCGCGAAAGCCAGCGCAAACAGGCACTCGCGTAGGCAATCGCGCCCGAAATCGGTTGGCTGACATCATGGGCCAACGATGCAGCCATTTCTCCCATGGTTGTCGCGCGATTGATGCGCGCGAGATCGACCATCGCCTGGCGCAGGCTTTCTTCTGCCCGCTTGCGTTCCGTCACGTCACGAACGGCACCAACAAACTCGAGATTGCCAATACTGACTGCCTGACCCGACGCGTGGATATATTTGATTCGTCCATCCGGCATCAGAAAGCGATGCTCGCTATCGAAGTCCTTCTTTTCCGCCCTCGAAGCTTCGAGCGCGAGACGAACGGCATCACGATCTTCAGGATGAACGCGCTGCAATACGAGTTCGACGGACGGTTGAACGCGTCGATCGTACTCGATGATGTTGTAGCCTTCTTCAGACCAGTAGTACTCGCCTCCCGTCGCATTCCAGCCAAAGCTTCCCGTGTGACTGATCTTCTGTCCTTGTGCCAGAAAAGCTTCACTGCGTTGCAAGTCGGAATAGAGCGTCGCGTTTTCCAGTGAAATCGCGGCTTGCGACGAGAGCAGTTGCAATAGTTCGACACGGTCAGAAGTGAACACCCCTGCCGCCAGGCTGTTTTCCAGGTAGAGAACGCCGATCAGTTTCCCCTGCTTCACGACGGGCAGACACAATATGGATCGCGAGCGTTTCTGGCGTACATAGTCGTTCTCCGAATAGTAAATATCACTTGACGCGTCATCGAGCAGAACACGCTGCTGAGTGCGGATGACATAGTCCAGCGCCGATTGCGGAAGGTCTGACGACGTGACCATGGCTTGACGCACCACCACATCAATACCGCCCGCCTGACTCGTCGCTTCCGCCTCGATGCGCGGCTCACTGCCCTGCGCCGCGCTTCGCAGCAAGATGAGCAGGCCACGCGCGGCGCCCGCATTTTCGACAGCGAGCCGAACCAGTTTCTCGATCAGGCTAGGGAGAACCATTTCGCTCGACAGTGTTTGCGAAACTTTGATGACGGTGGCCAGATCGAGAAGCGAAGACGGCGCCATGATCACGCCGTTGAAGCCTGGCGACGTCAGATCGTCATTGATGCAGGGGTAGAGGGTGTCCAACTGTCTGACCTTGCCGTTGGCGCCCCAACCGAGATAGCATCGGCGCGCGTCGCGTAGATAAGTCCGTGCAATCTTGTCGAATCCCCGGGCCGCATAGAAGCGCCCTGCAAGCTCGTTCGCTGTAGCCTCGTTGTGCACGAACCCGTTCGCGCTCGCAGAACGAATGGCTTTCTCATATGCGTGTTCGGCATCGAGCAGACGACCCTCGATGCGGGCAATTTCTGCTTCTACCAATGCGGCACAGTTCTCGAAATTCTCAGGACAATTCGCCGCCCAAGTCACGAGCTGACGGTGATGCCGGATGAGTGCCTGCGCGTGCTCGCGTCGCTGGCCTTCGGTCGCATTGTCCATCGCACAGGCTCGCGCCAGCGCGCCATAGAAGTGATACTCCGCGACTTCGAAATACGAATGTGACTTCTCGAAGAGACGCGCCGCGTTTTCCGACGCGTCGATTGCACCCGCGTAGTCGCCAGCAAGGAAGCGTGCCTGTGACTTGCGAATCCAGTACCAGCACTCGGGTCTGGCTAAGGTCGCGTTACCCGACAAATGACGCTCGAACAGACGTTCATTGAAACGACCGTCGTTGAAGGTTCCGAACTTGGCGGTGAGGCCGCGAAGCGTCCGGATGAACATGATCTGCGTCGTGATCATGCTGATGACACGGCCGAACTTCAGCTTTTCGGCGAATGCCAGACCCGCTTCCGCTTCGCGCTGAACCTCGGACAGCGTGTCCCCTGCCGCAAGCATATTGGTGTACAGGTTGTTGCAGCTATAGGCTGCAAACGTCAGATCACCCGACTGGATCGCGGCATCGAACGCGCGACGCACCAACTCCCGCCCTGCCTTGACATGGCATCGCCAGGGCATGATCAGATTTCCGAAGCGCATGTACACCCGCGCGCGAAACCGGCGCATCGCGTGCTTTTCGACCAGCTCGTAACTGAGTTTTCCGAGTTGGTATCCTGCTTCGTAGTTGCCAAACTGGGGGCCAGCGAGATGCCCCAATGTGACGTAGGCAAACGACGAAGCGTCACTGTTGCCATGGTCGAGACTGAGTTCAACCATCCGGCAAAGCATCAGCGCGTGCAGGTTCTCATCGGTGAACTGAGCGGTCATGACAGCTTCGGTAAACACGTCCAGAACGTCGAGCAAATCGGCATTGTTGATCAGCGGCAAGTCGACAAGCTCACCGATTTGCCGCTCGCTCACCCGCGACCAGATCTGGTTGAACTCTTTCGATACGTCGTCGCCGGAAGGATGGGATGACCAGTGCTCGCCGCGACCTCGTTGATATTCAATGAATACGTCGATACCGCTGTCGCTACGATCGAGCAAGTTGTAGAGCGTCAGGCGCAGACGCGTAATTAGCGCCGTGTCGTGGGCACACATGGCGCGCCCGGCAAGCACTGAAAGGCGCGTTTCTGCCGCAGCCAGATTTGCCGTCTGAACATCGCATTCCGCAAGCAGACTCTCGATTGAAAAGATCAATTCGTCATTGCGCGTCGACCTTTCGTCCGTCAGCAGGTCGCGCCCGGCGTTGAGATATCCGATCGCCGATGCATACGCTGTCGACGCCTTGGCACGTCGCCCCGCAACCAGATTCAATTGCGCAATGCGCTCGCGTTCTTCAATTGATGCCACCAGATGCGCGCCACGATTGAGTTGATTGACGATTTCGAAGATATGCTCATCGAGCGCTTCGGGCAGCACGCGAGACGCCATCAGCGTGCCGATGCGCAAATGGGCTTCCGCCCGCAATCCTTCAGGAATCAGCGAATAAGCCGCTTCCTGCACACGGTCGTGAACAAAGCGGTACGCGTCTTCATGCTGAAAAATGAGCCCCGTTCGGACTGCCTGCCAAAGCTGGGAATGCAGTTCATCAAAGGTGTCGTTGTAGACCGCCTGAAGCGTCTCGAAGTCAGCACTGATGCCAAGGCAGGCTAACTGCTGAAGCGCCTTCTTCGTTCCGCTCGGCAAGCGATTCAGCTTGGCCACCATCAGGTCCACGACATTGTCGGTATAGCCCTTCGCGTGGATGCGGTCCAGATCCCAATTCCAACGCTCCTCGCTGTGATCGAAGACGAGCAGTTGTTCTTCGAACATCGCGTCAATGAACTGGATAACGAAGAACGGGTTGCCACGCGTCTTCGCCTCCACGAGCTCCGCCAACGAGCCGACACGCGCCCGTTCGCCATGCAGCGTATCCGCCAGCAACGCTTGCAGATCACGACGCGTCAACGGTGCAAGCACGATATCGCGCACGATCACATCTGACCGGCGGATCGATTCCAGTTTGCGCCTGAGAGGATGCTCCGGCGACACTTCGTTATCGCGGTAAGCGCCAATTACGAGCAGATGCTCCACGTCGGCTTGCGTGACGAGATCTTCGATAACGTCAAGCGTCGCCGCGTCGAGCCACTGCAGATCGTCGAGAAACAGCGCCAACGGATGGTCTCGCGTGAAGACGCCGACGAATCGACGAAATACCAGTTGAAAACGGCTTTGCGCGTCTCTCGAAGCAAGCGCCGCAACGCCCGGTTGCTCCCCGATGATGAGTTTCAGTTCGGGAACAAGATCCACCATTAGCTGTCCATTTGGTCCGAGCGCTTCGCGGAATGCCGCGCGCCACCGGTCGAGTTCTTCGTCTTCTTTTGAAAGGAGTGGGCGAATCAGGCCTTGAAACGCCTCCGCGAGCGTCGCATACGGAATGTCGCGCTTGTACTGGTCGAACTTTCCCGATGCGAAAAAGCCGCGAGGCGGTACGAGCGGCTTATGAAGCTCATTGACGACGGAGGATTTGCCGACTCCCGAATAGCCCGACACCAGCACAAGTTCGGGTCTGCCGCCTGCGCTGATCCGTTCAAAGGACGCTAGTAGTGCATCGATTTCCCGTTCGCGCCCGTACAGTTTTTCCGGAATCAAGAGCCGGTCTGGCATGTCATGTTCACCAGGCAGGAACGGATCAATGCGGCCGTGCGCCTCCCACTGCTCAAGACATCGCCTGAAGTCACGCTCGACGCCCGCGGCTGTCTGATAACGTTCTTCGGCCGTCTTTGCGAGCAGTCGCATGATGATGGCCGAGACAGTCGATGGAATGAGCGATCCCCGTCCTTCAGGCATGCGCGGCTGCCTCGCGACGTGACAGTGCACCCACTCCATCGGGTCGGACGCTGTGAATGGCAGAACACCAGCGAACAGCTCGTACAGCGTGACGCCGATCGAATACAGATCGCTGCGGGAATCGACGGAACGATTCATCCGCCCCGTCTGTTCTGGCGACATGTAAGCAAGCGTGCCAGCAACGATCTCCGGTGGAACAGGCGCGAGACGCTCGCGCGGCAACCGCGACGCGATCCCAAACCCCATCAGCCACGCGCGTCCCGTAAGATCGACGAGCATATTCGCCGGCTTGACATCGCGATGTATGAGTCCGTGGCGATGAACCTGGCCCAATGCCGCCACCAGCCCGATAGCGATGCGCAGGCAGCGCGTCAGATCGGGCATATCGCCTGTTTGCTGCGCGATGATCCTATCAAGAGGCTCACCACCGGGATCTTCGAGAATGAGTGCTGCGCGCCCTCGATGGCTGGTCAGCGCGACCGGGCGCGCCGCCCACGCACGATCGAGCTCGAGCGCGAGCGACCATTCGTGTTCGAGCCGCTGCAAGATGTGTAACGGTGGCTGAGCGACGGTGGGTGAGAATGCCAGGACAGGCGCCAAGGTGCGGGACTCCCTGCCACGGTAGAGCGTGAGACCAGCCTCTTCGCGAAGCCGCTCCAGCTTGAACCCGGAATCCTCTGCCATGTAGAGCACCCGTCGTCAGTCGGGGAAGAGAAAGCGTTCCTGTCAGGTTGAGAGGAACGGCTCCTGGAGATTACGTCGCACCCCGCACATTCTTCGGCACAAAGAGCACAAGACAGGCGGCGACAAACAGCGCGATCGAGATGCCATACAAGCCAGACCGCGAATTGTTCGTGGCCATGCTTGCTGCGCCGAACGCATACTGGCTCGCATAGGTTGCGAGCGACGCGACAGCATTGAGCGCGCCAATACCGACTACAGCCGCCCTGTCCCTGAGGTAAGTTGTCGTGTAGGCCCAAAACACGCTGACACACGACATGATTCCCGTGTAAGCCACCGACAACCCAGCTATGGCGACGTAAAAACTGCTTCCGTCATGCGACGCAATGAGTAAGGCGAAGCCACTCACGCAGGCAGCAATCGCGTAGTGCCACCGGCGTTCCCGAAACCGGTCGGACGAATATCCCCAAGCGATCATTCCGACACTCGCGCACAGATAGGGAATCGCGGTGATCAGACCATTCCGGCTCAACGTGCGCACGCCAAGGTCGTGAACGATCTGGGGAAGCCAATACGCGAAACCCGCAACAGCAATTCCCCCGACGATTTCAATGAAGGCAAGGATCAGAAACGTCGTCGATGTCAGCGCCTGCCGTATGTCGGACCGGCGCCCGTCGGGCGTTGGCCCGCCCGTATCGGATGCCAGCGACATCGCTACCCATCTCTTCTCAGGCGCAGTGAGCCATCGCGCGGATTGCGGCGTGTTCTCGATCAGAAAGTAGACCAGTATGCCGACAATGATCGACGGAATGCCTTCTACCAGAAACATCCATTGCCAACCTGCAAGGCCATTGACATGATGCATGGTCTCGAGCAGATAGCCCGATAACGGCGCGCATAAAACGCCTGCGACGGGAACGGCGGCAAGGAAAACAGCGATCATTCTTGCCCGAAGCGCCTCGGGAAACCAGAACGTCAGATACAGGTAGACGCCGGGCGCAAGTCCGCCTTCAGCAACACCTAACAGAAATCTGAGCAGATAGAACTGTGCGGGCGAGGAAGTGCACATCATCAGCGACGAGACGATTCCCCACGTAATCATGATGCGCGAAATCGTCGCCCGAGCCCCGATACGGGCAAGCAACAGATTGCTGGGAATGCCCGACACCAGATACCCAATAAAAAAGATCCCCGCGCCCATCCCATACATCGCGTCAGTGAGTCCCAGTTCATGCGCAAACTGGAGCTTTGCGTACCCAATGTTGACGCGATCCATATAGGACAGCACGAAGATCAGAAACAGCACTGGCATGATTCGCCAGACTATTTTTCTAAAGACCTTATCCGGCTCGCCCGAATGGGTCGACGTGGGTTCTCCGGAAGGCACGGGCCGCCCCTGGACATGCAACACAAGCCACCTCCTCCGCGGCATGGCCTGAAAACTGGCATTGTGTAATGCGGTTGCAATACGCCGGGATAGTATTGCAGATGCACAACTCTAGCGCCGTTCCAGACAGAACACATCGGTAGGCTCATGACGTCTGCATTTTTGCGGCCACGGGGAGCACAGTGAAGAAATCATGGCTCGCGGGCGCTTCGATGATGGCCATGGCGAGCGGCACGCTCGCGCAGAGCGCCGTCACGCTGTACGGGTCGATCGATACAAGCTTGCTGCTGAACACGAACAATAACGGCGGCCGCTCCATCAGCCTGAGCGATAACGGCATACAAGGCAACCGGGTTGGATTGTTCGGAACGGAAAACCTGGGCAGTGGACTCCGCGCGGTGTTCAGGCTGGAGAACGGATTCAATGCGTCGAATGGCGTAATGGGCCAGGGCGCACGCCTGTTTGGCGGCCAAGCCTATGTCGGGCTTGCAGGCAACTTCGGCTCGCTACTCGCCGGGCGGCAGCTGAATACTGACGTCGCGCTGATTGCACCCGACTTCGCGGCAGCGTCGCAATGGGCCGGCATTCTCGGTTCGCACCCGGGCGACGTCGACAACTTCTACGACACATTCCGCGTACCTGGCGCGTTGAAGTACATCGCGCCGAAAATCCGGGGCGTCAGTCTTCAATTACTGTATGCGCCAGGTGGCGTTGCAGGCCATATTACGCAGGGACAGGTTGCGTCCATCGCAGCGACGTATGAGGCCGGGCCAGTCGTCGTGGGCGCCAGTTACAACAATGCCCAATCCCCCAATCAGGGACTCGCGGCGGGAACGGCAAACGTAAACACGCCCGTAACGCCGGCAGGTGTGTTTTTTTCATCTCCGGTCGACAGCGGATTCGTGTCTGCTCACACTTATCAGGTTTTTTCAGGCGCAGCTTCGCTCAATATCGGCTCTGCCCTATTCGGCCTGCTCTACACGAACACGCAGTTTCGCGGCCTTGGCGATCTCGATGCGGGTCCCAACCCTCTCCAATACACTGGGGACGCGACATTCCAGAACATCGAATTCAATGTCCGGTACTCGATCTCGCCATCGCTGATCGTAGGATCTGCCTACAACATCACGACCCGAAATAGCGTTTCCACCGTTGATCATCCGGAGGGGCTCGGATCTGCACGCTATATTCAGGCGACGGTCGGCATTCAGTATTTTCTTCAGAAGACGACCTTCATCTACGCCGAAGCAATGACACAGCGAGCATCGGGAACAGACTCGACCGGGCAAAGTGCCGTCGCGGCCAATAACTTTATCGGCCGGTCATCCACTTCAAGGCAGAGCGCCGTGCGCATCGGACTCAATGTTCATTTTTGAACAGACCGCGACCGAGGCGCTATCATCCGCCCTTGTCCAATAGCTCGGCGATCCGCGCAAGCAGCTGCTCATCATCCACCGGCTTTGGAAAAAATCCCGCCGCACCATCGGCACTCGCCCGCGCAAGCACGGCTTCCGTTGCGTATGCCGTAATGCAGATCACCGGTATGGAATGCTTCCAGAGCTTGATGGCATTGAGCAACGCAAAGCCGTCAATGCCGGGCATCTGGATATCCGTAATAACCAGCTGAAGTTTTGACCGGCGTGTATCGCCGAGAAGCTGTTCGGCCGAAGCGTAGGCAGCCGAATTCCACCCTTCAGCGCGAAGCATGCTCGACAAACCCATCCTGACGGATTCGTCGTCGTCGACCACGCCGATGACTGCGGAAGAGCGTTTTGCTTTCATCTCTGGTCCGGACACCGTTGGATGGATTCTGGGAGCTGAACCTGTTGCAAGTTACAGTCCAGCAGTCGACACGGCAATAAGACCTTCGAATGATGCAGATTCAGTGACACTATCCTAGGGGGCATTACTGGCAGCCGACATCTCGCACAAGATCAATGCGCAGACAAATACCTATTCCGATTCCTGCTGCGACGGTAATACCTTTTGAAGCATTTTGACCAGATCCGCTACGGAGCGAACCTGTAACTTGTGCATGGCTCTGCCACGATGGATCTTGACTGTGACCTCACTCAGTCCAAGCTGGTCGGCAATCTGCTTGTTCAGAAGCCCTTCCGTGACCAGCACGATGACTTCACGCTCCCGCGCGGTGAGCGACTCATAAGCGTCCCGGATGTTGGCGGCCACCTGTTCCTTCTGAAGCGCTTCCCCGTCTCGCCGCAGGGCTGCCGTAACGGTATCGATCAGAGCCTGGTCTTTGAACGGCTTGGTCATGAAATCGAAAGCACCTGCTTTCATTGCCTTCGTCGCCATTTCTATATCGCCATAGCCCGTCAAAAACACGATCGGGAAGCGTATCTTCTTCCTGACTGATTCTTCCTGCAGAGCGAGGCCACTCCCCCCGCGCAGACGAATATCGAGGATGAGGCAACTGGGTACTTCGGGCTTTTTCGCCGCGAGGAATTCATCCGCGCCTTCGAACGCCCGGACCTGCAGTCCTACCGAAGCAAGCAGCGTCGTGAGCGATCCCCGAATTGACGGATCGTCATCGACCACATAAACGAGCGAGCCAGGTACTGCGTTTTGGCCGACTCGAATGGCATCGTGTTTCATCATCGAAGACCGGATTGTGCACTGACAGGGACGGCTGGATAGGCTCTCCTATGGTAAGCAATTGGGACTCGCGATGCCACGTAGGGTCGGCCATGCCCCATATCGCGCTTGTAGCGGCAGGAACGTCGGCAGGAAGCGCTTCGTCAGCGTACCGTCCAACGCCTGCTGACAGTGGTCCAGAAGTGCTAGCATGGTCTTTGCGTTGCCGCCGGGCTGGATCACGACTCCCGCACAGCCAATCTCGTCAACTTCAATCGCCGCGCAACGAGGGACAACGCTCGAAGAGCAACACCGCCAGGTAGAACCCGCCAGACGACGACCGTCAAGGTTCACTGCAATGGACAACAGACTCCAGATGTCGTGGGACGATGGCGAGCGCGTCTTCTGGCGCGGAAGGCGACCGAGCCATATCGACGGTCCCGATGTCCTGTTCGCCCGCCCGGCCGCTGAACATCCACGCCCAGCCAGCCTTGATCGGCTCGCGCACGAATTCGGCCTGAAAGACGAACTGGACGGAACATGGGCCGTGCGGCCACTCGATCTGGTACGCGAGAACGGTCAAACACTGCTGGTGCTCGAAGACCCGGGCGGCGAGCCTCTTGCGCGACTGCTCGGCGCGCCGATGGACATCGAGCACTTTTTTCACCACGCCGTCGGGATCGCATCGGTGCTCGGGCAACTGCACCAGCGTGGGCTCGTCCATAAGGATCTCAAGCCGGCACATATTCTTGTGAATTGCGCGGGCGGCCAAGCGCGTCTCACCGGGTTCGGCCTCGCGTCGCGCCTGCCTCGCGAGCGACAGGCGCCCGAGCCGCCCGAGACCATCTCCGGCACGCTGGCCTATATGGCGCCCGAGCAGACCGGGCGGATGAATCGCTCTATCGATTCGCGAAGCGACCTCTACGCATTCGGCGTCACGCTCTATCAGATGCTGACGGGTATGCTGCCGTTTACCGCCGCCGACCCGATGGAATGGGTGCATTGCCATATCGCCAGAAAGCCGGTGCCGCCCAGCGAGCGGGTACGGCACGTGCCCGCCGCTGTCTCGCTCATCGTCATGAAGCTGCTCGCCAAGACGGCCGAGGAACGCTATCAGACAGCGTCGGGTGTGGAGCACGATCTGCGCCAATGCCTTGCGCACTGGCAGCGTCAGCGATTCATCGACGCGTTTCCGCTTGGTCAACGCGACGCCTCCGACAAGTTGCTGATTCCCGAAAAGCTGTATGGGCGAGACCGCGAAGTCGATACGCTGGTCGCCGCATTCGACCGGATCGTCAAGAGCGGCACGCCAGAATTGCTGTTGGTCTCGGGCTATTCCGGAATCGGCAAATCGTCGGTCGTCAACGAACTACACAAGCTGCTGGTGCCACCGAGAGGCATCTTCGCGTCCGGCAAGTTCGATCAGTACAAGCGCGACATTCCCTACGCTACGCTGATACAGGCGTTCCAGAGCCTGGTGCGCCCACTTCTCGGCAAGCCCGATGCAGAACTGGCGCGATGGCGCGCGGCGCTTCTGGAGGCACTCGACGTCAACGCGGGGCTCATGACCGACCTGATTCCGGAACTGAAGCTCATCATCGGCGAGCCGCCGCCTGTTCCCGAACTCGAGCCGCAACAGGCACAGCGCCGCTTCATGCAGGTGTTCCGGCGTTTTATCGGGGTTTTCGCACGCGCAGAACATCCGCTCGCACTCTTCGTGGACGATCTTCAGTGGCTCGATACGGCAACGCTCGACCTGCTCGAAGATCTGTTGACGCGTCCCGACCTTCGCCATCTGATGCTGATCGGTGCTTACCGCGACAACGAAGTCGATGCCTTGCACCCGTTGATGGGCAAGCTCCTCGCCATTCGCAAGGCGGGCGTCGTGGTCAGCGAGATCACGCTCGCGCCGCTGGCCATGGCGCACGTCAGACAGTTGATTGAAGAGGCGCTGCATTGCGAGGCTGAATCAGTTGAACCTTTGGCGCGACTCGTGCATGACAAAACGGCGGGTAATCCGTTCTTTGTGATCCAGTTTCTCCAGACGCTCGTCGAAGGCGATCTGCTGGCGTTCGATCACGACGCGGGGCAATGGTGTTGGGATCTCGACCTCATCCACGCGAAGGGCTACACCGACAACGTCGTGGACCTGATGATCGGCAAGTTGAACCGCTTGCCGCAAGGGACGCAACAGGCGTTGCAGCAACTCGCATGTCTGGGAAACACCGCGGGCATCGCGGCGCTATCGACCGTTCTCGGAATTCCCACTGAGCGAGTCCATGAAGAACTGTGGGACGCCTGCCGTCAGGAACTGGTGGAGCGGCTCGAAGGCTCGTACCGGTTTGGCCACGATCGTATTCACGAAGCCGCCTATTCGCTCATTCCGGAAACGTCACGCGCCGAGGCGCATTTGCGGATCGGACGCCTGCTCGCTGCGCAAACGGCGCCGGACAAGCTGGAGGAAGCAATCTTCGAGATCGTCGGGCAACTCAATCGCGGTACCGCGTTGATGACATCGCGCGACGAGCGCGAACAGCTTGCCAGCTTCAACCTGCTAGCGGGACAACGCGCGAAGGCCTCGACCGCTTATGCGTCCGCGTTGACCTATCTCGTGACGGGCGCGGAACTGCTCGGCGACGATAGTTGGAACCGACAGCACAGACTAACTTTCGAACTGGAATTGAACCGGGCCGCGTGCGAATTTCTGACCGGTCAGTCGTCCGTCGCGGACGAACGTCTCACCGCACTATCAGCGCGTGCCACGACGACCGTGGAGCAGGCAAGCGTCGCATGTCTGCATACCGATGTCTGCACGACGCTCGACAAGAGCAGCCGCGCTGTCGAGGTCTGCCTTGATTATCTGCGGCACGTCGGTATCGACTGGTCGCCTCATCCGACAGACGAAGAAGTGCAACGCGAATATGAGTTGATCGGTGTGCAGTTGGGCCAGAGGACGATTGAAGCATTGATCGATTTGCCGCTGATGGACGATACGGCCTCGCTTGCCACGGCTGAAGTGCTGACCAAGCTTTTCGCGCCCGCCTTGCAGACAGATGGCAATCTCGTTGCGCTGATGAGTTGCAAAGCCATCAATCTGAGTCTTGATCGCGGCAACTGCGACGCGTCGTGTTTTGCCTATGTCTTGCTTAGCCGCGTGGCGGGCCCGCGCTTCGGCGACTATCAATTCGGCTTCCGGTTCGGCCAGCTTGGCTACGATCTCGTCGAACAGCGCGGCCTCAAACGCTTCGAAGCCAAGACGTATCTGTGCTTCTCCATTTTTTCCGTTCGATGGATGAAACCGGTGCAGGCTTGCCGCGATCTTTTGCGACGCGCCTTCGCCGCTGCAAACCGGCTTGGCGACATTCCTTACGCCGCCTATGCGTGCAATAGCATGAACTCCGATCTGCTGTTCGCCGGGGAACCGTTGCTCGAAGCGCAGGCCGAAGCAGAACGCGGACTGGCTTACGTCGAGCGGATGCATTTCGGGCTCGTGATCGACTTCATCGCCACACAACTTGCGCTGATCCGGACGCTGCGCGGCCTGACGCCGATATTTGGCTCATTCGACGATGCGCGTTTCGATGAACATCAGATTGAGCGGCATCTCACGGACAATCCGGCGCTCGCCGTTCCCGCGTGCTGTTACTGGATACGCAAACTGCAGGCGCGTTATCTGGCCTGCGATCATGCGTGCGCGCTCGAAGCCGCCGCCAGGGCAGAGCCGCTTCTGTGGACTTCGGCGTCGTTTTACGAGGAATCCGACTACCATTTCTATACCGCGTTGTCATTGTCGGCGCGCTCGGACGTTGCCAGCTCTGACGAGCAATCGCAACATCTTGCCGCGATGAAGACCCATCTTCACCAGCTGGAAATCTGGGCTGGAAACTGCCCGGAGAATTTCGCTGATCGCGCGGCACTCGTCAGCGCAGAAATTGCCCGCATCGAAGGGCGCGACAGCGATGCCGAGCAAAGCTACGAACACGCGATACGCGCTGCACAGCAAAGCGGCTTCGTTCACAACGAGGCACTCGTCAACGAACTCGCCTCTCGCTTCTATTCGGCGCGTGGTCTGGAGAAGATTGCACGCCTTTACATGCGTGACGCCCGCTACGGCTATCAGCGTTGGCGCGCCGATGGCAAGGTGAAGCAACTCGACCAGATGTATCCGTATCTTGGGACCCATGATGCCGTGTCCGACTCGACGAGCACGATCGCAACGCCCGTCGAACAGCTCGATCTCGCGACGGTGCTCAAGGTGTCACAGGCGGCATCCAGCGATATCGTGCTGGAGAATCTGATCGACATGATCATGCGCACCGCCATCGAGCAGGCGGGCGCCGAGCGCGGGCTGCTGATCCTGTCGCATGGCGGCGAACTGCGTGTGGCAGCGGAGGTGACGACGGGCGCCGACACCACGCAGCTTCAACTGCGCGACGTCCCCGTTAGCTCAACGCTACTGCCGGAATCGGTTCTGTATCACGCGATGCGCGCGCGCGAAAATGTCATTCTCGACGATGCAGCGGTCGACCCGCGCTTCGAAGCGGATGCCTATGTCCGTCAGTTTCGTGCCCGATCGATTCTTTGCTTGCCCTTAATGAATCAGGCGAAACTCATTGGCTCGCTTTACCTGGAAAACAATCTGACTGCTTGCGTCTTCAGCCCTGCTCGAATTTCCGTGTTGAAGCTAGTAGCGTCGCAGGCTGCCATCTCTCTCGAGAACGCACGCCTCTACCGCGAGCTCGCGGAGCGCGAAGCAAAGATCCGACGTCTGGTCGACGCGAACATCATTGGGATCATCGTCTGGAACGCCGACGGCGTCATTCTCGAGGCCAACGATGCATTCCTTCGCATGGTCGGATACGAGCGGGAAGACTTCGAATCTGGTCTTGTTCGGTGGCGTGACCTGACGCCACCGGAGTGGCGGCCGATCAGCATGGAAGCGCTCGAACAGACTGCGCAGACGGGACGAGCCCAGCCATACGAAAAGGAATACTTGAGAAAGGATGGCAGTCGGGTGCCTGTCATCGTCGGCCTTGCGACATTCGAGGCAAGCCGTAAACAAGGTGTCGCCTTCGTGCTGGATCTAACTGAGCGAAAACTTGCCGAACAGGAAGCGCGTCAGAGCGAGCGTCGCTATCGCGAAGTGCAATCAGAGCTGGCGCATGCAAACCGGGTCGCGACGGTGGGTCAACTCGCGGCTTCCATCGCTCACGAGGTCAATCAACCAGTTTCCGCAGCCGTGATGAACGCACGAGTTGGGCTGCGCTGGTTGCGCACCGAGCCGCTCGAGGTCGAAGAAATACGACAGGCGTTCGAGCGTATCGTCAGCGATGGTAACCGGGCGGTTAGTGTCGTCGGCAGAATTCGCCAGCTCATCAGGAAGGCACCGCCGAGCAAGGAACTGATCGATGTGAATTCGACGATTCGAGAAGTAATCGAACTGACGCGAGGCGAGGCATCAAGAAGCGGTGCATCGGTGCAGAGTCGGCTCGCGGATGGTTTGCCGTCTATCGAAGGAGACCATGTACAGCTGCAACAGGTACTGCTCAATCTGGTAATGAATGCGCTCGAAGCCATGATCGAAGTCAGCGACGGCGAACGGCATTTGCTGATCAGCAGCGAGCGCATTGATTCAGATGCCGGGAACATCATGGTGACGGTGTGTGACACAGGGCCCGGGTTCGCTCCGGGGAGTGTCGAGAAGATATTTAACCCGTTCTATACTACCAAGCCAACTGGGCTGGGCATGGGATTGTCGATCTGTTCGTCGATCATCGATGCAGTTGGCGGCCGGATGTGGGCGAGTATAAATGTACCGCGAGGTGCTATTGTCCAGTTTTCCTTGCCAACTCACTCAAGCGTTTGAACACGATCGGTACAAATCTGCATTGATGATGGGCTCACATGCTATGGCAACCGCTACCGCAATTGCGCAACAACCAGTTGTAGCGGTCCATCGACCGATACCGAAGTAAACCCGGACATTCAAGTGGCGATTTTATGTATGAGGCGACCGGCGGCTATTGGCCGACTGCCGTCCCACGCGGTCGGCAGCAAGCCACCCACATCATTCATTCACGTCCGACCCACGCCAAAGGGCTGCTTCCAGAATATTCCCGCCATCCGCCGTCTGAAATCAAGGAAGTCCATACATCGACGCCTTTTTCTCATCCTTGAAATGGGCCACCACATCTGCGTTCAGTCGAATCGGTGGCAGGCACGCGGCCTCTACATACGGAACATCGAAGTAAAGCTCGAGACTTCCATCCGGCCAGATGCTCATCGTGAATGCCTTCGACATAAGATAGTCGTTGTTAAATGCCGAGGGGTCGAGGCATTGAGGCCTCCCAGCGTTCACTCGCGTGTATTCCTTCATGACACTGCCAACAGACGTGTCCGTCAGAAACAGACTGCCGTCCTCCCTTCGGCCCACTGCGTATATCGCGTTCAAATCCAGGCGCTTCCCATCCTTGATGCTGTACGCAATACCATATTGATAGACAGAGGGGTGCACGCCGTCACATTGCGAATTCCCCGTCACTTCCAAAGCTACGAGCGTAGCCGTCTCGATCGTTTTGCGAATATCCGCGTGATAGATTGCCACAGCGCCCATTCCGCTCGCATTGCTCGCGCACTCTTTCGCGTCTTTCTGAATACCAGCACGCAGCGCGCGTAGAGCCGCGTCGAGCGCGGCGCTATGCTGCTGCAACGCTGGGACTAGCGCGACTGTGATCTCCTGACTGGAAGCACATGCAACAGAGAGCCACCACATCGCTCCGACCACGGAAAGGATCTTTCGAATGTTCATAGACACTTGCATCTGAAGTAGTTATGGACGTTGAGCGGAGTAGTCGACCATGACCGGCGTGGTCGTCGCGGACTGCCCCCACGTAAGTGTCTGATGCGGATGCGTAACAATACGCTGCCTTGCGACAGTCAGCGTTCCAGAGGAAGTGCGCTCCGTCGAGTCCGACAAATAACGGGCTACGAAAGCAGCGTATTGCTGTCGTTCGTTATAGCCATTGCCGCCGCCGTTCACGAGAATGGACATGCGGCCGACCGATTCCGTCGTAATTCCCTCATCCGCGATACGATGAATGTTGGCCTGGCCCATGAAGTGTTTCCAAACCCAGAAGAAACCGGCACTATCACACGCGTCGAAGCTGTTGGTCGCGACGACGTCGGGATCGTATCGTGGTGCCCAGAGGCGTGTGTCGCTGTGCGCGTGGCCGTGTTGATCGACTGTTGGCGGTCCACTCCAGTTGTGTGTCGAAGTCACAGTGATACGTGAATCGACATAGGCGCCAGTATGGTTGGGAAATTTTCGGAAGCTGCCATAGTCAGCATAGAGCGTTGGCCACGTAAGTTGCATCAAGCCTCGGCCATAGAACGCTTCATAGGCATGCCCTGCTCCCTCGCCGAGTTCCTTCGTGACACGCAACAATCCCGTCTCGATGTAGGTCTGACTAAGAAAGCCAATCTGGCGCTCGGGCGTCGTCAGGCCGTAGCGGCGAAACATGCTGCCAATGTCGGTATGTGCAACCGGCGTCCCGCCTACCCGGGAGGACGCGGCCTGCCAACTGAGCGTCTGTGTGGGATGCGGCAGTCCGCTCTTGCGCGGAAGCAATTGCGCCAACTCGCTCTGTGAAAGCCAGCCACATTTGCGGAAATGACTGATGATCTCAATTGGATGGAAATACCAGACCTTTTCCGGCAAACCCGCTTCTTCCCAGAATGCGGCTTTCGCATAAAAGTCGAGAAACGCCTGAAAATTGACAGGGTTTTTGTCGAACACTTCGCCTTGCTGCGTCAGATCCTGATACCGCCGTACTAATCGCTGCAAGTGCAGCGAAGAACAGTCATTTTATGGTTTGTTTTGTAAGCGGCGGCGAGGCCTGTTCTACATGGTTTCAAAGCGGCGATGCGGGTCCCGACAGACTCCAGTCATTTGCCGGCTCGTACGCAACCTGACCGAAATACACCATCCGCCAGTTCTGCAATTTGGAAAAATCTTTCGCGAAACCCGCGACGGAATCGTGGACCAGATAGTCGAAGAAGTCGAGCAAACGCTCGCGCTGCTCCGCATCGCCGACAATCAGCGAGACATCCTCATATGCTCTTGCAAGCGTCTCTTCCCTCAAGCTGAGTTTGCCGCCGTCGAGCCGCTTGGTCTCGGCGGAAGCCGTCGCCTCATTCACCGCGTTGCCATCTGCCGTGACAATGGCGAGTTCCTTCCTGACGTTCGGCACGAGATCGTTATTGTGGGTCTCGGTCAGTACCTGTTCGGCTGCTGCAACCCGCGCCTGGGCTTTCTCATCGTTGGTGAGCTTCGACAGATAGCTGCGCGCGATATACATCTGAAAGAGATGATCCGACGTCGCTTTCTCAACGGGGCCGCTTGCCTTCGTGCGGCTCATGTACGAGTCGAAGAGCGCAGCTGTCATTGACGAAACGGCGAACGCCCCCTTGATACCCGGACCGAGAATTTCAAGCGCGGACAGTGGTACGCCCGCCGCTCTTGCCGCGCGATACATATGAAGCAGCGGCACCTGGCTAAGTTTGTCCTCGTCCTTCAAGGCGCGCGTCTGCTCGCCCGGCGCATAACCGCCGCCGACGTCCGAATGCACACCCGGATAGATGACTTCATGAACATTGGCCGGATAATGCTTTCCGTCCCGCACGGAATCGAGCGGAAACGAGTCTCTGACTTCATGTGCGGCGATGTAGTGAACGCACTGCTCCACCATCGCCGGTATGCGCAGATCCTTCGCCCACTCGTAGTGGCCGTCCTTGCTCGCGACGGACAATCCGATGCCTGCCAACGGCGAAATGACATAGGTGCCAATCCTGACGAGAGGACTGTGATCATACGTTTTAGCGCTCGCGGGCACGCCGGCCGAAGCGACGGTGTCGAACAGTCCCATGAAATAGAGGCGAATGGGATGCCCTTGATACGCCCAACCGCCGGCACCCTGGTGACAGTCTTTCGCAATTCGAATTGCAAAAGCCCGTGCAAGCGCCGCGCCGCGCGAAAAGCCGAACAGCGCCAGATTGATCATGCGGATTGGCTGTGACGGATTCTTTGCGCGCGCTTTGGCTTTCGCCACCAACTTGTCGAAATCGGCGCGCGCTTTCACAAGCCGTGCGTCGCCGCCCGACGCCACGCCGAGCCCCATCGTGCTGTAGCCATGCTCGCCGATTTCCGGATAAGGCGTACCGAGTCCGGGAACATAGAGCGCATACTTGCCCAACTCGTCATCGCTTTCCGGATGCGCCAGAAAGAGCCGCGCGACGTTGCTGTGCTTGAGTTTCGGTGTGTCGTTGAAGCGGTTGTTGCCGGTTCCATCGAAGAACACCGAGACCCAGACCGTTTGTGAACAGTCAGGCGTTCCTGGCTTTTTCGACGGGTCGAGGCAAGCGATCGCGGCCGCCCGTTGCCTGCGCTCTTCGATCGACAACGGGCGTAATCCTGCCATTGGAGGAAGCTGGGTATCGTCGAGCATGCCTGCCCCTCAGCGAACGTAAGGCAACCGGCGTTCGAGCTTCAAACGCGGCGGCGAAGGTCCGTCGTCGCCGGAAATGGCGCCTTCGATATGTCCATCCGGATAGAAATGCACTTCGAGATAGGCAGGCTTCACCGGAATCGGTCCTTTGACTTCGACATGCGCCTTCAGATGATCTTTGTCGGCGGGTTCAACAATCTTGTCCGACGGATAGGCCACGAGTGCTTCGCGCATGTAATCGACGTCGATCGTGAACGGCGTTTTCGTCGAACGATCGAGCAGCACACAGCAGGCGTATTTACCGCCACCCGATGTCCTCGTGCTCAGGAAGACGTTGCCGCCCGAGATGCCGTTGACCGCGAAGTCCAGCAGTGCCCGGTCCGTGTAATCGTAACCGACCAGTTCGAGCTCATACGGCTCTTTCGCGCAACCCGTCAAGCTTGAAGATTCCACCATACCGACTCCGACAAGAATTCCGACCCTTAGCAGTTTTCTCAAACGCGTCACTCGAGTTTGTCCTCACAAAATGCGATCAGCGCGCGACGTGCACGGTCGGCGAGCAGCAAAGAACTGTTTCTTTCCTGATCGGTCGCCCCATTCAGCGCATCGGCTACGATGTCGTAACGCGTCGGCTCATCGATCATCGCCAGCAAATCGTCGTCCGTCTGCGCCAGCATATACAGGATCGAATCGACGACCCCCGCGTCGGTAAAGACGCTGATCTGTCGATCGTTCAACTTCAGTGGCGCGAGATATGGCGCATCTGCCTGAAATCCGCGGATCACTTTCTGAAGCGAGCGCTTGCGATCCAGATACCACCATTCGTCCAGCATCGCGAGATACGACTTCAACTGATGTTCTGGCAATGCTTTTGCCAATACGGGTATCGCGCGTGTGTCGAACAGTTTAACCTGCCATTCGGTTCCGTCGTCGCATGTCGCATCCAGTCTAATCCGGATCGCGTCGGTCAGGCGTTGAAGCGAAAGCGGTGACACGATCAACGATAACCCACGCGGATCGTTGACCCAGTTCTCGCATAGCAGGCGTATGACATCGCGCCGCGACGGATCGATCGGGATGACGAATGGTCCAAATTGCCGTGCGCCGATGTCATCCGGCGCGTCGAACACCAGTTCGATATCCGGGGTCGCTGGAAAGTTCAGAGCTTTCCCCGATAACACAGAGAACAACGTTGGATAGGCGACGCCATACACAAGCGCATAAAGCGACCGGTCTGCGGCTGGGGCCAGGAATCCGACGATTTCCTGCTCGAGCGCTTCAGGCGCCATAGACTCGATGACAGACGCGTTCGAACTCATTTCGTACCCAGCAGCGAGCCCTGCGAATATTCAGCGAGCAGGCAAGGAATACAGATGGATTTCGGCAGCGAAGGCAGCGGGTGCACTTCACCCGTCGGCCCCGCAAACGAATGTTGACTTCCCTTGATGTCAATCTTCCCTGGCGCGTGAATCTCGATGTTTCCTCCTTTTATCCGAAGGTACGCGCCCCCCGACGTGAGCAGGATCTGCTGCTTCGCCGCCGCTTCGATGTTTTCCGTCGCGGACAGTACCTTGAAGGTCTTCTGCGCGGTCAGTTCGATGTTATCGGCATGGGCCCGAATCTCGAGTTTGCCCTTGGCCGCGAAGAGTTTTATCCCTGCGTTCTGGACAAACAGGCTGAGCTTCTCCCCCACGCTTGCGATCAGCGACTTACCCGCTGCGATATGCGTGCTTTGCCCACTGACCAGATTGATCTGCTGTGCCGCCGACACATGCGTCGAATCGTGTGTCGACATGCCGATACCCGCCGGACTCGCGAGCGCGATTACGGGTTGCGCGAACGCATTCGCACTGCCCGTGCCGCCGCCAACTGTTCGACCAACCGAGGCTGATCCATCGATGCTGTCTTGCATCGCATCGGCAAACGACTTCAACGCGTCGGAACCGACCTTGAGGTTCTCCGCTTGATGCATCTCGCCAGCCGCAGACATCGCATCGATCACATCCTGTGAACTCTTGATTTGCTGCCGCGTCTCGCTCACATCCAGTTGCTGGCTGCCCACGCTCTTCGCGTACGTCGTCATGAGGAGACCTTCTGCAGCCCGTACGGCGCCGTAGTTGTCTGTGGCGAGATCGAATCCGCTGCCGAGAAACGCGCCGCGCGTGTTGCCATTCTGCGCAATCAGATAGCCCAGGTGCAGACCAGAATTTGCCGTCGTGCTGTAGAGATGCAAGCGGTTTTGGCCCGTCGCATCGTCCATCACCATCTGGTTGTAGCCACTACCTCCGAATTCCTTCGAACGATAGCCAGACAGCAAACCATTCGAATGCCACTGCGGCTTCGTCGCACCGTTATAGACGCGCGCAACCACAATCGGCCGATCGCAATCGCCATCGACGTAATCAACGAGTACTTCCTCGCCGACACGCGGCAGATGCACGCCACCATAACCGCCACCCGAATCCGACTGCACGACGCGCAACCAGCACGACGCGCGTTCATCGCCGCTATTGAGCCGATCCCAGACGAAGCGCACCTTGATGCGATTCAGTTCGTCGGTATAGACCTCTTCGTTCTGCGGGCCGACGACTATCGCCGATTCAAGCTGCACATCCGGCTTCGCGTGCTCGAACGGACTGCGATAAGGCACGGTCGTCCGCTGCGCCTCGATATCGACGCGATAGAAGCCTTCCGATCCATCGCCGACCACGCCACTCAACGCAGATTCACCCTCATGTCGCGCACGTACCGCTGCTACATCCGCCTGAAGGCTATGTGGAAAGATGGGCGCATCGCTGCTAACGGGCAGGTTGTTCTCGATCGTCCAGACGGTTTCGATTACGGCGAATTCCCGCTGATCGGCCGCATCGCGATCATGATCGGGATGTCCGCTCAATGTGAAGCGCTGTCCGGCGTCGATACCGCGCGAGCCGCCGACACCATGAAAGCGCTTCGCTCGCGATTCCCACTCTTCCATGCGGATACGCGAAAGCTGATCGCCGCGATCCTGCTCGCCGTAGGTATAAGCGCCTGTGTATTCGTAGACTTCTGATTGCGCCGGCAATGCGCCCTGTGTGGGCATCGTCGGCGTGCTGGTACCCTTCGGGTTATACACACCGGCGGGGCTTTTATAGTCGAAGGTACGCGTCGTCAGCAGCGTGCTTTGCAAAGTACGCGTGCCCGACCATTGCGTAAGCGCATCCGTCTCGCTGTTCGTTCCAGCACGGTAGAAGCTCACCGTTTTCGGCGACGTGGGCTTGAATGACGACAGATTGTCTGTGATCACCAGCGTATGTGACTTGCCGTCCTCTGCCTGCTGCCAGAAACCATAAAGACCTTCCGATTCCAGCAATCGATGCACGAAGTTCCAGTCGTATTCATCCTGCCGGCAATACGAACGCGTAGGCAACTGCCGGGAGAGTCCAAACTGGAATCGTCCTTGAGCCTGAGGATGAGCATTGAAAACATCACTGACGATTTCTTCGACGCTCACGTCCTGCCAGATACGCTGATCGCGCCTGAACTTGAGGAAGTGCATCCACGACGCAAAGCCGATCTGATAGCTCGTTAGCGTGCTATCCGAACCGAGCCGGCGCGCGATATGAACAAAGCCGTTATGCGGCTGATAGGACTTGTCGGACTGCTGGATCCAGAGCGTAACGGGCTGCGCGATCAGTTTCTTGAGTTCGATATTCGACGACGTCGAAACGACGTCCAGCGTGAACTCGAAGTGCCGCCCGATACGCGATTTGCCGACCACTCGTTGCGGCACGAGTACATCGTTGCCAAGCGGCGTATCCAGTTTCAACAGCCGGTCGCCCTGTGCAAGACGACCTGTCATGGCCGCGATAACGTCCTGCGCCCCCATAACGCCTCTTTTTGTCCGTTAGTATTTAACCCGCGCGATTCTACAAGAATAAAACGAATAAACCATTTACCGGATTTTAAAAAATCTTTAAATGGCAATCGAGAAAGGTTAAATATGCACCGGGCATTTCAAATGGCACGAAAATTTTACTTATGGTCTATACGCCCGGTAATGCATACCGGGTACTTTCACGCGGAGATAGCAGCTAACAAATGCATCGCGGCAAATCAAGCCGCACGCACGCCGTAAGTTTTCATAGCCGATTCGATCTGTTACGCCTCGACCGTCGCCGGATATAACCGGTAACTCGGCGCCAGGATCGGCTCAATAGAAACGACGTCGATAACGAATATCGTAGAGAAAGGAAACGTCGGTCCAGTCAGATTAATGAGGGCGCGCAGAAGCGATGCGAAGAAGCCGTCGCGGTATGTGGCAAGACCGGCTACGCCTCTGGTCTTGAAGCCCTTTGAACGAAAGGGTCGACAAAGCTCACACATACCGCGGTGCTCGATGCAATGTCTTCTCGCACTACCGGGCGAGGCGATATTGACAATCGGAAGACGACCGGGACGATCAGCGCAAGGGATTCCGCTGTAGCCAACCAGCACAAAACGCTTTTATTCATCGTTTACAGACCCGTTTCGTCGATCATCTTGGGACCTCCCTTGGTAAAGCGCAAATCGAGCATTGTCAGCGATTCATGTCATCGCGCCGAATGGCTCCTATTGGCCGCACGGAGCCCATCAGCACGACGGGCTTATCGCTCACTCACTGGAGACACGCATATCCAACGCGTCGCGCACCGCTGCGATGACGCGGTCCCAATCACCCAGCGATGGTTGTCTGAACAGTAACGCACTCGGGTACCACGGGCTGTCGTTGCGATCGAGCAGCCAGCGCCAGCAAGTGTCGAAGCGATTCATTATCCAGACCGGCCTACCCAATGCGCCAGCCAGATGAGCGACGGCGGTATCGACGGTGATTACCAGATCGAGATTGCTTACGAACGCAGCTGTATCAGCGAAGTCCGCGAATTCATCGGTGTAGTCAGTGATGCGTTCGACGAATTCAGGGTTCGTGATCAACTGCTGTGCTGCCTCGCCCTTTTGCAAGCTATAGAAGCGCACGTTTGGAACATCGACGAACGGCGCAAGCATGTCGAGTGCGATCGAGCGCCGACCATCTGTCTTTCTTAACTCCGCGACATGCGGACGCTTACCGCCGGCCCACACGAGCCCAACCTTCAACGCGTGCCCCGCGTGTTGATCGAGCCGCTCCGCCCATTGCTTCGAAGCTGCCTCGTCAGCAAGGAGATACGGCACCGTCGCAGGTATGTTGTCCGCATTCGTTTTGAAGGCGAGCGGCAGACTGAGCAGCGGCGCATGGCAATCGAACGATGGCAATGATTGGCCTTGCTCAACGAGGTGGGTAACGCCTTCGAGGCTCTGCAGCAGTCGCATCAGTTCCTGCGGTACTTCGAGGATCACCTTCGCGCCCATTGCCGCCACGAGCGGAGCATAACGACAGAATTGCAATGTATCGCCAAGTCCCTGCTCAGCGTGCAGGAGAATGGTCTTGCCTTCGAGCGGGAACTGACCCTGCCATAACGGCTGCGCGAAGTTGCGCTCCGCTGCTGCCATCCGGTGACGCCGCCATCGCCATTCATACTCGCGCCACCCTTCGTCGAAACGGCCCATTTGCAGCAGGCAGAGCGCGCGATTCCAGTGCGCCTCCGCGAGGTCCGGATCTAGTGAAAGCGCTCGATCGTAAGAATCCAGCGCTTGCTCGTGCTCGCTCAGGTCGATCTGGGTGAGACCAAGATTGCTCCATGCATCGACAAAGGAAGGCGCCAGTTCGAGTGCCTTCATATAGTTCTCTCGTGCGTCGAGCGGACGATTCAGGTCGCTCAACGCATTTGCGCGATTGCTCCACGCCTCGACATAGCCCGATTGCAGTGCGATCGCCTGATCGCAACTTGCCACTGCATCGTCTGGGCGGTTCAGATCGCGCAGTACGCACGCGCGATTGTTCCATGCCTGCGCGAGCGCAGGCTTTACGGCAATCGACTTTTCAAAAGCGGCGAGTGCTTCAGCGGGCCGATCGAGTCCGGCGAGCGCATTGCCGCGATTGTTCAGCGCGTCGGCAAACCCGGGCTGCAATACGAGCGCGCGATCCGCGCTCGCCAGGCCTTCGCCGAAGCGACGCCGCGCGTTGTATGCATAGGCGAGGTTCGAATGAAGCGGTGCCTGCATGCCGTTGATCGCAATGGCCTTCTTCAGCAGTTCGATGCCATCGTCGAGACGGCCGGCCTGTAACGCCAGCGCCCCTAGTAACTGTGTCGCGTCGAAGTGTTTGGGACGCAATGCGAGAATCTCGCGATAAAGCTCCTCCGCTTCCGCATACGCGCCGTTCTGCTGCATCGCGATAGCCTGATGCAGCATCGCGTCGATTTTCCGTTGTTGAATCTGTAATTTACTCATGAGCTACGCGGTGGCGGAATCTTGACGACCGTGAGAACGGTCGAAACGTGAATGGCAAGCGGCGTCAATTATCCTGGAAATCTCGGGACCGAAGTAGCGAATGCGAAGCAGTGTACCCAGTCAGATGTGCAAGCCTTTTAGGCTGGGCGGTCTCAAGATGCAAGCGCAACACTTCCGGTTAGGATATGTTGCATGGGAAAGAACTATAAACAGCTGAGCGCCGAAGAGCGCGGTGTGATCTTTGCAATGAAGTTTGAGGACAAGAGCACAC
>NZ_JAAGPI010000035.1 GCF_017104715.1 Burkholderia sp. Ac-20365
TCCGGGCGTCGCCGCCGTCGTGCCGGCGCGCAATGAAGCCGACGTGATCGCGCGGGCCGTCACGTCGCTGCTCACGCAGGACTATCCGGGCGAATTTCACGTGATCGTCGTCGACGACCACAGCACCGACGGCACCGCCGACGCCGCCCGCGCCGCTGCGCTCGCGCTGCAATGCCCGGACCGCTTGACGGTGATCAGCGCGAAGCCTCTGCCAGCCGGCTGGTCGGGCAAGGTCTGGGCGCAGTCGCAAGGCATCGAGGCGGCGCGCTCGCTCGGTTACACGCCGGAATATCTGCTGCTGACAGACGCCGACATCGGCCATCCGGCCGACGCGCTCACGCAGCTCGTGATGCGCGCCGACGCCGAAAAGCGCGATCTCGTCTCGCTGATGGTCCGCCTGCGCTGCGATTCGTTCTGGGAAAAGGCGCTGATCCCCGCTTTCGTGTTCTTCTTCGCGAAGCTGTACCCGTTCTCGTGGGTCAACAACCCGCGCAACCGCACGGCGGGCGCGGCTGGCGGCTGCATGCTGGTGCGCCGCACGGCGCTGGAAGAAGCGGGCGGAATCGAGTCGATCCGCGCCGAATTGATCGACGATTGCAGCCTTGCCGCGCGCATCAAGCATCGCGGCGAAGGCCGCCATCCGATCCGTCTCGACGTGGCGGCGCGCAGCATCTCGCTGCGTCCGTACGATAGCTGGCGCGAAATCTGGAACATGATCGCGCGCACCGCGTTCACGCAGCTGCGGTATTCCGCGTGGCTGCTGGCGGGCACGCTGCTCGGCATGACGATCATCTATCTGGTGCCGCCCATCGTCGCCATCTTGCTCGGACCGAAGGGCTGGCCGGCGTGGCTCGCGTGGGCCGCGATGTGCTGCGCGTATGCGCCGATGCTGCGTTACTACCAGCGCTCGCCGCTGTGGGCGCCGTTCCTGCCGCTGATCGCGCTGTTCTACGTCAGCGCGACGTTCGGCTCGGCCGTGCGTTACTGGCGCGGCAAGGGCGGTCAATGGAAGGCGCGTGTGCAGGCGCCCGCCGGGACCAATCAATGAAGCGGGCCGTCTGCCTGATCGCCCTTGCGCTCGGCCTGATGCAGAGCGCAATTGCCGACGATCAGACCCGTCCCGACCACACCTCCGACTATCTGCGCCAGAAATTCGGCCTCGCGAAAGAGAAGGCCGAGCAGATCTCCAACGCGGTGCGCGCCGCGTCGGAGAAATACGCGCTGCCGCCCGCGCTGATTCTCGCGATCATCTCGATCGAATCGCGCTTCAAGGAAAAGGCCAAAGGCGGCAACGGCGCGACGGGGCTGATGCAGGTCGTGCCCGGCGCGCACAGGCGCATGCTGAAGGACGTGAAGGATCTGACCGATCCGGAAACCAACATCGAAGTCGGTTCGGCGATTCTGTACGGCTACGTGAAATCGGCGGGCGGTGACCTGAACGCCGCGTTGAAGAGCTACGGCGGATCGCAGGCGTACGCGGAGAAAGTGACCGGCCGCGTGAAGTCGTTCGCGGACGTGGTGGACGCGGACGCCAGCGCGGTCGCGGGCGTGGACCAGCCGCTGCCGTCGCGCGACGGCGGGTGCGATGCGCGCTACACGTCGCTGTGTATCGGGCCCGTGGTCTACATGAGTCCCATCCCCGATGCGGCGAGCAGCCCGAGCGTTTCTCAGCGCGCGACCAGCCTGCTCAACGCGATACTGCCGCTGTCGCACTGAACCTGAAGCTGCGTCAGGCGCGCGGTGGACGGCCAGCCGGGCCGTCCCGCATCACTTCTGCGTCAGCATCATGTACATCTGGATAACCATGTCCGGCGAGAACTGGAACGGCACCCAGCCGTGGCCGGTGTGGCGCAACACCAGCAGGCGGTCGCCGTTCGACTGCTTCTGCGCAGCCATGACCGGATTTTTCGTCGACACGAAATGCCAGCCGGAAGGCAGGTTCGGCGGGACTTCGGGTTGCATCGACGCGCGCGCGTTCGACAGTTCTTCGATCAGCTGACCCAGTTGCAGCGGATGCAGCGTGACCGACTTGCCGCCGATCGTCATCGTGATTTCGTTCTGGCTCGGGCGCTCGATATGCAGCGTCGGCTTCTCTTGCGCGACGGGCTCGGCTTCCTGCGCTTGCGGTTCGGCAGCAGCAGTCTCAACGGGCGCGTCGGCAACCGCCGTCTGTTCGCCGTTCACGTGCTGGTCGATCGCCTCGGCTTTGGCTTCGCGCGAAGCCGTGGCAGCGTGAATGAGCTGATCGACTTCCGATTCGAGCGCGCCAATCTGTTCCTGAAGATTCATGCGTAGTTCTCTGGTAAGACCCGCGATTTTACCTTCTGCGTGCTGACGGCAGCTTTCGTGTCGGCAACGCGAGTTGTAACAAAGCGTGTGCGAACCGCTTGCGAGACCTCATTTCAGATAGCCGGACTCGCGGAACCAGTCGAGTGCGTCGCGCAGACCTTCGCGATACGGCCGCGCTTGGTAGCCGAGTTCGCGCTCCGCTTTCGCCGACGTGAAGTACATCTTGTTCTTCGACATCTTCAGTGCGTCGACGGTGACGAACGGCTCGCGCTTCGTGAACTTCGCGACGGCTTCCGCGCCCATCGCGAGCGGATAGAGCGGCCAGCGCGGCAGCGCGATGGTCGGCGGCTTGCGTCCGACCATGCCGGCGATATCCGCGAGCATCTGCTGGAGCGGCAGATTTTCGCCGCCGAGAATGTAGCGCTCGCCGATCTTGCCGCGTTCGAGCGCGAGGAAATGGCCCATTGCGACATCATCGACGTGCACGAGATTCAGGCCCGTATCGACGAACGCGGGCATCTTGCCGAGCGCCGCCTCGACAATGACGCGGCCCGTCGGTGTCGGCTTCACATCGCGTGGACCGATCGGTGTCGACGGATTGACGATCACGGCGGGCAGGCCGTCGTTCGCGATCATCCGTTCCACAGCGCGTTCCGCCAGTACCTTGCTGCGCTTGTACACGCCGATAGCCTGTTGCGGCGTCATCGGCGAGGTTTCATCGACGGATGCGCCCGAGTCCGTCACCTTCAGCGTCGCGACACTGCTGGTGTACACGATGCGCTCGACGCCTTCCTTCAAAGCAGCGCGCATGGTCGCTTCAGTGCCTTCCAGATTCGAGCGTTCGATCTCGAGCGGGTCCGGCGCCCACAGCCGGTAATCCGCCGCGACGTGCAGCAGATAACGCACGCCGCGCAGCGCGGCGCGCATCGACGCTTCGTCTCGCATGTCGCCGACGGCAATTTCCGCATCGAGCGATTCGACGTTGCGGCGCGGGCTGGTCGGACGCACGAGCACGCGCACCGCAAAGCCTTTCTGCTGCGCGATGCGTGCGACGGCCGAGCCGACGAAACCGGATGCGCCGGTGACGAGTACGAGATCGCGGGTTTGATCGGTCATTGCTTGCTGGGACGTGGTTGAAGGTTCGCAGAGGTCGGATTGTACGTGCTGCCGATGCCGCACGCCGCGCTCACGGCCTTAGCGCGTCGAAGGACGAGAAAAGCGCGTGAGCAAAGCGCGCTCGGCGCGACTAGAATGCCCGCGTAAACGCCTGAAAGGCATGGAAACGCATAAAGGAGGTAAGAGCATGTCCGGCACGGATCTCGATTCGCGGCTCGAAACGTATTACGTGCGGGTGCGCGGCATGGTACAGGGCGTCGGCTTTCGTCACGCGACGGTGCGCCAGGCGCACGCGCTCGGCATCCGCGGATGGGTGGCGAATCTGGAAGACGGTTCTGTCGAAGCGATGTTGCAAGGGCCGGCGAATCAGGTCGACCGGATGCTGTCCTGGCTGCGTCATGGGCCGCCGGCGGCGCGCGTGACGGAAGTTACGCACGAAGAGCGCGCCAGCGACAAACGCTTCGAGCGCTTCGAACAGCATTGAGTCGCAGCGGTTGAAAAAAAGCGCGCCGGCGTGTGCCCGCGCGCTTCTTCGTTGCTTACTGCACAATCAACGCGCTACCAGCAGGCTTTCCGCAAAGCCCCAATCGCGCTCGATCCATTGATGACTGCACGTGAAGTTTGCGTCGTCGGCGATCGCGTGCAGTTCTTCCGGACGATACTTGTGGCTGCTTTCCGTCCAGATCGTCTCGCCTTCCTGTAACTCGACTGTCAGCTTCGCGGCGTGAACCTGTGCTTGCACGCGGCGCTTCGCGCGCAGATGCATTTCGATGCTGCGCACATCCGGATTGAAGCGCGCGACGTGCTCGAAGGCATCGAGGGGGAAATCGCCGTCCAGCTCGCGGTTGATCCGCGCGAGCAGATTCAGGTTGAACGCGGCCGTCACGCCGATGGGATCGTCGTACGCGGAAATCAGCACGGGTACCGGCTTTTCGAGGTCGGTGCCGAGCAGCAGCGCGTCGCCGGGCGCGAGCATATTGCGGATGTCGCGCAGAAAACGCGTCGCCGCGAGCCGGCCGAAATTGCCAATCGTGCTGCCCAGAAACAGCACGAGCAGCGGTTCGTCTTTCGCGCGGCGCTTGCTCACTTCGGCGAGGCCGGCGAGGTAATCGCGCTCATATCCGACGATCGAAATGCGTTCGATATCGCCGAGTTCGCGGCGACACAATTGCAAAGCGGTGCGCGAAATTTCAATCGGGCTGTAAGTCGTGGGGCGTTTTTTGCAGAGCGCTTCGAGGATGCGGCGCGTCTTGCGGCCGCTGCCGCTGCCCAGTTCCGCGACGATTGCATCGTGCGGCAGGTGCGCGACGATATCGCTCGCGTGCTCGGCGAGCAGGCGCTCTTCGGCGCGCGTGACGCCGTATTCGGGCAGCGCGGTGATCACTTCAAAGAGGGCCGAACCCACTTCGTCGTAGAGATACTTCGACGGCAATTCTTTCTGCGGATGCTTGCTGAGGCCAGCGCGAACGGCGGCGGCGAATTCCGGCGATACGTCGTGCGACAGATGGTGCGATACGGCTGGCTGAGTCATGTTGGCTCCGTATTGTCTCGTTCCAGTGATGGCCTGCGGACTACTGCGGAAGAGCGAATGCGTTGGAGTGAGTGGACCGGTGCGTTCAGGCCTTACAAGCGTGAGCGCGATCGATGACCGGCGCGTGTCTGCGTTCGTGCGTTGAACGCGCACAAGCAGATTGAAAGCCGCGATGCGGCTATGAACGGAACACGGAAGCAAAAAACAGGCACGTGTTTCCGCCGACGATTCGCCGACGTCATGCGGCGCGGATAGTGAAGTTAGTTTTTATAGTCCATCGCGCGTGAATGTGCACGGGAAGTGCACGGCGCGAAAACGCGGGCGACTCGCGCACAACGGCTAGAATGCGCGCTTCACGCGAAGACGTGCCCGCTGACTGGGGTACCGCTCGCGCCGCGCAGTTAAAACAAGACTTAACTATGGACGACACATCTCGCGACATCGCACCGCGCTGCACGCCTGACCTTTCGCAGCGGACCAGCCGATGAGCGCCTATCAACCGGGACGCGGCATCGCGTTCTCCGTGAGCGCATCGACGCTATTCGCCCTGATGTCCGTGTACGCGAAGCTGCTCACGCCGCTGACGGGCCTCGATCTCTTCGCCTGGCGCGTGATCTGGACCGTGCCGGGCGCTTTCACGCTGATCGCACTGCGTTCGCGCCTGCCGCACCTGCGCGCGTTGTTGCAGCGCGTGATCCGCGAGCCGCGTACGGCACTGACGCTGGTCGTGAGCGCCGTGCTGCTTGGCGCACAGATCTGGGTGTTCCTGTGGGCGCCGTTGCATGGACGGATGCTGGAAGTGTCGCTTGGCTATTTCCTGTTGCCGCTGTCGATGGTGCTGATCGGCCGCTTTTACTATCGGGAGCGCCTGGAGCCGCTGCAGTGGCTTGCGGTTGCGTTCGCGGCGCTCGGCGTGCTGCACGAGCTTTGGGTGACGCACGCATTCTCGTGGCCGACGCTGCTGGTCGCGATCGGATATCCGCCGTACTTCGTGTTGCGCCGCAAGATCAATGCTGATTCGCTGACGGCGTTCGCAATCGAAATCTCGCTGCTGCTGCCTTTCGCGCTTGCGATGGCGCTGCAGGGCGGCTCGCTCGCGCTGCTGTCGGGTCGCATCGACATGTGGCTGCTGTTGCTGCCGGGGCTTGGCGCGCTCAGCACGATCGCACTCGCTACCTACCTGAAAGCAAGCCGTTTGCTGCCGATGGCGCTGTTCGGCATTCTCGGCTACGTCGAGCCGGTGTTGCTGGTGATCGTCTCCGTGACGCTGCTTGGCGAGAGCCTCACCGCGCAACAGCTTGGCACGTATGTGCCGATCTGGATTGCGGTCGGATTGACCGCGTTGCATAGCGCGCGGTTGCTTGCGCCGCGTTGAGCCGTTGCCGTTTCTCTAACGATGACGCGCTGCTGCATGCGCTGCGTCGAGCCGCGTCGGGCCGACTCTGGCTTCGATTGCTTCACGCAACGCGGGGCGCCAGCCAAACGCGAACAGCGCTTCGGCGAGCACGAACAGCGGTCCGATCAACAGGCCAACCACATCGTCGACGAAGGCGGGCTTGCGATGTTCATACGCGACATGTCCCACGAACTGGAACACCCAGCCGACCACGAACAGGCCGATTCCGGACGCAAGCCACGTCAAGACAGGCTGCTGCGCGAGCCACGCGCCACATGCAACGCATAACACCGACACGACCGTCATCATCAATCCGAGCGCCACGTCGAGCGTGAAGTAGTAGATCACGCTCAGACCGAACAGCACCCACGCCGGCGACACCGCGCACGGCAGCGTCGCGATAGTCCATGCGGGCCGGCTGAGCAGCACGGCGAGCGCGAGCACGATCATCGGAATGCCGATGAAGTGCGTCGCGATGTTGCGGCGGTCGCGATGATAGGCGGCGTATTGCGCGAGCTGGTCGGTGAGCGTTCTCATGGATGCCGTTTCTTTTCGAAAGTCATCATAATCGCGAGCGGCGCGCTGCGACACATTCGGCTAGCCGACAATTCGAACCCATCAGGCGTTATTCGACCGTCAAAGCGCATCGAACGATGACATCGACTGAGCTTATCAATCTGCTCGACCGCAGCGCGTGGTTTCGCACCGCGCCTGATGCGTTGCGCACGCAATTGCTCGAACTCGGACGCACGCGGCAACTGCCGGCGGGTCAGCGCCTCTTCAATCGGGGCGATGCCGACGACGGCTTCTATTGCGTGCTGGATGGCTTGATGCGAATAGGCGCGGCAAGTGCAAGCGGCAAGGAAGCATTGCTCGCGGTGATCGAGCCGGTGAACTGGTTCGGGGAGATTGCGCTGTTCGACGGCCAGACGCGTACGCACGATGCCTACGCGGAGCGCGACACGCTGCTGTTTCATGTGCCGCGCGCGCCGCTAACTGCGCTGCTCCAACGCACGCCCGCGTTCTGGCATGCATTCGGCCTGCTGCTCACACACAAGCTGCGCCTCGCATTCGATGCAATCGAAGAAGCCGCGCTGTTACCCGCCGCGCAACGCATCGCGCGGCGTCTCTTGCTGATGGCAGAGGGATACGGCGGCAGCGACGCGGGCGCGCTGCGCCGCGTGCTCAAGGTGCCGCAGGAAGATCTCGCGATGATGCTGGCGCTCTCGCGTCAAACCACCAATCAGATCCTCAGGCAGTTTGAAACGCAAGGCGCGCTCGCGCTGCGCTACGCGGAGATCGAGATTGTCGATGCAGAGAAGCTGCGAGCGTTCGCTGCATCGACGGATAGCGGCGGACGTTAGAACGGATTGTCGATCACGCCCGGCTTCGCGTCGGGCTCTTCCTTCACCTGATCCGGCAAGTGCGCTTCCGCCTGAAGCGCGGCGACGATGCCGTCGATCGCTTCTTTCAGCGCCAGCGCCGCTTTCAGGCCGCGCTTGTCCTTCGTGATGTCGAGCGTGCCGTTCACGACGACGCGCGTCGTGCCGTTGGAGACAGTAAGGGCGTCGCCCTGAATGTTGAGGACGTCGTCGTCGTTCGAATACGCTTTAAACACCTTTCAGCCCTCCCGGACGCTGGTCTTTAAGGCCTTCCGGAATGCCCGGAAAGCGGATGCCGCTCATCGATTCAAGCTCATGCACGGACTTCACCTCGTAGCGGTCAGTCGCGACGTTGTCGACGACGATCGCAAACGCGAGCTTCTTCGACGGCACGTAGACGACCTTGAACAACTGCGTCGGCACGAATACGCGCGTTGGTCCAATGGTCTGCAATTGCGAGCCGGAGAACATCGGGCCCGTGACAACATACGTGTCGTCGTACTTCACGGTCAGCTTGCGCACGGCCGTTTCGATGTGCGACCACAGGCGCTGGTTGTTCACGCGATTCTGCGGGACGATGTTCGCGAGCGAGAACGATTGTGCCATCGCGTCGGGATTCCATCGGTTGCCGGCGGGGCTCATATGACCGCGGTCGAAGCCGCTGCGCTTGTAGTCGGCGAGCGTCGCGCCTTCACCGTCGGGCAGCCGCGTGTCCTCGAAGAACTTGTTGGTGCGCACCATGTCTTTCGCGGCTTCGATATGGTCGCGCGTCAGATGCTCGGCGGACCACAGCGGACCATGCGTGATGCCTGAATGCAGAACAGCGAAATCCGAATAGCACAGCATGCGCGACTTCGGTGTCATTTTCGCGTTCGTGAGCACGGGCCACTGGGCGTTGGGCGTGAAATCCGTGCACGACGTTGCCGCCGATACATGGCTCGCGGCCATGATAAGCAGGCTGACTAACCACTTCTTCATAGATGGGAAATGCGAATGAGGGGGCCGCAAGTATAGCCGTGCGACCTATGCACAATGCAAGGGCTTACATGCCGTTACGCGGTGGTGCTGCGAGGAATGGCAAAAGCGTCACGACGCATTGCCGCAGGGCAAGTTCTACGCGAATGGGGATTGCCGTGAAGAAGGCCCGCGCGCGCCAGGGGATGAGCGACGCGGGCTCGAATACGAAGCAGGCTTAGCGTCCGAACACGCTGTGTTCGGCATTGACGGGCAGGCGGTCGACGGCCTGAAGGCGCCAGTAGCCGCTCATCGGCGAGTGCGTCCGGTCCGACGACCACGCCGCGCTACCTTGTACCGAACTGACCCGCTGCCGTCCGTCCACGTGCAGGCCATTCAGGGTGCATAAAGGTGCATCCGCGCTCGGTGCGCAGAGCTGGGTGACGCCGTTGGCGTCATAAAGTTCGCCCCATGGGGGCAGGTCGATCCCATCGTGTGCTTCTCTCGACCAGCGACGTTCGTCGGTGTCGAGCCATAGCACGGCGTAATCGTGATTGACGGTGGGGTCCGAACCGTTGATCAGTATCGTCAGCCGCATGCAGAAATCCCCCGGTGAAAGTTGAATGTGTGCGCTTCCTCAGTCTACTGCGGGCTGACCGTTATGCAAGGCAAACAGCTATCGGCTGGATTGAAAAACCCAATTGGGAACGCATCACCGAAATCCTAGATTTAAGGCACGGCTCAGGTGCGCGCGTCTGGCCGGTCGTTGCCTATAGAAACGCGCTCCCACATACAGGCTTTGGATGGAGGCTCAGATGTCGCAACTCAAGGGTTCGAAGACGGAGGAGAATCTGAAGGCCGCATTTGCGGGTGAATCACAGGCCAATCGCCGCTATCTGTACTTTGCAGCGAAGGCCGATGTCGAGGGACAGAACGACGTCGCGGCGCTATTCCGTTCGACAGCCGAAGGCGAAACGGGCCACGCGCACGGTCACCTCGAGTATCTGGAAGTCTCGGGCGATCCGGCGACGGGGCTGCCATTCGGTTCATCGCGCCTGAACCTGCAGGCGGCCATTGCGGGTGAAACGCACGAATACACCGACATGTATCCCGGCATGGCGAAGACGGCACGTGAAGAAGGCTTCGACGAAATCGCGAACTGGTTCGAAACGCTGGCAAAGGCGGAGCGCAGTCACGCGAATAGGTACACGAAGGCGCTCGAAGCACTGGTCGACTGAGTTGTACGCACCGGAGGTCTGGCCGGTGCATGGTGTCGGTTCCGTCTGCTGCAGGCTTGGCATGCAGACGGAACGCGACATTGCGAAATAAGCGCGAGACGAAGCGAGACGATCGCGATTTCGTGCACCGCATGCGAACAAAACAACGAACGCGCATTCGATAACGAAGCGCATAAAATCCCCCACAGCCCTGCATGGGCCAGGAGACTGAAGCCATGCCTCAAAAGGAAGGCAGTCTCGAAGCGCCGATTCGCCATCCGCTCGACTGGCAATCGGACGCGTTCTACGATCAGAATGCGATCGACGAAGAATTGACGCGCGTGTTCGACATCTGCGCAGGTTGCAGGCGTTGCGTGTCGCTATGCGGCGCGTTTCCCGCGCTGTTCGATCTCGTCGATGAAACGGACACCGGCGAGGCGCACGAGGTCGACAAGAAGAAATTCGGCGCCGTGGTCGACCAATGCTATCTGTGCGACCTGTGCTACATGACGAAATGCCCCTACGTGCCGCCGCATCAATGGAACGTCGATTTTCCGCATCTGATGCTGCGCGCGAAGGCGGCCGCATTCAAACGCGGCGAAGTGCAGTTGCGCGACAAGTTTCTGTCGAATACCGATGCGCTCGGCACGTTCGCCGGTATTCCGATCGTCACGCAGACGGTCAACGCGGTGAATCACACGAAGGCGGCGCGCGGTCTGATGGAAAACGCGCTGGGCGTCGACAAGGACGCATGGCTTCCCGACTTCGCAACGCGCAAGTTTCGCAGTGCCGCGAAGAAATCGCCGCAAGTGCAGACGAAGGACGGCGAGCGCACGCCCGGCAAGGTCGCGATCTACGCAACCTGCTACGTGAATTTCAACGAGCCCGGCATCGGTCACGATCTGCTCGCTGTGCTCGCGCACAACGAGATTCCGTACGAACTCGTATCCAGCGAGGCATGCTGCGGCATGCCGCTGCTCGAGCAAGGCAATCTGCAAGGCGTCGCCGCGAAGAAAGAGAAGAACATGCCGGTGCTCGCGCGTTATGCGCGCGAAGGCTACGCGATCATCGGCGCGATTCCGAGTTGCGTGCTGATGTACAAGCACGAGCTACCGCTGATGTTCCCCGGCGACGCCGACGTGCGCGCGGTGAGTGAAGCGTTCTGGGATCCGTTCGAGTACTTCGTATCGCGTCATCGCGATGGTCTGCTCAAGACCGACTTCAAAACGCCGCTCGGCAAGGTCTCGTATCACGTGCCGTGTCATGCGCGGGTGCAGAACATTGGACGCAAGACGTCGGAGACGTTCGCGCTCGTGCCCGATACGCAGGTAACGGTAGTTGAAAGATGCTCTGGTCACGCAGGCACCTTCGGCGTGAAGAAAGAATTTCACGCGATGGCGATGAAGATCGGCACGCCCGTTTTCAAGGCGATGGCGCAGCCGCAACCCGATTTCATTTCGTCCGATTGCCAGCTTGCCGGTCATCACATCGAACAGGGATTCGACGAAAACAGCTTGCCGAAAGCGCAACTCGCGCATCCGCTGACATTGCTGCGCAAGGCCTACGGCCTTTGATCTTCACTCTGCGAGGAAAACGATGAGCATCGCGAGGAACTCCCTGTTGTCGCTCGAAAACTATGCGAAGCAGCGCAAGACGATGCGCGAGCAGGTGATCGAGCACAAGAAGAACCGCATCGTGCGGCTGGGCAACCACCTGACGTTCCTGTTCGAAGACGAACTGACGATCCGCTATCAGATCCAGGAGATGCTGCACATCGAAAAGATCTTCGACGAAGACGGCATACAGGGCGAACTCGAAGCGTATCTGCCGCTCGTGCCCGACGGCAGCAACTTCAAGGCGACGATGCAGATCGAGTATGTCAACGAAGTCGAGCGGCGCGCGGCGCTTGCGCGCCTGATCGGCATCGAGGACAGCGTGTTCATGAAGGTGGACGGCGAAGAACCCGTCTACGCGATCGCCGACGAAGACCTCGAACGCGAGAACAACGAGAAGACCTCAGCCGTGCATTTCGTGCGCTTCGAACTGACGCCTGCCATGAAAGCGCGTCTGCGTGACGGCGCCGCGTTGCAGATCGGCTGCGATCATCCTGGGTATCCCGTCGAATTGCAGCCGGTTGCGGACGACGTGCGCCGCTCGCTCGTGAAAGACCTGAATTAAAGCGGCTTTCGATACACGACGAAGCCGGACAGATCCGCGACCTTGTCGTAAAGCTGCATCGCCGTTTTGTTTGTCTCGTGCGTGAGCCAGTACACGCGCTCGGCGTGCGCGGCCTTTGCGGCTGCATAGACGGCTTCGATCAACGCGCGGCCTACGCCTTTGCCGCGCTCCGAATCGAGCGTGAACAGGTCGTGCAGATAGCAGGTCGGCCCCGCCATCAGCGTGCTGCGGTGGTACAGGTAATGCACGAGGCCGACCAGCGTGCCGTCGGCGCGCTCGGCGACCATCGCGTGCATCGGCTCCAGTCCGTCGAAGAAACGCGCCCACGTGAGCTGCGTGATTTCGCGCGGCAGCGCCGTGTCATCGAAGCGGCCATAGAAACGGTTATAGCCGTCCCACAACGGCAGCCAGGCTTCGTAATCGGCGGGAACGACGGGGCGGATCTTCACAGCTTGCGTCACGGGTAGCGCTCCTTTCTTATAGCGACGGGTATTGTCGAAGCATAGGGTTTCTGTGGCACCATTGTTAGCTCCACGTCGAATGCAAAATCTGGAGCCACGCAATTGGACTACGGGCTGTTGATGTCGAGCTTCGCGAGCCAGGCGCCCGGCCGCAAGCTCACGCAGCAAAGTTTGCTTTACGAAAGCCTGCGTCATGCCATTCTGAACGGCGATATTCGCCACGGCAGTCAGCTAGTGCCGACGCGCGCGCTCGCCGAGCAACTGGGTATCGCGCGCAACTCGGTGCTGTACGCGTATGAACGGCTTGCCGAAGAGGGTTTTATCGCGGCGAGCAGGCATGGGTCGGTTGTCAGTTGTGTTGCGACGCCAGCCGCTGATGCGCAAGCCGCCGCCGTTCCGCCCGTCAGCCGTCTGGCGCAGCGTGTTGCAGGCTTGCCGCGTGATCGCGGCACGCGTGGCATTCCTTCGCCGTTTCAGGCGGGCGTGCCGGCGCTGGACGAATTTCCCGTCGCGCAATGGCGTACGTCGATGGAACGCGCGTGGCGCGCCGTCGATACACGCGATCTCGGCTACGGCAATTACGCAGGCCACCCGTCGCTCAGGCGCGCGGTCGCGGAATACGTGCGCGTGTCGCGCGGTGTGCGTTGCACGGCCGAGCAGGTGTTCATCACGTCGGGCACGCACACGAGCCTCGACCTGTGCGCGCGCATGCTCGCCGATCCCGGCGACACCGCGTGGCTCGAGAACCCCGGCTATCAGGGCGCGCGCATCGCGTTCCAGGCTGCGGGCCTGAACATCGTGCCGATTCCCGTCGATGCTGCCGGACTCGCGCCCACGCTAGCGCACTGGCAACGCACGCCGCCGCGCCTTGTCTACATTACGCCGTCGCATCAGTATCCACTTGGCAGCGTGCTGAGCCTGGAGCGGCGCTGGTCGATCATCGACAATATCGTCGAGCGCGGTGCGTGGATCATCGAGGACGACTACGACAGCGAATTGCGCCACAGCGGCCCGCCGCTGCCGTCGGTGCAAGGCCTGCGCGATGCCGCGCCGGTCGTTTATCTCGGCACCTTCAGCAAGACGATGTTTCCGGCGCTGCGCATCGGTTTCATGATCGTACCGGCGAGCCTCGCGCCGGAGATCGGCAGCGTGATCGGCGAGATGTCGAGGCAAGGGCGCGTCGCGGACCAGATTGCGCTGGCGGATTTCATCGAGAGCGGCAAATACGCGCGGCATTTGCGGCGCATGCGCCGCATCTATCAGCAGCGGCGCGAAGCGATGGTCAGCGCGATCTACACGCATATGAACGATCTCGTGACGGTGTCGTCAGACGGTAGCGGTATGCATCTGACGATGCGCCTCGACGCGCCGCTGCTGGATCGCGATGTCAGCAATGCGCTGCGCGACCAACGCATTTCGGTCTCGCCGTTGAGCACGTATTGCCATCAGGGCGAAGGCGCGGAGCGCTATAACGGCTTCATGCTCGGTTATGCGGGTGTGCGCCCCGAGATGGCCGACAGGCTCGTTGGCGAACTCGGCGCGGCGATTCGGGTTCTGATGCGGTGACGCGCGGCAGATCACAAGCAAACAAGGGAGAAACACAATGAACCAGAACGAAGCACTCGGCGTTTTCGACGGCACGCAGGTCGTGCGTTTCGAACGTCTGCTTCCCGGCCCGATTGAACGCGTGTGGGCCTATCTGACCGAGTCCGACAGGCGCAGCCAGTGGCTTGCATCGGGCGCGCTGCCGGTGCAGTCCGGTGGCGACTTCATGATGCGCTTCGATCACTCGTTACTGTCCGCCGCGCCTGAGCTTCCGCCAGAGCCGTATCGGCAGTACGCTGGCGGGCATGACTCGCTGCATCGGCTGTTGCGCTTCGAGCCGCCGCATGTGCTCGCGTTCACGTGGGGCAGCATTCAGGACAATCTTTCGGAAGTGACCTTCGAGCTATCGGAAGCAGGCGAGCAGGTGAAGCTCGTGCTCACGCATCGCAATCTGTCGGGCCGCGACGAGCAACTCGATGTCGGCCCCGGCTGGCATAGCCATCTCGACGTGTTGCGCGAACGCCTGAACGGTACCGCGCCAGCATCGTTCTGGACGATGTTCGAAGGCATCAAGGCACGCTACGACGCGCTGTGAGCGTCGCCCGGCAAGGGTTTCCGTCATCGTGTACGATCGCAAGCCATCGCGTGCACGTTGACGGAGACCAACAGTGTTTCGTTCGATTTTCACCCGCCTTGCGCTATTGAGCGCGTTCGCCTTTTCGCAGACCTTGCCTGCCGCGCACGCCGCCGACGCTTCAACCGATCCCACCGAACATGCGGCCGATTTCATCGCGCATGACTTTCATTTTTCCGACGGCACGATCTTTCCCGAACTGCGGATTCATTACGTGACGCTCGGCACGCCGAAGCGCGATGCGCACGGCGACATTACGAATGCCGTACTGCTGCTGCACGGCACGACGGGTACGGGCAAGGCGTTTCTCACGCCGCTGATGCGCAAGGAACTGTTCGCGACCGACGAGCCGCTCGACACGCAACGCTACTTCATCGTCATTCCCGATGGCCTCGGACGCGGCGGCTCGAGCAAGCCGAGCGACGGCATGCGCACGAAGTTTCCGCACTACGGCTATGGCGATGTAGTCGAAGCGAATCACCGGCTGCTGGTCGAAGGGCTGAAGGTGCGGCATCTGAAGCTGGTGCTCGGCACATCGATGGGCGGCATGCAGACGTGGATGTGGGGCGAGCGCTATCCGGGCATGGCCGACGCGCTGATGCCGATCGCCAGCCAGCCGATCGCGATGGCGGGCCGCAACTGGCTGTGGCGGCAGATGATCGTCGGCGCGATCCGCAATGATCCGGGCTGGCAGGACGGCAACTACACCGCGCCGCCCGTGCAATGGACGCGCGTGATGCCCATCTTCACGCTGATTACGGGCAACGCGGCGCGCATGCAGGAGCAGGCGCCCGACCGCGCGTCGGCGACGCGCCTGACGGAATCGCTTGTCGCCGATGCCGCGAAAACCGATCCGAACGACGTGCTGTACTGGTTCGAGTCGTCGTGGGATTACAACCCGGAGCCGGATCTCGGCGCGATCCGCGGCCGGCTGTTTGCCGTCAATTTCGCCGACGATCTGATCAACGCCACCGATCTCAACGTGATGCAGCGGCTGATCGGCAAGGTGCCGCAAGGGCGCTATGTCGAGATGCCGGAAACGGCGCAGTCGTATGGGCACCAGACGCTCGCGCATCCAGAAGTGTGGAAGCCGTATCTGATCCAGTTGATGAACGGCGGCTGACGCCCGCGCGGGAGGCCGGCTGCGCCGCCAGCGCGGCGAGTGCGATAATCGACGTTCGCCCCAAAATGCAGAGCTGGAGAATAACGTGAGCCGCATCGACAACCCCACACGCGACCAGGAAGCCGGCGTCGCCGATTCCACTCAGGACACCACGCGCATCGACGACACGCGCATCGGCGCGGTACGTCCGCTGATTTCGCCGGCGCTGCTGCTCGACGAACTGCCGTGCCCGCCAGGCGTGCAGACGCTGGTCGAGAAGAGCCGCGTCGAAATCGCCGATATCCTGCATGGTCGCGATGACCGGCTGGTTGTCGTCGTCGGCCCGTGTTCGATCCACGACCACGATCAGGCGATGGAATACGCGCACAAGCTGAAGACAGCCGCAGACGCGCTGCGCGACGATCTGATGATCGTGATGCGTGTGTACTTCGAGAAGCCGCGTACGACGGTCGGCTGGAAGGGCTATATCAACGATCCGCGCCTGGATGGCAGCTTCCGGATCAACGAAGGCTTGCGGCGTGCGCGGGAACTGCTGCTCGAAATCAGCGGGCTCGGTCTGCCGACGGGCACGGAGTTTCTCGATCTGTTGAGCCCGCAGTACATCGCGGATCTGATCGCGTGGGGCGCGATCGGCGCGCGCACGACGGAAAGCCAGAGCCACCGGCAGCTTGCGTCGGGGCTGTCGTGTCCTATTGGCTTCAAGAACGGTACCGATGGCGGCGTGCAGATTGCAGCCGATGCGATCGTTGCGGCTGCTGCGAGCCACGCGTTCATGGGAATGACGAAGATGGGCATGGCGGCGATCTTCGAGACGCGCGGCAACGACGATGCGCACGTTATCTTGCGTGGTGGCAAGAAGGGGCCGAACTACGACGCGGCGGGCGTCGAGGAAGCATGCGCTGCGTTGCGCAAGGTCGGTTTGCGTGAGCAGGTGATGGTCGATTGCTCGCACGCGAACTCGAACAAGTCGCATGAGCGGCAGATCGAAGTCGCGCAGGATCTGGCCAATCAGCTGACGGGCGGTGAGAAGCGCATCGTCGGTGTGATGATCGAGAGCCATCTGGAAGCGGGGCGGCAGGATCTGAAGCCGGGTGTGCCGCTTGCTCGCGGAGTGTCGATTACCGATGCCTGCATTGGCTGGACTCAGACTGAGCCTGTGCTCGAGGTGCTTGCGCAGGCGGTTCGCGCGCGACGTGCAGGCTGAGGGCAGGGTTTGATGTTTGCTGGCTAGCGCCGTGTTGTTGTCCTGTGTCTGGAGGCTTATGACTAACGCGAATCCCTATTCGAAGACCGCGCCGAGTCGTGAAGATGTCGATGCGATGACGGGCGTGACTGTTGTCGAGTTCGGCACCGACTGGTGCGGGTATTGTCAGGGGGCGCAGCCGGTGATCGGGAAGGCCTTTGCTTCGCATCCGGGGACGCGGCATCTCAAGATCGAGGATGGGCCCGGCCGGCCGCTTGGGCGGTCGTTTAAGGTCAAGTTGTGGCCGACCCTGGTTTTTATGCGCGATGGCGTGGAGGTTGCGCGGGTGGTGCGGCCTACTGATGCTGGTCAGATCGAGCAGGCGTTTGCTGCTGTTGCCTGAAGTTTTTTGTTTTTGCTTTTGCTTTTGTTTTTGCGCTGGCATCCGCGGTTTGTTAGTGGTTTGCTAGCGTTGCCCCTGTGCGGGGCGGCACCTACTTTTCTTTGCCGCGGCAAAGAAAAGTAGGCAAAAGAAAGCCGCTGAACACCGCTAATTCTTGACCACCGCCTGAGGGCCCCCAACGGGTCCTCTCCTTCATGCGGCAACCTCTCAGTCACCGCCGGTTGCCTGCGCCTTGAATCGGCGCTTCACCCGCTTCACACTCCAGCGTCGCCACATACGCGATCAAATCTCCCACGTTCTATAGCGGCAAACTGTGTGTAGGTTTTCGCGCCGCATGCGCTTCACTCCGGACTTAAAAGCACGATCGGTGTCGTAGGAGCGCTGACGTGTGAAGCACTTCGACCTACACACAGTTTGCCACCTGGGCGGCCGTAACCATTCGCTGCCGCCGGCTGCGCTACGGATGATTGAAGAAGGTGAGGCGATTATTCAAGGCGTTGGCAACGCGTATCAAACGGAGTGGTTGCCGTGTGAAGCGGAAGAACTGCTGTGGGCCCTCAGGCGGTGGTCAAGAGCGGGCGGTGTTAGCCCGCTTTCTTTGCTTACTTTCTTTGCGGCGGCAAAGAAAGTAAGTGCCGCCCCGCACAGGGGCAACGCTAGCAAACCGATAACAAACCGCGGATGCCAGCGCAAAACCCCCAAAAAAAACCACCCAGCGTCACCCTTCCGGCAAATCCCCAAACAGGCTATTCAAATCCTTAGTGTCTTCCGACAGGTTATATTCCTTCTGCACATCCTTAAGCGCCGCATCCACCGTGCGCTCAAACCCAATCGCATTACCAAAGTGCTTCATCGTCCAGTTGCAACCGCTTGCGTCCGGCTCCTGCAACTGCGGGCGCGGCACGCGAATCTTCACGCCATCTTCGACAACCTCTGGCGCGCGATGAATGCGCCTGCTCACTTCATCCTGTAGCTGCGAGGCAGTACGTGTCTTGCGTAGCATGAGCGTCTCCGTTCTACGAAATCCGATTAGCCCGCCAGTCTACGCCCTCACACAAACCGCTTGCGATCATGCAGCGCACTGAAGTCCTGCACCGGACCAAGCGGCACAATCCCCGTCGGATTCACCGATCGATGGCTCTCGTAGTAATGCCACTTGATGTGCTCGAAGTTCACTGTCGCTGCAACGCCCGGATGCTGATAAATATCGCGCGTATAGGCCGACAGATTCGGATAATCCGCGATACGCCGCAGATTGCACTTGAAGTGGCCGTGATACACCGCGTCGAAACGGATCAGCGTCGTGAAGAGCCGGATGTCCGCTTCCGTCAACCGGTTGCCGGTCAGGAAGCGCTGCGTCGCCAGCTTTTTCTCCAGCCAGTCGAGCGTGTCGAATAGCGGCACGACGGCTTCTTCATATGCGGCCTGCGTCGTCGCGAAGCCCGACTTGTAGACGCCGTTGTTGACCGTGTCGTAGACGCGCGCGTTGATCGCGTCGATCTCCGCGCGCAGCGGCGGCGGGTAGAAGTCGCCCGGCTCCGCGCCGAGTTCGTCGAACGCCGAGTTCAACATGCGGATGATCTCCGACGACTCGTTGTTCACGATCGTCCGCTGATGTTTGTCCCACAGGATCGGCACCGTTACTCGGCCTGTGTAATGCGCGTCGGCGGCGACGTAAACGTCGCGCAGATACTTCGCGTGATTGAGCGTGTCGGGCACGACGCCCGGACCGTCGGCGAAAGTCCAGCCGTCTTCCAGCATCAGCCAGTGCACGACCGAGACGCTGATTATGTCCTCCAGCCCCTTCAGCGCGCGCACGATCAGCGTGCGATGCGCCCACGGGCATGCAAGGCTCACATACAGGTGATAACGGCCCGCTTCCGCTTCGAAGCCGTCGCTGCCGCTCGGGCCCGCTTCGCCGTCGGGCGTCACCCAGTTGCGGAAGATGGCGTCCGTGCGCACGAAGCGCCCGCCCGTCGATGCCGTGTCATACCACTTGTCCTGCCATTTTCCGTCGACTAACAATCCCATTTCGGTGCTCCTTGCGTCCTGCATCCTGAACCAGCGCGCCATGCGTGCCGCCGCTGCGATGTTAGCCGCGCGGCAAGGCATCGGCAGAAGACCCTATGATGGACCCCGGTTCAAGTTTTGCCGTACGATTTTCCCGTTGATCTCATTCGACAGGTTCGCACATGTTGACGGACGAAGAGCTTGCGCTGCTCGAAGCGATACGCGAAAGCGGCAGCCTGTCGCGCGCGGCGGCGCGGCTCGGCAAGGCGCCGTCGACGGTGTCGCACGCGGCACGCCAGCTCGAAACGCGCTTCGACGCGCTGCTGTTCGACCGCCGCCGCTATCGTCTGCAACTGACGCCCGCCGGGCAGCTGCTCGCCGAAGAGGCGGCGCGCCTGATGCAGGACGTGTCGCGCATGACGCAGCGCGTGCGGCAGATCGCGAGCGGCTGGGAAGACCGCCTGTGGATCGTCACCGACGAACTGATGGAATTCGAAACCTTCATGCCCGTCGTCCATGCGTTCGACGCGCTGCAATCGGGCGTCAAGCTGCGTCTGACGACAGAAGTGCTCAGCGGCACATGGGAAGCGCTGCGCGACGGCCGCGCCGACCTGATCGTCGGCGCGACCAACGAGCCGCCCGCCATTCCGGGCCTGCGCTGGTTCGAACTCGGCGTGGTCGACTGGGTGTTCGCCGTGTCGCCCCGGCATGCATTCGCGAGCATCAAGGAGCCGTTGCGGCGCGAGCAGATCGCGAAGCAGCGCGGCATCGTCGTCGCCGATTCGTCGCGCGCGAGCGGCCGCGCTTACGGGCTGCTCGGCGGCCAGACTTCGCTCGCGGTGCCCAGCATGCGTGCGAAAATCCTCGCTCAGCGCGACGGGCTCGGTGTCGGCTGGCTGCCGCGCCAGCGCGTCGCGTCGCTGCTCAAGCGCGGCGAACTGGTCGAAAAGCCCACCGCCGATCCCCGGGAACCCAATGTGCTGTATGTCGCGTGGCGCGGCGATCAGGAAGGCCGCGCACTGAAATGGTGGCTCGACCAGCTTCGCGAGCCGCGCCTCGCAAAACGCCTCGTGCAGGGAATCGACCAGTTCGCGTGAACGCCGGGTTGCCTGAAACATCCGGAAATGCGACGGAAACGCGTGGTTCGCACGTTGAAGGAATAAAGCGACCGGATGGGGCGTTCTGTTGTTAAGACGATTGCAGTGCGCGGCAGTATTGAACGATCCCAGCGCCGCTTGCAGATTGCTTTCGCCGCCCCCTACCGATTTCCAACCAGAACGGCTCATGAACACATCGACAACTTCCCGCACGGCCTCGCGCGACGGCATCGACACGCTTTCCACGCCCGCGCACGCGTCGCGCTACACACGCACGGCGATGATCCTGCACTGGCTCATTGCGGTGCTCATCATCGTCAATGTGGTGCTTGGCCTGTCAGCCGATTCATTGCCGGACGACTGGGTGCGCCCCGTCATCGACACGCACAAGTCGATCGGCATCACGGTGCTCGGCCTCGCGTTGCTGCGCGTGCTGTGGCGCGCATCGCACCGGCCGCCGCCGTTGCCGCGTGAGTTTCCATCGTGGGAGCGCATGGCCGCTCATGTCGCACATTTCCTGCTGTACTTCATCATGATCGCGCTGCCGCTGTCGGGCTGGATGCACGATTCCGCGTGGAAGGCCGCGGCGACGCACCCCATGCACCTGTTCGGCGTGATTCCGTTTCCGCGTATCGGTTTGATCATGAATCTCGATCCCGCCGTGAAAGAACCGCTGCACGACAAGTTCGGCATGCTGCACACGTATCTTGGCTACGGGCTGTATGCGCTGCTGGCGATGCATATCGGCGGCGCGTTGAAGCATGAACTGCTCGACCGTCATTCCGTCATCAAGCGGATGGTGCCGTAATGGATATCGACGTGACTGAAGATGCCACGCTGACGGACGACGTCACGCTGATCAATCACAGCCTGTCGTCCGAGCCTGCTGCAACGCGCAGCGCGGGCCCGCAGCGCTCGCTGCGCGAAGCGCTGGCCGCCGCGTCGCCGCGCATCAACCCGCGCAAGGGCACGTGGCAGAGCGCCGTGATTCACGGCAGCGTGACGGCGCTTTGGCTGCTGCTGTTCGCGCGCGCGTTTTTCCTGCACGGCGCGTTCGCGTGGTCGACGGGCATCGCCTACGTGCTGTACGACACGCTGCTGCTCGCGTTCGTCACCGTGAAAACATTGCCGCTGATGCGCCGCTCGTTGCCCGCGCATCGTTCGGCCGACACCGCGAACCTGCCGACCATGGGCGTGATCGTCGCCGCGCACAACGAAGCGGCCGTGCTGCCCGTGACGCTCGCCGCGCTGCTGCGGCAGTCGCACGGACCCGCGCAGATCGTGATCGCCGACGACGGCTCGACCGACGGCACCCGCGCTCTGCTGACCAGCCACTTCGGTCTGAGCGAGCCCGCGCCCGGCGCGCTGAGCGCGCCGAGCAGCCGCTATCCGAACCTGTACTGGCTGCGCGTGCCGCACGGCGGCAAGGCGCTCGCGCTGAACGCCGCGATCGAAGTCATGACCACGGACACGGTCATGACCGTCGACGCCGACACCTTGCTCGCCGACAACGCCACCCTCGCCATGCGCGCCGCCTTCGCGCACACGCCGAAGCTGGTCGCGGCCACGGGCATCCTCGTGCCTGTCTGCAACCGCACGGCGAGTGGGCGCGTGTTCCAGTGGTTCCAGACTTACGAATACATGCGCAACTTCATCGCACGTTTCGCGTGGATGCGCGCCGACAGCCTGCTGCTGGTATCGGGTGCGTTTGCGTCGTTCCGTCGTGAGGCGCTGGTCGCTGTCGGCGGCTTCGATGCGCAATGTCTCGTCGAAGATTACGAACTGATTCACCGCCTGCGCCGCTATTCCGTCGATCACGACCTCGGCTGGGAAGTGCGCGTGGTCGGCGACGCGCACGCGCAGACGGAAGCGCCCGCGGAACTCGGCCAGTTCCTGCGCCAGCGCCGCCGCTGGTTCGCGGGCTTCCTGCAGACGCAATACTGGAACCGCGACATGACTGGCAACGCCCGCTACGGCACGCTCGGGCGGCTGATGCTGCCCGTCAAGGCGTTCGACACGATGCAGCCCATTTACGGCCTGACGGCCTTCGCGCTGCTGCTAGGTTTCGTGTTCGGCGGACACGGGCCGATCGTCGTGTCGATTTTCAGCGTGATCGGCCTGAAGACGGCAATCGATCTCGCGTTCTACGTGTGGAGCATCCATCTGTATCGCCGCTGGACGGGCCTCACGCGCGGCACGAGCCTGCCGATGGCCGTCGCCGCCGCGATCGCCGAGCCGTTCACGTTCCAGTTGCTGCGCCACGCGGGCGCGGCACTCGGCTGGCTGCAATTCCTGCGCGGCGGCAAGACCTGGGGCACGCAGCATCGCTCGGGTCTGGTCGGCGCGACACACAGCACGCAATGAGCGTTGCGACTGCAACGACCCCCGGCGCGGCGGGCTGGCTCGCAACGCGCCGGGACTGACTTTTGCTGACCGGTAGGCGATCTGTGTCGCCTACCGGCGGTCAGCCCTCATGAATCTCCGTGGCGACTTCTAGTAGACTGCTCGGGACACCGGTTTTCTAACTATCACACCGGCTCGGTCCCACGTGACCAGCCGACCGTTGTGCCTGGAGGTCTCTTTCATGCATGTAGTCGCTCCGTTGGACAGTAATTCCACCGATAACCCGTCCAAACCCGCCGTACGCGATCTGCGCCGCGTCGATATTCATCCCGACTACTGGTACCCCGTTTCATGGTCGCGCGAAGTGAAGCGCGGAAAAACGCTTGCCGTGCGCTTTGCCGGCGAGCCGATCGTGCTGGCACGCAGCGAAGCGGGCAAGGTGTTCGCGCTGGAAGATCGCTGCGCGCACCGGCAGGTGCCGCTGAGCGGCGGCGTGGTCGACGGCGAGGCGATCCGCTGCGGTTACCACGGCTGGACCTACGACTGCTCGGGCAAATGCATCGATGTGCCTTATCTCGGTCGCGAGCGCCTGCCGAATGGCGTGCGCGCGTATCCGTGCCGCGAATCGGAAGGGCTGATTTTCGTGTTTCCCGGCGACGCCACGCTCGCCGAGAGCACGCCGCTGCCGCCGCTCGGCTCCGTCGCCGACAAGGCGTACAAGACGCGGCGCTTCGGGCGCGAGGTGGGCTGCCACTACTCGTTCATGCACGAAAACCTGATGGACATGAACCATCAGTTCCTGCACCGCAAGCAGATGGGCAAGATGCGCGCACGTTCGCTCGGCCGGCGGCGCGGCGACGACTGGGTCGAAGTGGACTACACGTTCTCGCGCGAAGAGGGCCAGCAGCCCATCGGCGAGGCGCTCGTGTTCGGGCAGAGCCGCAACAAGACCAAGGTCGAGCACAAGGATGTAATGACGATCCGCACGCAGTATCCGTATCAGACGCTGCGAATCCGAACATCGGATGGCACGATCGTGATGGACCTGTGGATCTGTTACATCCCGCTCGACCGTGAGCAGCGCACCAATCGCACGTTCGGCCTGCTGTCCGTGAAGAGGCCGAAAATCGGCGCATTGCTCGACATCGCGTGGCCGCTGCTGGTGTGGTTCACCGAGCGCATTTTCAAGGAAGACCGCTGGATCGTCGAACTCGAACAGGCCGCGCACGACGCGCAAGGCGCCGACTGGAACCACGAAGTCTTCCCGGTGATCAACGAGTTGCGCGATCTGCTGCGTCAATGCGGCGCGCCGGCGGCGCGGCGGGTGATTCCCATCGAACCTGCGGCGGAGTCGGTTGCCGTTTGAGCATCCGGCGTTTCAAACGGCCATTGATCGGACGTTAGCGAGGTCCGGCGCCTGAACGTTCGGCGCCTCGCATTCACCGCGATTTTCTTCACGTGCCACGCGCGTCGTGGCCGATCGATCCTTCGACAATGCGTTATGCTTGATTTATCCGTCCCGCATCGGGCGGATGCTGCGCTTTGTTCGAAGGAGGCTGTCTCATGTCCGAGGATGGCGACGCAACTCCGCCGATCGCGGATCTGCAAATCATATCGACGCGCGTGTTCGATTTTCCGCGCGATCTCGTGTTCAAAGCCTGGACTGAGCCAGCCCATCTCGCGCACTGGTGGGGTCCGAAGGGCTTCACCAATTCCTTCCACGAATTCGATCTGCGTGCGGGCGGCAACTGGCGCTTCGTGATGCACGGACCGGACGGCGTCGACTACAAGAATCACAGTGTGTTCGTCGAGATCGCCGCGCCCGAGCGGATCGTGTTCGATCACGTGTCGGGGCCGTATTTTCGCGTCACGGCCACCTTCGATGCACTGAGCGACGAACAGACGCGCATCACTTTCTGCATGCTCTTCGAGACACCGGCCGTGTGCGCGCAGGTGAAGACCTTTGCCGTCAAGGCGAATGAAGAGAACTTCGACCGGCTGCAGAAAGAGCTGAAGCGGATGGCGTGACGCGTCGGCGTGGCGCGTGCTTCGGTATTCCATCAGTTCAATAGACGACGCCCTCACGTTCCGAAGAACGTGAGGGCGTCGTGGTCGCCTCGCGGGCCCGAGCTTGGGCGGGCCGACCGTACGCGTCAGCCCGCCACGCTTCGTGTGCGATTAGAAGCGGTGACGCATGCCAACCGATGCCACACCTTGACGGCGCGAGCTGGAGTAGCCGGTCACGTTGCCGTTGTCGATGACTGCGGGGAGCACGCTGTCCGGCGAGCTGACCAGCTGATACACGCCTTGCACGTACACGTCCGTGCGCTTCGACAGCGCGTAGTCGCCTTGCAGGCCGAACTGGTTGGCGTGGAAACGGGCGTCATCGACATTACCGTTCGTGTAGGTGTAGGCAACGCCCAGACCCAGCGCCGGCGTCAGGTTGTACTTGACGTTGGCTTCGTAGTTGTTGGTATGGAACGCGCTGGAGCCGTCCGCAAAGTTGTCGGCGCGGAATTGCGTCCATGCGAGGCCGAACACGGCCGGACCGAACGCGTAGCTTGCGCCTGCGCCGAACTGGCGCTCGCGATGGTTGATCGTGGAAACCAGCTGGCTGCCGTCCGACAGCGTGCGCAGGTTGGTCGCGCCTGCCGTGTTGCTGCTCGCCGGATTGTTCTGCTGGGCGTAGCCTGCGCCGATATGCAGACCGGCGATCTCATACGCTGCGCCGAAGCTGTACTCGCGGTTGTCCGCGAACTTCGAGCTGTTCGAGAAGCCGTACGTGCCGCCGAACGACAGGCCAGCGTAGTTGGCGCTCTTGAACTTGATCGTGTTGCTGCTCGCGTTCGTGCTGTCCTTGTCCAGGTTGTCCAGATTGCCGAGGTGCGCGAAGTTCGCGCCGCCCCAGCTGCCCGTTGCCGTCAGCGGCGCGACGAAGTCCTGCATTGCGTCGTACTGGCGGCCGACCGTGACCGTGCCCACGTCGCTCGACAGACCGACGTATGCCTGACGCGAGAACATCTTGCCGCTGTTGGCTTGCGAGCCGTTGTTCAGATTGAAGCCTTGCTCCAGCCTGAAGATGGTCTTCATGCCGCCGCCCAGGTCTTCGACGCCGCGCAGGCCGAAGCGGTTTTCATCGATTGCGCCACTGCCGAGCGCGTACTGGTGGCCACCATCGACGTTGCTCGTGTAGGTGAGAGCGGCGTCGAGCGTGCCGTACAGCGTGACGCTGCTTTGTGCGTGCGCGACCGATGCGAACGAGGCCACAGCGGCCGTCGCGATCAGAATCTTCTTCATCTGTGCTTCCTTCAGTTCTAGGGGCAATACGAGGCTTGACTACAAACGGACAAGCGATGCATGCCACGTCCAGTACGAAGTAAGACCACTCAACTTGCCCTGTTAGGGGAGGCGCAAGTATAGAAAGGCACCCTAACTATCGATTGATATTATTATTGGAAATAGTCTATTTCTAAAAAAGAAAAGAAGGTATTAGATAATTGATTTTATTTGCTTTTCGGTGGTATCGAATTTCCGGATTTTTATTGGTATAAATCCGGATGTTGTGATACGGCAACGGAGTGTGGATCTGATTTTATTGAGACAAATCATATCTAAAAAATGCGGGCGGTGCATTTAAGGAAGGTGATGATATCAAGACGGGAATGTTCGTCTTGAAGGCTTGCAGATAGGGATGATCGGTAATGGTGCCGTTGCAATGCAGTGTGTCATAAATCGAAAAACTTGATGAACTTTTTAGCGTGAGCGTGATCGCTTGATGGAAGAATTTAATGATAAGTATAAAAATTTGAAAATCAATAATACGAACGGTGCTTTGTTTGGATAACAAATAATTGCAAATTGGTGTGAGAAATGCAGGTCGACATTTCTTGACAAAACATAAGGCGACACCTGCCATCCAGTTATCGCCAATTTAAAAATTTTAAACAATTTCATTCCGTCTCAATTGCCACTCACTTGCCAAGTTCGTGACCAATGATCCCGCCAGCGACGGCGCCGCCAACCGTACCCACTGTGCTGTGCGTCGTCTCGTGCCCGACATAGCCACCCGCTGCCGCGCCGCCGACGGTGCATCCGCTCACGAGCGGCACCAGCGCCACTGCAGCGATTGCGACGCGGACGATATCGCGCTTCAACATGTCGTGCTCCTGCCTGATTGAAGATGCATACATGTCAGCAAGCGTTGTGCCATTTCCATCAGCGGAATGCCCATTCGCGCAGCAGACCTTTCCCGCCCGCGTTGCCACTTTGCTAGACTGCCTTCGCCAGCAGAATCATCGTTTGCTGCGATAGCCGCCGCGCCACCCGTCTCACGAAGTACGGCACCCCTCGAACGCAGCGGCCCCGACAACCGGAACACGGAGTCACCATGTCTTATATGCTGCTGATCGTCGAACCTACCGAACAACGCGAGGAACGCGGCGAAGTCGCGGGCCGCGCCGTCTACGACCGCATGCTGAAATACCGCGCTGAACTGCAATCGCGCGGCCAACTGATCGCGGCCGAATCGCTCGCGCCCAGCAAGAAGGGCGTGCGCATCGAGAAACGCGATGGCGAGACGCGCCTGATCGACGGGCCGTTTGCCGAAGCGAAGGAAATGATCGGCGGCTTCTTTTTGCTGAACGTCGATACCTACGAAGAAGCGTTTGCGCTCGCCGCGCAATGCCCGGCCGCCGAGTGGTGCTCGATCGAAATCCGCAAGGTCGCGCCGTGCTACGACTACTGACGGCGCTTGCCAGCGCGCCTGTCGATTCAGCGTAAAGGGTTTTCCCTGGCCGTCACGCATGTCGATCCCGTCACGCGCCGCTCGTCGTGGAAGTAAGAAGCCGCCACGGGGCTTCCTTATTCACGAGGATTCACGAGGAGAGACGGCGATGCGATTCATGATCCTGGTCAAGGCCACGGCGGACAGCGAAGCCGGCAAGATGCCGGAAGACGAACTGATCGCGCAGATGGCGACGTATCACGAAGCGTTGCAAAAGGCGGGCGTGCTGCTCGACGCGTCGGGTCTGCAGCCGAGCGCGAAGGGCTGGCGCGTGCGCTATGCCGACGGCAGGCGCACAGTGACGGAAGGACCGTTCGCGGAAACGAAAGAGCTGATCGCGGGCTACACGGTGATCCAGGTGCGCTCGCGCGAAGAAGCGATGGAATGGGCGCGCCGCTTCCCCGCGCCGTTCGGCGAACACGCCGACGGCGAGATCGAAGTGCGTCAGATGTTCGATCTCGACGACTTCGAGCCGGGCCAGTCGATCGAACGGTTTCGCAAGATCGAAGGCGCAAACCATTGACCCTGCACCCGTGAGCTTTCGAGGAACGATCATGCACAAGCAAATCTATGTGAACCTCGCCGTGAGCAGCGTGGAAAAATCACAGGCATTCTTCGCGCAACTCGGCTTCACGTTCGACAAGAAATTCACCAACGAGCAGGCCGCCTGCATGGTGATCGGCGAAAACATCTACGCGATGCTGCTCGCGAAAGACTTCTTCCAGACCTTCACGAACAAGACGCTGTGCAATCCGAAGGAGAGCACGGAGGCGCTGATCTGCCTGTCGTGCGACAGCCGTGCGCAAGTCGACGATCTGGCCAGCAAGGCGCTGGCGGCGGGCGGCGCGTTGCCGCGCCCGGCGCAGGATCACGGCTTCATGTACGAGCGCAACTTCGAGGATATCGACGGCCATATCTGGGAGCTCGTGTACATGGACCCGAACGCCGCCATGCCGGCGGCCGACGCGTCTTGAGGCCGGCCGTGACGACGGCTGCGACCCATCGTGCCATCGAGGCGGTCTGGCGGATCGAATCCGCGAAGGTCATCGCACACGTCGCGCGGATCGTGCGCGATGTCGGCGTGGCCGAGGAACTCGCGCAGGACGCGCTGGTGGCCGCGCTCGAAAACTGGCCGGATGCGGGCGTGCCGGACAATCCCGGAGCATGGCTGATGGCGACCGCGAAGAACCGCGCGCTCGACCGCTGGCGCCAGGATGCGCTGCACGCGCGCAAGCATGAGGAACTCGGCGCCGACATGGATGCGCGCGAGGCGCACATCGTGCCCGATTTCGTCGATGCACTCGACGCCGCGCGCGCCGACGATATCGGCGACGATCTGCTGCGGCTGGTGTTCACTGCGTGTCATCCGGTGCTATCGAAAGACGCGCGCGTCGCGCTCACGCTGCGCCTGCTCGGCGGCCTGACGACGGATGAAATCGCGCGCGCGTTTCTCGTGCCCGAGCCGACCATCGCGCAGCGCATCGTGCGGGCGAAGAAGACGCTGTCGGCGGCGAAAGTGCCGTTTGAAGTGCCGCAGGCGAACGACCGCGCGGTGCGGCTCGCATCCGTGCTCGAAGTGATTTATCTGATCTTCAACGAAGGCTATTCGGCGACAGCGGGCGACGACTGGATGCGTCCGACGCTATGCGAAGAAGCGCTGCGTCTAGGGCGCGTGCTCGCGGGTCTGATGCCCGACGAAAGCGAAGTGCACGGCCTCGTTGCATTGATGGAGATTCAGGCGTCGCGCACGCATGCGCGCGTCGATGGAGACGGGCGACCCGTGCTGCTGCTCGATCAGGACCGCAGCCGCTGGGATCCCCTCCTGATCCGGCGCGGGCTGACGGCGCTCGCGCGCTCGGAAGCGCTTGGCGGCATGAGCGGTCCGTACACGCTGCAGGCCGCGCTCGCCGCCTGCCATGCGCGCGCCCGCACGGCAGCGGAAACGGATTGGGCGCAGATCGTCGCGCTATACGATGCACTCGCCGAAGTCGCGCCGTCGCCGGTGGTCGATCTGAACCGCGCGGTGGCCGTCGGCATGGCTTACGGGCCGATGGCCGCTTTAGAACTCGTCGATGCGCTCGCCGACGAGCCTTCGCTAAAAAACTATCACTGGCTGCCGAGCGTGCGCGGGGATCTGCTCGCCAAGCTCGGCCGCGACGACGAAGCACGTGCGGAATTCGAGCGCGCCGCATCGATGACGCGCAACGCGCGCGAACGCGAACTGTTGCTCGAACGCGCGCGCGGCGGGCGCATGCAGTAAGTGTCAGCTTGCGACGTGCGCGAGCAGCGAGCGCACGAACGGGATTGCGTGTTCGCCCGCAACCATGCCAAGCAGTCCGAGCAGCGCGACGATAGGCGGCGCGGGCGACTTCACATCGACGATGTTGTACAGCAGTCCGACGACGACACCCGCCGCCAGCGACACGAGATACGGCTTCATACGAGTCTCCGGTTTGATTTCAGCGGGTTGCATCACATCGTGATGACGACGCGTCCGCGCGTGCCGCCTGCGACGGCCGCATACGCATCGCGCGCCTGTTCGAGCGGGAACGTCTGCGCAATCGACGGCGCCTGCAACGCGCCGCTATCGAACACGCTGGCCAGTTCCGTCATCAGCCGTGCGGAATCCGCGACGCCAAGCTTCGCGCTGTCCGCGCCGAACAGTTGTGTCTCGTTGTGATAGAAGTCGATCAGATCGAACTCGACGCGCCGCTTGCCCGTCGCGCTGATCTCGACCACGCGGCCGCGCCACTTCGCGAGCTTCAGCGCGGTTTCGAACGCGACGCCGCCGACGGCGTCGTACACCACATCCGCGCCGCCGAGTGCTTTCACGCGTTCTGGCGCGCGTTCGTCCAGCGGCACGTAGTGATCGAGAAGACGGCCTGCGGGCGAATCCGCATCCGGCTCGTGACGATCGACAGCAATCACGCGGCAGCCGCGCGACTTCGCGATCTGCACGACCGCCCCGCCCACACCGCCGCTCGCGCCGATCACGGCCACCGTTTCGCCAGCGATGAGCTGTGCATAATCGACCACGCCGAGCCAGGCGACCACGAAGTTCACGCCGATCGCCGATGCCTGCTCGTGCGTCAGCGTGCGCGGCTTGCGCGACAGCGCGCCGACGGGAATCTTGATGAACTGCGCATGCGTGCCGTCGCGCGTGAAGCCGATATCACCGCCCGTGCCCCATACTTCTGCGCCGATCCATTCGGCGGGACCGTCGACCACGACGCCGCTGAAGTCGCGGCCCGGCGTGCGCGGCAGTGTCGTGTGGCTGAAGTGGCCGGAGAGGTTCTTCACGTCGCTCGGGTTCACCGAGGCCGCTTTCACCTGCACGACGGCGCTGTCGGCGTCGGCGGCGGGTGTCGGCAGATCGACGGGGTTGAGGACTTCGGGGCCGCCAAATGCGTTGAACTGGATCGCTTTCATTGCCGCTCCTGCGGAATCTGTTGAATTCGATGGGTTTCGCTGGCTGTTTCACGATGCGTGAAGCAGCGTATGACGGCAGTCTAGATGACCGGCACGACGCTGTTCAGACAAGTACTTTCGAATATCGGACAGGGAACGGATGACGCGACAAAAGACAGACCTGCTAGGCGTGGACGGCTGCAAGGGCGGCTGGTATGCGGTCAGGCAGCACGCCCGAACAGGCGCGATCGAGACGCGCATCTGCGCATCGTTTGCCGAGGTGCTCGCGTGGGCGCCCGCGCTCGCCATCGTGGCGGTGGATATGCCGATCGGCCTGTCATCGGCGGAAAACCGCGCGTGCGATGCCGAAGCGAGGAAACGCCTGAAATGGCCGCGCAGCGCGTCGGTATTTCAGACACCGGCGCGTCAAACGCTCGGCGTGAAGGACTACAGGAAAGCCTGCGAGCTGAACCGCGAAGCGACAGGCAAAGGCATCTCGCAACAGGCCTTCAACATTCTCAGCAAGATCGCCGAAGTCGATACGGCGCTACGCGAGAGCGCGATCGATGCAAAACGCGTGTTCGAAGTGCATCCGGAGCTTGCCTTCATGCAACTTCGGATCGAACAAGGCGGCGAAGCCGTGGGGCTTAAGGAAGGCAAAACATCGGAAGCCGGGCACGCGAAACGAAAAGCCCTGCTTGAACCTGTTTTCAGCGCGGCTCTGCAGACCGCCCTCGACGAACGCATCGCGCGGCACGCACAGAAAGACGACGTGCTCGACGCATTCGCAGTGCTATGGAGCGCGCGCCGCATTGCAGCGGGCAGCGCCGTCGTGCTGCCCGAAGACGAGCCGCGCGACAGCGCCCATCTGCCGATGGTGATCCGCTACTGAGCGCCCCTGCTACCAAAGAATCACTCCGTGCCGCGCACGATGCGCAGGTCGCGTTCGGCGCCATTGCCCAACGCAGCCAGCGCTTTCTTGTAGTCGTCGGTGTCGTAGGCTGCGACGGCCTGCTCGTAGGTCGGGAATTCGACCACCACGGTGCGCTCTTTCAGGCCGCCCTCGCGAACTTCTTCAGCGGGGCCGCGCACGATGAACTTGCCGCCAGCAGCGGCAATGGCCGGCGCTGCCAGTTGTGCATAGGCAGCCAGCGCCGCCGGATCGTTCGTCTTGCGGTAATGGGTGACCCAGTATCCCTTGCTCATCTCACGTTTCCTTTCGTTAAGGTTTGGCCATGGCGACGCCGGCCGGCTGACCTGCCGGCGCCGCTGGTGCCCACGATTCTCGCTCAACAGCCGCAAGCGCGCATGCCGGCAGCGCGCCGCGTGCCGAACTCAGGACTTTAGCGCAGCCGGCACGGCCAGCGTCGCGTGCGGGTTGAAGTCGGTCGGTGGCGCGCCGAGCTCGCGGCGGAACATGTCGCTGAAGCTGCTCGGCAGATAGCCCAGTTCGCGCGCGATGCTGTTGACGGCGCGTCCTTCCGCGAGTCCCGACACCGCGACGGCCAGTTGCACCTGTCTGCGCCACTCCGCGAAGCCAATGCCGAGCTCGCGCGTGAAGAGCCGCGCCAGCGTGCGCACGCTCGCGCCGACCGACTCCGCATGCTGCTCGAAGCCGATCGCATTCGACGGATTGCCGATTACCGCGCGGCACAGCGCGTCGAGCCGCCGGTCCGACGCATCGGGCAGCGGAATGCGCAGCGACGAGCGCGGCGCATGCTCGAGTTCCAGCATCGCGAGCCGATATGCGGTGCCCAAATAGTCTTCATCGCGCGTCTGCGCCTCTTCATGTTCGGCAATCGACGCGATCAGCTCGCGCAGCAAACCGTTGATCTCAAACACGTCGCTGCGTGCGCTCAGATGACCGATGCTGCGCTCGTGGAAATACAGGTTGCGCATTTCGACGTCGCTCATCATGTGGATCGAATGCTCGGTGCCGGCAGGCAGCCACACGGCGCGCTGCGGCGGCACGACGAGCGCCTCGCGCCCGGTTTCGACCCACATCACGCCCGATACGGCATACAGCACCTGAGCCCACGTATGCGAATGCGGGTCGATGCGCAGCCCGCGCGGATAGTGCCGCGCGAGCGAATGGCCTTTGTCCGCGTCATGCAGCGCGGGCGGTGTGGCTTGCGTCATGGTTCAGTGCGTGTTGCGCTTCTTGTTGACGTCATTGTCATCGTCATCGCTTTCGTCGATGAACGGCGAGTCCGTATCGGTGCCGCCCTTGCGCAGCGCGCCGCGCGCTTCCTCGGCGAGCTGCTCGTAGCGTTTGCGAAAGCGTCCGAGATCCTTTTCGTTCAGCTCTTCGAGATCGAGCAGCGCATTGTGCGCGCCGTCCAGCGCGCGGATCAGCTCGTCGAGCTTGATCTGCATCGCGGCCGTGTCGCGGTTCTGCGTGTTCTGTATCAGGAAGACCATCAGAAAGGTGACGATCGTCGTCGACGTATTGATCACCAGTTGCCAGGTATCGCTGAAGTGGAACATCGGCCCGCTGACACCCCACACGACGACGAGCACCACCGCGATCACGAACGTTGCTGGTTTTCCCGCCATCGTCGAAAGACCCGTCGAGAACTTCGAGAACCAGTTGTTGTTTGTCACTTGGCGCTCCTGTCGTGTGAAGAAGTCCAGCCCTGACGATACCGATTCCCCTGCGCACGCGCCAGTTTGCCCGGCCGGGCGAAATCGAACGAAAAAATCCGCGACGGATTTTTGCGGTTCGCGCGTTTAACCCCAAAACCGGCCGATTTCGGACCGTTGATGGACTCAAGGGAGAACGCAATGAACATGCAAAAACTGGTCCGCGTCGCCGCGGCGGGTGTGGTGGCGCTGAGCGCTTCGGCTGCGTTTGCGCAGGAGGTGATCGTCGCGCCGATGGCGCCGCCCGGGCCGCGCGCCGAAGTGATGCCGCCGCCGCGTGCCGGCTACGCATGGGATCCCGGCCACTGGCGCTGGGCGGGCGGCCGCTACGTGTGGGTGGGCGGGCACTGGCAGACGATGCGCCCGGGTTATCGCTGGGTGCCGGGGCATTGGGTCGCGCATGGCCCGAACTGGCGCTGGGTTCCCGCGCACTGGGTGCGCTGAGCACTGCGACGGGAGACTGAAAGCGATGAAGAAACTGCTTTTGATCGCGTTGCTTGCAACGACACTCGCGGGCTGCGTCGTCGTGCCGGGGCGGCCTTACTATTACCGGCCGGCTGTCGTCGTATATTGAGCGGGCGCAGGAAGGGCATGAGCCGGCGTTGACCGCGCGTGTTGCGCGGTTCGCGGCGCTTGTATGAAGTCGGCGGATCAGAACAACAGGGAGCGACAGCAAGTGACGTCAGTACGACTCGCCGCGACATGCGCCGCGCAATGTACGCGGCATGCGCGGCTTACGCGGCTCGTGTGGCTCGTGTGGCAAACGCGGCGGAGCAGCGCGCGTTGAGCGAGCGCGATCCGGACGCGGAGCTGGTTGCGGGCGTCGGCAGGCAGGAGCCGGCTGCCGTGCGCACGCTCGTTGCGCGCAAGTTGCCGCGTCTGCTGGCGCTCGCCACGCGGATGCTGGGAGACCGTATGGAAGCGGAAGACGTCGCGCAGGAAGCGTTCATGCGCATCTGGAAGCAGGCGCCGCGCTGGCGCGAAGGCGAGGCGCGTTTCGATACGTGGCTGCATCGCGTGGCGCTGAATCTCTGCTACGACCGCTTGCGCGGGCACCGCGAGGAACCGGCCGATGAGTTGCCCGATGTGCTGCCCGACGACGCCGATCCAGCCGCCACGCCCGATGCGCAACTCGAAGCGCAGTCGCGCGACGCGCGCGTGCGTGCGGCGCTTGCCGCGTTGCCGGCGCGTCAGCGCGAGGCCCTCGTGCTGAACTACTACCAGGAACTGTCGAACATCGAGGCAGCCGCTTTGATGGGCATCACCGTCGATGCGCTCGAAAGCCTGCTGGCCCGCGCGCGCCGCAATCTGCGCGCGCAACTGGCGGGCGACGATCTTGCCGGAACGAGGACCAGGCGATGACACCAGAAAGATTTCGCGCAATCGTCGATGCGTACGGTGCTGACGCGCGTCATTGGCCCGCAGCGGAGCGCGCGGACGCGAGCGCCTGGGCCGCACAGCATCGCGTCGAGGCGGACACGCTGCTCGCGCAGGCCGCGCAACTCGATGCATGGCTCGCGAGCGATCCCGTTGCCGCACCTGATTCCGCTTTCGTCGAACGCGTGGTTGCTTCGGCGCCGTCGCGTCGTCGGCGGCGCTGGCTGTCGTTCGCGCAGCCGGGCAACCGTTCGCGTCGCGCGGGCTTGTGGTGGTCGGGCGCGGCGTTCGCGGGCGTCGGGTTGATCGGCGGGTTGGCTGGCGCGTTTGCAGTGTCGTTTTTCCTTGTGACGGGCAGTCCGTCGCCGGGACCTGAGTCTTCGTATCTGACAACTGGATTTGGCGGCACGGCCGCAGACTGGAGTGGCGAATGAGCGGACGTGCCTGGAAATTTCTGCTGGTGGGCTCGCTGGTGCTCAATGTGTTTTTGATCGGCGGCGTGGCGGGCGGCGCGTATCAGTGGTTTGCCGCGCATGGCCGCACGACGGCCACCGCCGCGCAGCCGCAGCCACGCGCGCTGCGGTTTGCGGCGGAAGAGTTGTCGGTGGAACGGCAGAGGCAGTTCGTCGATGCGTTGAAGGACGCGCGCCGCGAAGCGCGCGAGTACGCGCGCGAAGGACGCGACGACCGGCGCGAAGTGCTGCGCTTGCTGGCCGCGCCGCAACTGGACCGAACGGCGCTCGATCAGGCGCTGAACCGCACGCGCGAAGCCGATATCGCGCTGCGCTCGCGCGTCGAGCAGGGCGTTGCGGATTTCGCAGCGACCTTGTCGCCCGAGGAACGCGTGAAGTTCGCGGAAGGCTTGCGCGAACGCGGGCAATGGCGGATCGCGCAGGCGCAGCAACAGCGGCAGCAGCAAAAGCAGCCAGCGCAGAACGATCAACCTGCCAGCGAATAACCCATCGCATTCGAAATAAAAAGAACAGCGACGGAAAAGCGTCTCACGCTCCGTTTAACGCATAACGAACCACACACGACAGGCGAGACAGGAGCGACCATGGCCAATTCACCCGCTGCAATGACGGCGCCGCCGTTGAGCGCGGCCGCGATCGCGCTGAATCGTTTCGGGCTCGGTGCACGCTCCGACGAAGCGCCGCCGGCAAATCCGAAGCATTGGCTTGTCGCACAGTTCGACGCGTATCAGCCGATGCCCGCGGCATGGGCTGCACAGCCGTCGACGCTCGCCATTGCCGCCGAACTCGCTGACGAACGCCAGCAGGCAATGGCGAATGCCACTAACTCTGCGTCGAATCCGGCCTCAACCCCGGCGGCGAGCAGCAATCCCGACGACGCCCGCAAAGCCGCCCGCCAGGCCGCGAACAAGGCGGTGCGCATGGAATCGCGCGACACCTATCGCTCAGCAGTGAACGCTCGTGTCGCAAGTGCACTGACGAGCCCCGCGCCGTTCGTCGAGCGGCTCGTGCACTTCTGGTCGAATCACTTCGCGGTGTCGATCGATAAAGGCCCTGTCGCGCCGTTCGCCGGTGCGTTCGAAGCGGAAGCGATCCGCCCGCATGTGCTCGGCCGCTTCGAAGACATGCTGGTCGCCGTCGAACGTCATCCCGCGATGCAGCTTTTTCTCGACCAGACGCGCTCGGTCGGTCCCGACAGCATCGCCGCGATGCGCGCCGCGCAGCGCAATCCGAACCGCAAGCCGGGTCTCAACGAAAATCTCGCCCGCGAAATCATGGAACTGCACACGCTCGGCGTGCGCAGCGGCTACACGCAGGAAGACGTGACCGAATTTGCGCGCGCGATGACGGGCTGGAGTATTGCGGCGGGGCAAGGTCCGCAGCCCAACAATGCGCCGCCGGGCGCGTTCGTGTTCCGTCCACAGGTGCATGAGCCCGGCACCCGGACCATCATGGGCCGCCGCTACGACCAGCCGGGCGAAGGGCAAACGCTGGCCGTGCTGCACGATCTGTCGACTTCGCCCGCGACGGCGACGCATATCGCCACCAAGCTCGCGCGCCACTTCGTCGCGGACAATCCGCCGCCCGACGTCGTCGATCAACTGGCCACGGCGTTCATGCGCAGCCGCGGCGATCTGCCGACGGTGTATCGCGCGCTGATCGACAGCGATGCCGCCTGGTCGTCCGTCGCCGTGAAGTTCAAGTCGCCGTGGGAGTGGACCATTTCGTCGATGCGCGGCCTCGGCATGCGCGAGCTGACCGGCAACGCGGGCAACGCCGTGCAGATGGCGCCCGTGCTCACGCAACTCGGCCAGCAGGTGTGGCGGCCGGGCTCGCCCGCCGGTTACGACGATATCGCCGCAAGCTGGGCCGCGCCCGATGCGCTCGTGCGGCGCGTCGAGATCGCGCAGCGCTTCGCGGCGCGCGTCGGCGACCGGCTCGATGCGCGCTCGCTCGGTCAGACATTGACGGCAGGCTCGCTGAGCGAGCCGACGCAGCTTGCCGTGTCGCGTGCCGAAAGCGCATCGACGGCGCTCGCGCTGCTGCTCGTGTCGCCCGATTTCCAACGGAGATGACCATGCTCACTCGCCGCACCTTCATGCGCGTCGCCGCTGCCGGCGCGGGCGCGATGCTCGTTGCGCCGCAGATGGTGTTCGCGCGCGCCGCGACCGACCGCCGTTTCATATTCGTGATCCAGCGCGGCGCCGCCGACGGCCTGAACATCGTCGTGCCGTACGCAGACCCTGCTTATGCGACGTTGCGCGGCGCGCTTGCTGTCGATACATCGGCCGCCACGAAACTCGACGGTACGTTCGCGCTGCATCCGTCGCTCGTGCAGATCGGGCAGATGTATGCGCAGCGCGAGGCGCTGTTCGTGCATGCCATCGCGTCGCCGTATCGCGACCGCTCGCATTTCGACGGACAGAACGTGCTCGAGACGGGCGGGACGTCGGCGTATCAGGTGAAGGACGGCTGGCTCAATCGGCTGGTCGGCATGATGCCGGGCGCAGCGTCCACCACGCACGAGAACGCGATCGCGTTTGCACCGACCGTGCCGATGGCGTTGCGCGGGTCCGCGAATGTGGCTTCGTATGCGCCTTCTGGTTTGCCTCAGGCGCCTGACGATCTGCTCGCGCGCGTCTCGCAACTCTACGAGCAGGACGCGCAGTTACGTCCGCTATGGGAATCGGCGATGGCGGCGCGCGGTCTCGCGGGCGACGCGGGCGCGCGCCAGGACCCGGCGAGTCTCGGCAAGCTCGCGGCCGGTTTTCTTTCGCGCGACGACGGGCCGCGCATCGCGATGATCGAGACGGGTGGCTGGGACACGCATAGCGCGCAGATGCCGCGCCTCGCCGCGCAGCTCAAGGCACTCGACACGATGCTGGCCGCGTTGCGCGACGGGCTCGGCCCGGCGTGGAGCAAGACGACGGTGCTGGTTGCAACCGAGTTCGGACGCACGGCGGCGGCGAACGGCACGGGCGGCACGGACCACGGCACGGCATCCGCGGCGATGGTGATTGGCGGCGCGGTGGCGGGTGGGCGCGTGGTCGCCGACTGGCCGGGCTTGCGGCAAAGCGATCTGTATCAGGCGCGCGACCTCAAGCCGACGGCTTCGCTCGATGCGCTGATTACGGGCGTCGCGAGCGAAAGCCTCGGGCTCGATCCGCATCGCACGTCGCGCACGCTGTTCGCACAGGCGGGCAATGCGCCGCCGATGACAGGGCTGATTCGCGCGTAGGCCGCGCGGGCCGGTTCAGATTCAACTAACAAGCTGAAGCCAACAGGGAGAGAACTTCAAATGATCGTATGCAATCTGCAATTGACGAAACTTCGCACGTTGCTCGCGGGCGCGCTTTGCGCGTCCACGCTGTCCGCCTGCTATGTCGTCGAGCCAGGACGGCCGCCGCAACCGGCGCCCGTTGCCGAAGTGATCGGTGCGCCGCCTGCGCCTGGATACCGGTGGGTGAAGGGTCACTACCGGTGGGAGGCCAATCACTGGCAATGGGTACCGGGCCACTGGCGGGCAGTTTGAGCCGACCGAAGCGCGTCTGATCCGGCTCGAAAAAATAATCGGTTGCGCGTGTCGATCTGAAGATGGCTTACTCGTCATAGTGATGAAGACTCGCTGATCGGGCGAAACTTCGTCACTCATGGACCTCTTCACATCAGGAGACACGATCATGTCCACGCCAGCCGTCAAGCCCATCCCCGAAGGGATGCACACGTTGACACCGCACATCATCGTCGCGGGCGCGGCCGAAGCAATCGATTTCTACAAGAAAGCATTCAATGCAGTCGAGCAGGTGCGCCTGCCCGGCCCCGGCGGCAAGATCATGCACGCGTCGCTGAAAATCGGCGATTCGACGCTGATGCTCGTCGATGAAATGCCCGATTGCGGCAATGGCGCGTCGTACGGGCCGAAGGCATTGAAGGGCACGCCCATCGTGCTGCATCTCTACGTCAACGACGCCGACGCCACCATCGCGCAAGCGGCGGCAGCGGGCGCGAAGGTGATCATGCCCGCCACCGATATGTTCTGGGGCGACCGTTACGGCCAGGTCGAAGATCCGTTCGGCCACCGCTGGTCCGTCGCGACGCACAAGCGCGACGTCACGCCCGAAGAAATGAAGTCCGCCATGGAACAGATGGCGCAAGGCCGTCAATAACGGCTGCCGTCGGCGCGCGGCTGCGAAGCCCGCGCTGCCGCGCGCCAGAATGCCAAGGAGATGGGATGGACAAGATTACGACATGCCTGTGGTTCGACGGCAATGCGGAGGAAGCCGTCCGGTTCTACACGGGCATTTTCCCGAATTCGAGCATCGGCGACATCACGCATTACGGCGATGCCGTGCCGGGTAAGGCGGGCGAAGTGCTGACCATTACGTTTCACCTGGAAGGCCGCGAATACGTCGCGCTGAACGGCGGTCCGCAGTACACGTTTTCTCCGGCGATCTCGATGTTCGTTAAATGCGAAACGCAAGAGGAAGTGGACACGTATTGGGACAAACTGCTCGAAGGCGGCGGCAAGCCCGTGCAATGCGGCTGGCTCACGGACCGCTTTGGCCTGTCCTGGCAGATCGTGCCGACCGCGATGATGAAGTTCCTCACCGACAAGGATCAGGTCAAGGTACAACGCGCGATGCGCGCAATGATGCAAATGGTGAAGCTAGACCTGAAAGTGCTCGAAGCGGCTTTCAACGGGGAGTGATGTTGCCGGGTTTTGCGCGCGCTCGTTTGAAGCGGGTTGGGCGCGGCGCGCGCATCTGCGATCATCTGCGCTTTCCTCTTCGCCGGTCTTGTGCCGGATATGCGCGATGAATCTTTCCGCCTGTGAGTTCGAAACCGATCGTCTGATCTTGCGTCCGCATGTCCTCGAGGATTTCGAGGAAAGCTACGCGTTGTGGTCCGATGAGACTGTCACGCGGTTTATCGGCGGCAAGCCTTTTAGTCGTGAGGAAGTCTGGTCGCGCCTGCTGCGTTATGCCGGGCATTGGGCCATGCTCGGTTACGGCTATTGGGTGATCCGCGAGAAAAGCAGCGGCCGCTTTGTCGGCGAGATCGGTTTCGCGGACTATCAGCGCGAAATCGAGCCGCCGCTAGGCGCGCCCGAAATCGGCTGGGCGCTGATGCCGGCGATGCACGGCATCGGCTACGCGACGCAAGCCGTGCGCGGCGCGCTCGCATGGGCCGATGCGAAGTGGCCGCACGGCGACACCGTCTGCATCATCGCGCCCGACAACGTGGCGTCGCGCCGCGTCGCGGCGAAGTGCGGCTACGTCGAGGAGCGGCAGGCGACGTATAAGGGGCACGCGACCGGGGTGTTTCTCCGGTCGGTCTGAGCGGTTTTCAGTCTTTTCCTGCCCGTCCTATATCTTCCGGCCGAATTGTCCGAGACCCCCGCCGATGCGACATTTGTCACGCGAATGCATCGGTCATTTGAACCACCCAATCGCACGTAGATACAGCGTTGACACATCAACCCGCGCCGCGTAGCATCAAGGTATCTACATCGTAGATACGCGGCGCTTCTGCTCTCTTGCAGAGCTTCAAGGAGGCAATCGTGTATCTGGATCTTTCGAGCGAAGGTGGGGCTATGGCTATTCAGACAATCAAGCGGTGGGGCAACAGTCTTGCGGTGCGTATTCCGGCAAGCCTGGCTGACGAACTTCACCTGCGCGAAGATCAGGAAGTCGACATGGTGGTGGCAGACGGTGCGCTCGTCGCGACGCCGGCCATCAGGACGTTCAATTGGGACGAGTATCGCGAGCAACTCGCGGCGCGTCCGGAAGACGTGCATCCGACCATCGATCGTGGCGCGGCAGTGGGTTCGGAACTCGCCGACCCAACCGGCCAGGACGACTGGTAAGGAGCAACATGAAAAACGGCGTTCCCGAGATCGGCGATGTAATGTGGATCAGGCTTGAGCCCGTGGTTGGGCACGAGCAGGGCGGCAGGTATCCCCGGCCCGTGATCGTGCTCTCTCACGAAGCGCACAACGGCCCGACAAATCGCATCGTCGCCGTGCCATGCACGACCAGGATTCGCGGGCTGGCCACGGAAATTCCCGTGTCTACGTTACCCAAACCGTGCGTCGCGCTGATCGACCAGATCACGACGCTCGACTGGGTTGCGCGGCAAGGCGAATTCAGAGAAGAGCGGATCGCCCAGCCAGAACTGGATGCGATCCGCCGCAGTTTGAAAGCATTCCTGATGATGTAAGCGCTCGGCGCGTCAAGCGCGCTGCGCGCCGATGCACGCCTGCAACGTCTTCCGCTGCTTGCCTTGCGCATCGAAATTTCCTTCATCGAGCCATTGCGTGAAGCCCGCGCGCAGCGCCGGCCATTCGCTATCGATGATCGAGAACCACGCGGTGTCGCGATTTCGGCCCTTGTACGTCACGGCCTGGCGGAAGATGCCTTCGAACGTGAAGCCGAAGCGGGCCGCCGCCGCGCGCGACGGCGCGTTCAGCGAATCGCATTTCCATTCGAAACGCCGGTAGCCAAGCTCGTCGAACACGCGTTGCATCAGCAGGAAAATGCTTTCGGTCGCCATGCGCGTTTTCTGCAGCCGCTGCGAGAACACGACGAAACCGACTTCGATCACGCCGTTCGCCTTGTCGATGCGCATCAGCGAGAGCGTGCCGACGGCCTTGCCCGTCGCCAGATCGACAACGGTGTGGTGCAGCGGATCAGGCGAGGCAGCGCACGACGCGAGGAAGTCGCGATACGCATCGCGCGTTGCGAACGGGCCGACGGACAGGTACGTCCAGTCGCGGCCATCGGCCGCGGCGCTGTACGCCTCATACAGCTCGTCCGCGTGGCGCTCCACGTTCACCCGTTCCAGCCGGCAGTAGCGGCCGGTCATGGGTTGATCGCCCGGCGCCCTGGCGGGTTGCCACTGCGGCATGGGTTCGCCGATCGCCTGGCCGTATTCGTTGACTCGTTGCACCACGTGATTCTCCCGTCGCTCGTGCTGTTTGAAGTATGCCAAGCGGCCACGATACGGCAAACGCAGTGCAGCAGTAAGAACCAGGCGCCTGCTATTCGATGGAGCCAGCGTCGTTGGCGCATCGATAGCGAACGTTTGGAACTGAAAGGCTGTCGATACAGAATGATCCTGATCGCTCCCCATCCTTGAGAGGTTCGCATGCTCGACGTCGCCGATGAAATCGCCCGGTTCAATGCGGGCCGGGACCCCGAACGACTCGCGATGAAATACGCGCGCATGCGCACGTCGCCGTTCGTATTCCTGCGCGGAACGTGTCATCTGTTCTACAAGCGTCTGTCCAAAGGCAAGGTGCTGGACGGCTCGCCACATGCGTGGATCTGCGGCGACATGCATCTGGAAAATTTCGGCAGTTACAAAGGCGACAACCGGCTCATTTACTTCGACATCAACGACTTCGACGAGGCCTGTCTCGCGCCATGCCTGTACGAGATGATCCGTCTGCTGACGAGCGTGCTGGTCGCGGCCGACGACCTCAAGCTGAGCCGCGCCGAGGCGCTCGCGCTGTGCCACACGGCCGTCGATGCCTACGCCGCCGCGCTGCGCTTCGGCAAGGCACGCTGGATCGAAGAGGAGACGGCGGAAGGCATGGTCGGCGAACTGTTCGCGGCGCTGCATCAACGCTCGCGTGCCGATCATCTGAACCGGCGCACCGATCTGAAGGGAAAAAAGCGCACGCTGCGCGTCGACGGCAAGAAGGCGCTGCCCGTCAACGACGACACCCGCGCGAAAGTCACTGCCTTCATGAATGACTTCGCGAAGCACGAGCCGAATCCGCAGTTCTTCGAGATTCTCGACGTCGCGCGCCGAATCGCGGGCACGGGCAGTCTGGGCGTCGAGCGCTATGTGATTCTCGTCGAAGGCAAGGGTTCGCCCGACGGCAACTATCTGCTCGACATGAAGCTGGCTTTGCCGTCCGCCACCGCGCCGAATGTCGACACGCCGCAGCCGAAGTGGAGCAGCGAGGCCGCGCGCGTCGTCGAAATCCAGCGGCGCAACCAGGTCGTGTCGCAAGCTTTCCTGCATGCCGTCGACTTCGAAAAGCGCCCGTTCGTGCTGCGCGGCCTGCAGCCGTCCGAAGACCGTGTCGCGCTTGAAAACTGGAACGGCAAGCTGCCGAGGCTGGAATCCGTCGTGCGCAATATGGCCGAACTGATCGCGTGGGCGCACTTTCGCAGCAGCGGCCGGCAAAAATCCGCCATCGCCGACGATCTGATCGCCTTCGGCGAAGACACCAAATGGCAATTGCCCTTGATCGAACTCGCGACGCAATGCGAAGCGCAGGTCACGAGCGACTGGAAAGCGTACAGCGAAGCATTCGATCGCGGCGCTTTCAAGCTGAAAACGAAGGCGTGAGGATCCGGAGTCGAACGTGCGCCAGCAAACGTTCGAAAGATCCGAATATGTTGACGGGCTTTACGGCGACGCCCCAGATGTGTAAATCTGACGTTGGCGTCGTGGTCAAAAGTGCGTCGTGTTTTCGGGCTTCATTCGCTCTGCAAGTCCTGAACCACGCCAATACCCGACGCCGTGAACGGGCGCGTCGCCCGTGAGGCATGAACAATGCCTGTGAACGAGTCACTTCCACGACAGGAGACGGCACTATGGAAATCGAAGCGACCGCATGGTTCCCGCTGGACGACTATGCGCCCGTGAGAGACGGGTGGTACGAAGTCCAGCTGGTGAGCGGAGACACGGCATTTGCCAAATTCATCGAAGGCGGATGGACCGAAAAGCCGCTCCTCGTGTTCACCCACTGGCGCGGACTGAGCGAAGATCCCGCCCGCGTGGACGAACCGGAAACCATCGACGCCGAAGCCACCGCGGCCGAGGGCGTACGCGCTGCATGGAACGCCTTCTTCCCGGGCGCGAACGGTGAAGCGCACAAACCGCTCGACGCCACGCACGGCAAACCGCCGACGACGCACTGAATTCCTATCCATGCGGATCTGCGGGCGGCGCATCGGCGCCGCCGTTTTTTTGTGCAGCGTGTTTGCGTCGCGGCACGCAATCTTCGCGTTTCACCAGCCTTCGCTAGAATGCAGCGATCGATATCGCGAAGGTCTCACATGCAATCATTCCGGCAACCCGTCGATCTGTCGCGCGCCACGCGCCTTCTGAACCATGGTCCCGTCACGCTGGTCACGAGCGCGCACGACGGGCGCTCGAACGTGATGGCGGCTTCATGGGCGATGCCGCTGGACTTCGTGCCACCCAAACTCGTCGTCGTGATCGACGCGAAGACATTGACGCGCCAACTCGTCGAAGCAAGCGGCGTGTTCGGCCTGCAATTGCCCACACGCGGCTTCGCCCGCCACACGCTCGCGGTTGGTTCGAACGCGGGTGTCGAAATCGACAAATTCGCCGCGCTCGAACTCAAGACGTTTCCCGCCGAAAAAATCGACGTGCCGATGCTGGAAGGCTGCGTCGCCTGGTTCGAATGCAAGGTGATTCCCGACGACGCGCAGCGGCACGATCTGATCCTCGCCGAAGTGGTCGCGTGCTACGCGGACAGCCGCGTCTATTCGGAGAACCGCTGGCATTTCGGCGACGACCACGACATGCGCACCTGTCATTACGTCGCAGGCGGCACGTTCTTCGAAACCGGCGACACGTTTGAAGTGGAAGCTGCGCCGCTCAACGACAAGCGCTGAACCGACGCAACGCGTGCTCAAGCCTGCAGCGGCACCCAGATTTCGACGCCGCCCATGCCTGTAACGGGATTGAACTGCTCGCTGTAGCGCTCGAAGTTCGGCGCATCGGCGGGCGTGTGGCCGGACTCGGGCAGCCACTTGTTCCAGATCGTGTTGCACGTGCGGCGGATCGTCGAAATATGCTCGCGATGCGTGAACACCGCATAGCGCTGCGCACCGATGCGCACGCGGCTCAGTCCGTCTGGCAAGGCCGAGAAGTCGGCGACTTCCACGCCGCATAGGTAGTCGAAATTGCCTGAATCGTCGGCGTTGTAGCAGACGCCGTAGGCGACGTTGCCGACCTGTCCGGGCACCTTGCCGAAGATCGTGTTGAAGCGCTGCCATTGCGCGGGAATGGCCGAGCTGCTTTCGCAGTTGTAGCGCTCGCTCGATCCGGCGACGAGCAACGGCTCACCGTCGACGAAACGCGGCGGCTCGAGATTGGTGAGAAGAGATTCATCCATTTTGATCGGCTCCACGAGTGCGATGTTGTCGAGATGACCTTGCGCGCGCAACGCGTCGGGCGTGAGCCCGAACTGCTCGCGAAACGCGCGCGTGAATGCCTCGTGAGAGCCGTATCCTGCATCGACAGCGACGGCGAGAATATCGGGCGCGCCGCGTGACAGAAGCCGCGCCGCTTCCGTCAGGCGGCGCGCACGCACGTAGCGCATCACCGCGTAACCTGTCGCGGCTTCGAATGCGCGCGACAGATGAAAGCGCGACACGCAACCGCAACTGGCGATATCGTCGAGCGACAATTCGTCGTGAAAGTGGCTTTCGATAAACCACAACGCCTTGCCGGCAGGGTTTCCAACTGGGTTCATACGGACTCTCGTTTCGGCATGAACCCAGCATATCGAGCGAAGCATTGGCTCATTTGATCGCGCTTGCGGTCCTGCTCATGGCGATTGCTCCATCGACTGCTTCAACGCATCGTCGTCGTCGCGCTCGCGCTCGCGCTCGCGCTGCGTAGCTTGCGAGCCGGGCCGCAACAATGCGCCGCCAACTGCTGCGGCCAGCGCCGCAAAGATCGCGCCGAACAGAAACGCAACGTGATAACCGCTAGCGAGCGCAGCGGGCGTATCGGCGAGTTGCGCACCGCCGCTCGCCGACCGCGCGGCCGCGAGGCTCGCCAGCACCGCGAGCCCCAATGCGCCGCCCATCATGAATGCCGTGTTGACGATGCCCGACGCAAGGCCCGAATCCGACGGGTCGACATCGCTCATCGCAGCGAGCAGCATCGGATTGAACGCGACGCCCGCGCCGATGCCGAGCAACACCATGCCGGGCAGCACATCGGCGACGAAGTGTCCGTCGACGGGCGCACGCGCGAACAGCAGCAAGCCGAGCGCCGCGAGAAACAGGCCAACCGCGAGCGGCTTACGGATGCCGAAGCGCATCACCATCCGCGCGGACAATCCGAGCGAGAAAAAGCCCATGATCAGGTTGGCGGGCAAGAACGCGAGGCCGACCTGAAGCGGTGCGTAGCCGAGCACGCGTTGCAGATACAGCGCGGAGATGAAGAACCACGCGAACATCGCAGCCGCCCACAACACGCCGACCACGTTGGCCGTCGCGACGTTGCGCAGCGTGAACAGTTTGAGCGGCATCAGCGGATGCGCGACGCGTGCTTCGATGACAAGGAACGCGCCGAGCAGCACGAGCGCGACGACGATCAGTCCGATGGTTTGCGCGGACAGCCAGCCCGCCTCGTTGCCGTTGACGATCGCATAGACAGCGAGCATCAACGACGCCGTGACAGTCGTCGCACCGGCGACGTCGAGCCGCTCGCCATGCGCGTGTCCACGGCCTGCCGGCAGCAGCGCCAGGCACGCTACATACACGGCAATGCCGATAGGCAAATTGACGAGAAAGATCCAGTGCCAGCTCAGCAGATTGGTCAACAGCCCGCCGAGCAACACGCCGATGCTGCCTCCGCCCGCGCACACGAATCCATACACGCCCATCGCTTTGGCGCGCTCGCCTTCTTCGGTGAACAGATTCATGATCAACGACAGCGAAACGGCCGATACGACCGCACCGCCCAATCCTTGAATGGCGCGCGCGCAGACCAGCATGACCTGCGAGTTCGCGAGCCCGCACGCGAGCGACGCGAGCGTGAACAGCGTAATCCCGGCGAGAAACAGCTTGCGATGCCCGTACAGGTCGCCGAGCCTTCCGCCGAGCAGCAAAAAGCCGCCGAAGGTCAGCATGTAAGCGTTGACAACCCACACCAGCGCGGTTTCCGAAAAACCCAGGTCAGCCGCGATGGACGGCAGTGCGACGTTGACGATCGTCGTATCGAGCACGATCATCAGCACGCCCATGCATAGCACGATCAGTGCAAGCCAGCGTTTATTGCCTTCGATGTTATGCGTCATGCGCGCGATTCCTCCATGGCTGTCGATGCGCTTTCAGTCTAGCCAGCGTTCGCGCCTGACCGCAACCGGAAAACCGCTGCCCGCGCACCGCACTTATGGATACGACGATCGAAGGGCGGAAAAATCGACGGCGCTCAGCTCAATAGTTCGTACTTGCCGCCGCGTTCGAGCGCGCGCTGATACGCGGGCCGGGCATGAATCGTGTCGAGAAAGCGCGCGATGGACGGATATTTCGCATCGCGGTTGCCGCGCGCGGTTGCGGCTTCGAGCGGAAAGCTCATCTGGATATCGGCGGCTGTGAACGCGTTGCCTGCAAACCAGCCAGTTTCGCGCAGCGAATCTTCGATATAGCCCATATGCAGCGCGATTTGCGGATCAACGAAACCCGATTGCAACGTCGACGCGATTTTCTTTGCAATAGGCTTCGCGAAGAACGGCATCGGCGCGCTGCCGATACGCATCGCGACCAGTTTCAGCAACAGCGGCGGCATCGCCGAGCCTTCCGCGTAGTGCATCCAGTATCGGAATTTCCGTCGCTCGGGCGTACCCGCAGCGGGCTCGAAGCGCCCTTGCCCGTAGCGTTCGAGCAGATACTCGATGATCGCGCCGGATTCGGCAACCGTCACATCGGCATCCGTGATGACGGGCGATTTGCCGAGCGGATGCACGGCGCGCAGTTCGGGCGGCGCGAGCATCGTCTTCGGATCGCGCTGATAACGCTTGATCTCGTACGGCACGCCGAGTTCTTCGAGCAGCCACAGCACGCGCTGCGAGCGGGAGTTGTTCAGGTGATGGACGATGAGCATGAGCGGGCGGCGAAAACGCGCTGTGAGGCCGGACGTCGGCGGAGCGGACATCATACGAGGCCGCGCGAGAGGGCGGCCTCTATTCGTTACGTTGCGCGAGCAACCATCATGCAGACCACTTTTTGCCCATCAATTCGTTCGACGGCAACTTCTCGTCGAGCAACTTGCGTGCGCTCTCGATGCCCGCGACAGGCAAGCCCTTCGGATCGAGCAAGCCTACCTGCACGAGCACGGAAGCCTGATCCCAATAGATATGCTCGTTATACAGCTTGTCGCCGCGGAAGCAGACAACCGCCAGCATCGGCACCTCGAAGTACTTGCCCGTCGGCGCGACGCCCGGCAGCAGCCAGTCGATCTCGCAGCTATGCGTGCAAGCAAAGATGAATTCATCGACGATGCGATCGGAGCCGATGGTCCGCGAAATCGGGATCAGCTTCGTGTCCGGCGGATTCGAATTGACGAAGTGATTCGTATAGAAGCGCTTGAGATTGTCATAGCCGACACCGCCTGTCATGGTCGGAACGTGGTTGACGTAGGGTTGCGCGACCATCGTCGGCATCACGGCTTCGACGTCGCGCGTGGCGAACTCGAAATAGCAGTGCTGTTCCCACAATGTGTTCAGATCGTAGATCGGACCAAGCACCTTGCGCAGCAGCGATAGCGTGCGCGAATACGCCATCATCGCAGCGGGCTTGTCGTACTGCGGGCGTGACGACGATGCGAACGCGTGATCGCAACCCGCATACACGTACTGCTCGATGTTGCCATGCGCGCGAAATGCTTGAGCGATCTGCTCGCGAACAGGTGCCGGGCAGTACGCGTCGTTTTCGGCGAAGTGGAAAACCATCGGGCAGCGGATGTTCTTTACTTCGTCCAGATACGCTTCGAGGCCGACGCCGTAATAGCTCACCGCGCAATCCACGTCCGTTCGCGCAGCCGCAAGCAATGCGAGCTTGCCGCCAAGGCAATAGCCGATCGTGCCGATCTTGCCTTGCTGTTCAGGCAATGCGCGCAAGGCATCGAACGTCGCGGCGATATCCTGCACGCCGAGATCGATATCGAACTTTGCGTGGAAGTCGAGCGCACGCGTCATGTCGTCGCCGTCGTAACCGAGCACGACATTCGGCTGCATGCGCCAGAACAGATCGGGCACGAGCACGACATAGCCTTCTTCGGCGTAGCGGTCGGCCGTCTGCTTCAGATAGTCGTTGATGCCGAAGATTTCTTGCAGCAATACGAGGCCCGGACCGGAGCCTTGCGCGGGACGCGCCATGTATGCGTTGAAACGGCCGCCATCGCGAGCGGCGACTTCGATAAAGGAACCGGCCATCAAATTGCTCCTCGATTGTGGGAAGACGGGACTGCGCGCGTCGCCGCTTTTATCGTCCACCACGATCGAATGAAGCGTGTGGCGCTACATCGCACGCAAGGCGAAACGTTTGAGCTTGCCCGTTTCCGTGCGAGGCAGCGCGTCGATAAAGGCAACGACGCGCGGATACTTGTACGGCGCAACGGTATTCTTCACGAATTCCTGCAACTCTGCGACCAGTTTCTCGTCCGCGCTGTAGCCCGTATTGAGCACGACGAAAGCCTTCACGATCTGGCCACGCGTTTCGTCGGGTACGCCGATCACGCCGCACTCGGCAACGGCCTTGTGCTGCATCAATACGCTTTCGACTTCCGGTCCGGAGATGTTGTAGCCCGCCGAAACGATCATGTCGTCGGCGCGTGCCTGATAGAACACGTAGCCATCTTCGTCGATATAAACGGAGTCGCCGGGCAGATTCCAGCCGTCGCGCACGAACTTCAACTGACGTTCATCGGCGAGATAGCGGCAGCCTGTCGGCCCGCGCACAGCAAGCTTGCCGAGCGTGCCTGGCGGAACGGGGCGCATATCGTCGTCCACGGCTTGAATCGCATAGCCAGGAACGGCCTTGCCGATCGCATGCGGTCGCACCTCATGTCCCGCCGACGAGATGAAGATATGAATCATCTCCGTGCCGCCGATGCCGTCGATCATCTCGATGCCACTAGCCGCACGCCATAGCGCGCGTGTCGAATCCGGTAGTGCTTCACCGGCAGACACGGTCTTCTTCAGCGATGCAATGTCGAAGCGCGGAACCAACGGCGCCATCTGCCGATAGAACGTCGGCGCGGTGAACATCACCGTCGCATGAAAGCGCTCGACGTTTTGCAGCAGCGTTTCAGGCGTCTGCTTCTCGATCAGCACCGTCGACGCGCCCGCGCGCAACGGAAAGCACAGCAACCCGCCCAGGCCGAATGTGAATGCGAGCGGCGGCGTGCCGCAAAAGATATCGTCGGCAGTGGGCTTGAGAACATGGCGCGGGAACAGGTCGCACATCGCGAGCACGTCGCGATGAAAATGCATGCAGCCTTTGGGCGCGCCCGTGGTGCCGCTGGTGAAAGCGATCAGGCAGACATCGTCGGCGGCGGTATCGCAGGCCTTGAATTCAGCGGGTTTGGATGCCGCGAGGGTTTCGAGCGAACCCGCTGCGTCTTCGTCGTGAAAGATCAGCGTCTGTTTCAGGCCTTCGCAGAAGTACTCGTCGCCTTGCGTCGAACAGCGCGCGAGTTCTTCCATCAACCGTGTGTCGCACAAGGCCGCGCCGATTTGCGCCTTGTCGATGATCTGCTTGAGTTCCTTTGCGCGCAGCAGCGGCATGGTCGGCACGACGACGAGCCCCGCCTTCAATGCCGCGAGAAACGCGACCGCCATCTGCAATGTATTCGGCCCGCGCAGCAGCACGCGATTGCCAGGCTGCAAACCCATTTCATCGATCAGCACATGCGCGCTGCGATTGACCATCGCGAGCAGTTCGCCATACGTGGTCGCGTGCGGCTTGCCGTCGATATCGGACCACACCGCAGGCCGGTCACGATGACCGCTTTCGACAGCACGATCGAGCAGTTCAGTCGCGCAGTTGAAACGCGCCGGGTAGGCGACGTCCGGATTGTCGAGCAGGAACACCGGCCATTGATCCTGCGGCGGCAAGTGATCGCGCGCGAAAGTATCGACGTGAGCTGACGGTTCCATCATGAAACTCCCCTGCCATACGTGCGTGGTGTGCGAAATGGTTCGGTCTGTGTGTCTAGTCTGTAATCACAGCTGTTGCTTCAATCTCAACCTTGGCGTCGTCCTCGATGAGCGCGACAACCTGCACGGCGCTCATCGCGATGTCGTAATCGCCGATCAGTTCACGAAATGCCTGGCCAATCTCTTTCAGCGATGCGAGGTACTCGCGCTTGTCCGTTACGTACCACGTCATTCGCACGAGATGTTCGGGCCGCCCGCCCGCTTCGCGCAGCACGGCGAGCACGTTGCGCAGCGCCTGTGTGGCCTGCTCGGCGAAGCGGTCGCTCGTCATGCGCGCTTCTTCGTTCCAGCCGATCTGTCCGGCGATGAACACCTGCGTGCCGCTCGCCGCGACGCCATTTGCATAGCCCTTCGGCTTGACCCAGCCTGCGGGCAGTAGCGATCGTTTCTTCATGAGCGTTGCTCCTCGGTTTGCGCGGCGTGCGGCGCGAATGTGGCGAGCGCGGCGGCGATATCGTCCGGAATGTCGATCGACTGACCGCTTTCGAGCGATGTCGTCACGAGCACCTGCGTTGCACGAAAACGCACTTCGTCGTTGCAATGCGCGACGATGTCGATGCCGATCGAGCGTCGCCCGATGCGCGTGACGCCGAGCGACAGCGTGATCGTTTCGCCCATGCGGCTGGGCCGCGAGAACTCGCAAACGAGCTTCACGATAGGCAGTCCGACGCGGCGCGTCTGGATCATGTGCGCGTAGTCGATGGCAAGACGCTCGTTGAACCATTCTTCGACGAGCATGTTCGTCATCACCAGATACTGCGGAAAGTAGACGATGCCCGCGGGATCGCAGTGCGCGAAGCGGATGCGCATCGGCATGTCGAAGGTGGCGGTCATTGCGCGTGCTCCTTCAGCAGATCGCGCCCGACGATCAACTGTTGCACTTCCGTCGCACCTTCATAGATCCGCAGCGCGCGGATCTCGCGATACAGCCTTTCGACCGTCGTGCCGCTTTGCACGCCCATGCCGCCCCACAGTTGCACGGCAGCGTCGATCACCTGTTGCGCGCCTTCGCTCGCGTGCCACTTCGCCATCGCGGCCTCGCGCGTGACGCTTTCGCCCTGATCGCGCAGCCATGCAGCGCGATAGACGAGCAGCGCGCTGCTGTCGATGGTCAGCGCCATCTGCGCGAGTTTTGCCTGCGTCAACTGGAAATCGCCGAGCGTCTGGCCGAACATCTTGCGCGACGCGGCGCGATTCAGTCCTTCCTGCATCGCGCGTCGTGCAAAACCCAATGATGCCGCCGCGACCGACGTGCGGAAGATATCGAGTGTGCGCATCGCGATCTTGAAGCCTTCGCCGGGTGCACCGAGCATCTGGCTGCGCGGCACACGTGCGCTGGAAAAATGCAGGCGCGCGAGCGGATGCGGTGCGATCACGTCGATACGTTCGGCAATCTGCAAGCCCGGCGTATCGGCATCGACAATAAACGCGCTGATGCCGCGTGAGCCGGGCGCTTCACCTGTTCTGGCGAACACGACGTAGAAGTCCGCGATGCCGCCGTTCGAAATCCACGTCTTGTCGCCGTCGAGCACGTAGTTGTCGCCGTCCTCGCGCGCCTGCAACGCCATCGCGGCCACGTCGGAGCCGGCTTCGGGTTCGGACAGCGCAAATGCGGCCAACGCTTCGCCCCTCGCAACACGCGGCAAATAACGCGTCTTCTGTTCGTGCGTGCCCGCAAGCGTGATCGCGCCGGAGCCGAGGCCTTGCATCGCGAGTGCGAAATCCGCGAGGCCGTCGTGTTTTGCGAGCGTTTCGCGCAGCAGGCAAACGGCGCGCGTATCGATCGTGTCGCCGTGCCCGCCATACTGCGTGCCACCGACGCCATACTTCAGCCAGCCCGCTTCGCCCAACGCGCGCACCAGTTGGCGACACGTTGCATCGACATCGTCATGTTGCACATGCGCGAGATGTCGTGCGGCCCATGTTTCGATGCCCTCTGCCAACGCGCGATGACGTGCTTCGAAGAATGGCCACGCCAGCGCGCAGTGCGGATCGTCGTGATTCACGATCAGTCTCCTTCGAACACAGGGCGCGACTTCGCAGCAAACGCACGATACGCGCGCTCGAAGTCACGGGTCGTCATGCAAATGGCCTGCGCTTGCGCCTCCGATTCGATGGCTTCGTCGATGCTCATGCTCCATTCCTGATGCAGCATCTTCTTCGTGACGCCATGCGCGAATGTGGGGCCGGCGGCGAGATCGGCAGCGAGTTTCGATGCTTCGTCGAGCAACGATTCGGGCGCGCACAAGCGGTTGTAGAAGCCCCAAGCGTAGCCTTCGTCGCCGCTTGCCGAACGCCCCGTGTAGAGCAATTCTGCTGCGCGTCCTTGTCCGATGATGCGCGGTAAGATCGAGCACGCGCCCATATCGCAACCGGCAAGGCCCACGCGCGTGAACAGAAACGCGAGCTTGCTGCGCGCGGTGCCGAGACGCATGTCCGACGCCATCGCCAGAATCGCGCCCGCGCCAGCACAAACGCCATCGACAGCCGCGATAATGGACTGCGGACAATGCCGCATCGCCTTGACGAGATCGCCCGTCATGCGCGTGAAGAGCAGCAGTTCCGGCATCGGCAGATCGATCAGCGGCGCGATGATGTCGTGCACATCTCCGCCCGAACAGAAGTTTTCTCCCGCGCCGTGCATCACGACGACCTTCACATCGGTTGCATATGCGAGTTGCCGGAACAGGTCGCGCAACTCGGCATACGATTCGAACGTCAGCGGATTCTTGCGCTCGGGCCGGTTCAGCATGATCGTTGCGACACCGGCGTTGACGGACCAGCCGAAGTGTTTCGCCTCATACGTGGCGAGCGTCGTGCGATTGCCGGCCAGCAGGGCTTCGGCGGCAGAACGGGTCATTGTTGTCTCCTCCATGGCGGATGTCGCGCGTCAGCTTTTGATCGTGTTCAGCAGATGCTGCTTGAGCTTGCCCAGCTTCTGATGCGTGCGCGACTTCTCATCGAGATCGAGGCCGCCGAACATTTCGACGACCCATTGCTCGTGCGCGATCGCCATCCTGTCGAACAGCGCGCGGCCTTCGGGCGTGAGGCGCACGCTGGTCGAACGGCGGTCGTTCGGATCGGTGTCGCGCGTGACGAGCCCTTCGTTTTCCAGTTGATCGGTAATGCCGGTGACGTTGCCGCCCGTCACCATCAGACGGCGCGACAGCTCCGTCATCTTCAGGCCTTCGGGATGGCGCTCGAGCTGCGCCATCAGATCGAAACGCGGCAGCGTCGTATCGAATTCGTTGCGCAGACGCTTGCGCAACTCGGCTTGCACGAGGTTGGTCGTCGTCAGCATGCGCAGCCACAGGCGCAAGCCCATGTGGCTGTCCGCGCCCGTGCTCATTTCCATGTCCACGACATTCTCCGCAGGTTTGGCGATGCCTTTGCGCGCCGGTTTCGCTTCAGCGGCTTCGGAGGGTTTCTTCTTTGCTGTGTTGCTCATGTGACTTCTCCGCCTGAAACGGAAATCGATTGACCTGTGATGGATTCGGAACCGGGCATGCATAACCACAGCACCGCGTTCGCGACTTCGTCGGGCGCGACGAAACGGCGCTGCGGGTTGTTGCGCACGAGAATGTCGCGTGCTTCCTGCTCGCTGCGCGAAGTCTTCGCGGTGATCTGATCGAGCGACGCTTGCAGTAATTCGGTTTCGGTGTAGCCAGGGCACACCGCGTTCACGGTGATGCCTTTCGTTGCAACTTCGAGCGCGAGCGAACGCGTGAGTCCGATCACGCCATGTTTCGCCGCGCAATACGCGGCGACGTACGCATAGCCGATCTGTCCGGCCGTGCTCGCAACGTTGATAATGCGACCATGATTGCGTTCGAGCATCGGCGGCAACACGGCGCGCGTGCACAGAAACACGCCCGTCAGATTGACGTCGAGCATGCGCTTCCACAGTGCGATGTCGGTATTCACGAACGGTGCGGCTTGCGCCTGTCCCGCGTTGTTGACGAGTACATCGACAGCGCCTGCGATCGACGCCGCTTCTGAAAAGGCCTTGTTTACAGCGCTTTCGTCGCACACGTCGACGCTGATACATGCTGCAATCCCGCCATGCGCGCTCAATGTTTCGCGCTGTGCGGCGAGACGTTGCGCGTCGCGTCCCATCAGCGTGACGCGCGCGCCCGCCTTGACGAGCGCTTGCGCCGTCGCTGCGCCGATGCCGCTGCCGCCGCCTGTCACGACGGCATGTTTTCCCGCGAGGCTGCTGTTCATCAAACGGTTCCTTCCGCGCGTTGCGCGCGTTCTTGCGGCGACAGACGCGCGTTGTCGGCGGCCATCGCGCGCTCGCGTTCGTAATTGCGTTCGAGTTGCGACTTGGCGGCCGTGTACTGCTTCGGCCAGTTCACATCGAAGTAGCCGATTTTCGCGGCCTCGTTCAACGTCCACGATGGATTCGCCAGATGCGGACGCGCAACCGCGCACAGGTCCGCGCGACCGGCCGCGATGATGCTGTTCACGTGATCCGCTTCGGAAATGGCACCGACCGCAATGGTCGCGATGCCTGCCTCATTGCGGATGCGATCCGCGAACGGCGTCTGGAACATGCGGCCGAACACGGGCTTTTCTTCCTTGCTGACCTGACCCGACGACACGTCGATCATGTCGGCACCCGCCGCCTTGAACGCGCGCGCGATCTCGACGGCATCGTCCGGCGTCGTGCCGCCGTCGACCCAGTCGTGCGCGGAGATGCGCACCGACATCGGCTTGTCTTGCGGCCACACTTTGCGCATTGCGGCGAACACTTCGAGCGGATAGCGCAGACGGTTGGCGAGCGAACCGCCGTATTCGTCGGTACGGTGATTGGTCAAAGGCGAGAGGAAGCTGGACAGAAAATAGCCGTGCGCGCAGTGCAATTCGAGCCAGTCGAAGCCCGCATCCGCGGCCATTTCCGTAGCACGTACGAATTGTGCTTCGATTTCGCGCAGTTCTTCATGTATCGCTTCGCGCGACCACTGGCTCACGCCGCGCAGATATTGCTGCGGCGATGCCGACACTAACGGCCAGTTGTTATCGGGTAAAGGTTGATCGATACCATCCCAACTCACGCGCGTCGATGCCTTGGCGCCCGCATGACCAAGCTGCATGCCGATCTTCGCGTCGGACTGTGTGTGCACGAACTGCACGATGCGGCGCCACGCAGCGAGATGCTCGGGTGCATACATGCCGGGACATCCGGGCGTGATGCGCGCTTCGGGCGACACGCAGGTCATTTCCGTCATCACGAGCGCAGCGCCGCCCATCGCGCGTGCACCGAGATGCATCAGATGGTAGTCGCCCGCGATACCGTCGACCGCGGAATACTGCGCCATCGGCGACACGACCACGCGGTTCTTCAACGTCACGCCGCGCAATTTGAACGGCGTGAACATAGGCGGCACGGAATGCTTTTCCGGTCCGCGTTCGACGCCTGCTCCTGCCGCGAGCCAGTCTTCGAACGAAGACAGATAACCCGCATCGCGCTCACGCAGGTTCTCGTGCGAAATGCGTTGCGAGCGCGTGAGCAGCGAATACGCGAACTGCTCGGGCTCGAACGACGCGTACCGATCGACATGCTCGAACCATTCCGTGGAATTGCGCGCCGCGTTCTGGATGCGCAGCACGTCGACGCTGCGCACTTCGGTGTAGTGCGCGAGCGCGGCGGAAAGATCATGTGGATGCGCGTCGATGCTGTTGGCAAGCTCGATTGCGTCTTCGAGCGCGAGCTTCGTGCCGGAGCCGATCGAAAAGTGCGCGGTGTGCGCGGCGTCGCCCATCAGCACGACGGGCCCGCGCTTGCCATTCGCTTGAGTTTTCCAGTGCACCCATTCGCGATTGACGACGCGCGGAAAGCGGATCCATTGCGACGAGCCGCGCAGATGGCTGGCGTTCGACATCAACGGATGGCCGTCGAGGTACTTCGCGAACAGCCGCTCGCAGAACGCAATGCTGTCCTCCTTGCTCATTTCGTCGAGTCCGGCGGCGCGCCACACGCGTTCCGGCGTTTCGACAATGAATGTCGATGTCTGATCGTCGAAGCGGTATGCGTGCGCCTGAAACCAGCCCCATTCGGTCTTTTCGAATGCGAATGTGAAGGCGTCGAAGAGCTTGTTCGTGCCGAGCCACACGAAGCGGCAATCGCGCATGTCGACGTCGGGCTGATAGGTGGCGGCGTACTTCTGGCGGATTGCGCTGTTCAGGCCGTCGCTGGCGATGATGAGATCTGCGTCGTAGTCGTCGTCGTTCGTGACCTGGGTTTCGAACACGAGCTTCACGCCGAGTTCTTCGCAGCGCGCCTGCAGGATGTTCAGCAGCCGCTTGCGGCCGATGCCGCAAAAGCCGTGGCCCGACGAACGCACTTTCGCGCCGCGAAAGTTGATCTCGATGTCGTCCCAGTGATTGAACGCGCCGAGGATCATGTCGGCGCTTTTTTCGTCGGCGGCGCGCAGGTTGCCGAGTGTCTGATCGGAGAATACGACGCCCCAGCCAAAGGTGTCGTACGGCCGGTTGCGCTCGACGACGATCACTTCATGCGCCGGATGGCGACGCTTCATCAACAACCCGAAATACAGCCCGGCCGGGCCGCCGCCGATGCAAACGATGCGCATGCTGGTTCCCCATCGCGTGTGTTCGGATTTACTTTAGGTTTTGATAGTTTAGATGTCAAGTAAATCCCGATTAAACACACAGGTCGATCCTCATTCGCTTGAAATGCCCGACGCGTCGATTACGCTATCTGTAACGAACGACGAATTGCAGAGGCATGCGGTTACCACGGCGCACACACCACGCCCAAAGCGTATGTAGCGGACGTTGAACGTCGCCTGCCTTCCTGAAAGACACGATCTCCCCGGCCGCGCGCGCATGAGTTTTAGACATGGTGCGCATGCGCAGATTTCGCTTGTTGGGTGATATTGGCAAACCTACAGTCGGTTGTCGCGCAAGGCTTTCGCACGGTGTCGCCATGTCACGTGCTGCTGGCCGAGGGCATCGATTGTTCATCAGGAGACCGTCATGCAAGATATCAAACGGGGCAGAAGGCAGGCGATCAAGACGATCGGCGCAGCGCTAGCGGCTTCGACGTTGCCAATGCCGTTCATCAACGTCCGCGCCCAGCAGCAACAGAATTTCTCCGGCAAGACACTGCGGCTCCTGACCTGGTCCGACGATACGGGCACGGCCGCGCTGCGCAACATCGCCGCGACGTTCACCGCAAAGACGGGCGCGAAAGTGATCGCGGACCGTGCCGACGGAACGTCGGGCATGGTCGCGAAGGTCAAGGCTTCGGGCGACCGCCCGACCTACGATGTCATCACGCTGGCTGGCGTCGGCGCAGCGGGCCTCGGCGATGCGGGCCTGCTCGTCAAGCCCGATCTCGACAAGCTGCCGAACCTGAAAGACGTCGCGCCGCAATACCGCACGGGCGCAAATGGCTTCGGCGTCGGTTATCTGCTGTGGTCGGATGGTTTGATCTACAACACGTCGACGGTGAAAACGGCGCCCGAATCGTACGAAGCACTGTGGGACCCGAAATACGCGGGGCGCCTGTTCCTGCCGCCGCCCGAGTGGGCCGAAGCCGTGGATCTCGCGATCATCGCGGCAAAGCTCGCGGGCGGATCGCAGCAGAACATCGAGCCGGGTTTCAAGAAGCTTGCACAGCTGAAAGATCATGTGATGACGCTCGGCGAAAACCCGAATCAGGTCGCCGATCTGTTCCGCACCGGTTCGCTCGATATCGGCGGCATCTATTCGCCGGCGTTTTTCCCCGATCAGATCCGCAAGCCCGAGTACAAGATGGGCGTGACTTATGGGATGAAGGAAGGCTTCGCTACGCAGCTGATGTTCACCGTCATTCCGAAGGCGCATCCTGGCGATAGCGACCTGATCCACGCATTCATCAACCATTCGCTGGATGCAGGCGTGCAGGGCCGCATGGCCGCCGACGTGATGAACGGTCCCGTCAACTCGAAGGCAGTGATTCCCGCCGAGAGCCGCGCCTTCGTGCCGAGCCCGAAGCAGATCGCCGAAAAGGCCGTGCTGCATGACGACAAGGCGCTCGCGGCCGTGCAGCCCGCGTGGATCAAACGCTACACGGAAATCTTTTCGGCATGAACGGCATGCCCGCGCTCTTTTCGCGGCGCGGGCGCGCTGACGTTGCGCCAGCCGGGGCGACGGGCGTGTCCGACGGGTCTGTCGCAGGCGGCGCCGGTGGTGCGTCTGCGCGCGCGAGGCCATGGCTGCTGCTCGCGCCGATTCTCGTGTTTCTCGTCGTGCTCGCCGCCGCCGCGCTCGTCGTGGTGCGGATGAGCTTCGGCGTGTCGGGGAACGAATGGCGCGGGTTCTCGCTGCAGAACTATGTCGAACTGGCCGACGGCTATTTCCTGAAATCGCTGTGGCTTACGTTGCGGCTCGCGTTTCAAAGCATGGTGTTTGCGGTGCTGCTCGCGATTCCCGTTGCGCTTGCCATGGCGCGCACCGAATCGCGCTTCATGCGGCGTCTGCTGCTTGCGGGCGTGCTGCTGCCGTTGCTCGTCAATCTGCTGTTGCAGGGTTACGGGTGGCTCGTGATCCTCGGACCGGCTGGACTGCTGAATCATGCATTGCTCGGCAGCGGTCTCGCGTCGCGTCCCGTGATGTGGCTCTATCGCGAGCATGGCGTGTTGCTCGGGCTGATCCAGACGGCGTTTCCGCTCGCCGTGCTGCCGATGTCCAGCGCCATGCGCGCGATTTCCGTTTCGTATGAAGAGGCCGCGGCGACGCTCGGCGCGACCCGCTGGCAAACCATGCGCGACATCGTGTTGCCGCTCGCGATGCCCGGCATCGTGTCCGGCGCGCTGCTCGTGTTCGCATACAACGCGAGTGCCTTCGCGGTGCCGCTGTTGCTCGGCGGGCGGCGCGTGCCGATGCTCGCCGTGCTGGTGCACGACCAGGTCTCGCCGTTATTGAACTGGCCGGCGGCGTCGGCATCGGGTGTCGTGCTGATGGTTGCCACGCTCACGCTGATGGCGCTTTCGCAATGGCTGCTGCGGCGCATGCGACGGCTGGAGGATTCTGCGCGATGAGTACACCAGGTGCATTGCTGAGAGCGTCCCCAACGATGCCCGGCAGGCTCGGCAAGGTAGCGGGACTATCGGCGGCAGTCGTGCTGTTTCTCGCCGCGCTGCCCATTCTCACGATGATCGCGATGTCGTTCAGTGCGGCCGATACGCTCGAGTTTCCGCCGCACGCGTACAGCCTGCGGTGGTATCGCGCGGCGTGGCACACGTTCGTTTCGCCCGATGCAAGCGATGCGCTGTCGATGGGCGCAGCGCTCGGCACGAGCGTGCTGGTCGCCGTCGCCACCATGATCATCGCCACGCTTGTCTCCGTGCCTGCCGCCTATGCGTTGAGCCGCTACCGTTTTCGCGGCAAGCGGCTGGTCGAGCAACTGGTTGCGCTGCCGCTCGTCTATCCGCTGGTCATGCTCGGGCTGTCGCTGCTGCTGGTGTTCAACGTGTTGCCCGTCGAACTCGGCGTATTCCGGCTGATCATCGCGCACGTGATTCTCGCGTTACCGTTCACCGTGAAGAATTGCGCGGCGTCGGTGGCGTCGATCGGGCCGGAGTTCGAAGAGGCCGCCTACACGATGGGCGCGAGCCCGCGCCGCGCGCTCGTCGATGTCGTGTTGCCGCTGATGCGGCCGGGCATCCTCGCCGGCATGCTGTTCGCGTTCATCATCTCGTTCAACGAATTCACGGTGACGTTCTTTCTGTACAGCATCGACACGATGACGCTGCCTGTGTGGCTCTACAGCCGCACCGTGTCGTCACTCGATCCAACCGTGTTCTCGTTCGCTGTATTCGTCGTCGCGATCGACTTTGCGCTGATCTGGCTGCTGGAAAAGCTGGTCGGCGATAAAGGGGTTGCGCTGTGATCCCGCGCACATCGCATTGCCGCGAAACAGACTGGAAACCGTCATGACACATCTCACGTTGCAGTCCGTCACGAAACGCTTCGGCGCAGCGCATGCCGTCGACAACGTCGACCTCACGATCCCCGAAGGCAAGCTGGTGTGCTTTCTCGGCCCGTCGGGCTGCGGCAAGACCACGTTGTTGCGGATGATCGCCGGGCTCGACATGCCGACTTCCGGCGCCGTGATGTTCGGCGGACGCGATATCACGCAGGTGAGCGCGAATCAGCGCGACTTCGGCATGGTGTTTCAGTCGCTGGCGCTGTTTCCGCATATGACGGTTGCCGAAAATATCGCGTACCCGCTAAAGCTGCGCAAAGCGGGTAAGAGCGAGCAGGGCAAACGCGTGGCCGAACTGCTCGAACTGATCCAGTTGCCGCATATGTCGGCGCGGCCTGTTACCCAGCTTTCCGGCGGGCAGCGGCAGCGCGTGGCGATTGCGCGCGCGATCGCGACGTCACCGAAGCTGCTGTTGCTCGACGAGCCGCTGTCGGCGCTCGACGCCAAGCTGCGCGAGGCGATGCAGATCGAGATCCGGCTGCTGCAGCAACGTCTCGGCATCACGACGATCATGGTCACGCACGACCAGCGCGAAGCGATGACCATGGCCGACCTGATCGTCGTGATGGAGAAAGGGCGCATCGCGCAGGTCGGCAAGCCGCTCGATATCTATCGCGATCCCGTCAGCGAGTTCGTGGCCGACTTCATCGGCCTGGGCAACATCTTGCCGGTGACGAACGATGCGAGCGGGGCAGTGCGTCTGCCGGGCGGGCAGCAGATCGTCGTCGCGAATCCGGCGCGCATGTCGGATGTATCCGGCGATATCAGGCTTCTGATCCGGCCGGAGGACGTGCATCTTCAACTGGGTGCCGATCAGGCCGGTCACGATACGAACTGCGTTCGCGGGACAGTGCGGTTCATCCGCGACGTCGGCGCCTCGCTCGAGGCGACCATCGATTGCGCAGGCTTCACGCTGACGGCGGCGACCACGCCGCGCGAAGCGCCGGGTCTCGCGCCCGGCATGCCCGTGCTCGCTGCGCTGCCCGCGCATGCGTGCAAGCTGATCTCGGCGCATGCTGCGCGGGCTTCGACCTGAGGCGCGCTGGCGAAACGTCTCTAACGCCCCCATCCCGCCGATCTGAACCGCGTCCCGCGCCTGCGTCGCCTGTGAGCAACGCGGCCGCTGGCGGCGCGACGGCGCTTCCACGCAAAATGCGCGGTCCGATGCTTGCTCCGTAGTGTCGGATCAGGTCGCGTGTTCCTTCGAATTTCTCCTCCGGAATGCCCTCAAACGCACTGCCAGACGCTCACTGGCACGCTTCTTCCATCGCGAACGGCCCGATCGTAGTAACGTATCGAAAATTTTGTCTTTCGCCTGGCCAGTTGATTCCTGAGGCGCATATGTCCACAGACGCAGACACCACCATGATTGATGAGCAGGTCGCAGCCATTGCGGACCGGATGACCGAAGAAGGCCGTTTGATATCCCCCGTTACCGTCTGGCAGGAGGTGCGCAGCGGCTCGATCGTAGACGTTGCTGCCGCCCTGCAACGCTGGCGCGACGCGCGTCAGCCACAGACGCTGCCGGAGCCGGCTCAGAAATCCCTGCCGGGCGAACTGGCCGAGACCCTGATGGAAGCCGCGCGCCGGATCTGGGCAGCCTCGCAGGACGACGCCGGGCGCCAGCTCAGCGAAGGGCTGGTGGCGGCGAGCAGCCAGCTCGATGCGGCCCGCCGGGAGCGCGACGAGGCGCTTGCCGCGTACCAGCAGACGGGCGTGGAAGCCGAAACGGGGCGCGAACGGGTGGAAGGGCTGCGGCGCGACCTGAATGCGTTGCAGGAATCGGCCGCCCAGGCTCTGGCAGAACTGGGCGCTGCGACGGCCCGCGCCGAAGTCGCCGAAGCGAACGCCGAGCATCTGACCCAACGCGCATCGACGAGCGAAGCCGAGCTCGCCGCGGCGCAAACCTCGCTAGCGGATCAGCACCGCGCCAACGAATGGCTCGCGTCGACGGTTTCCGCCAAGAACGAGGAAATCGCGCGGGTTGGCCGCGAGCGCGACGACGCGCGTCGGCAGATCGCGACACTGGACGAGGCTTGCCAGGCGAAGTCGGCGGAAGCGGAGCGCCTGTCTCAGGAAGCGGGCGCGGCGGTGGCGCGCGCCGACGCCGCCTCGGCGCTGGCGAACGAAAGTACTACGCGTCTCGAATCGGTGGAAGGCGAACTGCGCGAGACGCGCAACGCGCTCGCCTCGGAGCGCGATGCGGCGCTCGAGTATGCCGCCGAAGTCTCGTCGCAGCGCGGCCAACTGGAGCGCGTCAACCATGATCTGGATGAAGCCCGCGCGCAGATCGCCGCGCTGACCGAGGCGCAAACGGTCGTGGCCGCCGAGCTTGAGCAGGCGAAGCTGGCGTCGTCGGCGGCCAGCGAGCGTGCCGATGCAGCCGAGCAGCGCGCAACGCAACTGGATCAAAGCCTGACGGTGGAGCGTGAGGCGACCGCCGCGCAACGCGACGAACTGCAGCGCGTCACACGTGAACTGGATGAAACGCGTACACGCGCCGATGCGCTGACGGAGGCGCAGGCAGCGGCGAGCGCGGAACTGACGCGGGTGTCGCAGGAGGCATCGGCTGCAAAGCAAAGGGCGGAGACCGCCGAGCAGCGCGCAGCGCAACTGGACCAGAACCTGACTGTCGAGCGCGAGGCGACCGCGGCGCAAAGCGACGAATTGCACCGCATCCGGGCCGATCTGGCCGAGGCACAGTCGAAGATCGCTGCGCAGACCGACGCACAGGCGATCGCAGCGGCCGAACTGGCGCGGATCACGGAAGAGGCATCGGCTGCGAAACAAAGGGCGGATGCCGCGGAGCAGCGTGCAGCGCAACTGGACCAGAGTCTCGCGACGGAACGCGAAGCGACGGCGGCGCAAAGCGACGAACGGCAACGCGTCGTGCGTGAACTGGACGAAGCCCGCGCAAGAATCGACGCTTTGACCCAGGACGCATCGACGGCGAAGGAAAACGCCGAAGCAACCGGGCGACGCGCAGCCGAACTCGAGCAAAGCCTCGCAGCGGAGCGGGAAACATCGGCGACGCGAACCGGCGAACTGCAGCGCGTCGCGCAAGAACTCGAACAGGCGCGGACGCAGATCCACGCACTGACCGAGTCGCAAGCAGCGGCAAGCGCCGAACTGGCGAGCGCCAGGCAGGAAACCGCCGCCACGAAGGAACGGGCGGAAGCAGCCGAGCAGCGCTCGGCGCAGCTCGAGCAAAGCCTTGCTGCCGAGCGCGACACGGCCGCGGCGCGCAGCAATGAGGCAGCCGTTCAATCGGAAGCGTTGCAGCGCGTTACGCGCGAACTGGAAGAAGCCCGCCAGCACGGCAATGCGCTAAAGGATGCACAGGCTGCGAGCGCCGCGGAACTGGAACGGGTGACGCAGGAAGTATCCGCGGCGAATAGCCGTGCCGAGACGGCCAATCAGCAAGTCGCCGCGCTGGAGCAGCAGCTCGCGACGGAACGCGAGACAGCGACGGCACAACATGCCGAAGCATCGGCGCAGTCGAACGAACTGCAACGCGTCTCAGGCGAACTCGACGAAGCGCGCAAGCAGATCGAGACGCAAAAGGAAGCGCACGCGACGGCCAGCGCGGAGCTCGCGCAGGTGACGCAAGACGCATCCGCCGCGAAGCAACGCGCCGAAACCGCCGAACAGCACGTCGCGCAACTCGAACAGACGCTTGCCGCGGAACGCGAGGAAGCCCGCAAACAGACCAGCGCCCTGACGGACGCTCAGGCGCAGGCAAGCGCCGAAATGGCGCGGCTCACGCGCGACGCGTCCACCGCAAGCGAACGGGCGGATGCAGCCGAAGCCAAGGCCGCCGAACTGGAGCAAAGCCTCGCCGCAGAACGCGAAGCGGCGGCCGCGCGCAACAGCGAGGCGTCATTGCAGGCCAACGAGTTGCAACGCGTCACGCGCGAACTCGACGAAGCCCGCAAGCAGATCGACACGCTGACCGAGGCGAAGACGTCAGCGAGTGCTGAACTGACGCGCCTCGAACAGGAAGCCGCGGCCGCGAACACGCGAGCGGACGCAGCGGAGCAGAAGGCGGCGCAAGTGGAGCAGAGCCTTTCATCCGAGCGAGAGGCAGCCGCGGCGCGCAGCGATACGGCGTCGACGCAGCTCAACGAGTTGCAGCGCGTCACACGCGAACTCGAAGAAGCTCGCGCGCAGATCGGCACGATGAGCGAATCGCAAACGGCCGCCAGTGCGGAACTCGCGCGCGTCACGCAAGACGCGTTTGCCGCCAAGGAACGCGCCGATGCAGCCGAGCAGCGCGCAGCGGAATTGACGCAAGCGCTTGCCGAACGCCCGCGCGAAACTCACGACAAAACGCACGACAAAACGTCCGCAGGCGGCGAGCAATCGGCACCCGCCGATATCCCGGAAGAACTTGCATCCCTGCAACGCCAGCTTGCGGCTCAGGCCAAGGCGCACACGAAGGCCTACAACGAGCTGCGCGCGAACGCGGAGCAGTGGGTGACGTACGCGAAGGACATCAAGCTGCGGCTCGATCAGGCGAACGAAAAAATCCTCTTCATCGATGCCCGCAGCACGGGCGAAGTCGCGCTGTTGCGCCGGCTTTCGTTCGAACTGGAACGTCTGAAGCCCGATCACGAACTGGTGTTCAGGGAAGCGCAGAAGAAGCTGATCGGCGCGACCATGACCCAGCAACTCGCGCAAAAGGGTTACCAGTACGATCCGGGCACGGCGGTGATGTCGAAGATGGAGGGCTGAAGCGCGCAACACGCATCGCGCGCATTCAGCCCGTGACCAGGCGCTCCAGGACATCGGCGCCGCCCATCTGGCCGCCCTTGAACATGACCTCGGTGCCGTCGAGCCACGGCTCGTCGGCGTGCAGGCGGCAGACGGTGACGCCCGTCGTCAGCGGCGCGCGATAGGACAGTCCCCATGCGTCGAGCGCCTGCACCGCGTGGCTCGATGTGTCGCCGCCCGCAATGCCGATACGCCGTGGCCTCGCGGCACGCACCACGTCGCGCAGCAACGCTGCGCACGCATGCGCGGTCCGCTCACGGCTGGCATCGCCCTGTTTTTCATGTGTCGATGCCTGCGGGCGGCGCGTGAATGCCAGCACATTGCGCCCTTCGCGCAGCATATCGACGATGGGCGCAGCCCTGAATTGAAGCGTGTCGCCATCGGATGCGAGCGGATCGAGTTCGACCTTCCAGTAAGAGCGCGTGGCTTCGATCTGCGCAGCTGTGACGGGCGACAGGCTGCCCGCGAGCACGAACACCGGCCCCTGCGCGCGGCCGAGCGGCGGCGATGTGTGACTCTCATGTAATGTCGGCACAGGATTCGCCGCACACCATGCCTGCGCAACGCTGCTTGCGCCGACGGCGAGCAATGGCGCGCGACGCGAGCGCGATTCGATCAGGCGTCCGAGCGTGTGCAGATCGTCGTCGCGCAGCACGTCGAACAGAATCGCGGACGCGCCGAGTGCGAGCTTCGCGTCGACCTTTGCTTCGAGTTCATCGATCGGTGACGCGTAGGCACGCCAATCGATCAGATCGACGTCCCGCAGGCCCTGCCGTTCGAGATGCAGCCGCAAATCGGCTTCGTGCATCGGCGTGACGGGATGACGGCTCATCGTCGGATGACGGTCGATGCGGTGAACAGCGCGCGTGTCGTCGCCGGAAGCCGCGAACAGTTGGCCGAACACGCAGTAGCGCTGCAAGCCCGGCTGGCCGCCGACAATCGGCACGAACGGATTGCCCGCATGGCCGCGCAGCGTGGCGATGGCCGTAGCGATGTTGCCGGTCTCCGGCGCGCTGTCGAACGTCGAGCACACCTTGTAGTGCATCACCCGCACGCCGAGCGCGGCAAAACATGCGCCGACACGCGCGAGTTCTTCGCGCATCGCGGCGGGCGGCATCGCGCGCGCGGCGCCCGCGATGCCGATCGCGTCGAGCGGACCGGCGCCGTCGAGTCGCGCCTGGGTGGGCGGCGCGAGGAACAGCCGTGTTCTGTGGCCGGCGCGTGCGAGATGCGCGAGCGTGTCGGTTGCGCCCGTGAAGTCGTCGCCGTAGAAGCCATACGACGCGCTCATGTCCGCGCACCGAAGAACGCGAGCGCGGCGCGCAGCTCGGGCGCGCGTGCGGCAGCGTCATGCAACGGCGTGCCTGTTTGCACGGCATCCCACGCCTGGCGCACGCTGCGCACGCCCGCTGCCGGTCCGTCCGGATGCGCGAGCACGCCGCCGCCCGACATGAACAGCAGATCGGTCGTGCCGATTGCATCGAAGGTAGCCGGGACCGTGCCCGCCCATTGGCCCGATGAGAAAGCAGGCAGAACGCAATCGTCGAGTCCTTCGGCGAGCGGCGTCGCGCAATCGCGGGCGGATTCGCTCACTTCGGCATCGCTTTGCGCGAACTTGCCCGCCAGCCCGTGCACGTGCATGTGATCGACGCCAGCCAGCCGCCATAGCGTCTGATAAGCCTGAAAGCCAATACCCAGCGCTGCGTCGCGCGACATCATTCCGAAGCCGTTGCGATGCGCGTGCAGCACGAGCGGCGTCGAGCGGCGCAGCGCCTGGATCGCGGAGAAGCCGCACCAGTTGATGCTCGCCATCACGCAGTCGCCTTGCTCGCGCTCGACGAGTTCCGCGTGACGGCGCATCGCGTCGATGTCGTCGGTGATATTGAACGCGACCATCACGCGCTTGCCCGTGCGCTCGCGAAACGCGCGCACTTCGCGCATCACGGCGGGCACGCGTTCGCTGAGCGGCGCATGCAGCGGATTCGCGCAGATCTCGTCGTCCTTGATGAAATCGATGCCTGCCTCGCACAGCGTTCTGACGAGCCGCGCGGTTTCCTGCGCGGACAAACCCACGTTCGGCTTGATGATCGTGCCGACCATCGGCCCCGTTTGCACGCCTGTCAGACGTCGCGTGCCAGCCACGCCATGCGCGGGCAGATCGAACTGTTCGCGATACGCGCGCGGCAAGCGCATCGACAGCAGACGCATGCCCGTGACTTCGCCGAGATCGTACAGATTGCCCGCGACGGTCGCGGCGAGCGTCGGCAGATTCGCACCGATGTTCGCCACCGGAAACGACAGCGTGACGCGTGCCCGTCTGAAGGGTCCGTCGATGCGTTGACGCATCAGCCATGCACTCGGCAGCGAAGCATGCGGCGTGCTCTCCAGTTCTTCGATACGCAGCACACTCGCGCGACTGCGCGCGCGCAATTCGTCGCTTTCGTTGGCGACGCGCACGAAGGTGCCGCTCGATTGCTCGCCGGCCATCGTGTCCGCGACGCGCGCGAGGTCGAGTGGCGTTTCGATCAGGTAATCGGCTTCGACGCTATCGTTATGTAGCAATTGCGTGGTCATAGCGTGGCCAGGTCGGGAAACGGCCGCACGGCATCGCGGCCGTCCCAGTTCAGCGACGCGGCGCGGATCATGTCGAACAGCTTGCCTTTGGGCCCCGCCACTTCCGACAGTTCGATCACCGTGCCCGGATGCTGCTCGGTATCGAAGTACACGAAGCGCCCGTTCTTGCCGACGTTGCCGCTCATCGCAACCGTGAAGCCCTGTTTCAGCAGACGTTCGAGATCGGCATCGAATGAAGTCGTCCAGTACGCGTTGTGCTGCAAGCCCGTGTGGCCCGACGCGAGAAAGTCGCGATACATCGACGGCGCGTCGTTGCGCGTCTGGATCAGTTCGACTTGCAGATCGCCGGAATTCGCCAGCGCCACCGAGTTGTGCACGTCGTAACGTTCGCCGCGATAGCGATAGTCCTCGATCGGCACGCGTTCGTTATAGAACCACGGGCCGACGCCGAGCACGCGGCTCCAGTGGTCCATTGCCGCCTCGATATCGCGCACGACATAACCGGCCTGGCGGATTTCGCCGAAAAAACGACTCATGAAGACACTCCCAATTCCAGAGAAGGGATCGTGAAGAACTGCGTAACGGTTGAAGAACAGCGGACGGGCGTCTACAGGAAGCCGGTCGATATCCACGGAATGAATGCGACGAGAATCAGCCCGATCAGCAGCGCGCTCATGTAGCCGACGATCGGTCGCATGCCGGCATCGGGATTGATGCGGCTCACTGCGCACGCCGAGTAGTAGCCGACGCCGAACGGCGGCGAGAAGAGGCCCACGCCCATCGACAGAATCACGACGATCGCGTAGTGCACTTCATTGACGCCGGCGGCGCGCGCGATTGGAAACAGCAGCGGGCCGAACAGCACGATCGCGGGAATGCCTTCCAGCACGCTGCCAAGCACGATGAACACGACGATGGACAGTGCGAGGAAAGCCCACGATCCGCCCGGCAACGCTGTCATCAAGGCAGCGAGATCCTGCGAGAAGCCCGATTGCGTGAGCGCCCAGGCCATCGCCGTCGCGCAGCCGATGATGAAGATGATCGCGCCCGACAACGTCGCCGCGTCGATCAGCATGCGCGGCAGGCGCGACCACGCAAAACGCCGGTAGACGAACAGGCCGATCAGCACCGAGTACGCAATGCCGATCGTCGACACTTCCGTCGCCGTTGCAACGCCTTCGACCACGGCGCCGCGAATCACGAACGGCAACGCGAGCGCAGGCAACGCGACGACGAACATGCGGCCAATTTCACGCCTGTTGAAGCGCTGCGCGTGGCTCAGGTCTTCCTTGCGATAACGCATCCACACCACGAAGCACAGCATCAGCGCGAGCACGAGCGCGGGCAGCATGCCTGCTGTGAAGAGCGCGGAAATCGACAGGCCGGTGACGGAGCCGATCGTGATCAGCACGATGCTGGGCGGCACGGTTTCCGTCTGCGCGCCTGCTGTCGAGAGCAGCGCGACGAGATCGCCTTCGTCGGCGCCGCGCCGTTTCATTTCGGGGAACAGCACGGGGGCGATCGCGGCCATGTCGGCGACCTTCGAACCGGAAATGCCCGACACCAGATACATCGTGCCGATCAGCACGTATGACAGCCCGCCGCGCACATGACCGACGAGACTCGCGAGAAACTGGATCATCGCGCGCGCCATGCCCGTCATCTCGATCATCAGACCGAGGAACACGAACAGCGGCACGGCGAGCAGCACGAGATGCGACATGCCTTCGTCCATGCGTCCGACGATGACTTCGAGCGGTGTATCCGTGGTGAGGCTCAGATAGCCGAACGTCGCGAGCGCAAACGAAAAGCAGATCGGCACGCCAGAGAAAATGCCGATGCCGACCACGCCGACGAAGAAGATCAGCAGGTTCGCCTTGCCGAGATCGGGAAGCGCGGGCGCGGCCCACCCGATGACGCCTGCGACGATCGTGACGAACACCAGCGCAACGAGCACATCGCGCAGACGGCTCACTTGCGCAAGGCGGATCAAGCCGACCAGCAGCATCAAACCCGCGCCCACGGGCAGCGCGAACGCGCGCCATGCATCGCTGATCTGCAGGGCAGGCGTGAGAATCACCGTCTCGGCGGCGGCGAAGTCGTACGCGGGCCACAGCACGAGCGCGAGCAGCGCAACCGACAGCACGATGGCAAGCGTATCGACCAGCGCGCGACGCTGCGGCGAAAGACGGCTCACGAACGCCGTCATCCGCATATGCTCGCCGCGCCGCAGCGCGAGCACGGCGCCGAGCATCGACAGCCACAGGAACAGAATGCCCGCCAGTTCGTCCGACCACACCAGCGGCTGATGCAGCGCATAGCGGCACACGACGCCCGCCAGCAGCACGACGATTTCGACAGTCAGCAACAGCGCGCACGCACCTTCGACTAACGCGATCAACGCCCGGTCGAAGCGCCGCAGCCAGCGCCTTGGCCCGCTCGTGGCGAGCGCTGCGTCGAATTGCGACGCGGCCGCGCCATCCGCGAGCGCTGCGTGCGGCAGTGCCTGATCCGTCATGTCGGTCTCCCCAGTGAGCGATGCGCGCGACGAGCGCGGCGCAGCGCGCCGATTCACGCGAGCTTGCCTGTGTAGCTTTCCAGCAGCGACCACGCCTCATTGCCGAAGCGGCTTTTCCATTCGGCGTAAAAATTCGCTTGCCGCAAGGCGGTGCGGAACGTGTCGGGTGACGGACGGTTGATCGACAGGCCCTTGGCTTGCAGATCGGCGACGGCGGCGTCGTTGAGCTTGTGGACGTCGTCGCGCTGGCGCAGCGCGGCCTGGTTGAATGCATCCGCCGTGATGCCTTGCAGGTCTTTCGGCAGCTTCTGCCACGCACGCTGGTTCAGCACGAACCAGAAGCCGTCCCAGATGTGATTGGTCAGCGAGCAGTACTTCTGCACTTCATACAGCTTCGCGACCTGCACGATGGGCAGCGGGTTTTCCTGTGCATCGACGATATGCGTCTGCAGCGACGAATAAACCTCGCTGAATTGCAGACTGGTCGGCGCGGCGCCGAGACCCTTGAACATGTCGATGCTCAGCGGACTCACCGGCACGCGAATCTTCAGGCCACGCATGTCGTTGGCGTTCGCAATGGCGCGCGTGCTCGACGTGGTTTCGCGAAAGCCGTTGTCCCACATCTTGTCGAACGATTCGAGGCCGGCTTTCGACATGGCGGCGCGCACGTACGCGCCGAGCTTGCCGTCCATCGCGCTCCATACCTGCGAGTAATCGTTGAACGCAAAGCCGATCGCATTGATCGCCGCGACGGGCGCGAGCGTCGACACGACGAGCGCCGACGGCGTGAACATTTCGATGCCGCCGCTGCGCACCTGCGCGAGCATGTCGGTATCGCCGCCGAGCTGGTTGTTCGGGAAGATGCGGATTTCCATGCGCCCTTTCGACTGCTCTTTCACCTGATCCGCGGCTTCCTTCGCGCGGATGTTGAGCGGATGCGTGAGCGGCAGGTTGTTGCCGTACTTGAACGTGTATTGCGGCGCAGCGGCACGGACGATGGCGGGAAAACCCAGCGCGCCAGCGACGGGAGCCGCGGCCGCGGCGCGCAGCAGCGAGCGCCTGACGAGATTGGTCATTCGAATGTCTCCTTCCTTTGTCCCAAGCAGGATGGTTGTTCGTTATGTATTCGTGTGTCGCCGTGGCATCATGCGCCATCAAAAACCATCAGAATTCGCACGCGCGCCAGTGACGGTTTTTCGCTACGCTGTGCAGTATGTGCATGATGTTGCTGCAAGACTAGGGACCGACAGTTGCCCTGTCAAACCGGAAAGCTGATTGTTTTTGATGGATTTTGCCCTCAGGAACCCGCATGGCTGACGCGCCCATTCCTCTCTTTCCGCCTCGCGCGCGGATCGCGGACATCGCTGCTGCGGCGGGCGTGTCGACGGCGACCGTCGATCGCGTTCTGAACGGCCGTGAAGGCGTGCGGCCGATGACGGCGCGCCGCGTGATGCAGGCAGCCGCGCAGGCAGGCTATGTGATCGAAGCGCCAACGCCCGAAGCAAAGCCTGCAAAGCCGCTGAAGATCGAATTTCTGGTGCCTGCCGGCACGAACCGCTATCTGCGGATGCTGGGTGACTACATCGAGTTCGCGCACAACCAGTGGGCTGCGCAAGGTGTGCGTTGCCGCGTGCATTACGTGGAGAGCTTCAATCCGAGCGAGCTTGCCGCGCGTCTGCTGCATTATGGTCAGCGCGCGGACGGCGTGGTGTTCATGGCGCTAGAACATCCCGTCGTGCGCGACGCGGTGAATGCGCTCGCCGATCAGAATGTGCCCGCCATTACGCTGATTTCCGACCTGTCGAATTCGCGGCGGCTCGCGTATGTCGGTATCGACAACCGTTCAGCGGGGCGCACGGCGGCGCTGCTGCTGGGCCGCTTCATGGGGCCGCGTCCGGCGGGCAAGATCGCGATGCTGGCGGGCAGCCTCAACTATCGCGGGCATGAGGAACGCGAGATCGGCTTTCTGCATCTGATCGAATCGACGTTCCCGCAAGTGAAGGTGATCGGCCTGCGCGAAGGGCAGGACGACAGCGAGCGCAACTACGTGCAGACGCGCAATCTGATTGCGCAGCATCCCGATCTGGCGGGCATCTACAACAGCGGCGGCGGCTCGGACGGCGTGGCTCGCGCGATCGTCGAAGCGAAGACCGAGCAGAAGATTCTGTTTGTCGGCCATGGGCTGACGCCGGATACGCGCGCGTTGCTGATCGACGGAACGATGGATGCGCTGATCACGCAGACGCCGCAGGCGATGGTCGGCAACTGCCTGAAGATTTTCCGCAACGTGCATGAAGGGCGCGACGCGCTGGACGGCGTGAAGCCCGTCCAGTTCAGCATCGTGTTGCGCGAGAACCTGCCGTGAAACGCGTTACTTCGCGAACAGCTGGCCGATATCCTTGAAGGCCTTGAATTCGAGCGCATTGCCGCACGGATCGAACAGGAACATGGTGGCCTGCTCGCCGACCTGCCCCTGAAAGCGGATATACGGTTCGATCACGAACTTCGTGCCGAACGATTTCAAACGCTCCGCCAGCGCTTCCCATTGATCCCATCCCAGCACGACGCCGAAATGCGGCACGGGCACGTCGTGCCCGTCGACGGGATTGCTGTGCACGCTCTCCTGCGACGCTGTTTTCGGATGCTCGTGAATCACGAGTTGATGGCCGAAGAAATTGAAGTCGACCCACTGCGCGCTGGAGCGGCCTTCTTCGAGACCGAACACGCGGCCGTAGAAGTCACGCGCGGCGGGCAGGTCATAAACAGGGATGGCCAGATGAAAAGGGGAAAGACTCATTGGATTTTTCTCCATGTGGGGCGCTCGCATGTCGCACGAATGGCAGATGGTATGCGACGGAATTGAAAAATAAAATCAATATATAATTTTGCCAAACACAAATGGAATTGATCAATGATTCGCGAGCTGAAGACGTTGATTGCCGTCGCGCAGGAAGGCACCTTCGCTGCGGCCGGCAACCGGATCGGGCTGACACAAGCGGCAGTCAGCGCGCAGATGCAGCGGCTCGAAGCGGAAATGGGCTTTGCACTGTTCGACCGTGAAGGACGCACCGCGCGTCTGAACGCGACCGGCCAGCAGCTTCTCGTTCAGGCGCAGGAAGTCGTCAGGCTTTACAGCAACCTCAGTTCGACAGTTGCGGAAACGACGGCCAGTGTGCGCGTGAATATCGGCGCGATCGCGTCGGTGCAGCGCACGTGGTTGCCCGACGCGCTGGCGCGCTTTCATGAGCAATGTCCGGGATGTCGCACGCGCGTGCTGCCCGGTCTGTCGATGGAACTGATTAATCTGGTCGACGCTGGCGAGATCGATATCGCCGCGATCATTCGTCCGCCGTTTTCGTTTCAGAGCGATCTGCGCTGGACGTCGCTTGCACAGGAGCCGTTCAGGCTGATCGTGCCGCGCGGCGTGAAAGGCAAGGACTGGGCAGAACTGCTCGCGGATCAGCCGTTCATTCGCTACGACCGCGCGTCGTTTGGCGGACGGCAAGTGGACCGGTTTTTGCGCCGTATGCACTTCACCGTGCGTGAAGTGTGCGAACTCGACGAACTCGAAGCGATCGTCAGGCTGGTCGAGAACGGCGTTGGCGTGGCGATCGTGCCGCAAACGGCGACCTACCGGCGCTGGCCTGCGAAAGTGCGTGCCGTCGATCTCGGGCATCACACGTTTCATCGCGACATCGGCCTCGTGCATCGCGCGCCGCAGCATTTGAGCGAGCCTGTCAAAACGCTGCTGCAGTTGCTCGAAGCGCAGGCGCGCAAGAAGCCTGCTGCTGAAGATCGCTGAAACGCGCGGCAATCAGGACGCAGGCGGCAGGTTTTCCTGCAGATAGATCGACATCGGCGTTTGCAGCGGCAGAGCTGAAGGCGCGCCGCGATTGTAATGGCCGAGTATCACTTCCACTGCGCGCACCGCTTCGACAAAAGGACTCTGGTCGAGTACCGCATCCATCACGCCTTCTATCAGCAACGCTCTGCTGATCGGCGTCAGTTCGTGACCAATCAGCACGGTCGAATGCTCGCGCTTCAACGCCTTTAGCGCGCGGGCGATGCCTTCATCGCCGACCGACAGGTTGTAAATACCTCGTAAATCAGGGTACTTTTTGAACGCGTCGCGCGTCAGACGCTCAGTGGATTTTTCGTCTTCGCGGCTTTCGACAGTCGCCACTACGTCGCACGCGGGAAACTTGCGGCGCATCACCGAGCGGAATGCGGCTTCGCGTTCCTCATGGCCAAGATACGTGCGCAAGCCTGCGATCACGATGACCTGGCCGCCATCGCGGCCGAGAAAACGGCCCATCAGTTCGCCCGCCGTTCGCCCCGCGCAGCGGTTGTCGATGCCGACATACGCGAGCCTTCCCGTGTCAGGCAGATCGCTCGCGAGCGTCACGACAGGAATCTTGCTTGCCACGCGCGAGATCGCGTCGACCACCACGCTGTGCTCATAGGCGACGACGATCATCGCATCCGCCTTCTGCGAAGCACGATTGATGACCGCCGCCAGCGACTGCGGTTCGAGATCGTCGAAGAAGGTCAGATGACACACCACGCGATGCGTTTCGAACGATTTCTGCGCAAGTTCGAAACCCTGCCGCAGCGCAACGTAATACGGCGACGAAGGCTGTTGCGTCAGGATCGCGATGCGCAGCCAGCGCACCGACACTTCATCGAGCGCGCGATCCATCTTCAGCTTGCGCGCCCATTCGAGCACGCGCGACTCCTTCTCGCGCGCCACGCCGCCACGTCCGTTCAGCACGCGTTCGACGGTCGCATAGCTGACACCTGAGGCCTTCGCGACATCTTCCATCGTCGGCTTTCGTCGGACGTTCATGCGGTTCTCCAGTTTGAGGAAATGTCCTCAACAAACCGTTTGAGAGCGGAGATTCGATCAACTAGATTTTATGCACCGGAAGCGAACGGGCGACATCGATAAAGACCCTGCAGCGCATTCCGTCATTCCAATCCCATGTCAGGAGACAACCATCATGGACAAGCCCACATTCCGTGCAGCAAGGCGCGCGGCGAAAGGAATTGCAGCCGCGATTGCGGCGCTGACGCTCGTCGCCGGCTTCACGGCGAACAGCGCGGCCGCCGACGAGCGCTTCGTGATGGTCAGCCACGGCTCGGATTCGAATGTCTGGTGGAACACTGTGAAGAACGGCATGCGCGACGCAAGCGAAGATTTCAACGTGCCCGTCGACTACCGCAATCCGCCCACAGGCGACACCGGCGACATGGTGCGCATTCTCGAGCAGGCGGCGGCGCGCAACTACTCGGGCGTGATCACGACAGTGCCGAACTTCGAGATGATCCAGAAGGGTTTGACGGGCGTGAAGGCGAAGCATATTCCGCTCGTGACGATCAATGGCGGGCCTGATGCGGGTATGAAGCTCGGCGCGCTGCTGCATATCGGGCAGCCTGAATACGAAGCCGGCAAGGCCGCGGGCGAGCGGGCGAAGGCAGCGGGCATCCACGACTTTCTGTGCGTGAATCACGGCGCCGATATTCAGGCCTTGTGGGACCGCTGCAAGGGTTTCGCCGATGCACTGGGCGTCGACTACAAGAAGTCGACGATGGATAGCGGCGAAGACCCCACGGTGATCGAAAGCAAGGTGGCGGCTTATTTGCGGTCGCATCCGGGCACGCAGGCGATTCTCGCGCTCGGTCCCGATCAGGCGACAGGCGTGCTGCGCGGCGTGAAAGACGCGGGCATGAGCGGCAAGCTCTATGTCGCGACGTTCGATCTTTCGCCCGACATCCTCAAGTCGATCCAGACTGGGCAGATCGCCTTCGCCATCGATCAGCAGCCGTATCTGCAGGGTTATCTGTCCGTCGCAGCCATGGCGATTGCGATCCGCGACAAGACCAATGATCCGGCCCGTATCGTCGCGGCCTTGAAGGGCGACGCGAAAGTCGCCGCGCGTCTCGCCAGATACGATCTGAAGCCGGTCTATACGGGATCGACGGTCAGTTCCGGGCCGAGCTTCGTCACGAAGGACAACATCGCGCCCGTGCAGAAGTACGCGGGCTCGTACCGCTAACCGTTCGAGGACAACGCAATGAACATCGACATGAACGCGTGGCACCGCGTCGACATCGACCGCAAGGCGCTCAGGGATTTCTCGACGCGCTCCGATGCACGCGGTCTCGCGCAAGCGGGCGGTTTCTTCGCTCTGGTCATCGCGACAGGCGTGCTTGCGTGGATGTCGCTCGGCACGATGTGGGCGATCCCTGCGTTCCTGCTGTACGGTACCGTGTTCGCGTTCAGCGAGGCCGCCGCGCATGAACTGGGACACGGCACGGTGTTCAAGACGCGCTGGCTGAACGAAGCTGTCTACTGGGTGATCTGCTTCATGTCATGGCGCGAGCAGGTGTATAGCCGCTGGCTGCATGCGAAGCATCACACGTATACGCATCTGACGGCAGCGCCTTATAAAGATCCCGAGTTGGCGTTCAAGAGCCGCCCGCATAGCTACCTGAAGCTGGCGACGGATTTCGTTCGCGTGTCGCACGGCGTGCAGTTTCTCAGCGCGATCTTTCTGCATAGCTTCGGCATTGTCGCGAAGGGCGCGAAAGAAGTCGTGCCCGAGGCGGAGTACAGGAAGATGTGCGACAACTCGCGCGTTCTGCTGGCCTGTTATGTCGCCGTGTTCGTATGGGCCGTGCTTGCGCATAGCTGGCTGCCGATCGTGTTTCTGTTCGTGTCGCGTGCTTATGGAACCTGGCTGCACGAGCTTTGCGCGTTGACGCAACACACTGGCTTGAAGGAGAACGTGCTCGATCATCGCGTGTCGAGTCGTACGGTAAGGCTGAATCCTGTTGTCCGCTTCTTGTACTGGAACATGAATTACCACATCGAGCATCACATGTTTCCGAGCGTGCCGTTTCATGCGCTGCCGAATTTTCATGAGGCGCTTGCTTCGCAGATGCCCAGGCCGTATCCGGGTTTGTGGTCTGCGTGGCACGAAATACTGACGATCTTCGCGAAGCAGCGGCGCGATCCGGAGTATGTCGTGGTGCGAGAGTTGCCGGTTGGAAAGCGGGGTAACGCGGTTGCTTGAGAGCGTGTGCTGAAATCAGGATATCGCGCCGCATGCTTCGTGCGGCGCGATGTTCATGGAGCCTTAGATCAGGTCGACAGAATAGTGACCAACGCCACCGCCGAATCCCCAGCCAGCTGACCGCCATTATTCTCAGCCAGCGCCACCTTCGCGCCCGGCCGCTGGCGAGCCCCCGCTTTGCCGCGCAACTGCTGCGTAAGTTCGACGATCTGCGCAACACCCGTCGCCCCAACGGGATGACCACGCGACAGCAACCCGCCACTCGGATTCACCGAAATCCGCCCGCCGATATCCGTATCGCCGGAACGGATCAGCTTCGGTGCGTCACCAGGCGCACACAGGCCGAGGTTCTCGTAGTGAATGAGTTCGGCCGGCGCGGACGCATCGTGCAACTCGACGACGTGCACATCTGAAGGTCCGATGCCCGCCTGCTCATAGGCCTCATTCGCAGCACGCACGGCGACCAGTTCACCCGATCCATCCGCTTTCGCCGACACGATCGAACTCGCGCGAATGAAAACGGGGCGTACATCACGCTTCGCCGCGAATTCTTCCGAGCAGATGAACACGGCCGCGCCGCCGTCGCCGATCGACGAGCACATGAAAAGCGTCAACGGATCGCTGACCATCCGGCTCGCAAGAACTTCTTCGACGCTCGTCTCATTGCGGAACTGCGCATGCGGATTCAGCGACCCGGCGCGGCGGCTCTTGACGACGACACGTGCAAAGTCGCTCGCGTCTGCGCCCGTCCTCTCCATCCATTTGCGAGCCTTCGCCGCGTAGAGATCCATGAAGAGCGAGCCCGTTCCCGTCGTCACGCCTTCGGGCAGCGGCTCTTCGAGATCGACGGCCCTGGCGAATGCACCGAACGAGACAGCCTTGTCTTCATGCGTGAGCTTTTCGACACCGACCACGAGCGCCGTTTCCGCCTGTCCGGAAGCCACGGAAAGCCACGCGAGGTTCAACGCGGAACTGCCCGACGCACACGCATTCTCGACGTTGAACATCGGCTTGCCGTCGAGCCCCGTATTGCGCAGCGATGACTGCGCGCGAATCATTTCCTGTCCGGTGACGACACCTGCCGCCGCATTGCCGAAGAACACGCGATCGACATCATTCACGGTGACGCGCGCATCCTTCAACGCGAGTGCGACTGCTTCTTCAGCGAGCGACTTGAGATTGCGCTCCAGGAACTTGCCAAAGGACGTCATGCCGACGCCGCCAATTACGACCTTGCGCATTGCTGCCTCCAATTGATGAACTTCCAAACTCTGCGACGACGTGCGAACCGGTGCGACGCTCAATCGAGAACCTTTCCGCGCGTCTCCGGCATCCGCGCATAGACGACGAAACCTACCGCGCAAACCACCGCGACATAGACCCACAGGTATTGCGACAGACCCGAACTCGACATTGCGGTGACGATGTACGGCAACGTGCCGCCGAACAGTGCCGCCGAAATCGCATACGGCAGCGCGACACCCGTTGCGCGAACCCGCGCCGGGAATTGTTCGGCCATCACCGTTGCGCACGTCGCCGCAAAACCCGACGACAACAACATGCCGATGGTGACGATCGCGGTAGCGGTCCAGAAGTCGTTGCTGAGGAAATGCAGCGCGGGCCATGCGAACAGTGCGGAGCCGCCTGCAAAGGTGAGCAGCACAGGCTTGCGTCCAATGCGATCCGACAACTTGCCGATGAACGGAATCGCAACCAGCGAGACGACGATCGAAATCACGCTGGCGTTGAATGCGTCGTGCAGCGGCAGACCAGTGCGCAAATGAGCGAGCGTCGGAAACAGCACGAGCCACAGATAGATGCAAAGATTGCCCGCCATCGCGATGCCGATCACACGCAGCGCCGCACGCCGATGCTCACGCACGATCACGAGAAACGGATGACGCGTGCGTTGATGCGTCGCGGCGCTCTTCCTGAACGCATCGGTTTCGGCAACGGCAAGGCGAACCCACAGCGCGACGAAGCCAAGCAGGCCTGCGATCGCAAACGCGACGCGCCAGCCCCATGTCGCCATGCCCGTATGATCGATCAGCGACGTGAGGATCGCGCCGATCAGCGCGGCCACCAGCACGCCTGCGTTGACTGCGAAGTGCTGCCACGATCCCGCGAAGCCGCGCCGCGATGGCGCGGACGATTCCATCAGGAAGGTCGATGCCGAGCCGAACTCGCCGCCCGCCGCGAAGCCCTGAATAAGCCGCGCGAACACGAGAATCAGCGGCGCCGCGATGCCGATCGATTCATAGCCGGGACACACGGCGATCACGAGCGAGCTGCCCGCCATCAGCGCAACCGACAACGCGAGGCCGTTCTTGCGGCCATGCCGGTCGGCGTATGCGCCGAGCAGCGCGCCGCCGATCGGCCGCATGACGAAGCCGACGGCGAACACCGCAAACGCCGACAGCAACGACACACGATCGTTGTTCGCCGGAAAGAAGTGCTTCGAGAACAGCGCGGCGAAGGTCGCGTAGATGATCCAGTCGGTGAATTCGACGATCGTGCCGAGGGTCGCCGCGACGATGGCCTTCTTCTGCGCTCGCGTGAGCGGCGTGTCGGCGGATTCGTGGGCGACGCCCGGAAGGATGGTGTCCATGTTGTCTCCGTGTCTCTTGTGGTGAACGCGTGTTGGCTGCGTGACGCGTGTGGAAGGTGCCGGACGTATCGTTCGAACATGGGTTCCGTCAGTCGGTCCGGCACATGGACGCATCGTAGGTTTCGCCAGACAGGCCACGCAAACGACTTTTTTTGCGCTTTCGATTGATATTTTCTGCAGCGACGGCGCGACGCACTGTGGGCGTGCGTGTGTGTTTTCGATTGAGCGCAAGTCAATCGAAGCGTTGAAAAAAGTCGTTTGAACGAGGCGTGGCGCGCGCCCTAGCATGGAACGCACAGACTTTTCATTCCATGGAGACACGTCATGAGCGCATCACTTCACAACCCGGCCGCCGAGGTCGCCATCGTTACGGGCGGCGCGAAAGGGATCGGCTTCGGCATTGCGGCGGCGTTGGCGCGCAAGGGCCGGCGTATCGCGCTCTTTGATCTCGACCGCAGCGCGCTCGATCACGCGGCGAGCGCGTTGGCCGCTGAAGGCGCTGATGTGATCGGACTGCCCGTCGATGTCACGGATAGCGCGTCCGTCAACGAGGCAGTCGATGCGGTCATCGAACGGTTTGGCCGTATCGACGTGCTGGTGAACAACGCGGGCATCGTGCGCGACAAGCGCATCACGAAGATGAGCGACGACGACTGGGATGCCGTGATCGGCGTGAACCTGAAGTCGCAGTTTCTGTGCTGCCGCGCGGTGCTCGCGCATATGAGCGCTGCGCGTTACGGGCGGATCGTGAACATCTCGTCGCGCGCGTGGCTGGGCGGTGTCGGGCAATCGAACTACTCGGCTGCGAAAGGCGGTGTGGTGAGTCTCACGCGCAGTCTCGCTCTGGAGTGGGCGAGTGCGGGTATCACGGTCAATGCCATTGCGCCGGGTATCGTCGATACACCGCTTTTTCAGGCCTTTGATACGGATTTGCAGGAGCGCCTGAAAAAGTCGGTGCCCGTGCAGCGTATCGGCACGCCTGACGATATCGCGCAGGCCGTGCTGTTCTTCGCGCAGCGCGAAGCGTCGTACGTCACGGGGCAAACGCTCTATGTGTGCGGCGGCCGTTCGCTGTCGTCGCCAAGCGTTTGAGGAGCACATCATGACGATTCACTACAGTGTGTCGAATCACGTCGCGACCGTGACTCTGGATCGGCCGGAAGCGCTCAACGCGCTCGATCTCGACAGCCTCAAGGCCTTGCGCGCCACGCTCGAAGAAGCACGCGACGACGATGACGTACGCGTGATCGTGCTGACCGGCACAGGGCGGAAGTCGTTCTGCGTCGGCGCGGATCTGAAGAATACGTTGCCGCCTTCGACGAGCTTCAGTTCGTCGTTCGTGCGTCCAATCGAGCGCGCGGCCGCTGAAGGCATCTACGTGCGCCTGATGGATCTCAGTTCACTGCGCATCTTCAAGCCGATCATCGCCGCGATCAACGGCTATTGCCTTGGCGGCGGCCTGGAACTCGCACTGCAATGCGACTTGAGAGTCGCGTCGAGCCGCGCGGTATTCGGCTTGCCGGAAGCCGTCGTCGCGAGTATTCCCGCCGTGTGCGGCATTCAGGCGCTGCAAAAAGCCGTGCCGTCCGCGATTGCGATGAAGATGCTGCTGACAGGCTGCAAGATCGACGCGGCTTACGCGGAGCGCGTCGGCCTCGTGTCCGATGTCGCCGAGCCGGAAGCGCTGATGGACAAGGCGCTCGAACTCGCGCACGCGATTGCATCGAATGGTCCGCTTGCCGTGCAGATGATCAAGAAGATCGCGGAGACGAGCAGCAATGTGCCGCTCGCGCAGGCGCTCGAATTCACCGAACTGGCGTGGGGCGCGATGCGCGATTCGGAAGATCGCGTGGAAGGTCGCAAGGCATTCGCCGAAAAGCGCAAGCCGCAGTTCAAAGGCCGCTAGAAACGTCAGACGGCAGGCGCTTCGCCAATCGACAGCAGCCAGTCGCGAAACGTGGCGAACTCGGGGCTCGACAGATGTTCGCGCGGATAGATCAGGTAGTACGTGAACGCGCCTTGATCGAGCACGAACGAAAAGGGCATCACAAGCGTGCCGTCGCGTAACTGGTCGGCGACGAGCACGCGCTGCGCCATCGCGACGCCCACGCCCTGCGTCGCTGCGAAGTACGCGAGGATCGAGCTTTCGTAACTCAGGCCGCTCAACGGATTGACACCGCGCACGCCTGCCGCGTCGAGCCATTTGGCCCAGTCTTCGCGGCGCGCGAGCGAGTGCAGCAGCGGCACGTTGCGCAGCGCTTCGGGCGTGGCGTCGGTGAGATCGGGATGTGCGCCCAGAAACTCGGGGCTGCACACGGGCACGAGTTCGTTCGGCACGAGGCGGTCGAAACCGAAATCAGACGATGGCGCATGCGAAAGACGGATCGCTGCATCGACGTCTTCGGTGTTGAAGTCGACGGGTTGCAGCGAGGTCGTGAGACTCACTTCGATATCCGGATGCTCGCGATGAAACGTCGAAAGGCGCGGCAGCAGCCAGTTCATCGAGAACGTCGTGTAGCCGCGAATCTTCAGCGTGCGGCGGCGGCGCGCTTCTGTGAGATTGATGGTCGCGGTGCGCATGGTTTCGAAGCCGCGCACGATGTCGGCGAGATAGCGCTCGCCCATCGGCGTCAACGCGATCGCGCGATGACCGCGCTCGAACAGCAGCACGCCGAGCTGATCTTCGAGCAGCTTGATCTGCCGGCTGACAGCGGCAGGCGTGACGTTGAGTTCGTTGGCAGCGAGCTGCACGCTGAGCAGCCGTCCGCAGACCTCGAAGGCACGCAACGCGTTGAGTGACGGAAGGGTTCGCATCGAAAAATGGTAGCACGCGGTTTGCGTGGCGCATGCCGGGGAAGCTACGTAGAAAGCGGTCTGCATTTGACTCAGCAAAACTCAATCGAGTGCGCAGCAAATGTCGTTTGAGCGTGTCTGTTGCACGACGTATCGTTGATTCAAAGGCTATCTGTGAGACTCAAGGAGACAACCATGCTGGACGGTGTGCGAATTCTGGCCTGGGGCGCACGTGACGCCGTACGACTCGCTGCGACGCTGCTCGAACGCGCGGGCGCGCAGGTTACGTTTGCGCAGGCGCAGCCGTCCGGCGGCTTCGCGTATGACGTGATCGTCGTTTCATCGGACGTGAGCGAGGTGAAGCAGAGAAGCGTTATTGCCGGGTTGAAGGCGGCGGGCGAGCATATCGTCTGCGACATCACGGCGACGGGACCGCAAGGCGCGCGTGCAGGCATGCGTGCGTCCGACGCGCAGATCCAGGCGATCAGCGGCTTGATGGACACAACGGGCTTCGCGCATGGCGAGCCGGTGCGCATCGGCGTGCCGTTCACGGAGATGTCGGCGGCGCTGTATGCAAGCGCGGCGATCGCGGCGGCAGTGCGCGTGAAGCGCGTGCACGGCATCAAGCAGAACATCGACGTGACGCTGTTCGGTTGCGCGGCCAGCGCGCTCACGACGTTTCTGCCCGCCGCATTCGCGCAGGGCACGGTGGGCCGCGTCGGCAATCGCCATCCTGCGTGCGCGCCGTGGAATGCGTACCGGACGCGCGATGGCTGGGTGCTCATCTGCACCAGCACCGAAGAGCAGTGGCGCAAGATAAAAGGCGTGGCTCGCGTGCCGCAACTCGACGATGCGCGCTTCGCCACATTGCGGACGCGCGTAGCGAATGTCGACGAGCTCGATGCGCTGATCGAAACGTGGACGTCCACATTGTCGACGGAAGAATGTTCGCAACTGTGCGAACGGATTGGCGTGGCGGCAGGGCCGATCGTGTCCGTCGCGGGGCTGTCGGGCGAGCCGAACTTTCGCATGCGGCATGCGGATGCGGCGGCGCAGATCGACGCGCTTGGCGTCGATGCCGAAACCTATCGGCAGGTGTCGATCTTCGAGATGGCGAGTCTGACCGAAGCCGCTATCGCCGCGCCGCGAACGAATCTTCAGAGCATGACGCGAACACCCGGTAGCGGCCCGCTCGCCGGCATCAAGGTCGTCGAGATCGGTCAATACACGACGGCGCCGCTGGTCGGCAAGCATCTCGCTGCGCTCGGCGCCGAGGTCGTGAAAATCGAGCCGCCCGAAGGAGAAGTCGCGCGCTCATGGTCGCCGGGGCAGGCGGGCACGAGCTACTTCTTCGCGCTGAACAACACGGACAAGCAGACGCTCTCGCTCGATCTGAAGCAGGCGGCGGACTGCGCGCATCTGCGCACACTGCTCGCCGATGCCGACGTGCTCGTCGAAAACCTGCGGCCCGGCGCGCTCGCGAAGCTCGGCTTCGATCGCGAGGCGCTCGGCGCGATCAACCCGCGTCTGATCTATTGCTCGATTTCAGGCTTCGGCATTGCGTCCGCGTATCCCGCGCGGCCTGCGTTCGACACCGTCATTCAGGCGATGGGCGGCCTCATGGACCTCACACGCAGCAACGGCGAGCCGGTGAAGCTCGGCGCGTCGGGCGCGGACATTCTCGGCGGGCAGGCCGCGCTGCTGGCCATCGTCGCGCGCCTCGCAGATCCTGCGCGGCAAGCGGGAACGTTCGTCGAAATATCGATGCAGGACGTGGCCGCGTGGTGTGCGCTGTTTGCAGCGGGCAATCGGGCGCGTGAAGGGATGGCCGTTGCGTGTATCGACGGACATGTATGGCTCGAATGCGATGAACGTTTCGATGCCGACGCGCTGGCGGCTTGTGCAAAACAGGCGCGGTGTGGTTCGCTCACGCGGGCGTCTGCCGTCGCGGCGCTTGGCGATATGGACGTTAGTGCGGTGCCCGTCGCGCGCGTTCATGAACTGATCGAAGACGGCGATTTCCTCGCGGACGTGCTGAGCGTCGCTCGCGATGCGAACGGTGGCTTCTGGCCGATTCTCAAGGTGCCGTACCGGTTGTCGCGCACGCCGGCACGCGTTCGCGCCGTGCCCGGCGCGCCTTTGAAATACGCGGGCAACAGGACGGCCCGCGCGGTGTTCGAGATGGGAGACAGTTGACGCCTGTCCGCTATGCGCGCCCATCGAGCGCATGACGCATCGCACCGAACTTCCGCCGATACTGCGCCGGCGTCAGACACACACTGCGGCGAAACAGCCGGTTGAAGAAGCTCGCGTCTTCGTAGCCGACTTCGTTGGCGATTGCTTCGATCGGCTGCTGGTTGGATTCGAGCATCTGTTTGGCTTCTTCGAGCCGCAGTGTATGCACGTAGACGAGCGGCGACATGCCTGTCGCCTGCTGGAAACGCCGCTTGAACGAGCGCTCGGGCAAGCCGCTTAACTGCACCATCGCCGCGACGGGCGACGCCTCGGCATAGTGCTCCGCGATCCACGCCTGACAGCGTGCGATCACGGCATCCTCGACCTGGCGCGTGCGCGCCAGCCGCGCAAACGGCTGCTGGCCGACGTCGTTCCACACCACCAGGTTGATGCGCGCCGTCTGCATCGCGATTTCCACGCCCGCGAGCCGCGCGATCAGATACAGCGCGAGGTCCAGCCACGAGGTGCCGCCGCCCGCCATGATGAGGCGCTGCCCGTCGCCCGATGCGACGAGCGCGCGGTGACTGCGCACCTTGACGGCCGGATAGCGGCGCGTCATCAGATCGCAGTAGGCCCAGTGCGTGGTCGCTTCGTATCCGTCGAGCAGACCGGCTTCGGCGAGCAGGATCGCGCCCGAGCAGGCCGTGGCCAGAATCTTGCCGTCGGCGTAGCACCTCTGCAGGCAATCGATTTCTTCAAGGAAGCGTCCTTCGAGTGCTTCACCCGGCGCGACCAGCAACTCGGGCACGCACACGACATCGGCCTGAATGCAGGCGTCGAGCGTCGCGTCGGGCGCGATGCGCACATTGTTCGCGGCGACCAGCGGCGCGCCGTGCCGCGAGACCACCTGCGGCACGAACGGCGCAACGCCCGGCGCACCGTCGACGATCAGACCCCAGTCCCTCCCCGCCGACATGAACATGTCGTACATGCCGTACACCACGGAAGCCGAGGTTTCCGGCATCGCCAGGATGGCGACGCGCACGGACGTGCAGGTCTTCACATTCATGGCCGATTCGTCCCGTTCGTGGCCGATATCGCTTTAGTCGCAAGCGCGCGTTCGCCGTATCGTGACGGCGTCGTAGATGTAATTTAAGTGTAAGGATCGCGTTTATGCCAGGTCCACAAATGTCCCGTGGCGAGATGCGCGATCAACCGAAGGAGCTTCCATGAGCCAATATCGCCAGCGCTTGCCGCAACTCGCCGATTCCCTGTTCATGACGGACGGCGGACTCGAAACCACGCTGATCTTTCATGACGGCATCGACCTGCCATGCTTCGCCGCCTTTGCGCTGCTGCGCGATGACGACGGCACGGCGATGCTGGAGCGGTATTTCACGCGCTACGCGGCGCTGGCGCGCAGCGAGGGGGTGGGCCTCGTGCTGGAATCGCCGACCTGGCGCGCGAATCCCGATTGGGCCGGCAAGCTCGGCTACACGGCAGAGTCGCTCGCCGATGCGAACCGTCGCGCAATCGCATTGCTGGCGCGTGTTCGTGCCGCTTATGAAACGGCGGGGACGCCCATCGTGATCAGCGGCAATCTCGGTCCGCGTGGAGACGGCTATCGCGCCGATGTGCGCATGAGCGCGAGCGAAGCGCGCGCTTATCATCGGCCGCAAATCGAGGTCTTCGCCGCGTCGGACGCCGACATGGTGGCTGCTTTCACGATCAACTACGCGGAAGAAGCGATCGGCGTGATACAGGCGGCGCATGCGTGCGCGATGCCTGTCGCCATCGCGTTCACGCTGGAGACGGATGGACGCTTGCCGTCGGGCGAGTCGCTCGCCGACGCAATTGCGCGCACCGACACCGCGACGAACGGCTACGCGGCTTACTTCCTGATCAACTGCGCGCACCCGTCGCATTTCGCGTCGACGCTCGCCGACGCGGGCGCGTGGCGTGAGCGCATTCGCGGCGTGCGGGCCAATGCGTCGAAGCGCAGCCACGCCGAACTCGACGAAGCCTCGGATCTGGACGACGGCGATCCCGAGGAACTCGGCCGCAGCTATGGCGCGCTACGTCATCTGCTGCCGCGTATGACCGTGGTGGGCGGGTGTTGCGGGACGGATCATCGGCATGTCGGGCAGATTTGCCGCGCGATGAAGTTAGCGCTCGCTGCGGATCCTGCCTGACGCTCTCACATTCAGCGCGAGGCGGCGCTCACGCCCGCGCCAGCGTGAGCGCGAATTCGTCGAGCTGCGTGATGCACGTATTCCAGCCGTCGAAGAAGCCCAACTGCTCGTGCCGGTCGCGCGTCGCCACATCGGGGTGCATCACTTGCGCGACATAGCGGCTGCCGGCGCCTTCTGCGGACATCGTGATGTCGGCGGTGAAGCCGAGCCACGGCGTGTTGGGACGCCAGCCTGCCGTGAGCATCGACGTGAATACGATGCGCGCTTGCGGAACGATCTCCAGAAAGCAGCCGGGGTTATCGCTCGTGCCGCCGTCGGGGCCGTGCATGAAGGTGTGGAAGGCGCCGCCCGGACGCAGATCGAAGGCACGCACTTCCGTGGTCCAGGGCTTCGGGCACCACCATTCCTTTAACAGGTCCGGTTCTGTCCACGCGCGCCACAACGCGGCCACAGGTGCGCGCAGGACGCGTGTGATGACGAGATCGTTCGTGTCAGCGCTTTGCGCGCGTTCTGTTGACATGAGCCTGCTCCTCCTGATGAAGACGTTCGACGAATTCGACCATGCGGTCCGAGCGCGCTTCCCATGCAGCGCGCTGCGCCGCCAGCCACGTTTCGACTTCCGACAGCCTCGCGGGCATCAGCTCGCACGTGCGCGTGCGCCCGGTCTTGTGCGAGCGGATCAGGCCGCTCTTCTCCAGCACGGCGAGGTGTTTCATGAACGACGGCAGCGCCATGTCGAACGGCTGCGCCAGCACCGACACCGTCTGCGCGCCGTTGCCGAGCATGCTGACGATTTCGCACCGCGTCGGATCGGACAGCGCCTGAAACACTTCGCTGACTGCTGTGTGATAGTTAGCCATGTGGCTAAGTATAGGGCAAAAGAAGCATGAAGATGAGGCGGGCGCGCAGTGCGCTCGCTAAGCTGTCAAAAACGCGTCGCGTCAATCGCGCGACAGGGAGGCGCGCAATGAGTCCATTCAACGACACAGGCTTCACCGGCTCGATCCCCGATATCTACGAGCGCTACCTCGTGCCGATGATCTTCGAGCCCTATGCACGCGATCTCGCGGGCCGGGCGGTTGCTGCCAGCCCGTCGCGCGTGCTGGAGATTGCGGCCGGCACGGGCGTCGTCACGCGAGCGATGGCGCAGCGGCTGCCTGAACAGGTCGGGATCGTCGCCACCGACCTGAATCAGGCGATGCTCGACACCGCGTCGAAACTCGGGACGCGCAGGCCCGTGACCTGGCAGCAGGCCGACGCCACGCAGCTGCCATTCGACGATGGGAGCTTCGATCTCGTCGTTTGCCAGTTTGGCGCGATGTTTTTCCCCGACAAGGCGCGCGCGTTTGCCGAAGCGCGGCGCGTGCTGAGAAGCGGCGGCGCGCTGATTTTCAACGTGTGGGATCGCATTGAGGAAAACGACATCACGGCGACGGTGTCGGCCAGGCTCGCCGAACTGTTCGAGGCGGATCCGCCGCGCTTCATGCAGCGCGTGCCGCACGGCTACTACGACACGAACATCATTGCGCGCGACCTCGCGGATGGCGGTTTCGCTGCGCCGCCGCGCATCGAAACTCTCGCGAAACGCGCCCATGCCGATTCCGCCGATACAGCCGCAATCGCGTTCTGCCAGGGCACGCCGTTACGCGGGGAAATCGAGGCCCGCACTGGCGCAAGCCTCGAGGAAGCGACGTCCGCCTGCGCCGCCGCGCTGCGCGCACGTTTCGGCAATAGCGAAATCAGCGGGAAACTTCAAGCGCACGTCGTCATCGCGCAACGCTGAAGCCCTGAAATAGTGTGTGTCGCTGGCAGGAACGATCGCGCCAAAACCCGCTGCGCCTTATCTGACGGGCCTCGCGCCGCCCGCCGAGCGGAAATTGTTACACCTCTTACGGGTAGGATTGACCGGTGTTACGAAAGCCTTTCATACAGACAGTTATACTCGGCGCCGTCTCAAAAACTAATCACTGAACTATGTCAAAGCGAATCATTCAGATGGTGGCCATTGCAGCGCTGACGGCTGCGGCCTCGTTG
>NZ_JAAGPI010000036.1 GCF_017104715.1 Burkholderia sp. Ac-20365
TAAAAAAAAAAAAAAAAAAAAACAAAAAAAAAAAACAAAGTATATCGATCGACCACTTCTCTCCATTCTTTTGTATTCACTTGTTATGCACCTCTCCGATCCTAGTCTTACACTCTTAGTCACTCAGCTTCTTACTCATGTTGTTTTCCCTTTCTCTCGCACCTTGATTCGTACTGCCCCTCAGTGCCTCCATACTTCGCTGTATCGTCTCATCACTGACATTGCTCGTACACT
>NZ_JAAGPI010000037.1 GCF_017104715.1 Burkholderia sp. Ac-20365
GCAGTGAACGCCGCCGATGCGGGCGGTGGAACCGGCGTTTACAGCAGCCCGTACAGCCAGCGCGCAGGCCGCGAAGTATTCAAATCGCCCTGGTAGACCGTGCACTTCCCGCGCGCACCGGACATTCGGTGCGACGGCGCCGACACAAAAGGCCGCATCCGAACCATCGAACCCGGTTCGCGTGCGGCCTTTTTTCGTAATCGTGCAGTCAGCGGGTCTCACTCCACTTCCGACTCCTCGACCCGCGCCGGCAGAATGCCGCCATTCGCGAGCGGCGTCGCCATCGGCTTCGCGCCCGGCGCCGCGGCGCCCGATGCAACCGTACCCGGCGCGCCGGCGCCCGCCGCGTCCTCGCCCGTCAGCAGCGCGAGGCGGGTATCGAGCGTGAGCAGCGTCGAAAGCGGCGACAGCATGGTCTCCGCATAGCGACGCCCGGCTGTGCCAATGGCGGCACGCTGCGCGTCGTCGGCGGCGAGTGTCGTGATCGCCTCCACGAGCGCGTTCGTGTCTTCGGGCGGCACGATCATGCCGTTGTTCGCGACGGCCTCATGAAGCGCCGTGCCGGGACGCGCCATCGCGATCACCGCGCGGCCGCTTGCGAGCATGCCCGTCAGCTTCGACGGCATCACGAGATCGGCGGCATCGCTGCGCTGCGGCAGCACGTGAATATCGGCGACGTTCAGCAGTTCGTTCAGCGACGAGACCGGCTGCAGCGGCAAGAAGCGGCAGTTGCGCAAACCCTCGCATCGCTTGACGAGATCGTCGCGCGCGCCGCCGTTACCGCAAAACACGAAAGTGATGTCATCGCGCGCCGCGAGCGCGGCAGCGGCATCCGCGAGCGTCTCGATGCCCTGCTTCGCACCGATGGCGCCCGAGTAGAGCACGACCGTGTTGGTGGCAGGAATGCCGAGTGTCTCGCGGTATTCGCTTACGCGACCGAGTGGGAAGATGTCGCGTGTATCGACCCAGTTCGGCAGGAACTCAGTCTTGGTCGGGTCGACGCCTTTGCTGACGGCGCGCTCCACCATCTGGCCCGTGATCGACGACACGACGTCGAAGCGCTTGAGAACGAGCCGCTCGATCCAGTATGCCGCGCGCGCAGCACGTGCGCTTTTCAGCAGGCCGAGATCGAAGGCGGCGTCGACTTCGTAGTCCTGTACGTGCAGCCAGGCCTTCGCACCCGTCACGCGCGCCAGCGCCAGCGCGCCGGGCGCGCAGGCCATGGTCGGTGCGATCAGGATCACGGCGTCGGGCCGCCACGCGACCTGTCTTGCGAGCAGGGGCAGCGAACACAGCGCAAACGACGCGAGGTGCAACATCCGCTTCAGGCCGCTCGGCCGCGGCGGCACCCACAGCGGCGCGCGCCAGACGCGCATGCCGCGTATCGTGTCGCGGCGATATCGCCACATCGAATAGCCGTCTGCAACCTTCCAGTCCGGGTAATACGGGGGCGCACATACGACACGCACGTCATGACCGCGCTCCGTCAGCATGTGGGCCATTTCGGCCGTGTACTTGCCCGCGCCCGACAGCTCCGGCGCGAAGTTGAGACCATAGATCAGGATCTTCATATGTGACTTCCACGACGAGTGTCCGTCATGCGGCAGCCGACAGCGCTGCCCTCCCCTGTCCCCCGCGCGGCCCGGCACGCTCACGCCGTCGCCGCGCGTTCTCCCGATCTCAGGCGCCCAGCATCAGCGCACAGCCGCGCGCGATATTGGCCGCCGCTGACGGCGGATCGAAACGCCGTATCACACCCATGCAGCTTCGCGCCGACGCTTCGGCATCGGCGAATGCTTCCGTCGCCTTGAGCAGCGTGCGCTGCAGGCCCGCGGCGTCGCCCGCGGTGAACGCGTACCCGCTCTCGCCTTCGTGCACCAGTTCCGGCACGCAGCCGCAGCTGTCGCTGACGACCACCGGACAGCCGTGCGCGAGCGCCTCGTTGACGACGAGTCCCCACGGTTCGCTGCGGCTTGGCAGCACGAGACAGGTCGCGCCGTAGTATTCGCGCGAGAGCGGCTCGTCCTGCAGGCTGCCGACGAAGGTGATCGAGCGGTCCATGCCCAGCTCGGTGACGCGCTTGCGCAACTCGCGCTCGAGCGGCCCCGTGCCGACAATACGCAACTGCGGATCGGGCAGGCGCTTCGCGATCCCCGTGAATGCATCGATCAGCGTCGTAATACCCTTCTCTTCCGACAGCCGCCCGACGAAAAGAAACACGGGCGTATTCCCCGCGCGGTAATGGACGCGTTCGGCAAGCGCGCGCTCGGGTGAGAACGTGACGGGCAGCGCAGCCGCCTGGCACGGAATGAAAATCTTCTCGCGCTTCGCACCGAGCGACATCAGATAGTCGCGGCTGCGCTCGCCGAAACCGAAATAGCCGTCGCACAGCGAGAAAAACACGCGCTTCGGAATCGACGTCAACAGGCGTTTCGGGCGGTCGCGTGCAGTCGAATCGCAGAATACGGCGCGCCGCTTGCCCGTCACGATGCACGCGACGAGCATCGCCCAGTACTCGGGGCGGTGATAGCCGGGCAGCACGATCAGGTCCGACTTCGCCTTGAGCACTTCCCACACGAGGCGCCTCGTCAGGCGCCAGCGCGGCACGTCTTCGTAGCAGCCGTCGAACAGCTTGTGCATCGGATAGCGATGAAACGAATAGTCGACGTCCGAGAAGCCGATGCGATCATGTTCCGTGTCCGCGATCTGCACCATCGAGTAGCTGATCGCTCCCGATGCCGAGATGCTGTGCAGCGCGGAGAACACGGCGCCCTTGTGCCGCGACCACACCACGTTATGAAAGATCGTGACTGACGCGCTCATTGTTTTACAGTCCTCATTCGATCGAATCTGTCGGTAGCCCCGTCAAAAAAGAACGGACGTCGCCCTATCCCGGTCCCGGGCAACGTCCGTCACCAGGAGCGGTACATCAGGCACGCGCGGCCATTGCAAACGCAGGCGCGGCGTGTGTCTCCCCATGCATGGCCGCGTGGATTTCCACGCGCTTTTCTCCATACTTCTCGTCGTACTTCGCGGCGAATTCCCGATACGTCGTCGCGATGCCGTCAGCGAGACCGATGCTCGCGCGCCAGCCCATCTGCGCCAGCTGCGACACGTCGAGCAGCTTGCGCGGCGTGCCGTCCGGCTTGCTAGCATCGAACTGCAGTTCGCCTTCGTAACCGACCACATCGCAGATCGTCTCAGCCAGCTCGCGGATGCTCAGGTCTTCGCCGACGCCGACATTCAGCACACCCGTGTTGATGTCGTGCTCCAGCACGAAGAGCGTCGCGGCGGCCAGATCGTCGACATGCAGGAACTCGCGCCGCGGCGTGCCGCTGCCCCACACGGTCAACGACGTGTCGCCGTTCAGGCGTGCCTCGTGCGCCTTGCGGATCAGCGCGGGCAGCACGTGGCTGCTCTTGAGGTCATAGTTGTCGTTCGGACCGTAGAGATTGGTCGGCATCAGCGCGACGTAACGCGTGCCGTACTCGCGGTTGTACGCATCGCACAGCTTGAGTCCCGCGATCTTCGCGATCGCGTAGGCGTCGTTGGTCGGCTCCAGTTCCGAAGTGAGCAGATACGATTCGCGGATCGGCTGCGGACACAGCTTCGGATAGATGCACGACGAGCCGAAGAACACCAGCCGGTCCACATTGGCGCGATACGCGGCGTGAATCACGTTGGTTTCGATCACGAGGTTCTCGTAGAGAAACTCGCCTGGCTGCGTCGCGTTCGCGAGAATGCCGCCGACGCGCGCCGCGGCGAGCAGCACGACGTCGATCGATTCGCTCTCGAAGAAGCGGTTCACCGCGCCCTGATCGGTCAGATCGAGTTCGGCATGCGTGCGCGTGACCAGATTGCTATAGCCGCTCGCCTCGAGCTTGCGGACGAGCGCCGAGCCGACCATCCCGCGATGTCCTGCGACGAAGATACGTGCGTTCTTGTCCATGGGCTCACTCGTGATGTTCCAGCGCCTTGAAGCCGGCCAGCGTGACGAGCGCATCGCGCCGCGCGATCTGGTAGTCCGACACGACCATTTCCTTGACGAGCGTCTCGAACGATGTGGTCGGCTGCCAGCCCAGCTTCTGATGCGCCTTCGACGGATCGCCTAGCAGCGTCTCCACTTCCGTTGGGCGGAAATAACGCGGATCGACGCGCACGATCACGTCGCCCGGCTGCACGCGCATTTCGCTGCGGTTACGCCGCTCGACATGCTCGACGATGCCGACTTCATGCACGCCTTCGCCCTCGAAGCGCACCGTGACGCCGAGTTCGGCTGCCGCGCGCTGCACGAACTCGCGCACGCTGTACTGCACGCCCGTCGCGATCACGAAGTCTTCAGGCACTTCCTGCTGCAGCATCATCCATTGCATTTCGACGTAATCGCGCGCATGACCCCAGTCGCGCAATGCCGACAGATTGCCGAGATACAGTTCTTCCTGCAGCCCCACCGCGATACGCGCGATGGCACGCGTGATCTTGCGCGTGACGAAAGTCTCGCCGCGCACGGGCGACTCGTGATTGAACAGAATGCCATTGCAGGCGTAGATGCCATACGCTTCGCGATAGTTGACGGTAGTCCAGTACGCGAACAGTTTCGCGACGGCATACGGGCTGCGCGGATAGAACGGCGTCGTCTCACGCTGCGGCACTTCCTGCACGAGACCGTAGAGTTCGGACGTCGATGCCTGATAGAAGCGCGTCTTCTTCTCGAAGCCGCAGATGCGGATCGCTTCGAGCAGGCGCAACGTGCCGAGGCCGTCGGCATTGGCGGTGTATTCGGGTTCTTCGAACGACACGGCAACGTGGCTCTGCGCCGCGAGGTTATAGACTTCGTCCGGCTTGACGCGCTGGATGATGCGCGTGAGGCTCGTCGAATCGGTCAGGTCGCCGTGATGCAATTGCAGGCGCTGGTCCGGGTCGTGAACATCGCGATAAAGGTGGTCGATCCGGTCGGTGTTGAACAAGGACGAGCGACGCTTGATGCCATGCACCTCGTAGCCCTTGTCGATCAACAGCTCGGCCAGGTATGAGCCGTCCTGGCCGGTAATGCCGGTAATCAAGGCAACCTTTCGAGTCATTGTTTTCTCCTGAGTGGAACCGGGGGGCGCTTCAGGCCTCACTTCGGTCCCATTGCGTTTAGCCAGCAATACTCTCGTACCCGTAATAACCGCCGCGATAACCCGAGCCGATGAAAGCGCCCGCCTGCGGTACATCGGTCAACAACACCCCCTGCAAATCGACACCGCCATTGCGCAGGCGCTTCACCGTTTCCGTAAGCTCGCCCACGGGATGGCGACCATGGCGGATCACCAGCAACGTCGTCCCTACGTGCTTGCCGATCACGGTCGAATCGGTGACGGCGAGCACAGGCGGCGTATCGATGATGATCAGGTCGTACTGGTTCTTCAGCTCCGCGAGCATCGTCTCGAAGCGCTTGCTCATCAGCAGCTCCGAAGGATGCGAAGGCAGCGAGCCCTTGGTGAGCACGTCGAGGCCCGGCAGCACCTCGCGCTGGATCGCCGATTGCAGGTCGCCGCCACGCAGCACGTCCGACAGACCCGGCTGATGCTGCAGGCCGAAGTGCGAGTGCACGTCGCCGCGTCGCATGTCGCCGTCGATCACCAGCGTGCGCTTGGCCGTCGAAGCGACGAGCGCCGACAGGTTCACCGACAGGAAGGACTTGCCTGCATCCGGGCGCGAGCCCGTCAGCATCACGACGTTGTTCTGCTTGTCGTCGACGGTCAGCTGCAGCGAGGTACGCAGATTGCGCACGCCTTCCACCGCGATATCCTGCGGCGCCTGTTCGGCGAGCACGTGCAGGCCACGGCGGCGCATCATCACGTCCTGCTGCAGGCGCAACTGCTGTTCGCTGCGCGGCACCACGGCGAACACCGGCACGCCGAGCGCGGCTTCCAGTTCGTCCGGACGTTCGACGCCGCCGTACAGCGTCTTGCGCACAAACGCGAACACGATGCCGATAAAGAGACCCGCGCCGAAGCTGATCAGGATCACGATCAGGCGCTTCGGACGCACCGGGTCGTCGGCCGATTCGGCGAAGTCGACGATGCGCACATCGCCCACCTGGCCCGCCTTCGCAATGCGCAACTGCTGCGCGCTGTTGAGCAGGTTCGTGTACAGCTCGGTGTCGACATGCACGTCGCGCAAGAGGCGCAGAGCCGTCTGCTCGGTGTCGGGCAGCGTCTGCACGCTCTTGCCCATCTTGCCGAGATTGCCCTGCAGCGTCGCGATCTGTGCATCGAGCGCGGCCACGGCCGGGTGATTCGCGGTAAAGCGTTGCGACATCTCCGCGCGCTGCGTCTGCAGATCGACCAGCTTGGTCTTGTTGTCGACGATCTGTTGCAGCAGCAGCCGGCTTTCTTCGCTCAGGTCGACGGTGCCGTGCTGGTTGCGGAACGAGTTGTAGCGCTGCTCGGCGGCGTCGAGTTCCTTGCGCAGTTGCGGCAGTTGCTGGTCGAGGAACGCCAGCATGTGCTCGGCTTCCGACGACCGGCTTTCGACGTCCTGGCGGATAAATTCCCGCGCCATGCTGTTCATGATGTCGGCGGTGAGCTTCGGATCATGCCCTTCGAGGCTCGCGCGGATCACGCCCGACTGCAGCGTCGATTCGCCGATGTCCATCGCCTTCTGCAGGCGCTCGACGGTGGTCAGCGTGGACGCGCGCGTCAGGTCGTAGCGCGTGCCCGGCGCACCGTCCATTTCATCGACGCGCAGCGTGATCGGGCCAGCTGGCGTTTCGCGCACCACGTTCTCGCCGACCTTGCCTTCGAGTATCGCGACGCCGTCAGGATTGTTCAGCACGAAATCGCCGTTTTGACCGGCAATCAGCGTGAAGTCCTTGTCGTACATATCCTTCGCGGTATCGAAGCGGGACACCTTGATGCTCTCGTTGCCCCATGCGTAGCTCGGCAACTGCAGCGCCGGCGGCAGCTTGATGCCCCACTTGCCGTTCATCAGCGGCGCGAGCAGCCCGCCTACGAACGGCAGCGTGTGCGGCCGCGCGGCGATGTCGAGGTGAAGCGACTTGACGGTCTCTTCGGTCACGAGCCGCGACTTCATCAACTCGATCTCGGCAGCCGTCGACGGCTTCGTGTCGAACATGCCCGTCAGCGGTTGAAGACCATCCTGCTTGTTGTTGTTATCGGTCTTGTCCACCACATGGAAGAGCACGTCCGCACGATAGACGGGCGTCGCGATGAATGCATACGCGGTGCCCAGCGCCGTGACGGCCAGCGTGATCAGCAGAATGGACTTCCAGTTCGCGATGATGGCCTGCAGATAATCCGTCAGGTGCATCTCGTCCGAACTCACGTCCGTATAACGATTGTCAAAGTTGATAGCCATTTGCGTGATCCATCAAAAACCGACAGTGTCGAAAGCGTTGCGTTGCTTCACCCCGTTACCGCATCCGCATCCTCGCCGCTTACTTCGCGAGCAGCGCCGCCGTCACGCCAGCGTTGATGGCAGGCAGCAACAGTGACAGCACGCGGTTGAATTTCACGAGACCGTTGTTGTCGACGTACACGACGTCCTTCGGCTGCAAGTTGAACTGGTTCGCGAGCAGCATCGAAGTCGGCGACGTGGCGTCGAGGTGATAGATCTCCGGCTTGTCGCCCATCGAATTGCGAATCACGAACAGCTGCTTCGCATAAGCCGTATTGGGGTTCAGGCTGCCTGCCTGCGACAGCGCTTCCGCCAGCGACAGCCGTCCGTCGCGCATCGGCATGATGGTGGCGGGCCGGTTCACTTCGCCCATCAGATACACGCCGTACTCGTCGCGCCCGCCCACCCGCAGCAGGTCGCCCGGTTGCAGATAGATCGACGTCGGTGCGCGGCCGCGGCGAATCAGGTCCGGCACGTTGATGTCGTACGTGCGACCGTCGCGCGTCAGTTCGACGTGACTCTGGTCGGCGTTCGTCGTGAAACCACCCGTACGGTTGATCGCCTCCGTCAGCGACATCGGAATGTCGTTGATCTGCGCGGGTCCGGGCGCATGCACTTCACCGTCCACATACACCTGCGACGAACGGAACGACGACACGCGCACCGTCACTTCAGGCTTCGAATAGACGACGCTCAACTTCTTGTACAACTCTTTCTGAACCGTGGTCGCATCCTTGCCGCCGACGTGGATCGTGCCCGCGTACGGGAACTGGATATTGCCGTCCGCATCGACGAGAAAGCCGAGACCGGGGTCGCTCTTGTTGACAGCCTGCTGCGGCTGACCCAGCGCCGCAGCCAGTTCCGGGTGATCCCACACGGTAATCTGCAGCACGTCGCCCGGCCCGAGCTTGTAGCTCGGCGGCTTGGTGCTGAACAGGCCCGCGATCTGCTGGTTCAGTTCCGTCGACTGGCCCTTCATGTCGCGCAACAGCTTCAGGTTGATATCGGTGACGGGAATCTGAACGGCCTGTTCCGGATCGCTGCTGTACTCGCCGCCCGTTTCGGGCAATGACGGTGGCGAGACCATCCGTTGTCCGGGCACGATGCTGCACGCCGAGAGCAACACCGAGATAGATAGCAGTATCGGCGCGCCGACACCCAATCCGATTCGCTGGTTCATGGCAGTTCCTCCTGAGTCGGGAGCGTGGTCCTTGTTCATTGGCTTATTCATAGGCTTGCTCCCCGGTCTCAATACGCGTTGGTATGGATGAAGCCCTTGACGATCGTGGCCCCGATGATTCGCATGTCGAGCCAGAAGGTCCAGTGCCCCAGGTAATACAGATCGTGCGCGACCCGCCGCTCCATCTTTTCGATGCGATCGGTTTCGCCGCGAAAGCCGTTTATTTGCGCCCAGCCTGTGATACCCGGCTTGATCCGGTAACGATGGATATAGCCGGCCACGACCTTCTGATACAGATCGTCGTGTTCGAGTGCGTGCGGGCGTGGCCCGACCACGGACATGTCGCCGCACAGTACGTTGAAGAACTGCGGCAACTCGTCGAGACTCGTGCGCCGCAGGAATGCGCCCACCCGCGTGATGCGCGGATCGCCCTTGGTCGCCTGGCTGAGCTTGCCGGCTTCCTCGGTGTGTACGCGCATCGAACGGAACTTGTAGATCCTGAAGACGCGCCCGTCGGCGCCTTTGCGCTTCTGGCGGAAGAACACCGGACCGGGCGACGACACCTTCACCGCGATTGCAATCGCGAGCAGCAGCGGCGCGAGGCCGATGATCGCGCAGGCGGCGAACACGCGGTCGAACAGATCCTTCTTGAAGAGCGCACGCGACGACAGCGGCGACGCGACGAGATTGATCGCGGGCACGCCGAGCAGTTCGATCACGCTACTGGTGTCGAACAGCGCGAGGCTGCGCACGTCCGGCATGAAGCGGATATTCACGAGGTCGTTGCGAAACTCGGTGACGAGGCGAAAGATCGTGCGCTCGTCGGTAAGCGACAGTGCGAGCCACAATTCATGCACGTCGTTGCTGCGCACATAATCGGCGAAGGCCGCCTGCGATTCGAAGCACGTCACGCGCGGATTGGTCAGCGGCGAATCTTCCGGATGCGTGTTCAGTACCGCCGTGGCGCGAAAGCCCGTGGCCGGCTGCGACTCGATACGGCGCAGGATCTGGTCGCAATGACCGCCGCTGCCGACGATCGCCACCTGATGCAGATTCCACCCAAAGCGCCGCGCACGGGCCAGCACCGCATGCGCGATCAGGCGCCATCCGATCAGCAGGCCGCCCGCCATGGCCGTCCAGTAAGCGAACCACAGACGCGACACGATATCGACGCGATGCAGCGAGTACATCAACGCAAGCGCGCAACCCTGCACGACGATCCACGCCAGCGCGACCTGACCCGCGAGCGCGAGCTTCGAGCGGCCGCGCCACGACACATAGACGCCGAACGCCGGAAAGATCGCCAGTGCAAAGGCTGCGGAAAAGAGAACGAACGCGTCGTAGAAACCGCGCTGTGAGAATTCGTCGAAACGGATCTGCGATGCGACTACGGCGCCCAGAAGAATCAGCGCCACGTCCGCGACCCGTGCGAAAAAGTCCTGTAGATCCCGCATGTCGTTCACCCTGCCATTCGTCGTTCGTTACCTGCTCTCCGGGTGTTGCGTGCTACGCCGCCGCGCGCTTACCGCACGCCGTGAGCCGGGCCCTGCCCCGTGCCCTGGTTCTCCCCTTCGGCCGGAAGCGGGCTCGCGCCTTGCAACTGCTTCTGGCTTTGCGTCTGCTGGCAGCGTCCGTAGGTGTCGTCGAAGCGCACGATGTCGTCTTCGCCGAGATACGAGCCCGACTGCACTTCGATGATCTCGAGCGGCACTTTGCCGGGGTTTTCGAGACGGTGCCGCACGCCGAGCGGAATGTAGGTCGATTCGTTTTCCGTCAGCAGGAACTGCTCGTCGCCGCGCGTGACGAGCGCCGTGCCGCGCACGACGATCCAGTGCTCCGCGCGATGGTGATGCAGTTGCAGCGACAGCTTGGCGCCCGGCGTGACGACGATGCGCTTCACCTGGAAGCGGTCGCCGTGATCGATCGAGTCATAGAAGCCCCACGGGCGGCGCACCTTGCGATGCGCGTCGGCCTCGGGCGCTTTCTGCGCCTTGATGCGTGCGACGAGCCCTTTCACGTCCTGCACGCGCGAGCGGTCGGCGACGAGCACGGCGTCCGCCGTTTCGACGACCACGACATTCGTCGTGCCGACACACGCGACCAGGCGTCCGTCCGAATGCGCGTAGCTCGACACGGCACCCTCGAACATCACGCGGCCGCGTCCGACATTGCCCGCCTCGTCCTTCGGCTGCGCCGCCCAGACGGCGTCCCACGAGCCGAGATCGGACCAGCCTGCGTCGAGCGGCACGACAACCCCTGCCGAGGTCCACCCAGCCGACGCGTTCAGGCGCTCCATCACGGCGTAGTCGATCGAATCGGCGGGCGAGCGCGTGAATGCGTCGGCTGCCGGGCGGAACGTCGTGCCATCGGACTGCCCTTGCACGAACGACGCGAGACACGCAGCGTGCATGTCGGGCTGCAGCGACTGCAAGGTCGCGAGCCACACGCTGGCGCGCACGATGAAGATGCCGCTGTTCCACCAGTACGTGCCTTGCGCGAGATATTGCTTTGCCAGTTCGGCGGCGGGCTTTTCGACAAAGCCGTCGATCTCGCGCGCGTCGTCGTCCAGCTTCCTGCCGATGCGGATATAGCCGAAGCCCGTTTCGGGCGCATTCGGCGGCACGCCGAGTGTCGCGATCGAGCCGTTCTGCGCGTGGCGTGCGGCGATCTCGATCGCGCGCTGCAACGCGGGCACGTCGGCGATCGCGTGATCGGACGGCATCACGACGAGAATCGCATCGTCGCCGTTCGCGCAGGCGAGCGCCGCCGCCAGCGTGAGCGCAGGCGCCGTATCGCGGCGAGCGGGTTCGACCACGAGGCGCGGCGTGCACGCATTGCACGTCAGCTGCTCGGCGATCACGAAGCGGTGCTCTTCGCCGCATACGACGATGGGCGAACTCGATACTTCCCATCCGGCCGGAAAGCCTTCCATCCGGTGCACGGTGTCCTGCAACAGCGATTCCGAACCGACTACGCCAATCAGTTGCTTCGGATAGTTTTCACGCGACATCGGCCACAGACGCGTCCCCGAACCACCCGCCAGGATCACCGGCACGATCTGCGTGCAGGCCGGTAACGCATTGGCGGCTGCAGCTGCATTCGTCGGATTGTTCTGGTCGATCAACATTTACGCACTCCTTAACGTTCGCCACTGAACGCCTGGCATGAAGACCCGCGACACATTTCGGATCGTGACCGGTGCTAGATGCCGGCTTCGCGCCGGGTTTTCATCCGGTATTCCGTCGGCGAGACTTTCATCCGCTTGCGGAAGATCTTCGCGAGACGATCGCCGTTGCCCATCCCCGTGCGCCGCGCGATCTTGTCGACGGGCAGTTCGGAATCGGTCAACAGGCTGCAGGTAATCGCGAGCCGTGCGTGCAGCAGGTAATCGGACGGAGTGACGCCCACTTCCATCTTGAAGCGACGCAGGAAATTGCGTTCGCTCATCGCGGCCACCTGGGCCGCATCCGCGATCGAGATCGACCGCTGGCAGTTCTCCTGTAACCAGCGCGCCGCGGCGCGCACCTTGTCCGCGGGACTCTTGCCCGTGCTGTCGCCGAGCAGCGACATCAGGCTGTCGCCCGCATCGGGCATCAGACGTTCGGCGACGTTGCGCGCGACGTCGATGCCGAGGTCGCGCTTGATAAGCATCAGCGCGCTCTTCATCGACTCGAGCCGGTCGTTTGCTTCCGTGCCATTACGCTCGTCGCGCTGCTCTTCGCGCACCGTGTAGCTGCCGAAATCGCGCTGCTGGCCATTGATGCAGGCCGCTTCGAGCAGCGAACGGCCTTCGCCGATCGGACGCACGGTGCTCGTGTTCGCATGCACGCGCCGCAGCCATGCAATGAGCCGTTCGTCGCGAGCCGCACCGCGGGCACCCTTGCCGCCCGCCACGAACAGCGCATCGAACCCCATGTAATGACGCGCATCGAGTCCGTCCGTCCACACGCGAATCGACGATGAGCATGTGATGTTGCCGCCGGCGGCCGAGAGAAAGCTCACGTCGTATGTCCAGCTGTGACTGGCGGATGAAGACAGTTCGTTAGCCGCGTGAAAGACCTCAGCCACGATGCCCGCGCCAAGAAGAGAACAACCGTCGAACAGCAGGATTGCAATGTGGCGAGTGGCGGCTGCGTAATGCGCGCTGCGCTCTGGCGCGCGCACCCAGCCAACCATCGGAGATTCCAGACTTGCATACGCCATGACTCTTCCCCCTTGACCATTCCGGCGTGGAAAGAACTAGATAAATGCATGCGATGTGCAGTGCATCATACGCATTAAAAAAACAATCCCGGCGGCTACTGACTGAAACTGACGATGTATTGGCGTATTCGGTCCGGTGGATGATAACCGGCTTTCAGCCCGTATTTAACAATCAGATAAACCGCTAATTACGAGCCGTATTCCTCGGTCTAATTCGCCATTCCATAAGACGAACGAGACGGGAATGAATCACACGTCAAACACCGCGCCAGGCTTGACACAAAGCCTTACAATTTGTTGCAAATACAGTTTCCTCATACCAATAAAACAGCAATTTTTTCGGCTTAACAATTAGGGTACGCAATACTTACCCAAACGCGTACCTGGTTATCTCAATTCCCGACCAAAATGCCGTTTTGCTAATATGAATTCAAAGCGTTATTGATATGATGAAATCGCGCACAAAAAAGCACGAATTAGAATTATAAGAACGGAAATGCCAGGCCAAATAATTTCTTCTATTCCTTTTTGAGTTTCACCATAAATAAAACAATTAATGTTTCAAACGCGAAACATCGGGCCCCAGGCCGAGGCGAAATGGCGCTAACCAGGTGCAGTCAAACCGCTGTTTTAGCGCACCGCCCAGGTCGCTTCGGACACGCAAACACCTCGTCACTGCGTCGCAAGCCTTTATGCAACATGGGTTGCGCGCACTAGTGCAATCTCGCCAGGATCAAGCGTCGCGACGACGCAACATTCGCATCGATCCGCCATCGAAGTTGCGTACAGGCACTAGGAAACGTCGAATTCCTGCTAACTCGACGGTGTAATCTGGGTCGCTCGATATGCGCGTGTCCGGTCATCGATACCGTTTGGGGGGAAGAATGACTGAAGGCGATTACACATTCGGCAAGAAGTGCGTATCAGATGGGCGGCCTTTTTTATCACGCAATGTTTCGCTCACCTTGCGAGCCGCGATGCTCGCGTTATCGATTGCGATAGCGAGTGGCTGTGACAATGCATCGGCCGATAACGAAAAGAGTGCGGGCAACTGGACGCATTGTGCAGACGAACGCGGCACCTGCAGCTTCAGCGGCACGCGCGACGTGCGCTACGGTACCGAGACGCGCAACACGGTCAAGTCGTTCACCAACGGCACGCCCTGCGACAACGGAGTATTCGGCGATCCCGCGCCCGGCGACATCAAACAGTGCTGGATAGCAGGCACCAGCGATGCAGCCACGCCCGCCGCCTCGGACAAAGCCACGACGACAGCGTCGCGCGCCGCCCCTGCCGACACTGCATGGCCGATGAAAGCGCCTCCTCGTGCAAACGATTCTCAAGGACTCCGTTGTAACAAACAGGGCGAGACGGCCGCAGCAGGCGCGCAGGGCGACCTCATTGAAGCAGACACGCCGGGAAGCGCCGGCACGCGGCTCTTTCCGCTCGACCGTTCGTTCCAGATTCTCATCACGACGCGTGCGCCGCGCGCAGACAAGGTCGCGTGGACGATCCGCGATGCGTGGGGCACGGTACAGGCAAACGGCACGTATGAGGTTGCGCAAGGCGCACGTCAGGTGACCTTGAGGTGCGAGTCCACGCTGGCGGGATATTTCGCGCTATCGGCATCGCTCGAACAGACGCACGCGCAATTGCCAGCGCGCGGCACGCGTCCGCAGGGCATCGCGACCTTTGGCGTGCTGCCCGATGTATCGGCCGCCGTGCCGCCTGTCCGTTTCGCGCGTGCGGACCTGCATCGCTTCGGTGGCCAGGGCGGCGCATTCGTCGGGCCTGGCGAGCGCTGCTGCGACGGCGACGGCTATCGCCCTCTTTACACGCAGCTCGGTCTCACCTGGGTCAACGACAACCGCAACTGGTACAAGGAAGAGCCGGACCGCCCCGACACTTTCAATCCCGCCACCAAGCAGCTCGCGTCATGGTTTCGCAAGGGCGACCTGCTGCGGCTGATCCAGCTGGACGGCTTTCCTGGCTGGGCAAGTCCCACCGGCAAACAGACGCACAGCTACCTGCCCAAATCGACAGACGCGTTGCGCGAATACATGCAGCGCGTCGGCACTGAATCGAGCCGCGTGCGCAGCACGGTCTTCCCCACGCAGACGAGCAATTACTACCAGGTCACCTGGGAGCCCGATGCAGCGGGCGGACTGCCATGGCGCGACACCGACGCGAACTTCGTCGAACTGTATAAGGTCGTGCACGAAGGCATTCATGCGACCGATCCGAATGCCGTCGTGATGGGGCCGACGTATGGATCGGTCGTCGGCAATATCGAATATCTCAAGCGTCTCGCGCCGCTTGGCCTCGCGAAGTATCTCGATGGGATTGCGATTCACGGCTACTACGACCCGGGCGGCAACAGCCCGTCGCATCCGCCCGAACGTCTGATGAACGCGAGCAATCCGCAACAGGCGCAATACGCGCTGCCCACTGCGATGCGCGCCTTGCGCCAGGTCATGGCGGACCAGTACAGGCCGGGCGCAAAGCTGTTCGCGACGGAGACGGGCATCAGCTACGACGTCGGCGAAGAGTACGGGCCGCACTACCCGCCCAACGATGTCTTGTACGCACAAGGCGCCGTCGTCGCGCGCACGCATCTGATCCTGCTCGGCGAAGGCGCGGACATGACCTACATCTTCTATTCGAACGACTCGCCCGCTGCGACGCCGGGCTATGGCGTGTTCTTCGATCTCGAGCATCCGAAAGGCGCGTTCGGCCCGAGCACGGTGAGCCCGAAACCGGCTGCATCCGCCGTTGCGGCGATGACCCGGCTGATCGACGGCACGGCCACGCTCGGCCCCCTCAAGCGCACGCCCGCAGGCGTGTATGCGTACGCGTTCCAGCGCCTGAACAACGGCAAGGTCGTGACAGCCGCCTGGACGCACGACAACGCGAAGTGGAACAAGTCGACCCATTTCGACCCGACAGCGGGCGTGACATGGCGTTTGCAGGTGGATACACCGGGCACGTCGGGCAAGGTCACGGTGTTCGACATGATGGGCAATCCGTCGAGCGTGCCCTACACGGACGGCTACGTATCGCTCGCGCTGACCGAGACGCCTGTATATGTGGTGTCGTCGAACGTGGCGGTGATGAAGGCCAACGTGATGACGCCGGCGGGCTATGTCGCGCCGTGAGGGCGCGCAACGCGGCACGTCGGCCACGCGCACACCGCCGCGCTGCGAATGGCCATACGAGACGGCATTTAGGCGTCAGACGACAGAACCGCGCATTATTGCTGCGTCTAGACTCTCTGCAATGCCGCATGCCTCGCGGCGTGCGCTGGCAACGTAGCGCCTGCTCGCGGGGGCACGACGACGGAGCGGTTGAATGACGGGTTTGGGATGGATCATGGTGGTGGTGGTCGCAGTGCTGGCCGCTGCGCTCTTCCTGTGCGCGGGAGTTGCCGTCGCCATCGCCGTTCTGTTCGGCACCACGTCGAGGCTTTTTTCCAGCGACCACGATCATCAATAAACCGGCACGCCGCGGCCGGAACACGCACGTGACGCGGCGCTGTAATACACCCCGCTTTTTTATCCACTAAACCAAGACTACATGACGAGAGAGAGACATGGCCGCCACGTGTGCCGATTTTCTCGAAGCAGGCGATTTTCTTCAGGTCGTGAAGATGACACCGCTCGTGTCCATCGACCTGATCGTGTCCGATTACGCGGGGCGCGTGCTGGTCGGACATCGACGAAATCGGCCGGCGCTCGGCACCTGGTTCGTGCCCGGTGGGCGCATCTGCAAGAATGAGCGACTCGATGCGGCGTTCACGCGCATCGTCGACGCGGAACTCGGCATTGCCGGCATGGAACGCTCCGCTGCGCGCTTTGGCGGCCTGTTCGAACACCTTTATAAGGACAACTTCGCTGGCGCGGATGCGATCACCACGCATTACGTCGTGATCGCCTATTTCCTGACGCTCGAGAACACGGCTTCCGTGGGCCGCTTCGACCAGCACAGCCGTTATGTGTGGCTCACGCCCGAAGCGCTGCTCGCTCGCGACGACGTGCACGAGAACACCAAGGCGTATTTCCGCTGACGCACGGGCTGTATCCGCACAAATAAAAACGGCGCGGCGGATCGTTCCGCCGCGCCGCTTGCGCTATCCGGCGATCAGACCCGGCTCAACAGCTCCGCCAGTTCTTCCTGCGCGCCTTCGCCGTGCGCGCCTTGCATGCGGTCTTTAAGATACGCGTCGAATGCATCCTTGACCTCGGGATGGCGCAGCGCGAATTCCACCGTCGCCTTCAGATAGCCGAGCTTGCTGCCGCAATCGAAACGCTTGCCGCGATATTGGTAGGCGAGCGCCTGTTCGCTGCCAAGCAGCGCCTGGATCGCATCCGTCAGCTGAATCTCGCCGCCCGCGCCGGCCTGCTGGCGGCGCAGACGGTCGAAGATCGCGGGCATCAGCACGTAACGGCCGACCACGCCGAGATTCGACGGCGCGGCTTCCGGCGCCGGCTTTTCGACGATACCCGACATCTTGAAGAGCCGGTCGTCCCAGCGCTTGCCGTCGATCACGCCATACGAACGCGATTCATGCTTCTCGATCTCCTCGACACCGACAATCGAGCAGTGATAGTGATTGAAGAGACTCACCATTTGCGACAGCACGGGCGGCTCGCCGTCGAGCAGGTCGTCGGCGAGCATCACGGCGAATGGCTCGTCGCCGACCAGCTTTTCCGCGCAGAGCACCGCGTGGCCGAGCCCGAGCGGCTCCGACTGGCGCACGTAGCAGCATTCGACATGACTCGGCAAGATGTTCTGCACGAGTTCCAGCAGCGCGAGCTTGCCGCGTGCGAGCAGTTCGCACTCGACTTCATACGACTTGTCGAAATGGTCTTCGATCGCACGCTTGCTGCGCCCGGTGACGAAGATCATCTCGGTGATGCCCGCCGCGATGGCCTCCTCGACCGCGTACTGGATCAGCGGTTTGTCCACCACGGGCAGCATTTCTTTCGGGCTGGCCTTCGTCGCGGGGAGGAATCGGGTGCCGAGACCGGCCACGGGGAACACCGCCTTGCGTATGCTGAGCATGCTCTCGCCTCTTTGAGTTGATTGATAAGCATCGATACGCCAGCGTATTCCGCGAATATCGAGCCGATCTGCCAACTTCTCTGTCTTTTCCGACTCAAACGTTCAGAGCGGGAATACGTAGGCCTATGATGGACCCAAAGCACGCAGACCTTCATTCTTTCGCCGTCCTCGGCACTGGAGACAGACGATGCGATATGAGCACGCGGTGAGTCGGTGGATGGATTCAACCTCGTCGAGCGCAGTCGTCAATGTCGGGCACATGGTCAAACGTATTGGAATTCTCGTTTTTGAACGATTTCCGCTAAGCGACGTTTGTCTGCTCGCAGACGCATTCCGACTCGCCAATGAAGCACAGGCCGATCAATCCGGCCCCGAAGGTTCGAACATCGAACCCTCGTATTCGATCGTGATGCTGTCCGAAATGGGCGGCAGCGTCGTGAGCAGCTGTGCGCTGCGCGTGTGGACGGAAAGCCTCAATGGACCGCTGCTGAACGGCTTCGATACGCTGTTCATCGTCGGCGGTCCGGGCGCGTCGCGCGCGAAGGCGAATGAGCGACTTATCCGCCGGCTGCGCGCGGTCGCGCCGAAAATCCGCGTGGTCAAGGCGCTGGACGAAGGTCTGGGCGTGCTTGCCGCCGCCGACCTCGCGTTCGAGCGGCGCGGCTGGCGCAGCATGCCGGGCTCTACCGACGATGCAGGCACGCCCGTCGCCCCCGTCGCGAACGAAACGCACTGGCAGATCGAGCCCGGCGCATCGATCGATGTCGACGCACCCGTGCGCTCGATTGCGGCCGCGCTCACGGTCATCAAGCGCGATCACGGCACGCCCATCGCGAGAATCGTGTCGGAGCGCGCGCTGTCGGGCGCGTCGCGGCGCCTCGACGCGATTCTCGACGACGACGAGAAAAAGGGCATCACCCGCAAGATCACCACCGCCGCGCACTGGATACGTGAGAACTACACGCGCCATATCTCGGTCGCGGAAGCCGCCGAAGTCGCGAAGATGAGCGAGCGCAATTTCCTGCGGCGCTTCAAGGCGCAAGTCGGGCTCACGCCGTCGGAATACCTGCTGCGCGCGCGGCTCGACGCGAGCTGCCTGCTACTGGCGGAAACCGACATGTCGATCGACGGCATTGCGCGCCGCTGCGGCGTGCGCAGCGGCGACGGGCTCGCGAAGATCTTCCGCAAACGCCTGTCGATCTCGCCCACCGACTATCGGGCGGCGCATCGGCACAGCATGGCGAAGGGCTGAGTTCGACGCTTTGCGTGGCCCGTGTTCCGATAATTGGGACGATGCACCCTGCATGAACGAAGGCATGAGCTAATAACAAAAATAACGTTGGTGGAGGCAAATGGGCGCCAGTACGATTCGCCCTTTTGCGCGTTTTTGCGCGCTCTCGCCGCATGTCCACCGTTCTCGCGCCCGAAGCAGGCGTCGCGCAGGCTTCGTCCCGCGCGCCTGGCAAGCCTGTCATCCGTTCCGCCGCCGACGTCTCGGCACTCGTCAACCAGGGCGCCGCCATCGGCAGCGATGCGCGTATCGTCGTCGCGATTGCGCTTGGCGGCGTGTTTCTCGATGCGTACGACCTCGGCGCCCTCGCCTTCGGCCTGAAAGACGTTGCACGCGAATTCTCGCTGACGCCCGCGGGCACCGGCTTCGTCGCTTCGGCGATCACGTTCGGCGCGATCGTCGGGGCGTTTCTGGGCGGCTTTCTGACCGACCGCATCGGCCGCTATCGCGTGTTCATGGCCGACATGTTCTTCTTCGTGATCGCGGCACTCGCCTGCGCGTTCGCGCCGAACGCATGGGTGCTCGGCGGCGCGCGCTTCGTGATGGGGCTGGGCGTCGGTATCGATCTGCCTGTCGCGATGGCGTTTCTGGCCGAGTTCTCGCGGCTGCAGGGCAAGGGCAACAAGGCCGCGCGCGTCGCGATGTGGTGCCCTGTCTGGTATGCGGCCATCAGCGTGTCGTATCTGCTCGTGCTCGCGTTCTACTCCACTTTGCCCGAAAGCCATCAGCCTCTGCTGTGGCGTCTGATTCTGGGCTTCGGCGCCGTGCCCGCGATCGTCATCATCCTGATTCGCAGCCGCTATATCAGTGAGTCGCCCGTGTGGGCCGCGAATCAAGGCGATCTGAAGGGCGCTGCGCAGATTCTCAAGCGTTCCTATGGCATCGACGCCGATGTCGCGCCCGACGCCGCCGCCAACGCGAAGCAGAACCACGTGCGCGCGGCATCGTGGAAGAACTACGGCACGCTGCTCAAGGGCGTCTATCTGAAGCGCACGGTGCTCGCGACCGTCATCGCGATTGCGTCGTCGTTCGCGTATAACGCGGTCGCATTCGGCTTGCCGGTCATTATTTCGAGCTTCCTCGCCCAGTCGATGCTCACGACGATCCTCGCGTCGCTCGTGCTCAATCTGGCGTTCGCGTTCGTCGGCGGCGTCATCGCCGTGCGCACGGTGCCGAAGTTCGGCGCATGGAACATGACGGTGCTCGGCTACGCGTGCCAGCTGGTCGCGCTGGTCGGACTCGCTGTCGTCGGCAAGCCGGCGGGCGGCGCACAGGTCGCTATCGCCATCGCGATGCTCGCGCTGTTCCTGTTCGGCCAGGGCTTCGGGCCGGGCTCGCACAGCATGACGTTCGCTTCGCTGAGCTATCCGACTTCACTGCGCGGGGTTGGCGTCGGCTTCAACCAGACGCTGATGCGCGCGAGCTCGACCGTTTCGCTGTTCCTGTTCCCCGTGCTCGCCGCCGCGCTGCACACGCGCGTGTTCTGGATCATCGCCGCCGCGCCGCTGTGCGGCCTCATCGCGCTGCTTGCGATCCGCTGGGAACCGTCGGGCTACGACGTCGATGCGGAAGACTTCGCGCCCGCTGCATCGTCGCCCAGCAATAAATAACGCGGCTTCCGCGTATGACGGCAGCGGCTGAACATTCGCCGCTAGCGCCAAAGATGAAAAGGGTCTCCGGGCAACCGGAGACCCTTTTTTACATTTGGCGTCCGAAACAGTTGCAAATAATTGTCGTGTCGTGCGCCACCAACGGCTTGCTCTGGAGTCCCGATATTTGCATTTATCGAGATGAAAAGACGTGCAATGATCGCGCCGCCGTGCCACTGCCGTGACCTCGACGTCACGATGCGAGCGGGCATCCAACGAAGAACGCTTTCATCTGACCGTCATGATCAATTTCCTGCTCGATCTGATTTCGAATCTGGTCATCCTCGCCGCGCTGCTGGCGGCTTGTTGCGCGATCAACTGGATGAGACCCGACGACGCGAAAGTGAACGGTTATCGCGTGTTCGTGGTGTTCGTCGCAATCGCGCTGATATTCGATGCCGCATTGACCTTTCTGGTATTCGCCGACTCGCAGGCGCGTTACGGCAAGTTCAGCACCACGGACGCTTTCGTTCCGCGCATGGCGGCTTACCTGAGCGCATCCGGCATCGCCGTCCTGCTGTCGCGCATGCGCAGCCGCAAGGAAGCCGGGCGCGCCGAAGCCCGCGCCGTCATCCGCGCGTCGGGCACGTCGGCTTCCGTCAACTGATCCTGTCCGCGCGCGCCGGGAATATGTCTTGCTGACGGCCGCGCCATCGCCTATAACAGTCGATGATTGCAAGCGGCGGCAACTGCGCCGTCCGTTCTCGCATCTCGGGCAACCTGCCCGCTCAAGCCGTTCGCCGTACGGATAACAACGTCGTGTGTAGCACATGCGATGGACGCGGCGTCCGCTCTGCTGGTCCGCCTCGCGTCCACCGTGTCGTCGCATGCACGCAGTCAGTCATACGCAACCGACTCAAGCGAGGGAAACGTGGATATCGAAGCCGTACGCGTCTTTCTGATGACCCGGGGCATCGACTTCGGGACCAAGGTACTTGGGGCGATCGTCCTGTGGATCGTCGGGCGATGGATAATCGGGCTCGTCATCGGCCTGTTGCGCAAGGTGCTCGCGCGCAACAGCAAGGTCGATCCGACACTCGCGCATTACCTCGGCTCGATCCTCGGCGCGCTGCTGAACCTGATCCTGATACTCGCGATCCTGCAGGTGTTCGGCGTGCAGACCACGTCGTTCGCCGCGTTGCTCGCGGGCCTCGGCCTTGCCATCGGCACTGCGTGGGGCGGCCTGCTCGCGCATTTCGCGGCGGGCATCTTCATGCAGGTGTTGCGGCCGTTCAAGGTGGGAGATTTCGTGACGGCGGGCGGCGTGACGGGTACGGTGCAGGAGCTCGGCCTGTTCGGCACGACAATCGTGACGCCCGACAACGTGCTGACCATCGTCGGCAACAACACGATCTTTTCGGGCATCATTTCCAACTTCAGCGCGCAGCCCGTGCGGCGTGTGGAACTGACGGCGAAGGTAGCGAACGGCGTCGATCCGATCGATGCCGCGAACCGGCTGCGGGCGGCCGTGACGAAGATCCCTAACGTGTCAGAAACGCCGCCGCCCGATATCGAAGTATTGTCGTTCACGCCGGAAGGTCCGCTGCTGTGCGTGCGGCCTTATACGCACAACGACAACTACTGGCAGGTGTACTTCGACACGAACCGCGCGATCATCGAGACATTCCGCGAAGCGGGCTATCCGACACCGGAAACGCCTGTCGTGCGGCGCGTGGCGCCATAGCGTTCTTCACGCGATTATGTGCAGGCATCGGCGGATGCAGATGCCTGCCACTTCGTTGAATCAATGTCCCGTGTTGTTGCCGGCCGAGCCCGCCGGCTGACGCTTGCCGCGCATGAGTTTCCACAGCGCGCCGAGTGCGACGGGCACGATGGCCGCGCCGATACCGACCAGCACGATCACATTCAGATACTGGCGGATAAACGGGATATTGCCGAAGAAGTATCCGAGCAACGTGAGCAGCAGCACCCAGAACAGCGCGCCCGCGACGTTGAAGAGCTGGAAGCGCTTGACGCTCATCTGCGATGCACCCGCAACGAACGGCGCAAAAGTCCGCACGACAGGAATGAAACGCGCGAGCACGATCGTCTTGCCGCCGTGACGCTCATAGAAGTTGTGGGTCTTGCGCAGCGCCTCGCGATCGAGGAATTTTTCCAGAACCGGTATGTGCGAGTTGAACACCTTGGGTCCGATTGCGCGGCCGATCATATAGTTCACCGTATTGCCGAGGATCGCCGCGACCAGCAGCAGCACGATCAGCAGCTCGATGTTCATTTCGCCCGTTGCGCAGAACGCGCCGCCGATGAACAGCAGCGAGTCGCCCGGCAGGAACGGCAGCACGACGAGGCCCGTCTCGCAGAACACGATAAGGAACAGCACCGCGTAGACCCACGCGCCGTACTGGTGGATGAAGACTCCCAGAAACTTGTCGATATGCAGGACAAGATTGACGAATTGCAGCAGCGTGTCCAAAGGTCGTCCTTTTAAAAGCAGATGGCTGGCGATGATGGGGACGGTGTTCCGTCCCGATGACGCGCCTCGCTGGCGTCACAGTCGTGACGAAACGTGTACGAGGCAGGAAATTGACCGCGCCATGATACCGAAAGTGCCATGACGACTTTAAAAAATGTCGCTCGTAATGTGCACGTTCAGACGATCTGCGACGAATCGCTATAATTTCGCCATGTCCGCGATCCCAGAATCTTCCGAAACGCGCGCCGAGGTGCAGGCCGAAGCGCCTGCCGACGCACACGCCGCGCCGCCAATGTCCAGCGGCGACGCGAGTCCGGCCGACATCGCCCTCACGCCGCGCCCGTTGCGCGCGATCCAGGCCCTGCCCGATCAGCTGATCAGCCAGATTGCCGCTGGCGAAGTGGTCGAGCGGCCGGCTTCCGTGGTGAAGGAACTGCTCGAGAACGCGCTCGATGCTGGCGCGAAGACGCTGCGCATCTTGCTCGACGAAGGCGGCGTCAAACGCATTTCGATTACCGACGACGGCTGCGGCATTCCCGAAAACGAGCTTGCGCTTGCGCTGATGCGCCACGCGACCAGCAAGATCCGCTCGCTCGCCGAGCTGGAGGCCGTTGCAACGCTCGGGTTCCGCGGCGAGGCGCTGGCGTCGATTGCGTCAGTGTCGGACATGCACATCACGAGCCGCACTGAGAACGCTTCGCACGCAACGCGCATCGACGCGCAGACGGGCGCGCTGTCGCCCGCGGCCGGCACGCGCGGCACGACGATCGAAGTGCGCGAGCTGTACTTCAACACGCCCGCGCGCCGCAAATTTCTGAAGAGCGAGCAGACGGAACTCGGCCATTGCCTGGAGATGATCCGACGCGCGGCGCTGGCTCGGCCCGATGTCGCAATTTCGGTGCTCCATAACGGGCGTGCCGTCGAGCACTGGAACGCGACCGATCCCGCTGCGCGCGTCGCGAAGATTCTCGGCGAGACGTTTGCGACTGCGCATCTGCCCCTCGACGAATCGGCGGGACCGCTGGCCGTCTACGGCTGCGCCGGTCTGCCGACGGCGAGCCGCGGCCGCGCCGATCAGCAGTATTTCTTCGTCAACGGCCGCTTCGTGCGCGACAAGCTGCTCACGCACGCCGTGCGCGCCGCGTACGAGGACGTGCTGCACGGCGACCGCTATCCGTCGTATGTGCTGTTTCTCGACCTGCCGCCCGAGGCCGTCGATGTGAACGTGCATCCGTCGAAGATCGAAGTGCGCTTTCGCGATTCGCGCTCGATTCACCAGTTCGTGTTCCATGCAGTGCAGCGTGCCCTCGCGCGGCATGCGGGGGCATCGCCGGAAACGACGTCGGGCGGGCATTCCGCGCGCATCGAGCCGATGCCTGTTGCGACGCCTGCTTCTTTTGGATCGACGCCGCTGGGCGGCGGCTTCAGGGTCAGCGACGGCGGCAGCTCGCAACCGGGCAACACGTGGCTGCGCCAGGCGAGCATGAAGCAAGGCTCGCTGCCCGTCGCGCAGCCGCTTGCGCTCTACGATGCGCTGTTCGGCCGCAAGGATACGGGCGCGGGCACGTCGCAAGGCACGACGTCGTTCGAACTGCGCGATGCAGCGGACACGACCGGCGACGATGCGTCGGCGCCTTTCGCGGGCTTTGCAGGCCCGACAGGTTTCGCGGCTCAAGCGCCGGGCGTACCGCAAAGTTTCGACGCGCATGACGAACAGCCGCTCGGCTTCGCACTCGGCCAGATTCACGGCATCTACGTGCTTGCGCAGAACGCGCGCGGTCTCGTGATCGTCGACATGCACGCGGCGCACGAGCGCATTCTGTACGAGCAGTTCAAGAACGCGCTCGCCGACCGCACGATCGCGGTGCAGCCGTTGCTGATTCCCGTGTCGATGCCGGCCGGTGGCGTCGAAATCGGCGTCGTCGAAGAAGAGCGCGAGACACTCGAGTCGCTCGGTTTCGATCTCGCGGTGCTGTCGCCGACGAGCATCGCGATTCGCGCCGTCCCCGCGCTGCTGAAGGATGCCGATTTGCAGGCACTGGCGCGTGCGGTGCTGTCCGATCTGCATTCGTACGGCGGCTCGCGCGTGCTGACCGAACGGCAGCATGAACTGCTGGGCACGCTTGCCTGCCATCATGCCGTGCGCGCGAACCGGCGTCTGACGCTCGACGAGATGAACGCGCTGCTGCGTCAAATGGAAGCGACGGAGCGCGCGGATCAATGCAATCACGGGCGTCCGACGTGGTATCAGTTGACGCTTGCCGATCTCGATCGTCTGTTCATGCGCGGACAGTGAGCTCGGCCGTTCCGTCTTTCCACTCACGCCTGTCATGACGCAGCACGCATCGCCACCGACACCCATCGCCTGCCTGCTCGGCCCGACCGCCTCCGGCAAAACCGCGGCGGCGCTGGCGTTCGCTGCGCGCGCGCCTGTCGAGATCGTGAGTGTGGATTCGGCGCTTGTTTATCGCGAGATGGATATCGGCACGGCGAAGCCGACGGCGGAAGAACGCGCGATTGCGCCGCATCATCTGATCGATATCGTCGATCCTGCCGACGCCTACTCCGCCGCGGATTTTCGTGCGGATGCGCTGCGCCTTGTCGGCGAGATCATTGCGCGCGGCAATGTGCCGTTGCTGGTGGGCGGCACGATGCTGTACTACAAGGCGTTGACGCAGGGACTGAACGACCTGCCTGCCGCCGATCCCGACGTGCGCGCGACGCTCGATGCCGACGCTGCGCGCGAAGGCTGGCCGGCGTTGCATGCGCGGCTTGCTTCTATTGATCCTGTGACGGCGGCGCGCCTTGCCCCGAACGATTCGCAGCGGATTCAACGCGCGCTCGAAGTTTTCATGCTGACGGGGCAGGCTATGTCGGCGCTGCTCGCCGCGCCTGCTCGCGATGATGACGTTTCCCGGCTTTATCGGTTTGTGCCGATTGCACTCGAGCCTTCTGATCGCAGCGTGTTGCATGCGCGAATCGCGGCAAGGTTCGATGCGATGCTCGCGCATGGGTTTATCGATGAAGTGAAGCGGCTGCGTGCGCGAGGTGATCTGCATCCTGGATTGCCGTCGATGCGGTGTGTTGGCTACCGCCAGGCCTGGGAATACCTCGACGGCGAGACCGATTACGACACCATGCGGGATAAGGGCGTCTTCGCGACGCGGCAATTGTGCAAGCGACAGTTGACATGGCTGCGCGCCATGCCGGAGCGGGTTGTTGTTGATTGCTGTGATGGGGATGCTACTGCACTCGCCGTGCGGGCTGTTCAACGGGTTGTGGGTTGAGTTTGTTGTTTGCGACGCTTTGTGTGGTTTGCTTGTGTTTTTGCTGGCATCCGCGTTTTGTTACTGGTGCTTCAAGCGTTGCCCCTGTGCGGGGCGGCACTTACTTTCTTTGCCGCCGCAAAGAAAGTAAGCAAAGAAAGCGGGCTAACACCGCCCGTGCTTGACCTCCGCCTGAGGGCCCCCAACAGTTCCTCCACTTCAAACGGCGTTCTGCCATTCAATGCCCGTTGCCAACGCTTCGGCAAAGCGCCTAACCCACTTCAATCACCCGTAGCGCAGCCAGCCGCAACGAATGGTTACCGCCGCCCAGGTGGCAAACTGTGTGTAGGTCGTAGTGCTCCACACGTCAGCGCTCTTACGACACCGATCCCGCTTTTCAGTCCGGAGTGGAGCGCGTACGCCGCGACAGCCTACACACAGTTTGCCGCTATAGAACGTGGGAGATTTGGTCGCGCGTGTGGCGACGCGGGAGTGTGAAGCGGGTGATGCGCTCAATAGGAGCGTTGGCAACGGGCAGTGAAAGCCAGGTTGCCGTGTGAAGCGGAGGAACCGTTGCGGGCCCTCAGGCAGGAACAAGAACTGGCGGTGTTCAGCGGCTTTCTTTTGCCTACTTTTCTTTGCCGCGGCAAAGAAAAGTAGGTGCCGCCCCGCACAGGGGCGACGCGTGAAGAACCGATAACAAACCGCGGATGCCAGCGAAAAAGCAGGCACACCGCACCAGCGCGTCGCAAGACAAAAAACAAAAGCCGCCCAACCCAAAAGTCAGACGGCTTCCAGAAACCCCAATCGCCCGAAGGGCAAAAAAATCAAACCACTACGGTTTGCGCTTCACCCTCAGCGCTCTCACGAACAACCCCAATCTTCCAGACCTGCTCGCCAGCGGCAGAAAGAAGACCCGTAGCAGCATCGGCATCAGCAGCCGACACGATCACGGCCATCCCAATCCCGCAATTGAACACGCGATGCATCTCGGCATCGGCGACACCGCCATGCTTCTGCAGCCATGCAAACAGCGGCGGCAGCGGCCACGCACGATGATCCAGCTCCGCCGTCAGGCCATCACGCAAAACCCGCGGAATATTCTCGACCAGCCCGCCGCCCGTGATGTGCGCCATGCCCTTCACTTCGAGCTGCTGCATCAGCGCCAGCAACGGCTTCACGTAGATATGCGTCGGCGCCATCAGCGCTTCGGCCAGCGTCCGGCCGTCGAAATCGGCGTTCAGATCAGGCTGCGCGCGCTCGATGATCTTGCGCACCAGCGAATACCCGTTCGAGTGAATCCCGCTCGACGCCAGACCCAGCACGACGTCGCCCGGCACGATCTTGCTGCCGTCGATAATCTTGCTCTTCTCCACCGCGCCGACCGCAAAGCCCGCCAGATCGTACTCGCCGTCCGGGTACATGCCCGGCATTTCAGCCGTTTCGCCGCCGATCAGCGCGCAACCGGCCAGCTCGCAACCCTGCGCAATGCCCTTGACCACCGTCGCCGCCGTGCCGACGTCCAGCTTGCCGCACGCGAAGTAATCGAGGAAAAACAGCGGCTCGGCGCCCTGCACCAGAATGTCGTTGACGCTCATCGCCACCAGATCCTGGCCAACCGTGTCGTGACGGTTCAGCTGGAATGCCAGCCGCAGCTTCGTGCCGACGCCGTCCGTGCCCGACACGAGCACCGGCTCCTTGTAACGCTTCGGCACCTCGAACAGCGCACCGAAACCGCCAATGCCGCCCAGCACGCCTTCACGCAGCGTCTTCTTGGCAAAGGGCTTGATCGCATCGACAAGGGCGTCGCCCGCGTCGATGTCCACGCCCGCGTCGCGATACGACAAACCTTGGGTCGAATCAGGGGAATTCGGGGCGGATTTCGGTTGATTCATGGGGGGAGTGCTCGAAGGTCGGTAAAATGCGATTTTACCCGATGCCGGCCGCACGGCTGGAATTTGAGACGCCGACACGACACCTGGGAAACCCACTTTGCAGCAAAACAGTCCGATCCTCACGCCGTACCAGCGCCGCGCCTTTATCTGGCTTGCCATTGCGCTTGCCGTGGGCATTCTGCTCTGGCTGTTGAGCCCCGTGCTCACGCCGTTCCTGCTCGGCGCGATCCTCGCCTATATCCTGCAGCCAGGCGTCGCGTGGATGACGCGCCGCCGCGTGCCGCGCGGCCTCGCCGCGACACTGATGATCCTGTTCTTCGTCGCGATCGTCACGCTGCTGGTGCTGCTCGTGCTGGGCGTCATCCAGAAGGAAGTGCCGCAGCTCAAGCAGCAGGTGCCAGTGTTCTTCTCGCACCTGCATGGCTGGCTTACGCCGAAGCTCGCCCTGCTGGGCGTGAGCGACTCGCTCGATTTCGCCAGCATCCGCGACATGGTGATGGGCCAGCTCGAAGGCAGCGCGCAGACGGTCGCACTGTACGCGTGGACCTCGATCCGCACCAGCTCGAACGTCATGATCACGGTGGTCGGCAACGTGGTGATGGTGCCGCTCGTGCTGTTCTACCTGCTGTACGACTGGAACGCGATGCTCGCGCGCGTGCGTGGCTTCATCCCGCGCCGCTTCTTCGCGAAGACGATTCACCTCGCGCGCGATATGGATCACATGCTGTCGCAATACCTGCGCGGCCAGTTGCTCGTGATGGGCGTGCTCGCCGTGTTCTATGCGATCACGCTGTATATCGCCGGGTTCGAGATCGCGCTGCCCGTGGGCATTTTCACGGGGCTCGCGGTCTTCATCCCGTATCTCGGCTTCGCGACGGGCCTCGGCCTCGCACTGCTCGCCGCGTTGCTGCAGTTCGGCAACTGGTACGGCTTCGGCGCCGTCGCGGTGATCTACGGCATCGGGCAGATACTCGAGAGCTTCTTCCTCACGCCGCGGCTCGTCGGCGAGCGTATCGGCCTGCATCCGCTCGCGGTAATCTTCGCGCTGCTCGCGTTCGGCCAGCTGTTCGGCTTTTTTGGTGTGCTGCTCGCGCTGCCCGTGAGCGCGATACTCTCGGTCGCGTTCCGTGAATTGCGGCAAAGTTATCTGTCGAGCTCGCTCTACAAGAATTGACGCTTACTGGTCCGCTTACTGGTTACTAACGGCTTATCTATCGTGTCGCGCCAACTGACGCTCGATCTCGGCACTCCGCCGCCATCGACATTCGACAATTTCTTCGCCGGCACCAACTCGGAGCTGGTCACGCGCCTGCGCGAGCTGGACGCGGCGCTCGCGGCCGGCCCCGTCGCGGACCGCTCGTTCTACGTCTGGGGCGAGACGGGCAGCGGCCGCACGCATCTGCTGGAAGCGCTCGTGCACGAAGCGCCGCCGGGCCACGCGCGTTACGCCGGCCCGCAAAGCAGCCTCGCCGCGTTTGCGTTCGACCCCAGCGTCGCGCTGTACGCGATCGACGATTGCGACCGGCTTTCGGGCGCGCAGCAGATCGCGGTCTTCAACCTGTTCAACGAAGTGCGTGCTCACCCAACCAGCGCGCTCGTCGCCACGGGCAACGCCGCGCCGATGGGCCTGAACGTGCGCGAGGACCTGCGCACGCGCCTCGGCTGGGGTCTCGTGTTCCATGTCGCGCCGCTTGCCGACGAAGGCAAGGCGGCCGTGCTCAAGCGCGCGGCGCGCGAGCGCGGCATCAATCTCGCCGACGACGTGCCCGCCTATCTGCTCACCCATTTCCGCCGCGACATGCCCAGCCTGATGGCGCTGCTCGACGCGCTCGACCGCTTCTCGCTCGAGCAGAAACGCGCTGTCACGCTGCCATTGCTGCGCACGATGCTCGCCTCGCCCGATAATGCGGGCAACACCGCCGAAGGCCCGCGCCGCGCGGCTGCCCAGGTCTCGTCATCCGCTTCAAGTAAAATAGTCCCCCATGGCTAACCTCGCTCTCTTCGACCTCGATCACACGCTCATCCCCACCGACAGCGACCACGAATGGGGCCGCTTCATGGTGAAACTCGGCATCGTCGAAGCCGAAAGTTTCGCGCGTGAAAACGATCGCTTCTTTGCCGACTACAAGGCCGGCAAGCTCGACATTCATGCCTATCTGGTCGCGATGCTGACGCCGCTGGCGAAATACCCGCGCTCGCAGCTCAAGGCGTGGCACGACCAGTACATGCACGAAGTGATCAAGCCCGCAATCGTTCCCGCTGCAATGGAACTGGTGAACAAACACCGCGACGCTGGCGACCTGTGCTGCATGGTCACCGCGACGAATGAGTTCATCACCGCGCCCATCGCCGAAGTATTCGGCGTCGAGAAGCTGATCGCGTGCGAAGTCGAGACCGTTGACGGCCATCCGGCATCGGACTACACCGGCTTCCCGAAAGGCACGCCGAGCTACCGTGAAGGCAAGATCGTGCGCACGGAAGAATGGCTCGCGTCGCTGGGCAAAACCTGGTCGGACTTCGAGCGCAGCTACTTCTACAGCGATTCGCACAACGACATCCCGCTGCTCGAAAAGGTCACCGACCCGATCGCGACCAACCCGGACGACACGCTGCGCGCCCATGCGCAGAAAAACGGCTGGCGCATCCTAGAACTCTTCCAACCCTCGTGATCAAGAAACTCATTCGCAAGCTGTTCGGACAGGACGCAGAGCCCACTGACGAGGCCGCGCCGTCCGCAGAAACAGACGACTCCGCACACGACGAACGCGCGCCGCAAACGGCCCGCCCGAGCCGCGCTGCCTCGAAAACCACGGCATCCAAGGGCGGTGCGCGACGCAAGCCGGCTGCTGCCGCCGTGCCCGAGCCCGACGCGCCCGTTATCGTGTCGTCGGACATTCACGGCATCGATCCTTCGCTGATTTCTCGCAATGCGATCCGCGTGACGGAAGGCCTGCAACAGGCGGGCTTCCGTGCGTTTATCGTCGGCGGCGCGGTGCGCGATCTGCTGCTCGGCATTGCGCCGAAAGACTTCGACGTCGCCACCGATGCCACGCCCGAACAGGTGCAGAAACTGTTCCGCCGCGCGCGCATCATCGGACGGCGTTTTCAGATCGTGCACGTGCAGTTCGGCCAGGAAATCATCGAGACATCGACGTTCCGCGCGCTGGTCGACGCGCCACCCGCCGAAGCAGGTGCCCCGCCGCCGCGCCGTCTCAAGCGTGACGAGCTGGACCGCCGCACGCATGCCGTCGATGCCAGCGGCCGCGTGCTGCGCGACAACGTCTGGGGCGAGCAGCACGAAGACGCGACACGCCGCGACTTCACCGTCAACGCGATGTACTACGACCCCGCGACGCAGACGGTGCTCGACTATCACAACGGCATGGCCGACATGCGCGCGCGTCTGCTGCGCATGATCGGCGACCCGGCCACGCGTTATCGCGAAGACCCGGTGCGCATGCTGCGCGTGGTGCGCTTCGCCGCGAAGCTCGACTTCGAGATCGAGGACGCGACGCGCGAGCCGATCAAGGAACTGGCCGATCTCATCAACAACGTGCCCGCCGCGCGTCTGTTCGACGAGATGCTCAAGCTGCTGCTGTCGGGCCATGCGCTCGCTTGCCTGCAGCGTCTGCGCAAGGAAGGCCTGCATCACGGCCTGTTGCCGCTGCTCGACGTCGTGCTCGAACAGCCGCACGGCGAGAAGTTCATCACGCTCGCGCTGAACAACACCGACGCACGCGTGCGCGCCGGCAAGCCGGTGTCGCCGGGCTTCCTGTTCGCCACGCTGCTGTGGCACGACATGCAGCAGCGCTGGCAGCAATACGAGGCCAACGGCGAGTACCCTGTACCCGCACTGCATCGCGCGATGGACGACGTGCTCGACATGCAGACCGAGAAGCTCGCCATCCATAAGCGCTTCTCGTCGGATATGCGCGAGATCTGGGGCCTGCAGCATCGCCTCGAAAAGCGCTCGGGCCGCAGTGCGCTGAAGCTGCTGGAACACCAAAGATTTAGAGCGGGGTATGATTTCCTCCTGTTGCGCTGCGAATCGGGCGAACTGGATGAATCGGTCGGCTCGTGGTGGACGGAGTTCATCGAAGGAGACATCGCCGCGCGCGAAGCACTGCTTTCGCAAGGCGGGAAGGACCGGGCGCCCAGAAAACGACGGCGGCGTAGCAACAGCCGAAACCGCAGCAAACAGGGCGACGGAATGGAGGGCGGCACGGCTTCAGGAGACCGCGCAGCAGACGATGCGAGCCATGACGGCCCGCACGAAGACTGACGCAATCCCGGCGCGCGCCGTCGAACGCAAGTTGCAGGAAGTTATGCCATGACGGTTGCCTATCTCGGCCTCGGCGCGAATCTCGGGGACGCGCGCCAGACCCTGAAAGACGCGGTGGTGTGTCTCGCACAACAGCACACCATCACCGTGCTCGCCAAATCGAGCCTGTATCGAACAGCCCCGATCGACGCTGGCGGCGACGATTATCTGAATCTCGTCGTCAAGCTCGACACCGCGATGCCCGTGCGCCATCTGCTCGCGCTGTGTCACAAGATCGAGCATCACTTTGGCCGTGAGCGCCCGTTTCGCAACGCGCCGCGCACGCTCGATCTCGACATCCTGCTCTACGGCGAACAGGCCATCGACGAACCCGATCTGATCGTGCCGCATCCGCGCATGACGGAGCGCGCGTTCGTGCTGGTGCCGCTCGTCGAAATCGAACCCACGCTGATCATTCCGCAACGCGGCCGCGCCGATGCGTTTCTGGCTGCCGTCGCCGATCAGCGCATCGAAAAGATGAAATCGCCCTGCCAGTGTCTCGCGCCCGGCGCGACGGATTCCAGCGGTCAAGCAGACGCAGCGGGCGCAGCGCCTAAAGGCGGCTGCCCATGAGTTCCCTGCCGATGACCGCCCCGCCGCTCACCGTGACGGCGCCCGATCTGCGTCCGCCGCACGGCTATCTGACCATCGAAGGGCCGATCGGTGTCGGCAAGACGTCGCTGGCGCGGCGCCTGGCGCAGCGCTGGTCGATGCACGAACTGTTCGAGCGCCCGCAGGACAATCCGTTTCTCGAGCGCTTCTATCGCGATACGGCGCGCTATGCGCTGCCCGCGCAACTGAGCTTCGCGCTGCAGCGCGCGCAGCAGGTGCAGGACATCAACGCGCTGCGCACCGCCGGCACGCCGCTCATCACCGATTTCATGACGCAGAAGAACGACATCTTCGCGCGTCTGACCTTGCAGGACGACGAGTACCCGCTGTATCGCGCGATTGCGGCGAAGCTCGATGTGTCCGGTCCGTCGCCGGATCTGATCATCTATCTGCAGGCAAGCCCCGAAGTGCTGTTCTCGCGTATTCAGAAGCGCGCGCTGCCGATGGAGCTGCAGATTTCGGATGCGTACCTGCGCTCGCTGTGCGATGCGTACAACGACTTCTTCTATCACTACGACGGCGCGCCCGTTCTCACGGTCAACGCCGAACACCTGAATCCGCTCGATTCCGACGCGGACCTTGCTTTGCTCGTCGAGCGCATCGAATCGATGCGCGGGCGCAAGGAATTCTTTGTCAAAGGCGGCACGCTATAGCGTCTGGCTGTAGCGTGACGCCGCATTTCCAACGGATCACCCATGACCTATCTGCAGGAGACGAGCCGCAGCGCCGTCACCGTCCCGAAACTGCAAGCCATGCGCGAAGCGGGCGACAAGATCGTGATGCTCACCTGCTACGACGCGAGCTTCGCGGCGCTGCTCGATCGCGCGGGCGTCGATTCGCTGCTGATCGGCGATTCGCTCGGCAACGTGCTGCAAGGCCAGAGCACGACGCTGCCCGTCACGATCGATGAGATCGCCTATCACACGGCTTGTGTGGCGCGCGCGAAACCGTCGGCGCTGATCGTCGCCGATATGCCGTTTGGCACCTACGGCACGCCTGCCGATGCCTTCACGAACGCCGTCAAGCTGATGCAGGCAGGCGCGCAGATGGTGAAGCTCGAAGGCGGCGAATGGCTCGCGGACACGGTGCGTTTTCTGGTGGAGCGCTCGATTCCCGTTTGCGGTCACGTCGGGCTCACGCCGCAGTCGGTGCACGCGTTCGGCGGCTTCAAGGTGCAGGGCAAGACGGAAGCAGGCGCGGCCCAGTTGATGCGCGATTCGCGCGCGATGCAGGACGCCGGCGCGCAACTGCTGGTGATGGAAGCGATGCCGACGCTGCTCGCCGCCGAGGTGACGAAGCAACTGCGCATTCCGACGATCGGCATCGGTGCGGGCGTCGAATGTTCGGGTCAGGTGCTGGTGTTGCACGACATGCTGGGAATTTTCCCCGGCAAGCGGCCGCGCTTCGTGAAGGATTTCATGCAAGGGCAGCCGAGCATTCTCGCCGCCGTCGAAGCGTATGTGCGGGCGGTTAAGGACGGCTCGTTCCCCGGGCCTGAGCACACGTTCTGATTGAGTCTGGCGGTGGTTGTGTTTGTCGCAGGCGCCGCTATTTCCTTGGGACTTCTCTAAGGCCTGTCCGATTCGACCTGCAATCGGCGTCGTCTATCTTCGTTCTCCTTTCACGGCGCGAGCCCGCGCACCGATGGAGAACGACCATGAGTCCCTTCTGTCTGATCGACGTCACGCGCATTCGTGACCACGACAACCATCCGCACGAACACGACGCCACCTGGCATGCGCGCGTTACGGCATGGATCGGCCGCCTGATTCACCGGCATCACTCCTGATGCGACATTTCCCGAGCTTGCCGGCCGACGCATTCAGGCAATAATCCGCGCCGGCAACGCTCCGCGTAGCGCGTTGCAGAGCATGAGCGCTTGCGCGTTCATCACGTCTTCCCGGGTCAACACCCGTTCCCCCGCCTGCATGTCGGGATCTTCCAGCAGCACGCTGCGCATCACGCCCGGCAACACGCCCGACGACAACGGCGGCGTCCACCACCGCCCATCCAGCATCACGAAAACGTTTGACCGGCCGCCCTCGGTTAGCTCGCCACGTTCGTTGAAGAACAGCGTGTCGAATGCATCGTGCGACTCCGCTTCACGCCAGCCGCGATCGTATTCCGCGCGACGCGTCGTCTTGTGCAGCAGCAGCGGATCGGCGGCCTGCATCGTCGCAAAGCCGTGATCGGGGCCGAGCAGCACACCAGCCACCTCTTCCGTCAGCGGCACGAGCGGCGCAAACGTGATCTCGGTCGCGCCCGTCTTGTCCAGCGTGAGACGCATCCTGTGCGGCGTTGCGCTGCGCAGCGTCGCGCATTGCGCGGCGAGTTCTGCACGCACCTTGTCTTCGTCGAGCGCGAAGCCGAGCCAGCGCGCGCTGTGGCCGAGCCGCGCGAGATGGCGATCGAGATGACGCACGCCGTCTTCGCGCGTGGCGTACATCGTTTCGAACAGCTGGAAGCCGGGGTCGGCCTCCGTCAGGAAACGTGCTTTCAATTTGCACTCCGCGTATTCGTCCTGCGCGACGCTATCGAGCACAATGCCCGCGCCGATGCCCATTTCGCCGTGTCGCGGCCCTTCAGGCGTCACGGCGCCGAGCGAGAGCGTACGGATCGCCACCGACAGACAAAAATCGCCGCACTGCCTGCCGACTGCATCGCCGAGATCGGGTTGCGCATCGAGCCAGCCGATCGCGCCCGTGTACAACCCGCGTGGCGTGGTTTCGAGCTGCTCGATCAGCTGCATCGTCTTGTGTTTGGGCGCGCCCGTAATCGAGCCGCATGGGAAAAGCGCGCGCAGCACGTCGGCGAATGACGTGCGCGCCCGCAACGTCGCCGTCACCGTCGATGTCATTTGCCACAGCGACTGATACGGCTCGACCGAAAAGAGCGCTGGCGTTTTCACCGTGCCCGTTTCTGCGATTCGCGACAGGTCATTGCGCAGCAGATCGACGATCATCACGTTTTCGGCGCGATTTTTCGGATCGCTCGCCAGGAATTCGGCGGCTGCGCGGTCCTGCTGCGCGTCGGACGAACGCGGCGCAGTGCCTTTCATCGGCCGGGTGCGCAGCGAAGCGCCCTTTTTCTCAACGAACAGTTCCGGCGAGCATGACACGACCCAGCGATCGTCCGGCAGCGCGATCAGCGCGCCGTAATGCACCGACTGCCGCGCGCGCAGCCGCCGGAACAGCGCGGCCGGCGTGCCGAATACGTCGAAATACAGCCGATAGGTGTAGTTGATCTGATAGGAGTCGCCGGCGCGCAGCGCGTCGTGAATCGCGCCGATGGCCTGCGTGAACTGCGCTTCATCGACGCTCGCACTTATGCCGCCGATGCCCGCCACGGAAGGCTCGACAGCCGCGCTGTCATAGAGCGCGAGCCACGTGTCGACCTCGTCGCGCGACATCTTCTGGCAGCGGTCGAACAATAAAAAACGCAGCGTGCCGCCGGCACGCTGCGTTTTCTGCTGCAAAGTCTGTCCGAATTCGTAGTCGGCCAGCACGACCGCGAACAATCCGCTGTCGACATCGGCCGACGCCGCCTCGCAGACGGCGTCCAGCTGCACGGGATCAGTACAGACGTGCTCGTGCCGGAACCCCGTGTACAGCCGGCTCGACCGGCGACTCGCAGTCGAGTCGCAGTCGTCCAGCAACGCGAACACGGTGCCTGTTTGCTGAGCCGCCATGCATACCGCCAACGTCGGAACGCGCTTCAGTACAGGTTAGTCGAAAAAGCTCTTCACGCGGTCGAACCAGCTCTTGCTCTGCGGGCTATGACGCGCGCCGCCTTCAGTGAGCGACTTCTCGAACTGCTGAAGCAGGTCGCGTTGCGCGTCCGTGAGCTTGACGGGCGTTTCCACCTGAACATGCACGTACAGATCGCCCGCGATGCTCGAGCGCAGACCCTTGATGCCCTTGCCGCGCAGACGGAACGTCTTGCCCGACTGCGTGCCCTCCGGAACCGTGAAGCTCGCGCGGCCCGCCAGCGTCGGCACTTCGATCTCACCGCCCAGCGCCGCCTTGGTGAACGGAATCGGCATCTGGCAATGCAGATCGTCGCCATCGCGCTCGAACACCGCGTGCGCCTTGATGTGAATCTCGACGTACAGGTCGCCCGACGGCCCGCCATTGATGCCCGGCTCGCCATTGCCAGCCGAACGGATACGCATGCCGTCGTCGATGCCCGCCGGAATCTTCACTTCCAGCGTCTTGGTTTCCTTGGTCTTGCCGGCGCCATGGCAGTGCGTGCAAGGCTCAGGAATGTAGGTACCCGTGCCGTGACACTTCGGACACGTCTGCTGGATGCTGAAGAAACCTTGCGACATCCGCACCGCGCCCGAGCCGTTACAGGTCGGGCAGGTTTCCGGCTTGGTGCCGGGCTTCGCGCCCGAACCGTGACAGATTTCGCACGACACCCAGCTCGGCACGCGGATTTGCGTGTCGTAGCCGTGCGCGGCCTGCTCGAGCGTGATTTCCATGCTGTAGCGCAGATCCGCGCCGCGATAGACCTGCGGACCGCCGCGGCCACCGCGTCCACCCGCAGCCGCCTGGCCGAAGATGTCGCCGAAAATATCGCCGAATGCGTCGGCAAAACCGCCGAAACCCTGTGCGCCTGCACCCGCCATGTTCGGATCGACGCCAGCGTGGCCGTACTGGTCGTACGCGGCACGCTTTTGCGAGTCCGACAGCATTTCATAGGCTTCCTTCACCTCTTTGAAATGCTCTTCCGCATCCTTGTTGCCCGGATTGCGGTCAGGGTGGTACTTCATCGCGAGCTTGCGATAAGCCTTCTTGATTTCGTCGTCGCCCGCGTTCTTCGCGACGCCCAGAACCTCGTAGTAATCCCGTTTCGCCATATCGGTTCAACGCCATCCGCGCAATGCCGCGCGGCGGCTCCTCTTGAATGCTGGAGTCTCGCGACTCGTAAGGCCCGGACCTCGCCCGCAAATGCGGGTCAAAAGCCCTGCCCTCCATAAAACAAATGTGCCCGGAGAGCCAAAAAGGCTCGCCAGGCGCGTATCCGGTTCATTCGCCCGATGGTGTCGGGCGCCAACCTTTAGCCGGGCTGCGCATGTCGCCACGCGCAGCCTTGCGGTCAAACAAAAAACCGCAGCAACCCGGCTTTAGTCCTTCTTCACTTCCTTGAACTCGGCGTCGACGACGTCGTCGGCCTGCTGGCTCGCACCAGCCGCGGCTTCCGCACCGGCTGCACCTGCACCCGCCGCGCCTGCTGCGCTTTGCGCCTGCATGTCGGCGTACATCTTTTCGCCGAGCTTCTGCGATGCCGTGGCAACCGTTTCGATCTTCGCTTCGATCGCGGCCTTGTCGCTCGAACCGCTCTTCAGCGTTTCTTCGAGGTCCTTCAGCGCGGCTTCGATCTTTTCCTTCTCGCCTGCGTCCAGCTTGTCGCCGTACTCGGTGAGCGCCTTCTTCGTGCTGTGGACCAGCGCGTCACCCTGGTTACGGGCATCGGCCAGTTCACGCAGCTTGTGATCTTCTTCCGCGTTCGCTTCCGCGTCCTTCACCATCTTCTCGATCTCGGCTTCGGACAGACCCGAGTTCGCCTTGATCGTGATGCGGTTTTCCTTGCCCGTCGCCTTGTCCTTCGCGCCGACGTGCAGAATGCCGTTCGCGTCGATGTCGAAGCTCACTTCGATCTGCGGCACGCCGCGCGGTGCGGGCGGAATGCCTTCCAGGTTGAATTCGCCCAGCAGCTTGTTGCCCGCTGCCATTTCGCGCTCGCCCTGGAACACCTTGATCGTCACGGCGCCCTGATTGTCGTCCGCGGTCGAATACACCTGAGCGTGCTTCGTCGGGATCGTGGTGTTCTTGTTGATCATCTTCGTCATCACGCCGCCGAGCGTTTCGATGCCCAGCGACAGCGGCGTCACGTCCAGCAGCAGCACGTCCTTGCGGTCGCCCGACAGCACCTGGCCTTGAATTGCCGCGCCGACAGCAACGGCTTCGTCCGGGTTCACGTCACGGCGCGGTTCCTTGCCGAAGAACTCCTTCACCTTTTCCTGCACCTTCGGCATACGCGTCTGGCCGCCGACGAGAATCACGTCGTCGATGTCGCTGACCTTCACGCCTGCGTCCTTGATCGCCACGCGGCACGGCTCGATGGTGCGTTCGATCAGGTCTTCGACCAGCGCTTCCAGCTTGGCGCGCGTGATCTTCAGGTTCAAGTGCTTCGGACCCGATGCGTCTGCCGTGATGTACGGCAGGTTGATTTCCGTCTGCTGACCCGACGACAGTTCGATCTTCGCTTTTTCAGCCGCTTCCTTCAGGCGTTGCAGCGCGAGCACGTCCTTCGACAGATCGACGCCCTGTTCTTTCTTGAACTCGCCGATGATGTAGTCGATGATGCGCTGGTCGAAGTCTTCACCGCCGAGGAACGTGTCGCCGTTCGTCGACAGCACTTCGAACTGCATTTCGCCGTCCACGTCCGCGATTTCGATGATCGAGATGTCGAACGTGCCGCCGCCCAGGTCGAACACCGCAATCTTGCGGTCGCCCTTTTCAGCCTTGTCCAGACCAAACGCGAGCGCAGCTGCAGTCGGCTCGTTGATGATCCGCTTGACTTCCAGACCGGCGATGCGGCCTGCGTCCTTCGTAGCTTGACGCTGGCTGTCGTTGAAGTACGCCGGCACCGTGATCACGGCTTCCGTAACCGGCTCGCCGAGGTAGTCCTCAGCCGTCTTCTTCATCTTGCGCAGAACTTCCGCCGACACTTGCGACGGCGCGAGATTTTGACCGTGCGCTTCGACCCATGCGTCGCCGTTATCGTGCTTGACGATCTTGTAGGGCATCAGACCGATGTCCTTCTGCACTTCCTTCTCGTCGAAACGGCGGCCGATCAGGCGCTTCACTGCGTACAGTGTGTTACGCGGATTGGTGACCGACTGGCGCTTGGCGGGCGCGCCGACGAGAACTTCGTTGTCGTCCATATAGGCGATGATCGACGGCGTGGTGCGCGCACCTTCCGAATTCTCGATCACCTTGACCTGATTGCCTTCCATCAGCGCCACGCACGAGTTGGTGGTGCCGAGGTCGATGCCGATGATTTTGCCCATTTTTACTAATCTCCTGACTTTGATCGCTGCGGGCATTGCTGGCTGGCCCATCCGGCCACCGGGCGTCCCGCCCTGAATTTCATCCTGCACCCAACATAAGTGCAGCCGCATCGTTTTCAAGACCCCTTATGCGATGCGGTCATTAAATTTTTTCAATCGGTCTGGCCGCCGATTGATCCGGACGCGCCGTTCCCGGCCGCGCGGATTCTCTCACGAGCCGCGGCAACGGCCGCCTCGAACTGCGCCAGCCCATGCCAGCCCGTCGCCCGCCCGAGGCGCTTGCCCCGGTGGAAGAAGAACCACGTCGCACGCCATGGAGCGTGAAACGCCGGCCAAGTGCGCGATGTTCGTAGACGTTGCTGTGAAACCAGCGCAGGCCGAGCGCGCGGATCGCGTCAGGCTGCGCGAGCATCGCCTTCTTCGCGATCTCGCAGTTGAAGCAGTCGAGCCCCCAGAAAAACACCACGGCCAGATCGTCGCCCGCCGATTGCAGGCCGGCGTCGAACGTGTCAGCAGTGAGTTCCCGCATGTCGAAGACCGCGAACGCAGTGCTGTCGACGGCAACGCCTGCCATGACCGCGAGAGTGCCGCTTACTTCGGCGCCGCGACCGTGACGAGCGCCGGACGCAGCACGCGGTCGGCAATCACATAGCCCTTTTGCAGCACGGCGACCACGGTGTTCGGCTCCTGCTCGGCCGGCACCATCGAAATAGCCTGATGGCGATGCGGATCGAACTTCTCGCCCACCGGGTTCAAAGCAACAACCTTGCCCTTCTCCAGCGCGCCCGTCAGCTGGCGCAGCGTGAGCTCGACGCCTTCTCGGACCTTTGCCAGATCGTCGCTGGAGTGCGTGACGGCCGCTTCCAGGCTGTCTATAACGGGCAGCAAATGCTCGGCAAAGCTCTCGATGGCAAATTTGTGCGCCTTCGCGACGTCTTCCTGACCGCGGCGGCGGACGTTTTCCGTCTCCGCTTTCGCGCGCAGGAAGCTTTCCTGCAACTCGGCCACTTTGGCCTGAGCGTCAGCCAGCGCGGCTTCGGCGCCGGACGTTTCGGTTTGCGTCGCGCCCGCAGCGCCTTCCGGCTGCTGCGCCTGCGGCTCGCCCGATGCGGCCTCTGCGGCCTGGCGCGCGGCTTCGTCGGCGGGCGTGGGATTCTGGCTCGTCGGATTCTCTTGCGTGTTTTCCATGTCGCTGAAACTCAAATAAATAAGGCCAAGAAACGGCGGAAGTTTAATGGGACTCGCCCGATGGGCGTGGTGCCGATACAACATGCCGGCCGCGCATCAACGGTGCAAGTAAGGCTGCACCCGCCGTATTTCAAGGCTCCCGCCAATGCTTTTTGCACCGTGCAGGGGCCTGGAAATCTGGCGTAACACGCATTTCGAGCGCGACATCATATTGAGATTGAGCGCGCTGCGCGAGTGTCCTAAACTCAACTCAAGCGTCCGAAAAGGCACGTTAACCCTAACCTGACGCACGGCTTACTACTAGCTGAACCGCCCGTTTCCGCTTGCAATTTCAAGGGGGAGTACCGTGAAACTGACCTTCGCCATATCGGTGGTGGCATTGGTACTCATCGCAGGCACCACGACCATCTGCATGTCCGGAGCCGTCAACGAGCGCACGACCGAATATGGCGGCGTTCACGCGACGATGGAACAGCTGTTCAACCCTCACGCGAAAATTTGTCGATAACGCGCCGGTCGCGCTTGGTCGGCCGTCCATGTAATTCGGCAGTCGGTTCGCGAAACGTCTTGCGGCGCTCGTGTTCCTGCGCGCGCTTTTGCCTGCTCACTTCCGATTCCGTATAAAGCGTCTGCGCGACGCTTGCCGGTCCGCGCACGTCGCACACGCCGAGCACCTCGACCTGCCACACGATCCGCTCGATCTCGATTTCGACCAGATCGCCGACCCGTACGTCCTTGGCTGGCTTCACCGTCGCGCCGCCGATCCGCACCCGACCCTTCTCGACAGCATCGGCGGCCAGCGAACGCGTCTTGAAGAAGCGCGCCGCCCACAGCCATTTGTCGATGCGCAAGCGAGCGCCCGGTTCGGTAGAAATCTTGTAGTTCATCAGTCCTTCTTCAGACGTCTTCAAACATTCTGAGCCGTTGCACGAATGCAGATTGCATGCCGGGCGCGCCCAGTCAGGCCACCGACGCGCTTTGCGGCGCGCTCACCTGCACCGGCCAGCCCTGCAGATGCTGCGCGACGATCTCGCCAAGCGCCGCGATCCACGCGGGCGACGCATTCAGACACGGAATGGCGTGAAAAACTTTCCCGCCCGCGTGCAGGAATTCATCGCGCACTTCCATGCCGATTTCCTCGATTGTCTCGAGACAATCCGCTGTAAAGCCCGGACAGAACACGTCCGCGCGATGGACACCCGCCGCGCCGAGTTCTTTCAAGGTCGGCGCCGTGTAGGGCTGCAGCCATTCGGCCTTGCCGAAGCGCGACTGGAACGTCACACGGCATTCGACGGGCGTAAGGCCCAGCGCGTGCGTCAATAGCGACGCCGTCTGCTGACATTGCTCGTGATAGGGGTCGCCGAGATCGAGCGTGCGCTTGGGCACGCCGTGGAAACTCAGCACCAGCTTGTCGCCCGACGCGAAGTCCGGGCGGCCGTGCGTGTGCCAATAGTGATGCACCTGCGCCGCAAGCGCCGAAATATAGGCCGGATGATCCGCGTACTGGCGCACCGTGCGGATTTCCGGCTGGTTGCGCATGCGTTTGAGCGCGGCGAACGCGTCGTCGAATGCCGTCGCGGTCGTCGACGCCGAATATTGCGGGTACATCGGCATCAGCAGGATGCGCTCGGCGCCCGCGAGCTTCAGCTGGTTCAGCATGGCGGGGATGTCGGGCGTGCCGTAGCGCATCGCGTAGTCGACGATCACCGTGTAGTCATTGATGTGCAACAGATGCCGCAGCCCTTCGACCTGCTTTTCCGTATGCACGCGCAACGGCGAGCCCTCTGGCATCCACACGGCCGCGTATTTCTTCGCCGAAGCGACCCCGCGCGACGGCAGGATGAACAGACGCAGGATGATCTGCCAGAGAAACGACGGAATCTCGACCACGCGCGGATCCGACAGAAACTGCGCGAGATAACGCCGCACAGCGCGCGGCGTCGGCGCATCGGGCGTGCCGAGATTGATCAGCAACACGGCAACACGATGTGCCGACGCAGACTGCAAGGGCCGCTCGAGGTCGAAGCGCATAGGCAAAGGGAAGAGCCGCGCAGGCGCGCGGCACGTAATGAATCGAGAAAGTCATTATAGCGGCGCGGTCTGCCGCCGATACCTGGCCGTTCGGCCAATTGGCACGGCCAAAAACGCCGCGCATGATGAACACCATGCCGACGTCGGCGTTATCCCTGACTGAGCGTCAGCGACAGCAGACGCGCCGTGATGTCGACGATGGGAATCACGCGGTTGTACGCCATGCGCGTCGGCCCGATCACGCCGAGCGTGCCGACGATCTTGCCGTTCACTTCGTAAGGCGCCGTCACCACGCTCATTTCCTCGATGGGAACGAGGTTCGACTCGCCGCCAATGAAGATCTGGACGCCTTGGGCATGGCTCGACACGTCCAGCAACTGAAGGAGACTCGTCTTTTGATCGAACACATCGAACAGCTTGCGCAGCCGCGCCATGTCCGACGAAAGGTCGGCCACTTCGAGCAGATTGCGCTCGCCGGAAATCAGCACAGTTTCGCCCGTGTCGGTCATGTCCGTGCTTGCGGTGACGGCCGCGTGCATCAGCGTCGTCATGTCGCCGCGCAGTTCGTCGATTTCCTCGCGCAAACGCAGGCGCACCTCGTCGAAGGACAGGCCCGCGAAGTGTGCGTTGATGTAATTGGAAGCCTCGGTGAGCTGCGACGGCGAAAAATCGCGCTGCGTCGCCATGATGCGGTTCTGCACGTCGCCTTCCGGCGTCACGATGATCAGCAGAATGCGCTTGTCAGACAAGCGCAGGAATTCGATCTGCTTGAACACGTGGCTGCGCCGCGGCGTAAGGATCACGCCGGCGAACTGCGACAGGTTGGAAAGCACGCCCGCGGCCGCCGCCACCACCTTCTGCGGCTCGCCCGGCTGCAGCGTGGTTTTGACCGCGCGCATCACGGCGTCGTCGTCGGCTGCGGGTTCGACAGTCAGCATGGTGTCGACGAACAGCCGGTAGCCGCGCGGCGTGGGAATGCGCCCCGCCGACGTATGCGGACTGATGACCAGCCCCAGCTCCTCCAGATCGGACATCACGTTGCGGATCGTCGCCGGGCTGAGTTCGAGCCCGGAATACCGCGACAACGTGCGCGAGCCGACCGGCTGACCTTCGGCGATATACCGCTCGATCAGCGTTTTCAGGAGGGTTTGTGCGCGAGGATCTAGCATGGCGAAAAAATTTTAGCGTAACCACCGCATCGCGGCGAGCGCGCGGCGGCCCGTGGCGCAGCGGCTTTGCGGCCGCAGGCGCCCTGCGCGGCTCCCCGCCCGCGCACGAACCGCAACGCATGGGTCTATGCAGTCGTCACGTCTGTCATGAGGACTTCACCATTCTAACGATAATCGGACCAGGGCTGGATCGCGTCACGCGAGCGTCACGCATCCGCCCCGGCTGGCGCGCCGCCCGCCCGGACGGTTCTTTTCAGGCCCTACCTATGGTGTAATGCCGGCATGCAAGCTAACAGCCAGTTCAAGACTGTTGCGCTCGTCGGGCGCAGCAATACGCCGGGCATCGGGGAACCGCTGACCGCGCTCGCCACGTGCCTCGAAAAGCACGGCTACGAGATCGCGTTCGAGAGCGAGACCGCGCAGGAAATCGGCGTAACGCAATGGCCGGCGCTGCGCCCGGCGGAAATCGGCGCGCGCGCGGACGTGGCGATCGTGCTCGGCGGCGACGGCACGATGCTCGGTATCGGCCGCCAGCTGGCGCCGTACAAGACGCCATTGATCGGCATCAACCACGGACGGCTGGGCTTCATTACGGATATCCCGTTTTCCGACATGCGCGAGATCATTCCGCAGATGTTATCGGGCAGCTTCGAGCGCGAAGAGCGCACGCTGCTCGAATCGCGGATCATGCGTGACGGCCAGCCGATCTACCACGCGCTCGCCTTCAACGACGTCGTCGTGAACCGCTCGGGCTTTTCGGGCATGGCGGAACTGCGGGTCTCGGTGGACGGCCGCTTCATGTACAACCAGCGCTCGGACGGGCTGATCGTCGCGACGCCGACGGGCTCGACGGCTTATGCGCTGTCGTCGCAAGGGCCGATCCTGCATCCGCAGTTGCAGGGCCTCGTGCTGGTGCCCATCGCGCCGCACGCGTTGTCGAACCGCCCCATCGTGATACCGGACGACTCCAAGGTGAGCATCCAGATCATCTCGGGCCGCGACGTCAACGTGAACTTCGACATGCAGTCGTTCACCGCGCTCGAACTGAACGACACCATCGACGTGCGCCGCTCGCGCCATACCGTCCCCTTCCTGCATCCCGTCGGCTACAGCTACTACGCGACGCTGCGCAAGAAACTGCACTGGAACGAGTATCCGTCGCACGAAGACGATCCGCGCGACTGATTCCGCGCGGAAAGTCCGGCCCGAAACCATCGCAACACTCAAACCAACGCACGCCACGCCACTCAGATAGACGAGCCATGCTCCGCCACCTTTCGATACGCGACTTCGTCATCGTCGCCGCGCTCGACCTCGAATTCGACAGCGGCTTTACGGTCTTCTCCGGCGAAACGGGCGCCGGCAAATCCATCCTCATCGACGCGCTCGCGCTGGCGCTCGGCGCCCGCGCCGATGCCAGCGTCGTGCGCACGGGCGAATCCCGCGCGGACATCACAGCCGAGTTCGAAACGCACCCGCTCGTCGACGCGTGGCTCGACGAACAGGCGCTTGCCGCGGACGAAACGGAGCACGGCAATATCGTGATGCTGCGCCGCGTGGTGGACGGCAATGGCCGCTCGCGGGCGTTCATCAACGGCACGGCGGCGACGCTCACGCAATTGCGCGAAGTCGGCGAAATGCTCGTCGACATTCACGGCCAGCACGCGCATCAACTGCTGATGCGGCCGGACGCGCAGCGTGAACTGTTCGACACGCATGCCGGTTTGCTCGACACGAAGGCAACCGTGACTCGCGCCTGGCGCGCCTGGCGCGACGCAGCGCAAGCCGTCGAAACGGCGCAGAGCAAGGACCGCGAACTGCAGCTCGAACGGGAGCGGCTCGCATGGCAGCTCACGGAACTCGACAAGCTGTCGCCTCAGCCCGGCGAATGGGAAGAGATCAACACCGAGCACCGGCGGCTGTCGCATTCGGCGAATCTGATCGACGGCGTGCAGGGTGCGCTGTCGGCGTTGTCCGAATCGGACGAAGCGATGCTGGGCCATCTTTCGTCGATCATTTCGAAAATACGTGATCTCGCCGAAATCGATCCCGAACTGAACGACGCGCTCGCCGCGCTCGAGCCTGCCGAAATCCAGCTGCAGGAAGCCGCGTATTCGCTGAGTCACTACGCACAGCGGCTGGAACTCGATCCCGACCGGCTCGCCCAGGTTGAAAAGCGTCTGGACGCGCTGCATTCGGCGGCCCGCAAGTTCCGGCTGCAACCGGAAACCTTGCCGCAGGAGCATCAGGAACGCCGCGAACAGCTCGCCAAGCTCGATGCCGCCGCGGACCTCGACGCGCTGCGCGCCGTCGAGGCCAAGGCAAAAGACGCCTACATCGCCGAAGCGAAGGTGCTGTCAAAGGCTCGCACGAAAGCCGCGAAGGCGCTGGGCGCGGCGGTGACGACGGGCATGCAGGAGCTGTCGATGGCAGGCGGCAGCTTTGAGGTCGCGCTCGTGCCGTTGCCGGAAGGCGGCCCGCACGGCATGGAGCAGGTCGAATTCCGCGTCGCGGGCCACAAGGGCGTGCCGCTGCGGCCGCTAGCGAAAGTGGCCTCGGGCGGTGAACTCGCGCGTATCAGCCTCGCGCTTTCGGTGATCGCGAGCGCTGCCAGCCCGACGCCGACCTTGATCTTCGACGAAGTGGACACGGGCATCGGCGGCGGTGTCGCGGAAGTGGTCGGGCGTCTGCTCCATCAACTCGGCGAGCAACGTCAGGTGCTCTGCGTGACCCACTTGCCGCAGGTGGCCGCACGCGGCGATCACCACTTCCAGGTCGCGAAGAGCAGCAAGGGCAAGAGCGGCACGGTCAGCACGGTCACGTCGCTGGACAAGTCCAGCCGCATCGAGGAAGTTGCGCGCATGCTGGGCGGCATCGAAATCACGCCCACCACGCGCAAGCACGCGAAGGAAATGCTCACGACAGCGTGAAGCGTTTCTAAAAACGCGGCGCGGGTGTCAACCTTCCGCGCCGCCTCACAACAGGTTCACCCGAACACCCGCCGCCACAGCCGCAGCACCGCTTCGCGCTCTTTCTCGACGCTATGCGGTTCGACGCGCGCTTTTTCCATGCCGTCGAGCCGCAGCTTGTGCTGCAGCTTCCGGTACGTCCGGTAGGCCGCGCCCACGGTATCCGCCTCCTCACCGCTCATCAGCCCGAAGCGCGACACCTCGCGCAGCAGCGCGATATTGCCCGTGTTGCGGATCAGTTCAGGGTCACGCGCCGCGTGCAGCAGCACCCAGTACTGCACCGTGAACTCGATGTCGACCATGCCGCCACGATCGTGCTTCAGGTCGAACAGTTCGGTCCGGTTCGGGTGGCCTTCTTCCACGCGTCGCCGCATGTCGACGATCTCGGCAGAGAGTGACGCTGCCTCGCGCGGCGTCGTCAGCACCTGTTCGCGGATCGCCTCGAACTGTGCGCCGACAGCGGGATCGCCGGCGCAATAGCGGGCGCGCGTCAGCGCCTGGTGTTCCCAGACCCACGCCGTATTCGCAGCATCGCCCTCGCGCAGCTGATAACGGCGAAACGCGTCGAAGTCCGTCACCAGCAAACCCGACTCGCCGTTCGGACGCAGCCGCAGGTCGACATCGAACAGCGTGCCCGCGCCTGTGGCCGTCGTGAGCCACGTGATCAGGCGGCGCGTGAAGGTTGCGTAGATATCGGACGCGTTGTCGTCCGTGTCGTCGTACAGAAAGATCAGATCGAGGTCCGACGCATAGCCGAGTTCCTTCCCGCCCAGCTTGCCGTACGCGATGATAGCGAACCGTGGCACCGGCCGATGGCGCTTGGACAGCTGGTTCCAGACGGCCTCGATGGTCACGTCGAGCACCGCGTCGGCCAGTTCGGACAGTCGGTCGCTGACATGCTCGACACTCAGTTTGCCCGCCAGATCGATCAGCAGAATGCGGAACACTTCGGCCTGATGCGCGTGACGCAGCAAGTCCATCTGCTGCTCGACGCCGTCGGCGGCCGCGAGACGCGCGCGCAGCGTGCGCTTGAATTCCGGCCAGTCGAACGGACTTGCCATCGCTTCGTCGTCGAGCAGTTCGTCGAGCAGTTGCGGATGGCGAATCAGATAACCCGCCGCCCAGCGCGACGCGCCCAGCACCGACAGCACGCGATGCAGCGCCTGCGGATACTCCGTCAGCAGCGCGAGATACGCGCCGCGCCGCCCGATCGCTTCGAGCAGATCAAAGAGGCGCACGAGAATGTCGCCGCGCCGCTCGGCGGGCTCCAGCGTCTGCGCCGCTTCGAGCGCACGCTGCGCAACGATGTCGAAACGCTCGCGGCTGCGCTCCGCAAGACCCGTATAGCGCGACGACTGCCACACGGCCTTCAGCCGCGACAGCAGATCGGCGGGATGCTCGATGCCGAGTTCGACGAGGCGCGCAGCCAGTGCCTCATCGGCGCTATCGTCGGCGAGCGCGCTGCTCCAGACCCACACGGCCGCGCCGTCTTCGCGCGCGCCGCAGCCGCCCTGCCCGCTCACCTTGTCGGCGAAAATCTGGTCGAACTGCTGCTCGACCAGCTCGCGATACGTTTCGAGCTTCGCCATCAGCGACGCGTAGTCGTCGAAACCCATCGCCTTTGCGAGCAGCGCGCGCTCGGCGGGATCGACGGGCATGGCGTGCGTCTGCGCGTCGTTCCGGTATTGCAGACGGTGTTCGAGGTCGCGCAGGAACAGATAGGCGCTCGTCAGATCGGCGCACACGCCCGGCGAAACCAGACCGCGCGCCGCCGCGTGGCGCAGCACGGCGAGCGTCGGCCGCACGCGAAAACCCGCGTCCTGCCCGCCGCGGATCAGCTGGAACACCTGCGCGCTGAACTCGATCTCGCGGATGCCGCCGCGCCCGAGCTTGATATCGTCGGCCTTGTCGGGGCGCATCGACGCGCGCCGCTGCGCTTCCTGGCGAATCTGCAGATGCAGCGAACGGATCGCGCTGATGACGCCGAAATCGAGATAGCGCCGGTAGATGAACGGCTTGACGATGGCATCGAGCTGCTTCGAGAGCCGGCGCGCCGAATCGCTGTCGTGCTCGGAAACGAGCCGGCCCTTGATCCACGCATAGCGCTCCCACTCGCGGCCCTGCACGTAAAAATATTCTTCGAGCATGCCGAGACTACACACGAGCGGCCCCGAATCGCCGTTCGGCCGCAGTCGCATATCGACGCGAAACACATATCCGTCCGCGGTCACCTCGGCAAGCGCCGCGATCAGCCGCTTGCCGAGACGCGTGAAGAAATCCTGCGTGGCAATCGACGCGCGCTGGCCGCCCGTGGTCTCGCCGTCATCTTCATAGACAAAGATCAGGTCGATATCCGACGACACGTTCAGCTCGCGCCCGCCCAGCTTGCCCATGCCGACCACGCCCAGCGACAACCGCTCGCCCTGTGAACCGCGCGGCTCGCCGTAGAGCGCTTCGAGATCGGCGCTGACCACGGCCATCGCCCGCTGGACGGTCGCTTCCGCCAGATCGGTCATCGTGCCCGTCACCTCGGCCACGTCGGCCGCCCGTGACAGGTCGCGCTCCATCACGGCGCAAAACACTTCAGTGCGCAGCTGTCGCAACGCCTTTTTCAATGCTTCTTCGGAAATATGCGCATCGGGCGACGCGCGCAAGCCGTCGATCAACGCGTCGAGCCGTTCGTCGATGCGCTCGCGCGTGATCGGTGCCGCCGCCAGCGCCGCGACGCGCGGCGCGAGGCCGGCATGTGCCGCATAGGCGCGGGACGCATAAAGTGAATAGCTGGAACTCAACAAAGATAGTTCGGTCATCAAAGATCTGGCTCGCTCGTTGCTTGAATCCTGCGTCGGGCCATCGCAGCCAATGCCTGCGCAAGCTGCCAAAAACCCCGTGTGGCCTTGTCCACACAAGCCGTACCATAGGTTCGTGGCTGCTGGCCCGTGTGATACATTTCGTCGTTAGACCGCAAAACTACCATACGCCTACCCCGTCGCAGCATGTCCGAGCGAAACTCATCCGCCGACCCGCACGAAGCCGGACGCGTCAAGCCCGTAGGCGGAAGCGATCATGCGGTGCTGCGCCACACGCTGCGCGTCGTGCTCGGCATCGCGCTGTTCCTGTACTTCGTCGTCGTACTGGCCGTACTCGGCCTGCGCTATGTCGTGCTGCCGCAAGCCGACTCGTTCCGGCCGAAGATCGAAGCAGCCGTTTCGGAAAAAATCCACGCCCAGTTCAGGATCGGCAAGATCGCGCCGCACTGGACGGGCTTCCAGCCGGGCCTCGAAGTCACCGACGTCACCATCACCAATCGCGACGGCAAGGTCGCGTTGAACATTCCGCATGCGAGCGCAACCGTCTCGTGGTCGTCCGTCTGGAAGCTCGCGCCGATCCTGTCGAGCGTGATCGTCGACAAGCCGGATCTGCTGATCGAGCGGGAAACGGATGGCTCGCTGTCGGTTGCGGGCGTGATGGTGCCGACCACGCATTCCGGCAACGACACGTTCAGCACGTGGCTCTTGCGCCAGGAAGCGATGATCCTGCGCGGCGGCACGCTGCGCTGGCACGACACGCGCCGCGACGCGCCCGAAATCGCGCTGCAGAACATCCGTCTCGCGATTCTGAGCGACGGCTACGATCACCGGCTCGCGCTGCAGGCGCCGCCTGATGGCAAAGTTCTGTTCGGCTCGCTCGACTTCCGCGCGCACTTCCGGCACGCGCGCCTCTCGGCGATGGGCAAGCCGATCAACTGGACAGGCGAAGCGTATGTGTCGACAGGCACCGTCGATCTGCCGATGCTCGCCCGTTACATGGACTTCCCGATCGAAACCTACGCGGGCCGCATCGACAACAAGATCTGGCTGCAATTCACACAGGGCCGCGTTCGCTCGGCGTCGGGCGAGCTGTCGGGCAGCAACATCGCGCTGCGTGTGAAGCCGACCCAGCCGAAACTCGACGTGCCCGTCGCGAGCTTCTCCTGGGCTGTCGCGCACGACGGCGACGAGTGGACGCTCGACCTCAACAACCTGCGCGCCGAACTCGGCCAGCCGCCGCTCGACGACGGCACGCCCGTCGCCCGCATTCTGGCGCTGCACACGCTGTCGAGCCGCTACCGGATGCCGAGCATCCAGCACGGCCAGTTGCTGAGCATTTCCGGCGATCGCGTCGATCTCGGCATCCTCGGGGAATTCAGCCGCGCGCTGCCGCTGCCGAAGCGGCTCCTGAACGGTCTCGTGCGCTTCAATCCGCGCGGCCTCGTGGCGAACTACACGATCGAGGTCGAGCGCGGCAAGCCCGATTCGGGCGAAGCGGCCACCGAGCATCGCGAGCCGGGCGCCGAGCCGATCATCCGCTACCGCTTCAAGGGCGATCTGCAGGGCATCAGCGTCGCCGCGCAGGAACCGCCGCCGGGACTGACGGCGCGCGGCCACCCGCGCGCGGGTATTCCGGGCGTAGAAAACCTGTGGGGAAGCGTCGATGCCGACGAGAAACACGGCTCGATTTCCATCGACACAGCCAACGCGGCGCTAACGCTGCCGGGCGTGTTCGACGATCCGCGCCTCACGTTCGACCACTTGAGCGGCAAAGGCACGTGGACGATCGGATCCACCATCGAGCCGGGCCAGATTCACAAGGCGTTCAAGGTCGACGTGACGGAGCTGAAGGTATCGAACGCGGATACGGCGGCGAAGGCGACCGCCAGCTATTCGAACGTCGGCAGCGGACGCGGCGCGCTCGATCTGAAAGCCGATTTCGAACGCGCGCAGGTCACGCGCATCACGCGCTATCTGCCGACCAGCATCAGCGAGAAGCTGCGCATCTATCTGACTCACGGCTTGCAGGCGGGCATCTCGCGCGGCGGCACGATCGAGATTCACGGCAATCTTGAGAAATTCCCCTACTCGCGCGACCCGAGCGCGGGCGTCTTCAAGATCATCGCGCCGTTCAAGGGCGGGCGCTTCGATCCGTCGCCGTATCCGCCGCGCACGATGAAAAACGGCACGCCGAACGTGTGGCCGGCGTTCGACGGTATCGACGGCACGTTCCAGCTGAAGGAGAACCTGCTGCGCTTCGACGTCGACCGCGCGCATTACAAGGGCGTCGCGATGCGCAAGGTGACGGGCAAGATCGACGATCTCGGCAACCGGGCGTCGAGCCTCATCATTACGGGCGACGGCCACGGGCCGCTCGCCGACATGCTCGACTATGTGAACAACAGCGCGCTCGGCGGGCTGGCGAAGCATCAGACCGAAAAGATTCACGCCGACGGGCCCGCCACGCTCGCGCTCAAACTGACCGTGCCGCGCAATCCGCCCACGCCGCCGGGCGTGACGCCGCCGAAAGTGCGCGTCTCGGTGGAAGGATCGCTTGCGTTCGAGAACGATCGCCTCGAAGTGGACAACGTGCCGCCCGTGTCCCAACTACGCGGGAAGGTGCGCTTCACCGAGCGCACCGCGCAGGTCGACGGGCTGTCGGCGCAGTTCATGGGCGGCGACCTCCACGCGAAAGGCGGCCTGAATGACAAAGGCACCTACGCGCTCGACGTGTCCGGCCAGCTCGCCGTCGATGCCGCGCGCGGCCTGAATCTGCGTGGCCTGCCCGCGCAGGTGCTGACGCGCATGAACGGCAGCGCGCCTTACGACATCAGCGTGCACGGCGCGCGTGGCAGGCTCCCCGACGTAGCGATTCACTCGGACCTGACCGGGCTCGCGCTCAACTTCCCCGCGCCGTTCAACAAGCCGGTCGGCACCCCGATGCCGCTCGATTTCACGTTCCGTCCGACCATCGGAAACGGCGACAGCAGCGCGGACGCGAGCAGCAGCGACAGCGGCGTGCAACGCGCCGACCTCACGTTCGGCCCGATCGCCGCGACCTATCTGCTCAAACACACGCCCGGCCAGCCGCCCGAAGTCCTGCGCGGCGCGATCGGCGTGAACCGGACCACGGATCTGCCGTCCGAAGGCGTGATCGCCGCCGTCGACATCGACTCGCTCGACGCCGACGCGTGGCGCGCCCTCTTCCTGCAGATGCGCAAGGCCAACGAAGGCGTCGCGCCCGTGCCGCCCAGCGAGACCGCCGCGCAGTTCATGCCGAACCGCTTCGCCATCCATATCGGCACGCTGACGCTGCTCAAGCGCCACTGGGAAAGCGTGGTGGTCGGAGCTTCGCACTACGACCGCCAGTGGCAGGCCAATATCGCGTCGAACCAGGTGTCGGGGCACGTCTCGTGGCTGCCGGGCGCGCAACCGGGATCGCCCGGCACGCTGCAGGCGCGGCTCGCGCGGCTGGTGATTCCGTCGGCGACCGAAAACGATCTGCTCGGCCCGGCGATCAACCAGCCGGCGCAGAACATTCCGTCGATCGATCTCGTCGTCAACGAACTGATCGTGCGCGAGCGAAACGTCGGCAAGCTCGAAGTCGACGCGCATAACTTCGAGGACAACGGCACGCCCGTCTGGCAACTCGATTCGCTCGAAATCACCAATCCTGCCGCCGTCCTCAAGGCGACGGCGAACTGGCGCACGGGCCGCAACTACGGACCGAACCAGGACGACGAAGCCGAACGCAGCACCGAGGTCGATTTCAAGCTCGACATCAAGGACGCAGGCCTGCTGCTCGAACGCGCGGGCCTGCCGCGCACGCTGAAGGCGGGCGAAGGCTCGCTGTCGGGCACGCTCGGCTGGCAAGGCGGCCCGACCCGGCCCGACAAGCCGACGCTCAACGGCAAGCTCGCCGTCGATCTGCGGCACGGACAGATTCTCAAGGTCGATCCGGGCGTCGCGAAACTGCTCGGCGTGTTGAGCCTGCAAAGCCTCGCACGCTACGCGACGATGAATTTCCGCGACGTCATCGGGGAAGGTCTGCCGTTCGAGCACGTCACGGGTACGGCGCAGGTGGTAAACGGCATCGGCTCGACTGACAACTTCGAACTGGTGACGGCGCCCGCGCGGGCCAACATGAAAGGCACCGTCGATCTGACCAACGAAACGCAGAACCTGAACGTGCATATCGTGCCGACCGTCAGTGCCGGCGCGGGCGTGGTCGCGGCGGCCATCATCAATCCGCTGCTCGGCCTCGCTGCGCTGGTCGGCGATTACGCGCTGTCGCACTCGATCGAGCATGCATTCGCCCGTGACTACTCGATCACGGGCTCGTGGGCCAAGCCGCACGTCGAGCGGGTCCACGGAGATAGCGGTAATATGAACGCGCCGGCCGCCATCGCCACGCCGAACTGAGGGCCGGACCGGGCGCCCGGTTTCTGCCCGAGCCGGCGTCCGCTGTCCGCACTGCCCCTTGCAGGAGTTTTTCGAACGCCTATGAGCGACCTGAACACGCAGTCCGCGAAGTCCCCTCCTCACGCTGGTCCTTTCCGCGTCGCCGCGCTGCAGATGGTGAGCACGCCCGAGCGCGACCGTAATCTCGCCGATGCCGAAACCCTGATCGCGCAAGCCGCCGCCGACGGCGCGCAGCTCGTCCTGCTGCCCGAGTATTTCTGCTTCATGGGCTTCAAGGACACAGACAAGCTCACTGTGCGCGAAACCTATGGCGACGGCCCGATCCAGCGCTTTCTCGCCGACGCCGCGCGCCGGCACAAGGTCTGGGTGATCGGCGGCACGCTGCCCTTGCAAGCGCCTGAAGAAGGCCGCGTGCTGAACACGACGCTCGTGTTCGACCCGCAGGGCAACGAAGCGGCGCGCTACGACAAGATCCACCTGTTCAACTTCGAGAAAGGCGAGGAATCGTTCGACGAGGCCCGCACGATCCGCCCCGGCGACACCGTGCGCACGTTCGAGGCGCCGTTCGGGCGCGTGGGCCTGTCCGTCTGCTACGATCTACGCTTTCCCGAGCTGTACCGGCGCATGGGCGACTGCGCGCTGATCGTCGTGCCGTCTGCATTCACGTACACGACGGGCCGCGCGCACTGGGAAACGTTGCTGCGCGCGCGGGCTGTCGAGAACCAGTGTTACGTGCTCGCGGCCGCGCAGGGCGGCAAGCACGAGAATGGCCGGCGCACCTGGGGCCACAGCATCCTGATCGACCCGTGGGGCGAAATCATCGACGTGCGCGGCGAAGGCGCGGGCGTCGTCGCGGGCAATATCGAGCGCGCACGTATCGACGAAGTCCGGCAGAGCTTGCCGGCCTGGCGTCACCGCGTGCTGAGCTGATTACGTTTGACCTGAAATGCACGTATTGAAAGTGCCGCCGACGTCACCCATCTGACAGGCGTGCACTCACCGAATACCCTGAATCGAGCGAACTTCGCATGAACATCATCGAACCCAGCATCCGTAATCTCGCGACGGCCAAAGACGTGCTCCTGACGCCCTACGGCCTCGACGAAGCCGTGCTGACCCGCACGCTCGCCGAAATTTTCACGCATCGCATCGACTATGCGGACCTTTACTTCCAGGCCACGCGCAGCGAAGCGTGGAGCCTCGAGGAAGGCATCGTCAAATCGGGCAGCTTCAGCATCGACCAGGGCGTCGGCGTGCGCGCCGTGTCGGGTGACCGCACGGCGTTCGCGTATTCGGACGACCTGTCGCCCGAAGCGATCCGCCAGGCCGCCATCGCCACGCGCGCGATCGCCAAGGCCGGCGGCGGCAAGCAGAAGATCAAGGCGGCATCGACGCTGACGGGCGTGGCCGGGCGCGATCTGTATCTGCCTTCCGATCCGCTGCACTCGCTCGACGCCACCGCCAAGGTCAAACTACTGGAGCGCATCGAACAGATGGCGCGCGGCCGCGATCCGCGCATCACGCAGGTGATGGCGGGTCTTGCCGGTGAATACGACGTGGTGCTGGTCGCGCGCAGCGACGGCGCGCTGGCCGCGGACATCCGCCCGCTCGTGCGCGTGTCGGTGACGGTGATCGCCGAGCAGAACGGCCGCCGCGAAATCGGCAGCGGCGGCGGCGGCGGTCGTTACGACTACGGCTATTTCACCGACGAACTGCTGTCGAAGTACGTCGACGACGCCGTGCACGCGGCGCTGGTGAATCTCGACGCGCGCCCGGCACCCGCCGGCGCGATGACGGTCGTGCTCGGACCGGGCTGGCCCGGTGTGCTGCTGCACGAAGCGATCGGCCACGGTCTGGAAGGCGACTTCAACCGCAAGGGATCGTCGGCGTTCGCGGGGCGTATCGGCGAACAGGTCGCGGCCAAGGGCGTGACGGTGGTCGATGACGGCACGCTGCCGAATCGCCGCGGGTCGCTCAATATCGACGACGAAGGCAACCCGACGCAGTGCACGACGCTGATCGAAGACGGCATCCTGAAGGGTTACATCCAGGACACGCTGAACGCCCGTCTGATGAAGATGCCCGTCACCGGTAACGCGCGCCGCGAATCGTACGCCGCGCTGCCGATGCCGCGCATGACCAACACCTACATGCTCAACGGCGACAAGGATCCGCAGGAAATCATCGCGTCCGTGAAAAACGGGCTGTATGCGGTGAACTTCGGCGGCGGCCAGGTCGACATCACCAACGGCAAGTTCGTGTTCTCGGCCTCCGAGGCGTACATGATCGAGAACGGCAAGATCACGTATCCGGTCAAGGGCGCGACGCTGATCGGCAGCGGCCCGGAATCGCTCAAGTACGTGAGCATGATCGGCAACGACATGTCGCTGGATACGGGCGTCGGCGTGTGCGGCAAGGAAGGCCAGAGCGTGCCTGTCGGCGTCGGCCAACCGACGCTGCGCATCGACAAGATGACGGTCGGCGGCACGGTCTGATTTTGCATCGCCCGCACGATTCGCGCATTAAAGGCGTGAATCGTGCGGATTTCCCGCATTTTTGACCTTCAAGGCTTGTCAACCGAGCAAACCTCGGGGTATAAAGCCAATCAACCTTTTTGACGAGCCATCCCTTTTTCGCCATGTCCGCCAAGTTTTATTTTTATTTCTTTTGGGCATCTCAGACCGCTGGCGGATCGAGAGGGGTGTGAACGTACATAGGCACCTGAAATTCCCGAAAAAACCGCCAGCGAGTCTGGCGGTTTTTTTTCGTCCCTAACAACTTTGAATTTGAACTTTTTAGCCTGTTGATCTGTTCGCTGCGGCGTCGTCATCGAATGCAGACCGCTCCGAACCGCACCACACGCAAGGAATCGAGGAGAAAACCATGCCCCCGCACAATACCGACGATGTCCGCATCCGAGAACTGAAAGAACTGACGCCGCCTGCTCACCTGATCCGCGAATTCCCGTGCGACGAGAAGGTATCGGACCTGATCTACAACGCGCGTCAGTCGATGCACCGGATCCTGCACGGCATGGACGACCGTCTGATCGTAATCATCGGACCGTGCTCGATTCACGACACGAAGGCCGCGATGGAATACGCGGGCCGCCTGATCGAGCAGCGCAAGCGCTTCGCGGGCGAGCTGGAAATCGTGATGCGCGTGTACTTCGAAAAGCCGCGCACGACGGTGGGCTGGAAGGGTCTCATCAACGATCCGTTCATGGACAACAGCTTCAAGATCAATGACGGCCTGCGCACTGCGCGCGAACTGCTGATGAAGATCAACGAGCTGGGCCTGCCTGCCGGCACCGAATACCTCGACATGATCAGCCCGCAGTACATCGCCGACCTTATCTCGTGGGGCGCGATTGGCGCGCGCACGACGGAGTCGCAGGTGCACCGCGAACTGGCGTCCGGGCTGTCGTGCCCGGTGGGCTTCAAGAATGGCACAGACGGCAACGTGAAGATCGCGGTCGACGCGATCAAGGCGGCTTCGCAGCCGCACCATTTCCTGTCGGTGACGAAGGGTGGGCATTCGGCCATCGTGTCGACCGCTGGCAACGAGGATTGCCATATCATCCTGCGCGGCGGCAAGGCGCCGAACTATGACGCTGAAAGCGTGAATGCTGCATGCAACGATATCGGCAAGTCCGGTCTCGCCGCGCGGCTGATGATCGACGCGAGCCACGCTAACAGCTCGAAGAAGCATGAGAACCAGATTCCCGTTTGCGCGGATATTGGCCGGCAGATTGCCGCCGGAGACGAGCGGATTGTTGGCGTGATGGTTGAATCGCATCTCGTGGCGGGGCGCCAGGATTTGCAGGAAGGGTGTGAGTTGACCTACGGTCAGAGTGTTACCGACGCTTGTATTGGTTGGGATGACAGTATCGCTGTGCTCGAAGGGCTTGCTGATGCTGTGAAGCAGCGGCGCATTGCAAGGGGAAGCGGCAACTGATTGCCGCGGGTTTTGGTTTTTTGGGTTTTGTCTTGCGACGCTGGGGTGGTTTGCTTTTGTTGTTGCTTTTGCTGGCATCCGCGATTTGTTATTGGTTCTTCAGGCGTCGCCCCTGTGCGGGGCGGCACCTACTTTTCTTTGCCGCGGCAAAGAAAAGTAGGCAAAAGAAAGCCGCTGAACACCGCCAGTTCTTGTAATTGCCCACGGGCCCCCAACAGCCCCGCCCTGTTCCCGGCATCTCCCTTCTCGATGCCCGCTGCCAACGCTTCGAATTGCCTCATCACCCGCTTCACACTCCCGCGTCGTCGCCGGCGCGATCAAATCGCTCACGTTCTATCGCGGCAAACTGTGTGTCGGCTTTCGCGGCGTACACGCATCACTCCGGACTGAAAAGCACGATCGGTGTCGTAGAAGCGCTGACGTGTGAAGCACTACGACCGACACACAGTTTGCCACCTGGGCGGCCTTAACCAATCGCTGCCGTTGGCTGCGCTACGGGCGATTGAAGTGGGTGAGGCGCTAAGCCGAAGCGCGGGCAACGGGCGGGGACTGAGAATTTGCCGTGTGAAGGAGAGGACCCGTTGGGGGCCCTCAGGCGGAGGTCAAGAACGGGCGGTGTTAGCCCGCTTTCTTTGCTTACTTTCTTTGCGGCGGCAAAGAAAGTAAGTGCCGCCCCGCACAGGGGCAACGCTTGCGCCGCGTAGGCGCTAACGCGGATGCCAGCGAAAACCCAGGCAAACCAAACCAGCACCCGCAGCACTAACCACCCCGATCATGCCGCCACAAAACATCACTCCCTCCGTCCATACGATTCAACACCCGAGCCAGCACAAACAGCAGATCAGAAAGACGATTCACATACCGACGCGGCGCGTCATTGACGCTATCAACAACACCAAGCGCCACAATCGACCGCTCCGCCCGCCGACAAACAGTACGACAAACATGCGCCACTGAAGCCGCCCGCGTGCCGGCGGGCAAAATAAACTCCTTGAGCGCTGGCAACGTCGCGTTGTACTCAACAAGCCACGCATCAAGCCGCGCGAGATGCCCATCGCCGATCATCGAATGGCCCGGGATGCATAGCTCGCCGCCCAGATCGAACAGATCGTGCTGGATCGCCGTCAGCGCGACACGAACCTTGTCAGGCATGTTCTCGCACAGCAGCACGCCAATATTCGAGTTCAGTTCATCGACGTCGCCGATCGCGGCAATGCGTGCGTCGTCCTTGCGCACGCGGCTGCCGTCGCCGAGACCCGTGGTGCCGTCGTCGCCGGTGCGCGTCGCGATCTTGCTCAAGCGGTTGCCCATGATTTCCGAATCCTCATCGTGTTTCGCGATGCATCCTCGCGGATATATCGCAGCATGTCATTGACCTTCAATCCATTATAGGGATGCCGGGCCTCGCGCCCGCGTCGTCCGTCTGCAAGCATGGCGACGCGCCTGCGGTCGATGGGCGTAAAATGGGCAGCAACCATCAGAACATTCGCCAACAGGAGACGCAGGTGAACCATCCCGTGCCGCCCGCCCCCGTGCGCCGCCCTTTTCCTGCTGAACTTCTCACTGCGCTCAAGTCGGCATTCGGCGAACGCGTATCCACGTCCGAAGCTGTCCGAACCCATCACGGCCGCGACGAATCGCCATTCGATCCGCAACTGCCCGACGCCGTCGTGTTCGCGAACAGCACCGAGGACGTGCAGACCATCGTCAAGCTCTGCGGTCAATACGACGTACCCATCATTCCGTACGGCAACGGCTCTTCGCTGGAAGGCCATCTGCTCGCCGTGCAAGGCGGTGTGTCGATCGATCTCTCCGGAATGAACCGCGTACTGTCGATCAATGCAGAAGATCTGACCGTCACCGTCGAGCCCGGCATCTCGCGCAAGCAACTGAACGAAGCGCTGCGCGACACAGGCCTCTTCTTCCCGATCGATCCGGGCGCGGACGCGAGCATCGGCGGCATGTCGGCGACGCGCGCGTCGGGCACGAACGCCGTGCGCTACGGCACGATGCGCGAAAACGTGCTGGGCCTGACCGTCGTGCTGGCCGATGGCCGCGTGATCCACACGGGCACGCGCGCACGCAAGTCGTCGGCCGGTTATGACCTCACGCGTCTGTTCGTCGGCTCGGAAGGCACGCTCGGCGTCATCACCGAAATCACCGTGCGGCTGTACCCGCAGCCCGAAGCGGTATCGGCGGCTGTCTGCACGTTCCCGTCGATGGGCGACGCCGTGCGCGCCGTGATCGAAACGATTCAGATCGGCGTGCCGATCGCGCGCGTCGAATTCGTCGATTCGCTCGCCGTCCGCTCGATCAACCGTCACTCGAACCTGACGCTGCGCGAAGCGCCCACGCTGTTCTTCGAGTTCCACGGCACGGAAGCCGGCGTGAAGGAACAGGCCGAGCTCGTGCAGGACATTGCCGCGCAGAACAGCGGCGAAGGCTTCGAGTGGGCGACGCGCCCGGAGGATCGCAGCCGTCTGTGGAACGCGCGACATAGCGCGTACTTCGCGATGCTGCAGTTGAAGCCGGGCAGCCGCGCCGTCACCACGGACGTCTGCGTGCCGATCTCGCGCCTCGCCGAATGCGTGGTTGAAACGGAAGAAGACCTGAAGGCATCACCGTTGCCCTGCCCAATCGTTGGCCACGTCGGCGACGGCAACTTCCACGTCGCGATGCTGATCGACCCGAACAAGCCCGAAGAGCTCGAAGAAGCAGAGCGCCTGAACCATCGCATCGTGCAGCGTGCGTTGCGTATGGACGGCACCTGCACGGGCGAACATGGCGTTGGCCTGCACAAGATGGGCTTCCTGCTCGAAGAGCATGGCCCCGTCGCCGTCGACGTGATGCGCTCGATCAAGCATTCGCTCGATCCGCGTAACCTGATGAATCCAGGCAAGATCTTTACGTGGGCGGCATAGCGTAATCGCATGTCCGGCCGCCCAGCGCAAAGCGGGCGGCCGCCGAAGGAGGAGACATTCCATGAACGCACCCGGCGAGCTGTCCCCCGAACTGTCGCCCGAGATGCTTGCGCTGCGCCAGCGCGAAGTCGTGCAGGCGTTGATGGCCGTGCTGCCAACGCATTGCCTGTTGTATCGAGAGGAAGACACTGTCGCCTATGAGTGCGATGGGCTTGCCGCGTATCGCCGGCTGCCGCTGGCCGTCGTGTTGCCGGAGACGGAATCGCAGGTGCAGCGCATCGTGCAGATCTGCCACCGGCTGAACGTGCCCATCGTGCCGCGTGGCGCGGGCACGAGCCTGTCGGGCGGCGCGATGCCGATCCGGCATGGCGTGGTCGTTTCGCTCGCGCGCTTTCGCAAGATCATCGAAGTCGACCCGTACGCGCGCACGGCGACCGTGCAGCCCGGCGTGCGCAACCTGTCGATTTCCGAAGCCGCCGCGCCCTACGGCCTCTACTACGCGCCAGATCCTTCTTCTCAGATTGCCTGCACGATCGGCGGCAACGTCGCGGAAAACTCCGGCGGCGTGCATTGCCTGAAGTACGGGCTGACCGTCCATAACGTGATGCGCGTGCGCGCCGTCACGATGGAAGGCGAAATCGTCGAATTCGGCTCGCTCAGCCCGGACGCGCCCGGTCTCGATCTGCTCGCGGTCGTGATCGGCAGCGAAGGCATGTTCGCGATCGTCACGGAAGTCACGGTCAAGCTGATCCCGAAGCCGCAGGCTGCGACAGTCATCATGGCGAGTTTCGACGACGTCGTGAAAGGCGGCGATGCCGTCGCGGGCATCATCGCCGCGGGCATCATCCCGGCCGGCCTCGAGATGATGGACAAGCCGGCCACGCGCGCCGTCGAAGAGTTCGTGAACGCGGGCTACGACCTGGACGCAGCGGCCATCCTGCTGTGCGAATCGGACGGAACACCCGAGGAAGTCAGCGAAGAAATCGTACGGATGACGGCCGTTTTGCGCGAACAGGGCGCCACGCGCATCCAGATCTCGCGCACGGAAGCCGAGCGGCTGCGCTTCTGGTCGGGCCGCAAGAACGCATTCCCGGCCGCCGGCCGCATTTCGCCCGACTACTACTGCATGGACGGCACCGTGCCGCGTCGCAGCATCGGACCGCTGCTCGCGCGCATCGAACAGATGGAAAAGAAGTACAACCTGCGCTGCATCAACGTGTTCCATGCAGGCGATGGCAACATGCATCCGCTGATCCTGTTCAACGGCAACGATCTCGACGAGTGGCACCGGGCCGAAGCATTCGGTTGCGACATCCTCGAAACCTGCGTCGAACTGGGCGGCACGGTGACGGGCGAACATGGCGTGGGCATCGAAAAGATCAACTCGATGTGCGTGCAGTTTTCGCCGGAAGAGCGCGATGCGTTCCACGCGGTCAAGCGCGCCTTCGATCCAGCCTGCCTGCTCAATCCCGACAAGGGCATTCCAACGCGCGCCCGTTGTGCCGAGTACGGCAAGATGCATGTGCGCGGCGGCTTGCTGCCTCATCCCGAGTTGCCTCGTTTTTAAGCACCACCTCGCGCTGCCTCGCCCGGCAGCGCCGTTGCATCGTCATACCGCATAAAAATAGCCGTACCTGCGATACGGGTCGGAACCGGGTTGCCAGCGCGGCTTGCCTCGGTACAATCGAAAGCACTACAACGAAGCAACGCACCATGAAAGAGGACGACATCGTCGCCGCGTGGTCGGAACGGGTTCGCGCGGCCACGGCCGCGGAGCAGCCGATCCGCATCCGTGGCGGTGGGACGAAGGACTGGTACGGCCAGTCACTGCAGGGTGAGATCCTCGACACGCGCGCGCACCGCGGCATCATCGCGTACGATCCGGCCGAACTGGTCATCACCGCACGCGCCGGCACGCCCCTCCTCGAAATCGAAGCGGCGCTCGCCGAGCACGACCAGATGCTGGCTTTCGAGCCGCCTCACTTCGGCCCGCAAGCGACGCTCGGCGGCTGCATTGCCGCCGGCATCGCCGGTCCGCGCCGCCATTCGGCAGGCGCCGCGCGCGACTTCGTGCTCGGCGCCGTCGTCATGAACGGCCAGGGCCAGGTGCTGAGCTTCGGCGGCCAGGTCGTGAAGAACGTCGCCGGTTACGACGTGTCTCGCTTGATGGCGGGCTCGCTCGGAACGCTTGGGCTGATTCTCGAACTGTCAGTAAAAGTACTGCCGCGTCCGAAGGCCGAGGCGACGCTCAAGTTCGACATGAACGGCACCGACGCCGTCCGCAAGCTGAACGAATGGGGAGGCCGCCCGTTGCCCATCACTGGCAGTGCCTGGCGCCATGGCACGCTCGCGGTGCGGCTGGGCGGCGCCGAGGCGGCCGTCAAGTCGGCGCGCACGGGGCTGGGTGGCGAAGTGGTCGATGCCGTCGAAGCCGAACGCTTCTGGTCCGGCCTGCGCGAACAAACCGATCCTTTCTTCGCGGCCATCGGGCCGAAGTCGGCGCTGTGGCGCCTCGCACTGCCGACCATCACCGAGCCGCTGCAACTGCCTGGTGCGCAACTGATGGAATGGGGCGGCGCGCAACGCTGGTGGATCACCGACGCCGACGCACAGACCGTACGCATCAGCGCGAAACAGGCGGGCGGCCACGCGACCATCTTCCGCACCGGTCTTGGCTACGACCGTGGCGCAGGCGTGTTCACGCCATTGCCCGCGCCGCTGATGAAAATCCATCGCGGCCTGAAAGCTGCGTTCGACCCGGCCCGCATCTTCAATCGCGGCCGGCTGTATCCCGACTTCTGAGCGCACGATGCAGACCAATCTTGCCGACTTCATGCGCAACACACCGGACGGTGAAGAAGCCGACGCCATCCTGCGTAACTGCGTGCATTGCGGCTTTTGCACGGCCACCTGCCCGACCTATCAACTGCTCGGCGACGAACTGGACGGGCCGCGCGGACGCATCTACCTGATCAAGCAGATGGTGGAAGGCGCGCCCGTTACGCGCAGCACGCAACTGCATCTGGACCGTTGCCTGACCTGCCGCAACTGCGAATCGACCTGCCCTTCTGGCGTGCAGTACGGCAAGCTGGTCGAAATAGGCCGCAAGCTGACCGAAGAGAAAGTGCCGCGTCCGTTCGGCCAGCGCGTGATGCGCCGGATGCTCGCGAGCTTCGTGCCGAACGCCACGCTGTTCACACCCGCGATGCGCCTTGGCCAGCACTTCCGCCCGCTGCTGCCGAAAAAGCTGCGCGACAAGGTGCCGCAACGCCAGCGCCAGCTCGAATGGCCGACGGCCACGCACGAGCGCAAGATGCTGATGCTCGCGGGTTGCGTGCAGCCTTCGATGATGCCGAACGTCAACATCGCGACGGCACGCGTGCTGGACGCGCTCGGCATTCAGACGGTGATAGCGCCCGAAGCAGGCTGTTGCGGTGCGATCCGTCTGCACCTTGGCTACAACGACGAGGCGCTCGACGACATACGGCAGAACATCGACGCATGGTGGCCGCATGTGGAGCAAGGCGCCGAAGCGATCGTGATGAACGCGTCGGGCTGTGGCGCGACGGTCAAGGAATACGCGCATCTGTTGCGCAACGACCCCGCCTACGCGGAAAAAGCGAAACGGATTGTTGAACTGACGCGCGATATCAGCGAAATCCTGCCTGAGTTCGAAGAAGCGCTGACGCCGCTCACGCGCCGCCGCGCGATTCATACCGTGGCCTATCACCCGCCCTGCACGCTGCAACACGGCCAGCAGATTCGCGGCAAGGTCGAGCATCTGCTCGGCGCGCTCGGTATCGAGGTCCGTCTGCCCGCCGACAGCCATCTTTGCTGCGGCTCGGCCGGCACGTATTCGCTCACGCAGCCTGCGCTCTCCTACGCGTTGCGCAAGCAGAAGCTGGAAAAACTGAAAGCGCAGGAACCGCAGATCATCGTGTCTGCGAATGTGGGTTGTATCGCGCATCTGCAAAGCGGCACCTCCACCCCTGTCGTGCATTGGATCGAACTCGTCGAGCACATGCTCGCGTCCTGATCGACAGCATCGCTTGCGGGGACTTTGCGCGCCACCTGGCCGAACGGCCAGGTCGTGGCGAACGGGCGGCGTCCGTATAATTCGATTCGTCGCCCCTCGCATCGGTACCCAACGTTTCATGCCCGATCTCGCTCACCATCTCGACGCAGTGCTTCAGCGCATCGCCCTGGCCGCGCAGGTCGCGGGCCGCGATCCCGCTTCCGTTGCGTTGCTCGCCGTCTCCAAGACGTTTCCCGCCGAAGACGTCCGCGCCGCGCATGCCGCGGGCCAGCGCGCGTTCGGCGAAAACTACGTGCAGGAAAGCCTGACGAAGATCGAAGCCCTGGCCGATCTGCGCGCGTCGCTCGAATGGCATTTCATCGGGCCGCTGCAATCGAACAAGACGCGCCCCGTCGCTGAGAACTTCGACTGGGTGCATTCCGTCGACCGGCTGAAAATCGCGCAGCGTTTGTCCGAGCAGCGGCCGGATGGGTTGCCTCCGCTCAACGTCTGTCTGCAGGTCAATATCAGCGGCGAGGAATCGAAAAGCGGCGTGACGGCGGATGAAGCGCTCGCCGTTGCACGCCAGATCGCCGCGCTGCCCAGGCTGCGTCTGCGCGGCCTGATGGCGATTCCCGAACCGGCGGGCAACGTCGAACAGCAACGCGTGCCGCATCGCGCGTTGCGCGAACTGTTCGACAAGCTGCGCGCGGAAGGTCTCGAACTCGACACGCTGTCGATGGGCATGTCGGGCGATCTCGAAGCGGCCGTGCTCGAAGGCGCGACTATCGTGCGCATCGGCACCGCCATTTTCGGCGCCCGCGACTACTCACACTGAACTCCCGAACATCATGAAAATTGCCTTCATCGGCGGCGGCAATATGGCCGCTGCACTCATCGGCGGTCTGATCAAGCGTGGCGTTGCGCCCGCTGACATCCTCGCAATCGATCCCAACGAAGACGCGCGCAAGCGCAGCGAGCAGCAATTCGGCATCGGCACCAGCGCCGCTGCGGATGCCTCGCTGCAATCGTTCGACGCCGTCGTGCTCGCCGTAAAGCCACAGATCGTCAAGGACGTCGCGGCAGCGCTTGCGCCGCATCTGTCGGCATCGCAACTCGTGATCAGCATCGTCGCGGGCATTCGCGGCGCGGACCTCGCACGCTGGCTCGGCGGCCACGCACGCCTCGTGCGCACAATGCCGAATACGCCCGCGCTGATCGGCATGGGCGTGACGGGCCTGGTCGCGCTGGAGAGCGTCGATGCAGCGGGACGCGAGCTGGCCTCGCAAGTGCTCGGCGCGGTCGGCCAGACGGTGTGGTTCGACGACGAAGCGAAGATCGACGCCGTCACCGCCATTTCCGGCAGCGGCCCGGCATACGTGTTCTATTTCATCGAGGCGATGCAGGAAGCCGCGCGCCAGCTTGGCATGGATGAAGAGCAAGGCCGCGCGCTGGCCGTTGCAACGTTCACGGGTGCCGCGCAATTGGCCGCGCAATCCGGCGAACCCGCCAGCGTGCTGCGTGAACGCGTGACATCGAAGGGCGGCACGACAGCGGCTGCATTGGCCGCGTTCGACGCGCAAGGCGTGAAGGACGCCATCGTGCGCGGCGCACTGGCTGCGGACGCGCGTGCGCGTGAAATGGGCGAGGAATTCGGCAAGCAGTGATGTCGCTTGCAGGGTGACATCGGCAGACGAAGCGGCAGACGCGCTTCGTCTCGCCGTACAAACAGGCTCAGAAAGCCTGCGCTGCGTAGTGCGCAGCAATACCCGCGAACAGCGCGCCGCCGAGCCAGTTGTTATGCCGGAACGCCGCGAAACACGCCATGCGTTCGCGATCCTTGATCAAGGTGTAGTGATAGATCGCACAGCCGGCAGCAGCAGCCAACCCGATCCAGTAAAACGCGCCGAAGCCCAGCAAGACGCCGATGCCCACGTAGATCCCCAGCGTTACCGCGTAACAGAGCATGATGGCCAGCACGTCGAAGCGGCCAAACGTCAACGCTGAAGTACGGATGCCGATCTTGATATCGTCGTCGCGGTCGACCATCGCGTATTCGGTGTCGTACGCGACAGACCAGAACACGTTCGCAATCAACATCACCCACGCGAGCATCGGCACCTGGTTCTGAATGGCAGCGAACGCCATCGGAATGCCGAAGCCGAACGCAATACCCAGATACGCCTGTGGAATCGCGAAGAAGCGCTTCGTGAACGGATACGTGCCCGCGACAAACAGCGCGGCCACCGACAACTCCTTCGTCAGCGCGTTAAGCGGCAGGATCAGCAGGAATGCGATCAGCGACAGCCCTGCCGCCAGCGCCACGGCTTCCCACGCCTTGATCTTGCCCGACGTGATCGGCCGGTTTTCGGTGCGCTTCACAAAGCGGTCGAAATCACGGTCGGCGTAGTCGTTGATTGCGCAGCCGGCCGAGCGCATCAGCACCGTGCCGATCGTGAAAATCACCAGCAAGGACAGCGACGGATGACCGTCCGACGCAATCCACAACGCGTTGAGGGTCGGCCACAGCAGCAGCAGGCTGCCGATCGGCTTGTCCATGCGGACAAGGCGCAAATAGAGCGGGAGTCGGGCGAACATGGCAGTGCGCGGAGATTCGATCCCGGTATTCTAGAGCAGCGCGCGTGACAGCCCTATTCGGGCGCGCAGGCGCAAAAACAAAAAGCCCGGCGGGTCTTCACCCGCCGGGCTTTCATTGCGACTCATGCGACGCTTCGAACAGGCGCCCGCACTATGCCGCAATCGACGTTAAGCCAGCATCGAACGCAGCATCCACGCGTTCTTTTCGTGCGTCTGCATGCGTTGCGTCAGCAGGTCGGCCGTCGGCTCGTCGTGCGCGGCGTCCGTCACCGGGAAGATCGCGCGTGCGGTGCGCACCACGGATTCCTGGCCTTCCACCAGTTGGCGGATCATGTCTTCAGCGGCGGGCACGCCGTCCGCTTCAGCGATCGACGACAGCTTTGCGAATTCCTTGTAGCTGCCCGGCGCGGCGACGCCCAGCGCGCGGATACGCTCGGCGATCAGATCAACAGCCGTCGCGAGTTCGGTGTACTGCGTTTCGAACATCAGATGCAGCGTGTTGAACATCGGACCCGTCACGTTCCAGTGGAAATTGTGGGTCTTCAGATAAAGCGTGTAGGTGTCGGCGAGCAGGCGCGAGAGACCTTCTGCGATCTTCTTGCGGTCCTTGTCGCTGATACCAATATTGACGTGCGGTACGGCTTCTTTCTTGGCCATGATAACTCCTGTTTTAAGAGTGATTTGAACCGGTCTGCATGCCCGGAACTGCGCGTGTGCAATCGTTCAACGCTCGAACGCCCGCCAGTTTAGCGTAGAACCGATAAGCGTTCGCGAGACCCATCGCCGCGCTGCGCGTGCGTTTCAGACCTCGCATGGCCATCCGCGCGATACGTCATCCGTGGATGGCGCGCACCAGACTCGCGACGATCGCCACATAGCCACTGCTGACAACAGCAAAGCCTACGAGCTTCTGGAAAAGCATCGGCGCGCGTACCTGTTGCGCGATGCTGCGCGTGCTGCCAGCGCTAGTTACGCCACTTGCCTGAAAACCGACTGCGCTCATCACCATCTGAACCATGATCTTTCTCCTTCACGGGCGACAGCGCCTTGCTGCCGCCCTTCGCTACTGAAACGTTACTTCGCGTCCGCTTTCGCGAGCGCCTCGATTGCTGCAATCACGCCTTCGGCATAGGCCGGATCGATCTTGCGGAAATGCTCGACCTGACGCGCGACGATATCGGCCGGCACACCGTCGATCGAACGCGCGATGTTGGCGAACAGACGCTCGCGCTGCGCGTCGTCGAAGAGCTGGAACAACGCGGCCGGCTGGCTGTAGTAATCGTCGTCCTCGCGATGGTTGTAGTGATCGACGTTGCCTGCCGCGAGCGGCGGTTCCATCGCGTTACGGTCCTGCGCGAAGTCGCCGAAACGGTTCGGCTCGTAGTTCACGTTGCCACCGAGGTTGCCATCCACCCGCATGCCGCCGTCGCGATGGAACGAGCGCACGTTCGGCGCGCGCGACGCGTTCACGGGAATCAGATGGTGATTCACGCCGAGTCGATAACGCTGCGTGTCGCCGTACGAGAACAGACGCCCTTGCAACAGACGGTCCGGCGAGTAACTGATACCCGGCACCACATTCGCCGGCGTGAACGCGGCCTGCTCGACATCCGCGAAATAGTTCTGCGCGTTGCGGTTCAACTCGATCACGCCGACGTCGATCAGCGGATAGTCCTTGTGCGGCCACACCTTCGTGACGTCGAACGGGTTGTAGCGATACGTCGCCGCATCCGCTTCAGGCATCACCTGAATCTGGAAGCGCCACTTCGGAAAGTCACCGTTGTCGATCGATCCAACCAGATCGCGCTGCGCGCTTTCGCGATCGCGTGCGACGACTTGCGCGGCTTCTTCATCGGTGTAGTTCTCGACGCCCTGCATCGACTTGAAGTGGAACTTCACCCAGAAACGCTCGTTGTTCGCGTTGATGAACGAGTACGTGTGCGAACCGAAGCCGTGCATCTGCCGGTAGTTCTTCGGAATGCCGCGATCGCTCATCAAAATTGTCACCTGATGCAGCGACTCGGGGTGATACGCGAAGAAGTCCCACGCGTTCGTCGCGCTGCGCATGTTCGTGTACGGATCGCGCTTTTGCGTGTGGATGAAGTCCGGAAACTTCAACGGATCACGGATGAAGAACACCGGCGTGTTGTTGCCGACGACATCCCAGTTGCCCTCTTCCGTATAGAACTTGATCGAGAAACCGCGCACGTCGCGCTCGGCATCGGCCGCGCCGCGCTCGCCCGCCACCGTCGAAAAGCGCATGAACAGCGGCGTTTCCTTGCCGACTTGCGCGAATACTTTCGCCTTCGTGTAGCGCGAGATGTCGTGCGTCACCTTCAACGTGCCAAACGCGCCGGAGCCTTTTGCGTGAACGCGACGCTCGGGAATCACTTCACGGTCGAAGTGCGCGAGCTTTTCGATCAGCCACACGTCCTGCAGCGCGACGGGGCCGCGCGGGCCGGCCGTCAGCGAGTTCTGGTTGTCGGCGACGGGTGCGCCCGAGGCGGTGGTGAGATTGCGTTCAGACATATTGTTCTCCGGGTGATTCTGAAAAGTGCGGTGTGGCTTGTTCGAAAGAGGAGATGTGCAGCGCGGTATCAGGCAGACAGCGCGCGATCGACGAGCAGCGCGAACGCGACCGTGCGGAAACTGGACACGCTGCTAGCGGCCGGTGCTGCCTGCGGCGACGAGGGGGAAACTGACGGGAACAGCGAAGACGTGGACGGCTGCATGATTTCCTCCGGTTTGTCGTGGTGGATCTCGGGGATCCATGGAGGAAATCTTAAAGAAAACTATCGATTTATACGATTTGATTAATTTTATATATTCGATAGGGACCGCCTTATGCAGAAGGCGGCTAGCGGCGCATCGGCTTCAGAACGGCGCGTTGAAACGGCCGATGCGCACGAGAGACAACGCTTAAGCGACGGCGGCGGGCAGATCGAGCTTCTTCACGCCCGGCAGGTCGCACGCGGCGATCGCGTCGCAAATCGCGTCAATAGCGGGCATGCGCGTAAAGCTCTTGCGCCACGCCAGCACGACGCGGCGGTCCGGCACGGGCTCGTCGAACGGCACGTAGCTGAGCAATCCCGAATCGACGCCGCCCGCGTGCGGCTTCACTTCATGCACCGACATACGCGGCAGCACCGTAATACCGACGCCGCTCGCGACCATATGCCGGATCGTTTCCAGCGACGAACCTTCGAACGTCTTCTGGATGCCGTCCGCATTCTGCGAGAAACGCATCAGCTCCGGACACACGCCGAGCACGTGATCGCGGAAGCAATGTCCGCTGCCCAGCAGCAGCATGGTTTCCTGCTTGAGATCGCCCGGATCGATCTTGTTGCGCGACTCCCACGCGTGCCCCGACGGCAGCGCGACAACAAACGGCTCGTCGTAGAGCGGACGCAGCATCAAACCCGTTTCCGGAAACGGCAGCGCCATGATCGCGACGTCAATCTCGCCCTGCTTGAGCAGTTCGATCAGCTTGAGCGTGTAGTTTTCCTGCAGCATCAGCGGCATCTGCGGGACGCGCTTGATCATCTGCTTGACGAGCGTGGGCAACAGGTACGGCCCGATCGTGTAGATCACGCCAAGCCGCAGCGGCCCCACGAGCGGGTCCTTGCCCTGCTTCGCAATTTCCTTGATGGCGAGCGTCTGTTCGAGCACGCGTTGCGCCTGCGTAACGATCTGCTCGCCAATCGGCGTGACGCTGACTTCGCTCGTGCCGCGCTCGAAAATCTGCACGTTCAGCTCGTCTTCGAGCTTCTTGATTGCGACGGACAACGTCGGCTGGCTCACGAAACACGCTTCGGCCGCGCGGCCAAAGTGGCGCTCGCGTGCCACCGCGACGATGTACTTCAGTTCTGTGAGGGTCATTGGGGACCAATCAGGGCAATAGATTCGATAGGTTTCTGTTATACACCTATGGGGCCAATTCGCCAACCTTCAAGCCGGAATCAGGCATGATGCAGCGCGGAAACGCTTCCACGCCTGTCTTTCACTACGCCTTCAAATACTGCTCACGGGTGTTCAACCAGCGCAAAAGATGCTGCGTAACGACATTCGGATAATGCGCGAGCAGCGTCGTGGCCGCTTCGCGTGCCGGTTCGATCAGCCAGCCGTCGTTTTCGAGATCGGCGAAACGCAGCATCGCGGCGCCCGATTGCCGCGCGCCCAGAAACTCGCCGGGGCCACGAATTTCGAGATCGCGGCGGGCGATTTCGAAGCCGTCGGTGGTTTCGCGCATGGTTTGCAGGCGCGCGCGGGCCGTCATCGACAGCGGGCCGGTGTAGAGCAGCACGCACACCGATGCCGCGCTGCCGCGCCCCACCCGTCCGCGCAACTGGTGTAGCTGCGCAAGCCCAAAGCGCTCCGCGTGCTCGATCACCATCAACGACGCATTCGGCACGTCGACGCCCACTTCGATGACCGTCGTTGCGACCAGCAGTTGCACTTCGTTGCGGCTGAACGCGTCCATCACCGTGGCCTTTTCGACGGGCGTGAGGCGTCCGTGCACGAGTCCGACCTTCAGTTCCGGCAGCGCAGCGACAAGCGTTTCGTACGTCTCCACAGCTGTTTGCAGCTGAAGCGTCTCGCTTTCCTCGATCAGCGGACACACCCAGTACACCTGCCTTCCCGTCAGCGCAGCCTCGCGCACACGGCCGATCACTTCGTCGCGGCGTCCGTCAGAGACGAGTTTTGTCAGGATCGGCGTGCGGCCGGGCGGCAATTCGTCGATGGTCGAGACTTCGAGGTCGGCGTAGTACGTCATGGCCAGCGTGCGCGGAATCGGCGTCGCGGACATCATCAACTGATGCGGCTGGAAGTCGCGCGCGCCGTCGGCGGCGTTTTGCGCTTTGGCGCGCAGCGCAAGCCGTTGAGCAACACCGAAGCGATGCTGTTCATCGACGATTACGAGGCCAAGCCGGGCGAATTCGACCGCGTCCTGAATGATCGCGTGCGTGCCGATCACGAGTTGCGCGGTGCCGAGCGCGGCCGCTTCGATCGCGCTGCGTTTTTCCTTCGTCTTCAGACTGCCCGCGAGCCACGCGACCGACACGCCGAGCGGCTCCAGCCAGCCGCGCAGCTTGCGCGCGTGCTGCTCGGCGAGGATTTCGGTCGGCGCCATCATCGCGGCCTGATAACCGGCGTCGATGGCCTGCGCGGCAGCGAGCGCGGCGACCACCGTCTTGCCGCTGCCGACGTCGCCCTGCAACAGGCGCTGCATCGGATGTGGCTGCGTCAGATCCTGCGAGATTTCCGCGCACACGCGCTGCTGCGCGTTGGTCAGCCCGAACGGCAAGGCTTTCAACAAACGAGCCACCAGCGAGGCTTCGTCGCCGGGCTGGCTGCGCTGCATCGCGGGCGCGGCGCGCGTGCGGCGTTCTTCGTGTGCGCGCTTGAGCGACAGTTGCTGCGCGAGCAGTTCCTCGAACTTGATGCGCGTCCACGCCGGATGCGTGCCGTCGATCAACGCCGTCTCGTCCGAATGCGAATTCGGATGATGCAGCGTGCGCACGGCGTCCATGAGTTGCGGGACTTCCAATGGCTGCAGATATTGCCGCTCGACGGGTTCCGGCAACAACTCCGGCAGCGACGTACGCGCCAGCGCGTTGTCGATCGCCTTGCGCAGATACGCCTGCGACACGCCCGCCGTGCTCGGATAAACGGGCGTGAGTGCCTGTGGCAGCGGCGTGTCTTCATCGACGACGCGCACGGCTGGATGCACCATCTCCATCCCGAAGAAACCGCCACGCACGTCGCCGCGCACGCGCAGCCGCACGCCGATCGCCATCTGCTTGACCTGCGAGCCGTAGAAGTTGAGGAAGCGCAGGATCAGCTCGTCGCCCGCGTCGTCGCGCATTTTCACGAGCAACTGGCGACGCGGCCGGTAGGCGATCTCGTTGTCGTAGACCACGCCTTCCGTCTGCGAGATGCCGCCCGGCAGCAGTTCGCCGATCGGCGTCAGCGAAGTTTCGTCCTCGTAGCGCATCGGCAGATGCAGCACGAGGTCGATATCGCGCGTGAGACCGAGCTTGGCCAGCTTGTCGGCGGTTTTGGCGAGCGTGGTTTTCTTTGCGGCTACGGGCTTTTTCGCGGCTTCAGCAGCAGGCGCGTCGGGCGCCTGAGCCGTGTCCGCATCCGCCTTGCTCCGCGCGGCGCGGCGCTTCTTCGGGGCGCTATCGTCGTCGGTATCGAGAGGTGAACGGGTATCGGACAAAGGCATGAGTCGCTTCGCAAGTACAATATCGGCTTCAGAAGTTTCGCGGCCAGTGCGCATGTGAGTCACGCGCACGCAGGGCCGCTGCGGCAATGTCCCGCAATCATAGCCGCTCGACGGGCGCTGTCGTAGACGCTGATGCTCGCGCACCGCGTTCGTCCGGGAGGCAATCCCTTTTAGTACCGCATCAAATACCGCTTCAAGCCAGCCCGCATGTTCACGCTTTCCGATTTCGATTTCGACCTGCCGCCCGAACTGATCGCGCAGGTCGCCCTGCCCGAGCGCAGCGCGAGCCGCCTGCTCGAAGTGAACGGGCAGAGCACGCCCGCGACGCTCGTCGACCGGCGTTTTGCCGAGCTGCCCGACTGCATCGAGTCCGGCGATCTGCTCGTCTTCAACGATACCAAGGTTCTGAAGGCGCGCTTCCTCGGCCAGAAGGCTAGCGGCGGCAAGATCGAGGTGTTGATCGAGCGTCTGACGGGCGAACGCACCGCGCTTGCGCAGATTCGCGCGAGCAAGAGTCCCGGCGAAGGCACCGTGCTGCGTCTGGCCGACGCGTTCGATGTCACCGTCGGCGAGCGCGTCGAGCCGTTCTACACGCTGCATTTCCCCGACGACTGCCTGACGCTGATCGAGCAGTTCGGCCGCCTGCCGCTGCCGCCGTATATCGAGCACGATCCCGACGCATTCGACGAAACGCGCTATCAGACGGTCTACGCGCAGAATCCAGGCGCCGTCGCCGCGCCCACGGCCGGCCTGCATTTCGACGATTCGATCTTCGCGCGCCTGGACGAAAAAGGCGTCGAGCGCGCGACGCTCACGCTGCACGTCGGCGCGGGCACGTTCCAGCCGGTGCGCGTCGAGAATATCGCCGAGCACAAGATGCATAGCGAGTGGTATCAGCTGCCGCAATCGCTCGTCGACAAGATCGCTGCGACCAAAGCGCGCGGCAATCGCGTGATTGCGGTCGGTACGACGTCGATGCGCGCGCTCGAAGCCGCCGCGCGCGACGCCGACGCTGCGGGCAAACCGCTCGCCGCGACCAGCGCCGAAACGGACATCTTCATCACGCCGGGCTATCAGTTCCGCGTGGTCGACCGGCTGGTAACGAACTTCCACCTGCCGAAGTCGACGCTGCTGATGCTGGTGTCGGCATTCGCGGGCATCGAAACGATCCGCGCCGCATACCGGCATGCAATCGACGAGCGCTACCGCTTTTTCAGCTACGGCGACGCGATGCTGCTCACGCGCAGCGAAGACGCGCTTAACGCATAATCCCTCACCCGCCGCTGGAAGCTTCCGGCGACGCACATCACAATGCGCCGGACTGTTCTCCGGTTGCATACGGAGTCAAAAAATGACCGACGGTCATAACCACGCTGCACGCGCCGACCACGGCGCCTATCTCGGCGACCACGTTCGCCCCGACAACGGCCTGAAATTCGAGCTGCTGAAGACCGACGGCCAGGCGCGACGCGGGCGTCTGACGCTCAATCACGGCGTGATCGAAACGCCGATCTTCATGCCCGTCGGCACGTACGGCACGGTCAAGGCGATCCAGCCGCGCGAACTCGAAGAAATCCACGCGCAGATCATTCTCGGCAACACGTTTCACCTGTGGCTGCGTCCCGGCCTCGAAACGATCGGCGCGCACGGCGGCCTGCACAATTTCATGGGCTGGAAGCGGCCGATTCTCACGGATTCGGGCGGTTTCCAGGTCTTCTCGCTCGGCGATCTGCGCAAGATCACCGAAGACGGCGTGACCTTCGCGTCGCCGATCAACGGCGACAAGCTGTTCCTGTCGCCCGAAGTGTCGATGCAGATCCAGAAGGTGCTGAACTCGGACATCGTCATGCAGTTCGACGAATGCACGCCCTATGCGACCAACGGCGTGGCGACCTCGCACAAGGACGCCGCCGATTCGATGCGCATGTCGATGCGCTGGGCAAAACGTTCGATCGATGAATTCAACCGGCTCGGTAATCCGAATGCGCTGTTCGGGATCGTTCAGGGCGGCATGTTCGAAGACCTGCGCGACGAATCGCTGGCGGGTCTGTCGGAGATCGGCTTCCATGGTCTCGCGATCGGCGGGCTGTCGGTCGGCGAGCCGAAGGAAGACATGATGCGCGTGCTCAACCACATCGGCCCCAAGCTGCCCGCCGACAAGCCGCACTACCTGATGGGCGTCGGCACGCCGGAAGACCTCGTGGCGGGCGTCTCGGCAGGCGTCGACATGTTCGACTGCGTGATGCCGACCCGCAACGCGCGCAACGGCTGGCTGTTCACGCGTTTCGGCGACATCAAGATCCGCAACGCGACCCACAAGAACTCGCTGCGCCCGCTCGACGAACAGTGCGGCTGCTACACGTGCCGCAACTTCACGCGCGGCTATCTGCACCATCTGCATCGCGTCGGCGAAATTCTCGGCGCGCAGCTGAACACGATCCACAACCTGCACTACTACCTGGAACTGATGCAGGAGATGCGCGACGCCATCGAAGCTCAAATGTTCGACGCGTTCCGCAAGCTCTTCCATGAAAACCGGGCGCGCGGGACGGACTAAAGTAAATGGAGCATCGGGAGGCGGTCAAAAAACCGTTCTCCCACATAGCGCAGCAGACATTACAATTAACTTTCGGATTATCGGCAAAACCCCTTGACACGCCGTCAGGAAAACCCGCTCCGGGTGCCGTCCCGTAAATGGCCGGTGGTAGAATAACCGGCTGATTTTTTTCGATTGTTATAACGGAGAGACCAACGTGTCGTTCATTACCGATGCCTTCGCGCAAGGCAGTGCAGCAGGTGGCGCCGAATCGAGCCTGATGAGCTTCCTGCCGCTGATTCTGATGTTCGCGGTGCTGTACTTCATCATGATTCGCCCGCAAATGAAGCGCCAGAAGGAGCACCGCAATATGCTCTCCGCGATGGCCAAGGGCGATGAAGTCGTGACGAACGGCGGCATCGTCGGCAAGGTGACCAAGGTGGGCGAAGCCTACGTTGGCGTCGAAATCGCAGAAGGCACCGAAATCACCGTGCAGAAAGCGTCGGTGACGACCATTCTGCCGAAGGGCACCCTGAAGTCGCTGTAAGGCCTGCTCTCTCGCGTCCGGCGCGGCCTCGCGCCGATCGAAGCCCACACCGCATGCTTCGCCTCCTCGCGCTCATCGCCGGACGCATCGCTTTCAAGCCAACCTCCCGTTGGACCACCCCATGAATCGTTACCCCCTCTGGAAGTATGCCGTGATGCTGGTGGCGCTCGTCATCGGCCTCGTCTACACGCTGCCCAATTTCTTCGGCGAAGCGCCGGCGGTGCAGGTGTCGAGCGGCAAGGCAACGGTGAAGCTCGATTCGACCACGCTGTCGCAGGTCGAAGGCGCGCTCGCCTCCAGCCAGATCAAGCCGGACGACGTCACGTTCGACAATTCCGCGACCAACGCGAACATCCGCGTGCGTCTGAAGGACACCGACACGCAGCTGCGCGTCAAGGATCTGCTGCAAAAGTCGCTCAACAGCGACCCGAGCGATCCGCAGTACATCGTCGCGCTGAACCTGCAGAGTGCGTCGCCGCGCTGGCTGACGGCCCTGCACGCGCTGCCCATGTACCTCGGTCTGGATCTGCGCGGCGGCGTGCACTTCCTGCTGCAGGTCGACATGGCAGGCGCACTGAACAAGAAGCTCGATTCGGACGCATCGGATGCGCGCACGCTGCTGCGTGACAAGGGCATCCGCGACGGCGGCGTGAACCGCGTCGGGCAGTCGGTGGTGGTCAACTTCGCGGACCAGGACGTCGCCGACAACGCGCGCAAGCAACTGGCAACGGGCGTCTCCGAACTCCAGTGGGCCACGCAGCCTAACCCGGCGGGCGGCTTCCAGCTGGTGGGCACGTTCACGCCGGCCGTGCAGAAGGCGGTCGAGGATGCAGCGCTCAAGCAGAACATCACGACACTGCACAACCGCGTCAACGAACTCGGCGTGGCCGAGCCGGTGATCCAGCAGCAAGGCTCCGACCGCATCGTGGTCGAACTGCCGGGCGTGCAGGACACGGCGAAGGCGAAGGACATCATCGGCCGCACGGCGACGCTCGAAGCGCGCCTCGCCGATCCGAACGGCCTGCATCCGAATCCGAACGACCCCGTCCCTGCCGGCGACGAACTCTTCACGCAAGGCAACGCCGTGCCCGTGCTGCTGCGCAAGGCCGTGATCTTCACGGGCGACCGCATCATCGACGCATCGGCGGGCTTCGACGAACATCAGCGTCCGTCCGTCAACATCCGTCTCGATTCCGCCGGCGGCCGCGCGGTGCGCAGCGTATCGCGCGACAACATCGGCAAGCCGATGGCGATGGTGCTGTTCGAAAAGGGCAAAGGCGAAGTGCTGACGGTTGCAACGATCCAGTCGGAACTGGGCGACCGCTTCCAGATCACCGGCCAGCCGACGCCGCAAGCCGCAACCGATCTCGCGCTACTGCTGCGCGCCGGTTCGCTCGCGGCTCCGATGGACATCATCGAAGAACGCACGATCGGCCCGAGCCTCGGCGCGGACAACATCAAGAAGGGCTTCCACTCGGTGGTGTGGGGCTTTGCCGCAATCGCGGTCTTCATGATCGCGTACTACATGCTGTTCGGCCTGATCTCGATGATCGCGCTGTCGGTGAACCTGCTGCTGCTGATCGCCGTGCTGTCGATGTTGCAGGCGACGCTGACCTTGCCGGGTATTGCCGCTATCGCGCTTGCGCTCGGTATGGCAATCGACGCGAACGTGCTGATCAACGAGCGCGTGCGTGAAGAACTGCGCAACGGCGCGCCGCCGCAACTGGCGATCCAGAACGGCTACGCGCATGCATGGGCGACGATTCTCGACTCGAACGTGACCACGCTGATTGCAGGTCTCGCGCTGCTCGCGTTCGGTTCGGGCCCGGTTCGCGGCTTCGCCGTCGTGCACTGTATCGGCATCATGACGTCGATGTTCTCGGCCGTGTTCTTCTCGCGTGGTCTCGTGAACCTGTGGTACGGCGGCAAGAAGAAGCTGCAGTCGCTCGCGATCGGTCAGGTGTGGAAGCCCGCTGCAGCCGAAGGCGCAACGGCTTATCTGGACAACGCGGACACGGAATCCGATACGGCTCGCGCGATCGCCGCCACGAAGGCGCCGAAAGCCAAGCCGAAGGCCAAGGTGCCGGCTGGCGGCGCGCAAGCCCAGACTGCCAAGCCGACGCTGCGCAACCGCAACGCGCCGGGTGGCACGAATAAACCGGGTTCATCCCGTTGAGTCCCGGAGAAAGAGAACATGGAATTTTTCCGCATCCGTAAAGACATTCCGTTCATGCAGCGCGCGTTGATTTTCAACGCGATCTCGCTGCTGACGTTCATCGCCGCGGTGTTTTTCCTGCTGCATCGCGGGCTGCATCTGTCCGTCGAGTTCACGGGCGGTACCGTGATCGAAGTGCAGTATCCGAATGCCGTACCGCTCGAACCTGTGCGCGACACGCTGTCGAAGATCGGTTATGGCGACGCGCAGGTGCAGAACTTCGGCACGTCGCGCGACGTGCTGATCCGTCTGCCGCTCAAGCAAGGTCTGACGTCCGCGCAACAGAGCGATCAGGTGATGGCTTCGCTCAAGGCGCAGGATTCGAACGCACAGTTGCAGCGCGTCGAGTTCGTCGGTCCGCAGGTCGGCAAGGAACTCGCTACCGACGGCCTGCTCGCGCTAGCGTGCGTGGTCGCGGGCATCGTGATCTATCTGTCGTTCCGCTTCGAATGGAAGTACGCGGTGGCGGGCGTGATCGCGAACTTGCACGACGTCATCATCATTCTTGGCTTCTTCGCGTTCTTCCAGTGGGAGTTTTCACTGTCGGTGCTGGCTGCTGTGCTCGCGGTGCTGGGCTACTCGGTGAACGAATCCGTGGTTATCTTCGACCGGATTCGCGAAACCTTCCGCCGCGAACGCAAGATGAGCGTGATCGAAGTCATCAACCACGCGATCACGAGCACGATGTCGCGTACGATCATCACGCACGGCTGTACGCAGATGATGGTGCTGTCGATGTTCCTGTTCGGCGGCCCGACGCTGCACTACTTCGCGCTCGCACTCACCGTCGGTATTCTGTTCGGTATCTACTCGTCGGTGTTCGTCGCGGCGGCGCTGGCGATGTGGTTCGGCGTGAAGCGTGAGGACCTCGTGAAGGACAAGAAGGAACGCCACGATCCGAACGATCCGAACGCGGGCGCTCAGGTTTGATCGGGCAAAGCGCCTGATACTTTCAGGCAGCAAAGCAAAAGGCCGGTTCAACGCGAACCGGCCTTTGTCGTTTACGGCTGTCGCGGATCGGCGATTAGCGGAATCCGAGCTTGCGCCGCGCCGCGAGCAATGCGATGACGCTCAGCACGGCGGCGAACATCAGATAGAAGCTCGGCGCGATCTTCATGCCTGTCGCCTGGATCAGCCACGCGATGATGAACGGCCCGAAGCCGCCGAAGATCGTCACGGCGATGTTATAGGCGAGCGACATGCCCGTCGTGCGCGTTTGCACCGGGAAGATTTCCGACAGCAGTCCCGGCAAGGAGCCGAAGTAAGCCGTCATCAGAAAGCCGAGCACGATCTGCATCGCGATCAGCGCGCCGAAGTTCGGATGCGCGACGAGATAGCTGAAGGCCGGACAGATCAGCAGGAACAGCAGCACGGCGGGCACGAGCATGATGCGCACGCGCCCGTGACGATCCGACAGATGCCCGACGACGGGCGAGAACACCATCTGGATCACGCCGATCAGCGCAATCGCCGCGAACGCCACCGAAGGCGCGAGACCGAGTTGCTTGATTGCGAAGGTCGGCATGAACAGCACGAGATACGTCGACACCGTACCGAGCACGACGATGCCCATCCCGACGAACAGGCGCAGCTTCTGGGTCGCGAAGGTATCGCGGATCGGCGTCTGCGTGGTTTCGGCGGCAAGGAACTCGGGCGTTTCATCGAGCTTCGTGCGGATGTACCACGCCACCGGTCCGATCAGCAGGCCGAAGAAGAACGGCACGCGCCAGCCCCACGATGCCATCTGTTCGGGCGACAGCTTGCCCGTCAGCACCATGCCGAAAAGTGCGGCGAGCAGCGTCGTCAGACCCTGGCTCGCGATCTGCCAGCTGGCGAAATAGCCGCGCCGTCCTGGTACATGTTCGGCGAGAAAGGCTGTGGCGCTGCCGAATTCACCGCCCGCCGAGAAGCCTTGCATCAGGCGCGCGAGGACGAGGATTAGCGGCGCGGCCAGGCCGATCGACTGATACGTGGGCAGCACGGCGATGATCAGTGTGCCCATCATCATCAGCAGGATGGACAGCGTGAGAGCAGCTTTGCGCCCTGCCCGGTCGGCGTATGCGCCGAGCACGATTGCGCCGAGCGGCCGCATGAAGAACGACACGCCGAACGTGCCGAGCGTCAGTAACAACGACACCGTGTCGTTGCCGGCCGGGAAGAACAGCTTCGAGATGACGACCGCGAAGAAGCCGTAGACGACGAGGTCGAACCATTCCAGCGCATTGCCGATCGATGCGGCGACCACCGTGCGCCAGGTGTCTGAACGGCTACGCGCCGTGCTGCTAGCTATTGTTGAACTCATTGCAGATCTCCACGTGCGCGCAGGTCCTTGTTTTTTCGTCGATTTTTGTCGATTCCGCCGGATTCGATGCGCGCACAACAATCGATCCGGGGTTCGGGGTTAATGTTTACCGGAAAAAATAAGTCTGTACGAGAGGTGGAAGTGCTTAGGGTCTGTTTTGTCTGCGACGCTGGTTTGGTTTGTCTGGGCTTTTCGCTGGCATCCGCGTTGGCGCCTGCGCGGCGCTGGCATTGCCCCTGTGCGGGGCGGAATCTGCGTTTGCCTGTCTTGTGACGCTGGTTTGGTTTGTCTGGGCTTTTCGCTGGCATCCGCGTTTTGTTATCGGTACTTCAGGCGTTGCCCCTGTGCGGGGCGGCACTTACTTTCTTTGCCGCCGCAAAGAAAGTAAGCAAAGAAAGCGGGCTAACACCGCCCGTGCTTGACCACCGCCTGAGGGCCCCCAACAGTTCCTCCGCTTCACACGGCAATCTGCCAATCGTTGCCCGTTGCCAGCGCCTTGAACAGGCGCCTCACCCACTTCAATCACCCGTAGCGCAGCCAGCAGCAGCGAATGATTACAGCCGCCCAGGTGGCAAACTGTGTGTAGGTCGTAGTGCTTCACGCGTCGGCGCTCTTACGACACCGATCGTGTTTTTCAGTCCGGAGTGAAGCGCATACGGCGCGACAGCCGACACACAGTTTGCCGCTATAGAACGTGGGAGATTTGGTCGCGCGTGTGGTGACGCGGGAGTGTGAAGCGGGTGAGGCGCTCAATAAGAGCGTTGGTAACGGGCAGTGAGAGGCAGGTTGCCGTGTGAAGCGGAGGAACCGTTGGGGGCCCTCAGGCGGGAACAAGTGCTGGCGGTGTTCAGCGGCTTTCTTTTGCCTACTTTTCTTTGCCGCGGCAAAGAAAAGTAGGTGCCGCCCCGCACAGGGGCGACGCGTGAAGAACCAATAACAAATCGCGGATGCCAGCGAAAGCGAAAGCGGAAACCAAAACCAAAACCAAATCCAAACCAAGGCGCCGCCCGGCAAAAAACCCTTACTGCTTGATCCCTTCAGCCTGAATATGCAGCACCGTCTTCATGCTAAACCCATACTTGGTCCCAAAATCCATCCCATAGTCAGCGCGACTAAACTCGCCAGTCGCCTCGACACCACAAACTTCACGCTTCAGCACGGGATGCTGAATGCATTTAAACGATTCGATCTTGAGAGCAAGCGGCTTGGTCACGCCCTTCAGCGTCAACTGACCATCAACAGCCACCGGCGTATCGCCATCGAACTTGATCGACGTACCCTTATAAACAGCAGTCGGATACTTCGCGACATCGAAGAAATCAGCCGAGTGCAAATGCTCGTCGAGCTTGGTATTCCCGGTCTGGATAGAAGACGTATCAACCGTGACATCCACGGTACCCGTCTTCGCAGCACGATCCAGCGTCACCGTCCCTGAACTCTTCGTGAACTTGCCACGCCAGGTGGACACACCACCCATATGATCTGACTCGAAGCTCGGGTAAGTATGCGTCGGATCAAGCTGATAAGTATCAGCAGCAAACGCGCTCACCGCCATCGACGACGCCAGCGCGCCAGCCACAATCAAAAGCATCGGTTTCAATTCATTCTCCTTTCTGTCTGCTTGCGAGAGTTACTTGCCTGCCGCGACGATATGAAACTTGATCGTCACGTCATCCGCGACCACCGACGTGTCCTTCCATTCGCCCGTGCCGATATCGAACTGCGAACGCTTGACGGTCACCGCCCCGTCATAAACCTGTGATGCACCCTGCTTCGTCACAGTAACCGGCACGACCACCGTCTGCGACTTGCCCTTCATCGTCAGCTTGCCGGTTACCTTGAACTGGTTATTGCCCGCCGGCGCAATGGCGCTCGAAACGAAAGTGGCCGTCGGGAAGCCCTTCGAATCGAACCACTCCTTGCCGCGCACCTGCTCGTTGTAGCTTTCATCGCCGAGATCGTAGGTCGATGTATCGACCGTCACCTGCGCGCTGCCGCCCGTCGGCTTGGCGGGATCGAATGAAATCTGTGCGGTGAACTTGTTGAACTTGCCTTCGACAGGCACGTTCATCTGCTTCGAAATCGCCGTGACGGTGCTCTTGCCCATGTCGACCTGCGCGAACGCGGCACCCGACGCAGCCAGCGATGCCGCCGCAAACGCAGCGAGCATGTAGCGGTAGAACGATACCTTCATGTTTGTCCTTATTTGAGGAAAGGGATCATGCGCGACAGCAGCCCGTCGCGATCGAGAATCTGATGCTTGAGCGCCGCCAGCACATGCAACACGACCAGCACGAGCAGCGTGTAGTTCAGCGTGATGTGAACGGCCTTCAGGACTTCCTTCAGGTGCGTGTCGGGCGCGATCAGGCGCGGCAACGGCACGAGACCGAGATAGACGACAGGCACGTTCGCCGCCGAACTGTACAGATAACCCGAGATCGGAATCGCCACCATCAGCACATAGAGCAGGAAGTGCGTGAGATGCGCGACGCCGCGCTGCCAGGTCGGCATATGCGCGGGCATCGGCGGCGCGGCGTGCGTGGCGCGCCACAGAATCCGAATGATGACCAATGCGAACACGGTCACGCCGATCCATTTATGCCACGAGAAGTATTTGAGCTTGGTCGGCGTGAAGCCGGGGATGTCCGTCATCACCCAGCCGAGCGCGAATCCGCAGACGATCAGCAGCGCGATCAGCCAGTGAAGCGCAATGGCCGTCGATGTATACGACGCGCCGCGCGAGGACAACGATTGAAACGAAGAGGTATGTGCCATGACAGAACCGACGCCAACATGAAAGTTAAACGACCCGGGCGATGCCATTATTCCGCTCACACCCAGCATCGGCGCGAACGGCTTGCGCGGCGCTAATCGTACCGCAAGCTGCCGCAACTGGCTGGCGGCTTTCTTGCGCGGCGCGAAACTTGCTATTGCAAGTTGAACCGATGTGCATGACTTCTGTCGGACAAAGCCTTCAGAATAGCGCCGCGCGCAGTGCCGACCTGTACGACGTGACCATAGCGAGCTTTGATACTATTGCCCCCTGGCCGCAATGCGCACGAAGCGCTTGCGCGGCAAGCATCTGTAAGACATCGACCACAGCCACGACAACGACACCGCTACCCGCTCTCCGATTGCCTGCATGGAACATGACCAGCTGATTGCCTGCCACGAATGCGACGCGTTGCATCAGAAGCCTCGCCTCGGCCGCCGTCGCACGGCCCGCTGCCTGCGATGCGGTGCGACGCTGTACGCGAGCGCGTCAGGTCGACTGGACGGTATCACGGCGATGACCTTCGCCGCGCTGATCACCTTTCTGATCGCGCAGGGCTTCCCCATCGTCGAACTGGAAACCAACGGCATCACGTCGCAGACGAGCCTGCTCGGCGCCATTGTCGCGCTGTGGGACGAAGACATGCAGATTGTCGCGGTCATGGTGTTCTGCTCGACCACGCTCTTTCCGCTCACCGAACTGCTTGCCCTGCTCTATCTGCTCGTGCCGATCCGCACGGGCATCGTGCCGCCGTTCTTCAACCAGGTGCTGCGCGCCATTCAATTCGTGCGCCCGTGGGGCATGATTGAAGTCTTCATGCTCGGCGTGCTCGTGACGATGGTGAAGATGGTGAGCCTCGCGCGCGTGATCCCCGAAGCCGCGATGTTCGCGTTCGGCGCGCTCACGCTGATGTTCGTCGTGGTCGTCACGTTCGATCCGCGCACGCTGTGGGATGTCGCCGAAAGCCTCGGCGTGCTGCAGGCGCGCCGCGAGCGTCATGCACGCGAAGACGAAGCGCGCAGTGAGATGAACAGCGACCATTCGGGCGAACGTGCGGCAGGCTCGCCGGACGTCGATGGTCCCGCCGCGCCGCACCGGGGATGACCAGCCGATGAAATACCTCACGGCCTCGCGCGCCGGTCTGATCGCCTGTCACGCGTGTTCGCGCGTGCAACCGCGCGTGCGCGTACGCGGCAACAACGAACAACGCTGCACGCGTTGCGGCGCGGTGCTGCACCGGCGCAATCCCGACAGCCTGATGCGCACCTGGGCGCTGCTGATCGCAGCCGCCGTGCTCTACATTCCCGCGAACCTGCTGCCCGTGATGCACACGTCGTCGCTGCTCGGCGCCGAGGACGACACGATCATGAGCGGCGTCGTCTACTTCTGGACGTCGGGTGACTGGCCGCTCGCGATTATCGTGTTCGTCGCCAGTATTCTCGTGCCGATGCTCAAGCTCTCGGTGCTTGCGCTGTTGACCATCACGGCGCAACGCCACTCGACATGGCGGCCGCAAGAGCGCACCAGGCTATTCCGGATCGTCGAGCGCATCGGACGCTGGTCGATGCTCGACATCTTTGTCATCACGCTGACCGTCGCGCTGGTGCGCTTTAAATCTCTGGCCGTCATCACGGCGGGACCGGGCGCGCTCGCGTTCGGCTCGGTCGTCATTCTCACGATGATCGCCTCGATGCAGTTCGATCCACGCCTGATCTGGGACGACGTGGACCACGACCATGGCGACGCCGCCCCGCAGAAGCCGCAAGCCGAAAAACCTCAGGACCTGAAACATGAATAGCCCTCAAGCGCCGACGCCACCTTCCGGCCCGCCGAACATCGAGCCGCCCGAGCCCGAGATCGTCACGAAACGGGGCTGGCTGCCGTCGCTCGTCTGGGTGATTCCGCTGATCGCGGCGCTGATCGGCGTCGGCCTCGTGGTGAAGTCGGTGCTCGAGAAAGGGCCGACCATCAACATCAGCTTCATCAGCGCCGAAGGGCTCGAGCCCGGCAAGACGAAGGTCAAGTACAAGGACGTCGACATCGGCTTCGTGAAGACGATCAAGCTCGCGAAGAACCACTCGCGCGTGAACGTCGAAGTGCAGTTGACCAAGGAAGCCGAAGACTTCGCGGTGAAGGACAGCCGTTTCTGGGTCGTGCGTCCGCGCATCGGCGCGAGCGGCGTATCGGGGCTGGGCACGCTGCTCTCGGGCGCGTATATCGGCGTGGACGGCGGACGTTCGACGGAAACGCAGACGCAGTTCGTCGGCCTCGAATCGCCGCCCGCCGTCACCGTCGACCAGAAGGGCCGCCAGTTCACCTTGCGCGGCGATTCGCTGGGTTCGATCGATATCGGCTCGCCGGTGTTCTACCGCCGCGTGCAGGTCGGCCAGGTGACGGGTTTCTCGCTCGATAAGGACGGCACGGGCGTCACGGTGCAGGTGTTCGTCAGCGCGCCGTTCGATCAATACGTCGGCACGAACTCGCGATGGTGGCATGCGAGCGGCGTCGACGTGCGGCTCGATTCGAGCGGCTTCAAGCTGAACACGCAATCGCTCGCGACGGTGATCGTCGGCGGGCTGGCGTTCCAGTCGCCGCCCGGCCAGGCTGTCGGCGTGCAGGCGCCGAACAACATGACGTTCCACCTCGGCTCGGACGAAGCCGACGCGATGCGCGAGCCCGACGGCGAACCGGTGCGCGTCGTGATGAACTTCAACCAGTCGCTGCGTGGGCTTTCGGTTGGCGCGCCCGTGGATTTCCGCGGCATCGTGCTCGGCCAGGTGACGAACATCGGCGTCGAATTCGATCCGCAGACGAAGAACTTCAACATGCCCGTCACGATGGATCTCTATCCCGACCGCCTGCGCCGCCGCTCGCAGGGCCAGCCGGTGCCGGAGACAGGCACGGAAGCCAGCCAGAAAATGCTGCTCGCGCTCGTCAATCACGGGCTGCGCGGCCAGCTGCGCACGGGCAACCTGCTGACGGGTCAGCTCTATGTCGCGATCGACCTGTTCCCGAAGGCGCCGAAGGCGAACGTCGACATCACGCGCGATCCGATCGAACTGCCCACTATCCCGAACTCGCTCGACGAACTGCAGCTGCAGATCGCCGATATCGCGAAGAAGCTGGATCAGGTGCCGTTCGACCAGATCGGCAACAACCTGAACGCCGCGCTGAAGAACGCCGACCATCTGTTCTCGCAGCTCGACAAGGAAGTGTTGCCGCAGACGCGCGACACGCTCACGGCAGCGAAGCAGACGTTCAGCTCGGCGGAAGCGACGCTGCAGCAGGATTCACCGCTGCAATCCGATGTCCATCAGGCGCTGCAGGAACTGACGCGCACGCTGCAATCGCTGAATGCGCTGTCGGACTATCTCGAACGCCATCCTGAATCGCTGTTGCGCGGTAAATCTGGAGACAAGCCATGACGTTTGCACGCGTCCCCAACACGATGCGCGCCGCCCGGCTGGCGCTGTCGGCAGCGCTGCTGGCCGCGCTCGCCGCGTGCGCGTCGCCGCCGAGCCACTTCTACACGCTGTCCGCCGGCGAGCAGGCGCCCGATGCCGTGCGCACCGCAAGCAATCCCGCGTTTCTGATCGAAGTGCCGCCCGTCGACGTGCCGCCGCAAGTGGCGAAGAACCAGTTCGTCGTGCAGACCGGGCCGACCCAGGTGCAGGTGCTCGAGCAGGAACGCTGGGCATCGCTGCCGGGCGATGAAATCCGCCGCGCGCTGTCCAGTTCGTTGACACAGCAACTGGGTACGATCGATGTATACGGCTCGCCGTATCCGGACCGCGTGCCCGTCTATCGCGTCAGCGTCAACGTGCAGCGTTTCGAGTCGTGGCCCGGCTCGCGCGCGCAGATCGACGCCGTGTGGAGCGTGCGCGCCGTGCGCACGCAGGCCGTGCTGACCTGCCGCAGCGCAGTGGTCGTGCCGGTTTCGGGCGGCTACGACGCCCTCGCCGAAGGGCATCGGCGCGCGGTGCAGCAGATCGCGACGGAAATCTCGGCGGCTGTGCGCAATCTGGCGGCGGCTCCG
>NZ_JAAGPI010000038.1 GCF_017104715.1 Burkholderia sp. Ac-20365
AGGAGAGGACCCGTTGGGGGCCCTCAGGCGGGAACAAGAACTGGCGGTGTTCAGCGGCTTTCTTTTGCCTACTTTTCTTTGCCGCGGCAAAGAAAAGTAGGTGCCGCCCCGCACAGGGGCGACGCTAGCAGACCACATACAAACCGCGGATGCCAGCAAAAAAGCCAGAACAACCGCCCAGCGTCGCAAGACAACCCAAACCCAAACCCAAAACCCAAAACAAAAAAGGCGCACCTCCACGGCACGCCTTCAAAAAACCCTGCCCCAGAGGGGCAAAAAAAACCTTACTGCACAGAAGCAGAAGCCACCGCCCGTTCAGCATCGAGCGACGCCTCGGAGCTCTCCTGATGTGCTCGCGACAATTTCCCCATCAGCGGCAGCAGCAAAATCGCAATCACAGCCCCAACCGCCGCAAGCCATCCAAGCTCGGCAAACAGCTTCGTATACAGCGGCAAGGAAGCCAGCGGATCAAGATCCCCAGCCGGCATCTTCGCCAGATTAGCCACAACACTACCCAGATACTGCGACACGCCAGTGGCAACAAAATAAGCGCCCATCATAAAACCGCTCATCCGCGCCGGCACATAGCGTGCGATCATCGCGAGGCCCAAACCGCTCACGAGCAGCTCGCCGAGCGAATACAAACCATACCCGCCCACCATCCACCACGACGACACACGCCCGTTGACCGCAAAACTGCCGCTCCACGCATAAACGAAGAACCCCCCCGCGACAACGGCAAACCCAAACGCATACTTCGCAGCAACCGGCACATCCTTACCCTGCTTCGCGAGCTTCGTGTACAGCATCGCGAGCAGCGGGCTCAGCATCATGATCCAGATCGGATTCAACGCCTGGAACTGCGCCGCGCTCCACGTAAACAGATGCGTGCCGAACAGCGAGAACGTCGGATCGACGTTGCGCAGCGCGAACAGCGTCAGCGACGTCGACATCTGCTGATAGAACACGAAGAACAGGATCACCTGCAGCGTCAGAATCAGCGCGGCCAGCAGGCCCGAACGCTCCGAGCGCTCACACTTGAGCAGCATGTACGCGAAAATCGCCAGGATCGCGACGCCCGCCGTATACACACAAGCAACGGCAATCGCCTTGTGCTGCAGCACGAACGTCGTCGCCGTGCCGAGCGCAATTCCGCCGATCGCCACGGCCAACACCCGCTTCCAGCGGATCGGCTCGGCATCCGGCGCGGAGCCGACGTGCGACAGCGTGCGGAACATCAGGAAGTAATTCACCACGGCGACCAGCATGCCGCCGCAGCAGACGGCAAACGCCGTGTGCCAGCCCCAGTGATCCTTGATCCACGGCGTCGCAAGCATCGATACCGTCGAGCCGATGTTCACCGCCATGTAATAGATCGTGAACGCGCTGTCGATGCGCGCGTCGTCGCCCTCATAAATGCGGCGCACGAGGTTCGCGGCGTTCGACTTGAACAACCCATTGCCCACCACGATCACGCCCAGCGACGCATACATGAACTCGAGACTGTCGTTCGGCAGCGACAGCATCAGGTAACCAGCCGCCAGCACCAGCGCACCGAACACCATCGTGCGGCGCGCGCCCAGAACCTTGTCGCCGATCCAGCCGCCAATCGACGGCGACGCATAAACAAGCGCCGCAAACGCGCCCCATGTCAGCGTCGCATGGCTGTCGTCGAAGCCGAGCCGGTCGATCATGAACAGCACCAGCAGCGCCGCCATGCCGTAGTAACCAAAACGCTCCCACATCTCAATGAGAAAGACCGTCGAAAACGACCGGGTCTGGGATACGGGTGATTTCATGCTTTCCTCTTATTTACGAGATCGCGACCACGCGCGCAGGCGTCGAAGAGACGCCACGTTGCATGGTAAAGCTGCAAAAACTGGAGATCGTCGATGACTTGCCGCGGCCGATGCGCATATGGCATCTGGCAACGGTTCAGTACGGTACGAGCGACGGACAGCGCGGTCCGCGTCGAAAACGGAACAACCAGGACTTCAGCGGGAGGCCGTCAACGCGAACAACGCGCGACGAAGGCTCAATGATAAAGCATCGCGCGAGCAGACCGCCTTGACGGCTGCACTGGGATACGCGTGCTCGATATGCGGGATGGGTACGGAAAGACTGCGAAAGAATTCGACATGCGTATTCACCTTCATTCGTCGGTGGCAGTCCGGTCAGGACGTACCGATCAAAACACCGCCGCAGGATCGCTGCGATCGGGAGTGCATCGCGGATAACCAGGCTGGGCCACCCGCGCGAGGTTGCGATTGTGCGCATCGAAGCGCCGCTTGTCCCTTCGGGAATTCACTGATTAGTCCTGCACCACACCATGCGCAATCGATCACCGTCTCAACGCGCTACGAGTCAGATACTGCAAATCTGATGTTGGCTCTTTGCGATCTGGCAACATAGAGTGTTTTCTCGAAAAGATTGAAACACCCTGATCGGCGTCGAAGAGTTGTCAACTCACGCAAGGCCGGGCGGGGCAAGCGGCATACGTCATCAAACAACATTTGCTTATATCAAACTAATTTTGACGGACTAATTTGGTTTTGTTATGGTCACGACACTTGAGAAAGACACGGCACTTGCACTGGGGAGCAAGATCCGCGCGCTGAGGCAAAGGCTGAAGCGTACGCTCGATGAAACAGCAACGGCGGCAGGTATTTCGAAGCCGTTTCTGTCGCAGGTAGAGCGCGGTCTCGCGTCGCCGTCCATCACGTCGCTGGCAGGTATTGCGAATGCGTTGGGAGTGAAGGTGCAGTATTTCGTCGACACACCAAGTGAAGAGCGCTCGGTGTGTCGAGCAAACGAGCTGAAGTTTTTTGGTTTTGCAGACTCGGCGAATCTGTTTGCCCGGATGACCAATCTGTCGGGGGGCCGGCAATTGGAAGCCATCCTCGTGAGGATGCCACCCGGGCAAAAGCGTTCCGAAGTCACGACGCATGCCGGTGAAGAGTTTATCTATGTCATCGAAGGGCAAGTGTCGTTGACGCTGGAAGGCAAGACCTTCGTGCTGCGCGCGGGAGACAGCGCACATTACGAATCGACGGTGCCGCATAGCTGGGCCAATACGGCCCGCAAGGAATCGGTCGTCGTCTGGGTAGGTACGCCAAGACTGTTTTAGAAGGCAGGCATTCGATCCTGGTTGGAAGCGCTTCCGCACATCGCGGAAGCGTATGAAACCCCGCTGTAGGATGCCTGTAATAATAATTGTAAGGAATCCTGCATGCCGTACACCGAACAAGGGCCACCTCGGCCCGCATCACGCGGATAACCGTTAGCGGCGTCCGCGCCGCTTGCGTTCCTCTCCCGACTTTTTCTGCGAAACCACCCATGAAAACACCGTTCGTCTATACGACGGCGCTGGCCGCGCTCGTCCTCACATTTCAGCAAAACGCATCGGCCGTTACGGTGCCTGCCGGCACGACGCTCGCGCCGAGCCAGGAACTGACGCGTCAGGTCCCCGCCGAAACCGAATCGCTCGATCCCGCGCACATCGAATCGTGGACGGGCAACACGATCGGCCTCGACCTGTTCGAAGGCTTGACGCGCATCGACGCATCGGGCGCGATCGTCCCCGGCGTTGCGCAGTCGTGGACGCGCACCGCGCCAGACACGTGGGTCTTCAAGCTGCGTCACGATGCGAAGTGGAGCAACGGCCAGCCCGTCACGGCAGCGGACTTCGTGTATTCGTGGCAACGCGTGGTCGATCCGAAGACGGGGTCGAAGTACACGAACCTCGTCGAATTCGTGAAGAACGCGAAGGAGATCATCGCCGGCAAGGCGCCGCTGACGAGCCTCGGCGTGCGCGCCGTCGACGCCTACACGCTCGAAGTCAAAACGGAAGTGCCCGCCGCATTCTTCCCGCAACTGGCCGCAATGGCGCCGATGGCACCTGTCGATAAAGCGGTCGTCGCGAAGTTCGGCAACGACTGGACGCGTCCGGCGAACTTCGTCGGCAACGGTGCTTTCTCGCTGGTCGACTGGCAGCCGAACAACCGCCTCGTCGTGACGAAGAGCAGCAACTACTGGAACGCGCCGAAGGTGGCGATTTCGAAGGTCACGTATCTGCCGATCGAAAGCGATGAAACGGCGATGCGCATGTATCAGGCCGGCCAGTTCGACTACACGTACACGATTCCGTCGGGCATCTTCACCCAGGTCGACAAGCAGTTCGGCACGCAGCTGCAAAAGGGCTTGCAGATCGCGACTTACTACTACAGCCTCAACAACGAAGACCCCGTGCTGAAGGACAAGCGCGTGCGTCAGGCGCTGTCGATGGTGATCGATCGCGATCTGCTGACGTCGAAGCTCACGTCGAGCGGCGAACTGCCGATGTACGGTTTGATCTCGAAGGGCACGGAAGGCGCCGCGATCTACAAGCCGGAATGGGCATCGTGGCCGATGGCCAAACGTGTCGAGTACGCGCGCAACCTGTTGAAGGAAGCGGGTTATTCCGACGCGAAGCCGCTTGCGCTCTCGTTCACGTACAACACGAACGACCTGCACAAGAAAGTCGCGCTGTTCGTCACATCCGAATGGCGTACCAAGCTGGGCGTGAACGCCAAGCTCGAAAACGTCGAATACAAGGTGCTGCTCAAGATGCGCCACGACGGCAAGACGCAGGTCGCGCGCGACGGCTGGTTCGTCGACTACAACGACGCCAACTCGTACTTCGATCTGGTCCGCTGCAACAGTCCGCAGAACGACCAGAAATACTGCAACCCGAAGGTCGACGCACTGATCAATGAGGGCAACCAGCAGACCGACGACAAACAGCGCACGGCCCTGCTAACGCAGGCACATGACCTCGCGATGAGCGACTATCCGATGATCCCGCTGTTCCAGTACTCGGCAGCGCGTCTGGTGAAGCCGTATGTTGGCGGCTACACGGCGACCAACTATCTCGACATGCGCGCGTCGCAAGACATGTACGTGCTCAAGCACTAAATAGCACTAACAGCAGTAAAGGCACAGGAAAAGCACCCATGCTTGCATACACGTTGCGCCGCACGCTGTGGGCGATCCCGACGATACTCGCCGTGATCACCGCATGCTATCTGCTGCTGCATCTCACGCCGGGCGGTCCGTTCGACACCGAGAAGCAGTTGTCGGCGGCTACCCTCGCGAACCTGAACGCGCGCTATCACCTCGATGAGCCGCTGTGGAAGCAGTACCTGCATTATCTGTGGGGACTGCTGCACGGCGATCTCGGCCTGTCGTTCCGCTATACCGACTGGTCCGTCACCGATCTCGTGCTGAAGGCGCTGCCCGTGAGTCTCGGCGTCGGCGGCGTGTCGGTGCCGATCTCGTTCGTGATCGGCGTCGCGCTCGGCACGATTGCGGCCGTGCGCCGCGATAGCGTGATCGATCACGCGGTGATGGTGCTCGGCAATATCGGCAACGTCGTGCCGCCGTTCGTGCTCGGGCCGTTGCTCGTGTGGGTGTTCGCAATCCTGCTGAAGACGGGCGACGGCCACGGCTGGCTGCCCGCGGGCGGCTGGGGCGAGGGCGAGTGGCGCTATCGCGTGCTGCCCATCGTGCTGTTGACGATCATCAACGTCGCGCTGATCGCACGCGTGATGCGCGGCAGCATGATCGAAGTGCTGTCGGGCAACTTCATCCGCACCGCGCGGGCGAAGGGTCTGCCCGCGCGCACGATCGTCCTGCGCCACGCGATGAAACCCGCGCTGATGCCCGTCGTGTCGCTGCTCGGCTCGGTGTGCATCTCGTCGATCACGGCGGCGATCGTCACGGAATCCGTGTTCGCGCTGCCCGGCATCGGCCAGCTCGTCGTCAACGGCGCGATCAACCGCGATTACACGCTGGTGCTCGGCCTCGTCGTTCTGACGACAGCCGTCGCCGTCCTGTTCAACCTGCTCGTCGACCTCGCGTACGCCTGGCTCGATCCGCGTATCCGCTACTGATACCGATGAAAATGCCACCTGTTTCATTGACGCTCGCCGATGCGCCGCCGTCGCGCAGCCCGCTTGCGACAGCCGCGCGCCGCTTCGTGCGCAATCGCGCTGCGCTCGGCGCGCTGCTGTTGCTGGTCGCGATCGTGCTCGCGTGCTTCGTCGGCCCGCTGTTCTCTCCCAACAATGCGATCGACAGCGACTGGTCCGCGATCAGCCTCGCACCGACGTGGGCAAACATGCACTGGTTCGGCACCGACGAACTCGGCCGCGATCTGCTCGTTCGCACGCTGGTCGGTGGGCGTGTGTCGCTCGAAGTCGGTTTGCTCGGCACGCTCGTGTCGGGTCTGATCGGCGTCGCGTGGGGCGCGACGGCGGGTTATCTCGGCGGGCGCGTCGATGCCGTGATGATGCGTATCGTCGACATGATGTACGCGATTCCCTACATGCTGATCGCGATCCTGATGATGACGCTGTTTGGCCGCGCGTTCTATCTGGTCGTGCTGACCATCAGCGCGTTTTCGTGGCTCGACATGGCGCGCGTCGTGCGCGGCCAAACGTTGTCGTTGCGTTCGCGCGAATTCATCGATGCGGCGAAAGCGATCGGCGTGGATTCTCGCTCGATCATCACGCGTCACATCGTGCCGAACCTGATCGGCGTGGTGGTCGTGTATGCGACGGTCACGGTGCCGGGCATCGTGCTGACGGAGTCGGTGCTGTCGTTTCTCGGCCTCGGCGTGCAGGAACCGATGACGAGCTGGGGCGTGCTGATCCAGGACGGTGCGCAGAAGCTCGAATCGACGCCGTGGCTGCTGCTGTGCCCTGCCCTGATGCTGTGCGCGACGCTGTATGCCGTGAGCTTCGTGGGCGACGGCCTGCGTGATGCACTCGATCCGAAGGACCGCTGAGATGGCACATAACCCGGCACTACTAGAAGTCAAAGACTTGAGCGTGCGCTTCTCACGCCGCGACGGCGCGCCCGTGGACGCCGTGCAGCGCGTGTCGTTCTCGCTCGAAAAAGGCAAGACGCTTGGCATCGTCGGCGAATCGGGTTCGGGCAAGAGCCAGACCGTGATGGCGCTGCTCGGCCTGCTCGCGAAGAACGGCAAGGTCAGCGGCGAAGCGCTTTACAACGGCAAGAATCTGCTGACGATGAACGATGCCGCGCTCAACGGCATCCGCGGCGACCGCATCGGCATGATCTTCCAGGACCCGATGACGTCGCTCAATCCGTTCCTGACGATCGAGCGGCAGATGACGGAGACGCTGCAACTGCATCGCAAGCTGTCGCGCCGCGAAGCGAAGCAGCGCGCGATCGAAACGCTCGAGCGCGTGCGCATTCCCGACGCGGCTCGCCGCATCGGCATGTATCCGCACGAGTTTTCGGGCGGCATGCGCCAGCGCGTGATGATCGCGATGACGCTGCTCTCCGAGCCCGAAATCCTGATCGCCGACGAGCCGACCACGGCGCTCGACGTCACCGTGCAGGCGCAGATCATCGAACTGCTGCGCGAGCTGAACCGCGAGCGCGGCACCGCGATCATCCTGATTACGCACGACATGGGCGTGGTTGCCGGCCTGTGCGACGACGTGATGGTGATGTACGCGGGGCAAACGGTCGAACAGGCGCCCGCGCAGCAACTGTTCGCCGCGCCGACGCATCCGTACACGATCGGCCTGCTGAACGCGCTGCCGCGTCTCACCGACGAAGACGATCAGCCGCTGCAAACCATTCCAGGCAACCCGCCCCTGCCGGGACTCTCGACGCAAGGCTGCGCGTTCGCGCCGCGTTGCACGTTTGCCGAAGACACATGCCGTGCTACACGGCCGTCGCTCGAACCTATCGAAGGTGAAGCGCATGCGCTGCGCGCGTGCCATCGCCCCGTCCAGGCTATCGCGGAGGTGCTATGAGCGCCCAGGAAACTCTACTCAAGGTCGACAACCTGAGCGTGCATTTCAGCATCGCGCAGGGCGGCTATCCGTGGTCGAAGAAGGCGACACTGCGCGCCGTCGATGGCGTCTCGTTTGATGTTCGTCGTGGCGAGACGGTGAGCCTCGTCGGAGAATCGGGCTGCGGAAAATCGACGCTCGCGCGCGCGATCATCGGCCTTGCACCCGTGACCTCGGGCAGCGTGCAATGGAAAGGACGCGAGTCCGTCAAAGGCGCATCACGCGATACCTCGCAGATTCGCCGCGACGTGCAGATGATTTTCCAGGATCCGCTCGCCTCGCTGGATCCGCGCATGACCATCGAACAGATCGTCGCGGAGCCGTTGAAGACGCATCAGCCGCAACTGGGCAAAGAGGAGACACGCGTACGCGTGCGGACGATGCTGGAGCGCGTCGGCCTGAGCCATCATCATCTGCGGCGCTATCCGCATGAGTTTTCCGGCGGGCAGTGCCAGCGCGTGGGCATCGCGCGTGCGTTGATCAACGAGCCGCAACTCGTGATCTGCGACGAACCGGTGTCCGCGCTCGATGTATCGATCCAGGCGCAGATCGTCAATCTGCTGCGCGATCTGCAACGCGAACTGTCGCTATCGCTGCTGTTCGTCGCGCACGATCTCGCGGTCGTGAAGGCGATCAGCCAGCGCGTGCTCGTGATGTATCTGGGCCGCGTGATGGAGTTCGGCGACAAGCGCGACGTGTATCGCGAGCCACAGCATCCGTATACGCGGGCGTTGCTGTCGGCCGTGCCGCTGCCCGATCCGGCAGCGGAGCGCGCACGCGAACACGTGCTGTTGCGCGGCGAGATTCCGTCGCCGCTGAAGCCGCCTTCGGGCTGCGCGTTCCGCACGCGCTGCCCCGATGCGATCGAAGCGTGCGCGCACGAGCGGCCCGTTGTGAATGCGACGGGCGCCGGTCACACGCAGGTCGCCTGCATACGCGCTGTCATGACCTGACACCCCTTTAGCTTCACACAACCCTTTTTCCACGACGCAGCTAGCCGCTGCGCCGAGGGAGGCGTTCGTTCGCGCGACGGCGGGAACGGGCGAGAAAACGGCGTGGCCGACCGCCGCGCCACTGTTTCATCAACTAAAAAAATGGAATTGCAATGACAACCCAACGATCCACATCAGGAGCATCGAAACTCGCGTTGCTGGCCGTCGGCCTGCCCGCGCTGACGATCGCCACGGCAGCGTTCGCGGACGACGCAGCGGCACCCGCCGCTGCACCCGCCGCCGCCAGTGCGGCCGTCGCGCAGGCAGCACCCGCAACGCCCGCGACGACGGCCAAGCCGAAGCTGAAGCACACGCCGAATGTCGCGGAAGTGCAGCCCGAAACCAACAACGCGCTGGTGAACGCCGAGGCCGATCAGGTCGCGACGCCGCCCGCGCCGTTGTCGAGCCAGGCGAAGAGCCAGGGCCTGATTGCCGACAGCCATCTGAACCTGCTGTTCCGCAACTACGCCGACCAGTTCGACAACGAAGGCGGCCCGCACCGTCACGCGTGGGTTCAGGGCATGCAGGCGAATTTCGAATCGGGCTACACAAAAGGGCTGGTTGGCCTCGGCTTCGATGCGTCGCTGTTCGCCGCGCTCAAGCTCGACGGCGGCAATGGCGCGGGCAACATGGTGCACGTCGCGAAAGGCGGTGGCGGCTCGGATCAGCTCGCGTGGGCGTATCCTGGCATGTACGACATCAAGGCGCGCATCTCCGAGACAGTCGTGAAGTATGGCTTGCAGATCGTCGACAACAACCCGTTCATGGAACCGCACGATAACCGCGCGTTGCCGCCGACGTTCCTCGGCGTGTCGGCCGTGAGCAACGACGTCCACAATGTCACGCTGCAGGCGGGCAGCTTCACGAAGGTCGACCCGCGCGGCCACACGAATCTCGTTGACCTGTCGACGTCGTACGGCGGTGTCGCGTTCAAGCGCCTGTCGTACTTCGGCGGCAACTGGGACTATTCACCTAACGGTACGGTCACGCTGTACGCCGATCAGGCTGAGGACGTGTGGAATCAGTTTTACGCGGCGATCTCGCATTCGATCGGCGACGTGAACACGGTCAAGTGGGCGGGCCTCGCGAATATCTATTCGACGCATCAGACGGGTTCCGCGCTGCAGGGGCATATCAACAACAATGCGTATAGCCTGTCGCTGTCGGCGCAGCATGGTCCGCATCAGGTGTTGCTGGGCTATCAGCAGATTCTTGGCGACCAGTTCTTCGATTACGTGAACGAGACGAACGGTATTTATCTCGTGAACTCGATGGACGTCGATTACAACGCGCCGCACGAAAAGTCGTTCCAGCTGCGGTATACGTTTGACGGCAAGTATGCCGGCTTGCCTGGTTTCAAGGCGATGCTGTGGGGTGTGACGGGATGGGGCGCCGATGCTTCCGCCGGCGCGGCTTCTGGTGCTATCGGGCCTTATACGCGTAATGGTGAATATGTGCATGGCACGCACCATGAGATCGGTTTTATTCCTAGCTATACGCTGCAGAGCGGTCGCTTTAAGGATACCAAGATCACTTTTATCGCGATGTATCACAAGTCGACTGCTCATTACTCCGACCCGGATAATATGGAGTACCGGTTGGTTGTGAATGTGCCAGTGAAAGTGTTCTGAGTTTTTTTTGGTTGTCTGTGCGACGCGCTTTGGATTTGGTTTTTTTTATGCTGTCGCTGGCATCCGCGGTTTGTTTTTGGTTCTTCACGCGTCGCCCCTGTGCGGGGCGGCACCTACTTTTCTTTGCCGCGGCAAAGAAAAGTAGGCAAAAGAAAGCCGCTGAACACCGCAAGTTCTTGTTCCCGCCTGAGGGCCCCCAACGGGTCCTCTCCTTCATGCGGCGTCGCTCTTCTCGACGCCCGCTGCCAACGCTCTTATTGAGCGCCTCACCCGCTTCACACTCCCGCGTCGCCACACACGCGACCAAATCTCACACGTTCTATAGCGGCAAACTGTGTGTCGGCTTTCGCGCCATGCACACATCACTCCGGACCGAAAAGCACGATCGGTGTCGTAGGAGCGCTGAGGTGTGAAGCACTACGACCGACACACAGTTTGCCACCTGGGCGGCGCAGACCATTCGCTGCCGTTCGCTGCGCTACGGGTGATTGAAGTGGGTGAGGCATTTGTTCGAAGTGTTGGCAACGGGCGGTGATTGAGAAGTTGCCGTGTGAAGCGGGGGAACCGCTGGGGGCCCTCAGGCGGTGGTCAAGAATTGGCGGTGTTAGCCCGCTTTCTTTGCTTACTTTCTTTGCGGCGGCAAAGAAAGTAAGTGCCGCCCCGCACAGGGGCAACGCCTGAAGCACCGATAACAAAACGCGGATGCCAGCACAAAAGCTCAAAAAACCAAAAAACCAACCACGCGCTGCGCGCAAAAAAAACTTCAAAACAAAACCGAAACCACAATCGACAACCAAACCGCCACAACCCCAATCAAAAACATCCCCCGCCCAATCCTGATTCTGGAATCATTCGATTCCGGCTGAACAGGCGAAGTAACAACCCACGGCACAAGCCCAAGAAAAGCAAAACCCGTCAGCGCGAGGGTACCGACAAACTTGTCCGCCAACGTCCATTCACCGCTTTCCTGAAGGCCCCAATAGCCAAGAAAGATAATCCCGATCGAGAACATCGTCGCGGAGGCCGTGCAGAGCGCCGGCACCGAACCCTGAGGAGTGGGCATCTTCCACCTCGCATGAATCAGTGCCGTCGATTCTACTTCAGCCGCCAACATTCGCGTCCGATCGGTCCCCCACATTGCACACTCAAGCGGACTGCCGCGCCAGCCTCGCCTCATAAGCTTTCAGATGGCTGTACGCGATGCGCAGCAACGTCAGCGCGTCCGCGTTCTGCGCATCGCCGCCGCGCGCAATCAGATCGCCGACGATGTGATCGGCTTCGATCCGCGACTGACCTTCGATATCACGCAGCATCGACGCCGTCAGCGGCGAACCCTCCGCAAACAGAATGGTCTGCGCACGCGCATTGGACGCATCACTGATTGCATAACCATTTGCCGCCGCAACCGCCTTGCATTCGCCCAGAATGCCTTCAATCACACGCCGCCCATCCGCCGTCTTCACAATGTCGCCAATCGCCGCGCGATGCAGGCAGGTGCTGGTCGCGAGCGTCGCAAGAAATACCCACTTCTCCCACATCTGCCGAAGCACGTTGTCCGACGCAGCCGAATCGAAGCCCGCGCCGTCGAATGCGGCCGCCACGTTGCGTACGCGCTCGCTGGTGCCGCCGCCCAGTTCACCGAAACCGATCGAATGCATGTCGTTCAGATGCACGATTTCGCCCTCGCGATTGAGCGTCGCGGCAATCGCGCACTGGCCGCCCAATACGTTCGATGCGCCGAATCGCTGCTTGAGCACATCGATATGCCGTAGCCCGTTCAGCACGGGCAGGATCATCGTCGACTCGCCGACAGCCGGCGCAAACGATTCGATTGCATCGTCGAGGCCATACGCCTTGCAGCTGAGCAACACGAGGTCATAAGGCTGCGTGATCTGCGTCGCGAGCGTGGTCTTCACGTCGCGTAGCGTGAGATCGCCGCGCGGGCTTTTGATGACGAGCCCCGAACGTCGCAGTTCTTCAGCACGCTTTTCGCGCACCAGAAACGTGACATCGCGGCCCGCCTTCGCGAGACGCCCGCCAAAATATCCGCCCGTTGCCCCTGCTCCTACTACGAGAATTCGCATTGCTCCTCCGTTGTTCGTACGCATGGCGCGCGCCGTGCGTGTGCATATGCAGTATGTCGTAAAACAACGATGCCCGCAGTGGGCTTGCGTCTCCCACAGCGGGCATCAGTACAGCGATAATGAACGCGTCAGACGATTTCAAGCGCCAGCGCAATGCCCTGACCGCCACCGATGCACAACGTCACGATGCCGCGCTTCAACCCGTCGCGGCGCATCGAATGAATCAGACGCGTCGTGAGAATCGCGCCCGTCGCGCCGATCGGATGGCCATGCGCAATCGCGCCGCCTTCGACGTTGATGATGTCGTGCGCAAGCCCGAGCTTCTGCGCAACGGCGAGCGGCACAGCGGCAAACGCCTCGTTGATCTCGACGCGCTCGATATCGCCCAGTTTCCAGCCCGCACGCTCGAGCGCGATCTGCACAGCGGGTACGGGACCGATGCCGAACATGCCCGGCTCGACGGCCGCGACACCGAACGACACCAGACGAGCCGATGCTTCAATGCCATGCGCGTCCGCGTAATCGCGCCCGGCGACGATCATCGCCGCCGCGCCGCTGTTCAGGCCAGGCGCATTGCCTGCCGTGATCGTGCCATCGGGACGAAACGCGGGACGCAGCTTGGCGAGCGTTTCGACTGTGGTTTCGGGGCGAGGCTGCTCGTCGCGCGCAAACTGAATCGTGCCCTTGCGGCCGGCGATTTCAACAGCGACCAGTTCCGCGTCGAACACACCACGTTCCTGGGCAGCCGCAAAACGCTGCTGCGAGCGCGCGGCCCATTCGTCCTGCGCGGCGCGCGTCAGTTCGGCCTTGCTGACGAGGTCTTCCGTGTGCCAGCCGGAGTGCTCGTTCGAGAATGCATCGACGAGACCGTCGCGCAGCATGCTGTCATGCACCTGTGCATTGCCCATGCGGCTGCCCCAGCGTCCGCTGTCGAGCAGATACGGCGCGCGGTCCATGTTCTCCATGCCGCCTGCGATCGCCACGTCGCCGAATCCGAGCGCGATCTCCTGCGCCGCCGACACGATCGCCTGCGCACCCGATCCGCACACGCGGTTCACCGTCAACGCCGGGACCGACACCGGCACGCCGCCGCTCACCGCCGCCTGACGCGCGGGGTTCATCTTGTTGCCCGCCTGCACGACATTGCCCAGCACCACCGACGACACCGTCTTCGCATCGAGCCCGCTGCGCCGCAGCGTTTCGCGCACGACCGTCGCGCCCAGCTCCACGGCAGGCACTTCTTTCAACGACCCGCCAAATGCGCCGATCGGCGTGCGGACGGGATGCGCAATCACAATTTCGCGTGCATTCATCGCTATACCTCTGGTTGAAGAACTACGTGAGCGCCTCGCGCGAACGAGGCGCTTTCATTCGGTTCAGTTCGACGCGACATCCGCCGATGCTTTCGTCTTCGCGACATCGCTATTGACAGGCGGTGCATCCCAGCCGCCGCCCAGCGAGCGATACAGCGCAACCGCTGCCTGCGCATGCTCGCGCTTCGCCTGGTTCAACGCTTCCGCATCGCGCAGATAGGCCTCTTGTGCGTCGAGCACATCGAGGAAGCTCGACGCGCCGCCCTTGTACAGTTCCGTCGACAGACGCAGCGCCTTGCTCGACGAATCGAGCGAGCCGCCGAGCTTCTCGACCTGCGTCCCGCCGTTGACGAGATCGCTGCGCGTGTCTTCGATGTCCTTCAGCGCGTTCAGCATCGTCTGCTGCAGGCCGAGTTGCGATTCGCGCATGCGGCTCTCGTTCTGCTCGATATGCGCGGTGATGCGGCCCGCGTTGAAAATCGGGCTCGTCGCATTCAATGCGGCGCTGAAGAGGTTGTCGGTGAGCGTCGGCAGACCGAGATACGACGATGCGAGAATGCCGTCGCTCAGACTCAGGTTGAACTTCGGATAGCGGTCCGCGCGCGCGACGCCCACTTCCGCCGCGCGCTGTTCGACGCTCGCGTAAGCGGTGCGCACATCGGGTCTACGCAGCAGCGCTTCGGAAGGCAACGTCTGCGGCACGCTTTGCGACGGCACGGGAATCGGACGCGCTTCGCTGAGCAGCAGGCCGTCGACGCTTTCCGGCGTGCGGCCCGACAACACCGCGATCAGGCTCATGTCGTGCTGGATATTCGACTGGATCTTCGGCAGCTGCGCTTGCAGGTCCTGCAACTGGTTCTGCGCGCGCGCCACGTCGAGCTGTGTCGACAGCCCGTATTTCAGGCGCTGTTGCGTGAGCTTCAATGCGCGGCCGCGGATCTCCTCGTTGTCGTTGACGATCTGCAGTTGAGACTGCGCCCAGCGCAGGTCGATATACGCGGCAGCCGTATTGGCCGCCAGCGCGAGCCGCAATTCGTTGAGCGCCGATTGACGGCCGGTGGCCTGCGCCTGCGCCGCGAGCACCGCAAGACGCTCGCCGCCGAATACATCGGGCTGCCATGAGGCCGTCAGGCCGAACCCGGCTTGCTTCACGTAGCCGAGCGGCGGCGGCGTGTTCTGCCGCTCATACGCAGCCGTTGCGCCCGCATCGAGTTGCGGCGCGAGCGCCGCGCGCTGCTGCTTCGTGACTTCCTGCGCCTGCTTCACGCGCTCGACGGCAGCTTTCACATCGAGGTTGTCGTTGAGCACGATGTCGACGAGCTTGTGCATGGTCGGGTCGCCGAATTGCGACCACCACTGGTCGGCGTTCACCGTGTCTTTCGGCGCATCGACGCTCCATGCGTCCGGCGCGACCGTCTTCACGGTCTGCGGCAGGTCCGCGTGCGTCTCGGGCTGCACCGCGCATGCCGCGAGCGTCATGGCGGCGGCCACGGCAAGCGCTTTGGCTACGATCGATTTCATGTCGGGAATTCCAGTCATCGGATAGGTTGATGGCATGCGTACGGTTCAATGTGCGTCGGGCGGCGGGGCGGTCAACCCAAAAGGCTTCGAGAACAGCACGCTGATCAAACCCACGCCAAAGCACAGCGATACCGCAAGGAACGTGTCCGAGAAGGTCAGCACGAGCGCTTCGCGCATCAGCAGCGCGTGCAGCGATGCAAGGCCCGCCGATGCGCCATTGAGCATGTCGCCACCGACAGCCGCAAAATGCGCAGCCTGGTTGTGCAGCATCGCTTCGATTACAGGACGGCCCGCCGTCACATGTTCGTCGAGTCGTTCGTAATGCAGGTTCAGCCGGTCGTTGAGCATCGTGCTGCACACGGCGATACCGATTGCACCGCCCAGATTACGCATCAGGTTGAACAGACCGCTCGCGGATTTCAGCCGCGAAGGCGGCAGCGAACCGAGCGCCATCGTCACGATAGGCGGCACGCAGAACTGCTGGCCGACGCCGCGCAGCACCTGCGGAATCAGCAGTTCCTGCCAGCCCCACTGGTTCGTCAACGGCACATACAGGTAGCAGCCGACGCCGAAACAGATCAGCCCGAACACCATCAGCAGACGCATATCGACTCTGCGTGCGAGGAACGAGTACGCCGTCAACGCGACGAGTTGCGCGCAACCGACCGACAGCAGCGCAAGACCAATCTGCAGCGAATCGAACCCCCGTACACGCGACAGAAACACCGGCGTCAGAAAGACCGTGCAGAACAGGCCAATTCCCGTGATGAACGACAGTAGACTGCCGATACCGAAGTTGCGGATCGCGAGCGCCCGCAGATCGACGATCGGCTCCTTCGCGGTGAATGCATGCACGAGAAACAGGAAGCCGCAGATCACGCAGATCCACGTGCAGAACAGAATGACGTTATCGCCGAGCCAGTTCTTGCGCGGACCTTCTTCGAGCACGTATTCGAGGCAGCCGAGAAAGCCCGACATCAGCAGGATGCCCAGATAGTCGCCGCTCTTGAGCAGCGAGATATCGGCGTGATCGACGTTCACGTAGCGCGGCACCAGCACCGTGACGACGACACCCGGCACGAGGTTCAGATAGAACAGCCAGTGCCACGACCATTGATCGGTAATCCACCCGCCGATCACCGGGCCGATCGTCGGTGCGAGCGAGGCAAGCGCGCCAATCGTCGTCGCAGCGATGATCCGCTGCTTGCCGGGAAACAGCATGAAGGCTGTCGTGAACACGGTGGGAATCATCGCGGCGCCGGCCGCGCCTTGCAGGCCGCGAAACAGGATCATCGAGTTGATGTCCCACGCGAGGCCGCACAGCATGCTCGTGATGGTGAAGCCAAGCGCGGAGGCCGCGAACACCCAGCGCGTCGAGAACACGCGCGTGAGCCAGCCGGACATCGGAATCACCATGATTTCGGCGATCAGATATGCGGTCTGCACCCAGGAGAGTTCATCCTGACTCGCCGACAAACCGCCGCCGATATCCTTCAGCGACGACGCGACGATCTGGATATCGAGCGTCGCCATGAAGAAGCCGAGACACAGCAGCGAGAACGCGAAGACTTTGGTTCCGGTCGGCAGATCGGCCGGGTTCATGGGAGCGGATGTCGTCTTGCTCATGATGTGCGCGGCGTCCGTGAGTTACGAAGCCGAACGGGCTGCGTCGGCGCGCAGATGCACTTTCACGGTCGCCGAGAGACCGGGGCGCAACACGCCTTGCATGTCCTTCGGCACTGTCAGGCGCACACGCACGGGCACGCGCTGCACGATCTTCGTGAAGTTGCCGGTCGCGTTTTCGGCGGGCAGCACGCTGAAGGTCGCGCCCGTTGCCGGTGCAAGACTTTCGACCACGCCTTCGATCTCGCGACTCGACGCATCGAGATCGATGTCGACGGTGTCGCCCACTTTCATCTTCTTCAGCTGGTCTTCCTTGAAGTTCGCGTCGATCCACAAGCCATTCGCGGGCACGACCGTCAGCAGCGACACGCCGACATTCGCCAGCACGCCGACGCGCGCCGTACGATTGCCGACATAACCGTCGATCGGTGCGCGGATCGTCGTGTATTCGACGTTCAGCGCGGCGACACGTTGCGCCGCGACTGCCGTGGCGACGCGAGCGTGCGCGTCGTTGATCTGTGCGTCGAGCACAGTCAGTTGACGCTGCGCCGCTGTCAAAGCAGCACCGCTGCGATCCACGGAAGCATGCGCTTTCGCGAGATCCGCATCGGCGCGCTCGACGACCTGGTTCGACACCGCTTCGTCCTTTACGAGTTGCCGATAACGCACCGCATCCGACGCACTGCGCGTCAGCTCCGCATTCGACGCGCGCACTTCAGCCGATTGCTCGTTGATCGTCGCAAGCTGCAGCGACTTCTTTGCTTCGAGTTCCGTCACCGAAGCTTCCGCGCTCGCGACCTCGGCATCGGCCTGCGCCAGGCGCGCATCGTAATCGCGTGCATCGAGGCGTATCAGCACCTGCCCCGCTTTCACGTACTGGTTATCCTGCACCAGCACCTGATCGACGAAGCCGCTCACCTTCGGCGCGAGCACGGTGACGTCGCCGCCGACGTAGGCGTCGTCGGTGGTTTCGACAAAGCGGCCCACGAAGAACCAGTACGATCCCGCCGCCGCGATCACGACGACCACGGAAAGCACGGCCAGCAGCATCCACGGAATGCTGCGCGTCTGTTTCGCGGCGCCAGCGACGTTCGGTGGTGCAATAGAAGGAGTGGTAGACATGTCTCTATGTGCGTATGCACTGGGAATCGTTGAAAAAAAGCGCGACGAAGCGCCTGCCTGATTACGTGATTTGTCGAGCGCTACCGCCTCGTCATGTCGAACAGTTCTTCCCGCAGATCCGCTGCGCGCTGCGGCCCGAAGCGCTGCTCGAATTCGTTTTGCGCGGCGTACCAGTGCTCGCGCGCTGCGATCAGCCGTTCTTCGCCTGCTGTCGTCAGCGTCACCGTCAACACACGGCGATTACTGCGCGACGCTTCCGTGAACACCAGCCCGTCCCGCTGCAACGGCTGGATCGCCCGGACCAGCGTGGTGCGTTCCATCACCATCGAATCAGCGAGTTCCTTCATCGTCATCCATCTGCGGCGGCGCAGCCGGCACATGATCGAAAACTGCGAGATCTTCAGACCCACCTGCCCGAGATGACGGTCGTAAAGCTGGGTCACGTAGCGAGCCGCTTGCCGGATCGCAAAGCAATCGTCTTCGGGTGAAACCTGGACTGCTTCAGTATCGAACTCTACGTGCATATGCACACCATAAAATCGATTTCGTCGAACGCATCTTGCGACGCGTATCGGATACGAACGGGATTATTCGGCTGTCAGATTGAACAGTTCGGCGCGCAGCGCCTTGGCGCGGCCGCGCCCAAACTTGCTTTCGAATTCGTCCTGCGCGGCGCGCCAGGCGACGGCGGCCTGTTCGAATGTTTCCTTACCTGCTTCAGACAGGCTGAACTGATACGTGCGGCCGTCGTGCTCCGACGATTCGCTGATCACGAGGCCATCGCGCTGCAAGGGTTTCAGCGCGCGCACGAGCGTCGTGCGTTCCATCACCATCGTGTCGGCCAGTTCCATCATGGTCAGGCCGGGTTTGCGGGCAAGCTTTGCGACGATCGTGAACTGAGCCGCCGTCAGGCCGACCTGGCCGAGATGGCGCTCGTAGATCTGCGTGACGTACCGCGCCGCCTGGCGCAGTGCGAAGCAGTTGCAATCGTCGTGGGAAATGGGCTTGCTCATGAGAAGGAGTCTATATGTGCGTATGCACGCTGTCAAATCGCAGAATGGTGCACCTGCTGAAATTCACTGTTGCTCATAGCGCCAATACGCTGACGGCGACTTCGACGCGATGCGCGCCGCCGCCAAGAATCATGCCGCGCAGCAGCGACACATCGCTATAGTCGCGACCGATCGCGAGCGTCACGTGGTCCATGTCGGCGAGCACGTCGTTGGTCGGGTCCAGATCGATCCAGCCGCTTTGCGGGCAATGCACCGACACCCACGCATGCGATGCATCCGCGCCGATCAGTCGCGGCTGTCCCGGCGGCGGATCGTTGCGCAGATAGCCGCTCACATAGCGCGCGGGAAGCCCGAGCGCGCGCAGACAACCGATCATCACCTGCGCGAAGTCCTGACAGACGCCGCTTTTCATATCGAACGCGCGTTCTGCGGGCGTATCGAACATCGTCGCGGACGGCTTGTAGTCGAAATCCGCGTGAATGCGGTGCATCAGATCGATCGCGCCTGCGACGATCGGCGTGCCAGGTCGGAAACTGCGCAGCGCGTAGTCGCGCAGCGAAGGCTTGAGCGCAATATTCGGCGACGCGAAACAGAACTCGACCTGCGGATGACACTCGCCACCCGCGCGAAAACGCAGCGAATCCGCGACCTCTCCCCATTCGGGCGTCGCGTCGGGATCGAGATCGTTCCAGCGCGGTGTGAGTTGCACCGTCGTTTCGCTGACCATCTGCAGACGCTCGTGCGGCGCATCGAGCGCGAAATACAGCACATCGTTGCCAAACGCGTCGACACGGCTATGCAGATACGAAGGCGAAGGCTCGATGCGCTCGGTATGCGCGACCACGCGCTGCCACGCGCACGCGAGCGGGCGAATGGTCGCGAGATGCTGCGCGGTCTCGACGAACGTAGAGTAGTGATAGGTCGTGCGATGCGACACCGACAGCAGCGTATGCGCGTCTTTCATCACGACACCTGCGCGGCCAGCGTATTCGCGTGGCTGAAATAGCGCGCGCTGATTTCATTCGCGGCGGCCGTCACGCTCATCGCGAGGCGGTCGCACAGTTCGATCAGCTCCGTGTACAGGCCCTCGCCGTCCGTCGTGCACAACTGCTCGAGCGACGGTAGCGTGCTCGCGTGCGGCAGCAGGTCGTTGAAACGCCGATGCCGCGTGCTGCCCGCCGCCATCGAAATATCGTCGAGCTTCGTGCACAGCCGCGAATAGACGCCGTACAGCCCGCGCGGATTGGTCGGCTCGATCACCAGCAGATCGAGCAGCGCGGGCACTTCGAGGCGCCCCGGATACAGCGAGCGATACGTCAGCGTGCTGTCGAACAGTTGCAGCAGCAGATCGAACGCGGCGGGCGTTGCGAGCTGGCGCTGCGTCGCGACGACGCGCAGGATCGACGTCATCGTCCACACGCGTTCGATGTGCCGGCCCGCGAACATCAGCCGCCACGCTTCGTCGCGTGTCATACGGTCGCCCTGCGCGCCGCTGATCGCCGCGAGCTGCGTGGAAAGATGCTCGAGCGCGTTCATCAGCGACACGCGGTTATACCGCGCCTTGCCGCGCGACGAGGCCTTCGACGCAACCGCAGCCGCAGGCGTCAGTTCATGCAGCGCGTCGCGGAAGTCGTTACGCGCAGCGAGAATGATGCGCCAGTGATCGTTCGAAAGGCGGCCGCGAATCTCGCCGCTCGCGCGCGCCTGGCTCGCGAGATTCTGGCCGATACCGTACGCGCCCGTGTTTTCGTGAAGATTCGCGACCAGCGTGCGCTCGAATGCCTGCAGCGATTGCCCTGCCACGATGTCACCCGTTTGCACGAGACCGAACTGCAGCGCGAGTTCGGCAAGCGTCGCGAACATCGTGTCCGCGCCGTTGCTTTCCAGCGAGCCGAGAATCAGCCGCAACAGCCGCACGTTGTTTTCCGCGCGTTCGCCGTAGCGCCCGCTCCAGAAGAGATTTTCCGCAGCGCGGCTCGACACCGTGCGATGCTTGCGTGCGAGGTCGGCGGGTTTCAAAGGCGAAGGCAGCAGCGTAAACGACGAATTCGGATGGCTCGACAGCACCCAGGTATCGACGCTGCTGCCGCCGAACTGCATCGACACCGACGTCTGCCGTTCCGCCGCGAGGCGCGTGAAACCGCCCGGCAGCACGTGCCAGCTGCCGTTCGTATCGGCGACGGCGATCGCGCGGATCACGCACGGCCGGCTGCCGAGCGTGCCGTCTTCGTAGCGCGGCGTGCATGAATACGGCAGCGGTTGCTGGATCGTGAAGGCATCGGGCGAACGCTCGATGCGCGCTTTCCACGCATCCAGCCGCTGTACACCCTGCGAGATGCCTGGCGGCCCATCCGGCGTGCGCGCAGGCCACGTCGGTTGCAGGAAGGCCTCTTCCATGTTCGTGAACGCATGCTCGCGCGCGGCCTCTTCGCCGCACCACCAGGTCGACACGCCATTGAGCAGCAGCGGTTCGTCCAGCAACGTTTGCGCGATACCGGGCAAAAAACCGTGCATCGCCGGCGATTCGACAAAGCCCGAACCCGGCACATTCGACACGATCACATTGCCCGCGCGCATCACCTGCAACAGACCCGGCACGCCGATCGTCGAATCCGCGCGCAGCTCGACGGGGTCGCAGAACGCGTCGTCGAGCCGCCGCACCACGACATGCACGCGCTCCAGACCTGTGAGCGTCTTCAGATACAGCATGTCGTTGCGCACCGTCAGGTCTTTGCCTTCGACGAGCGTCACGCCCAGATAACGCGCCAGAAACGCGTGTTCGAAATAGGTCTCGGCAAACGGCCCCGGCGTGAGCAGCGCGATATGCGGCGCGCTGTCCGAGCGGCTGTCGCGCATCGTCGCGCGCGCGGCTTCGGCGAGCGTCGCGATCAGCGTCGAGAAGGTCGGCGCGAGCCGGCTCACGCGCATTTCGCGGAATGCATCGGCGAATACGCTCGACACGATCATGCGGTTTTCGAGCGCATAACCAAGTCCCGATGGCACTTCCGTGCGATGCGAGACGACCGTCCACTCGCCGTTCGGCGCGCGCGCCAGATCGACGCCGACCACCTGCAGGAACTGCCCGCCCGGCGGAACAAAACCCTTCACAGCGCGCAGATAACCCGGATGCCCATAAACCAGCGCAGGCGGCAACTTGCTGTGCGACAACAGCTTCTGCGGACCATACACATCGGCGACGATTGCGTTGAGTAGCTGCGCGCGCTGCTGCACGCCGCGCTCGATATGCGCCCACTCCTCCTCGCCGATGATGAACGGCAGCAGATCGAGCGCCCACGGACGCGGCTCGCCCTTGTCGGCATACACGTTGTACGTGATGTCGTTGTCGCGCACCTGCTGCGCGATCGACGCCCGTCCCGGCTCCAGACCCGCGACACCATCCTCGCCGAGCAGTTCGAAAAAGCGCCGCCACGGGGCGTGCAGCAGCCCCGAAGCGTCGCGCAGTTCGTCCCAGTGGCCTTCGCGCACGTCCAGCAACGGCATCGTGCGCAGCAGCGCCAGCGCGTCGGGATGGCCGGCTGCCGCTTCGAACGGAAAGGTCGATTGAAAGGCCAAGATGTCGTCGCGAGTCTGTTGTTGTGAGCTTACGGTTGTAGCGGCTTACCAGTGCCGCAGATCCAGCGTGAACGGAAACTCCAGGCTGCGCGGCGGCGCCTCGGCTACGAGCTGGCCTGGCGTGTGGCCCGTCGTGAAGAAGCGCGCGCGCCGCCGGCTTTCTGCTTCGTACGCGTTCACCGGGAAGGTCTGATAGTTGCGCCCGCCCGGATGAGCGACATGATACTGGCATCCGCCAATCGAGCGGCCCGTCCACGTATCGACGACATCGAAGGTCAGCGGCGCGTGCACGCCTATCGTAGGATGCAGCGACGACGATTGCTCCCATGCGCGGAAACGCACGCCCGCCACGAATTCGCTGATACGGCCCGTCGGCTGCAGCGGCAAGGTCACGCCATTGACGCTCACGCGGTGCCGATTGTCGTTCAGACCGAGCACCTTCACTTCGAGCCGTTCCACCGACGAATCGACATATCGCACCGTGCCGCCCGCCGCGCCCTCTTCGCCCATCACGTGCCATGGTTCCAGCGCGCCGTTGATCATCAGCGACAAACCATTCGCGTGCATCTCGCCGATCGCCGGGAAGCGGAACGCGAAATGCGGCGCAAACCATTCGTTCTCGAACGCGTAACCTGCTTCGCGCAGATCGGCGAGCACATCGTCGAAATCCATCTGCACGAAGGTGCCGAGCAGGAAACGGTCGTGCAACTCCGTGCCCCAGCGCGTGAGGCGTTGCGTATACGGCGTTTCCCAGAACTTCGCGACCAGCGCGCGCAGCAGCAATTGCTGCACCAGACTCATACGCGCGTGCGGCGGCATTTCGAAGCCGCGCAGTTCGAGCAGGCCGAGGCGCCCGGTCGGACCATCGGGCGAATAAAGCTTGTCGATACAGAATTCGGCGCGGTGCGTGTTGCCCGTCACGTCGATCAGGATGTTGCGCAGCGCGCGGTCGATCAGCCACGGCGGCACAGCCGCACTGTCACGACCGCCGAGCAGATCGACCTGTTTTTGCAGTTCGGCGAACGCCAGTTCGAGTTCGTGGACCTGGTCGTTGCGCGCCTCGTCGACGCGCGGCGCCTGGCTCGTCGGCCCGATGAAAAGACCCGAGAACAGATACGACAGCGACGGATGGTTGAGCCAGTACGCAACGAGGCTTGCGAGCAGATCGGGGCGTCGCAGGAACGGGCTGTCGGCCGGCGTCGCGCCGCCGAGCACGAAGTGGTTGCCGCCGCCCGTGCCTGCGTGGCGCCCGTCGAGCATGAACTTCTCGGTGCTCAGATACGTCTCGTGCGCCGCGTTGTACAGGAACTCAGTGTGGTCGACGAGCTGATCCCAGTTCTTCGCCGGATGGATGTTGACTTCGATCACGCCGGGGTCGGGCGTCACCTGCAGCACGTGCAGGCGCGGATCGCGCGGCGGCGGATAGCCTTCGATCACCACCTGCATTTTCAGCTCCGCGGCCGTGGCTTCGACGGCGGCGAGCAGATCCAGGTAGTCGTCAATTTCGGTGAGCGGCGGCATGAAAACATGCAGCAGCGCGCGGCCGTCGCCCAGTGCGTCGGCTTCCACCTTCGGCCCGGCAGCGCGCGCCGGATTGCGCGCCTCGACGCACACCGCCGTGCGGATCACCGATGACGCCGATTCGCCGCGTTCAGGGAAGCGGTCACCGGGTCTTGCGCTCGCGCCGGGGCCGGTGCCCGCAGCGCCGTGACCAGCGGGTCCGCCGCCAACATCGGCACCGCCCCGCGGGTCGTACGACACGCCTTCGTACTGCATCCGCAATTGCGCCGACGTGCGCAGCGGCACGGGCTCCGCAAACGGATCGTGCGCATGCTGATACGGATAGTCTCCCTTCGAAACCCACGGCAGCGAATCGAGCGGCAGACGCAAGCCCATCGGCGAATCGCCGGGAATCAGGTACATGCGCTCGTCGCGGAAGGACCACGCGCCGCTCGCCCAGCCCGGCCCGCCCGTAGACCGCGCCAACGGCAACACGTAGCCCGTCACGCCCGACAGCCCGGCGTCGAACACGCGGCGCAGCCGCACGCGCTCCATTTCGTCGTCGAGACGCGAATCGAACGGATCGACGTTGACGGGCAGGCGGCGCTCGCGCCACAGGTAGTACCACGTGTCCTCATAGCCCGCCTGCGCATTCCCGCCGTCGACGGAAAGCTTGTCGGCGAGCCGCGTGATGAAGCGCTGCGCATCGTCGGAGGTATAGCTGCCGGGGCTGCGCTCGTCGGCGAATAGCGACGGGTCGTGCCAGCACGGCTCGCCGTCCGCGCGCCAGTACAGCGACAACGCCCAGCGCGGCAACTGCTCGCCCGGATACCACTTGCCCTGGCCGATGTGCAGGAAACCGTTCGCGCCGTATTCGGCGCGCAGCTTGTCCATCAGTCCGACGGCGTAGCCGCGCTTGGTCGGGCCGAGCGCGTCGGTGTTCCATTCGGCGGCGTCGCGGTCGCGCACCGCCACGAAAGTCGGCTCGCCGCCCATCGTCAGGCGCACGTCCATTGCGTCGAGCTTGCTGTCCACCTGCGCGCCCATCGTCAGCACGCGGTCCCACGCGGCTTCCGTGTACGGCTTGGTCACGCGCGGCGTTTCGAGCACGCGGGTGATCGACATCGCGTGATCGAACTCGACTTCGGATTGGTCGACGGCGCCCGAAATCGGCGCGGCGCTGCCCGGCTCCGGCGTGCATGCGACGGGAATGTGTCCTTCGCCCGCCAGCAGCCCGGAAGTCGGGTCGAAGCCGATCCAGCCCGCGCCGGGCAGGAACACTTCGCACCATGCGTGCAGGTCGGTGAAATCGTATTCGGTGCCGCTCGGGCCATCGAGCGACTTGGTATCGGGCGCGAGCTGCAGCAGATAGCCCGACACGAAACGTGCCGCGAGGCCAAGCTGGCGCAGCGTTTCGACCAGCAGCCAGCCGGAATCGCGGCACGAACCCGACGCGTTGACGAGCGTTTCCTCGGGCGTCTGCACGCCCGGCTCCATCCGGATCAGATAGCGGATGTCGCTCTGCAGGCGCTGGTTCAGCGCGACGAGGAAATCGGTGGTGGCCATCGGCGTCAGGTCGATGCTCGCGACGAACTCCGCAAAACGCGGTGTCATCTCGCGCTTCACCATGTACGGCGCAAGCTCGGCGGCCAGTTCGGGCGCGTAATCGAACGGAAACTGCTCGGCGGCCGGTTCGAGGAAGAAATCGAACGGGTTGTAGACGGCCATTTCCGCGACCAGATCGACCGTGATCTTGAACTCGGGCGTGCGCTCGGGAAACACGAGCCGCGCCTGATAGTTCGCGAAGGCGTCCTGCTGCCAGTTGATGAAGTGCTCTTCCGGTTCGACGCGCATCGAGTACGACAGGATCGGCGTGCGGCAATGCGGCGCCGGGCGCAGACGCACGACCTGCGGCGACAATCCGACGAGACGGTCATAACGGTAATGCGTGACATGGTTCAGCGCGACACGTATGGACACTCCGGGACTCCTGGTCGGAAAAAGCCGATAAAGGGGCAGACGCGAAAAGCAAGCTTTATGCCGTTGAGATGAAAAGCGTTGCCGGTGCTGCAATCGAATCTATCGCATTGTCACGTCTTGCCTTCATGCTTCGAATCGCGAAGCACGCTGGACACTCGACAACCCGCACGCACCAAAGCGGAGCATCGCGCGAGGCGTGCGCGCACGCAATGTGCGCAAGACCAGCGACGTTATACCCGTGCGGCATGAAGATTGCGCGTACGCTCGCGCGCGTCCTTATGCGTATCTGCTTGCTTCGTGCGGCGCGCGCACGGCCGCGAACCGGTCATTCCTCAACGGCAAAACGACACAAACGGATTGAAGCGATGAAAGCCTTCCATTGCAACCGATGCGACCAGCGTGTGTTTTTCGAAAACGTGCTGTGCGAGCGCTGCGAGGCGTTGCTCGGCTACGTGCCCGAACTACGCGAGATCAGCGCTTTCGAAGCTGCGGGCGAGGGCCAGTGGCGCAGCCTGCATCCCGACGCGCAAGGCAAGCTGTACCGTCAATGCCATAACTACGCGGTCGAGAACGTCTGCAACTGGATGCTGCCCGCCGACGATCCCGAAACGCTGTGCCGCTCGTGCCGCCTCACGCATACCATTCCGAACCTCACGGAAGCGAACAACAACCGGCTTTACTGGTACCGGCTGGAGACGGCCAAACGCCGCCTGCTCTACACGCTCGACGCACTCGGTCTCGCCATCGAATCGCGTCACGCGGACCCCGAAAACGGCCTCGAATTCGAATTCCTCGAAAACACGGAAGACGGCGAACCGGTGATGACGGGCCACGACAACGGCCGGATCACGCTGAACATCGCCGAGGCCGACGATGCGCACCGCGAAAAAGTCCGCACCGATATGCGCGAGCCGTACCGGACGCTGCTTGGGCATTTCCGGCACGAGTCGGGGCATTACTACTTCGAGAAGCTGATTGCGGGCACGCGCTGGCTCGAGCCATACCGCGCGCTTTTCGGCGACGAACAGGCCGACTATGGCGAGGCGCTCGACAAGTACTATCGCGACGGCGCGCCCGCCGACTGGGAAAACAGCTACATCAGCGCATACGCGACGATGCATCCGTGGGAAGACTGGGCGGAGACGTGGGCGCACTATCTGCTGATTGTCGATGTGCTGGATACGTCGACAGCTTATGGGCTCGCGCTCCTGCCGCCCGCGCCGAACGAGCCGCGCCTGACCGACCAGACGCCCGTCGAGGAAGCCAGCTTCGATAACCTGATGAAGCGCTGGTATCCGCTGACGGACGCGCTGAACAGCCTGAACCGCAGCCTCGGCATGCCGGACGGCTATCCGTTCACGCTGGCGCCGCCCGTCGTCGACAAGCTGCGCTTCGTGCATCGCGTGATTGCGCAGGCGTCGACGCGCAGCTAGCGCGCATTGCGCGCCCGCCGTGAAGGCGCGTTACTTCTTCTGTAGCAGCGTCTTCAGCTCTTCGACGTTTTCTTCGACGCGCTTGGCGATCACCGCGTACGAATCCGCCTGCGTGCGATACGCGGCCTGCGTCAGCTGCTGCATATCCGCAAGCGCCTTGTGCAGCGTCTGCTGGACCAGTTCCGCTGTCTGCGCCGACGGCACACCGCCCGCGGCTGCCTGCTTCTGCGCGACGTCCTGAAGTTCAGAGAGTGTCGAGCGCAACATTTCAGCCTGCTTCTGCGCGAGCGCCTGGATGCCCTGCACGGCCGTCTGATTGGCGGCGATCAGGGCCTCGACATCCTTGCGGCGCGCTTCCATCACGGCGGGCACATCGAATCCGGGCAGCTTGAACTGTTCGAACAGCTTGTTGAACTCGGCAAACGGATTGGCGGCGTCAAAGGGTTCCATGCTCGATCTCCTCAAGGCGCGTCGTTGGTTAGGTATGTGCCGGGTGGCGTGGAGTGAGGCACATGGCACGATCATGCCCGTTAATGCGGCATTGCGCCAGCAAGCAACGCGGGCATCGACGGACGCAAGCGGCGCTTCAGCCCCAATTCATATCACGTCATGATGCAGTGCACATACGCCGGAAATGCGGGTTTTCCCTGTATTTGCAGGCCCCGGCGGACGCCCGCCAGCCGGGCGATGCGCCGGATTTATATCACGTTGGCATATATCCATGACGACAAGTTGTTGGCTTTCGGATAGCTTTTCCCTTACCGTACGCCTGACTGTTTCCCCTCTTTAGAACAATATCTTGACCCGCTCCCTCTTTTTCCAGTGGCTGGCGCGCTTTTATCCGGCCGCGATGAACGTCAAATGGCCGGAGCGCATGCGTTCGGCGCTTGGCGCGCTGATCGGCATTGCCTTTACGGGCGGCAGCATGCATCTGCTGCTCGGACCGGCCGCCAACATTCCGCTGCTGGTCGCGCCGATGGGTGCGTCGGCCGTGCTGCTGTTTGCCGTGCCAGCCAGTCCGCTCGCGCAGCCGTGGTCGATCATCGGCGGGAATCTGGTGGCGGCGACGGTCGGCGTGACCTGCGCGATGTTAATCAGCGATCCCGTTGCAGCGGCGGCGCTTGCCGTGGGCGTATCGATCGCCGCGATGTTCGCGCTGCGCTGCGTGCACCCGCCCTCAGGTGCCGTCGCGCTGACCGCTGCGATCGGCGGCCCGGCCATTCATGCGCTTGGCTACCGCTTCGTGCTCGAACCGATCCTGATCCAGTCGGCGGCGCTGCTCGGCGCGGCGCTCGTGTATCACGCGGTGACCGGCCACCGCTATCCGCACGCATCACGCGCCGCGCCCGCCGCGGCACCGCAAGCAACGCCATCCGGCAACGGCGTCACGCGCGCCGATCTCGAAGCCGTACTGAATCGTCGCGGCGAACTGCTCGACATCGATCCCGAAGACCTCGAAGCGCTGTTCCGCGAAACGCAGTTGCAAGCTTATGCGCGCACGTTCAGCGAACTGTCGTGCCGCGACGTGATGTCGTCGCCCGTCGTGAGCATTGCGCCCGATACCACGCTGCGCGCCGCAGCAGAACTGCTGCAGCGTCACGCGATCAAGGCGCTGCCTGTGGTCGACCGGCGCCAGCATGTGGTCGGCATCGTCACGCGCGCCGATCTCGCGAACAAGCCGAAAAGCGCGGACCTGCGGCTGATGGAAGCCTTGTCGGCGCGCCTTTTCAAACGCGATGCGGCACGCGGGCGACTTGCCAGCACGGTCATGACGACGCACGTGCGCACTGTCGCGACCAGCACGCCTATCGTCGAACTGGTGCCGCTTTTCGCCGACGACGGTCACCATCACATTCCCGTGATCGACTCGCATGACAGGCTGGTCGGCATCATCACGCAGTCCGATCTGATTGCCGGTCTCTACCGTCAGACGCAGATGCAGGCTCAGGCGCAGCAGCGTCCTGCTGCCTGAACGCGCGCCGAATCCACCGCATTAAAAATTCAGCATGGCGATGCCCCGGGCATCGCCATTTATATCATTTCGTGATACATTTTTTGCTTTCTCTCGCGTGGTCATCGATATGAAAGTTCTCACACGCACGTTGAACAAGGCGGACTACGAACAGCTTTCGGAGTTTCGCTATCAGATGCGGCGCTTCGAGCGCTTCTCCGAGCAGGCTGCGCAAGGCGAAGGCATTACGCCGCTGCAGTATCTGTTGCTGCTGCATATCAAGGGCTATCCGGATCGCGAGTGGGCGACTATCGGCGAACTGGCCGAGCGGCTGCAGGCGCAACATCACGGCGTGGTTGCGCTGGTATCGCGCTGCGAAGCACTCGAACTCGTCAAGCGCAAGATCAGTGAGACCGACCGCCGCCAGGTCGAAGTGCATCTGCTGAAAGCGGGCGAGAAAGTACTTGCCCGGCTCGCGGAGCTGCATCGCGCGGAACTGCGCTCGCTCAAGGGCGCATTCACGATTCCACAGATCGATCTTTGATCCGGGCCCTGAAAAGGCTTTGCGCAACGGCACTGCACTCATGAGCGACAACTCTCACAAGCGGGACTTTTCGAGCAATGCGCGCTTGCCGGGCATCGCGGCGCTCGCGGCTGTCATCGGCCTGCTCAGCACGCTGGCCGCGTTCGTGCTGTTGAGCCTGATTCATCTGTTCACGAACCTGTTTTTCTTCGGCGCGTTTTCATTCGCCGACCGCTCGCCTGCTACGAATACGCTCGGCGCGTGGGTGATCGTGATCCCCGTGATCGGCGGCTTGATCGTCGGCATGATGGCGCGCTTCGGTTCGGAGAAGATTCGCGGACACGGCATTCCCGAGGCGATCGAAGCCATTCTGTTCGGCAAGAGCCGCATGTCGCCGAAAGTCGCCGTGCTCAAGCCCTTGTCGTCGGGCATCGTGATCGGCAGCGGCGGGCCGTTCGGCGCGGAAGGCCCGATCATCATGACGGGCGGTGCGCTCGGCTCGTTGCTTGCGCAGTGCGTGAAGGTCACGTCGGCGGAGCGCAAGACGCTGCTGGTCGCGGGCGCGGCCGCGGGCATGACCGCCGTGTTCGGCACGCCCGTTGCCGCCGTGCTGCTCGCTGTCGAACTGCTGCTGTTCGAATGGCGGCCGCGCAGCTTTTTGCCTGTCGCGCTGGCTTGCGCCGTCGCCGGATTCGCGCGGGCGATCTTCTTCGGCACCGAGCCGCTGTTCGCGCTGCAAACCGCGCCGCCGACTGCTATTTCGTTGTTTTCATGCGTGATAGCAGGGCTGCTTTCGGGCGCGTTGGCATCGGGTTTATCGGCTGCGCTCTACAAGACGGAAGACCTCTTTCACAAGCTGCCGCTGCACTGGATGTGGTGGCCGGCTATCGGTGGGCTCGCTGTTGGCATCGGCGGATATATCGAGCCGCGCGCGCTTGGCGTCGGCTACGACGTGATCGGCGATCTGCTGCATCAACATATCGCGCTGCAGGTGGCCGTGGCGATTCTCGTCGTCAAAGCGGTGATGTGGGTGATCGCGCTCGGCTCCGGCACGTCGGGCGGCGTGCTCGCGCCGCTGCTGATGCTCGGCGCGGGTCTTGGCACCGTGCTCGGCCACGTGCTGCCCGGCAACGAGCCGGCGCTGTGGCCGCTCGTCTGCATGGCGGCGACGCTCGGCGCCACGCTCGGTGCGCCGTTGACGGCCATCGTGTTCGCCTTCGGCCTCACGCACGATGGCAACGCGTTGCTGCCGCTACTCGCCGCGACGCTGGTTGCGCACGGTTTCGCAACCGTCGTGATGAAGCGTTCGATCATGACCGAAAAGATCGCGCGGCGCGGTTATCACATCTATCGCGAGTACGGCGTCGATCCGCTCGAGCGGCATTACGTGGACGAAGTGATGACGCAAAAGGTCGATTCGATCGATGGCGCGATTGGCGTGCGCGATGCGCTCGCTTCATATTTCGGCGCGACTCAGAAGCGGCGCGCCTATCCTGTGCTGCGTGCGAACGGCGCGCTGCTCGGTATCGTCGATCGCGCAATGCTCGATGCAGTACGCGACGGCGCAACGCAACACACGCTCGATTCATCGCTCGCAGATGTGATGAAAGATCGGTCGCTGGTGGTCGCACTGCCCGACGAAACCTGCCGTCTCGTAGCAACGCGTCTCGCCGTGCATGATCTTGAACGGCTGCCTGTGGTTGTCGATCGCGATTCGATGCAACTCGTTGGCGTCGTGTCGCGCAGCGATCTCGTGAAGCCTTCCGTGGCGCATTTCGAGGAAGAGCATAAACGCGAGCGCTTTCGGCGTTTGAGCTTTGCGCCGGGTAAAAGGCATTTTCCGCCGGTAAGGAAAACACACGGGTAAAGCCTGCACGAATGCAAAAGGGCCCGCATTTCGCAGGCCTTTTTGCATCGCAGCCGTTTTAGAGCGACACTGTTATTACGTGCATCCGTCAGCGCAACTGCACGAAAAATGCGGGAGGTTCTTCATGAATCGCAAACTCGGCTTGCTCATAGGCATCGCGATTGCCGGCTCAGTTGCTTCCGTCTCCAGCATGGCTGAACAGGCACAGCGCATCCGCATTCAGTCCGCTACTTACGGCGCGAATTGCGGCGCAGCAGCAGGCAATTCCACGCGTGACCTTGCAGAGCACTGCAACGACCGCGCGACCTGTCGCTATATCGTGAAAGCGCGGCTCGATGCAACGCAGCGTGCTTCGTGTCCACGCGATTTCACAGCAGCATGGTCATGCGATCACCGCGAGTTTCATCAAGCGATGTTGAGCGCCGAAGCAGGCAATGGCGGCACGCTTGTACTCACTTGCGTCCCTTCCAAAGGCGCGGGCAAATAATCACAGATCGAGCGTCAGGCTCCCAATCTGCCCGTCTTCGACGACGGGATGCGCCATGCAGATCAGCGTGCATCCGTCGGCGACTTCCGCCTCGATTTCTCCGTCGTAAGCGGTCTTCCCAGACAGTACTTTTGTCGAGCACGTGCCGCACATGCCCGAACGGCAGCTCGACTGCGCTTCGATGCCGTTCTTTTCGGCGAAGTCCAGCAGGTTGCCGTGCTTCGGCATCCAGTGGATCGTGCGTTGCGAGCGCGCAAACGTTACTTGCGCGCCGCCCGTTTCGACTTCGGCTTTTTCTTCGACGACAGCCTGCGTGGGCGTGCGCTTCACGCTGGCGGGCCCGAACGCTTCGAAACGGATGCGTTCGTCGGCGACGTTCAGCGCGCGCAGTCCTTCGTACAGGTCGCGCATGAACTGCTCGGGGCCGCACAGGTAGAAGTCGTAGTCGTCGAACGGCAACGAGCGCTTCAATGCCGCGATATCGACGCGCCCTTTTTCGATGCCATCAACAGGCTCGCTCAAAGCGCTATCGAACAGATGCATCGACACCGACGGATAACGCGCCGCCACCTCTTTCAGATGCGCGCTAAACGGGCGCTCGCGATCGTTGCGCGCGCCGTGAAAGAAAAACACACGCTTCGCATGAGCATCGTTTTTCGCGCGCGCATTCAGCTCATGATGCAGCATCGCGATCATCGGCGTCATGCCGATACCTGCCGAAATCAGCACGGCGGGCCGCGTGCTCTGCGTGTCGTAGACGAATGCGCCGCGCGGCGCCATCGCTTCGATTTCCATGCCTGCCTCGAGATGCTCGTGCAGCCAGTTCGACGCGACGCCTTCGCGCTTCACGCTGATCCGGTAATGACGCGGATCATGCACATCGGAGAGCGTATAAGTGCGCGTCAACGGCGCATCGCGTCCTTCCACGCGCACACGAATCGGCAGATATTGCCCCGGCTGATACGCGGGCAACGGCGAACCATCTGTCGACTCGAAATAGAACGAGCGCACAGAAGGCGTCTCCTGAACGACTTCCGCCACTTTCAGCTTGTGCCACGGCGACGCAGCCGCCGCCTTGCGCATCGCAGCCGCAAATTGCGGTGCGTATTCGACATCGGACCAGCGAAACGGCAGCACGCCCCTGCTGCGCCGCACTTCCTGCACATGAAAGCGCATCAGGCGCTCCGCGCCTTCGAACGTTGCAATCTCGGGGCCTTGCCAGATGATCTCGGCGCGCACGGCGAGGTACAGCAGATCGCCGCTGGCAAAATCGACGAACAACAAACCCGCGCGCGGATCGTGCAGCAGATTGCCGATCGTGTTGAAGAACTTGTTGCCGGTGAAATCGGGCGTGGTGAGCGTCGCGGCGTCGTCGATACGCACGAAGCCCGGCACGCCGCCGCGATGCGACACGTCGACGCCGCGTGCAAAGCCCGCTTCATCCGCCATGTTCGCGCTTGCGATGAAGAATGTGTCGGCGCGCGCGAGCAACGCGCGGTCCGCGTCGCTGAGGTAAGTCGAGATTTCTTGCGGCGAGGGCGCGCCGCCGTCCGTGCGGTCGACGAAAGTCGGCACGCGCCCCTGAATGTACTTCGCGCAGTTGCCGAAGCTCTGCGTCACTTCGAGCGTGACGGCATCGCCATCCACCGCTTTGACGACACCGTTGATCCGGTTGCGCCGCCGCGTATGCGGCTGGATGCCGAGCCCGCCGATCATCGCGCCCATCTGCCAGTTCGGGCCGAGCGGATCGCCGGGCAGTGCGCGGCTTTCGATACGCAGCGTATTCGCATCCGGCGACGACACGAAGCCCGGCAATCCCGTGCGGATCGTCGCCCACGGCTGACCGCTCCCATCGACACCGCCGAACACCATGAACGGCTGCTGCGCATAGAACTCGCGGTGCTGCTCCGGCATATAGCGGCGAATGCCGCGGCGCCCGGAAGAGTCCGCCTGACTGTCCACGCCTGCCAGCCGCTGCGCGGCGAGTTCGTCGGCGTGAAACGGCGAGGTTTCGAGACCCCAGCCGTTCAGAGGAATGAAATCGGACATCTCGGGCTCCTGCAGGCAAAACGTCAGCGTGATGCGTGAAAACGTGCTGCCCGGGTTACTCCGCGAGCAGCCCGGCCTTCGTGGACGGCATCGCAATGAAGCGCGGCAACGCTTCAACGCGGCGCAGCCACGCGCGAATGTTCGGATACGGCTCCAGCGACACGCCGCCTTCCGGCGCGTGCGCGATATACGTGTGCGCGGCAATATCGGCGATCGTCACGTGCTCGCCGGCGGCGAACGGCTTCGTGCCGAGTTCGCGCTCGATCACGTCGAACAGCTTTACCGCGATGCCCTTCGCCGTCTCATGATTCAGCGGTGCGCCGAACACGGTGACGAGCCGCGCCGAGCACGGACCGAAGGCGATCTGCCCCGCCGCCAGCGACAGCCAGCGCTGCACAGCCGCCGCGCCGAGCGGATCTTCCGGCAGCCACGACGCGTCGCCGTAGCGCGTGGCCAGATACACCAGAATCGCGTTCGAATCGAACAGCGTGATGTCGCCGTCCTGAATCGTCGGCACCTGGCCGAACGGGTTCAGCGCGAGATATTCCGGCTTGCGGTTGTCGCCCTCGCGCATGTTCAGTTCGATCACTTCGAACGGCAGGTCGAGCAAAGTCAGGAACAGCTTCACGCGATGGCCATGACCCGACAGCAGGGTCGTGTACAGGCGGATCGGCTGGGCGGGCTTGGCTGCGGGCATTCGGGACTCCAGGTTCGGTGATATTGGACAATAGGAGAGTAAAGCGCGCCGTCCGGCCGCAGAAGCCTGATAACCTTGAAAACACAATCATCTGAAAGTGGACAATCGACATGGCCGACGTGCGTGACGTGAACCTGAACCGGCTGGCCGTTTTCGTCGCCGTGGTCGAAGCGGGGTCGCTGACGGCAGCCGCGGCGCGGCTCGGGCTCGCGAAGACGATGGTCAGCACGCACATGCAGCGGCTCGAAGCGGAAGTGGGCGCGAGCCTGCTGGTGCGCACCACGCGGCGGCTGGGCGTCACCGAGGCGGGACGCGCGTTTTATGATGCCTGCGTGAAGATCCTGCGCGCAGCGGAGGAGGCGCTGGCCGACATCGGCGGCGAGGAAGCGCCGGTGCGCGGCACGCTGCGCGTGAGTTGCCCGATCGACTACGGCACGCTCGCCGTCGCACCCGTGCTGGTCGAACTGCGCCGCGCGCATCCGCGGCTCGATATCGAACTGCTGTGCAGCGATCATCTCGTCGATCTGATCGCGGACGGCATCGACGTCGCGATCCGGCTCGGCCGTCTGCCCGATTCGAACTATCGCGCGGTGACGCTGGGGCGTTTCGAGAAATGGGTTGTCGCGAGCCCGGCGTTCATCGAGACCTGGGGCGAGCCGAAAACGCCTGCCGATCTCTCCGCCATGCCTTTCGTCGCGCTGACGGTGCTGGCGCGGCCGCAAACGCTCGACTTGCGCCACATCGACGGGACGACGGAAAGCGTGCGCTGCGAGAACGCGTTCCTCGTGAACACGGCGGAAGCCGCACGCGCGGCCACGCTGGCGGGCGGCGGTCTGGGTCTGCTAACGGACTTCTCCGTCACTGGCGACGTCGCGGCGGGCCGCCTGGTGCGTCTGCTGCCCGACTGGTCGACGGAACCCGCCGGCATCCAGGCCGTGTTTCCGCCGACGCAACACACGCCGCCCAAAGTCCGTGCGCTGATCGATACGTTCAGGGCCTATCTCGCGCGCGACGCGTGAATATTGACGCGCGCAAAGCGCATCCGCTGCGCCGGTAGAATTGTCCGTTCGGGTTTCAGCCAATCGAGAAGCCGCCCCGCCGTGCCGTTGACATGGCGAAAGCCCCATTGAGCACGACCGGGGCGCCACCGATCCATACGAAAAATACGAAGCGAACATGAAGAACATCGACGACACGCAAGACATGCTCGGCGCCGCCTTCCTGCGCCACGACGATTCGAACGCCAGCATGCAGGCCGAAGGCGAACGGCTCGAACACGACACGGCCGTCTATCGCACGCTGCTCGAATCGACCAAAGCAATTCCGTGGAAGATCGACTGGGCGACGATGGCGTTCACCTACATCGGCCCGCAGATCGAGGCGCTGCTCGGCTGGGCGCCGTCGTCGTGGAAGACGGTCAACGACTGGGCCGAGCGCATGCATCCCGAAGACCGGCAGAAAGTGGTCGAGTTTTGCGTCGCGCAATCGCAGGCGGGCACCGATCACGAGGCGGACTATCGTGCGCTGACGAAGGACGGCGGCTATGTGTGGCTGCGCGACGTCGTGCACGTCGTGCGCACGCCGGAAGGCGGCGTCGATTCGCTGATCGGCTTCATGTTCGATATCAGCGAACGCAAGCGCACGGAAGAAAAGCTCGCGCGTCTGCAGAAGGAACTCGAAGACCTGTCGTTCAAGGACGGCCTGACGGGCGCGGGCAATCGCCGCATGTTCGACAACGTGATGCAGCGCGAGTGGGCGGCGAGTCAGGAAAGCGGCAAACCGCTGTCGTTGATCATGATCGACATCGACTTCTTCAAGGCCTACAACGATTACTACGGCCACATTCAGGGCGACGAGTGCCTGAAGCGCTTCGCTGGCGTGCTCGCGAAAGCCGCGCGCGAAAGCGATTTTCTGGGCCGCTTCGGCGGCGAGGAATTCGTGCTCGTGTTGCCGAACACGGATGCGGACACGGCAGTGAAGATGGCAGAGCGCTGCCGCGATCTGATCGATGCAGAAGCGATCCCGCATTTGCGCTCGCCGCATCAGCAACGCGTGACGGCGAGCTTCGGCGTCGGGACGATCGTTCCGAACGGCGGCATGGACACGACTGCGTTTATCAATCTGATCGACGCGCAGTTGTATCAGGCGAAGGACAACGGCCGCAATCGCATCGTTGCCGTCGATCGCGCGGGAATGGGCGGCGAAGCGTTTCGCACGCAGTCGCGGTAAGCGCGCAGAAGTCTGAGCGTCAAACCGTTTTCAGTACACGCGGCTTCGGCTCGGGCACAGGCACAGGAAAGCTGGTTAAGTCGCTTTTGCCCGCCACGATCGACAGATACCTCAGGCAGCACACGCGCAAAAACGACGCAAAATTGCTCGGCACTTCGCCGCGCAGCGCGATGAGTTCGTCGTAGAGCTTGACGGCGAATTGCGTGGTCGTCATGTTCTCGCGCGACGCGATTTCATGCAGCACGTCCCAGAAGAGATTCTCCAGGCGCACGGTCGTAATCACGCCATGGATGCGCAGCGAACGCGTGCGCGATTCGTACAGGATCGGGTCCGCGTTGACGTAGACGTTGCACATGGTGTGTCTCCATTGTTCGTATGAGTGCGGCGGCGGGCATCGCGCGCGCCTGCCGCACCCGGTTCATTCACACGCATCGATCAGATTGTGCGCCTGTTCATCTGGTTGGCGATGTAGTCGGCTTGACGGATCGCGAGCGTCACGATGGTCAAGGTCGGGTTTTCTGCCGCGCCCGTCGTGAACTGGCTGCCGTCCGAGATGAACAGGTTCGGCACGTCGTGCGTCTGGCCGAAACGGTTGCACACGCCGTCCTGCGGGCGCGCGCTCATGCGCGCGGTGCCGAGGTTGTGCGTCGACGGATACGGCGGCACGTTGTACACCGTCTTCGCGCCCGCGGCCTGATAGACAGCGGCGCCCTGCTTGAAGCCGTGATTGCGCATCGCTTCGTCGTTCGGGTGATCGTCGAAATGCACGTTGGGCACGGGCAGGCCGTACTGATCCTTCACGTCGTTATTCAGCGTGATGCGGTTGGTTTCGCGCGGCATGTCTTCACCGACGATCCACATGCCCGCCGTGTACGGATACGCGTCCATGGCAGCCGTGAAATCCGGACCCCACGCGCCGGGATTGAGGAAGGCTGCATAAAACGGCAACCCGAGCGACACCGTTTCCATGTGATAACCGCCCGCGAAACCGCGCGACGTATCGAAGCGTGCTTCGTCTTCGATGATGCCTGCCATCGTCGTGCCCTTGTACATGTCCACTTTCTCGTTGAACACGGCGTAGACGGAGCCTGTGGTGTGGCGCATGTAGTTGCGTCCGACCTGTCCCGACGAATTGGCAAGGCCATCCGGGAAGCGGCTCGAATGCGAATTCAGCAGCAGACGCGGCGTTTCGATCGCATTGCCTGCCACCGCGACGATGCGCGCCTTCTGCCGTTGCAGCTTGCCGTCGGCGTCGTAGTACACGACGGCGCTCGCCTTGCCCTTCGCATCGGTTTCGATCTTCACGACCTGCGCCTGCGTGCGCAATTCCATGTGGCCCGTGGCCTGCGCGCGCGGAATCTCCGTGTAGAGCGTCGACCATTTCGCGCCGGTGCGGCAGCCCTGGAAGCAGAAGCCGCGCTGGAAGCAATGCGCGCGGTCGTCGCGCACGATGCTGTTGGTCGCCATGTGGCCCGTGTTGCATTCCTTGTAGCCGACTTTGGTCGCGCCGTTGTACATCACCTTGAAGTTGTTGTTGCCGGGCAGGCCGGGCAAACCGTTGGTGCGGGTCACGCCCATTTTCTTTTCGGCGCGGTCGTACCACGGCGCCATTTCTTCGCTCGTCACGGGCCAGTCGAGCAGGTTTGCATCCTTGATCGTGCCGTAGTTCGTCTTGGCCTTGAACTCGTGCGCCTGGAAGCGCAGGCTCGCGCCCGCCCAGTGCGTCGTCGTGCCGCCGACGGTTTTGCAGATCCATGCCGGCAGACCCGGAAAGTCGGTCGCGACGCGCCACGTGCCCGACGTCGTGCGCTTGTCGAGCCACGACAGCATCGAGAACGAGCCCCATTCGTCGGTCGTGAAATCGCCTTGCGTATGCAGCTTGCCTGCTTCGAGCACGATCACGTCGATGCCCTTTTGCGCCAGCTCGTTTGCCAGCGTGCCGCCGCCCGCGCCGGAGCCGATGATGACCACGGCGCGCGCATCGTTGTGCGAGAAATGCACCTTGTTGTTGTCGTCCATGTCGGGTCTCCGGTTGCTCAGCTATCGGTGGGAATCGGGCCGCTCGCGTTGGCAGGCGGATTCGGCAGCCACGCGAGATCGTTGAAGCCCTTGTTCAGATAGCCGCCGTCGCCTTGCGCCGCGCCATAGCCGAAGTGCGCGTACGCCATGTCGTTGCTGTAGAGCGAGACGATGGCCGTCGTGCGCACGCTCGTGAAGAACGGCGTTTTTTCCATCGCGGCGACGTCGCGCGCCTGATCGGCGGGCGAGCGTTTGGTCCAGTCGGAGCCGTTGAGGGCGTCGAGCTGCTTCACACCGTCGACGAGTGTCTGTCGCGCGGCCGGATCTTTCTGCGCTTTCACATCGAGGTCCTTGACGACGAGCGCATAGACGGCATCGTCGAGCGTCTTGTGCGGGTACTGCTGTTTGACGAACGCGAGCAGCACGGCGCCCTGATGCGTATCGAGTGCCTGCATTTCGAGCGCCCAGACGCGGCTGGGCGCGAGCGTCGCGAGTATCGACGGGAACGCGAGCGTGCCGACCAGCACGCCCGTGCCCTTGAGCCACTCGCGCCGGCTGAGCGAACGCGGCGCGTGGGGTGCATGAGCATGGGCAGAGGGTGCGGCAGGCTCCGCTTCGATGGGAATCACTTTGTGACTCATGCCTGTCTCCTTGGGTTGTGTTGTGGGGCGCCGCGTCGTGCGCGGCTTTCTACTCGTTTTCTTTTCTATTGGTAGTGTCCGTGCCGTTCGAGCACTTCGACCTTGTAGCCGTCCGGGTCCTGAATGAAGAAGTAACGCGCGAGCAACGCGCCGTCGTCGTTCTTGAATTCGCGCACGTCGTTGGGCGTCATGCCGAGCTGGATGAGACGTTCGCGCTCGCCCTTGACGTCGTCGACGACGAACGCGACGTGACCGTAGCCGTCGCCATGCGAGTACGCGTCTTCGCGGCCCTTGTTCCAGGTAAGTTCGATCTCGTTGTCCGATTCCGCGTTGCGCAGATAGACGAGTGAGAAGTCGGGGAAATCGAGCCGATGTGAAGGCTCGAATCCGAACGCGTTCTGATAGAACTTCAGCGAGCGGTCGAGATCCTGCACGCGGATCATCGTGTGAATCAGCTTGGCCATGTCGTCCCTCCTCCGTTTGATGCTGAGTGTAGGAGGGCGATGTGCGCGGTGGTAATGCAGGGCTAAATGCGCTTAGGGACTTGCCCTATGCTGCGGATGCGTGCGTATGCAATGACATCGGATGATGTCGTCGAGTGAGATCGAGATGCGATGCACCGCTGCACCATAGAGTGCGGCGCAGCATGCACGTGGGCGTCGCGCCGCCGTCCGGCGTGCGATCCAGGGTAAGCGATAAGCCCGCGCGCCAGGCGCTACAACGCGTTCACTTCGCGCGGCGGGCTGATACCCGCAGCCGCGAGCGCCTCGTGCAGCGTGTCGAATACATTCGACGCACCCACCACCTGCGTGATGCGATGCCGGTCCATATCGGCGCGCAGATAGGGATTCACCCGGCCGAAGATGACAGCCAGCTTGCGCGCCTGCAGATCCTTGATCAGATCGCTCAGCGTGAGCGCGGCGGAGTAGTCGAGCGCGGTGATCGCACCTGCATCGATGACGAGCGTATGCAGATCGCCAGGCGCCGCATCGACGAGTTCGATCACTTCCGATGTGAAGACGTGATCATTGGCAAAGAACAGATCGGAGCCGAAGCGATACACGATAAGCCCCGGCGCCGTCATGATGCCGGGCTTCGCCGGCACCGGCTGCCATCGCCCGTTGGCGGGCGACGGCTCCATGACCATCGTATGCGGCCGATAGCTGTGCCGCACATGCCGCAGCAGCGACAACGCGACGGCCAGCAGAATGCCGTGTTCAACACCGACCATCACGACGGCGGCCGCCGTGATGAGCGCCAGCGTGAACTCGCCGGGACTTTCGGCGCGGATCGCCGCGAGGCTCGGCACGTTGACCAGACCAACCGCAATCGTGAAAACGATACCGGCGAGCACGCAGTGCGGCAGGTATTGCAGATACGAACTCAGAAACAGCAGCACCACCACGACCACAACCGCGAACGCAACTTGCCCGATCTGACTGCGCGTGCCCGCGCGTTCGGCCATCGCCGTCTGCGTCGGGCTGCCGTTGACGACGAACGTGCCGCTGAACGCAGCCGCCGCATTGGCCGCCGCCAGACCGAGAATGTCGGCGTTGGTGTCCACCTCTTCGTGATACTGCTGCGCGAACACGCGGGCTGCGGCCGCGCTTTGCGCAATGATCATTACAAAGCACGACGCCGCCACCGGGACGAGATCGAGGAACTGTTGCCACGTGACGGCGGGAAACGACATCGGCGGAAGACCGCCGCTGATCGGGCCAAGTATCGTGATGCCGTGCGCGGCGAAATCGAATGACTTGCTTGCCGCGATGCTGCCTATCACGGCGACAAGCGGAATCGGCACGCGCGGCAAGAAGCGCTTGCCGATGAAAATCGCGCCGACCACCAGCGCCGTGAGTGCGAGCGTCGGCAGATGCGCATGCACGGCATGAACGATCACGTAGCCCAGTTGCGCGAGACTGCGCGACGACGGATACGGCACGGTCATGCCGAACATATCGCCGAGCATCGCAATCGACACCTGCACGCCCACTCCCGTCAGAAAACCGACCAGCACCGTGCGCGAGAGGAAATCGGCGAGAAAGCCGAGCTTGAAGATGCGGGCAAGCAGCAGCAACGCCGCCGTCAGCAGCGCGACCATGCCCGCCAGCGCGACGTACTCTGCGCTGCCCATCGGCGCGATCGTCGAAGCGCGGCTCGCGAAGATCGTCGCGGTGGCCGAGTCGGCGGCGACGACGAGATGTCGCGACGCGCCGAAGAACGCAAACGCGATCAGCGGCAGAAAGACCGTGTAAAGCCCCGTCACGGCAGGCATGCCCGCGATGCGCGCATAGCCGAGCACCTGCGGGATATCCATCGATGCCAGCGAAACGCCGGAAAAGACATCGCGCAACGCCGTTGCGCGATTGATCGGCAGGATGCCTTTCAGAAGGCTCAGTCGCGCGGGTTTGTCCTTTGTGTTTTGCATGCTCAGGTGCGTTGAAGTGCCATCTACGCATCCTGCCCTGAATCTTTGCGCCATGGCAAGGCGCAACGCACTTCGCTCCGTACTGGAAATCATATGCCGATCTGTACCGGTACTGTACCGGGATCCGACATTACACTGGCGTAACCCTCGAATCTTTCAGCGGAGCCGTCCATGACCCTCGAAACCCTGAGCGCCAGCGCCCTGCCCGCCGGCATCCTGTTCGCGCTCGTCACCACCATCACGCCCGGTCCCAACAACACGATGCTGCTCGCATCGGGCGTCAACTTCGGCTTTCGCCGCACGCTGCCGCATATTCTCGGTATCAGCGCGGGCGTTGCGCTGCTGATGCTGTCGGTGGGTTTCGGGCTGGGCGAAGCGTTCCGCCGCTTCGAGGTGCTTTACACGGTGCTCGAAGTGTTGAGCGTCGTGTATCTGCTGTATCTCGCGTGGAAAATCGGCACGTCGGGCGAAATGCAGGTGAAAAAAGGCGAGCGCCGTCCGATGCGCTTTCATGAAGCCATTGCGTTCCAGTGGGTCAATCCGAAGGCCTGGATGATGGTGCTCACGGCCGCGACGACCATTCATCTGAGCGCCGACTTCGGCATCAACGCGCTGCTGATGGCGCTCGTGTTCTACGTCATCGGCTTGCCGTGCATCTGCCTGTGGGCCGCGTTCGGCACCGCGATGCGCCGCGCGCTGTCGAACCCCGTATGGCTGCGCACCTTCAACATCGCAATGGCGCTGATGCTCGTCGCGACGCTGTACCCGATCGTGCTGCGCCTGTTTGCCTGACACGCACACAGTCTGGAAATTTTTCTCGCGCGGCGCGTTTTTCAACGCGCCGCCGCACGCTTCAAACGTGCGTTTTCCGCCACGGCCCGTCTTGCGTTTTGACAGTAGAATAGCCAACACATAACCCTGTCCTCGCAAGCGGGCTCCGCGCTGTCTCCGCTGGCACGATCGCTGGCGTTGAGCACTTTCCGGGCTCACTAATTGCTGCGAAACCACGGTTATCCCCGAGCACATTTCACTGTGCGCGTCCACCGCGCGCCAGTCCCGCCATTGACAGACGCAGACCGCAAGGGTCGGAGGCGTTGCAAACATGGACGCACAGGATTCGCCGGACCGCCAGCGCGGCCCCAGGCAGCAGCAATACGACAGCGCGTTTCTGACCGATAGCGACGATCAGCAGGCACGACATTACAACTGGGTGCAGATTTGCCTGATCTCCGCGATGGGCCTTGCCGTCGGCGTGATGGGCACGGCCGCTTATGTGATCTGGTTCAGCCGCGATCAGGTCGCGTACGCCGAGGCCGTCGAATCGGCTCGCCGCCCGCTGCCTGGCGCAGCGACCAGCGCCGACCTGATCATTCCCAGCCACGCCGCCGTACCGACCAGCTCGGTATCGGGCCGCGTGATACCGGCGCCGCCAACGCAAAAAACCGCTCCAGCCGGCACCGATACGCTTGCAGCGGCATCGGCCGACGACACAGACGCAGACGCGGATTCCGATACGCTTGACCCGCAACAAGCCGCGCGCGCCGCGCCCGGGCCGAACTCCGCCGCCGCCCGCACCGATCGCGGCAAGCAGACGGGAAGCAATGCGCGCCACGCGCAGCGGGCCAAACCGAAAGAAACATTCGTGTCGCGGCTGACCGCGATGTTCCGCAAGGTCGGCTATCACCGTCGCACCCGAGATCCCGGCAACAATCCCGACCCGTATTCCCATCCCTAGCCCGCTGGCGTGAAGCGAACCGTCACGCCAATCCGTCCATTCAGCCCGCGATGGCGCCCGCAGCCGGTCGCGGTCGGCGCGCTGGCGCTCGCCTGTCTCGTCGTCGGGCTGCTCTATGTCGCCGTGCAGGTCAAGGCGCTGTTCTCCGATCACTTTCAGCAGCAGTACGCATCGCTCGTGCTGGAGGCCGTCGGGCGGGCCGAGAATGCGCTCGGCGTCGCGAGCCTGCTGAAGCGCATCGCGCCTTCGAGTGGCACGGACGCGCGCTATCAGCAGGCGCTCGACGAACTGGACGCGCGCGTCACCGAACTCGACGCGCTGATCGGCTCGAGCCCCGTTCCCGCGCCGCGCCTGCCGCAAGCCAACGCGACGGCAAAAAGCCTCGACGAACTGAAGCAGTCGCTCGCGGCCACGGCGGACTATTGGCGCGCGCGGCGCGACGCCATCAGCACCGACGTGCGGCGGCGAACGCTGCGCGTCGCGAGCGTGCTGGCCGTGCTGACCGTCGTGGTGACGGGCGCGCTATTCGCCGCGCTCATCGTGTTCGCGCGGCGTCACCGGCGTCTCGCGGGTCTCACGCATCAGTTCCGCCATGCCGCGCAGCATGACGCGATGACGGGCCTGCCGAACCGCCAGCAACTGCTCGCGCGACTCGACCGCATCGCAGCCGAGCGCGTGCCCGGCAACTGCGCCGTGCTGTATATCGATCTCGACGGCTTCAAGCAGGTCAACGACACGATGGGTCACGCCGTCGGCGACGAATTCCTGATCGCGCTCGCGCAGCGCTTTCGTCAGTCGTTACGTCCCGGCGATCTGCTCGCGCGCATGGGTGGCGACGAATTCGCCGCGCTCGTCTCGGGCTTCGGCAACGACATGGAACTGATGAGCATCGCCACACGGCTGATGAACTGCGTCGGCGACACCGACACGCACATGGGTCTCGGCTTCGTGCGCGCGAGCGTCGGGATCGCGACGTATCCCGATCGCGTCGCCGATCACCGGCTGCTCGTCGCCGCCGCCGACGGCGCGATGTACGAAGTCAAGCGCCACGGCAAGAACGGCTACGCGTTCGCCATCCCTCCAATGCCGCCTGCATAAATCGCCGCTGAAAACCGCTTCCATCGAGTCGAATCTGACGCACCGCGGCAGCGAAAGCAGCACGTCTCTTCTGTTTCAAACGAATCTGCGAATCTCAATCAACTTCCGCCCGGCGCTGCCGTTATATGGGTTCAGCAAGGTGACGGCAGCAAGCGGCCGTCTTTCATGAACGGTCGAGTTGAAGTGCCTCAAGCGTCAGCCATCAGCCAGTGAAAAACACCGCGTCCGCAACGAGGTCGCAGATGAGCCGACTTCGCAGATTCATCGTGCATTTGCAGCCGCGCGGCCCCGGCAGTGCGCCGCATCGCGCGTTCATTCTGCTGCCCGCGCTGACCGTGCTGATCCTCGCCGTCTTGTGGATCACCATCCTGATGCGGCTGCGAGTCGAAAAAGAGGCCGTGCTGCATGACGCGCGCGTGGCCGCGCGCACGGTCGCAAGCGCGCTCGACACCCACACGCTGAAAACGATTCACGACGTCGATACGATCGCGCTCGTCGTCAAATACGGCATCGAAAACTCGCCCGATACGTTCGACCTCAAGAAGTACCAGGCGTACGGCCTCATCACCGCGGATACAGCACTGCAAGTGACGATAGCGGGCCCGGACGGCCACGTTATCGCATCGACGATTCCGTTTTCCGGTTCGATCGATCTCAGCGACCGCAAGCACTTCCGCGTGCATCGCGAGCGCGCCGATGTCGGGCTCTTTCTCAGCGAGCCGCTGATCGGCCGCATCTCGCGGCAATGGTCGATTCAGGCGACGCGCCGCATCAACCGTCCAGACGGTAGTTTCGGCGGCGTGGTGATCGTGTCGGAGAATCCGGCGTGGCTCACCGACGGCTTCTACACGAGCGCCGCGCTCGGCGAGCACGGCATGATCGCGGTGCTGTCGGGGCGCGGCTTCATGCTGTCGCGCCGCGCAGGCGACGCGCCCAGCCGCACGGGCGATACCTTGCCGACCGGCTACATCGATCCGCGCCACAGCGACGAGACGTTCGCCGATCCGATCGACCATGTGGAGCGCATCGTCGCGAGCCGCGAGGTGAACCGCTACGGCCTGACGGTGATGGCGGGTCTGTCGCTTGCTGAAACGCTCGACGATTACTACCGGATGCGCCGCGTCTACGTGACGATGGCGAGCGTGATTTCAGCAATCCTCGTCGGCCTGTCGACGTGGATTGCCGCGCTGATCCAGAAGCTGCTGAAGGGCCGCGAGCAGTTGCACCGGCTCGCGCACACCGACCGTCTGACGGGTCTGTCCAATCGCGGCTACATCATGGATCTGCTCGAGGAAGCCGTCGCCGCGCCGGATGCCGCGGGGCGCGTGGCCGTGATCTTCGTCGACCTGGACCGTTTCAAGGAACTCAACGATACGTTCGGCCACCATCTGGGCGACACGATCCTTGCTGAAGTCGGGCGGCGCCTGAAAGAAGTGGCGCCGGACCGCGCGCAGGTCGGGCGGCTCGGCGGCGACGAGTTTCTGGTCGTGATCGGGGACGACGCGGCGTCGGCGGCCGTCGTCGCGGGCGCGATCACGGCGGCGCTGGAAGTGCCCGTCAGCGTGCACGGCAATGCGTACCGCGTGTGCGCGAGCCTCGGCATCGCGGTGCTGCAGCCGGGCGAACGCGCGGCGGATCTGGTGAAAGCGGCCGACCTGGTGATGTATGACGCGAAGGAACGCGGGCGTGCACATCGCGCGCCGGCTGGCAAAAAAGCGCTGGTCGCGTGAGACGAACACACACGCGGAATAAAAACGACAACGCATTCGGCCCACAGTTTGATCGTGGCGCAACGAGTGCGCTAAAAACAGGGAGAGCGGCTCAAGCTTTTCAGCTTGCTGTCGTTAGCGAAGTGTATGGAAAAGAAACTCGCACAACGCATCGTCAGTTCCGCGCATCGCGCGGCCGAAGCGATCGCCAATGCACGCACGGATCTGCCCGAATTGCAACGGGATCAGATGTACAGCCGCATTTTCATCGGGCTGCTGGAAGACAATGTCGGCGCGGAAAACATCTCCGAACTGATCGACGCGCTCGCGAAGCCCTGATCATCCCCGCCCGATCCGTTCGATGAAGCGCCACAACGCATCGTCGGTCGAATGCGGGACGTTGAAGCGAAACCATGCGCTCGGCGCATCGTCGGGCAGGAAATAAGAGCCGGGCGCGAGCCAGATACCGTCGGAAAGCGCCGCCGTCGCAATCTCGCCCGCACGTTCCGGCTCGACGGGCAAGCGGGCCAGCAGGAACAGCCCGGCGCGCGGCCGGTAAAACGCTTCGAGCCCGAGCGCATCCAGCCGCTCCTCGACGACGGCATGCGCGGCGCGCAGCCTGTCGTTCACGATCTCGACGTGGCGCGCGTAGCGCCCCTCATGCAGCACCTTGTCGACGATCCGCTCGATCGCCTCCGACGACGTCAGCCCCACCGCCATCTTCGTGCGCGCCAGTTCGCGCAGCACGTCGCGCTCGGCGACTACATAGCCGCAGCGCAGCGCGGGCGTCACCGTCTTCGAAAAACCGCTGATGTACAGCACGCGGCGCAGGCCTTCCATCGCCGCGAACATCGGCGCGCCGGGCGAGCCGAGTTCGCGGCTCACGTCGTCCTCGATCACCCACATGCGGCTGCGCTCGGCGATCTGCAGCAGCCGGTACGCGCACGCCATGCCGTACGTCGCGCCCGTCGGGTTCTGCAGCGTCGTGTTGACGAAGATCGCCTTCGGATGATGCGTGTCGACGATCTGCTCGAACGCATCCGTGTCGATGCCCGCCGGCGTACGCGGCACGCCGATCACGTTCAGCCCGGCAAGCTTGAGAATCTGCAGCAGATTGCAGTAGCCCGGATCTTCGACGACGACGGTATCGCCCGCGCGCAGCAGCGTGCGCACGATCAGATCGAGCGCCTGGGTCGCGCCTTGCGTCAGCAGCACGTTCGACACCTCGACGGGCAGCCCGCGCCGGTCCATCTGCTCGGCGATTTTCGCGCGCAGCGGCGCAAAACCGTACGGATGCCCATAGTCGCCCAGACGCACGGCGGGCACGCGGCTCATCGCGCGAAACGCGTGCTGCAAGCCCGTTTCGTTGATCCATTCGTTCGGCAGCCAGCCGCAGCCCGCCTTGATCGGTACGGAGTGATCGGCGAATACGTCGGACAACAGCCAGTTCGCGGTGAGGCTGGGCGGCTGCCAGTCGACGGTGTGCGCATGCGTGGCCCCCGCGCGCGACGCGACGCGATAGCCGGAACCGCGCCGTGCCGTCACGAGTCCCATCGACACGAGCCGGCTGTACGCCTCCGTCACCGTAAAGGTGCTCAGCGAATGTGACTGTGCAAGCTGGCGCACCGACGGCAGCAGCGCGCCCGCGCGCAGCGCATGGCTGTCGATCGCATGCGCGAAGCCTTGCACCACCTGCTCGACGAGCGTCGGCGCGGCGCGGCGGTCACGATCCAGTTCGAGTTCTATCATCCTGATTCATCCAGCGGGGCGGCAAAGGCAGCGTAGCAATCAGCACAAACCAGCACAGTTCAAGCGATTCGACCAACACAGTTAGCAGCGCAGTGAGTGAACTGTTTATGTCCGCCATTTAACCTCGGACGCTACAGTTTCGCTACCTATTCGAGGAGAGACCCATGACTTCGCGCCCCGTGATCGACGACCTGTCGAACTTCTGGATGCCGTTCACCGCCAACCGTCAGTTCAAGGCTGCGCCGCGCCTGCTGGAATCGGCCAAAGGCATGTACTACCGCTCGACCGACGGTCGCGACGTGCTCGACGCATGCGCGGGCCTGTGGTGCGTGAACGCGGGTCACGGCCGTGACGAGATCGTCGCCGCCGTCCAGAAGCAGGCCGCGACGCTCGATTTCGCGCCGACCTTCCAGATGGGCCACCCGCTCGCGTTCGAAGCGGCGTCGAAAGTCGCGGAACTGATGCCCGAAGGGCTCGACCGCGTGTTCTTCACGAATTCCGGCTCCGAATCCGTCGACACCGCGTTGAAGATCGCGCTCGCCTACCACCGCGCGCGCGGCGAAGGCCAGCGCACGCGCCTGATCGGCCGTGAGCGCGGCTATCACGGCGTGGGCTTCGGCGGCATTTCGGTTGGCGGCATTGCGCCGAACCGCAAGACGTTCTCGGGCGCGCTGCTGCCGTCCATCGATCACCTGCCGCACACGCACAACCTCGAACACAACGCGTTCTCGAAGGGCCAGCCGGCCTGGGGCGCGCATCTCGCCGAGGAACTGGAGCGCATCGTCGCGCTGCACGATGCGTCGACGATCGCCGCCGTGATCGTCGAGCCGGTTGCCGGTTCGACGGGCGTACTGATCCCGCCGCAAGGCTACCTGCAGAAGCTGCGCGATATCTGCACGAAGCACGGCATCCTGCTGATTTTCGACGAAGTGATCACGGGCTTCGGCCGCCTCGGCGCGGCGACCGCCAGCGAGTATTTCGGCGTGAAGCCCGATCTGCTGACGATGGCCAAGGCGATCAACAACGCATCGGTGCCGATGGGTGCCGTCGCGGCGAGCCGCACGGTGCACGACACGATCGTCAACGCCGGCGCGCAAGGCGCAATCGAGCTGTTCCATGGCTATACGTACTCGGCGCACCCGCTCGCGGCCGCCGCGTGCGTCGCGACGCTTGATCTGTACCGCAGCGAAGGCCTGTTCGAGCGCGCGGCTGCGATGGCGCCGAAGTTCGAAGCCGCCGCTCACGCGCTGCGCGATGCGAAGCATGTGAAGGACGTCCGCAACCTCGGCATGGTGGCGGGTATCGAACTCGAATCTCGCGACGGCGCGCCGGGCGCGCGTGCGTACGAGGCGTTCGTCAAGTGCTTCGAAGCGGGCGTGCTGATCCGCTTCACGGGCGATATCCTCGCGTTCTCGCCGCCGCTGATCATCGACGAAGCGCAGATCGATCAGGTCTTCCAGACGGTGCGCAACGCACTGGCTTCGATTCAGTAAGTTCTGTTTGATGCACCGCTGCGCCCGCAGCGGTGCTCCCCGCCAGTCTTCAATGATGCGCACGCGCGGTCCGCGTGTGCGCAGCCTTCTTCACGGCAGTTCACCGCCCGCCCCATCCGCTATCCCGCTTCGACACGGCTTCGGCCACGCGCGAGCGCTTCTCCATCGATTCGCACTGCGTTGCAGTAACGCTGCACGCGGATCCGAAGTGCAACGAAAGGTGCGCGATACACCGATAGCGTCTATGGTTTACGTCAAAGACCGGTGATCGAACCGTCAGGAGACGCCTTATGAATACGCAGACAGTCAGAGCGGGCGCACATATAGAAGGCATTCACTGGGTCGCGGAGTACGCGGAAACGATGCACGAGATCCGCATTTTCCGCGAAGGCCAGGAAGTGGACGTGCACAATGCGCCGTCTACGCTTTTCGGCGACGAAGAGAACGCCGGTTCGAAAAGCTGCGCGGACCATCGCGCGGCGGAAGCGGCCGTGCTCGCGTATCTGCGTCATTTCGTGGCCGAGCACGACGCAGAAGAGTGATGACCCGCGCGGCCTGAAAAGTAAAAGGCCAGCCGTACGGCTGGCCTTTGGCATGCGTCCGTTACAGCGAAATCAGTCTGCGGGACGCAGTTTCTTCACTTCGGCGTCGGACGGCTGCACGCTCGCGCCATCGATATAACGATACGACGTCATCACGCCCTTGCCGTCCTTGAGCGCCGTCACGCCGACGAACGCGCCCATCGTGGACTGGTTGTCCTGCGGGCGATAGGTGATCGGCCCGAACGGCGTATCGACATTCAAGCCCTTGAACGCGGCCGCGAGCTTGTCGGGATCGGTCGAACCTGCCTTTTTGATGCCATTCGCGATCGACATCAGCGCCGCATAGCCGACCACCGAGCCGAGGCGCGGATAGTCGTGATACTTCGCTTCGTAGTCGGCGACGAACTTCTTGTTGGCGGGGGTATCGACGGAATACCACGGATAGCCCGTCACGATCCAGCCGACAGGCGCTTCTGCGCCGAGCGTGTCGAGATAATCGGGCTCGCCGGTCAGCAGCGAGACGACGCTGCGGTCCTTGAAGAGGCCGCGCGTATTGCCCTCACGCACGAACTTGCCGAGGTCCGCGCTGAACAGCACGTTGAAGATGGCGTCGGGTTTCGCGTCGGCGAGTGCCTGCACGGTCGAGCCGGCGTCGAGGTTGCCGAGCGGCGTGGCCTGTTCGGTGACGAACTCGACGTCGGGCTGCGCGGCCTTCAGCAGCTTCTTGAAGGTCGCGGCTGCCGACTGGCCGTATTCATAGTTCGGATAGACGAGCGCCCAGCGTTTCTTGTGCAGCTTCGCGGCTTCGGGGACGAGCATCGCGACCTGCATGTAGGTGGACGGACGCAGACGGTACGTGTACTTGTTGCCATCGGCCCAGACGATCTTGTCGGTGAGCGGTTCGGCGGCGAGGAAGAACATGCGCTTCTGCTTCGCGAAGTCGGTCAGCGCGAGACCTGTGTTAGACAGATAGCCGCCGAATAGCAGTTGCACCTGCTCGCGCGCGATCAGTTCTTGCGCGACGCGGATTGTGTCGCCGGGGTTAGCGTTGTCGTCACGCGAGACGACTTCGAGTTTTTTGCCTAGCACGCCGCCGGCTGCGTTGACCTGATCGAGTGCGAGGTTCCAGCCGTTTTTGTACGGCATGAGGAATGCCGGTTGCGCTTTGTAGCTGTTGATTTCGCCGATTTTTATGGTTTGTTGCGCGGATGCGCTGTTTGCTGTTAGCGATAGTGTCGCTGTGACAGCCAGTGAAGCCGCTATGCGGAAAGTCCATGCTGCGCGCGAGGTCATGCGTTGCTCCCTTTGTTCTCGGTTTGCTGGCGCTGACCGCGCCGCGTGAAGTGTGCATCGTAACGGTTCTGGGTTTTTTTGTGTCTTGGTTTGGTTTGGTTTTCGCTGGTGTGTTTTTCCTGGGTTTGCGCAGGTGTGTTTTTCCTGGGTTTGCGCTGGCATCCGCGGTTTGGCTTGCCCGCTTCACGCGTCGCCCCTGTGCGGGGCGGCACTTACTTTCTTTGCCGCCGCAAAGAAAGTAAGCAAAGAAAGCGGGCTAACACCGCCCGTTCTAGTTCTTGCCTGAGGGCCCCCAGCAGTTCCTCCGCTTCACACGGCGTTCTGCCATTCAATGCCCGTTGCCAACGCTCCGAATAGGCGCCTCACCCGCGTCAATCACCCGTAGCGCAACCAGCGGCAGCGAATGGTTAATGCCGCCCAGGTGGCAAACTGTGTGTCGGTCGTAGTGCTTCACACGTCGGCGCTCTTACGACACCGATCGTGCTTTTCTGTCCGGAGTGAAACGTGTATGGCGCGAAAGCCGACACACAGTTTGCCGCTATAGAACGTGTGAGATTTGATCGCGTGTGTGGCGACGCGGGAGTGTGAAGTGGGTGAGGCGCTCAATAAGAGCGTAGGCAACGGGCAGTGAAAGGCAGAGCGCCGTTTGAAGCGGAGGACCCGTTGGGGGCCCTCAGGCATGAACAAGTGCTGGCGGTGTTCAGCGGCTTTCTTTTGCCTACTTTTCTTTGCCGCGGCAAAGAAAAGTAGGTGCCGCCCCGCACAGGGGCGACGCGTGAAGCAGGCAAGACAAAACGCGGATGCCAGCGAAAACAAAAGCAAACCACAACAGCGTCGCAAGACAAGCCAACGCACGTGCCACACAGGGACAACACTAGCAAACCAATAACATCACGCGGATGCCAGCAAAAACCAACCCCAAACTCAACCCCTACCCCATCAAACCCCCAAATACGTACGCCGCAGCGCCTCATCCCCAACAAGCTCAGCCATCGCGCCATCAAACCTTATCTGCCCTTTCTCAAGCACATAAGCCCGATCACAAACAAGCTCAGCGAAATGCACATTCTGCTCGGAGAGCAAAATCGCCAACCCTTCCCGCTTGAGCTCAAGAATCATATTTGCCATCTGCTCGACGATCACCGGCGCAACACCCTCAGAAGGCTCGTCGAGCAAGACAAGATATGGATTCCCCATCAACGTCCGCGACACCGTCAGCATCTGCTGCTCGCCGCCGCTCATCTGCCCGCCCATTCGCTTCGGCATCTCGCCGAGATTCGGAAACAGCTTGAAGAGTTTTTCGGGCGTCCAGGAAGGCGCGCCTTCACGTACCGGCTGACGCCCGGTATCGAGATTCTCCAGCACCGTAAGCCCAGTGAACACACGACGATCCTCGGGCACGTAACCCAGCCCCATCCGCGCAATCCGATGCGGCTGCAACGCGGAAATATCGACGCCGTTGAAATGAAGCACACCCTCACGGCGCGGCATCAATCCCATGATCGACTTCATCGTCGTCGATTTGCCCGCGCCGCTGCGACCCATCAACGCAACGACTTCGCCACGCCCGACTTCAAGGCTCACGTCGAAGAGAATTTGCGCGCGGCCATAGAACGCATTCAAGCCGTCAATCTTCAGCAACGGTGCGTTCATGCGCGCGGCTCCGTTTGTGTCGCGCCGTCGTCGCGCGAAAGTGCCGCGCGCGGCTGGAACGTCTTGCCCGTGCCGAAGTAGACAGCCTGTACGTTGGCGTCGGCGCGTATCGCGTCGGCGTCGCCCTGCGCGATCAGCTTGCCGCGCGCAAGCACGATGATGCGATCCGCACTGGAAAACACGACGTCCATGCTGTGCTCCGTAAACAACACGCCGATGTTGCGTTCAAGCGAAAGACGCCTCGTCAACGCCATCAACTCGGTACGCTCCTTCGGCGCCATGCCCGCCGTCGGCTCATCCATCAGCAACAGCTTCGGGCGGTTGGCAAGCGCAATCGCCATTTCGACGCGCTTCACATCGCCATACGCAAGCACACTGCACGCGCGCTGCGCATGCGTGGCCATGCCGACCTGTTCGAGTAGCGCAAGCGCTTCGTCTGCGAAGTGGGATGCTGCCCGCTTCCACAAACCGTATAGACGCTTTTCGCGCGACACGAGCGCCATCTGCACGTTTTCGAGCACCGTCATCGAGTTAAAGGTCGCCGCGACCTGAAACGTGCGGCCGACGCCGCGCCGCCAGATATCGCGCGGACGCATGCCGACCAGTTCGTGTCCGTCGAGCATCACCGAGCCATGCGTCGGACGCAGTTGTCCATTGAGGATGTTGAAGCATGTCGATTTGCCCGCGCCGTTCGGGCCGATCAATGCAAGCAGTTCGCCGGGTTTTACGTCGAAAGAAACATCGTCGACGGCTTTCACGCCGCCAAACGACATCGACAGATTCGATACACGCAGAAGGCTCATCGACCGGCCTCCGTGGCGTCTCTATCGTTACGCTCGAAACGCTCGCGCACGAAGCCAACGATCCCCTGCGGAAACGCAATCACGAGCAGCAGGATCGCGATGCCGAGCAGCGCCTGCCAGTAGTCGGTCTGTCGCGCGACTGTGTCCTGCAACCACGTGAACAGCGCCGCGCCCGCAACAGGGCCCGTCAACGTCTGGATGCCGCCGAGCAGCACCATCACGAGACCATCGACGGAACGGCTCACGCTGATCACTTCCGGCGAAATCGTGCCTTTGGAAAAGGCATATAGCGAGCCGGCAAGACCGCAGAACAGCGACGCGATCACGAACGCAGCCCACTGCACGCGTTTCGTGTCGATGCCGATGGCTTCCGCGCGCAACGCCGAATCGCGCGACGCGCGCATCGCGTATCCAAGTGGCGAAAACAGTATGCGACGCAGCAGCCACACGCCAAGCACTGCGAACGCGAGCGTCAGATAGTAGTAGGCAACGGACGACGACAACCAGTTCGACGGCCACAACCCGAGAATGCCGTTACTGCCGCCTGTCACATCGTCCCATTGATACACGACCGACCAGACGATCTGCGCGAACGCAAGCGTGAGCATCGCGAGATACACGCCGGAAAGGCGCACGCAAAACCAGCCGAATACCAGCGCGCCAAGCACCGCGAGCAGCGGGCCGAGCACGAGCGCGGCTTCCATCGGCAGATCGAGCACTTTCAGGAAGAGTGCCGCGCCATACGCGCCGAGGCCGAAGTACGCGGCATGACCGAACGAATGCATGCCGCCCGGTCCCATGATGAAGTGCAGGCTCGCAGCGAACAGCACGGCGATCAGGATTTCGACGAGCAGCACGGGCACGTACGGAAACGCGCCCGCTGCGAGCGGCGCGAGGACAAGCCCGGCTAGCACGCACGCAGCGAGCCATTTGAGGCGCTTTCCCGCGAGCTGTAATGGCATGTCGGCGGGCGCGGATGCGCGAACAGTCGATGTCGGCCGCCCCAGCAATCCCCATGGCCGCACCACGAGCACGATGGCCATCACGACAAACTCTGCGACGAGCGTGAAGCGGCTCAACGAAAGGTCGATGCCGAACAGCGACACGTGTCCGATACCGATGCACAGCGCCTTGATCTCCGCGATCAGCAGCGCGGCGACGAAGGCGCCCGGAATCGAACCCATCCCGCCGACCACGACGACGACGAATGCATTGCCGATCGTTTCCAGATCGAGCGAGAGATTCGCCGACATGCGCGGCCCTTGAAGCGCGCCGCCCAGCCCTGCGAGAAACGCGCCGACGAAGAACACGCCCGTGAACAGCCATGCCTGATTGATGCCGAGCGCGCCGAGCATCTCGCGGTCCTGCGTGGCTGCGCGCACGAGCGTGCCCCAGCGTGTGTGTGTAAGCGCGTACCAAAGCGCGAGCAGCACGAGCGGTCCGATTGCGATCAGCGCGATGTCCCATGTGGGCAACTGATGGCCGAGCAGCCCGACTGCACCGGACAGATGCGGTGCGCGCGGACCGAAAAGGTCCTGCGGTCCCCAGATTGCGAGCGCGGCGTCGCGGAAGATCAGGACGAGCGCGAATGTCGCGAGCAGATGGAAGAGTTCGGGGGCTTTGTAGATGCGCCTCAGCACGATGAACTCGACCAGTGCGCCGAGTATGCCGATTACGAGGGCTGAGGCCAGCATCGACAGCCAGAAACCCATCACGCTGCTTGTGCCGAAGCGGCTCGCGATGCTGTAGGCGACGTAGATGCCCAGCATGTAGAACGAGCCGTGCGCGAAATTGACGATGCGTGTCACGCCGAAGATCAGCGACAGTCCCGCTGCTACCAGGAAGAGCGCCGAGGCGTCGGCGAGGCCGTTGATCAGCTGGACTAGCAGGTTGGAAAGCATAGGTCTTTGCCTGCCGGCGGGGTTGGATTTGGTTTGTGATGGGCGACAGGTATACCCGAATTGTTTTGTTTTTGCAGGGGTTTTTTGCGCGTCCGCGGGGGCGGCATTTGGTTTGGCTTGTCTTGCGACGCTGGGGTGGTTTGCTTTTGCTTTCGCTGGCATCCGCGTTTTGTTATTGGTGCTTCAGGCGTTGCCCCTGTGCGGGGCGGCACTTACTTTCTTTGCCGCCGCAAAGAAAGTAAGCAAAGAAAGCGGGCTAACACCGCCCGCTCTTGACCTCCGCCTGAGGGCCCCCAACGGGTCCTCCGCTTCACACGGCGTTCTGCCATTCAGTGCCCGTTGCCAACGCTTTAAATAGGCGCCTCACCCACTTCACTCACCCGTAGCGCAGCTAGCGGCAGCGAATGGCTGCGGCCGCCCAGGTGGCAAACTGTGTGTAGGGCGTAGTGGTTCAGACGTCAGCGCTCTTACGACACCGATCGTGCTTTTCAGTCCGGAGTGGAGCGCGTACGCCGCGACAGCCTACACACAGTTTGCCGCCATAGAACGTGGGCGATGCGATCGCGCGTGTGGCGACGCGGGAGTGTGAAGCGGGTGAGGCGCTCGATAAGAGCGTTGGCAACGGGCAGTGAAAGGCAGGTTGCCGTTTGAAGCGGAGGACCCGTTGGGGGCCCTCAGGCAGGAACAAGAACGGGCGGTGTTCAGCGGCTTTCTTTTGCCTACTTTTCTTTGCCGCGGCAAAGAAAAGTAGGTGCCGCCCCGCACAGGGGCAACGCGTGAAGCAGGCAAAACAAAACGCGGATGCCAGCGACAACACAAGCAAACCAAACCAGCGTCGCAAGACAACCCTTACTTCGCCTCCTCGTCCTGCTCCTTAAAAACCTTATCAGCCAGATGAAAAGCCGAGTTAGCCGCAGGCACACCACAGTAAATAGCAGTTTGCAAAAGCACCTCTTTAACCTGCTCGCGCGTAACCCCATTATTCCGCGCGGCGCGCAAATGCAACGCCAGCTCCTCGCTGCGATTAAGCGCCACCATCATCGCGATGGTCAAAAGGCTGCGCGTATGCCGCGGCAACCCTTCTCGAGTCCAGATCTCACCCCACGCATATCGCGTGATGAAGTTCTGAAACTCTTCCGTCACTTCCGTACGGTTCGCCAGCGACCGGTCCACGTGCGCATCGCCCAGCACCGCGCGGCGCACGCCCATTCCTGCTTCGTATCGTTGATCGTCGTTCATCGCTGCCCCTTCAGGAAATCGAGCACGGTCTTCGTAAAGGTATCGGCTACCTCGATGTTCGAGATATGCGACGCGTCCAGTTCCACATACCGCGCACCCGGAATCGCCGCCGCCAGTTCGCGGCCCTGCGCCGGCGTCGCAGCCAGATCGTGCGTGCCGGAAATCACCAGCGCAGGCGCCTTGATGCCAGGCGCTTCCGGACGCAGATCAGTCGCGTTGATCGCTTCGCAATTCAGCGCGTAGCCTTCCTTGTCGGTATGCACGAAGACATCGCGCACATAGTTGAATACGAGCGGTTCGCGCGCGATGAACTCTGCCGTGAACCAGCGCGGCAACACCGCTTCCGACAACGCGAGCATCCCTTCCGCGCGCGCGCGCGCCGCACGCGGCACCCACACTTCCGGCGAGCCAATGCGCGCCGCCGTATTGCACAACACGACATGATCGATGCGATCCGCGTGACGCGCAGCAAGGCCCACGCCCGTCAGGCCGCCCATCGAAATGCCGCAGAAATTCGCGCGCGCGATCTTTAGCGAGTCGAGCAGGCCGATCACATCGCCCGTCAGTTGCTCGATCGAATACGGTCCCTTCGGCGCTTCCGAATGACCGTGTCCGCGCGTGTCGTAACGCAGCACGCGGAAGTGCTTCGCGAATTCCGCGACCTGCGGCGTCCACATCGACAGGTCCGTGCCGAGCGAATTCGACAGCACGAGCCACGGCGCGTTGCCATGACGGTCGCCGTCGATCCGATAGTGAAGCTCGATGCCATTGACTGCAGCGTAAGGCATTCCTTTACTCCTGATGTTGGTTCACGCGTTCTTGTTGCGCGCGGTGTGAAGGGCCAGCACGGCGTCCACGAAAGCGTGCGCGCTGCCGACGTAATGCGCCGGATCGAGCAGCTTGCGCAGTTGCTCGACAGGCAGATGTTGGGTGACGGATGCATCGGCGGCGAGCACGTCGAACAGCGTCTTGCCGCTTTTAACCGCTTCCTTCGATGCATGCTCGACAAGATGATGCGCATCCATCCGGCCGATTTTGTCGCCGAGCGCGAGCATCACCGATTCGCCCAGAATCAGCCCATGCGTCACCTCGAGATTCGCCGCGAGACGCTCGACGTTCACTTCGAGTCCCTGCGCGATCTGTTCGATGTTCGCCAGCGCGCCGCCTGCGAGTCGCGCAAGATCCGGCAGCGCGTCCCATTCGGCCTGCCAGCCGCCGAGCGCGCGTTCGTGCTCCTGCACCATGCCCGCGAACACCGTCGCGACGAGGCCGGGCGCACGTGCCGCCGCCGTCAGCACAGCCGCGCAGCCGACGGGATTGCGCTTGTGCGGCATCGTCGATGAACCGCCTTTGCCGGCGGCAACCGGTTCGCCGAGTTCGCCAAGTTCGGTCTGCATCTGCAGCGAGATATCGCGCGCGATCTTGCCGAGCGTGCCGATCAGCATGCCGAAGAACGACGCCGTTTCAGCGATGCGATCGCGCTGCGTGTGCCATGGCACAGCGGGCAATTGCAGTTTCAATTCCTTCGCCAGCGATGCGGCCACCACCTCGCCTTTGTCGCGCAAGCTCGCGAGCGTGCCCGCCGCGCCGCCGAATTGCAGCACGAGCACGCGCTCGCGCAACGTATCGAGCCGCTCGCGATGACGCAGCAGCGCATCGAGCCATTGCGCGAATTTCAAACCGAGCGTGATGGGCAGCGCCTGTTGCAGCCACGTGCGGCCGATCATCGGCGTCGCGCGATGCTGCTTCGCGAGCGCGGCAACCGCGTCGCAAGTGGACGACAACGCGCCGTCGAGCAGATCGAACGTATCGCGCAGTTGCAGCACGGTCGCGGTATCGATGATGTCCTGGCTCGTCGCGCCCCAATGGACGAATTTCGACGCTTCCGCGTCGGCGTCCTTGACGCGCGCGGTCAGTTGCTTGACGAGGGGAATCGCGAGATTGCCGCCGAGCGCGGCGTCGCGTGCGAGTGCGTCGGCGTCGAGTTTTTCTGCATGACAGGTCGCTTCGATCGCGGCCACTGCCGATTGCGGAATCACGCCATGGACGGCCGATGCGCGCGCCAGCGCCGCTTCGACGTCGAGCATCCGTTGCAGCGTCGCGCGCGGCGACCAGATGTCGTTCATCGGCTGCGTGCCGCAGATCAGGCCAGTCAAGCGTGCGCTAGCTTCTAGCATGATGATGAGTGCGTTGGGATGAATGCGCGTTGGGTCGCGCCTGGAAGCGCGCGGCGTTCGGTTTCATTGTCGCCGAACGCCGCGCCGAGGTCACGCGCGCAATTGCGCGCGCGTCGGCTGTCAGATGCCGGGGCCGTGCAGCCGTTAAGCTGCGCGAGCCTGCTGCGTGCCGTCGATCAGCGCGACGCCCGTCAGCTTTTCCAGTTCGGCGAAGTCGATATCCGAAAAGATTTCGCGCACGACGAGGCCATCCTTCGTCACGTCGATCATCGCGAGGTCCGTGTAGATGCGGTCCACGCAGCCGACGCCCGTCACCGGGTACGAGCAGTCGGCGACGATCTTGCTTTCGCCCTGCTTCGTCAGATGTTCCATCATCACGAACACCTGCTTCGCGCCGATGGCCAGATCCATCGCGCCGCCAACGGCCGGAATCGCGTCCGGCGCGCCCGTGTGCCAGTTCGCCAGATCGCCCTTCGACGACACCTGGAATGCGCCGAGCACGCAGTAGTCGAGGTGGCCGCCGCGCATCATCGCGAACGAATCCGAATGGTGGAAGTACGCGCCGCCTGTCAGCAGCGTGACGTGCTGCTTGCCGGCGTTGATCAGTTCGTCGTCTTCCTCGCCTTTGGCGGGCGCCGGGCCCATGCCGAGCAGGCCGTTTTCGCTGTGCAGGAAGATTTCCTTGTTCGCGTCGAGGTGATTCGCCACCAGCGTCGGCACGCCGATGCCGAGGTTCACGTAAGCGCCTTCAGGAATGTCCTGCGCGACGCGCTTCGCCATTTCATCGCGGGTCAGTCGTTTCATGTCAGGCCTCCTTCAGGCAGCTTGTTCGGGGCGTTGCGCGGCGTGGGCCGCCTGCGGCACTTCGACGATGCGCTGCACGAAGATACCCGGCGTCACGATCACTTCGGGGTCGAGCGCGCCGAGCGGCACGACTTCCGACACCTGCACGATCGCCGTCTTTGCCGCGCTCGCCATGATCGGGCCGAAGTTACGCGCCGTCTTGCGATACACCAGATTGCCCCAGCGGTCGCCCTTGTACGCCTTGATCAGCGCAAAGTCGGCGTGCAGCGGCGATTCCAGCACATAGTGCTTGCCGTCGATCTCGCGCGTTTCCTTGCCTTCGGCCAGCTTGGTGCCATAACCCGTCGGCGTGAAGAAGCCGCCGATGCCCGCGCCCGCCGCGCGGATGCGCTCGGCCAGATTGCCCTGCGGCACGAGTTCCAGTTCGATTTCACCGGCGCGATAGAGCGCGTCGAACACGTATGAATCCGTCTGACGCGGGAACGAGCAGATGATCTTGCGCACGCGCTTCGCATTGAGCAGCGCCGCGAGGCCGGTGTCGCCGTTACCGGCGTTGTTGTTGACGATGGTGAGTTCTTTGGCGCCCTGCTCGATGAGCGCGTCGATCAGTTCGGACGGCATGCCCGCCGTGCCGAAGCCGCCGATCATGACGGTCGCGCCGTCATGCACGTCGGCGACTGCCGACTGGAGTGACTCGAAAATCTTGTTGATCATGTCGAATATCCTCTGGAACGCGTCGTTTCCGCGCCGCACGATCCGCCGTTTGATCGACGGATGCACGCCGGACGGTCTCCACGTCCGCTTTCGTCCTTCATAGCCCTGCTGACGACGGCATGCAGACCTGCTGCAGGCCGCATGTGTTTGGCTCGCCCTTCAATCTATACCGCCCATCGAACTTGTGAAAAGTTCTATATGCGAACACAGTTTCGTTTAGCGAACGTACCGGCGCATTATGGTTTGCGTGCGCGTCTCTTGTCAAGGCAAGGGTTTCGTGGTTTGCCCTACGCTGCACGGCGGCATGATCAGTCGCGAAACGGCAGCCCGACGTAATTCTCTGCCAGCATCCGCGACGCCGCATCGGAATGCGCCACGTAGCGCAGCTCGGACATTTTCAGCCGGTTGATGAAAGGCGTGTCGTCGAACGATGGATGCAGCATGTTCGTCATGAAATACGAGAAGTGCTCGGCGCGCCAGACGCGTTCGAGGCAGGTTGCCGAATAGGCGCGGAGGAGATCGTCGCGGCCTTCGTGATAACGCGCGGCCAGCGCCTTCGACAGCACGCGCACATCGGCGACGGCCAGATTCATCCCTTTGGCGCCCGTCGGCGGCACGATGTGCGCGGCGTCGCCGGCAAGAAACAGGCGGCCGTATTGCATCGGCTCGCAAACGAAGCTGCGCATCGGCGTGACGCCCTTCTGCGTGATTTCGCCGATCGCAGGCAACCAGCCTTCGTCGTTCCCGAAGCGTGTGTGAAGCTCGCTCCAGATGCGCTCGTCGGACCATTGCGCGAGGTCTTCGTCGGGTCGGCATTGCAGATAGAGACGCGTCACTTCCGGCGAACGCATGCTGAAGAGCGCGAATCCGCGCTCGTGATGCGCATAAACCAGCTCGTCGCAGGTCGGCGCAGCATCGGCGAGAATGCCGAGCCACGCGTACGGATAGACGCGTTCGAAGGTTTGCAGTGCGTCGGCGGGAATCGAATCGCGCGCGATGCCGTGAAAGCCGTCGCAGCCCGCCACGTAATCGCAATCGATACGCTGCACTGCATCATCGTGCGTGAATTGAACCCAAGGCGTGTCCGTCGACAGATCGTGCAGCGAGACATCCGACGCATTGAAATACGGAGGCTGCGCATGCTCGACGGCGGCGGCGATCATGTCGCACACCACCTCATGCTGGCCGTAGACGGTGATCGCGCGCCCACCCGTCAGCGTCGTCAGATCGATTCGATGTCGCTTGCGCTCGAACAAAAGCTCGATGCCGTGATGTACCAGCCCTTCGCGCTGCATCCGGGCGCCGAGGCCGGCTTCATTGAGCGTATCGACGGTGCCCTGTTCGAGCACGCCCGCGCGTATGCGCTGCTCGCAATACTCGCGCGACCGGCTTTCCAGCACGACCGATTCAACACCTGCTATCCGTAGCAAATGCGACAGCAGCAAACCGGCGGGGCCAGCGCCAACAATGGCAACCTGAGTGCGCATCGTTTGTCTCCGAAGTTCTTGTTCGGCTTATCAAACCATTCTCGGCGCTTTCCCGAATATGCGACAACGCGATTTTTAGGATAGGTTGTATACGTTTTTTCGATACTACGCGGCGTGATGACACCACCGCCGCATGCTCCAGCAACCGCATGGCCGAACTCGATCTCAACCTGATTCCCTACCTCGTCGCGCTCGAAGACATGCGCAACGTCAGCCGCGCCGCCGAGCGTCTCGGCGTAAGCCAGCCGCGCGTGAGCACGGCGCTCGGCAAACTGCGCGAATACTTCGACGATCCGCTCTTCGTGCGTACGTCGCGCGGCATGGAACCGACGCCGCGCGCGCTCGCGCTGATTCCTGCCGCCCGCGAAGCGCTCGCGCGCATCGAGAAAGGCATGCTCGAATCGCAGGACTTCGATCCTGCGACGTCGACGCATACGTTCTCGCTCGCGCTGTCCGATGTCGGCGAAATCGTGTTCCTGCCGCGCCTGTTGCAACTCTTCGCCAAACGCGCCCCGCACGCGAACCTGCGCTCGGTGTCGCTGCCGCCCGCGCATGTCGAGCGCGGGCTGGAATCGGGCGATATCGACCTGGCCGTCGGCTACTTTCCCGATCTTTCCGGCAATAACTTCTTTCAGCAGCGTCTGTTCACGCACCGCTTCATCTGCCTGATGCGCAGCGATCATCCGCTTGCGGGCACGCCGCTCACGCTCGATCACTACATCAGTCTCGGGCATGCCGTCGTGCGTGCCGAAGGGCGCAGCCAGGAAGTGCTCGAGCAGTTTCTGGAAAAAAAGCGCATCCGCCGCCGCGCGGTGCTGGAGACGCCGCACTTCATGAGCCTGCCGTTCATCCTCGCGCGTACCGATCTGATCGCGACGGTGCCGCACGCGATCGGCTTCGCCTATGTGTCGGAACACGCGTCGATCACGCTGGTCGAACCGCCTTTGCCGCTGCCGCGCTTCGATTTGCGCCAGCACTGGCATCGCAAGTTCCATAATGATCCGCGCGCGAGCTGGCTGCGCAGCGTTGTCGCAGAACTGTTCAACGATGCGAAGGACGAATGGCCGAAGTAGCGGCGGCATAGGCCACCGGCAAGCGGCGCGGCGTATATCCCTGCTCGGCGTAGGGCTGCGAAACATGGAACAATGCGCCAACGTGCGATGCGCGTATTACTGGAACTGGAGCGAAGGATGAACACGAAGAAAACAACGCCCGCCGACGCACCCGGCCGGCCGTCCCGCGAGGAAGCCGAGGAAGCCGTGCGCACGCTGCTGCGCTGGGCCGGCGACAATCCCCAGCGCGAAGGGCTGATCGATACGCCGGCGCGCGTCGTGCGGGCGTATGAAGAATTTTTCGCGGGCTACAGCGTCGAGCCGCGTGACATCCTGGCCCGCACGTTCTCCGAAGTGGATGGCTACGACGAAATGATCGTGCTGAAGGACATCCGCTTCGAGAGCTATTGCGAGCATCACATGGTGCCGATCATCGGGCGCGCGCATGTGGCTTATCTGCCGGAGCATCGCGTGGTCGGCATTTCGAAGCTCGCGCGGCTCGTCGATGCGTTCGCCAAGCGTCTGCAGATTCAGGAAAAGATGACCGTGCAGATCGCCGATACGCTCAACGAAGTATTGCAGCCGAAGGGCGTCGGCGTGATTCTCGAAGCGTCGCATCAGTGCATGTCGACGCGCGGCGTGCACAAGGCGGGCGTCGAGATGGTGACGTCGCGGATGCTCGGCACGTTCCGCACGGATCCGTCCACCCGTCGTGAGTTTCTGTCGATCGTCCACAGCCCGACTTCGGTTAGCGTCGCGAATACGTAATCGGTTTGTTGAAAGCGGGTCTGTTTGCGACCCGCTGGCTTTGGCATCGCTCTCGCCTGTTCAACCTTAGTTATTCTGATTAACGTCAGAACAATCCTCAAAATCTGATGCTTTGAGCGCTTACCGCTGATACGCGCTCAATCAGGCGTTCGCCCCAATCCCCGCCGATCGTAACCGCCCAAACGTAGCGAGCAACACTGCGGCGAGCACGCACGCGACGCCGATCATCTGCGCATGGCTGATCGGCTCGTGCAGCAAGCCTGCCGCGAGCGCGAGCGTCGATACAGGCACGAGCGCCGTCACGAGCCCGGCCTCCGCGCCGCTGATGCGCGACGCGCCCGCGTACCACAGCACGAAGCCCAGCACAGTCGGCACGAGCGCGTAATAGACGACGCCTGCAAGCGCGCCGACAAGGTTGGCATCGAACGGGATGCGCCACGGCTGTTCGAAGCAGGCGGGCACGATGGCGACCACGAAGCCGATTCCGCTCATCAGCGCCGACAGCGGCAACGCCGCGACAGGCGTGCGCAGCTTGCGGTTGAGCAGAATAAAAAGCGCTTCGCAGACGATCGCCGCAAAGACCAGCGCATTACCCAGCAGCGAATGCGCACCACGCGGGGCGGAAACGTCTTCGATACGTACCGTGCAGGCCAGCACGCCCAACGTCGCGAGCGCAATAGCGCCGATCAACGTGCGCGACGGCCGCTCGCCGAGCGCAAGCGCAGCGAATCCCGCCGATACGGCAGGCAAGGTGCCCGCAATCACGCCCGCATCGGCCGCCGACGCGAGGCGCATGCCGCCGATCAGACAGACCGTATAGCCGACGCTCCCCGCCCCCGCCTGCGCGATCACGAGCAGCGTGTCGCGCGTATCGAGCTTCGGCCAGCGCATTGTCTGCACACGCATCATCGCGACGAAAACAGGAAACGCAATCGCAAAGCGCAGCGCCGTCGCCGAGAACGGCGGCAGGCCGCCCGCTATCGTCTTGCTGACGATGACGGTGGTGCCCACGCCGACCATCGCCAGCGCGCAGTAGACATAACCCGTGTAACGCGTGTTCATTCCGTCGCCTCCTGTCAAACGATGCACGGAGAGCGTACGGGCCACGCCGACGCGTGGTCTTGAACGTTATTGCAGCGCTGGCGCGCGGCGAGGAATCGCTCAGCGGACGGCTGCCGCGTAGCTTGCGGGCGTGATGCCCAGAAGGCGCACGAACGCGCGCGTCATGTGGCTTTGATCGGCAAAGCCCGCGGAAACTGCCGCGTCCGCGAGCGCTGTTCCACCGGCGATCAACTGCCGCGCCAGCAACACGCGGCGCTGCATCCGGTACGCGTGCGGCGGCAGACCCACTGCGTGCGAGAAACTGCGCAACAGCTGGAAGCGACTCATGCCGGCTTCGGCTGCCAGTTCGGCGAGCGTCGTTGCCGACGCGGGATCGTCATCGATGCGGCCTTTGGCGCGCGCGACAGAACCGATGGTTTCCAGCTTGCGCGCCGATGCCGTGACACAGTTCCGCCCCACATGCGAAAACATCGCCAGCAACGCTTCTTCGCAAGCGAGGTTGTCGTTTGCGTCGTGCACGGCAACCGCGAACAGGCGCGCGAAATACATCGACAGTTGTTGATCGTCGAGCACGGGGCGCGTCAACTCTACGTCCTGCGAACGCGGATGCCCGCATTCCGCGAGCGTGTCGATGACCAGCGAAGGTTCGAAGTACAGCATACGCCACGCGCGTCCGCGCTCGTCGAGCGGACTGCCGTCGTGTACTTCGCCTGGGTTGACCGTGATGACATCGCTTGCACGCGCTTCGACCGGGCCGCGCCCGCTCGCCGAGCGTTGCCCGCCCGCCACCACGACGCCGATACCGAATCGATCGTGCGAATGACGCGCAAACGAGTGCGTCGTATGCGCGACGGTCGCCTCGACGCCGACGATCGCACAACGCAGCATCTGGACGCGCCCACGCGGTTTCATCGTTGCACGCGCTCCCGCAGCCGATGCAACGACGCGCGCATCAGCGCCGCCCTTCGTCGTTGCGCCCGCGCTCACCTTCGCGGATCTTGCCTTGCGACACGCTGCTGCCCGGCGGCACGCTATGCGTGAGCCACACATTGCCGCCGATCACCGAGCCGCGTCCGATCGTCACGCGTCCAAGAATGGTCGCACCCGCGTAGATCACGACGTCGTCTTCGACGATCGGGTGACGCGCGTTGCCCTTCACGAGCGTGCCGTCGCCATCGGCGGCGAAGCTCTTTGCGCCGAGCGTGACGGCCTGATAGACGCGCACGCGCTCGCCGATGATCGCCGTTTCGCCGATCACGACGCCCGTGCCGTGATCGATGAAAAAGCTCGGGCCGATCTGCGCGCCGGGGTGAATATCGATGCCCGTCGCCGAATGCGCAATCTCGTTGATGAAGCGCGCGAGCAGCGGCACACCGAGCCGATGCAGCGCGTGCGCGAGCCGGTGATGCGTCATCGCCCACACGCCGGGATAGCACAGCAGGATTTCCGTAATGTGCTGCGCGGCAGGATCGCCGACATACGCCGCCTGGATATCGCTGACCAGCAACGCGCGGATGCCCGGCAACTGCTTGCCGAACTGACGCGCGACATCGAACGCGCGCGCGCTCAGATCGGCGTCCGACGTCTCCGCGTGCTCGGGCAGAAAGCGCAACGCGCGGCGAATCTGCTCGGCCAGCAAACGAAGCGTGCTTTCGAGCGTATGGCCAACGTAATAGTCGACGCTCTCGTCGGTGAGATCGGGCGCGCCATAGTGCGTCGGGAACAGCGCGGCGCGCAAGCCGGCAACGATGTTGATCACGCCGTCGCGCGACGGCAGTTCGCGAATGCCGCGCGGATGGCGCGTGCGATGCAGTTCTTCACGCGACGCGCGCAATTCGGCGACGATCTGTTCGAGGCCCCAGTTGTGGGAAGAGACGTTTGACATGGCGAGGACGGCAGCCGCGCGCGAAGCGCGGCGAAAGTGAATTGTCCCCAGAGATTACCGCGTTTCTGAACGCGCCGCCGGGCACGCTTGCGATTCGCATAAGGAACGGCTCATGCAGTGCGGGCCGCCGCATGCGCGGGAGTGCGTAGAAAATACCGCGTTACACGGTCATACTGCTTGCATCGATCCAGCGCACGGCCCAGTCGCGGGCATGCGCGATAGCAGCGGCTTCGTCGGTGAAGCGGAGGTCGGTGGGGAAGAAGCGGTTGGCGACGAGTTCGCCATCGCTGGAGCGCGATACCACGACATAAGGTTGCCAAGTTCCATCGCCCGCACGCGCTGGCGCGCAGTTCAGCAAGTAGCCACGATGTGTGAATGCAGCATCAACGTGCATGAGTCACCCGCCCCTGACTGCCTCATAGATGGTCCTTTTGCGAGTGCGATGCCGTGTGCCGGAAGAGTCTGCGACACTTGACGCCGTCAAGCTGTTGTGTGTTCGTTGCTGCACTCGAACCAGAATCATACTCTGTAGGAAAAGGGCGTCCACCAAAAAAATAAGTAAAAAAATGCGGGTTGCCCGAAGTGCCGTCGCGCGTGGTTCGCCAGGTGATCGTGCGCTCACGCGGAACGACTTTTGCTCACGTCCTATGCTTTGAAGGCACGAGTCAAGGAGGGCATCAAAATGAGCCTCAACACCCGGAAGATCCCTGCGACGCAATCAGGAAGCAGCGTTGCCCGCAGCGCCGAGATGCACAACGACCGCACGCACGACAGCACCGTGGACACCGACAGCAAGAATCACGAAGCCGCGCGCATTGCGGGCCATGCGCCCATCGGCCCCGATGAAATCACAACGACCAACGCATCGCTCGTCAACAGCGTGCCCGTCAACCCGTTCGCGGCGCTGGCGGGTTTCGACAGCCGCATCGGCGGAAACCATCTGCTGCTTGCGCTGGAGCCGGGCTATCGCCTGATCGATAAAGGCATGACGATGCCCGAGCCCGCCGAGCATTTCGATGACCGCTTTCACGAAACGCGAACGCTTGCCGGTGAGCGCATGCGCGGACGCATGCATTTCGCGCTCAATCATCAGCGGCCGATGCGTGTGATCGAACTCGAGCGCGTCGAGTAAGCGCTCATCTTTGTCTTTGTGGCGCGATGTGTCGTCATGCGGCACATCGCGCCATGCCGTTCTCACGCGAGGTGTCGTGTGCGCGATTCGAAACTGCTGGTTTCATGACTCCGTCGCATGGTCATCTTTTTCGCAATTGAAACGATCAGCACAATCGGCACAATTTCATTCACGGAGCAGCAGATGAGCAGAATCGTCGTGATCGGTGCCACGGGCACGCTCGGCCAGGCCGTCGCCACTGAACTGAAAGCGCGGCATGAAGTGATCGAAGTCGGCGCGACACGCGGCGCGCACCAGGTCGACAGCAAGGACCCGGCGAGTGTCGAACGGCTGTTTGAGACAATCGGCAAAGTGGATGGCGTCGTCACGACGACGGGCAAGGTCCACTTCGGCCCGCTGCCCGAGATGAGCGTCGAGCAGTTCTGGATCGGCCTGCGTGACAAGCTGATGGGACAGGTCAACGTCGTGCTGGCTGCACAGAAGTATGTGAACGACGGCGGATCGTTCACGCTGACAAGCGGCATTCTCGCCGACGAACCGATCAAGCTCGGCGCCAGCGCAACGACAGTGAACCTGGCACTCGAAGGTTTCGTGCGCGGCGCGGCGATCGAATTGCCGCGTCACATCCGCATCAATCTGGTGAGCCCGACGGTGCTGATGGAATCGATGGAAAGCTATGCGCCATTCTTCCGCGGCTTCGAGCCCGTCGATGCGAAGAAGGCGGCACAAGCGTATCTGCGCAGTGTCGAAGGCGCGCAGACGGGACGTGTGTATCGCGTCGGGTACTGAAACGTTCGATTGATGTCTGTTGGCGAGCGCACCTTGTCGTGCGCTCGTTTTTCATTGAGCGAACGGTAGCGGCTCAGTGAATCTCCGGTTCGCCCTTCCCCGCGCTCGCGCCATCGCGTTGCAGGAAGTCGAAGTCGCAACCCTTGTCGGCCTGCAGCACATGCACCTGATGCATCGCGCCGTAGCCGCGCGTGAAACGCGGTGCGGGCGCGACCCACCCGGCCTTGCGGCGCGCAAGCTCTTCATCCGACACCAGCACGTTCAGCTTGCGCTGCGGCACATCGAGTTCGATCATGTCGCCGTCGCGCACCAGCGCAAACGGCCCGCCGATGAACGACTCCGGCGCCACGTGCAGCACGCATGCGCCGTAGCTCGTGCCGCTCATGCGCGCATCGGAGATGCGCAGCATGTCGCGCACGCCCTGCTTCAGCAGCTTCTGCGGAATCGGCAACTGGCCCCATTCGGGCATGCCAGGCGCCCCGACAGGACCGGCATGCTGCAACACGATCACAGAGTCAGCCGTCACATCGAGTGCTTCGCTGTCGATGCGCGCGGCCATGTCGTTGTAGTCCTTGAACACCACCGCGCGGCCCGTGTGCACCAAAAGATGCGGCTCGGCGGCGCCCGGCTTGATGACGGCGCCATCGGGCGCGATATTGCCGCGCAGGACGGCCAGCCCGTTATCAGGCATCAACGGATTGCTGCGGCGGCGGATCACCTCGTCGTTGAAGATCTGCACGCCTTCGAGGTTCTCGCCGAGCGTCCTGCCATTCACGGTTTTCTGCGAGCGGTCGATCAGATCGCCCAGTTCCGCGAGCATCGCCTGCAGGCCGCCCGCGTAGTAAAAGTCTTCCATCAGATACGCGCCCGTCGGCCGGATGTTGGCCAGCACCGGCGTGCGACGCGAAATGCTGTCGTAACGGTCGAGTGTGAGCTGCATGCCGGCGCGGCGCGCGAGCGCGATCATGTGCACGATTGCATTGGTCGAGCCTGACAGCGCGAGACAGGTTGTCACTGCGTTATCGATCGATTTCTCGGTGAGGATGTCCGATGGCTTCAGGTCTTCCCACACCATGTCGACAATACGCATGCCCGTTTTTGCGGACATCTGCGCGTGACGCGAGTCTGGCGCCGGGATCGATGCGAAGCCCGGCAACGTGAAACCGAGTGCTTCGGCAGCGCTCGTCATCGTCGATGCCGTGCCCATCGTCATGCAGTGGCCCGGCGAGCGCGCAATGCCGCCTTCAACGCCCTGCCAGTCTTCTTCCGTGATCTTGCCCGCGCGCAGGTCGGCCCAGTATTTCCACGTGTCCGAACCGGAGCCGAGCGTCGCGCCGTTCCAGTTGCCGCGCAGCATCGGGCCGGCGGGCAGGAAAATTGTCGGCAGGTCCATCGAGATCGCGCCCATCAGCAGGGCAGGCGTGGTCTTGTCGCAACCGCCCATCAGCACGACGCCGTCGGCGGGATACGAGCGCAGCGTCTCTTCCGCTTCCATCGCGAGGAAGTTGCGGTAGAGCATCGTCGTGGGCTTCTGGAACGGCTCCGACAAGGTCTGCACCGGCAATTCGATCGGAAAGCCGCCCGCCTGCCAGATACCGCGCTTGACCTCTTCCACACGCTGCCTGAAATGCGTGTGGCACGGGTTCATCTCGCTCCACGTATTGAGGATCGCGATGACAGGTTTGCCCGCGTACTCTTCGCGGCTGTAACCCATCTGCGCAGTACGCGAGCGATGGCCGAACGACCGCAGATCGTTCACGCCATACCAGCGATGGCTGCGCAGTTCTTCGGGGGACTTCCGTTTCTTCGTCTGATCGTTCGACACTTCGACTCCTACCGGCGCTGCTCCTTCACGCGAGACACGATCTGTGTCGGGCTCACGAACTGCAGCGCAATCAATACCCAGATCAGCGTGATCGCCATGTAGATCATCGCCATCGCGTCGATCGACTGCGGCGCACGCACGCCCGTTGAAAATACAGCGTAGTACAACGCGACGACCAGCGTCTGCGTCGCCGGCCCCGCCGTGAAGAACGTTAGCTCGAACATGCCGATCGTGCGTACCAGCACGAGCAGACCCGCAGCGAGCATGCCCGGCACCAGCAAGGGCAGCAGAATATAGCGGAAATAGCGGAACGTATTCGCGCCGAAGATACGCGCCGCCGACTCCAGATTCGGATCGATCTGCTCGATGAACGGCGTCATCACGAGAATCACGAATGGCAGCGCGGGCACGAGGTTCGCGAGAATCACACCGCTCAAGGTTCCAGCGAGACCGATCTTGTACATCACGGTCGCCATCGGAATACCGTACGTGACGGGCGGCACCATCAACGGCAGCAGGAACACGAGCATCGCGAAACGCTTGCCGCGAAACTGCACGCGGGCGAGCGCGTACGCGGCGGGAACGCCAAGCAGAATTGAAAGCAGGACCACTGCGCCCACCACTTCCACCGTCACCCACAGCACCGCCGCAAGCTGGAAGTCGCTCCAGGCCTGCGCGTACCAATGCAACGTGAAGCCCTGCGGCAGCAGGGTGCCGAACCAGCGCGTCGCGATCGAATTGACCGCCACCGTCGCGATCAGCAACACGATATTCAGCAGGAAGAAAATCATCGCGCCCCAGACGAGCGCCTTATAGATACGGTCACGCAAACTGACATGCGGTTTCATCGATTTCACCGACTGCCCTTGCGGCGCAGCGGGCCACGGATGCGCGACCTGATGATCGGTAGCCATCAGCCTTTACCTCCTGTCGCCGGTCCAGTGTAGAAGAAGCGGCGCGCGCCGAGCATCGCGGCGACGATCACCAGTTGCACGAAACCCATCACGATTGCGATCGCCGAAGCCAGTGAGTAATCGTAGTTCTCGAATGCTGCTTCGGCAGCGGCAATCGACATCACGCGCGTCGGCCCCGCGGGCGCACCGAGCAGCACGGCCGATGGAAACACCGAAAACGCCTGCACGAACGACAGACACGCGGCCATCGTGAGACCCGGCACCAGCAGCGGCAGATAGATTTGCCGGAACTGCTGCCACGGGCTCGCGCCAAGCGTCGCCGCCGCGCTCGCGAGCGTCGGATCGATGCCCGTCACGTACGACAGCGTCAGCAGAAACGCGAACGGAAACCCGGACACGACCAGCGAAATCAACACGCCCCAGAAGTTATGCGTGAGCCGCACTTCATCCGTATAGAGATGCAGCCCTTGCAACGTTTGCGGAAACCAGCCATTCGGACCGAAGTACGTCAACATGCCGTCGGCGATCAGCACGGTGCCGAGCGTGACGGGAATCACGAGCAGCGTGGTGACGAACTTCTGATACGGCGACGGACGGCGAAGCGCAAACGCGACAGGCACCGACACGCCGACGTTGATCAACGTTGCCGGCACGGCGAGCTTCAGCGTGACGATGATGGTCGGCCACATCGACGTGTCGCTGAAGAACTTCGCGTAGTTCGCCCACATGCCGCCGCCTTCCATTGGACTGAAGGACAACGCGAGACCATAGACAAACGGATAGACGAATAGCGCGAGGATGAACAGCAACGCGGGCGACACGAGCCACGCCTTGCCGTCGCGCGGCGCGGCGGGTCTCGCCGCGGGCGTGAGCGTGCTCATGACGGCTCTCCGTCGTAGACCAGCGTGCGTGACGGCGGCACGCGCAACGTGACGCGCTCGCCTTCGGCAAACTCACCCGCGACGCGCGCCCACAATTCGCCGAACGCGCTCTTCACACGAATCAGCGAATCGCGGCCACCGTATTCGACCGTGGTGACCTGAGCGTCGAATGCATTCTCCGAGCCGGGCGCGGCACGCTCCATATCTTCGGGACGAAGAGCGACGGAAACACGCTTGCTGTTGAAGCCGTCCATCGCCATACCGATCAGACGCACGCCGTTCGCCTCGACTGCGACACCTTCGCCCTGCGTGCCTTCGAGCGTGAACGGCAGCACGTTGCGATAACCCATGAACCGCGCGACATGCAGATTCTTCGGACGCCCATAGACTTCCTTCGGCGTCGCGACCTGTTGCACGACGCCCTCTTTCATTACGACGATGCGGTCGGCCATCGACAGCGCTTCGTCCTGGTCGTGCGTCACGTATATGGTCGCGCGATCCAGCTGGGTGTGAATGCGGCGAATCTCGGCGCGCATTTCGATGCGCAGCTTGGTATCGAGATTCGAGAGCGGCTCGTCCATCAGAATGAGCGGCGGTTCGATGACGATTGCGCGCGCAATCGCGACGCGCTGCTGCTGGCCGCCCGACAACTGGCCCGGCAGCTTCTTCTCATGACCGACCAGTTGCACGAGTTGCAGCGCATCGCGCGCGCGCTTCACCGTTTCCGCCTTTGAGGTGCCGCGCATCTTCAGGCCGAAACCAACGTTATCGAGCACCGACATATGCGGAAACAGCGCGTAGTTCTGAAACACCATGCCGAAGCCGCGCTTTTCGGGCGGCAGCACGTCGATGCGTTTTTCGTCGAGCCAGATGCCGCCGCCCGACAGCGGCTGCAAACCCGCGATGCAGTTCAGCGCCGTCGATTTGCCGCAGCCCGAAGGCCCGAGCAGCGCGATGAATTCGCCGCGGCGGATATTCAGATCGAGCCCCTGCAACGCCGCCACTGATTGCCCTTCGGTATTCACGAAACTGCGGCTGACCGACTCGAGGCGCAACTGTTCAAATTGATGCTTCATGATCGCTTCCCTACGATGTTGCAAGGCCGCGCCGCCGGGCGACGCGCCGTACGATCACCGATGCGCGCAAGGCGTCATGGACGCCATGCGCAGCACCGGCTGCTCCGCTTTGCGCGGTGATGGGTATGCGTTGTTATGAGCTTATTTGGTCTTTTGCGCGCCCACTTCGCGGTCCCACTTCTGGAACGCCGCGACCATCGCCGCTGCGCTCAACGGCTGAACGTGCGGACGATCGGCAAGCAGTTTCGCGTATTCCGGACGGCCGAACTTCTTCAGCACTTCCTGGCTGTGCTCGGGCGCTTGCGCTTCCGTCACGCCCTTGATGGCGGGGCCCGGATAGAAATAGCCGTCGTCGTAAGTCAGGGCCTGCTGCGCCGGCTCGAGCATGAAATTCATCAGCTTGTAGAGAACGTCGAGCTTTTCCTTCGGCACGCCTTTCGGGATCACCATGAAGTGTGCATCGTTCACCCACGTCATGTTGTCGAAGGCCTGGACCTTGAACTCAGCCGGCACGATACCGAGCGCGCGCGGGTTGATGTCCCAGCCCGTCACGGTAACCGTCATGTCGCGCGTGCCTTCGCCCAGTTCCTTCATCACCGCCGATGTGCCGCCCGGGTAATAAGGAATGCAGTCATTCAGCTGCTTGAGAAACGCCCAGGTTTTATCCCAGCCGTTGACGGGATCTTTCGGATCCTTGTCGCCGAGCACGTACGGCAGGCCCATCAGGAACGTACGGCCCGGACCGGAGTTGGCCGGACGCGCATAGATCAGCTTGTTCGGATGTGCCTTGCACCATTGCAGGAGTTGATCCGGCGTCTTGGGCGGATCGCTGACCTTGGCCGGGTTGTATTCGATCAGCGGACCGGCCGGCATATAGGCGACTTCGAGACCGAAGCCCTGCGCGAGATCCTGCATCTTGCGCGGACCAGGTGCGTACTTGTCGAGCACGCCGGGGAAGGCTGCGTTGTTCTCAGGCAGCAGCTTGACCCACAGGTTCTGCTCGATGCCGGCGGCGAGCGCGTCGGTGCCCGTCAGCACGAGATCGATATCCGATCGGCCGGCCGCCTGCATCGCCTTGATCTTGCCGGGCAACTGCGGGGCGGGCGCGTTCGTATAAGTGATGTTGGAAACGAGATTCGGGTACTTGGCCTTGAAGGCTTCGAAACCCTTCTGGGTCAACTGGAGATCGCCGGCTACGTCGACGATATTGAGCGTAACGGCATCCGCCGCATGCGCCGTTGTTGTGAATCCTGCCACTGCCGCGCTGACTGCTACGCACAGTGCCGCCACTTTCAGCGGCAACTTTGCTGACAACTTGCCAGAAAAAGCCATTTCGTCTCCTCGCCTCTTGGTATGGAACGTCCGCCGACGGGATGCGGCGCTGACGCACTACGGGCTGCTAGTCAGTGAAACATAACGAACGGGCGCGCATGATGTCAAGCAAATTCTAGCTTGACGAGTTCATTGCGCGATCACCTTTCATATTCTTCAAATCCTTTTATGGTAAGGGTTTCCGCGAATTTTTCCGACTCGGCCATTCGGCATAGGGAGAACACCGAGATACAACTTGTTAGGCAACTTCAGCCGCCGCGCACGCCCTGTGTATTGACGTACAACGAGTACAGGCCATGGCTCGCCGCCATGAACAACCGGTTGCGATGCCTGCCGCCAAAGCACACGTTCGCGCAGCGCTCCGGCAGCGCGATATGGCCAAGCGCTTCGCCCTGCGGTGAAAACACGCGCACGCCGTCCAGTTCGTCGGTGCCCATGCCCCAACCGCACCACAGATTGCCGTGGGTATCGACGCGGAAACCGTCCGGCGTGCCCTGTTGCGCATCGATCAGCACACGATTGTTAGAAAGCGTCCGCCCATCGCCGGCAACGTCGAACGCGCGGATCGTGCGTGGCTTCGAGCGCGATTCGACGATGTACAGCACGGACTCGTCCGGCGAAAACGCCAGCCCGTTCGGCCCGATCACCTCATCGCAAACCATCGTGACTTCGCCCGTCTGGCCATCCACGCGATACACGTTTTGCGGCAGTTCTGGCTCCTGCTTCTCGCCTTCGTAAAAACTGTCGATGCCAAACGACGGATCCGTAAACCAGATCGAGCCATCCGACTTCACGACCACATCGTTCGGAGAATTGAAGCGCTTGCCCTGGTAACGATCAGCGATCACGGTGATCGAACCGTCGTATTCGGTGCGCGTCACACGCCGCGTCAGATGCTCGCAGGTAACGAGCCGCCCTTCGCGATCACGCGTGTTGCCGTTCGCGTTGTTCGACGGCCGGCGAAACGGCGTCACGGCGCCCGTCTCTTCATCCCAGCGCAGGATCCGGTTGTTCGGAATGTCGCTCCACAGCACGTAGCGGCCGTCGCCGAACCATACGGGCCCTTCCGACCAGCGCGCGCCCTGATACAGGCATTCGACGGAAGCCGAGGCGAGACGCAATGCGTCAAAGCGGGGATCGAAACTGCGGATGGAGGGGTCGGGATAGCGGCGCTGATTTTGATGGAGGATGTCGGTCATGGCGCGGTCAGAGAGAACGCCGGGCGTCGAATGATCGACGCCCGGCGTTCGCGGTGGTGACTGGTTGTTGTTAAGGTCGCTGCTGCAGAAGATATCGCAAACGAACGCGGCGAGCGTTCAAGACTGCACCGGCTTTCCGTCGCGCAAACGCCAGAGCTTGAGCGGATTGTCGTCGCGCAGCGATTGCGGCAGCAGATCCGCAGGCAGATCCTGGTAGCAGACCGGCCGCAGGAAGCGCTCGATCGCCGTCGCGCCGACCGACGTCGCGCGCGGATCGGAGGTCGCCGGGAACGGGCCGCCATGCACCATCGCATGCGATACCTCGACGCCCGTCGGATAGCCGTTCGCGAGAATGCGGCCGGCCTTGCGCTCGAGCGTGGGCAGCAGGCGCCGCGCGATGTCGTAGTCTTCCGGTTCGATCTGGAGCGTCGCCGTGAGTTGGCCTTCGAGGTACTCGGTGACCTTCACCATTTCGTCGATGTCGGCGCAGGTGACGATCAGCGAAGTCGGCCCAAAAATCTCGTCTTCGAGTTCCGCGGACGTCAGAAACTGCATCGCGGACGTCTGGAACAGCGCAGGCAACGCTGCGCACGTCGCATCCGACGACGTGCCACGCGCAATGGTCTGCACGCCGCGCTGCTCGGTGCGATGCGTAATGCCGCCCTGATAGGTACGCGCGATGCCCGGCGTGAGCATCGTCTGTGCGCCTTTTTGCGCGAGCGCTTTCGCGGCGGCATCGATGAAAATCTGCTTGTTCGGACCGTCGAGTATCAATACGAGGCCAGGATTGGTACAGAACTGTCCTACGCCGAGCGTGACGGATTCAATAAATCCCGTCGCAATCTGCTCCGCGCGCTTCGCGAGCGCGCCGGGCAGAACGAAAAACGGGTTGACGCTGCTCATCTCCGCGAATACGGGAATCGGCTCGCGACGCTTTTGCGCGAGATTCACGAGTGCAAGGCCGCCCGCCCGCGAGCCCGTGAAGCCGACCGACTTGATCGCCGGATGCTGGACGAGCGCTTCGCCGATCTCATTGCCCCCGCCGAGCACGAGCGAAAACACGCCTTCGTGCAGGCCGCAATCGGCGACTGCTTTCTGAATGGCGCGGCCCACCAGTTCGGAAGTGCCGAGATGCGCCGGATGCGCCTTCACGACCACAGGACAGCCTGCCGCAAACGCAGACGCCGTATCGCCGCCAGCTACAGAAAAGGCGAGCGGAAAATTGCTCGCTCCGAATACGCCGACAGGACCAACGGGAATTTTCTGCAAGCGCAAGTCGGGACGCGGCAATGGCTTGCGATCGGGCTGAGCGGAATCCAGCGTCGCGGTCAGCCAGCGGCCCTCGCGCACCAGCGACGCAAACAGCTTCAGTTGCCCGACGGTGCGCGCGCGTTCACCATCGAGCCGCGCCTTGGGCAACGCCGATTCGGCCTGCGCGCGCTCGATCAACGTGTCGCCGAGGCCGAGAATGTTCTCGGCGACGGTTTCGAGAAAGTGCGCGCGGATTTCGAGCGAGGTCTGACGGTACGAATCGAAGGCGAGCGCGGCCAGCGTGCACGCGCGGTCGACCTCGGCTGCGCTGCCACCCCCGAATTCAGGTTCGATTTCCATATTGCGCGCCGGGTCGAACGCGCGCAGCGTGCCTTTGGTGCCACGCACCTCGGCCGCGCCGATCAGCATGTCTCCGGTAATCTGCATGTCCAGCTCCTTTCGATGGCTGCGCGACAGGCGATCATGTCGCATCGCGCGGCCGGGAATCCAGATAGTGAGAGTGCGACGTCACGAATGGGCGGACGATTCCGCGAGACGGCGCTCAAAGTCGAGCAAGGCCAGCGTCGCAGCTTCGATCTTCGCACGATGCTCGGGCGGCGTCGAACTCAGCAACGGCAGGATCGGCCCCATGTTCGCGAGCTTCGACAACGTGACCGCGTCATGCAGCACGCGGATCAGCGAGATGTCGTCGCGCAGGGTTTCGAGCGGCATGAACACGTCGTACAGACGCTGCGCCGTTTCTTCGTCATCCGCCTTGATCCGGCGCAACAACGCCATCACCGCACGCGGCGCGATACATCCCGAGCCCGTCGTCCACGCGGCCAGACCGAACTGCCGCACATGTACGAGCGCGGGCCGCTCGCCCATTCCCGAAATCACCTGTGCCGGGCTCACGCTCTGGAGAAGCCGGCGCAGATAGTCGTCGCGCGAAGGATCGTCACGCACGATCGCGTACTTCACAGCAACCAGTGTGCCGCGATCGACAAGCCGCGCGAGCGTGTCGACGTCCACATAGTTCTCGCTTTTGACGTACAGCGTGAGCGGGATGCCAGCGGCGTCGGCGATGCGCGTGAGTCCGGCTTCGACGCCTTCGGGCGTGGTAAAGCCTGCCAGCGGCAAGACCATCGCCGTCCGATAGGGTGTCTGCGCTAGCACACGCGCCTGATCGAGCATCTTTCCATAATCCGGACCGATGGCGGGAATCACGCGCGTGGCGGGCCCGGCGAGCGCCGCGAGCATGTCCAGCAACTCGCGGTATTCGCTGACAGCCACGTGATAAAGGTTCGCGTTGCCACCATATAGGAGCGTACGCACCCCGCCCGCCTCGATATGACCAATCAGCTTCTGGTTTTCGGCGGGATCTAGCGTCAGGTCGGCACGGCGCGCAAGCGGCGGCACCGCCATCACGCTGGCAGAAAACTCGCTCTCGACGATCGGGGATACGTTCACTGGGTGTCTCGCGGCAAAGACGATCACTAGGCAAGTTAGCATTGCCCAACCAAGTTGTCAAACAACTATGACAGGCAGAATCATCGACCCAATCCGCATGAACACGGCTTTCTTCATACGAAATAAGACCCTGCGTGTTGCGCCGCAGTTTTGACCTTTAATAATTCTGGTATGACAACGCGTAAAAAAGCCGACAGGTTTGAATCAAACGTTTCGTAATCTATTCCGATTTTCGAGATCACACCGTATTTAATACCGATTCAAAACCGTGCAAAACCCTATCGCCATCCGGCTTATTAGCTCGCCTGCAAGCCAATCCAGGAGCGAGTTTGCGGCATTTGATGGAGAATTGCGGAAGCGCAATTAATCGACAATGGCGGTGCACCGCGATTTTGAGCCGAAAATGAAACACGCCCAAAATTCTTTATCGCCATTTCGTATTAACGGGCGAATAATAGTGATAGATTGATGCGAAACAAGACCATGAGTCACCGCAGCATCGGCATGGCCAAAGCCCGCTCCGCTGCAAACTCTGAGAGATAGCACCTTGGCGCAACATTTCATTGAACAGATGTCCCCGTTGCTGGAAGCGGAGAACGATGTCAGCTGGTTCCGCGAAGTCGCCCGACTGGCAGACGGCTGGGGCTTTGACCGCGTGCTGGTGGGCATTCTTCCGCGGCCGGGCATGCGGCTGGAAGACGCGTTTATCCGCAGCACGTACTCGCCATCATGGCGGCAGTTCTACAACGCGCAGGGGTTCGCGCACATCGATCCGACCGTCGCGCATTGCATGACGAAGTCGTCACCGCTGATATGGTCGCCGGATCTGTTCACGTCCTATCCGGCGCAGACCATGTATGAGGAAGCCCGCGCGCATGGCTTGCGCGCAGGCGTCAGTCTGCCCATCCACGGGCCGAGACAGGAATCGGGTCTGATCTGCTTCGTCAACGACCATAACCCGAGCGACGACTTCTGGCGTCATCTCGATGTCGTGCTGCCCAACCTGGTGCTGTTGCGCGACCTTGTCATCGACACGAGCCAGCCGCACCTGAATGCTCACACGCAGGCGTTGGTGCCGAAGCTCACACCGCGAGAGCAGGAGTGCCTGAAATGGACTGCGCGCGGTAAGTCCACGTGGGAAATTTCGCACATTCTTAATTGCTCGGAAGCCGTGGTGAACTTCCACCTTAAGAACATTCGCACGAAATTCGGCGTGAACTCACGGCGCGCAGCGGCCGTGATTGCAACGCAGCTCGGCCTTATTGATCCAGGTTGATGAGTTCACGCGCTTCCGGGTTGTGCAGCACCTTCTCTGCCCTGCCCAGATCGCCGTCCGTGACCGTCTTCGTGAAATACAGGCCCAGCAGGATCGAGACAGGTGCCGGAATCTCTGCACCCGACTCAAATCGGCTGCCACGCGACTGCGTCACGCCGAAACGCGCCCAGAACTGACGCTGGCTCTCTTTCTTTTTCTTGCGGTACGCGATGATCAGTACGCGGTCGACGCCGGACGAAGGGTCCGTGCCGCGGTTCTGAACGGTCGGTTGAACGTTTGCGTGAACACCCGCTTGCCAATGATTTTGAAGTTCCATGATGTTTTTTCCCTGGTGAGTGGCCCTCATCTCAATTTTGTAATCTTCAGACGGACAGAGCACCTATCCAGGTGAGTAGGTGTTTTTTTTATCCGAAATGCATACGGTTTCCTGCGTACCGCGACCACGTAAGGAGCACACCATGCATACGGCGATTCGGATTGGCACACGGCAAGAGTTCGACAACAACCACATCAACGAGATGTATCGGCTGCGCGCTCGGGTTTTTCGTGACCGGATGGGATGGGATGTTCCGACCATCGCCGGCATGGAGATCGACGGCTATGACGCGCTCGGACCGTACTACATGCTCATTCAGGACGCCGACCGGCATGTGCGCGGCTGCTGGCGGCTCATGCCGACGGAAGGCCCGAACATGCTCAAGGACACGTTCCCGCAATTGCTCGACGGTCAAGCCGCACCACTCGGACGGCATATTTGGGAATTGAGCCGCTTTGCTATCGAAACGGATCGAGAGCAAACGTTTGGCTTTGCAGATCTGACGATGCACGCGATCCACGAACTGGTCACATTCGCGGACCGGATGGGCATTACACGCTACGTGACGGTGACCACGGTGGCGATCGAACGGATGCTGAAACGCACCGGTATCGAGGTGACGCGACTCGGGCCGCCGGTGAAGATCGGCGTCGAACGCACGATCGCGCTCGACATCACCGTCGACGCGATCCGCGCGGCTGTCTGCAAGCCGATGCCGGTGGCGGCCTGATCGAAGCGTGCCGCAGAAAGCGCCTAGCTGCGCCGGAAGGTGATGTGGGAGATCCGGCGCACGAGCAGCGCCGCCGCCAGCGCGGCGCAGCCCGTCAGCACGACGCCGATGTGAATCGACTGCACCAGCATGTGACGGGCCGCGTCGAACAGCGCCGGGCCTTCCAGGCCGGCGCGCTTCAGTTCGATGAGCAGCGAGTCGCGCAGGTTTTCGTCGACGAGAATGCGCGGGTCGGCGAGTTTGGGCCGCCATGTCGACGCGACGCTTTCCCCGAGCACGCGCAACGAATCTTCCACGCCCGACGCATAGCGCCGGTTGACGATCGTCGCGACGATGCTGGTGCCGAGCATGCCGCCCACCATGCGCGTCGATTGCAGCAGCGCCGTCGTGATGCCGAGGCGTTCGCGTCCGGCTATTTCCTGGCCGAACACGTTCAGATTGTTGAGGATGAAGCCGAGACCGATGCCGACGGCACCCATCGACAGTTCGAGATACAGATGGGGCGTCGTTGGCATGGCTAGCGCGATGCCCACGGACGCGGCCACCAGCAGGCTGAAGCCGATCGTCAGGATCGCCGTCGGCCGCTTCATGTGAATCACAATGCGCGTATTGATCACGCTGCCGAGCGCGATGCACGCGGCAATCGGCGTCGCGAGCAGGCCGGCCTGTTGCGGCGACAGCCCGAAGCCGCCCTGCAGCAACAGCGGCGCGAAGAAGATCAGCGAGAACATCACGAAACCCGACAACACCGACAGCGTGAATAGCGTCACGAGTTGCGGGTCCTTGAAGAGATCGAGCGGCACGATCGGATGGGTCGCGCGGCGTTCGCAGACGAGCAGCGCTGCCGCGCCCACCACGACCAGCACGGCGAGGATCAGGTTGGCCGTGCTCAGACCGTCTTTCGGCACTGCTTCGATAAAGGTCTGCAAGCCACCCAGCACCAGCGCAACCAGCACCGCGCCCGCCCAGTCGATGCGAACGTCGCCCGTCCGCTCGCGCCGGTAGTACGGCAGGTGCGCCCAGATAAAATACAGCGCGAGCGCACCGACGGGCAGATTCACGAGGAAGGTCGAACGCCAGCCGAAATGCTGACTAAGCCAGCCGCCGAGCGAAGGGCCCGCAGCCGTGCCGATACCGTACGCCGCCGCCAGCACGACCTGCCAGCGCACGCGCGTGCGCGGATCAGGAAAGAGATCGGGGATCGACGCGAATGCCGTGCCGACCATCATCCCGCCGCCTACGCCCTGCAGCCCGCGCGCGAACACCAGAAACGGCATGCTCGACGCGAGTCCGCACAGCACCGACGCCACGGTAAAAACGATCACAGCCGTAATCACGAAATACTTGCGGCCGAAATAGTCGCCGAGCCGCCCGAACACGGGCACCGTGACCACGGACGCGAGCAGATAGGCGCTCGCGATCCACGCGTAATACTCAAAACCGTGAAGTTCGACGACGATCGACGGCAAAGCCGTGCTGACCACCGTCTGATCGAGCGCGACCAGCATGTTGACCAGACCAATACCGAGCATGGCCAGCAGCGCGTCGCGAAAAGCGAGAGGACGGGAAGGATTCACTTCGTTGCGATGCGGCGCAGCGCGCGCCGCATTTTCAGATCAGAGGGAGAAGGAAGGGCCGCGAACGAAACAGGACGGCCCGGCGAGGCAAAAGAGGTCAGGAGCCGAACATCCGGTCGCGCGCACGCTCGAGATGCTGGCGCATCGCAAGGCCCGCGGCGGCGGCGTCTTTGCTGCGGATCGCTTCGAGCACGGCCAGATGCTCGGCCTGCACGAGCCGCTGACGCTCGAGCGTCTTCACCAGCGACAGGTTGCGCGACAGATTCATGCTGAACACGATCTGCTCTTCGATAAACGACATCATCGTGATGAAGAACTGGTTCTTCGACGCCCGCGCAACGGCCAGGTGAAACGCGAAATCGTCCTTCGCGCCGATGCCCTGCGTTTCGATCACGCGCTCCAGCTCGTCCCACGCGTGCTGGATCGCGGCGATGTCGTCGGCTTCGGCCATTTGCGCGGCGAGCTCGGCGGCGCCCGATTCCGTGACGATGCGAAAGTCGTAGCAACGCCGGATGTCCGAAAGCGTCTCCAGCGGCGCGAAGCGGCGCACGTCCGGATCCGGACGACGCGCGACCGTGGTACCCGAGCCGTGCCGCGTGACGATGATGCCATCCGCGCGCAGTCTCGCCAGCGCCTCGCGCACCGTCGGCCGCGACGTCTCGAAACGCTCCGCGAGCGCATGCTCGGTCGGCAGACGTTCGCCTTCCTTGTACTCGCCTTCGAGAATGCGATTGAGGATGTCGCCGTAGATCTTGTCCGGCAGACCGGTCGATTTGCGCTCGTTCATCGTCGAGGGAAGCGGCTTGTCAGAGTAGATTTGAATTGTAAGGCAAATAACGCCGGGCACCGGGCGAAACAGCGGCAAGTTCAAGCCGCGAACGCACGTTTTGCGCGCATGCCGCCAGTATGAACGAGCTCGCGCCCGACAGCAAAATTTGACAAACCATTGATTGACATCTGCATTTACGCCGTCGAAATGACGGCTTTTTCGGCAATCATTTAAGCTGAAAGCGCAATCGGGACACATTCACATCGCTTCAATACACGGAGGCATCATGTACACACGCATCCTCGTTGCAGTCGACGGCAGCAATACGTCGCGTCGCGCATTCGACGGCGCCCTGAATCTGGCCAGCAAGCTCGGCGCGACGCTGCGCGCGTTCTACGCCGTCGAGAACACCCCGATGTATTTCGACGCGCCCGGCTACGATCCCTCCATCCTGCGCAACCGGCTGGTCGAGCAGGGCAAGGAACTGACGGCGGAGCTATCGGCAGCGATGGGCGCAAGCGGCGTATCAGGCGATATCGCGGTCGGTGAAGCGACATCGTTCGACGACGTGCCGACCCTCGTGCTGCGCGCCGCAGCCGATTTCAATGCCGACCTGATCGTGATGGGCACGCACGGCCGGCGGGGCATGCAACGACTGATTCTGGGCAGCGTGGCCGAGCGTTGCGTGCGCCAGTCGACGCTACCCGTGCTGCTGATTCCGTCCGCTGCGGGCGGCGACGAAGCGGAGGAGCAAGCGAAGGCCTGAGCCGCACGCGAGTTCCGGTGGCAATCGTGACGCCGCGCAAAGGGAATCGATGCGGCGACGCGTCACTTTGTCGCCTGGTTGCGCGCGCATCGAGTGGGACAATCGGTTGTCACCCTTTTTACGCCGGTTGGTCCCATGCTCAATCCCATCGCTGTTACCGCCGCAGTTACCCCCGCCCGCGCTCGCCGCAGTCCGGCCTCCTCCACGCAACGCGCCGCGCGCAGTTCCGCGCGCTGTTCGTCGTGCTCGATGCGCCATCTGTGCATGCCGCAGGGCGTGGCCGCCAATGACATGCCGCAGCTCGAGGCGTTGATCTGCACGGCACGTGCAGTGCGTCGCGGCGAGGCGTTGTACCGTGCGGGTGACGCATTCGACAATCTGTACGCCGTGCGCTCGGGATCGATGAAGACGGTCATGGCTCACCGCGACGGACGCGAACAGGTCACGGGTTTGCGGATCGCGGGCGAGGCGCTCGGGCTCGACGGCATCAGCAGCGACAAACACGCGTGCAGCGCGGTCGCGCTGGAAGACAGCTCGGTGTGCATCATCCCTTACTCGGCGCTCAAGCATCTGTGCCGCGAAATCGGCTCGATGCAGGAACGGCTGCACAAGCTGATGGGCGAGCAAATCGTGCGTGAGGCCGCGCAAATGATGGTGCTCGGCTCGCTGAGCGCTGACGAGCGCGTGGCGGCATTCCTGATCGACATCTCCGAGCGCAACGCGCAGCGCGGTTATTCATCGGCGGAATTCAATCTGCGGATGACGCGCGAAGACATGGGCAGCTATCTCGGCATGACGCTCGAAACCGTGAGCCGCACCCTGTCAAGATTTCAAAAACGCGGACTGATCGACGCGCAAGGCCGCTTCATTCATATCATCGACCCTGAAGGCTTGCGTCAGGTCGGCGCATCGACGAACGCCTGATCCATCAAGCTCCAGCGCGCGGCTTCGTCACGCACGACACCCGCGCGCATCCGCCTGGCACGTCTTCTGCGGCTGCGGTACAGTTCAAGACTATCCTTCTCGACGAGAGCGGGTTCCTCGACACCCTGCACTCGTCATGTGCAAAGATGCTTGCTGTTCCCACGAGGAGACCCAGCGAATGAATCGCGACCCTGCTCCGCAACACCCGCTGGCCCAACGTCTCGCCGATGCGCGCCGCGTCACCGACGCGCTGTTCGCGGTCGTCAAACCCGAATTTCTCTATGAACGCCCGATCCGTGAGCGCCACCGGATCGTGTTCTACATCGGCCATCTCGAAGCTTTCGATCGCAATCTCTTCGATGAGCGCCTGTGTCCGCTGCCGGCGTTCGCGCCCGAACTCGACACGCTGTTTGCGTTCGGCATCGATCCCGTCGATGGCGGTTTTCCGACGGATCAACCTTCCGATTGGCCTTCTATTGATGTCGTGCGTGACTACGCGAAGAAAGCGCGCGAGCAGATTGATGCGCGTCTTACCGCGTACGAGTTCGGCAGCGGCGGCATGGCAACAGGTTCGCCTGAGCAACTGATGCATGTGGCCATCGAGCATCGGCTGATGCACGCTGAAACGCTCGCGTACATGCTGCATCAGTTGCCTTTGGAGATGAAGGCGGCGCCCGCGGGTGTTCGTTCTGCTGCTCAGGCGCCACGAAATGTCCGTGGTTCGCCGATGGTGCGTGTGAGTGCCGGTGAAGTCACGCTCGGCATGAAGAAAGAAGATGGGCGCTTTGGCTGGGACAATGAATTCGGCGAACAGCGCATGCAGGTCGAAGCGTTCGATATCGATCGCTATATGGTCACCAATGCACAGTTCCGTGAGTTTATTGACGCGGGCGGGTATCAAAATCGCGCGTACTGGACCGATAAGGATTGGGCATGGAAGGAAGCGGAGGGCATTGCGCATCCCGTGACGTGGTCGCAGGATATAGCCGGCGAATGGACCTTGCGTACGATGTTCGACGATATCCCGCTGCCACCCGATTGGCCTGCCTATGTGAGTCATGCTGAAGCGGCTGCTTACGCGCACTGGTCGGGCAAGGCGTTACCCACGGAGGCGCAATGGCAACGCGCTGCGCAGGGCGTGCCGCACGCGCCGTCAGGCAATTACGATTTTCGCAGCTGGGATCCGCAAGCAGTCGATGCGGCGCCGGACAATGTCAGCGCATTCGGTGCCGAGGGGATGTACGGGAATGGATGGGAGTGGACGTCGTCGCTATTCGAACCACTACCGGGCTTTGAAGCGTTTCCGTTCTATCTCGGCTACTCGGCCAATTTCTACGACGGTCAGCATTACGTGCTGAAGGGCGGCTCGGCTCGTACCGCACAATGCATGCTGCGTCCGACTTTCCGCAACTGGTTTCAGCCGCGGTATCAGCATGTTTATGCAGGGTTCAGGTGTGTGAAGGCTGCGGCTGAGTAAGCATCGAAGGTGGCTCGAAAAGCCACCTTTTGCATTCGAGGCACGGCCGTTAATTTCCGGCCGTAGAAACGCCAAGACCCCGCTTTTGAGGGCGGGGTCTTGTCTGGGTAAGGAGCCTGACGATTACCTACTTTCACACGGGCAATCCGCACTATCATCGG
>NZ_JAAGPI010000039.1 GCF_017104715.1 Burkholderia sp. Ac-20365
GTCAAGCACGGGCGGTGTTAGCCCGCTTTCTTTGCTTACTTTCTTTGCGGCGGCAAAGAAAGTAAGTGCCGCCCCGCACAGGGGCAACGCCTGAAGCACCAGTAACAAAACGCGGATGCCAGCGAAACCCCCCAAAAACCAAAACATCAAAAAACGTCAGGCACAATCATAGAATCCGGCACAGGATGCCGAATATAGTCCTCATGAAAGACACGCTCGGGCAACACAATCGCCGGATGCTCGATCTCATGATATGGCACCTGACTCAGCAAATGCTGAATGCAGTTCAACCGCGCACGTTTCTTGTCAACAGCCTGCACAACCCACCACGGCGCTTCAGGAATATGGGAGCGCTGCAGCATCACTTCCTTCGCTTGCGTATACAACTCCCAGCGCCGGCGGCTTTCAAGATCCATCGGGCTCAGCTTCCACTGCTTCAGCGGATCGTTGATGCGAGCCTGAAAGCGAATCTCCTGCTCTTCATCGGTGATCGAGAACCAGTACTTGAGAATCTGAACACCGCTGCGAACAAGCATCTTTTCAAACTCGGGCACCGAGCGGAAGAACTCGTCGTACTCGTCGTCGGTACAGAAACCCATCACGCGTTCGACGCCCGCGCGGTTGTACCAGCTGCGATCGAACAGCACCATTTCGCCGCCTGCGGGCAGATGGCTGACATAGCGCTGGAAGTACCATTGCGTGCGTTCGCGGTTATTCGGCGCAGGCAGCGCCGCAACGCGGCATACGCGCGGATTCAGGCGTTGGGTGATGCGCTTGATCGCGCCACCCTTGCCGGCCGCATCACGGCCTTCGAAGATCACGACGAGGCGATGCCCCGTCTTGACGATCCAGTCCTGCAGCTTGACGAGTTCGCCTTGCAGACGGAACAGCTCGCGGAAATACTGCTTGCGCAGTTCGCGTGCTTCGGGCGAAAAGCCCTCCGAGCCGTCGAGAATGCGGTCGTCGACCTCCATTTCGAGTTCCTCGTCGTAAGCGTCGACGAGGTCTTCTTCGAAGCGGCGCTGCCGTTCGGCGAGCGACGCGGCGTCAAGTTCCTGCTCGGATTCCTTCATCACAGTGGCTCCTGTTTTTTCCGTTGCGCGGAAAGGGTATACGCTGCGCATGGGCTCTTGTGATTGTGGGTTTTGTCGGTGTCAGTCATATTACTCTTTCGCAATGCACGCAGGTTTTTCAAAGCCGCCTTGCGATGCTGATCTCGTGACCGTCCGGGTCGCAGATATGGAAATAGCGCTCGCCCCATGATGCATCGGCGGGCTCGGCCTCCGGTGTGTACCCTGCTGCCACTGCCTTGCGATACACGGCGTCCACGTCGGACACGTGAACGATTACGCGTCCCCACCACAACACGGGGCCTCGCATGTCGAGAATCAGGTTCAGATACGTGCCGCCAAATTCAAACGACGTGAATGCTTCGGACGGACCGCCATATGAAAGCGGAAAGCCGAGCGCGAGGTAAAACGCGACGGCGCGTTCCATGTCGTGCGTCGCAAGCGTAACGGCGCTCAACCGTTCGAATCGCGGCTCTTTTGCACTACCCTGTGATTGCGGATGATTCATCGCTTGCTCCCCACCTCTGAAAGTGAAAACAGCGGACACCGCCAACCGGCGATGCCCGCTGCAAAACGAACCAACCAGAGTTCGCGCGGATCGCCGCGCGATTACGGTATCACACGCGACACGCCCCGGCCGCGCGGATCGGATACGGCCTGAGGCGTTTCACCGTTGATCTTGATCGCCTGAATGTCGCCGTTGAAGTCTTGCGCCTTCAGGTTATAGCCCTTCGCTTCAACCTGTTTTGCAAGCTCGCCGGTGATGGGTGCATACGGCTCCCAGAAGATCGTATTCGGCGGCAACAGCTGATGGTGGAAACGCATCGCGCCGACGGCATCCTTCAACGGCATGTTGAAGTCGTACACGTTGTTCACCACCTGGAAGATCGACGTGAAAATCCGCGATCCGCCTGGCGTGCCGATCACCAGCGACACCCTGCCGTCCCTGGTCAGAATGGTCGGTGTCATCGACGACAGCGGACGCTTCTTCGGTTCGATCGAGTTTGCATCGCTGCCCACTACGCCGAACATGTTCGGCACACCGGGCTTCGAAGCGAAGTCATCCATCTCGTCGTTCAGCACGATACCCGTGCCTTCCGCGATGACGCCGGAACCGAAATAGCCGTTGATCGTGTACGTGTTCGAAACAGCGTTACCCCATTTGTCGACCACAGAGAAGTGTGTGGTTTCTGCTTTCTCCGGCATCGACGTACCGAGGCCCGGCTGCACGCTCTTCGTGTCCGACGGTGTGTTCGGATTCACTTCGGCTGCACGTTTCGCGATGTAGGCATCGTCCGTCAGTTGCGCGACGGGTACTTTATAGAAGTCCGGATCGCCGAGGTATTGCGCGCGGTCTGCGAATACGCGCTTCTCGATTTCCGAAATGAGGTGAATGTACTGCGGCGAATTCAGATCGACATTGGTAAAGTCGGTCTTCAGGTCCGCCTTCATCTTCAGCAATTGCACGAGGCCAATGCCGCCCGAGCTCGGGGGCGGCGCCGTAATCACGTGATAGCCGTTCCAGTCCGCCTGAATGGGCTGACGCCACACAGCCTTGTATTCCTGCAGATCGCGCTTCGTGATAAGGCCGTGCCCCTTCATCGATGCAGCAATCAGATCAGCCGTCTTGCCGTTGTAGAACTCGCGTGCGCCCTGATTCGCAATGCGCGTGAGTACCGCCGCAAGATCCGGCTGTTTGAAGTTGACGCCCGCTTTCAGATTGCCGAAATAGGTGTCGAAATTCGTTTTACCATTGAAGTCCTTTTCGGCATCTTCGCGGCGTTTGGCAAGCTGCTCGTCGACTTCGAAGCCGTCACGCGCGTACTTGATAGCCGGCGCGAGAACCTGTTTCCATTTCAGCTTGCCGAAGCGGTGCTGCGCCTCCCACATGCCGGCAACCGTGCCGGGCACGCCTGCGGCGTAATAGCCGAACAGGCTTTTACCCTTGATCACGTTGCCCTGATCGTCGAGAAACATATTGCGTGTCGCAGCCAGTGGCGCGCGTTCGCGATAGTCGATGAAATAGGGCTTGCCATTCACATAAAGCGTCATGAAACCGCCACCGCCAATATTGCCCGCTTCGGGATACGTGACGGCCAGCGTGAACGCGATAGCGACTGCGGCATCGACGGCATTGCCGCCTTCCTTGAAGATCTGCTCCGCAGCATCGGCGCTGTATTTGTCCGCGACGGCCACGGCCGATGCCGTCAATACGGGTTGCTGCGGAGGGGGTGCTTTCGCGTAGGCGGGTGCGGACTCGAGAAAGCCCGCGGACGTGGCCAGAAGACCTGCGATGGCCAATGTCGTTGCTGAGAATTTCGCTTTATCGATTGCTTTCAATGCATGTCTCCAAAGACGTTTATTCGACGACGAAATCAAAAGACTGTCTTGGGCTTATAACATGCAATGCACGCATTTGCGAATGCGGCCTTATGCCCATAGCATAAGGCCGCATTCATTCGAATCATTTGGTGCAATGCAAACGCAATGCGATCGAATTCGGGAATGACGTGTGCTTAACTTTTACTTTCAAGCCAGGATCGATGAGCAAAAGCAGTCACCGCAATTCTGCGTGCAGTTCGACCATCCGATGTGATCGCGCGACATACGTCACGCCTGCCCTCTTCCACCACGCGCAAGCTCTTCGCCACTGTTGTGCGGCAGCTTCGCAGTCACGGGAATCGACGCGATCGAGAACAGACCGACTGCGAGGAACGCAGGCCAGAAGTCGGTCCAGACGATCGTCGAATGTCCTTGCAGCTTGTGTGAAAGCTGCAGCACGATACCCGCGATCGTCACGCCAAGACCGAGCGACATCTGTTGAACCACGCTCGCGACGCTCGTCGCGCGCCCGACGTCGGCACTAGGAATATCCGCATACGCAAGCGAATTGAGCGAAGTGAACTGCAACGACGGAAACACACCGCCGAACAGCACGACGAACCAGATCAGCGCTCGCGGCGTTTCGGGACCGAAGAGTCCATAACTCGCAATCGCGCATCCGGCAAGCATCGCGTTGAACATCAGCACGCGTCGAAAGCCGAAACGCGCGAGTACCGACGACGCAATCGTCTTCATGAAAATCGAGCCGAATGCCGACGCGCAGGTGATCGTGCCCGCAGCGAACGGTGTCATGCCGAGTCCTTCCTGCAGCGCGAGCGGCAACAGAAAAGGCACCGCGCCAAGGCCAATGCGAAACAGCGAACCGCCTGCCACGCTGGCGTGAAAGCTGGGAATGCGCAGCAGCTTCAGATCGAGCACCGGCCGTTCGACACGGCTTGCGTAGCGCCAGTAGATCAGCAATAGCACGGCACCGAGCACACACATCGTCGTCGATATGCGGTTCGACACGAGTTCCCCGCCAACCAGCGACAAGCCGAGCATGAACAGCGATGCGCCGCTTGCCGACAACGCGAAGCCTGTCCAGTCGAGTGGCCCTGGATGCGCCTCGCGCGAGTTCGCGATGTGCCGGTTGGTGAGCCAGATGCCGAACAGACCGATTGGAATGTTGACGATGAAGATCAGACGCCAGTGCAGATACGTCGTAATGAAGCCGCCGAGTGGCGGCCCGACCACGGGGCCGAGCAGCGCGGGCACGGTCAGATAGTTGACGGCGCGAATGAAGTCCGACTTCGGCACCGACCGGAAAATAATGATGCGTCCGACGGGCACCATCATTGCGCCGCCGATGCCCTGCACGAAACGCGCGGCGACGAAGAAGGGCAGATTCGTCGATACCGCGGCCATTAGCGAGCCCGCCATGAAGATGCCGATGGCCGTGCGGAATACGGAGCGTGGGCCGTAGCGGTCGGCTACCCAGCCGCAGACGGGGATGAAGACGCCCAGACCGATCACGTAGGCAGTGATGGCGAGCTTCAGCGTGATGGGATCGTGGCCAAGATCCCTGGCCAGAACGGGTAGAGACGTGACGAGGACCGTCGCATCGACGTTTTCCATGAACATCGCGCATGCGACGATTAGGGGCACTATGAAAGTGCCTATTGCCAAGGGCATATCAGGTTTTTGGGCTCTGGTTTGTCTTGTGATGCTGGGGTTGGTCTGCTTTTGTTTTCGCTGGCATCCGCGTGGCGCCTACACAGCGCATGCGTTGCCCCTGTGCGGGGCGGCACTTACTTTCTTTGCCGCCGCAAAGAAAGTAAGCAAAGAAAGCGGGCTAACACCGCCCGTTCTTGACCACCGCCTGAGGGCCCCCAACAGTTCTTCCGCTTTACACGGCGTTCTGCCATTCAATGCTCGCTGCCGACGCTTCGACCAAGCGCCTCACCCACTTCAATCACTCGTAGCGCGGCAAACGGCAGCGATTGGTTGCGGTCGCCCAAGTGGCAAACTGTGTGTAGGTCGTAGTGCTTCACGCATCATCGCTCTTACGACACCGACCCTGCTATTCAGTCCGGAGTGAAGCACATACGTCGCGACAGCCTACACATAGTTTGCCACGATAGAACTTGGGCAATTTGATTGCGCGTGTGACGACGCGTGATTGTGAAGCGGATGAGGCACTGATTCGAAGCGTTGGCAGCGGGCATCGAGAAGAGCGTTGCCGCGGACAGGACGGGGCCGTTGCGGGCCCGTGGGCAAACGTCAAGAACTGGCGGTGTTCAGCGGCTTTCTTTTGCCTACTTTTCTTTGCCGCGGCAAAGAAAAGTAGGTGCCGCCCCGCACAGGGGCAACGCTAATAAACCACTAACATCACGCGGATGCCAGCAAAAAAAACTTACCGCGCAGCCCCAACCATCGGCTGCAACAACGGCAAAATCTCAGCCGCCGCGCGCTTCACATCATTCGGAAAATCGATCTCAATCCACGGCGCGCCCGTGACATCGGCGGTATCGAACGAAAAGCTCCGCTCGAGCAGCAGATCCCGCACAGCCTCTTCATGAGGCATATTCGCGCGCCCGCTATCGACATAACCCGCAACGATCCCCGCAAAGCGCTTTGCCGTCTCTTCACGCAAACGGAAGAATCCAACCGACTCACCAATCGTGTCGTACTCCAGCCCAACAGCCAGTTGCTTGCGCAATTCAACCGGCACACCATCCTTGAGACACAGCTTCACAGGCTCGTCGCCCGCTTCGAAATCGCGGTCGATCAACAGACGATTGGCATGCTCGCCCGCGACCAGCGCGCTCAAAATGCGCTCGTCATACAGCACATCCGCATCCATCAGCAGCACATCGCCACCGCGCGTCAGCGCATCAGCAACGGTATGCACCGTCAACACACTGCCCAGATCGAAACGCGGATTCAGCCTGATTTCAACCTTGTGCGGCCACTCGATTCGCTGCAATTCGGCTTCGACCAGTTCCGGCTGAAAGCCGAGCGCCAGCACGACCTCCGTGACACCCGCAGCGTCGAGCATCTGCAGATGACGCTCGAGCAAGGTCACGCCGTCGAAACTCAGCAGGCATTTGGGAAACTGTTCTCCAACAGGTTGCTGGAGACGCAGGCCAAGACCTGCAGCAAGAATGATGGCGCGCATTCGCGGTCCTTTCTAAAAAAATCAATCGACAGCGGGCAGGCGTGTTGCCTGACGACGCTGCCAGCTACGTTCGCTGAAATGCAGATAAAGCAGACCCGGCAGACCGAGCAGCAACTCGCGCGCACGCTTCACCAGCGACAACGCCAGCGCCGCTTCAGGCGGCAAACCGACCAGCGGCGCAAGCAGCAGATACCCGCCCTCCTGTACGCCGAGCGAGCCGGGAATCGCGAAAGCCGCACCGCGGATCGCCTGGCCGATGCTTTCGAGCAGCAGCGCATCGACCCAGCTGACGGGATGACCAAGGAAGTGCAACGCGAGCCACACTTCCACCGTGCCGACGACCCAGCCCGCAAGACTCAGTGCAAAGCTCGCCGCCACCTTGCCGCGCTGGTCGTACAGTTCGCGCACGGCAACGTCGACGGCATCGGCGCGCGTCGTCAATGCCGACCAGTCGCGCTTGCCGAATACTTTCGACACCACGCGCAGCGCCTTGCCGAACAGGCCGCGTCGCTGCGCCATATAAAAGCCGACGATCATCGCCGCGAGCACGCCCGTGGCGATCAGCGCCGCCGTCTGCAGGTCCTGCATCGCGCCATGCGCAGCAGACGCGCCGAACAGCAGCAAACCGAGCATCGCGAAGACAATCTGCGCGAGCGCCTGCAACGTCGTACTCACAGTGATCGCGGCAGCGGCGTCGCGCATGCGCAAGCCGCGTTGCGACAACTGGCGAACCATCATCACGGGGCCGCCGATCTGACCAGCCGGTAACAGGCTGTTCACCGATTCGCCGATCCAGCGCGCGAAAATCGCATCACGCTCGGTGACTTCCTTCTGCTTGCGGTCGAACATCACGGAGATCGCGGCCGCGTCGAGCACGAGCGGCAGCAGATGGAACGCCGCGACGATCGCAAGTCCCCAGCCCGCCGCCATCAGCGTCGACACGACCGAACCGAAGCCCTGCCATGCGAGCAGCGCGACGAACAGCCCGCCGCCGATCGTCAGCAGGATCATGGCAGCACGCGTCACACGCCTTCTCCCTTGGCATTGCGGCGCGCGAACTGGCTGAACACCTGACGGAAACCGAAGTACGCAATCGCGTCCTTGAAGTTCGAAATCACGCGGCGCCACGGGCGCATGTTCGGATCGGTCACGTATTCGAACGTCAGCGAGACGCGCATTTCGTTTTCGAGCGCCGGCGTGATGCGATGGCGCAGCTTGTCGCCGTCGAAGAACACCAGGCCGCCCGGCGGGATCTGTACCGAACCGGGCTCGTCGGTTTTCTCCGGATTCTTCGTATGCAGTTCGTAGTCGAGACGGCACGACGATTCGTCGATCACGCCGAGCAGCAGCGTGTAGCGGCGGCCGTCGTAGTAGGACGTGTCGTAATGCCAGCCGATGTGATCGCCCGGCTTCGTGTAGTAGTAGAGCGCGTACGCGTGAGGATCGTCGGCAGGCGAGAGCAGCAGCTTGTCACCCGTCAGATGCTCGAGAAAGCCGATCAGCTCTTTCGAGCGATACAGCTGCGCGATGAACGGCGCCAGCCGGTCGATCGTGTGACGGCTCACGCTACCGCCCTGCTTGTGACCCGGCAGATAGTTGCGGTTCACTTCGGGCAGCAGCCCGCGCGCCGCCGCGACCAGTTGCGCCGTCACTTCGGGCGCGAGGAAGTCTTCCATGTACAGGAAGGCGCTCTGGTCGTCGTAGTCCTTGCGCAGTTGCGCGTTGTCGAAGGTGCGCACGCGGCTGGCGACAGCGCGGTCCGGATCGGGCGCGCCGTTCGAAGCAGATGCCGCTCCAGAAACGGCAGAAGCCGGCGCGAGGCCGGCAGCGGTTTCCATCGAATTGGGTGTAATCACGTGTTCTTCTGCGGGTACGCTCATCAACTCACCAACGCTTGACTGTCATCTTGCGCCGGGCGAGTGCGACGCACGACGCGCCGATAGTCGATCACCACATACGCAGCAAATAAAGGCGCGCCAATCGACGCTGCAACGAGAAACGGCGCAACGCCGCCCGTCAGCGTGACGAGAGGCAACAGATACAGCACATCTTCGGTTTCGAAGCCGCCGACGGACGCCTGCTTCGTGCCCGCCTTGCCCGCCATCTCCTCGATGCGCATACGCAGGAAGAAGATCAGCGCAACCGCGATGCCCGCGATCGTGCCGAGCAGGAACGGCGACACATGCAGCCCGATCAGGCCGTTGACCTGCGCCGACGTCATGCCATAACCCATGCCGCCGAACAGCAGCACCGTCACGAGCGCGTCGCATGCGAGGTCGTAAAAATGACCGATACGGCTCGTCTTGCCGCTGACGCGCGCGAGCTCGCCATCGGTATGGTCGACGAAGTTGGACAGCACGATCAGGAGCGCGCCGATGTTGGTCCACGCGAAACCGCCGCGCGCCAGCGCCAGGCCGCCGGCGAGACCGATCAGCAGGCGCACGGTCGTCAGATGGTTCGGCGTAACGGGTGTATCCACGAGCGGCATGATGAGCCGCCGGGCAAGCCGGGCGTCCCACATTCTGGGCGGCGGAACGTTCCGGGGAGGGGTCGATTGCGAAGTCATAACCCGGAAATATATACGGGATCGCGATTTCTTGCCTTAGTCGGACACAATTCTGTTGCTTTTCAATGACCTAGTCGTGGTTGACCTGACAGCACGTTTTTCCGAACGCAGGTAGAGTGCGCGTCTGCTGCGCCGATGTTACCGAGTCTTCCCGCCGCTATCGCCGTCCGTTTGTCGCCGATCATCGCGGTTCTCCTTCCAAAACATGAAACAGTTTTTTGTCCGCTCCGCCCTCGTTGCCGTCCTGCTCTCAGCGCTGCCATTCGCTGCGCGCGCCGCATCGCTCGATGCCGCGCTCGCCTGCGACGAATCGGCGCACAAGTTCATCGCCGACCTCGCCGCGCAGCAACTGATCGATCCGAAGCCAATGCGCGTCGAAAGCAATTCGATCAACGCGTTCCGGCCAGTGCGAGGCGCGAATCTCGATGCATATGGCTTCAGCGTGTTCGCAGTGGTCGGCTACGAGCAGGACGACCCGATCTTTCGCGTCGGCAGCGGCGAGCCGCTCGCGAAGTCGGCGTATGGCGCGGTGGTTTGGGGTAGCGATGAAAAGGTGCAGAAGGCAGTGACGGCTGCGGGCAGCACGGCCATCGTTCATCACGTCGCGCCGCATGTGACGGCGATCTTCTGCAAGCGCAGCTGAGTCCATCTTCTGTGCTCACAACTTATCAACAGTTTTCGTGGGTAAGGCTGTGAGTATCCTGCGCATGGATACGCCAAGTCATTGATGCGGCTCACAATGCGTGTCGTGCATCAGGGCGCGCGTTCTTCCGTTCACCGGGCGTTTCTTCCCAGCTCCAACCCGTGTTGTTGTCCACAATTTTTGTTGGCAAGCCTGTGAGTAACCTGCGCACGACTCGCGCAAGTCATTGATGCGATTCAGATTGCGCACGCTGCATCAGCCTCGCGTCACGCACTGATGCTTCTCGTGCAGGTGGATTGATCGCGCAGTTGTCCACAGTTTCTGGTGACAAGCCTGTGAGTATCCTGAGCAGGACATCGGTAAGTGCTTGATCCAACTGGAATTGATCGCGCTGCATGCACCGCCGTAACGGGCACATCGGGCCAGCAGCAGACAAACGCGTGCGCATTTGTCCACAGATTTTCTTGATAAGGATGTGGACAAGCTGAGCACACCGCGCGCAAGTGCTTGCCGCAAAAGGAAGTTCGAACCGCGTCACCGTTCGATGCAAATGACGCTAACGCGTGCACGGCACATCGCATGAAAGCACGTCGGCTAAAATCCCCGGACCATTCATGCACCGCCTTCTCACGAAGGCCAATGCGCCTGACCACCGGAGCCTTTCATGCCCTACGATCAGCAGAATCCGTTTGCCCGCATCCTGCGTGACGAACTGCCGTCCATCCGTATCTATGAAGACGAGCACACCGTCGCGTTGATGGACATCATGCCGCAGGCCGAAGGCCACGTGCTGGTTCTGCCGAAAGAGCCCGCCGCCGAACTGTTCGAACTCTCGGAAGACGCGGCAGCCGCCGCGATCCGCACGACGCGCAAGGTCGCGCTCGCCGTAAAGGCCACGCTCAACCCGCCCGGCATGATGATCGCGCAACTGAACGGTGCCGCGTCGGGCCAGACCGTGCCGCACGTGCACTTCCACGTGATTCCGCGTCACGACGGCATTCCGTTGAAGATCCACGCAGCGGAACGCGCCGATCTCGACGAGCTGCGTGCGCTGGCCGAGCGCATCAAGGCGGAACTGGACAAACCGGCGTCCGCCTGAACCACTAGCCAGATAAAAATGTGAAGGGCGTCAGCCCGGCCGACGGAATTCGTTCTCGACCCACGACGCCGCGCTCGCCCTGCTGAGCTTGAAATTCGGCGCGACCTTCACCTGCGCGAGCTGCTCGCCGAAGCTATCGAACGCGCTGAGCAGCGCGTAGGGGTCGTCCTCGTCGGGGATGATGTCGAGCGTGATCTCGAGGGTGTCGTCGCCCGATTCCACCGTCATCCGCTTGTGCAGTTGCGCATGCAGTTGCTGCTCATGGCGGCGCAACACTTCGGCAGCCGTCTTCACGAGCGTATTGAAGGCGTTGACATCCAGCGGCTTCGGATTCTTCTTGTCGCGGCCCATCGTCCACGGGCCGACCAGCGCGGGCTCGGCCTCGCCGTCCTTGATCATCTCGACAGCCCAGCCGTCGTCGTCTTCGTTCTTGATGACGCGTGCGGTCCAGCCGTTGTCGCGCCACAGCCGGTCTTCGTGCAGAGCTTCGGACGCGTCGCCGGCGTCGGGTTCGCTGAGTTGCGTATCGGTCATTGCAGGGGTAGTTCGGGTTCGTCGGGCGCCGCCGCAAAACTGCGGAGCGTGCGGCGCGAAAACCAGCATTTTACCAGGACCCGCAGAGGCAAAACCCGCCAGGCGCACACCTATAACGAATGGACAACAGAAAGAGCGATTCAACGAGCAAATAAAAAGTTCAATCCGATTTCACATCGATTAACGAAACAATCTATTGCCTGTTATTCAAAAAAATCGTTCGAATTTGAAAAAAGGCAAAAAAAAGCGGCCCGAAGGCCGCATAAAAACAGATGAAAAAGACAACCCTTGGTCAAGGGGTGAGACGAATTCTATAAGCACTATCGGGTGAAAACGACCCCAAGGACTGGAACAGTACCTTTCCAAAAATCGCACCAATCGAGGCTTGCAAAAGCCCACGGAAACGGTTTCCAACGGGTTAACCCGGCTGACTTTAGGCTGTCAGCGTCGCGCTACTGCAACAATGCGACAATTGACAACACCCTGCCCTCTTCACGCCGATTTCAAAAAAACCTTTAAAACCAAAATACTTAGCGGCATTAATCCGTCTATTCCGGATTCTGGAAAGCATTGTTGCGCCAGACGAAAGTAAGCGGATGAATATCAGTAATACACTTCGCTCCGGATCGACGGCACGTGTTGCAGTGCGTGTTCCGTATATACGATCTCCACGCAAAGTCTCGGAGTCATAAAGCATGAAAAAAACCCTTCTCGTCGCAGGCATTCTCGGCGCATTCGCAGCATCGGCTAACGCGCAAAGCAGCGTGACCCTGTACGGCACGCTCGACGCCGGCCTCGTGTACACCAACAACCAGGCTGGCCACAGCAACTGGCAGCAAGGCAGCGGCACGGTGTCCGACACGTACTTCGGCCTGCGCGGCAGCGAAGACCTCGGTAACGGCCTGCACGCGATCTTCACGTTGGAGAACGGCTTCAACCTGAACAACGGCAGCCTCAAGGAAAACAACACGCTGTTCAACCGTCAGGCTTACGTCGGTCTGCAAAGCGACAAGTTCGGCACGGTCACGCTCGGCCGTCAGTATGATTCCGTCGTCGATTACCTCGCGCCGCTGTCGGCGGCGGGCTCGGGCTACGGCAACAACCTGGCCGGCCACCCGTTCGACAACGACAACCTCGACAACTCGTTCTCGATCAAGAACGCGGTCAAGTACACGAGCGCGAACTACGCAGGCCTGCAATTCGGCGGCCTGTATGGCTTCTCGAACGAAGCGAACGGCTTCGCGGACAACCGGGCATGGAGCGCAGGCGCTTCGTACAAGAACGGTCCGTTGAACGTCGCGGCTGCTTACCTGCAACTGAACAACGCAGGCAGCAACAACACGAACGGCGCGATCTCGTCGGGCGCAGGCGGCGCAGCGCAACTCGCAGCGCAAACGCAACGCACGTATGGCGTCGGCGCGAACTACACGTACGGCCCCGCGACTGTCGGCCTGCTGTACACGCACTCGCAGCTGGACAACCTGCAGAGCGCGAACGTTGGCGGCACGTTCATCAACGGCATTTCGGGCACGAACCTGCACCTGGACAACTACGAAATCAACGGTCGCTATGCGCTGACGCCGGCTCTGGCGCTGGCTGCTGCGTACACGTTCACGGACGGCAAGGTGTCGGGATCGAACGGCGACGGCTCGCCGAAGTGGCACACGGTGTCGCTGCAAGGCGACTACTCGCTGAGCAAGCGCACCGACGTCTACCTGGAAGGCGTGTACCAGCACGCTTCGGGTAACCTCGGCAACTTCGGCGAAAACGTCGCAGCGATCAACACGCTGACGCCCTCGTCGACGCAAAACCAGACGGCTGTTGCTGTCGGCCTGCGTCACCGCTTCTAAGCTGTTCCACGACGACCCAGGTGGCCGGATCGGATGACGATCCGTACCGGCTGCTTCCGTCTTCGAAAAAAAACGCGCGCGTGCTGTCTGACGCGCGCGTTTTTTTATACCTGTTGTGCGAACACTCTCCTGGCCAAGCATGTCACGACACATTCGTTGACACTTTTCTTTCGGTTTACTAATGATTTGAAACTGTCTGTCGTTAAATGCTTACACGCGCAGGATGTTTCTGACAGAACGTGCGCGATCCAACAAAAACATCGGAGAGCATATGACGGCAACATTCAAACAGGCGGGCGTGCTGGCCCTGATGCTGGCGGCCAGTTCGGCTGCGCACGCAGGACTCGACTGCAGCGGCTCGCGTGGCGGCTGGCGGATGCAGACCTCGGATAGCTGGACAGGCACCGACAAGCTCACGCACTTTGCCGTATCGGCGCCGTTCGGCGCGCTGGGCGCCTATCTGACGCGCGACACCGAACATCCGGTCGTCTATGGGACGCTGATCGGCACAGTACCGGGACTTGCGAAGGAAATCTTCGACGGCACCTGCAGCACCGACGGCTTCTCCTACAAAGACCTTGCAGCCGACGCGCTCGGCGCACTGACAGGCTCGGTACTGACGCACTGGGTCATCACGTACAACCGGACCGCGCGCAGCACCACGATCGGCCTCGCCTACACGAATCGCTTCTAGCCGAGGCTCGCCACGTTGCGTTTCGAATCAATTTCTCACACGTTGCACATCCGTACGCGGCCCGCGTCGGTATACTTCGCCTGAGCCGTTTTTGCAGTCGTTAACATTTCATTCGACGTTCACGCGACGAATGCGCGTTGCGGCGCAAGCGGTTTCGTCGCGAAGCCTTGCGCTTCGCTTGCGCCCACGTTTCCCGCAGCACGCAGACGCCGACGACACAATATGAAACGACTCATCCTCCTCGCTCCCATTGCCATTCTCGCCGCGTGTGGTTCATCGCGTGGCCCCGATGCCAGCGCATCGGCCGAACCGATTGTCTATGCATCGTCGGCACGGCCCGCATCGGATATCGCGCGCTGTCTCAACAGCCGTCTGTCGCGCGTGCATGTCTCGAAGAACAATGGCGTGACCGATCTGACCATCGGCTCATCGTCTAACGGTTCGTACTTCGTTACGCTGACGCCCTCCAATGGCGGCACGGTCGTGAAGGCCGTGCGCGGCACGGGCGATGATCCGCCCGAAGAAGAAATGCGCTTCGCTATCGCGCGCTGCACGACCTGATGTGTAAGTCTTCGTAACAGCACGCCCAGAAGCCAGAGCCCGCGCATGTCGCGGGCTATTTTTTTGCATGGGCTTCTGCGAAGATGGCCGCCCCGTGTTTTACGCGCCGTTCATCGACGCGCGACTTCAATGGCATCAAGCAAGGCACATCACGCAACAGGCTGGGCGGCGGGCGTCATCGCGGCGGCATTGGCTTCACGTCACGGATGGCAAGGTCCGTTTCACATGTGGGCGTGGCTCGCTTTTGCTGCAGGCGTCGCGGGCGCGACCGCACCGGACTGGCTCGAAGTAGCGTGGTGGTCGCGCAAGAAGCGTCTCTGGATCACGCATCGCACGGCGACCCATTGGGGCATCGGCTGGCTCGCGGCACTGTTCTTCTCATGGCAAGCGATGACGCATCATCCGGCCGCCGCGATCGCGTTCGGCTTCGCATGCGGCGGCGTGATGCATCTGCTGGCCGACTGGCCAAACCCGCTCGGCGTGCCGTGGATTGTGGGGCGCCATTCACTGAATCTCTGGAACAGCGGGCATTGCGATCTGATCGTTGTCGCTGCGTCCTGGGTAGGCGCGTGGTTCGTTCTGTCCCATGTCTGGATGCCTGGCGCAACGCCTTTGACGTTGTTGAGACAACTGCTTTAACAATCTGAACGGCAACGGTCATCGGATCGCCGCGCTGTTGCAACACAACTGATAGCTATCCGACTACACGTCCGTAGGAGTGCCACAGATCCGTATAATGGCGACCCACGACGGCAGCACAGGCAATAGAAATTGCCGCGCCGTCCCCGCACCCCATGAATTCCGAACGCCTGCTCAAGACAGGCCGAAGCCTGAGAGGATAGCCGAGTGGAAAATCTTTTCCGATCCGTGAACGCATTCTTTGCCTTCATCGCCCCCATCTCGGATTTCCTCTGGGACTTTCCCACCAACTTCAAGGCCTATGCGCAGATTCCTGTGCTCGGGCAATTTCCGTTCGCGATCCTGCTGCTGGTCGGCGTCGGCATTCACTTCTCGATTCGCACACGCTTTATCCAGACGATGAACGTCGGCAAGATCGTGCGCATCATGCTGCGCCGGCAGTCGTCGAATACGGGCGTCAGCGCGCTCGCGTCCTTCATGCTCGGGCTCGCGATGCGCGCAGGGCCGGGCAATATCGTCGGCATTACGGGCGCGATTTCCGTCGGCGGGCCGGGCGCGCTTTTCTGGATGTGGGTCGCCGCGTTCTTTGGCATGGCGACGGCCTTCATGGAATCGACCCTCGCACAACTCTTCAAGGAAAAGAAGCACGACGAGTTCGTCGGCGGGCTGCCCTTCTATGGGCGGCGTATTCTCGGCGACAGGCGTATTGTCGGCACGTTTCTGTCGCTGGTGTTCATCGTCTACGCGCTATTCAACGTGCCGCCGCAGACCTTCAACGTCTTCACCGCGATCGGCACAATCGTCGATACCGTCACGGGCGCACACCTCGCGCGGCAGTCGACCGTGTATTACGTGATCGCGGCGTGCCTGGTCGTCGCGTGCTCGTTCATCATCATGGGCGGCATTCGTCGCGTGACCGCCTATACCGACGTGCTCGTGCCCATCAAGGCCGCACTGTTCTGCCTGATGTCGCTCGTGATCATCCTGATCAACCTGCCGCTTATTCCGTACTTCTTCCATGAGGTGATCGTCGGAGCATTCGCGCCGCATGCGCTGTTCGGCGGCGCGATCGGCACCGCGCTCGCGCAAGGCGTCAAGCGCGGGCTGATGTCAAACGAAGCAGGACAAGGCACGATCACGATGGCCGCCGCTATCGCCGATAACGACCATCCGTGCGAGCAGGGTTTCGTGCAGAGCCTCGGCGTGTTCTTCGACACGATGGTGATCTGCACGATGACCGGCTTCATCGTCGTAATGGCGCACGTGTGGACAGGCACGGTCGACGGACAGGCGTGGGAGTCGGTGCGCGCGTCGAAGATCACGGTCTATCTGGCTTCCGTGCAGACGCTCGTGCCGGCATCGGTGGCGCAGGCCGTCAAGATCGTGATGTGCGTGTGCTATGGCCTGTTCGCGTTCACCACATTGCTCGGCATGATCTCGTTCGCCGAGATTTCGGCGAACTTCATCTCGCGCAGCCGCGCGTTCATCACGGGTATTCGTGTGGTGGGTTCGCTGGTGTTCGTGCCGTTCGGCGCGCTCACTGTGCTGGCTGGGCTCGAACTGCCCAATCTCTGGGCGCTGTCCGATCTGATGAACATCGTGATGGTGTTGCTCAACGTGCCGATCGTGCTGATCGGACAACGCCTCGTCTACAAGGCGCTTGCGCATTATCGCGAGACGCGCGGCGGGCCGTTCGTGTCGGAACAGATTGGCGTGCGCACCGAGTTCTGGACTGCCGGGCAACGCGACATTGCCCGTGCGCACGCAGACGGACGCCAGGCCGCGCAAAAGGAGCGCGCCGGAAACTGAGGCGCTAGACCCAGTTCTCGCTCAGACGACGTTCTTCTCGACGATCGGCCGGTTTTCCAGCACGCGCGCAAAGCTGAGCGACGAAAGATCGAGCGTCACATAGCGGCCGTGCAGGATGAGTTCGCTGACGCCGCGCCCCGTGGCCGGACCTTGCTGCAAGCCGTGACCGCTGAAGCCATTGGCGAAAATGCAGTTATCGACATCCGGGTGATGACCGATGATCGCGTTCTGATCCAGCACGTTGTACTCGTAGTAGCCGGACCAGCAATGCTCGACACGCAGCGCCTCGAACTGCGGCACGCGATGCGCAAGCGTCGGCCAGATCACGTCATCGAATAGCGCGTGGTCGACTTCATCGAGCGGCAGATCGTCGGGATCGTTCTCTGGCGTTGGCGACGTGCCGCAAATGAACGACGTGCCCTCGGGACGAAAGTAAACACCCGTCGGGTCGATCAACAGCGGGCAATGTTCGAGCTTCGCCGGCGAACTGACGTTGAAGATACTGCGGCGCCGCGCGAAAACCGGCAGTTCGATATCCGCCATCTGCGCGACCCGCCGCGCCCACGCGCCCGCCGCATTCACGACGACATCGCACGCAAAGGTCTCGCCGCGCGAAGTCGTCACATGCGTGATGCGGCGGCCTTCGCGATGCAGCGATGTCACATCGTCGGCGACATAACGCGCGCCAAGCGATTGCGCTTTCTTGCGCAGCGCCTGCACCAGCCCATAGCCGTCGAACCAGCCCTCGCCCGTCTCGCCGAATGCGCCTGCTGTCAGGTCCTCGGTGTTCAGCCACGGGAAGCGCACGCCCAGATTTGTCTTGTCGAGCAACGTGATATCGGCGCCAAGGCTCTTTTGCAGCGCGTGATTCTCACGCAACGTCGCTTCGCCTGAAGGCGTCGCGAGAAAGAGGTAACCGCCTTCGTGCAGGTCGATAGAAGGCTTCGCACCGTCGATCTGCAAACGCTCGCCGATCGTGCGCAGAAAGTCGATGCCGAACAGCGACATCTGAATGGAAAGCGGCGTAGAGAACTGCTGCCGGATCGACGCCGCCGACAACGCCGACGACGACCGCGCATAAGTCGGATCACGCTCGATCACGGTCACGCTGACCGTCGGGTCCGACTGACGCAAGAAATACGCGATCGAACTGCCGATCACGCCTCCACCGACAATGACGACTTTCGAACTCACAGGCCACTCCAGACGAAGCGGGTCAGCGGGCATCGGATGCCCGCGACAGGTTAGTTGGAAACGTTATGAAGCAGTTTGATCGAGGAAAGCGCGGCGTGTGATCGCGCCGCGCCGAAGCATCAACCGATGTTGAAGTCGATGCCTTGCGCCAGCGGCAGCGCCGACGAGTAGTTGACGGTGTTCGTCGCGCGGCGCATGTACGCCTTCCACGCGTCCGAGCCCGACTCGCGCCCACCGCCCGTTTCCTTCTCGCCGCCAAACGCGCCGCCGATTTCGGCGCCGCTCGGCCCGATGTTCACGTTCGCGATACCGCAATCGCTGCCCGAGTCCGACGTGAAGCGCTCGGCTTCGCGCAGGTCGGTCGTGAACACGCACGACGACAGGCCGTGATGCGCTGCGTTGTTCGCAGCGATCGCATCGTCGAAGTCCTTGTAGCGCAGCACGTAGAGAATCGGCGCGAAGGTTTCCTTCAGCACGACGGCCGTTTGCGACGGCATTTCGACGAGCGCCGGGCGCACGTAGTAGCCGCCTTCATAACCCCTCACTTCGACACGCTCGCCGCCGAACACCTTGCCGCCTTCGGCCGCAGCCTGTTGCAGCGATTCCTGCATGCGCGCGAACGACTGCTTGTCTATCAGCGGTCCCATCAGCGTGCCCTTTTCGAGCGGATTGCCGATCGGCACCTTCGCGTAAAGCTGCTTCAGACGCTCGACTGTTTGCTCATACACGCTCTCGTGCACGAACAGCCGGCGCAGCGTCGTGCAGCGCTGACCCGCCGTGCCGACCGCCGAGAACAGGATGCCGCGCAGCGCGAGTTCCTGGTCTGCCGTCTGCGCAACGATGCCCGCATTGTTGCCGCCGAGCTCGAGCAGCGAGCGGCCGAAGCGCTTCGCCACTTCGACGCCGACCGTGCGGCCCATTTCCGTGCTGCCCGTCGCGCTAACGATCGACGCGCGCGGGTCCGCGACCAGCTTCGCGCCGACGTCGCGCCCGCCGTTGACGACGGCCGTGAGGCCTGCGGGCGCATCGCCGAATTCCTTCAGTGCTTCGTTGAGGATCTGGTTGACGGCGAGCGCCGTCAGCGGCGTTTTCTCGGACGGCTTCCACACCACGGCATTGCCGCACACGAGCGCGAGCGCCGCATTCCACGACCACACGGCCGCCGGAAAATTGAACGCCGAGATCACCACGCAGGTGCCGAGCGGATGCCACGATTCGGCCATCCGGTGGCCCGGGCGCTCCGAAGCGATCGTCAGGCCGTACAACTGACGCGACAGGCCGACCGCGAAGTCGCAGATATCGATCATTTCCTGCACTTCGCCGAGACCTTCCTGCAGGATCTTGCCCGTCTCCAGCGTGATGATGCTGCCGAGCGCCTGCTTCTTCTCGCGCAGGCGCTGACCCAGCAGACGCACGAGTTCGCCACGGCGCGGCGCGGGCACGTTGCGCCATTGCTCGAAGGCCTGCTTTGCGTTGGCAAGCACGGCATCGACTTCTGCCGCCGACTGGCTGGCCACACGGCCGATCAGCTCGCCCGTGATGGGCGAATGGACGGCGATGTCGCCCGCTTGCGCTGCTTCTGCAATGCCGAGGTCGGCAAGGATGCTCGATGCGTTCATCTGGATTCCCTTGATTTCCGATACGAAACAAAAGTAAGTTCGGAAACTATACACGCCGTGATTTATGGCGACAAGCGGCGCTGCGTCATGAATTTGCATGATCTGACCGTACGCTAAAAACAGGGAAAAATGAGGGTTTTCCCTTGATTTTGCACGCAATGCTTCTCAGCGCGACGCATCATCATGCACACTTCGCGAGTGCGTTTCAGATCGGAAATCTGTCGACAGGCACCGTGCCCACGGCGGTTGGCGCGGCTGACCTTGAATCGGCGAATGTTATGATCGGAAACACTTGAAAGCATCACCGCTTTGTCGTTCACGCCCATGGATACCTCGCTTACCAAGTCGAACGAAAACTCGACGTCGGACCTCGGCCGGCGCGTGCGCGCTGCGCGGCTCGCTCACGACCTGACGCTGGAGACGGCCAGCCGCCTGTGCGGCGTGTCGCGCTCGACGCTATCGAAGGTCGAAAACGGCTTGATGTCGCCTACCTTCGACGTGCTGCAGAAGATCGTCGTGGGTTTGAAGATCGATCTGGGCGAACTGTTCGGTTCGACGCCGAAGGTCAACGCGAGCGGCCGGCGCGCGCTCACGCGCAAGGACGCGGGGCAGCGTCATGCGTATCGCGGTTATCAGATGGAACTGCTGGCGACGGATCTTGCGCATAAGGCAATGCTGCCGTTTCGTATCCGGATCACCGCGCATACGCTCGATGCGTTCGATGATTGGGGTCGCCATGAAGGCGAAGAGTTTCTGTATGTGATCAGCGGTAGTGTGTGTCTGTATTCCGAGTTGTATGCGCCGACGCATCTGAATGCCGGGGATAGTCTTTACTTCGATAGCCGGACTGGGCATGCCGCTGTTTCTACTAGCGAGGAAGATGCAGAAGTCTTGTGGATGGCGACTAGCGCTGATTTGGGCAGCAAGGGTGCTGCTGGGAAGTAGTGGTTGTTTTTGCCTTTGGGCGGGGCCTGTGTTTGGTTTTGGTTTTGGTTTTCCTGTCGCTGGCATCCGCGATTTGCCTTCGTGCTTCACGCGTTGCCCCTGTGCGGGGCGGCACTTACTTTCTTTGCCGCCGCAAAGAAAGTAAGCAAAGAAAGCGGGCTAACACCGCCCGTTCTTGACCTCCGCCTGAGGGCCCCCAACGGGTCCTCCGCTTCAAACGGCGTTCTGCCCACTCAATGCCCGTTGCCAGCGCTTCGAACCGGCGCCTCACCCGCTTCAATCACCCGTAGCGCAACCAGCGGCAGCGAATGGTTAATGCCGCCCAGGTGGCAAACTGTGTGTAGGTCGTAGTACTCCATACCTCAGCGCTCTTACGACACCGATCGTGCTTTTTAATCCGGAGTGAAGCGCATCCGCCGCGATAGCCGACACACAGTTTGCCGCTATAGAACGTGGGCAATCTGATCGCGCTCGCCGAGACGCGGGAGTGTAAAGCGGGTGATGAGCCAATTCGAAGCGTTGGCAGCGGGCATCAAGAAGAGCGCTGGCGGGGACAGGACGGGGCCGTTGGGGGCCCGTGGGCAAGAAGAAGAATTGGCGGTGTTCAGCGGCTTTCTTTTGCCTACTTTTCTTTGCCGCGGCAAAGAAAAGTAGGTGCCGCCCCGCACAGGGGCGACGCTTGAGGCAGGCAAAACAAATCGCGGATGCCAGCGCAGAAGCAAAGGCAAAAACAAAAGCAAAAACAAAAACAAAAGCAAAAACCAAAAACTCACCCCGCCCGCGCCTGCGCAAGCGCCCCAAGATTCCCCTCACCAAACCCATGGTGCCCCTTCCTCTGCACGATCTCGAAGAAGATATCCCCTTCACGCCGCCGCACGAAAGTCTGAAAGAACAGCAGCGGCACACCATCGGCACCAATCTCGCCATCAACAAGAATCCGCCCGCGCCGCAGGCGCTCGATATCAAGCCCATGCCCCGGCAACCGAGCATCGATCTGATCGTAATAAGCAGGCGGCGGCTCGACCAGTTCAATCCCATTGGCTAGCAACTGCTCGACACAAGCAAAAATATCATCGGTAGCAAGCGCAATATGCTGCACACCTTCGCCCGGATGATCGGGCAGATATTCATGCATCAGGCTGGTACGCCGCGTACCTTCCTCATACAACGGAATACGGATCGCGCCACACGGCGACACCATCACCCGCGATTCCGCCGATACATGCCAGTTCGCATGCAACTCGTGAATCTCGCGGAAATTCAGCAGCTCGCGATAGAAGTCGATCCATTCCTGCATGCGCCCCGCGCCGACCGTTTGCGTCAGATGATCGACGGCGATAAGACCCGTGCCGGCATGACTCAAATCGGCCTGCGCCGTGCTCGGTTCGATGGGACGAAAGTCGATATCGAAGATCGAGATGTCGCCAAGGCCGCCCTTCTGGCCGCCACGTCCGCGCCAGCGGTCGACGAAATAGATGTGCGAATCGCCAATGCCCTGAATCGCGGGAATCGTCAGTTCGCCCGTGCCGATACGCTCGCCTTCGAACGACCACGCGCCAAGTTCAGTCGCGCGATCATAAGCACGCTGCGCATCGGCGACGCGAATGCCGATCGCGCAGATGCCCACGCCATATTCTTCCGCGTATCGTTCGGCGAACGAATCCGGCTCGGCGTTGAGCAGGAAATTCATGTCAGCCTGGCGGAATAGCGTCACGTCCTTGCTGATGTGGCGCGCAATCGGCTTGAAGCCGAGCTTCACGAAGGTATCGGCGAGCACCTGCGGATGGCGCGCGGCAAACTCGACAAATTCGATGCCGGCTGTGCCGAGCGGATTGTGCTCCGGGTCCGCGACGGCCTTGAGCGCGTCGGCAGGGGTCGGCAGGTCGCTGGGCATGTGCATCTCCATGAATCGGGCTGGTTCAACTCGGCTGGCGTCCGGATCGCGGCGCCGCGCCCCGTGTTTTACACCGCACCACACCTCTCTTGCAACCTTGATTTTGTACCAACCGGTTCAAACAGGGCTCTTCCGGCGTGGACTGGCTGACGCTTTGCGGCCGCGAGGCTTCGTATCGGCGCCTGCACCGCTGCCGCCAGCACGCTTCGCGCGGCTTTTCGCCGTCGCGCCACTCTCGCCGGCGTCCCCGCGCGCCTGCATGTCACGCGCAAGCCGCTCGCGCGCCACCTTGCGCACGGCCTCGATCAAGGCGCGGCCAACGGGTGTCGGTTGCGTGTCCGAGCGCAGGATCAACCCCACCGGCTCTTCCGTGCCCGCTACGGGCAACGGTAACGGAACCAGCAAACCATGCGCCAGTTCGTATTCGATCGCGCTGCGCGGCACGAACCAGACGGCATCGTTTTCCAGCGCGAGCGCGCGCCCCACCGACACCGACAGCACCTCGACAAACGACGACAACGGCGGCACCGCCCACGCGCGCAACAGGCTCTCCGCCGACTGCCGTATCAGCGTGCCATACGGCGGCACGACAACGGGAAACTCCAGCAGCCGAGTCGCCGACGACAACGCGCCCGACGCCAGCGCATGCCCCGCGCACACGACGGCGATCAGCGGCTCGCTATACAACTGTTCGAACGTCAGTCCCACCATCCGCTCGGGATCGGCCAGCCGGCCGACGGCGAACTCGATCGCGCCCGCTTTCAGCTGCTCCAGCAGTTCGGTATTCGAACCCGTCTTGAACCGGACGATCGCATTCGGCCATTGCTCGCTGAACAGGCGCATCACGGGCGGCACGAGCGACGTGGCGACGGTCGGCAGCACGCCGATATCGAGCGTCGCGGACGCCTCGCCCTCTGCGCGCGCGAGCAGATCGACGCCCTGCCGCAGCGCGCTCACGCAGGCGCTCGCATGCGGCATGAAAAGCTGCCCTTCGCGCGTGGTCACCGCGCCATGCCGGCCGCGCTCGAACAGGCGCACGCCGAGTATTTCCTCCAGCTCGGCCACCGTTTTCGACACGGCTGGCTGCGTGATCGACAGGCTCTCCGCCGCCTTCTGCACGCCGCCGAACTGCGCGACGGCCAGAAAGCACTGCAGATGCCGGAATTTGACGCGACTGTCCGCGAGGCTGCGTTGCATAACGGATCGTTATACGAGATGGGAAAAAACGTCATTTTGCATAACTTCTTGGCTTCTATAAAGTCACGTCATCCACTATCCAAAATCGAATCCCCCAAGGAGACATCTGATGGACGATTCCATTCTGAGTCCGCGCGACTTCCCCTCGCATCCCGCCTATGTCCATTCGCCGTACGGTTCGTCCGTCAAGCGTGGCCCGACGCGTCCGCTGATTCCGCTGAAGGAACGCCTGCGCGACCAGCGCGTGCCCGTCTACGGCGCGGAAGACCTCGGCGCGCTCGATAACGACCTGACGCGCAATGCCGTGAAAAACGGCGAGCCGCTCGGCGAACGCATCATCGTCACGGGCCGCGTGCTCGACGAAGGCGGCCGCCCGGTGCGCAACACGCTCGTCGAAGTGTGGCAGGCGAACGCCGCCGGCCGCTACGTGCACAAGAACGACCAGCACGACGCACCGCTCGATCCGAACTTCCTCGGCGCGGGCCGCTGCCTGACCGACAACGAGGGCCGCTATCGCTTCATGACGATCAAGCCGGGCGCGTATCCGTGGGGCAATCACCCGAACGCATGGCGCCCGAACCACATCCACTTCTCGCTGTTCGGCGACTATTTCGGCTCGCGTCTGGTCACGCAGATGTACTTCCCCGGCGATCCGCTGCTCCAGTACGACCCGATCTTCCAGGGCACGCCGGAAGGCGCCCGCGACCGCCTGATCTCGCGCTTTACGCTCGACGTGACGCAAGAAAACTACGCGCTCGGCTATGAGTTCGACATCGTGCTGCGCGGCCCGAACGAAACCCCGATGGAGCGCTGATCATGACGACGCTTAAGCAAACCCCTTCGCAGACGGTCGGACCGTACTTCGCCTACGGCCTGTGCCCCGAGCAGTACAACTTCGACCTGAAGAGTCTTTTCACAAACGTCATCGCGGACCGTGAGGCAGCGGGCGAGCACATCACGCTGATCGGCCAGGTGTTCGACGGCGACGGTGCAGTGATCGGCGACGCGATGATCGAAGTGCAGCAGGTGGACAGCGAAGGCCGCTATCCGCAATCGCGTGAAGAAGTGGCGAAGACAGGCTTTCGCGGTTTTGCGCGCTTCGGCACGGGCACGGATCCGCAGAAGCGCTTCATCATCGAAACGGTGAAGCCGGGCCGTGCATCGCCCGATGAAGCGCCGCATCTGAACGTGATCGTGACGATGCGCGGCATGCTGCTGCATACGTTCACGCGCGTCTATTTCGACGACGAATCAGCGGCGAACGACAAAGACCCCGTGCTGGCAAGCGTGCCCGCCGAACGCCGTGCGACGCTGGTGGCAAAGCGTGAATCGCAAGGCGGCAAGGCTGTGTACCGCTTCGACATCCGCATGCAAGGTCCGAACGAAACGGTGTTCTTCGACCTGTGATGGGATGCGCGGCGAGAGAATCCTGCATGTATTCCATGCAAGATTCATCGCCCGTTCACAAATGAACGTTAGGATGCGTTGCGCGAGTCAAATCGCGCAACGAAACTCCGAGCAGTTTTAGAGGCCCGCTTCGACGCGGGCTTTTTTTCGTCTTCGTGTTGCCCGCGCGGCCTTCTGATTAGCTGCGGTAATCGGAAACCGTATTGTCGATCAGCCGCAAGGCCGATTCCCATGCAAGCTCCGCGATGCCCTCTTCGTCATCGCGCGCAAACTGGCTCGCCGTGAGTTCGCGCACGCGCTCGGACGGCAGCGTCAATTCCGCATTGCCCGCGAGTGCATGGATCTGGATCTGGCAGGCACGCTCGAGAAAGTAGATTTCCTGAAACGCCGTTGCCGCCGATTTCCCGCCCGCCAGCAGACCGTGATTGCGCAGAATCATCGCATTGCACGTGCCGAGATCGGCCACGAGCCGCTCACGCTCGCCGAGATCGAGCGCAATGCCTTCGTAGTCGTGATACGCGAGCACGCCGTAGAACTTCAGCGCATGCTGGCTGATGGGCAGCAAGCCCTGCTTTTGCGCGGACACAGCCGAACCCGCCGACGTATGCGTATGAATCACAAAGCGCATATCGGGGCGCGCGGTATGCACGGCAGAATGAATCGTAAAGCCCGCCGCGTTCACGCGATAACGCTTCGGATCCGCGGCAACCTTTTGCGCATCTTCAACGACGCGCCCATCGCGATCGATCTTCACGAGATCCGATGCGCGCATCTCGTGAAAGAGCACGCCATAGCGATTGATCAGAAAGTGATGCTCGGGGCCGGGCACGCGCGCGGTGATATGCGTATCGATCAGATCGGTCATGCGGAAATGCGCGACCAGCCGATACAGCGCAGCCAGTTCGCAGCGCGTCGCCCATTCTTCACTGCGGTATCCAGCCTGTTGCGAGGTCGTCTCCGACATGGCGATGTCTCCATGAAAACAGTCGCGCTGCGCCTGAATGGAAAGCGGAAAAGCAAACGGCAAAAACCAATGAAAGCGCCCGCGAATGCGGCGCTCAGACGCGGAAGTGCTCGATGTCCTGACCGGCGTTGATGGCGCGCGTGAGCCAGTCCGGGCGGTCGCCCGTGCCATCCCATTCATGCCCAAAAGCGTCGCGGTATTTTGGCGTGGCGGCGTCGGCGATCAGCGCTTCTTCGAGCGCTTCAAGCGTAATGCCGAATTCGTCCATACGGCGACGGATCCACAAGATCAGCCGCTCACGCGCTTGACCATCGAGGTCGAGCGTCCGATGTTCCTCTCGCTCTTTCATAACGTGCCGATAGCGTATCGAATTACGCGGCCTATAAGTGCCAATAAGCGCGCGTTAAATAGATTAAAGGCTTCGCAGTTGCAGCGAAGCCTAAATACGAACCCACCAATTTCTGCCGACAGAAGGAGTCAGCGCGATTCGACAGATTGAGTGCGGCGAAAACCCGTACGGCGCGTACTGGAATTTCGCCATGAACCTTGAGAGGTCGCTTCCCTGATTTATATTGATTCTAGCATCCATTCCCGCATTCGCGCGGCAGACGCCTCACTTCGTTATGTACGGAAAGCGGCACTGGCTCTACGTTTGCGACGATCACATCATAAGCATGCTAGGTTTTGTGCTGTTCCTGATCGATCGCACTCGACGACTTCACGCGCGCACGCAATTCGAATTTCTGGATCTTGCCTGTCGACGTTTTTGGTAATTCGCCGAAGAAGACCGCTTTAGGCAATTTGAATGCGGCGAGCAATTGCCGGCAATGCGCAATGATGTCATCCGCGCTTGCTTCCATGCCTTCCTTCAGTTCGACGAATGCGCATGGCACTTCGCCCCATTTCGGATCGGGCATCGCCACCACGGCCGCAACCGACACAGCGGGATGCCGGTACAGCGCGTCCTCGATCTCGATACTCGATATGTTCTCGCCGCCGGAAATAATGATGTCCTTGCTGCGGTCCTTGATGCGCACGTAGCCGTCTTCGGTAATGACGCCGAGGTCGCCCGTATGGAACCAGCCGCCTCGAAATGCGGCTTCCGTGGCGCGCTCGTTCTTCAGATAACCCTTCATGCAGATATTGCCGCGAAACATCAGTTCGCCGATCGTTTCGCCGTCACGCGGCACGGGTTCCAGCGTATCGGGATCGCGCACGTCGACAGCTGCCTGCAGGTGATAACGCACGCCCTGTCGCGCATTGAGCCGCGCGCGTTCGTCGTCGTCGAGCGCGTCCCACGCGTCCTGCTTTGCGCAGACGGAAGCGGGTCCGTACACCTCGGTCAATCCGTACACGTGCGTCAGATCGAAACCAATCGACTTCATGCGCGCAATGACGGCCGGCGACGGCGCCGCGCCCGCGACCATCGTCGACACGCGGTGATCGATGCCCTCGCGCCATTCGGCGGGCGCATTCGCCAAGGCGCTTTGCACGATCGGCGCGCCGCAATAATGCGTGATGCGTTCGCTGCGAATCAGATCGAACACCAGCTTCGGATCGAATTTGCGCAGACACACGTTGACGCCCGCGCGCGCCGCGACCGTCCACGGAAAACACCAGCCATTGCAGTGGAAAAGCGGCAGTGTCCACAGATACACCGCATGCTTCGGCATATCCCATTCGAGGATATTGCTGAGCGCATTCAGATACGCGCCGCGATGGTGATAGACCACACCCTTCGGCTCGCCCGTCGTGCCCGACGTGTAGTTGAGCGCGATGGCGTCCCACTCGTCGGCGGGCGCCACCCACGCGAATTGCGGATCGCCTTCCTGCAGGAACGCTTCGTAGTCAGTTGCGTTCGGGAAATGATGTTGCTCGGCGGGTAGCGCATCGCTGACGCTGACAATGCGCAGCTGCGGCAATTCGCGCGCGGCGCGCAGCGCCAGCTCGCCGTATTCGCTGTCGACGATCAGCACTCTCGCCTCGCCATGACGCAGCATGTACAGGATCGACGCGATATCCAGCCGCGTATTCAGCGTATTGAGCACGGCACCCGCCATCGGTACGCCGAAATGCGCTTCGATCATCGGCGGGATGTTGGGCAGAAGCGCCGCGACGGTATCGCCGCTCGCAACGCCCACGCGTTGCAGCGCGCTCGCAAGGCGCCGCGCGCGTTCGTATGTTTCGCGCCACGTGCGGCGAATGTCGCCATGCACGACGGCGAGCCGGTCGCCATAAACGTCGGCCGCCCGCGCGATGAAATCGATTGGCGTGAGCGGAACGTAATTAGCCTCGCGGCGCGCGAGCCCCGCTTCATACATATGCGTCATGGCTGTGTCTCCTCCAGAGCGTGTGGATGCGTCGATTGAATTATTTTCTGGAAATGGGTGATGCACCTTGATCCAGAGCGCGGCGAGCGCAATGGAATGTAGTGCCGGAACGTGAAATTATTTGTGCGAAGCCGCACCGCAACATGGAACGCTGAACGAAGCGCGTCGCAAAGCGCGGCAACCGCGTCGAACGCGGCACGCGCGCGCAAACGGATATCGGGCAACGCCCTTAGAACATCGCGCCTGAAGGCTCAGACGCGCGGCAGATCGTCGATGAATTTTTCGATGTGGCCGTCCGGCACGTCGGTATCGATTCCGTCGTGACCGTCGGTGTGAGAAACCGTCTTGATCTTGGGGCCCAGCAGATTCATGCCGCCCAGCGTGAAGAGCGACCACACGGCATTGCCCGCGTGAATAGCCGTCACGACGTCGGCGACGTCGACGATCTCGTGCGGCGAAAGCCATTCATTCGTTTTTGGATTGACGAGAGCCCAACGGACGTGGGTGACGCGGTCAGTCGTAGGGTTAATGCGTACGGCATCGATAGCATAGGTTGCCATTTCCACCTCCATCGTCGTCACCCAGGCATCGTAGCACTTATGTCTGGTTACACGAAGCGCACGCGTAACATCGGCGCGGACGCGAATGCGCACGGAAAACCGCTAGCCGAAACCGCAATGAATCGCGGATGGACCCATTCGAAGGCCAGTGCTCCGCTGCACGGCAACTGCCCGGATGTACTCTGCGGCGCCGACCGCCGCGTGACAGCCACAGTGCGTGGAATGACTGCATCTTCGAATGGCTTCCACTTTCTATAACGGTCGTGCGCAAATTCTTCTTAACGCGGGTTTGCACCAATGCGGCGCGGCGCACACATCGGCCCGCGCCGCCCGTCTATGCGGTGCATGCACATGCAGTACGATGGCCGCACTGACCTGCACGGAAGACACACCATGTCGATCGAAGTCGGGACGGCGTCATGGACGGACGCCACGCTCATCAAATCCGGCCGCTTTTATCCGAAGGGCTGCACGAGCGCCGAAGCGCGCCTGCGTTTCTATTCGAGCCAGTTTCCGATGGTCGAAGTCGACGCGTCTTACTACGCGATGCCCAATGCCGCGACGAGCGCGCAATGGGCCGAGCGCACGCCGCAGCACTTCACGTTCAACGTCAAGGCATTCCGGCTCTTCACCGGGCATCAGACCGAGCGCAAGTTCTTTCCGTCCGACATTCAGGCGCTGCTTCCGCAGAACGACAAACGCAACCTGTACTACCGCGACGTACCGCCCGATATCGTCGACGAAATGTGGCGGCGCTTCTTCGAAGCGCTCGAACCACTGCGCGTAGCAGGCAAGCTCGGCGCGGTGCTGTTCCAGTTCGCCCCGTGGATCTCGACCGCGCCGCGCGACATCGCGCACGTGCGGCATTGCGCGGACCGGATGTCGCCGTATCTGACGGCATTCGAATTCCGCAATGCCAGCTGGCTTGACGACAGGCACCGCGAATCGACGCTCGCATTCGAACGCGAGCACGGCCTCGTGCACGTGATCATGGATGCCCCCGAAGGCGTACCGAACCGCGCGCACACCGTTTGGGAAGCGACCTCGCCCGAACTCGCGATCGTGCGGCTGCACGGGCGCAATGCGCAGACCTGGAGCGGCAGCACGACGGCAGCCGGCCGTTTTAATTACGACTACACGGAACGCGAGCTGGAAGAGATTGCGGCACCGGTGCGCGAGATCGCGAAACGCGCGGGCCGCACGCATGTGATCTTCAACAACTGCTTTGAAGACGCCGCACAACGCAACGCGCATTCAATGATCCGCATACTTCAGCAAGAGCGCTTTGCGTAAAGCCGTCGTGTCGCCAATCGTTAAACGGGCAATCCACTAAAGCAATTTCCTTTTGCAATTCAGTTTGCATCGACTAGCCTCGTCTTATTCAAACCCAACAAATAGCTTTCATAAGACGAAAAAGACGAGGGACATCGATGCTACTGACGGCTTATGTGCAGGCCAGCAAGCCGGGCCTGTTGCAATTGTGGGTTGGCATATTCGGCGTGGCTGCGCCGCCCGTGCCGCAGGTTTCCATCGACCGGCAGGCGGCCGTGCCGCTCGATCCGCCCGCGTTCTTTCCTATCCGCGATTTCAGCGTCGACGACGCCGGCCAGGCGATCAATCATCAATGCGTGCTGCGCTTTGCGGTGCCGGAAGAATCGCGTCCGCGTCAGATTCGTATCGACGCGGGCGGCGAGCAGTTCGAATTCGCGAGCACGTCATTACCCAAAGAAGTGCCGACGCTGATGGACGGCAGCTTCAACATCCTGCTGTCGTCGTGCTATTCGCAGCCGGAAGATATGGACGGGCTGCTCGGCACGATCGTCTCGCAGATCAAGGTGCAACCGCATCTGACCGTGCTTGCGGGCGATCAGGTGTACCTCGATCTCCCTCTCACGCAGCGCGTGCCCGATCAGAACCCCGACCGCGCGCGGCTGCTGGCCAACAAGTACTACCTCAACTGGCTCTCGGCTGCGCTGCGCGTGCCGGGGTTGCAATCGGTGCTGGAGCGCGCGCCCGTCGTGTGCATTCCCGACGATCACGAGTTCTGGAACAACTACCCGTTCGCGCAAAAGCAGTTGCCCGATACGTGGACGGACGCGTCGCGCCACTTGCTCGGCGACACGGCGCGCGCACTGTACGAGGACTACCAGATCGGCGGCGCGCCGGGCGGCGCAGGCGGCGCAATCCGGCTCGACGTCGAGCCGTTGAAGATGCTGTTCGTCGATATGCGCTGCGACCGCGACAGCACGTTCAAATCGCTGATGGGTCCCAAAGCCGTCGCCGCGATGCAGACATGGGAACAGGATCTCGTCAACGCGCACGCTGCAGGGCAACCCGTGGTCGGCCTGCTCGCCTCTGGCCAGGCGCTTTTCATCGATCCGCCCGAAAGCAACTGGCGCAAGAAAACCTTCGACGCCGAAATGCCGAACTACGCGCAATTCGACGTGCTGCAGGCCACGCTCGGCCGTCTCGCCGATAACGGCATTCCCATCGCCTACATGACGGGCGACGTGCATTGGGGGCGCGTCGCATCGGGCCACGATCTGCAGACGGACACCACGCTCTATGAAGTCATTGCATCGCCGTCGCGACTGATACGCACGCCCTTTCTCGACACCGCAAAAGAAACGGCCAATTCGGTCAAAGGCATCTTTGGTGGCGGCACTGCATGGCCGCGCCATGCCGATCCTGAAGATGTGCCCGACCGCTTCGGAGTAAATCACCGCTTCGCGCTCAAGCAGGAATTCGGCCAGCGCGGCGATCAGGTTGCGATTCTGTCGTTCACGCGCGTGGGCAGCGGCGTCGATATGCAGGTGACGTACTACGGCATTTCCAGCGACAAGGCACTTTCACAATCGGTATCCACGACGCGCTTCGAACTGCGCGCGCGTTAACTAAAAAAGACGAGGCAAGCACATGCTGAAGATCGTACGGTCGACGACCACACAGTCGAATCCGCAGTTCGCCCAGTTCGAGCGCAAGGACGGCGAGAGCAATACCGAATGGGGCGAACGCGCGGTGCTCGACATGAACGCGGGCGGCCCCGATGAGTGGACCTATGTCGTGCTGCTCGGCGGCAGCGATACGCTGGCGTTTCGCGTGCGCGTCGCGCAATCTCACTTGCGGCACGACATGTTGCCGTCGTTCTGGTCCGAATCGATTCTCGTGCGCCTCTCGGGCGCGACGCTCAGGAAGGCGCAAGCATTGCACGTTCCGCTACATCAGCCTGAAGGGCCCGCGTTTGCGGCGCGCGTGAATGGTGTGGTCGCACGTCCGTTGACGGACTTCGACGATACGGCGCGCTATCCGAACATCGCGGTCATCGCGTTGCCCGTTGCGCAGGACAAGGTCGTCGCGAAGGTAGCGGACTTCGAGCAGTCGCGCGCGACGCTCGATGCGCTCGAACACGTGCTGCGCTGGCTTGCCTATGCGTGGGGCGCGGCGCGCACGCCGAATCCACTGCACGACAACTACGGCTTGCCGTCGACATGCATGATCGAAACCGTTTGTGCGGCTGCGAATTTCGATCTGACGCCTGGGCTCGAATCGCGGGCGTCGTGCCCCGAAGCGATCTGGGCGGCGACGAATTACTGGCACGAGTACTTCGAGAAGTTCAACGGACGCGAGCCGATAGGGCGCTATTACACGCCGCACACGTACCCGATCGTCGAACCGTCCGCGCCTGCGCCTGCGGCACCCGCGCCGAAGCGCAAATCGAAGAAATAAGCTTCAGTTCAAGGCTGTGAAGCGGGCGCGCTGGCGGGGCTTGCGGCGGGTGCCGAGGCAAACGCAGGCGCTTGCACGCCGCCATTGACGGCTGCAGGCGCGCTCGCCGCAGCCGCTGCACTTGCGTCACCCGGCGACGGCAGAATGGGCGGCTGCGATGCGGGCGCAATGATCTGCGGCGGCTCGGCATCCGTCGGTGCCGAAGCCTCTGCAACGGGCGACGCGCTCTCCACCACGGGCGCCGCGGGCACTGGACGCGGCTTCGGCCGCGGTGCAGGCGCCGGCGTCTCCGTCTTCGCCGACGACGGGAACAGGTACGCCATCCACGCGCGCAGCTTCATACGCAACGTATCGAACATGCCCGGCGGCGGCTCTTCCGCGAACTTCACACGCGGATCAACGATGCGCGAGCGCAGCGAACGCTGGAAGAAGTCGCCGACGATCGGCAACGCGCTATGCGCGCCCTGCCCCCAGTAGTCGCTGCGCAGCGTGACGCGGCTGTCGTTGAAACCGACCCACGCGCCCGCGACGAGTTGCGGATGCATCAGGATGAACCAGCCGTCCGCATTGTCCTGCGTCGTGCCCGTCTTGCCCGCGACGTCGGCGCGAATGCCGAAGCGCGTGCGAATGGCCGAACCCGTACCCTTGTTGACCACCGAACGCATCACATCGAGCAGCGTTTGCGCGCTGGCAATCGGCATCACGCGATCGGGGCGCGACGGCTGGAATTCGGCGAGCACTTCGCCCTTGCGGTCTTCGATACGCGTGACGAGCATCGGCGCGACATACGCGCCTTCGTTCGCGATCGTGCCGTACGACGACACCATTTCCTTCAGCGAGACAGGGCTCGTGCCCAACGCGAGCGAAGGCACGGCGTCGAGCTGGCTTTCGCGCACGCCCATCGCGCGCGCAAGCCGCGCGACCTTTGCGGGTCCGACCGATTCCATCAGTTGCGCGGTGATGCGGTTGCGCGAATACGCGAGGCCGTCGCGCAACGTGATCGGACGGCCGCTCGGCGCGTCTTCGTCGCTCGGACGCCAGATTTCGCCGCCTGCCAGCGGGATTTCGACCGCCTGATCGGGGTAAGTGTCCTCGGGCTTCGCGCCTTGCTCGAAGGCTGCGCCATATACAAAAGGCTTGAACGTCGAGCCCGGCTGACGGCGCGCCTGCGACACGTGATCGTACTGATCCTGCGTAAAGTCGCGGCTGCCGACCCACGCCTTGATCTCGCCCGTACGCGGGTCCATCGCAACGAACGCAGCCTGCACACGCGTCTTGCTGTCGCACAGCGCCTTCATGAACGCGCGATCCGCCGACAGATGCTTGAGCGCATCTTCATCGCTCATGCCGGAGTCTTTTGCGCTGTGATACTCAGGCGTCTCACGGATGAACGCGTCGAACACATCCTTGTGACCGGTGCATCCGCCGCGCGCATTCCACGCTGCATTTGCAATCGACTGCAACTGGTTGCCCTGGAAGGTCAGCGCCTGGGTCGCCATCGTTTGCAGGCGCGCATCGATGGTCGTGCGTACGACGAGGCCGTCGGAATAGATGTTGTAGTCGTTCGCATCGGCCCACGCGATCAGCCACTTCTTCAATTGCTGCGCGAAATGCGGCGCGGGGCCGGGCGGCTCCATCTGACGCTCGAAATCGACGCGCAGCGGCCGCGCCTTGAGCGAATTGAATTGCACTTGCGTGAGGCGCCCGTATTTCACCATTTGCCCAAGCACGGTATTGCGCCGGTCCAGCGCACGCTCGGGATTGATCACCGGGTTGTAGTAACTGTTGCCCTTCAGCATGCCGATCAGCGTCGCGCTTTCGAGCACGGTGAGATTGTCGGCGGATTTGTCGAAATAGGTGCGCGCCGCCATTTCGATGCCGTACGCGTTGTACAGGAACGGCACCGTATTCAGATACGTTTCGAGAATCTCGCTCTTCGTATAGACGGCTTCGATCTTGAAGGCGGTGATTGCTTCCTTGATCTTGCGCGTGAGCGTCGGCGCGCGGCCGATATCGTCGGGATAGAGATTGCGTGCCAGCTGCTGCGTAATCGTCGAGCCACCCTGGCGGTCGCCCGAAAACGTGTGCAGGGCCGCGCCCGCCGTGCGTTTGAAGTCGATGCCGTGGTGCTCGTAGAAGCGGTGGTCTTCGGTGGAGATTAGTGCATCGACGACGTGCGGCGAGATGTCGGAGAGCTTCATCCACACGCGGTTGGTCGGCTTGAACTCGGCAAGCAGCTTGCCGTCGGCCGAATAGATCTGCGCGGGCTGCTCGATTTTCGCCTTGCGAATATCGCCGATGCCTGGCGTGAACGGAATCAGGATCAGTACATACAGCAGAACGAGCGCGGGAACCGCGACGGCCGTCAAACCCACGCCGCGCCACGTCGGGTGGCGCAAACGTTGCACCACGCGCATGACGGGCGGTTTGGCAAGGGCCCAAGCCCAGACGGATATTTCCCGGAGAAACGACAGTATCGACTGTCTCACGCTAACGCACCATCGGCAGAAAAGGCTGCATCCTACCAAAACAGCGCGGACGTCCTGACGTTTTGCAAGAATTGGCAGCGCGCGCTGTGACGCCTGGCGCTGGAAAAGACATCGGCCGAACCGCGCCGCTTGCGCGGGCAGGTTCGGCCGATGCGTTCAGCTAAAGCTTGAAATCAGACGGGCGCGCGCTTCGGCGTGACCATCGAAACCACGAACGTCACGATCACATTCACGACCAGCGCGATCAGGCCGATATAAAGCGGCCACGTCGAATCGCCGACATGCAGCGCGAACACCGGCTTGAGACCCTGCGAAATCGCGAGCCCCGTGCCGACGACGATGCCCACCAGCCAGCCGAGGAACAGGCCCGGCGTGTTGAGACGGCGCGTGTACAGCGAGAACACGATGGCCGGGAAGATCTGCAGAATCCACACGCCGCCGAGCAGTTGCAGGTCGATTGCGTATTGCGTCGGCAGGAACACGATGAACAGCAGCGCGCCAAACTTCACGACCAGCGACACGATCTTCGCCGTCGATGCTTCCTGCGCGGGTGCCATGTCCGGCGACACCAGCGGACGCCACAGGTTACGCGTGAACAGGTTCGCCGCGCCGATCGACATGATGGCCGCTGGCACCAGCGCGCTGATCGCAATCGCCGCCGCTGCAAAACCGACGAACCACGCCGGGAACAGCGTGCCGAACAGTGTCGGGACGATGTCGGACGCCGACTTCACGTGAATGCCTGCTGCAATTGCCATATAGCCGAGCAGCGCAATCAGGCCGAGCAGCAGCGTGTACGCGGGCAGAAAGATCGCGTTCTTGCGCACGGTCTGCATCGACGAAGACGACAGAACCGCCGTCATGGTGTGCGGATACATGAACGCAGCCAGTGCCGAGCCGAGCGCAAGCGATGCATACGCGGTGAACTGCGTCGGCTTCAGGATGATGCCCGTCGCGCCGCCCTTCGCCTTGAAGTAGGTATCTGCCGCGTCGAACACATGGCCATAGCCGCCGAGCTTCACGGGAATCAGCCACACCGCCGCGATCACGACGATATAGATCATGATGTCCTTGACGAACGCGATCATCGCCGGCGCACGCAGGCCGCTGGTATACGTATAGAGCGCGAGGATGATGAACGCGATCACGAGCGGCGCTTCACCCGAAATGCCGAGACCCTTGATGACGACCTGCATGCCGACCAGTTGCAGCGCGATATAAGGCATCGTTGCGACGATACCCGTCAGCGCGACAGCCGCCGGAAACCACTTGCCGCCGTACTCGCCGTGCACATAGTCGGCTGCCGTGATGTGGTTTTTCGCGTGCGCGATCTTCCACAACTTGGGCATCACCGCGAACACGAACGGATACACGATGATCGTATAAGGCAGCGCGAAGAAGCCATACGCGCCAACCGAATAGACCAGTGCGGGAACCGCGATCACCGTATAGGCCGTATAGAAATCGCCGCCTACCAGGAACCACGAAATGATCGTGCCGAATTGACGGCCGCCCAGACCCCACTCGTGCAATTGCGTGAGATCGCCCGCTTTCCAGCGCGCGGCCACGAAACCGAGGACGGTGACGAGAAGAAAGAATGCGATGAAGACGGTCATCGCGACCGGGTTCACAGGGTTCAATTCACTCATTTTTTAATGCCCCGGTACACGACGTAGATCAGCAGCGACGTGAGCGGAACCCACAGGAACTGATACCAGTAGAAGAAAGGAAAGCCAGCGAATGAAGGGCGTGTGTCGTTATAGAAAGGCAGCCACAACAGCGCGATATAGGGGATCAGCAAGATGAGCCAGAGCCAAGAACGGCCGGCCGGTTCGGTAGGTTCCACGTATGTCCCTCTTTGGTCTATCTGATTGAATCCGCTTTGCTGGTGCGCCCGAACAATATGTGTGGACGTGGATTCACACGAGCCGCCCATTTCACGCACGCCTGTTGCACGCGCCCGCAAAGGTACGCGCATTATCTGTGAAAACCTTTATTGTTGCTTGCAGCGTAACGAGCGGTTATTCAATGCGCGCAAAGCTTTCAATCAGCTTTAAAGCAACGAGTTATTTACGTGTGGCTTTGCCGAAACGCTCGCGCAGATATTGCGTAAATGCACGAATCGTCACCGATGCCTGGCGATGCTGCGGATAGACCGCATATAACGTCAACGGCGGCGAGACAAAATCGCTGAGTACTTCGACCAGCTTGCCGCTCGCCAACGCTTCGCACACGATGAACTCCGGCAGACGCGCAATGCCGAGCCCTGCAATTGCGGCATCGCGGATCACCTCGCCGTTGTTCACGCGCAGCGGGCCGTGCACTTCAATAGTCTTGCTCGCGCCATCGACGATGTACTCCCAGCCGCTGCGCGCTTCCTGCCCATACAGCAGGCACGCGTGACGCGCGAGATCGTCGGGCGTTGCGGGCGGGCGCCGCGCCTTGCGATACGCGGGGCTGCAACACGCGACCATGCGCATCTCGGCGAGCTTCTGCGCGATCAGCGTCGAGTCCGCGAGCGTGCCGATACGCAGCGCCATGTCGAAACCCTCTCCAACTACATCGACGACCCGGTCGCTCAGTTCCAGGTCGATGCGCACGTCGGCATTTGCGCGCAGGAAGGCCGCGACGAGCGGCGACAGATGGATCATTCCGAACGACATCGGCGCGCTGACGCGCAGCAGGCCGCGCGGGTCCGAACGACCCGATGTCATCGCCTGCTCGGCGTCCTCGACTTCACCGAGGATGCGCGTGGCCCGCTGATAGAACTCGTAGCCGAGGTCCGTCACCGCGAGCTTGCGCGTGTTGCGCACCAGCAGCCGCACGCCGAGGCTCGCCTCCAGCGCCATCACACGGCGGCTGACGAACTGCTTCGACAGATGCAGGCGGATGGCGGCCGCTGTGAAATTGCGCGCGTCGACGGTGGCGACGAAGATCTTCAGATCGTCCAGCTGCATTGGCCTGGCACCCTTTTTGTCAACTCAAATAGGACAGTGATTCCCGTTTGACGTCGATTATAGCCACTCTGATTGACCTACACTTTCATCACTGCTTCAGACAACGGCACCGCCGGTGTCGCGAGAGGCAAAAGCCAATCAGATAACGGAGAAGGAAAATGATCGACATCAGACACGCCAATGAACGCGGCCGCGCCGAACACGGCTGGCTCAGCTCGCGTCATACGTTTTCTTTTGCGAACTACTACGATCCGAAGCAGATCGGCTTCTCCGATCTGCTGGTGATCAACGACGACCGCGTCGCACCCGGCCGCGGCTTCGGCAAGCATCCGCACCGCGACATGGAAATCTTCTCGTACGTGCTGGAAGGCGCGCTCGAGCACAAGGATTCGATGGGCACGGGTTCGGTGATCGTCCCCGGCGACGTGCAACTGATGAGCGCAGGCACGGGCGTCGCACACAGCGAGTTCAATCACTCGGCCAGCGACTCCGTGCACTTCCTGCAAATCTGGATCGCGCCGTCGGTGAAGAACGCAACGCCGCGTTATCAGCAGCAGAACTTTTCGGCGCAGGACAAGCGCGGCACGCTGCGGCTGGTGTTGTCGCCGGAAGGCACGGACGGTTCGCTCGAATTGCGCCAGGACGCACGTGTGTATGCCGGTCTGTTCGATGGCAATGAAACGGCAGGCGTCGATATCGCTGCGGATCGCTATGCGTATGTGCATGTGGCACGCGGCAGTGTGAAGCTGAATGGCGTCGAACTGAATGAAGGCGACGGTGCGCGTATTCGCAATGAACGCCGCCTGGAATTCACGGAAGGCCACGACGCGGAAGTACTCGTATTCGACCTGCGCAACAACGAAGTATCGGAATTGTGGTCCTGAGCGGCGAACGCCTGGACCCGGCTAAATGAAAGAGGATTGAACATGAACACGTTTATCGAACAACGCAAGGATGCACTGCTGCTCGTCGCACGCGTGCTGCTCGTGGTGCTTTTCGTGCTATTCGGCTGGAGCAAGCTCACGGGTTTCTCGGGCACCGAGCAGTACATGGCATCGACGGGTGCACCCGTTCCAGCGCTGGCCGCAGTGATCGCGATCGTGATGGAGCTTGCAGTCGGTATCGTGATTGCTGTTGGCTTCAAGACGCGCGTGCTTGCGCTGCTGCTTGCGGCGTACACACTCGCCACTGCGTTCATTGGCCATCACTTCTGGACGCAGACGGGTATGGAGCAATACATCAACATGATCAACTTCTACAAGAACATCAGCATCATCGGCGGTTTGCTGCTGTTGTTCGTGACGGGTCCGGGAAAGTACTCGATCGATCGCGCATAAGCGACCCGACCGATTAGAGAAGTTGTCAAAAGGGCGGCCTTCGGGCCGCCCTTTTTGTTGTTTGCAATCCGGTGACGTGCACTTTCGGCATGAATGCAACACTCCTGTCACGTTCAGAGCGTCGCCGAAATCGATGTGATAAAAGTCCGCGGGCCTGTATGAGACAAGGTGCGCGCGGAGCCATAAGACATCCATAGATGCCATGCATTTCCGCCACCCGCAGCGCATAACAACAATTCGCTCGTGCAGGGTTCTCAACACATGAAAAGACAATACCCATGACCAGGCAAATCAATCGGACAGTTGCGGCGTTAGGCGCGACCACCCTCGCTCTCGCATGCCAAAGCGCATTCGCGCAAAGCTCGGTGACGCTGTATGGCGTCGCGGATGTCGGCATTCGCTATCTCACGCATTCGAATGCGAATAACGACGGCAAGCTCTTCATGACCAACGGCGCCATCACGAATAGCCGTTTCGGCATTAAAGGCTCGGAAGATCTCGGCAATGGCCTGAAGGCGATCTTCCAGCTGGAAAGCGGCATCGATCTGCAAAGCGGTGCGCAATCGGATAGCAAGCGCCTGTTCAATCGCGCGGCCTATGTCGGCCTGTCGAGCAACTACGGCACGCTCACGCTCGGTCGTCAGAAGACGCCGCTGTTCGATCTGCTCGGCGATACCTACGATCCTCTGACAGTCGGTAACTACTTCGAAAACGCATGGCTGCCCGTCGCGCTCGGCGCGGGTCTCTATGCGGATAACGCCGTGAAGTACGACGGCAAGTTCGGCGGCCTGAACGTGAAGGCCATGTACTCGTTCGGCACCAACTCGACGTCCACGGGCGCGGACGGCTTCTCCGGCCAGATCCCCGGGCACCTCGGCGCGGGCAACATGTACGGCTTCACGGCTTCGTACTCGTTTGGTTCGCTGAGCATCGGCGCAGGCGTGCAGCAAAACAGCGACAACTCGAATCACAAGCAGACCATCTATAACGCGAATGCCGTCTACGCGTTCAGCACGACCAGGTTCTACGTCGGCTATATCCATTCGAAGGACGACACGGGCTTTGTCGACAGCACCCTGTCGCAGCGCGACCTGACGCTCGGTGTCGATATCCTGAAGGGCTCGGGCCGCAAGGACGACGGTCCGTTCGCAGGCGTGACGTGGCAAGCCACGCCCGCACTGCTGCTGACGGGCGCGTTCTACTACGACCACATGAAGAACGCTGCGATCGGCGGCGGCGCGGTGGGCAGCGGCAACCGCTACACGGGCGTGGCCGTGGCGGAATATGCGCTGTCAAAGCGCACGGAAGTGTACGGCACCGTCGACTTCAACAAGGTCACGGGCGCGGCGACGGTGGAACTGCCGGGCACGTCGAACCAGACGGGCGTGTCGGTGGGTATTCGCAACATCTTCTGATTTGAAGGCGATGCGCGTGCTTGATGGCGCGCGATTGCCATTGGAGGGCGACATGGCTTCAAAGGCCATGCCGCCCTTTTTCATTCGGGGCGGCGCGAGGCATGTATTCGGCTCAACTGTGATATACAGGGAAAACCCGTAAATTGCAGTTGTTTATCTTCAGTCGAGTAGTACCAGCATGAAACGCATTGCCGCCTTTTGTCTGACCACGTGGTCCGCCGCCGCACTCCTTTATTTTGGCCAGCACTCGGTTGCGCTCATTGCATTGAGCGGAGTCGTCGTGTTCGGCGGGTATGATCTGCTGCGCCCGTAAGTCCCCTATTTCTCAGCGCCCGCGCCTGCTCGGCGCGACTTGATGGAAACCCATCATTTTTCGGCGTGAGGCTTCTGTCTCCTTCAACTATCTTTGTGCAAACGGAATGTGTTCCCGAAGCTTCTAGCTGAGGGAAATCCCGCAAACACACCAAGATCAGGAGACGCTTTATGTCCTCGCCCTCGGCCGTCGACAGCACTTCTGCCCCTCGCCTTACCGATCCCGCTTTCGACGCACGCATCGCAGAGCAGTGGTACCAGCCGCGCATTCCGCGCGCGGTGCTCAAGGAACTGATGAAGCGCGACGACGCAGCGGGTCTGCGCAATTTCATTCCGTGGTTCGTGCTGCTCGTCGCGTCCGGCGCGCTCGCGGCGTTCACATGGGGAACGTGGTGGGCCGTGCCCGCGTTCTTCGTGTACGGCACGATCTATTCATCGAGCGACGCGCGCTGGCACGAACTGTCGCACGGCACGCCGTTCAAGACGCGCTGGATCAACGACGCGTTTTATCACCTGTCCTCATTCATGACGATCCGCGAAGGCTACTGGTGGCGCTGGAGTCATGCGCGGCATCACACGCATACGTACTTCCAGACACGCGACCCTGAAATCCAGGTGACGCGTCCGACGCAGGTGCTGCCCATCATCGCGGACTTTCTCGGGCTGGTCGGCTGTACGCTGGAAATCAAAAAGGTCGTGCGCCACGCATTCGGCCGCGTCGATGCCGCGACCGACGCGTTTCTGCCCGCCAGCGAAAAACCCAAGATGATCTGGTCGTGCCGCATCTATCTGGCCGTCGTGATCGCAACGATTGCACTCGCTATCGCGATGCACAGCTTCCTGCCGCTGATGTTCGTGTGGACTCCACGCTTCTACGGCGGCTGGCTGCATCAACTGCTTGGTCTTACGCAGCATGCGGGACTCGCCGTCAATGTGAAGGATCACCGGCTCAACACGCGCACCATCCATACCAACTTCGTGTTCCGCTTTCTTTATCTGAACATGAACTATCACCTCGAACATCATCTGCTGCCGATGGTGCCGTTTCATGCGCTGCCGCGTCTTCATGAAGCGATCAAGGACCAGTTGCCGCCCGCGTATCCGAGCGTCTATGCCGCGTATCGCGAGATGCTGCCCGCGCTATGGAAACAACGTACCGATCCAACGCATGTGATCGAGCGGATCGTTCCGACTGTGTGATCGATAGAGACAGAAACAGAACATTCAAGGAGACAGCGATGAGCGTCGAAACGAACGCAAAGGTCCACTGGATTGCCGCCGGCGCACCCGACGATATCGACGAAGAAGACGTGATGCGTTTCGATCACGCTGGCGCGAGCTACGCCGTGTATCGGATCGCAGAGGGCTTTTACGCATCGGATGGCTGGTGCACGCATGAGCATGCGCATCTTGCCGATGGCTTCGTCGTGAATCGCGAGATCGAATGTCCGCTGCATCAGGGGCGTTTCGACATTCCCAGTGGCAAGGCAAAGAGCGCACCCGTGTGCGTGCATCTGAAAACGTATCCGGTGCGTGTCGAGAATGGCGAAGTGCTGCTTGGCCTGCCCGCGCAGGATGCATCATGAGCACGCAAGCCGCGATGGTGATTATCGGTGCCGGCCAATGCGGCGTACGCACGGCCGCCGCATTGCGCGAGAACGGCTGGGACGGCGAGATCACGCTGCTCGGCAATGAAGGTGCCGCGCCATATGACCGGCCACCATTGTCGAAAGCGGTGTTGCTCGGCGAGCGCAGCACGGCGCAATGCGCGTTCTACGACGACGCCTTCTATCTGGACAAGCGCATCGACTTGCGCATCGACGCAGGCGTGCAGCAGATCGACCGCGCGGCGCGCAAGGTCGTGTTGCACGATGGACGCACGATCGACTACCAACGCCTGCTGATTGCAACAGGCGCCGAACCAAGACGGCTCGACGTGCAAGGTGCGAATCTCGCGGGCGTTCACCTTCTGCGCACGGCAAGCGACGCGAATACGCTTGCCGAAGCCTTGCAGCCTGCACAGCGCATCGTGATCGTCGGCGCGGGTTTCATCGGTCTCGAAGTCGCGGCATCGGCGGTGGCGCGGGGTTGCGACGTGACGGTGATCGAAGCGGGCGCGCGTGCGTTGATGCGTGCTGTGCCGGAAATCGTCGCGGGCTATCTGATCGACAAGCATCGCGAGATGGGCGTAAAGATCCACTTCGGCGCGCAGATCGATCGACTGCTGGGCAGCACGCGTGTGACAGGCGTCAAGCTCAAGGACGGCACGCAGATCGATTGCGATTGCGTCGTGGTCGGCATCGGCGTAAAACCGCGCACGGAACTGGCGGAGGCGGCAGGCATCGACGTCGCGGATGGGATCGCTGTCGACGACACCTTGCGCACTAATGACCCGCACATCTTCGCAGCCGGCGACGTGTGCTCGTTTCCGCACCGCCTCTTCAGGCGACGCATGCGGCTGGAATGCTGGAAGAACGCCGAGGATCACGCACGCATCGTCGCGCGCAACATGCTGGAGCGCGGCGAAACCTACTCCGAAGTGCCGTGGTTCTGGTCGAATCAATACGACATGACGATCCAGATTGCCGGCATGCCCGCGTTCGGCGTGCAAAGCGTCGTGCGCGAAACGGGCGACACGTCGCGCATTTTCTTCGCACTCGATCGCGATGGCGTACTGGTTGGCGCAAGCGGTGTCGGCAAGGTCAGCGAGATCGCGCGCGACGTGCGCATCGCACAGACCTTGATCGGGCAACGTGCGTGCATCGAGCCTGCATTGCTCGAAGACCGCAACGTAAAGCTCAAAGGACTCGTCGCCGCGGAGGCAGCATGACGCAACGGCTCGCCGTGTATCAGTCGTTATGGGCGATGGAGCGGCGTCATACCGACGGCTTCGAGCGCTCGCTCGAAGAGAACCTCGCGATGATCGCGCAAGCGGGTTTCGAAGGTGTGAGCACATCGTTTGGATCACGCGAAAATGCACGACGTCTTTCGCAAGTACTCGCGCAACATGGTCTGCAAGCCGAGGCGCAATGCTTTCCGCGCACTGTCGATGACCTGAAGCCGATACTCGAAATCGCTGTCGAGTTCGGCGCGCATCACATCGACTTGCAACCTGACGCGCGGCCGCGCCGTCTTGCCGATGCACTCGTATTGATCGACGGCTGGCAACGGCTCGCGGAACAGGTGGACATTCCCGTCTACATCGAAACGCATCGCGACCGCATGACGACGGACCTGCATTTCATGCTCGATCTGCTCGATGAGCGGCCCAATCTGCGTTTGCTCGGCGATCTGTCGCATTACCTCGTCGGCCGTGAATTCGCATGGCCCGTGAACGAAGAAAACGAAGCGGCGATGCAGCGGATCATCGCGCATTCGTGGGCGTTTCATGGGCGCGTCGCGAGCCGCGAACAGGTGCAGATCGAAATCTCGTTCGAGCCGCACCGCATGTGGGTCGATCTGTTTTTGCGCTGGTGGCGCGATGGTTTTGCATCATGGCGCAAGCGCGCCGGCCCTGATGACACACTCGTCTTCACCTGCGAACTGGGGCCGAAGCCTTACGCGATCATCGGACGCGACGGCAACGATACGACGGACCGCTGGGCCGAATCGCTCTTGATGCACGACTGGATACGCGATCTATGGAATGAAGTCGTGCAGGACCAAACAGCCGCGCTCGACGCAAGCTAGTCCGTAATCGGCAGGTTCTCGCGCAACAGCACCGTCACGGGAATCTGCTGCGCCAACGTCACGCCGGGATCGCGATGATAGTGACGCAGGATCACACTGATCGAGTGCAGCGCTTCGCCGACGGGATTCTGGTCGAGCACGGCATCGAGCACGCCTTCGATCAGAAGGCGCCGCGACGTGTCGTTGAGTTCATGCCCGATCAGCACGGTCTTGTGCACGCGGTCGAGCGCACGCAGCGCGTTGCCGATGCCTTCATCGCCGACGGAGATGTTGTAGATGCCGCGCAGGTCCGGATAGCGGCGGAACGCGTCGCGCGCGAGACTTTCCGTCATCGACGATTGCTCGCGGCTCTCGACCGTTTCGACGATGTCGCAATTCGGAAAGCGCCGGCGCAACACCGAACGAAAACCGCTTTCGCGCTCCTCATGGCCGAGGAAGTCATGCATGCCCGTCATCACGAGCACCTTGCCGCCCGTGTCGCCGAGAAAGCGGCCCATCAGTTCGCCCGCCACGCGCCCCGCGCAGCGATTGTCGATGCCTACATATGCGAGCCGTCCCGTGCCCGGCAGATCGCTTGCAAGCGTGACGACGGGCATTCTATGACTCACATGACGCAGCGCGGCCGTGATGTCCGGGTGCTCGTACGCGACGATCACCAGCGCATCGGCCTTGCGACTTGCGCGTTCGATCGTTTCGACCACGGCTTGCGGCTCGAGACTGTCGAAGTAGGTGACGGCGCATATCACGCGCTGCGTTTCGAAGGTCTTCTGCGCAAGTTCGAAGCCCTGCTTCAGATGCACGTAGTACTGCGCAACGGGCTGCTGCAACAGGATCGCGATGCGCAGCCAGCGCACGGACACAGACTCCAGCGCGCGATCGATCTTCAGCTTGCGCGCCCATTCGAGCACGCGCGTTTCCTTGTCGCGCGATACGCCGCCACGCCCGTTCAATACCCGATCGACTGTCGCCTCGCTGACACCCGCTGCGCGGGCGATGTCAGTCATGCTCGTCTTGCGGCGGCGCGTCTCGGACATGGTCGGTTTCATTGTGATCGTGATACGCGCAATGATCGCATCGACGCCGCGCGCGCAGCAAGACGCGGTATCCACTATCCATCGCAACACACCTCTGAAGGAGACAATGCATGGCGCAATTCGATTCGAAGATCGCGATCGTCACGGGTGGATCGCAAGGACTCGGCGCGGCCATTGCCGCACTGTTCATCGAACGCGGCGCGCGCGGCGTCGTGATTTGCGGACGGGCCAAAGAGAAAGGCGAAGCGAAAGCGCGCGAGTTGACCCGCATTGGCGAAGCGCACGGCGCCAAGGTCGTGTTCGCACAGGCGGATCTGTCGAATGTCGACGACTGCCGCAAGGTGGTCGCGACCGCTGACGAGCAATTCGGGCGCATCGACGTGCTCGTGAATGCCGCCGCGCTCACCGATCGCGGCACGATTCTCGATACCGATCCCGCGCTGTTCGACCGCATGTTCGCGACCAATGTGCGCGCACCGTTCTTTCTGATGCAGGAGACGTTGCGCGTGATGCTGCGTGAGCGCACGGAAGGCGCGATCGTCAACATCGGCTCGATGTCGGCGATGGCGGGGCAACCGTTTATCTCCGCGTATTGCGCGTCGAAGGGCGCGCTTGGGACGCTCACGCAAAACACCGCGTATGCGCTGTTGCGCAATCGCATTCGCGTGAACCAGTTGAATCTGGGCTGGATGGCATCGGACGGAGAAGACCGCATCCAGCGCGAATTTCACGGTGCCGCCGATGACTGGCTACAACAGGCGGCCGCTGCGCAGCCGTTCGGCCGTCTGATCGATCCCGCCGAAGCTGCACGCGCGGTCGCATTTCTCGCAAGCGATGAATCGGGCTTGATGACGGGCTCGGTCGTCAACTTCGATCAGTCGATCTGGGGCGCGTATGAAGACGCGCCGCGCCCCGCTGAACCCATGAAAAACGTTTGATCCGGCCTGCCTGCTGCGCTCACCGCGCAGCAGGCCAACGCGCGCGTCAGTCCTTGTCCTTGATGCGCAGGTCGGGGTTCTTGTGCGCGACCTCCGACACCCAGTCGACGAACGCGCGCAGCCGCGAGCTGAGATTGCGGCGATGCGGATAGACGATCGAAAGCGGCGTGGACGGGCTGTTGTAGTCGGTGAGGATCTCGCGCAGCGCGCCCTGTTTGATCTGCTCGGCCACCATGAAGCGCGACGGCTGGATGATGCCGTGGCCCAATGCAGCCGCGTTGATATAGACCGAGCCGTCGTTGACGGCGAGCACGCTCTTCATCTGCACCTTCACGACTTCGTCGCCGACGTTGTATTCGAACGGAAACGTTCTGCCCGAACGTGCCGACACGTAATTCACGGCCTGATGCGTGGCGAGTTCTTCGAGCGTCTTCGGCGTGCCGTGCCGCTCCAGATAGGCGGGCGATGCGCACGTGACGATGCGCGCACTACCGATGCGCTTTGCCACCAGACTCGACTCTTCGAGCATGCCCATGCGGATCACGCAATCGACGCCGTCCTGAATCAGATCGATGTTGCGATCCGCGAGGCCAAGGCGCACGTCGATTTCGGGGAAGCGCTGATAGAAATCATCGAGCGATGGCAGCAGCAGCGCGCGCGCAAGCGTGCCCGACGTATCGACGCGAATCGTGCCCGCCGGGCTCTCGCGCTTGTTCGACAGCGACGATTCCGCGTCGGCCACTTCCGCGAGGATGCGCACGCATCGCTCATAAAACAGCGCGCCGTCTTCCGTGACGCTCACCTGACGCGTCGAACGGTTCAGCAGACGCACGCCGACATGCTCTTCCAGCGCCTGAATTGTCCGGCTCACCTTTGCGCGCGGCAAGTCGAGCGATTCCGACACCTTTGAGAAACTGTTCGCGTCCACCACGCGAGTGAAGATCTCCATTGCCTCGAAGCGATCCATTTCCTGTGCCCTGTCATTGTTTGGCGGCAAAACCGTCTGCAGCGGCAGACGTTGCCCAGTCGTCGGAACCGCGCGAAGCGCGTTCCGACAGCCGGCCGCCTCTCCCGCGCGGCCTGACGGGTAGAAAAATAGCACGGAGAAAATCGATTTGGGCGAGAAGGGGCGCGAACGGCGGGGCTTTAGCGGTCGATCGGACCTGAATCGCCACGCACCCGCCCGCCCCGCGCGCAATAAAAATGCGCGCTGATGAACCGGTCAAACTGTGACCATTTACTGACTTCGATCAATCAATAGCCTGCCACGTATGATTAATATTATTATTCCCTGCATGCTCAAACGCCGTTCATCTTTAAAGCATGGTTTTATCTGTGATTCAGATTTGAGCTGCCCCGCATTAAAACGTTTTAAAGCATGATCGTACGTTCATTAGCGCCTGGCCAGTGCGGTACAGCACCGGTTCTTCCTTTGTCGGCAAAGGATTAGCGTCTGATGGCCAACTTTGCTTCGCGGGCCGGCACCGTTTTCCGGAACGCCTGAAACCGGCACGCAATAGTTGCCGCTTATCCATAAGACAAAAATACTTTGCAACGCGCTGTTAATTCCGATTGAATTTTCAAAATCGCGGCATTAGGATGAGAGCCCCGTCGATGCCATAAGCATTGAACGGGCTGGAGACTTCCATAATATATTTACCGCTTGCGAAAGCATTTGCAGGTCATTAATGCCGCAAGCGATGATGCTGCGCCCTAAGGAGAACCACGTGCTGAGCCCACACGAATTTGCGACGCTCATGCTGATAAAGGACGCGACCACTCAGTCCGATTTCGACCAGGCCGATCTGATTGCGCTCGCCGACCGCGAGTTCATCACTATCGGCTTGTCGCATGCCAGTATGCCTCCGCGCCTTACCGAACGCGGACATGCGCTGCTTGCGCGGCTCGGCGCGCCCATATGACGCAGTCCAATCAGGCTCAGACGAAACACAGATAACCAGCTGCTTCCCATTTGACGGGCGGGGTCGATCTACGCATCGATCGATGCCGGCTGTTCTGTTCGTGCATTCAACCTTGCGAGGCTATTCGATGCTCACGACCATCGACGACATCACCGCTGCACAGAGAGCCGGGGTTCAGACCTTCTTCAACATGACGAACGAGGTTGTGAGCGGCATCGAGAAGCTCGTTCAATTGAACTTTGGCGTGTTGCGTGATGGTACGCAGCGCGCGATGGATGCGCTCGCCAACGGCGAGTTGCCGGGTGCGGCGAGCGTGCGACGCGGCGATCTATCCGTGATCGAACGCACGGCGCTTTATAACCGTCAGGTGTTCGATATCGTCGCGAGTACGCAGGCGGCCATTGTCAGGCACGCGACAGCGCAATACGAAGCGCAGGTCAGCACCGTTCAGGCCGATCTGAGCGATGCTGCGCAGCGTGCGCCTGCCGGTGCAGAGGTCGCGGTGACGGCGATGAACTCTGCCATTACGGCGGCGAACGCGTTCTATGAAAGCGTCTGGAAGACCGTGCAGCAGGCCGTTGATACGGCCGAAAGTAATGTGAATGTGATGACGCGAAGTGTGGCGAATGGCTCGCACGCTGCCTGATTCGATAACTTAGGCGACGCGCGACAGACAGTGTAGGAAACCGGACGCGGTCCCCGCGTCAGGCGCATGTTCGGCCCGCTTTCGAGCGGGCTTTTTTTTTGGTTTTCGCTTTTGCTTTTGCTTTTGCTTTTTGGTTTTTGGTTTTTGGTTTTTTGCCTTTTGGCCTTTGCTTTCGCTGGCATCCGCGTGGCGGTAGTGACCTTGATTTGTCTTGCGACGCTGGTTTGGTTTTTATGGCTTTGCGCTGGCATCCGCGTTTTGTTTTGCCTTGTTCACGCGTTGCCCCTGTGCGGGGCGGCACTTACTTTCTTTGCCGCCGCAAAGAAAGTAAGCAAAGAAAGCGGGCTAACACCGCAAGCGCTTGTTCTTGCCTGAGGGCCCCCAACGGGTCCTCTCCTTCGCACGGCAACTTCTCATTCACCGCCCGTTGCCAGCTGCTTCGGCTAAGCGCCTCACCCGCTTCAATCACTCGGAGTGCAGACAGCGGCAGCGACTGGTTAATGCCGCCCAGGTGGCAAACTGTGTGTAGGTCGTAGTGCTTCACACGTCAGCGTTTCTACGACACCGACCTTGCTTTTCAGTCTGGAGTGAAGCGCACAAGCCGCGACAGCCGACACACAGTTTGCCGCCATAGAACGTGGGCGATGCGATCGCGCATGTGGCGACGGGGGAGTGTGAAGCGGGTGAGGCGCTTAGCCGAAGCGTTGGCAGCAGGCGTCGAGAAGAATGCTGTCGGGGACGGGACGGGGCCGTTGGGGGCCCGTGGGCAAAGGTCAAGAATTGGCGGTGTTCAGCGGCTTTCTTTTGCCTACTTTTCTTTGCCGCGGCAAAGAAAAGTAGGTGCCGCCCCGCACAGGGGCGACGCTTGAAGAACCGATAACAAACCGCGGATGCCAGCGACAAAAACGACAACAACCAAACCAAAAGCAAACAGCAAAAAACCTACTGCCCAAAATACACACCCTTAGTGCCATCATTGGCACGCCCCATCGGCATACCGGATGCTGCGGTTCCACTCACCACACCGCCATAACTCTCTCCCTGACCCTGCTGATCAGAAAGACGACGCTCTGCAGCCTGCGCATTAGCAGGGTAATTCGTGCGATCGCCATCACCCGGCCTGTAGCCCTCGCTTTCGACGTTCATCAGATCCTGCCTCACCTCGGCGCGCGTGGCCGGCTGATTCGGCTCAACGGTGGTTTGCGCGAAAGCCGTGGCAGACATACCCATAACGGCACCCAGAATGGCAGCTTGCTTGAGCAGTTTCATGACTTCCTCCATGAAGTAGGTAGTACGCGCTTAATACCGCAAACGCTGTACCCGACAACTTCATGAAAGGCTCACTAGTCGATTATTTCTGCAACTGCTTGCGCGTACCACAAATCAGTGCAATACCTTGCGCCGCCATGGCTCGCAGCGATGCCCGCGAGTCGCCCGCTCGCGAGCGCAATGCAAGGCTATGCAATATCGCCGATGCAACGCGCGCAAGCACTGTGGCGTCTGCATCGGCTGAAAGCTCGCCGTCTGCCTGCGCGCGTCGGATGCGCTTTTCGAACGCACGATCGAAGGCTTTGAGACCTTGCGCCAATCTGGTGCGCACCTCGTCGTCCACTTTCGATTCGACCACAGCCGTGCCAATCAGAAAGCATCCGCGCGGCGCCTCACCCGCGGGCAGATAGAGTGCGAGCGCCGCGTCGTAGACGCGTTGTAAAGCTTGCGCGAGCGGGATATCGTCGCGCAGCGCAAGCTGCATCCCCTGCACGCCTGCTTCGACATAACGCTCCAGCGTACTCAGATACAGCGCGTGCTTGTCGCCGAATGCGGCATACAGGCTGGGACGGTTCATGCCCGTCGCATCGCTCAATGCATCCAGCGACGTGCCTGAATAACCGCCCAGCCAGAACGCATCGGTTGCGTGGCCGAGCGCGTCGTCCGCATCATATGCACGCGGCCTTCCGCGCGCTCGCTTCTCGATTTTTATACTGTCTCGCATATAAATATTTGACACTGTCGATTTTTGTTCACTATAGTACAAAAACAATCGGTAGACCGGGAGACAATCATCATGGATCTGTACTTCTCGCCGCTCGCGTGCTCGCTCGCCACACGCATTACGTTGTACGAAGCCGGCGCGCAGGCCGGCTTCATTCAGGTGGATACGAAAAAGAAAAAGCTGCGCGACGGCTCGGATTTCTACCCGATCAATGCGCTCGGCCAGGTACCCGTGCTGCGCACCGACGAAGGCTGGCTGTTGACCGAGAACACCGCTATCCTGCCCTATGTCGCCGACCAGTTTCCGGCAGCGAATCTGGCGCCTCCGGCAGGCACGCCGCAGCGCGCACAGCTTCAGCAATGGCTCGGTTTTATCAGCACGGAACTGCACAAGGCGATCTTCGTGCCGTTACTCGATCCCACCGCGCCGCATGATTACACGCGTCAAAAGGTTGCGCGCCGCCTCGACTACCTGCAGACGCATCTGTCGACGCACGAGTATCTGGTCGACAGCTTCACGGTAGCCGACGCGTACCTGACAACTGTGCTGAATTGGGCAAAGTACTGCGACGTCGATCTTTCGCAATGGCCCGCTGTCGATGCGTACTACCATCGCATCGTGCAGCGTCCGCACGTCGCAATGGCATTAGCGGAAGAGATCGCGCTCTATCGAGAAGAACAGGCGCTTCAATAACGGATCACGCGAGGTAGCAACGATGAAGGTCAAGCGGATCGTCTCGAACATCGAAGTGCACGACACGGCACAGGCACAGCGCTTCTATCAGGAGATCCTCGGCCTCGATCTGCTGATGGATCACGGCTGGATTCGCACTTACGGCTCCACCGAACCAATGACCGTACAAATCAGCTTCGCGCGGGAAGGTGGCTCCGGCACGCCCGTTCCGGATCTTTCGATCGAAGTGGACGACGTGGACGCCATGCATGACGCGATGAAAGCTGCGGGCTTTGCGATCGAATACGGCCCCATCGACGAGCCCTGGGGTGTGCGGCGCTTCTATGTCCGCGATCCGTTCGGCAAGCTCGTCAACATTCTCGCGCATCGCTAAAAATCGACCTTTTCGTAGCGCCGAAGCACCAGAAACGGGCGCACTCACATTGCCATCGAATGGAAACACCACTGCGCGCACAATCGCTTTACTATTGACGCGCGCAGTGTGCGCTGCCTACCGGGAGAACGTCCATGGACCTGGATTCGATCCGCAAGAATGCGTTTGCGATGCCCGTACACAATCCCGCTTTTCCGCGTCCGCCGTTTCGATTTGTGAATCGCGAGTACTTCATTATTTCGTACGAATCCGATCCTGACGCGATCGCCGCCGCCGTGCCGGCACCGCTCAAGCCGGAAAACGCGCTGGTGCATTACGAGTTCATCCGCATGCCCGACTCATCCGGATTCGGCGATTACACCGAAAGCGGCCAGGTCATTTCCGTGCGCGACGCAGAGGGCCGCCTGGGCAACTACACGCATTCGATGTATCTCGACGACGAAGGGCCAATCGCGGCGGGCCGCGAAATATGGGGCTTTCCGAAGAAACTCGCCCGTCCGCATATCAGCGTGGACGGCAACGACACGCTGCTCGGCACGCTCGATTACGGCACGCAGCGCATCGCAACGGGCACGATGGGCTACAAGCACTGGACGCTCGATATGGAAACCGAGCGCGCCAAACTCGCCGACACGCCGAACTATCTGCTGAAGGTGATACCGCACGTGGACGGCACGGCGCGCGTGTGCGAACTGGTGCGTTTCTTTCTGCGCGACGTGACCGTACTCGGCGCGTGGGCGGGGCCCGCCGCGCTCGAATTGCGGCATCACGCGCTCGCGCCCGTTGCGGATCTACCCGTGCGGCGCGTGGTCGGCGCGCGCCAGGTCGTCGCCAATCTCACGCTCGATATCGGTGAGGTCGCGTTCGACTATCTGGCGAATGCCGGATAGCTCTGACAGCAGCCCGCGCTATTTGCTTTCGATCAGCTTGACGAGCGTATGCAGCAAACGGTTGGACGGCGTGGCGACGCCAAGTGCTTCGCCACGTCGCACGATCAGGCCATTCAGGTGATCGATTTCACTGCGCTTGCCGCGCGACAGATCCTGCGCGGTCGACGAATACTGTCCCGGCATCGTTTCGGCAATCATGCGCACGGCCTGGTCGACGTCGCCGGGAATCGTCACACCATCCGCCTTCGCGACGGCAAGACACTCGTCGACGATATCGCGCATCACGGTCGTCACGCCTTCGCCTTGCACGAGCCGGCCATACGGCAACTGCGTGATCGCCGACAACGCGTTGTATGCGCAGTTCAGGATCAGCTTCGCCCATAACGCGCCGCGCACGTTGTCGGAGATTTCGGTGGGCACGCCCGCTGCGATCAGCGTCTGCGCAACTTCGGCGCTCGCTTTCGACGGCTCGATCACCAGCTCGCCGCGCCCGTGATGCCGCACATGTCCCGGCCCGGCCATCTCCGTTGCGACGTAGACGACGGCAGCCGCCACCGGCTGCGACACGACCTTCCGTACTTCGTCCGCGTTTTCGACGCCGTTCTGCAACGACAGCACGAGCGCATCCGGCGCAAGAAACGGTTTGATTTCCAGCGCCGCGCTTTCCGTATCCGTCGACTTCACGCAGAACAGCACGACATGCGCGCCCTGCACCGCGCTCGCCTGCGTGCTCGCGGCGAGGGGAATGTGTTCGTCGAACGATTGAGTTTCAAGGCGCAAGCCGTGGCGCGCAATCGCCTCGACGTGTTGCGGGCGTCCGATCAACACGACTTCATGTCCCGCGCGCGCCAGCATGCCGCCGTAATAGCAGCCCACCGCGCCCGCGCCCATCACGGCGACTTTCATAAGCAACGCTCTTCTGTCGGTAATCGAAGCGTCAAAAGTTACCACACGCTGCGCGCGCCTGGATCGAAGACCGCAGAAAGCACAGGCATGTTAGTCATGCGCGCGATCGCACTGCGAGCAAAGCATCGGCGAACGCGGCAGGCGCTTCCTGCGGCAGATTGTGTCCCGCGTTGTCGATCACACGAAATTCATAAGGCCCGGTGAAATGCGGCGCATGATGGGCCGTCCCATCGATACCCATCACACCGTCGGCGCTTCCGTCGAGCGCAATCGTCGGCACGGTGATGGGCGGTTGCGCTGCGAGTTGCCGTTCCATCGCGTCGTAACGCGGGTCGCCGTCCACCAGCGCATAGCGATGCCGGTACGAATGAATGACGACATCGACGAAATCGGGGTGATCGAACGAGGCTGCGGTCTGCGCATAGCACGCGTCATCGAAACGCCATGTGGGCGACCACAGCGTCCAGAGCAGACGGCACAGTGCGCGGCGGTTTTCCGTGAGGCCCGCGCGCCCGCGCTCGCCGTGAAAATAGTATTGATACCAGTGACGCATTTCGTTTTCCGGCAACGCAGGTTTGCCGGACGCGGCGATGTTCTGGATGTTGTAGCCGTTGACCGTGACGAGCCCTTGCACGCGCTGTGGATAAAGCGCCGCGACGATGCACGCCGCGCGCCCGCCCCAGTCGTAGCCCCCAAGCAGCGCGCTTTCGATCTTCAACGCGTCGAGCAGCGCGAGCAGATCGGCGCCGAGCGCGGCCTGCTGGCCGGAGCGCACGGTGTCCGCCGACAGGAAGCGCGTCGGCCCGTACCCTCGCAGATACGGCACGATCACGCGCGCGCCCTGCGCGGCGAGTAACGGCGATACCTCGTCGTACGCATGGATGTCGTAGGGAAAGCCGTGCATCAGCACGACGGGCCAACCGTCAGCGTGACCGGATTCTTCGTAGGCGATGTCCAGCAGTTCGGTGCTCACGTGCTTCAGCATGACCGGCGGCTCCTTTGACGGGCGATCATTACGCGGCCTGGGCGCCGCTTCAACGCACAGCGAGCGCTCATGGTAGCGCCGTCGTGGAGATCGCGCAGAGCGACCAGCACGCAAGAAAGTCGTTTTATGCCATGCCGATGTCGCCTTCGTGCTATACCAGCGCCACAACTGCCCGCTACATTCGACGAAACCAGGCCCGCACAACGTCGCAATCCGGGTGCCGCGCGAGACGAACCACACTGAGCACGAATGAAACAGGCACACGATCCGGCGACCCCGCCGTGCGGCGCATTCTCCCTGCATGACTCGCAACCGCTCGCCGATCTCGTCGACGGCGCGGCGGCCATCGGTGCTCCTGTCGCGCCCGTTCCCGCGCCGGCGCCGCCCGCCAGCAGCCTGCGCGCCACGGCGATCCTGCTGCTCGGTTACGCGATTCTCATCACGGGCAACGGCCTGCTCGGCACTTTGATCTCACTGCGGCTGATCCAGCAACAGGCACCTTCGATCGTGGTCGGCGTCGTGCAGTCGGCGTACTACGTCGGCTTCATGCTGGGCGCGGTGTATGGCGGCTCGCTGATCGGGCGCGTCGGCCATCATCGCGCGTTCGTCAGCTTTGCGGCGGCGTCCGCCTGTTGCTCGCTCGGCTACGCGGTGTGGGATGCCGACGCCGTGTGGGTGACCTTGCGCTTCATCACGGGCTTTTGCCTTGTCGGCATTTTTACGGTGGTCGAAAGCTGGCTGCACCAGGTGGCGAGCAACGCGCAGCGCGGACGCGTGTTCTCCGCCTACCTGATCACGAACTATCTCGGCGTCGGCATCGGCCAGTTTCTGATCGGCCTTGCGGATCCGGCGGGTTTCGAACTGTTCAGCGCCGTCGCCGCGCTGTTCACGGCGTCGCTGATTCCCGTTGCGCTGGCGGGCACGGCGCCCGGCCCCGTCGCCGCACACGGCTCGCATGCGAGCGCTTCGGGCGGTTCGCGGCTCGCGCGTGGCCTGTCGGGCCTGCGGACCATCTACCGATGGGCGCCCCTGGGCGTCGCCGCGTGCCTCGCGGCGGGCCTGCTCAATAGCGCGTTCTATACGATGCAGCCGGTGTTCATGCGGCGCGTCGGCTATTCGGTGCCGGACGTATCGCACTTCATGGGTTTCGCGCTGCTCGCGGCACTGGTGCCGCAATGGCCCGTCGCACGGCTCGCCGATCTGTTCGACCGGCGCAAGGTGCTGCTATGCCTCGCCGTGCTCGCCGGGTCGCTGAGCGTGTTGCTGTTCATGTTGCGCGACGGCATGCTGATCGAGGCAGTCGGCTATCTGTACGTCGCTGTCGCGTTCTCGATGTACGGCGTCGTCACGTCCTATGTGAACGACTGCATTCCCGCCGACGAGCGCATCGCCGTCAGCGCCGGCCTGCTGCTGATCTTTTCGCTCGGCGCGAGCGGCGGGCCGACGCTCGCTTCGGCGATGATGGCCTTGGCCGGGCCTGCCGGGCTCTATCTGTTCACGGCTGTCGTAATGGGCGCGCTTGCCGCGCTCACACTGCGCAGTCTGCGCAGGACGCCTGCGACGCGGCGCGTTGCCGACGCGCGCTAGCCCGCTCTTTCCCCCGCTTCGATCCTTTGCACTTCACGGCGCGCCGCCGCGCCGCGAAGACGCGTCTCGACCTCCATCCAGAACGCTGTCACATAGCCGCCCTGTCGCTTTGAGACCGGGGATAACCCTTATCGTTACGTCGCCAAACCCTTAATCCATAAGGGAATTGCGTCACACAAAATCTGCGATGTCGCATTTGTGACAAACGAAGTCGATTGCAGATGAAGGCTTTGCGATTTTGTGCGGCTATCTTTTGCTCAAGGCCAGGTGCTGCGAAACGCGCCTGACATAGAGCCCGCAAGAGCCGTAAAAGCGAAACCGGAGACAACGTGGAAACCCTTGCATTCATCCTCGACAACCTGGCGTCCATTGCCCGGCTGACCGTCGAGCACATCGAGATCGTCGGCGTCGGTGTCGGTTGCGCGATCCTCACGGGCGTGCCGCTCGGCATCGCGATCACAGCGAGTCCGCGCGCCGCGAAGATCGTCCTGTACGCCGCTGCCATTGTGATGACGATTCCGTCCGTCGCGCTGTTCGGCCTGATGATCCCGGTGCTTTCCGTGATCGGCCAGGGCATCGGCTTCCTGCCCACCGTCATCGCGCTGTTTCTCTATTCGCAGTTGCCCATCGTGCGCAACACATATACGGCGATCACGAACATCGACCCCGCGTTGCGCGAAGCCGCGCGCGGTATCGGCATGACGACGCGCGAGCGCCTGTGGAAAGTCGAGATTCCGATTGCGCTGCCCATCATCATGGCGGGCGTGCGCATGGCCGTCGTCATCAACGTCGGCATTGCGGCGGTTGCTGCGTATATCGGCGCGGGCGGCCTCGGCAAGCTGATCAGCCGCGGCATTTCGCAATCGGACCCGCGCCAGCTGATTGCGGGCGCGATTCTCGTCAGCGTGCTCGCCATTGCCGCCGACTACGGCCTCGCCTGGGTGCAGCGCCTGCTCACACCAAAAGGCCTGCGCAGCCCGTCACGCACCGCCACGCTCGCCCTGCGTCTCGGCGCATGGGCTTCCTTCCGCAAATCTCCACGTCACGCGCAATAACCATGATCAAGCTCTCCAACATCACGAAGCGCTACGAAGGCGCGAGTGCCCCCGTGGTCGACGGCATCGACATGGAAGTCGGCGCGGGCGAAATCTGCGTGCTGCTCGGCCCGTCGGGCTGCGGCAAGACAACCACGCTGAAGATGATCAACCGTCTGATCCAGCCGAGCTCGGGCAAGATCTTCATCGACGGCCGCGATACCGACGAATTCGACGTCGTCGAACTGCGCCGCCAGATCGGCTACGTGATCCAGCAGATCGGTCTGTTTCCGAACATGACCGTCGAGGAAAACATCTGCGTCGTGCCGCGCCTGCTCGGCTGGGACAAGGCGAAGACGAAGCGGCGCGCGGCCGAGTTGCTGGAAATCGTCGCGCTCGATCCGTCCATCTATCTGTCGCGCTATCCGAAAGATCTTTCCGGCGGCCAGCAGCAGCGCGTTGGCGTCGCTCGCGCACTCGCCACCGATCCGCCCGTGATGCTGATGGACGAACCGTTCGGCGCGATCGACCCGATCAACCGCGAACTGATCCAGGACGAGTTCCTGCGCATCCAGCAGCAGGTGAAAAAGACGATCATGTTCGTCAGCCACGATATCGACGAAGCCGTGAAGATGGCCGACCGCATCGCGATCTTCCGCGGCGGCAGGCTCGAACAGTTCGATACGCCCGACACGATACTCGCGCGGCCCGCGAGTCAGTTCATTGCGGGTTTCGTCGGCGCGGACCGCGCATTGAAGCGCTTGCGCCTGGTGCGCGCGAAAGACGCGCTCTCGGCGTGCCAATGCGCGGCGCGCATCGGCGAAAGCAGCGAACGTGCGCGGGCCTTGCTCGAACAGCATGGCGTCGAACAGATCGTGTTGCTCGATGCCGCCGACAAACCGCAAGGCTATCTGAGCGCAACCGACCTGCGCACGATCGACGGCAAGCTGATGGCCGCACACGCGAACCCGGTGCAAGGTGTTGCACGTCAAGGCGACGATCTGCGCAGCGTGATTTCGTCGATGTTCGCGCTCGGTCAGTCGTGGCTCCCTACCGTTGACGACGATGGCCGCTTCATTGGCTACGTGAATCAGGAACGCATCGTCGACATGCTGCGCCTGCCGGCGGAGACACGCGCATGAAAACGATCTTCACAACCGGCGCCGCGTTCGCGGCATGCGCTGCGCCTTCGCTTGCGCGTGCAGACTCGCTGCTCGAATCGATTGGCCAGTATCGCAGCGACATCGTCTATCAATCGATTCAACAGATGACGATGGTCGCCATCGCAGGCGGACTCGCGATTCTCGTCGCCGTGCCGCTCGGCGTGTATCTGTCGCGCGCGACGGGCAAGCAGGCCCGCTTCGCGCAAGTCCTGCTGCAAACGCTCAACATAGGCCAGGCCGTGCCGAAGCTCGCATTGCTCGCGCTCGCGATGAGCGTGCTGGGCATCGGACGCTGGCCGTCTATCTTCGGCCTGTGGGTCGCGACGCTGCTGCCCATCGTGCTCAACACGCTCGAAGGTTTGCGTGCGGTACCGCGCCCGCTGATCGAAGCGGCGACGGGCATGGGCATGACGCCGACGCAGATTCTGCTGCGCGTCGAATTGCCGAACGCGCTTTACGTGATCTTCGCGGGCATTCGCACCGCGCTCGCCATCACGGTCGGCACCGCGCCGCTCGCGTTTCTGGTTGGCGGCGGCGGACTGGGCGAGCTGATCTTCACGGGCATCGACATGAACGATTTTTCGATGCTGCTGGCGGGCGCGATTCCCACTGCGCTACTGGCGATTCTCACTGACCTGTTCGTCGGCCAGATGCAGGCGCATCTCGTGTCGCGCGGCGTCAATCCACAACGCTGAGTCACACCACTCGCTCAATCACACGCACACGCGTTTCTTCGAGGACATCATGAACACTGCCTTTTTCAAGCGGGCTTGCGCGCTCGTCGCCCTTTCTTTTGCCTCTTCCTGGGCAATCACGTGCGCGGCGGCGGGTGTCGTAGTCGGCGGCAAGAACTTTACCGAGCAGCAGCTGCTCGCGGAAATGACAACGGAACTGCTGCAGGCGAAGGGCTTCAACGTCACGAAAAAAGACGGCATGGGCAGCGCGGTGCTGCGCCAGGCGCAGGAAAACGGACAGGTCGACGTGTACTGGGAATACACGGGCACGTCGCTGATCACGTACAACAAGATCAACGACCGGCTTTCGCCCGAAGAGACCTACAAGAAAGTGAAGGAACTCGATGCAGCGAAAGGTCTCGTGTGGCTTGATCCGTCGCGTGCGAATAACACGTACTCGTTCGCGATGAATCAGGACGAGGCGAAGAAGCTCGGCATCGTCACGCTCAGCGACCTCGCCAAAGCGATCAAGGCAGGCAAGACGCTGACGTTCGCTTGCAACTCGGAATTCTATGCGCGCCCCGACGGTCTGCGTCCGTTGCAAAAGCTCTATGGTTTCGACTTCTCGCAGGACGAAGTGAAGCGGATGGATTCGGGGCTCACGTATCAGGCGCTGAAAGACCGTCAGGTCAATATCGCGCTCGTGTTCGCAACCGATGGCCGCGTGCCCGCGTTCAACTTCGTGATTCTCAAGGACGACAAGGGCTTTTTCCCGTCGTATGCGCTGACGCCCGTGATCCGCAAGGCGACGCTCGATGCAAACCCGAAGCTCGGCCCAATCCTCAATGCACTGTCCGCGAAGCTCGATGCGCCGACGATGGCGCGCCTGAATGCATCCGTCGATGTGCAGAAGAAATCGTTTAGTGAAGTGTCGCATGGCTTCCTGAAGGATGCGGGCCTGCTGTAACGCGACCCCGGCCAACCTGAGAGACAAGACTATGCCTTCCCCTTCTTTCGACACGGCACGCAACAGCACGCTGAAAGTGGCCGCTGCGCAGATCGACAGCTCGTATGGCGACATCGACGCGAATCTCGCGAAGCATCTGCGCATGATCGACGAAGCACGCAGACAGGGCGTGTCGATGCTGCTCTTCCCGGAACTGTCGCTATGCGGCCATAGCGCCGGAAAAGACGCCTTGCGGCTCGCGATGCGGCTCGATCATCACGCGCTGGCCGCGCTCGCTGAAGCCAGCGTCGATATGCACACGTCGTTCGGTTTCATCGAAGAAGCATCCGGCGGCCAGTTCTACAACAGCCAGGCGACGGTGATGCGCGGGCGGATCGTGCATGTGCATCGCAAGGTGCAGCTCGCGACCTACGGCAAGCTGCGCGACGGCCTCTATTACGCGCCGGGCGCGCAACTCGGCGCATTCGATATCGACAGCCGCTGGCGCGTTGCTACGCCCATCTGCAACGATCTATGGAATCCGGGCCTCGTGCACGATCTCATGTGCGACGGTGTCACATTACTCGCCGCGCCCATCAGTTCGGCGCGCGAAGCGGTCGGCGGCGGATTCGACAATCCGTCGTCATGGGAACTCAATCTGCGCTTCTATGCGGTGACGTACGGCGTCCCCGTCGTCATGACGAACCGCGTCGGCACGGAAGGCATGCTCGGCTTCTGGGGCGGCTCGCGCATTCTCGATCCGTTCGGCAACACCATCGCGACGGGTTCGAACACCGGCGAAGAACTGGTGACCGGCGAACTCGACTATGCAGCGCTGCGCGAAGCGCGCTTTCTGCTGCCGACCGTACGCGATGCACGCGTATTCGCCGAGCGCGGCATCCGCGTCACGCGCCAATCCATTCAGAACTGAGCCACGCACGTCATGCAAGACTTTCTCCTTACCGATGAAGACCGCGCGTTTCGCCGCGAAGTGCGCGCGTTTTTGCAGCGCGAACTCGCGCCGCGCGCCGCCGATATCGAAGACCGTCAGGACTGGGACGCTGTCCGGCACGTGGTGCGCGCGCTCGGCGAAGCGGGCTATCTGCGGCTCATGTTCGCGGACCTCTATCGCGGCCCGCTCAGCAAGCCCGGACTCACGCACGCGACGATCCTGTCCGAAGAAGCCTCCACGATCAACTACGCGTTCGAGACCACCATCGCCACGGCATTGAGCTGCGCGTATCCGCTGCATCGCCATGCCAGCGCGAAGGTGCGCGACACGTACCTCGAACCGATTCTGGATGGTCGCGCGATTGGCGCGATCTGCGTGACTGAGCCCGGCACGGGCAGCGATTCGGCCGACATGCAAACCCGCGTCGAATACGACGCGCGCACGAACGAATGGGTGATCAACGGCTTCAAACGCTATATCTCGAACGCGTCGGTGGCGGACGTGTATATCGCGTACGGCATCACGCCGCGCGAAGACGGCAAGAAACCCGGCATCACCGCCGTTGCCGTGCCGAAGGACGCGCGCGGCATCAGCTTTCCGCGCAACTACACGTTCATGGGGCGGCGCGGCTGCATCGTCGGCGAAGTGAAGTTCGACGATTGCCGCGTGAGCGCCGATCATCTGCTCGGCGAAGCGGGCGATGGCTTCGGGATCATGCGCGGCATGTTCAATTTCGAGCGCGCGATTCTCGGCGGCTCGGGTCTCGGCGTTGCGCGCAGCGCGTTCACGATTGCCCGCGAGCATGCGCAAAGCCGCAGGACCTTCGGCCAGTTGCTCGGCTGCAAGCAGCTTATCTGGGACAAGATCGCGCAGATGAGCTGGCGCATCGACGCCGCCGAACTCATCACCTATCGCGCGACGAAGATGTACGACGCGGGCATCGACGGCAAGCCGCTGATGAAGGAAGCCGCGATGGCCAAGCTCGTCGCGACGGAGACCGCGAACTTCTGCGTCAACGAAACCGTGCAGATACTCGGCGGCGACGGGCTGACGAAAGAATACGGCCGCGCCGAACAGCTCTATCGCGACGCGCGCGCGCTGACCATTGTCGGCGGCACGTCGGAAATGGCGAAGTATCTGATCGCTTCGCGCGATCTGCCCGACCTCAAGATCAACCTCTGAACGTATTCCATTTCCATCATGCTGACCATCACCTCGCTGTTCGAAAACACGGTCGCGAAGTATCCCGACCGGCTCGCGCTGGTCTGCGGCGGCACGCGCTACACGTACGCGCAATGGGACGTGCGCGTGCGCGGCCTCGCGCAGGCGCTGTTCGATCTCGGCGTGCGCCAGACCGACCGCGTAGCGATCTTCCAGAAGACCTCCGATGCAACCGCGACCGCGTATCTCGCGTGCCAGTTGCTCGGCGCGATTGCCGTGCCGATGAACTATCGTCTGTCCGCGAACGAAGCGGCGTTCATTCTTCGCGATGCCGGCGCACGCGCGTTGATCTATGACGACACGATGTTGCCCGTCGTCGCGAAGATCGAGCACGCGCTGCCCGACTTGCGCATCTATGTGTGCGTGACGGGACACGGCGAAGAATCCGCCGATGCCAGCGCGCCGCTGCATCATCACGACTTCGACGCACTGATCGACAGCACGCGCCATCGCGATGCACCGCTGCCCACGCTCTCATCCGACGACATCTCCGCACTCGTCTACACGTCGGGCACGACAGGCCGCCCGAAAGGCGCGATCCATACGCACGGCAACGACGTCGCCATCGCCAGCAACTGCGTGATGGAGTACAGCCTGACGAGCACCGATTCCGCGCTACATATCGCGCCGCTGTATCACGTCGGCGGCATGCAGGCGTATTTCATTCCGCATCTGATGGTGGGCGCGGCCAATATCGTGCTGCCGCGCTACGACCCGCAGCGCACGCTTGCGGCGATCGCGCAGCATCGGATCACGACACTCTTTGCCGTGCCGACGCAGATTCAGGACATGCTGTTTCATCCCGCATTCGCACAGACGGATCACAGCAGCCTGCGCATGATTACGACGGGCGGCGCCGCAATTCCCGCCGCGACCATGCAACGCGTGATCGACGAATTCTGCGCGAACATCTACAACGGTTACGGGATGACGGAGGCGAGTCTGACGCTGCTGCTGCATCCGCGCGACGCGCTCTCGCGGCTTGGCTCATGCGGCAAGCCGACCCTGATCAGCACATGCCGCATCGTCACGAACGACCCGGAGCGCGCGGTGCCGGCAACGGAGTGCGTCGCGCCGGGCGAAGTTGGCCAATTGATCGTGCGCGGTCCGCAACTGGCGCGCGCCTACTGGAACAATCCGGTCGAAACCGCGAAGAAATTCCGCGACGGCTGGCTCTATACAGGCGATCTTTTTAGCGTCGACGCAGGCGGCTATTTCCACTTTCACGGCCGTGCCGACGACATGATCGTCTCCGGCGGCGAAAACATCTATCCACGCGAAGTCGAAGAGGTGCTGTATCACTGCCCCGGTGTTCAGGAAGCTGCCGTGATCGGTGTGCCCGATGCGAAGTGGGGCCAGGCCGTGACGGCCTTCGTCGTGCGCAGCGACGCGAAATTGTCGGAAGACGCGATCATCGCGTTCTGCAAGGCGAGCGACGATCTTGCACCGTACAAGCGGCCGAAGAAAGTGTTGTTCGTCGACAGGCTGCCGCTCAATCCGAGCGGCAAGGTGCTGCGGCGCGAACTGGCGGCGTGGGTGACACACGAACAGGCACACGAACAGGCCCACGAACAAGTGCACGATCAATTGCGAACGGGAACGTAATCATGAATGAACCGGTACTGTATGAACTGAATGAGGGCGTCGCGATCATCACGCTGAACCGCCCGGAAACGCGTAACGCGCTGACGGAAATGGAAGTGGTCGATGCACTCGTCGCGAGCCTCGAACGCGCGCAAGCCGACATAAACGTGCGCGCCATCGTGCTGACGGGCGCGGGCCCCGCGTTCTCATCGGGTGGCAATATCAAGCACATGCGCGACGAGGTCGGCACGTTCGGCGGCAACTCGGCGCAGATACGCGAGAACTATCGGCGCGGCATCCAGCGCATTCCGCGCGCGTTTCATGAACTCGATGTGCCCTGCATCGCCGCGGTCAACGGACCGGCGCACGGCGCGGGCTGCGACCTCGCGCTGATGTGCGATATCCGCATCGCCGCGCAAAGCGCGCTCTTCGCCGAGAGTTTCGCGAAGGTCGGCATCATTCCCGGCGATGGCGGTGCGTGGCTGCTGCCGCGCGTGGTGGGCCTGTCGCGCGCGGCGGAGATGATCTTCACGGGCACGCCGATCGACGCCCAATGCGCGCTCGACTGGGGTCTCGTGTCGCGTGTCGTGCCCGACACCGAACTGCTGCCCACCGCGCTCGAACTCGCGCAGCGCATCGCGAGCAATCCGCCCAACGTGCTGCGTATGAGCAAGCGCCTGATCCGCGAAGGTCAGCGGATGGACCTGCCGAGCCTGCTCGAACTGTCGGCGGCCTTTCAGGGGATCGTGCATCGCACGGCGGATCATCGCGAGGCGATCGCCGCGACCTTCGAGAAACGCACGCCGCACTACTCGGGCGGCTGACATCGCACGATGCGATGGACCCGCGCAACGCGATATGCGACAGTCCACCTACTCAGGCTAATGCAGCATGGACATGCGCAGGAAGATCAAGGAGACGCCGGAGCTTGCGGCCGCGCTTCATCTGGAGCGGCGCGCCGCGGGCGCAGCAGTCGCAGACAGCGTGGCGGACGAACGCCCCGTCGTCACGCAGCGCATCGGCTTTTTTCTGGTGCCGAACTTCTCGATGATGGCGCTCAGTTCGGCCACCGAGCCGCTGCGCGCCGCCAACCGGATGAGCGGCAAACCGCTGTACAGCTGGCATCTGATCAGCGCCGACGGCGAGCCGGTGTCGTCCAGTTCGGGGTTTTCGCTGTTGCCTGAAGCGGCAATGACATCGTCGATTGCTGTCGATCAACTGTTCGTCGTGGCGAGTATCGGCGTCGAGAATTACCGCAGCGAACCGGTGTTCGACTTTCTGCGCCGCTATGCTGCAAGCGGCAAGCCGCTCGGCGGCATCAGCCTCGGCACGATGATCCTCGCGCGCGCGGGACTGCTCGACAAGCGCCGCTGCACGATCCATTGGGAAGCGCTGAAGGCGCTCGCCGACGAGTTTCCGTCGTTGACGGTCACACGCGACCTCTATTGCATCGACGGCGACCGGCTTACCTGCGGCGGCGGCACGGCCGCGATCGACCTGGTACTCGACATGATCGCCCGGGCGCACAGCCATCGGCTCGCTGCCGATGTCGCCGACCAGTTCCTGCACACGCGTATCCGCGCATCGCAGGAGAGTCAGAAAATGGCGATCCAGTGGCGTTACGGCATCGAAGACCGCCGTATCGTCAATGCGATCACACTGATGGAACAGAACATCGAACGGCCGGTGCCCGTGCAGACGCTCGCCTCGCTGGTCGGCATTTCACCGCGCCAGTTCGAACGTATGTGGCTACGGCACTTCAATATGGGACCGTCGCAGTTCTATCTCGACTTGCGTCTGAAAGCCGCGCAAAAACTGCTGCACGAATCGACGTCGTCTATCTTCGACATCGCCATGCAGTGCGGTTTTGCCAGCGCTTCGCATCTCGGGCGCTGCTATCGCAAGACCTTTCACATCACGCCGGGACAGGAAAGAGCTTCCAGGGCGAAGTAAGCTATCCGCGCGATGCGCCCACCTGATCCGCCAGCGCCAGCAGATCCGCCACATGACGCGCGATGCACGGGTCGTACAGCACCGCATCGCGCGCGAAAGCCGGCTGCGAACGCGGCGCTTCCTGTGCGCTGCGTACGGCGTCCGTGAGCACGCGGCGCAGACTGTCTACATCGTTCGGCGCAAATACGAGCCTGGCCTGCGGTGCGATCACATCGTGACAGCCGATATTCGACGACAGGATCACAGGCGTGCCGCACATCACCGATTCCACGCCGACAAGACCGAACGGCTCGTAGCTCGACGCGAGAATCGTGTAGTCCGCCGCGCGGTAGCCGTCTTCCATCGCGTTCACGTAGCCGATGTAGCGCAGCCGCTTCGACGTGCGCTCGGGTGGCCTTCCGGCCACCGCGACCACAACGGGCAGATCGAGATCGCGCAATGCCGCTTCGATCAGCGGCAAACCCTTGCGCTCGTGACTGCTCGACGGAAACAGCAGCACGATTTCATCGTCGGCGAAACCGATGCGCTTGCGCAATGCGCGCCGCTCGTCGTCGGCGACGGGCGAAAAGCGGCCATTGTCGACGGGCGGATACAGCACGCGGATCTTCGCGTCATCAACGCCATACAGCTCGCGCAACTCTTCGCGCATCTGCGGCGAATGCGCGACCACGAAGCGCGCGCGCCGATACTGGCGGCGCTCCAGCGAGATTTGCCGGCGATCGAAGAACGACGGTGCGCGCCCCGTTGCGCTGAGAAAGCCCAGGTGCGTGCCGCCGCAAATCGCGATTTCCGACGCCTCGACGCGATTGCAGCCGATCAGCACGTCGACCTTCGCGTCGCGCCGCATCGCGCTCAGACGACGCGAGAACCATTCGTCGCGCCACTTGCCGGGCAGGAACGATACATTGATGCGGTGCGGCTCGACGAGCCGGCTTTCGGGCAGCTTCGGATCGAACGCGCGGCCGAACACGGCCAGCTTGATACCCGCCGCGACGAGTCCCCGCGTCACCTCGATCGCATAGCGTTCGAGGCCCCCGCTGTACTTCAGTGCATTGCACGACAATCCGATTTTCATGCTTCTTCTTCGAACTTCACAAATGGCGCCGGCAAGTCATCGCGCTTTCGATGTCAGGACACATCGCGCGTTCTCTAGCCCTGCTCCGCCAATTGCCTGAACACAGCGACAACGCGTCGACACGTCAGCGCCTCGCGCCAGTACTTTTCCTTCAGCCGCGCAGTGGGAATCCATTGCCACGGCAACACGACGCGCACCGTGCCCCATGCGGGCCGCCAGCGCGCAGCGGCAGCGCGGCGGCGGAACAGGCTGATGGTCGGAATCGACAGGTTCGACGCCAGATGGCCAATGCCCGAGTCGTTGCCGATGAACCAGCCCGATTCGTACACCCAGCACGCAAGCGCGTGCAGATCGTCGAATGCGGGTGCCGCGATGCCGTGCCGTTCCAGTTCTGTCCAGCGCGCGCGCTCGTTCGGCGCGATCACGAAACACACTTCGTAGCCGAGCGCCTGCAGGCGTTTTGCCAGCGCGATGAAGCGCTCACGCGACCAGCGTTTGTCGTCGGTGCTCGCTTCTGGATGAATCACCACGCGATGCCGGTGCCGCCGATGCTTCAGCGTCGCGGGCGCCGTGATGCCGTTGTCCAGCGTGCCGGAAGCAATGCCGAAATATGTGCGGCTGAACCGCGCGAAGCGTTCGGCCATGCAGCCATCCGCGTCGTTGTATTCGATATCGTGCAGATCGATCACATGCGGATGCGCGGCGGAAAGCTGCGCAAAGGGCTGATGACGATGCATCTGCAGCACGGCGTCGAATGTTTCGAGGCGCGTGGCGCACTCCGCTTCACGCGGCAGCGGATGAATCTCGACATGTGGGAACCAGTGGCGCAGCGCGTAGATCGGCGTGCCGAATACGCAAACGTCGATCCCGTGTGCACGCAGGTTCTGCACGATCACCATCGAAACCAGTGAATCGCCGATCGCATTCGACATCACGAACGCAGCGCGCCTGATGGAAGCTACGCGGACACTCTCGGGCAGTTTCGCGTCCACGTCAGGCCACCTCGCGCTGAAGCTGATCGAACGCGCGCAGCACCTGGCGCACCGATAGCGCGTACTTCCAGCACCGCTCCTTGAGCCGGCCAGTGGGCAGCCACGCGCCGCCGACCAGTACCTTGCCCGCGCCCCACCCGGGCCGCCACGTGCGCGCGATGCCGCGGCGCATAAACAGCGACAGCGTCGGCACCTGAAGACACGATGCAAGATGGCCGATGCCCGAATCGTTGCCGATGAACCAGCCGCTTTCGACGATGAACGCGGCGACGTTATCGAGCGTGCCGAGACGCGGCAAACCGATGCCGTGCTTTTGCACATGCTCCCAGGCGCCGCGCTCTTCATCGGTCACGACGAAATGCGGCTCGAAGCCCCGCGCTTTCAACCTGAGCGCGAGGCGCACGAAGCGCTGCGCGAGCCAGCGCTTGTCGGGCGTGCTGGCTGTCGGATGAATCGCCACGCGCAATCGGTGCTTGCGATGAATCAAACCGGCTGGCGCGGCAAGACCATTGTTCGTTTGCGCGTGAGAAAGATGCAGCGACTCGCGGCAGAATTGCGCAAGACGGCCCGCCAGCGCTTCTGTCGAGCGTGCACGAAAGAGGTGCTCCAGTACGATTGCATGCGGATGGCGCTGTGCAAAGCTCGGCACGGGGCGATCGGCGTGAAGCTGGATGACGGTATCGAACGGACGCAGCATGGCGTCGGCTTCGGCTTCGTGCAACGCCGGTTGAATGTCGATGCCGGGAAACCATGCGCGCAGTGCATGCATCTGCTGGCTGAAGACGGTCACTGTCCTGCCGCCCAACTGCAGATTGCGCGCGACGGTCATGAGCAGCAGCGAGTCGCCCAACGCCGGTGAAGTAGTCACCGCTACGCTCAAAGCCGACTCGTTGCCGTGCTGCATGGTTGTTGCTCTCGATAAATGACGTGAACCCGGGATCGCGCCTCGACGAACGCGATCGCAGGGCATTATAGATTTGCGTCTGTCACACAGGATGTGTGCTTTCTTTCCAACTGTTACGCCGAAAGCGTCGCGTATTGCGATGACCTGCGCGGCCGCGATCAAACCGCCTGAAACGCATCAACGCATTACGCAATAAAGAATCAGGAAGCCTTGTCAACCTGTGCGCTTCGCATCGCCGTTGTAGTAACGCAGGTCCGCATCGTACATGAGACGCTTCATGTGCGGCCCGTGCGTGTGCAGATTCGCGGCTTGCAGCCATTCCTTCTTGCCGTGCAGACGATCGAATGGATCGTGATGCGGTGCGTCCGCCGCGCTCGGCCAGTGATGGCAAACGAGGCTCAACGGTTCGCAGACGTCGCGGAAATTCGGGTGCACAGGTTCACGCTCGCTCATACCGAGCACGGCGCGGCGGCCGAAGCGGCGAATCACGCCTTCATACAGCATCTTTTCCAGAATGTCCGTATCGCCAGGTCGCAACGCACGGATGACGTCGAGCATCGCCGGCGTAGTCTTCGCGATGAAGAACTGCGTCGACAGGGAGTTGCGGTCGCGTATGCCGTAACGCAATCCGCAGCGTCTCAACCACGGAGCGAGGCGCGCGCGCAGACGCCGGGCGGTGTGGTGCGAACGGGCCCACTCGGGCACGCGGTCGGTGCTCCACGACGACGCCGCAACGAGCGCATGCGGAGACCTTTCGAGTTTCTCCAGATAGCGCACGATCACGTTCTGGTCGAACACCCACGTATCGGCTTCGAGATGAATCACGTAATCTGCCTTCAGTTTCGTGACGGCTGCCTCAATCGACGCAACGAGCAGATCGTGCGCGCCGCGCGTCAACGGCTTCGGATCGCGCAGCACCAGAATGTCTTCGATGTACCGCGTGTAAGCGGGATCGGCGGAGGCATGCACGACTGGCCACTTGCGCGGCCAGTTGAGCTTGATGATCTCCATCGAAATACGCGCACAATCGGTACGATTGAACGAGGTCAGACAGACGGCGACTTGCATGGCGGTGTGACGTCTTCACGAAGCGTCACATACTGCATCAAATTCCTGTATGAAACACGCGTGTGTGTTCGCGCGTTTCTTACACAATATTTCGTCGATCTCGCGTTGTCATTGATATTCGCTAAAGCGCGACACAGGTGCTTCGTCGGACGGCGTCGACGAGTAGCCGGGCACGTCAGCCTTGAACTGATCCAGCAAACCGCGATCGCCGCGCGACAGGCCTTTCAGTTGCAGTTGCATCAAAACGCGCGTGCCCGTGCTCGGCGACGTGCTCCCTGTCGCGTTCGTGTACTTCTCCGCGGCGAGCGAAAGCGACCAGCATTGCGCGTCGTATTGCAGCCCCAGCAGCCCCGCAATCAGACGGTGCGTGCTCATGTCGTAGTTGACGCGCGCGACGCTCGATATGTTTTTCGCCAACGGCCATTGCCCTGACACAATGAACTGGTTCACCGGCTGAAAATCCAGCGTCGTGTTGGCGCGCGTGTAACGGTACGCAATATTGAGCACATGCGCGGTCGCGGGCGACCACGCCAGTCCGACCGACCCTTGCGTCAGATAGTTGTTCGACTGGCTGTACTGCACCGCGTTTTCCACGTTAATGCCCGCACCGACCTTGAACGAACTGCCCGCAATCAGGCTCGTTCGCGCGACGTTCGCCGTGTCTTCCGTGTCGTAGAGCGTGACGCGCGGCTGACGGATATCGTAGCGCTGCGCAATCACGAAACGCGCGCGTTCGTCGCCCGTGGCGGCGTCGATCAGGCGCGACGTCAGCGCAGCCGTGACGCGGTTTTCATCGGAGACACGGTCGTTGCCGACAAACGCGTTATCGCTGAAGAGTTCGCCGAGGCCGAAGTCCGCTTCCGACGTGTCGAAGAGCGGAACGTAGGTCTGGTTGCGATACGGCGTGTAGACGTAGAAGAGCCGCGGCTCCAGCGTCTGGATATACGAGTTGCCGAAGATGCGTACCGGCCGCTCGAATGTCATCCCCGAATCGAGACTCAAGGTCGGCACATTGACGTTCACATTTCGCGGTTGTCCCGCAGGCGCGTCCGATGCGATCGACGTGAGATCGTACGACGCAAAGTGCCATTTGATCTTCGGTGTGAAGAACCAGCCGGGCCGCACGATCGGATAACTGACGAAAGGATTGAACACGAAACGCGTGCCTTGCGTCGCGTCGTCCGATGAAAGCGTGAAACGCGTGGCGTCCGCCTCGAAACCATAGTCGAAGCCGCCAACGTTATACCGGTTGTAGCGCACATTGAGCTGCGGCTCGCGGTTGTAGGTCGTATCGCTGGAAAAGGACTGCCAGTGCTGCTCGCGCGCGAGCACCGACCACGGCCCGTTGTTGTACGTCAGCCCCGCTTCCTGCTGATACAGCGTGGTCGAACTGGTCGGAAACGCACTGCCCGATCCGAGATCGGTCGACACATTCGCGTCCGACACCCGGTTGTAATTGACGTATGCGGCGAAGCCCGAGCCTATCGTCCAGACGTGGTTCAGGTCGATCGAATAGCGGCGTTCGTGCGTCGTGATGTCGTTGGGCAGGTAGGCGATCGTCAGTGTGCCCGCGGAAGAGTCAGTCAGATACCGGTAGTCCGCGCTCAGCATCTCGCCGCGCTTCGACATGTAACGCGGTGCAATCGTCAGGTCGTAGTTGGGTGCAATGTTGAAGTAGTAAGGGACCGTGATGTCCACGCCGTTCTTCGAACTGATCGACCAGGTCGGCGACAGCAGGCCGCTGCGTCTCGACCCATCGAGCGGGAACGACATCCATGGGCTGGCCAGCAACGGAACGTTCTGAAAGAACAGCACGCCGTTGTACGCGACGCCTTCATTGGCGCCCTGGTCCATCGTGAACTGCGATGCGCGGATGTACCACGCGGGGTTATCGCACGCACAGGTGCTGTACGTGCCGTCTTCGATCTTCGAGCGCTCGTTGTCGAGCAGTTCGGCGCGCTTGCCGCTGCCCCATCCGCCATTCAGATAGAAGCGGTATTTCGGCTGTTCGATGAAGCCTTCGCTCGCATTCACGCGCAGTTCGCTATAGGGCCCGGAAAACACATCGCCCTTCGAGACGATGCTCACGCGGCCATATGCATCGGCTACATCGCGATCGACGTCGTAATGCAGCGCATCGCCTTTCACGACGAAACCATAGCGGCGCAACTCGGCTGAGCCTTTGAGCGAAATGTCGGTGTCGACGGTGCCGGTGACGGAATCGGCCAGTGCATTGGTCGCGGGTTTCTGATCCGGCTGACTGGGTGTTTCGGTGAGTTGCGGCGCGAGGCGCAAGCTCCATGCGTCGGACAGACGCTCGGCGCTCGCTGCGTCGCCCGCCAGCTGCGCGTATGCGGGCATCGGCGCGAGCAGGCAGAAAATCAATGCGGCAATGGGCCTGATCGCAAGGCCCTGGACTTCTCGGCGGAATATCAAAGCGGAATCGTGGCGTCTGATTGACGGGCGGACGCCGGCCCGAATGAAGATGCGTCCCGGGCGTCTTACTGCAACGTCACGGCGTCGTTCCTGACAGGCACGGCATTCGCCCCAACGGACGCGGCGACGCCGCTCAGCGCTTCGATCAGCGGAGCAATCTGCTCGCATGGCAGCGAGAAGGAAATGCCCATATTTCCAGCGAGCCGGAAGCGGATCACAGCCGTCTGCGTACCGTTCAGACGCCCGATCTCCCAGCCATAGCTCTGATACGCAAACGCCGAGTTGCCGTTGCCGTTGATGAGCCGGTCCGAATGCTCGATTGCATTCGGCAGCGCGACGAGCAGATGGTCGAGCACGGAACGGTGAATGGCCGTGGTCGGCTGATTGCCGTGAATCAGCATATAGAGACCGTCTTCCGTCATCTGAAGATCGGTAATCGAATCGACGATATGTGTCGCGTTTTCAGACATGGCGCACCTCGCCCGTGACAGCCAGCATGTCGCCCTCGCGCCGGTGATGGACGCGCGTGTCTTCGATCCACGGCTCGTAAGAAGACGCTCTTGCCATCCAGGCGGAGAAGAGCGGCGATGAACTGGCGCGCAACACAGCAACCAGTACGACGGGATCGATATGTTCGAGCATGGCGAAGGGACCAGAGGTAGGTAGAGTCGGCACGATAACGCCACCTTCACTCTCAACGCGTTACCACGATCCTACCGATTCTTAGCTGCGCCTTTCCACGCTTGCACGCAATCGCCACTACAGCGCACGCCATTGCTCATCACCATGGGCTTTCTTTCACGTAGCAACAAATATTCAGAAAGTTTGGCGTAACCCTGCGCAAGAAGCCCATTCCTATACTCGCGGCTCTCCATAGTCAGGCGCGTGCCGTTCTCAAAAGAGCTTCGATGAAACAAAGAGCATCAACTATCTGCATCGCCAGTGCGATCACGGCGTGCGCCACGACACTCTCGCCTGCAATCGCGCATGCCGACGACTCCGTGATCGTCAAGGACATCCGGCTCGAGGGCCTGAAGCGCATTGAAGCGGGCACGCTGCTCGCCAATCTGCCTATCAAGCGCGGCGACGTCTTCACCGACGACAAGGCATCGCAAGCCGTGCGTGCGATCTACGACACGGGCCTCTTCAACGACGTCAATATATCGCTGGATGGCGATGTCGTGGTGGTGCATGTCGTCGAACGGCCTTCGATTGCCGAGATCGATTTCGCCGGCATTCACGAGTTCGAGAAGGACAATCTGACCAAGGCACTGCGTGCCGTCGGTCTGTCGCGCGGCCGCCCTTTCGACAAGGCGCTGATCGACAAGGCCGAACAGGAACTGAAGCGTCAGTACCTCACGCGCGGCTATTACGCGGCTGAAGTGCAGACCACCACGACGCCTGTGGATAGCGGGCGCGTATCGGTGCTCTTCTCGGTGATCGAAGGTCCGAACGCGAAGATCCGGCAGATCAATTTCATCGGCAATCACGTGTTTTCGGAAAGCACGCTGCGCGACGAAATGGAACTGTCGACGCCGAACTGGTTTTCCTGGTACACGAAGAACGACCTTTATTCGAAAGAGAAGCTCGGCGCCGATCTGGACCGCCTGCGCTCGTATTACCTGAACCGCGGTTATCTGGAGTTCAGGATCGACTCGACACAGGTCTCGCTGACGCCCGACAAGAAGGAGATGTATCTGACGCTCAACGTGCATGAAGGCGAGCCATACACGATCACGGGCATTCGCCTGACGGGCAATCTGCTCGATCGCGAAGCGGAACTGAAGCCGCTTGTCGGCATCAAGCCGGGTGAGAAGTTTTCCGAAGACAGATTGCGCGCGACAACGAAAGCGGTCGTGGATCGACTGGGCGAATACGGCTATGCATTCGCGACCGTCAACGCCGTGCCGCAGATCGACCAGGACAAGCATACCGTCGATCTTTCGCTGCAGGTCGATCCGGGCCGTCGCGTGTATGTTCGGCAAGTGAACGTGGAAGGCAACACGCGCACGCGCGATGAAGTGGTACGACGCGAAATGCGCCAGCTCGAAAGCGCATGGTTCGATTCGAACCGGCTTTCACTTTCTAAAGAGCGCGTAAGCCGCCTCGGCTACTTCACTGACGTCGACGTAACGACGGTGCCGGTTCCCGGTTCGAACGATCAGGTCGATGTCGACGTGAAGGTCACGGAAAAGCCGACGGGCGCGATTACGCTCGGCGCGGGTTTTTCTTCGTCGGACAAGGTGGTGCTCTCCGCGGGCGTGACGCAGGACAACGTGTTCGGCTCGGGCACGAGTCTCGGCGTCAATGTGAATACGGCGAAGACGTATCGCACGCTGTCGGTCACGCAGACGGATCCGTATTTCACCGTAGATGGCATCAAGCGTATTTCCGATGTGTATTACCGCACCAACTATCCGCTGTATTACAGCAATGACGAGAGCTTCCGGATCGTCTCGCTCGGCGCGGACCTGAAGTTCGGTATTCCGTTCTCCGAAGTCGATACCGTCTACTTTGGTATGGGCATCGAACAGGATCGCTTCAATACCGATTCATCCACACCGCAAGCGTATCTCGACTACGTCAAAGAGTTCGGCCGCGTGGTCAATAACGTGCCGCTGACGGCGGCGTGGTCGCGCGATGCGCGTGACAGCGTGCTCGTGCCGAGCCGCGGTTATATGTTGCAGGTCAATGGCGAAGTCGGCACGCCTGCGGGTGAAACCGAGTACTACAAGACTGACGTGCAGAGCCAGTATTACTACTCGTTCGCGCGCGGCTTTATTCTCGGGATGAATTTCCAGGCCGGCTACGGCAATGGTTTTGCGGGCAAGGCGTATCCGATCTTCAAGAACTACTATGCGGGCGGTATCGGTTCGGTGCGTGGTTATGAATCCAGTTCGCTCGGCCCGCGCGATTCGTCGACGGGCGATTCGATTGGTGGCTCGAAGATGGTGGTCGCAAATGTGGAAATGACTTTCCCGCTACCGGGTACCGGTTGGGATCGCACGCTGCGCGTTTTTACTTTCGTCGATGCGGGTAATGTCTGGGGTAACGAAGGGAACAGCACAGGTGCGAATGGCTTGCGGTATAGCTATGGCGCCGGGCTTGAATGGATTTCGCCGATTGGGCCGTTGAAGCTATCTGTTGGATTTCCGATTGTTCGTCATGCGGATGATAAGTATCAGGTTTTCCAGTTTCAGATTGGAACGTCCTTCTGATTTGCTTTTTGCTTTTTTGCTTTTTGCTTTTTTTTCTTTTGCTTTCGCTGGCATCCGCGATTTGCCTTCTTGCTTCATGCGTCGCCCCTGTGCGGGGCGGCACCTACTTTTCTTTGCCGCGGCAAAGAAAAGTAGGCAAAAGAAAGCCGCTAAACACCGCCAGTTCTCGTAATTGCCCACGGGCCCCCAACGCCCCCGTCCTGTCTGCGGCAGTGCTCTTCTCGACGCCCGCTGCCCACGCTCGTATTGAGCGCCTCACCCGCTACACACTCCCGCGTCGCCACACGCGCGATCGCATTGCTCACGTTCTAAAGCGGCAAACTGTGTGTAGGTTGTCGCGGCGGATGCACACCACTCCGGACTGTAAAGCCAGGTCACGGCAGGAAAGCGGGATCGGTGTCGTAAGAGCGCTGACGTGTGAAGTACTGCGGCCGACACACAGTTTGCCACCTGGGCGGCGCAAACCATTCGCTGCCGTTGGCTGCGCTACGGTTGATTGAAGTGGGTGAGGCACCGGTTCAACGCGTTGGCAACGGGCATTGAGTGGGCAGAACGCCGTTTGAAGCGGAGGACCCGTTGGGGGCCCTCAGGCGGAGGTCAAGAACGGGCGGTGTTAGCCCGCTTTCTTTGCTTACTTTCTTTGCGGCGGCAAAGAAAGTAAGTGCCGCCCCGCACAGGGGCGACGCTTGAACGAGGCAAAACATATCGCGGATGCCAGCGAAAGCAAAGGCAAAGGCAAAGGCAAAGGCAAAGGCAAATCACCCACAAATCATCGCGCTATCAAACCGAACACGCTCATCAGCAACAACAGAAGCTGCAACATCGAGCATCCGCACCTGCGCCGCAGGCGAATCAACAACAACACCATTACGCGGCAGCGCATCATCAGGCGCAAACATATATCCTTCGCCGCGCAGGGTCTTGATGTACTGCCGCCCAGTCGGCGACAACTTCAACGCCGCGCGCAGCCGGAACACAACCACATCGAGCCCACGCTCCGTCACACTGCAATGCCGGCGCAGCATATTCAGAATCCGCACGCGAGACAAAACCTTCATCGGATGCGAAGCCAGCACCACCAGCAGCGCAAACTCGGTGCTCCGCAAAGGCACATCCACCCCACCACGCGTAAGCACACGATCCGCAACATCGACTTCGAAATCATCGAACGAAATCGGCTCGCGCTCGACATGCAACGGCACATGCGACGGCGGCCCCGCCCGCAATGCATTGCGCACGCGCGCGATCATTTCACGCGGATCATGCGGATCGACAACGTAATCGTTTGCGCCAAGTTCGAACGCAAGCACCTTGTCGACCACGTCATCGGAACGGCTGACGATAATGATGGGCAGGTCGTAACCGAGCGACCGGATGCGCCGCAACGCGGCGAGACCGTCCACATCGGGCAGGCCGTGACGCATCACGATCAGCGACGGCACTTCCAGTTCGAGGCGCCGCTCGAGCGACTCCGTGTTGTACAGGACGGACATCTCGATCTTGTGCTGCTGCACATGCGCCCGAAACGTGTCGCGGCTCTCCTGATTGGGCTCGACGACGAGCAGATGGATCGTCATGATGTTTCCGTCCTTCTCCCATTTGAACGACGCCCATGATAGAGAGCAACTGTGCAGGCAAGACGGTGAAAATTAAGGAGATTCTGTGGAGATTGCCGAACGGTCGTCCGTGGCCGCGTCCGTCGCGTCAAAATAGCGCCAAAGTGGCATATCGATAGCAACTGGCATGCGTGCGGCGCTCGAGCGCCGGATCCTGCGTGCCGACAGGGAAAAACAGGGTGTCAAACATGAAAGGCGGCTGCCATTGGGGCACGCCATGAGAGTCGGCATTACGTCGAAGCTCTTCGTCGCGATTTCGGCGGCCTGCATTCTCGTGGCCGTCACGATGGGCATTGCCGTGCGCTGGAGTTTCGAGCACGGCTTTCTCGGCTATCTGCAGCGCCAGTCGCAATCGCATTCGTTGCAGCTTCAGCACGAACTCGAAGCCGCGTGGGCCAAACACCGCAGCTGGGATTTCCTCAAGGATCGCGCCGCAGCAGCGGCCGCGATTCCCGAAGCACTCGATGCCGGCGTGCCGCCGCCCGGCCCGCCCGACATGAACGCGCCCCACTACGGCCCGCCGCCTGATGGCGCGCCGGACGATAACGGCGCGCAACCTGGCCCGCCGCCCGAAGACGCCGGCGGCCCGCCCGGCGAGCGCAATATGCAAGACGGGCAGGACAGGCGCGACGGACGCGGACCGGGGCCGCAGGGCAACCGCCATCCGCCATTCCGCGTCTACGACGTGGACATGCACAGTCTGCTGCAAAAAGGCCCGCCGCCGCCGCCCGATGCGCCGCGCCTGCCGCTGACCGTCGACGGCAAGGTGATCGGCTGGCTGGTCGTCGCCGGGCCCGAGGTGATGTTCCATTCCGCCGACCGTCAATTCCAGCAGCAGCAGGTTCGCGCGACGTGGATCATCGTTGGCTTTGCCGCGCTGCTGGCCGCGTGCGTCGCGGTCGTGCTCGCGCGCCTGCTGCTCGCGCCCGTGCGGCGCCTGGTCGCGGCCACGCACCGGCTGGCGAGCGGCGACTATTCGATCCGCGTGCCGGAATCGGGCAGCGACGAACTGCACGATCTCGCCGCCGACTTCAACCGCCTCGCCATCTCGCTCGGCAATGCCGAACGGTCGCGCCGCAATCTGATCGCGGATATTTCGCACGAACTGCGTACACCGCTCGCCGTGCTGCGCGGCGAGCTGGAAGCGATCGAGGACGGCGTGCGAAAGCCCGACCGCACCACGCTCGCGTCGCTGCAGGCGGAAGTCGGACTGCTGAGTCAGTTGATCGACGATCTGTATGAACTGTCGCTCGCGGATATCGGCCAACTGTCGTTCGAGAAGGTGCGGCTCGACGTGGCACCCATCGTCGAGGCGGCCGCCGATTCGTTCAGGGACCGCCTCGCCGACAAGAAAATCGCGCTGGAAACGGAGATCGGCACGGCGAGCGTCATCATGCTGGGCGACCCGTATCGTCTGACGCAGCTGATGAAAAACCTGCTCGAAAACGCGCTGCGCTATACCGATGCGGGCGGCAAGGTGCGCGTAATGGTCGCGAAGCACGAGCACGAAATACGCATCGACGTGCAGGATACGCACCCCGCCGTGCCCGAGCCTTTGCTGCCGCATCTGTTCGACCGGCTGTTTCGCGTCGATGCGTCGCGCAGCCGTCAGAGTGGCGGAGCGGGCCTTGGGCTCGCGCTGTGCAAACATATCGTCAGCCAGCACGGCGGCACGATCGACGCCTTGCGCTCGCCGCTGGGAGGATTGTGGATCGCCGTCCGGTTCGCCACGTTAGAAGCCAAAGATGATTGACTCTTCACTTGCCCGTTCGCCCGCTTCCGTGCTGATCGTCGAAGACGAGCCGAAGCTGTCGGCGCTGCTCACCGACTACCTGCGCGCGGAGAACTTCGACACCCAGGTGATCGAGGATGGCCGCGAGGTGATCGCCTCCGTGCGCGCGCATCCGCCTTCACTGATCCTGCTCGATCTGATGTTGCCGGGACGCGGCGGACTCGAAATCTGCCGTGAATTGCGGACCTTTTCCGATGTGCCCGTGATCATTCTGACTGCGCGCGTCGATGAGATCGACCGGCTGCTGGGTCTCGAACTCGGCGCCGACGACTACGTGTGCAAGCCGTTCAGCCCGCGCGAAGTGGTGGCGCGCGTGAAGGCGATCCTGCGCCGCATCGAGGCGCTGTCAGGCGTGGCGCGCGTGGGCGCGGAGCCGGTATCGGGCGGACTGGCGATCGATCTTGAACGGCACGTCGCGTCGCTCGATGGCAAGGATCTCAATCTCACGCCGATCGAAATCAGGTTGCTCGCGCTGTTGAATTCGACGCCTGGGCGCATCTATTCGCGCGACCATCTGCTACGGCAGCTGTATGACGATCACCGTGTCGTCGCCGACCGCACGGTCGATTCGCATGTGAAGAATTTGCGGCGCAAGCTGCAGAGCGTGCGCCCGGATCACGACATGATCCGTTCGATTTACGGCGTCGGGTATCGGCTGGATGTCGTGCCCGCCGACGACGGCGAACAAGGCGCGTGAAACCTTCGGGCCGGCTTCAGGCTTTAGCAGCGGAAGAAGTCGATGCTCTGGCCCGATGCGACTGCACGGCGCAGCCATTCAGGCAGATCGCCCTGTCCGTCCCAGACATGACCCATGGCATCCTGATAGCGGATGGCCTGCGCACTCTGTTCGTCTTCGGCGAGCGAGCGCTGGAGCGCGTCGACCGTGATGCCGAACTCTTCCATCCGGTGCTGGATCCACGCAATCAGGCGCTCCCGCGCCTGACCGTCGAGTTTTGCGATTGAAGTAGACATTGCTCGTGCGATTCGAAATGCGATTCGTAGCTGGGTGAGATCAGCAATCCATTCGTACGGGCGAAGCGTTGACTGACGGACTCAATTGCGCCGGCGCGCGTCGATTCGAACCACTGAATCGAACAGCGCCTGGGCCCGCGCCAGTTCGTCGAGCGCGCGGTCCAGTTGCGCGACGGCGGCGGCATGCTCGACCGTCGACACACCCTCTTCCGGCTCACCGCGCACGGCACGAAACGCCTGATCGACATTGCGTGTCGCTTCGACAAAACGCTGCGCGGCCTGAGCCTGCCTCGATTGCGTCATCGCCGACATAGGCATTCCTCCATCTGGTTTCAGGTTCGGATATTGAACTTGCGAGAAGCGCCGCATGCCGATGGCTTGTGAGTCACGTCAGCGCTTCACCTCGGATTCGCTGCTGTACGCTGTCGATTTTCGCTCCGCTTTGCGCGAAGCGCCAGGTCTGGATGCAACAACGCACGTATTTTGATGCCGTGCGCCCAACATTCAGGGTTCCCAGGCTTTATGCGTCGAACGCCTTCGCGCAATGCCTGCCTGTCAGAGCGCGAAACTGGTTTGACCCTGCGCCAGTGCCTGCGCGGCGTTGAACGCTGCGATCGCATCGACAGGCGCCACGTCGAACAGATCGCGCGTGAAGCCGCGCACGCGCTCCTGCGACGGCCGCGTGCGCAAGCGCCCGACCAGTTCGATGAAGGCCGCGAAATCGCCGTCGCGCGTCGCTTTGGTCACTTTTACGAAGTCGCGCGCCTTGAGCACGCTGGGTTGCGCGAGGCGCACGAAATACGGCGCTTCGAGTTCGACCGCGAGCGCCACGGGATACCGCTTGCCGCTGAGATCACCCGCGCGCGACGTGCAATCGACGACAGCCGCGCTTTGCGCGGCGCCGAGTGGCTTGCCCGTGCTGACGCTGCGCAGATGTTCAGGATGCACGTACAGACGCGTGCCCATGCTCAGTTCAGTGGGCGACGAGCACACCAGCGCGTAGTGGTGCTCCCTGCGTCGCCCCGACGGCAACACCGTGCGGCTGACGATAAACGCATGCGGCGGAAGCTGCCGCACCTGCCCCGTACTGTCGATCCACGCATTCCACAGCAGCATGTCTTCGCGCTTGCGGCCGCCTTTGCGCGGCCTGGTCGACGCCGGCGAAAACAGCGCGAGCAGCGACCCCGTGCGGTGCGCCGCGATCTGCGCGCTCGTGCCGAGCGACTGACCGACGCCCCACAGAAAGCGCCCGCCGCCCAGCCTGCGCTCCCATTCCTTCTGGAGAACGATGGTGGGGAGTTCCTCGCCGGACTCGGTGCCTGTCTTGGTCCAGCAGAACGTGGGCGGTAGGTGCTTCAGTGTCATCAACTTCCTCGGGACTGCCGTCCGGCTCGCTTGTGAGCGAACCGCCGGCGAAACGAATGGCCATTCAACAAGCGTTAATGTATAGATATAATGCATGGAATGGAAGCCCTGATGAGCGATTTTCCCGTGCAGGATCTGTTGCGCCGGTTAACGGCGGACACGCGCTCGTCCAGCGAAATAGCAAGGCTTTCAGGCGTTAGCCAGCCTACCGTGTCGCGGCTGCGGCTGTCGAAAGGCCGCCGCGTGCGCAGAAGTGCGTCATTCAATAAGCTATGCAGTTTCTACGGCATGGAGGCGCGCCATGTCGGCGTGCGGGCGGCGGGTTACAACGAATTGCTGCGCAATGCGATCGTCGATGCGTGGGACGGCTCGGAAGAGCACGGGCGCGCGTTGCTCGTCGTGATCAAGGGCTTGAAGGGGTTGAGCGCGAAGGTGGAGTAGCGGGCGCTCGAAGGGATGCTGCGGAGGGTTTGAAGCGGACGGGCTTCGCTTGCGGCGAAGCCCGGTTGTGGATGGCGCTGCTCGGTTGACGTGCTTAGAACTGGTCTTCCGACAGGGCGAGGATGCCCTCGCCGCCCTTTGTGCTCGTAATCGATGCTTCCAGCGCTACCGCTTGCGGCAGGATGTGTTCTGCGAAGAACTGCGCGGTGGCGAGTTTCGCGCCGTAGAACGACGGGTCTTGCGCGTGCTTCTGCTGTGCGACGAGCATCGCACGCGCCATCTGCCAGCCGCCTAGCACGATGCCCGCAAGCTTCAGAT
>NZ_JAAGPI010000040.1 GCF_017104715.1 Burkholderia sp. Ac-20365
GACCCGTTGGGGGCCCTCAGGCGGAGGTCAAGAACGGGCGGTGTTAGCCCGCTTTCTTTGCTTACTTTCTTTGCGGCGGCAAAGAAAGTAAGTGCCGCCCCGCACAGGGGCAACGCCTGAAGCACCAGTAACAAAACGCGGATGCCAGCGCAAAGCTCAAAAAAACCAAGAATGAATCGACGTCGAGAAGCGAGCGCGGCGCGCGGACTCAACAAGCCTTCGTTACCGCGCTCGCGGTGACATAGTGCTAGTGCCCGCCCGCGTCGATCTCGCTCAGATGCATGCCTTTCGTTTCCCGCACCGAACGCAGAATCACAATAGCCGCCAGCGCTGCACCGATCGTGAACACGGCAATGCCAAGCGCGATGGTCATATCAGATGCCTTGACGGTCGACAGCACAATGTACGGTGCAATGCCGCCGCCAACCACACCGATGTTGTAGAGAAAGCCCACACCTGAGGCCCGCACATCGCGCGGCAGGTTCTCCGTCAAAATCGTTCCCCAGATTCCCGACGATCCGACCAGGAAGAAACCGCTCAGAAACGCAAAGCATTCGGCCAGCATGAACTGATTGACGCTGTACACGAGCGCCACGACGCACACCGCGCCCGCACCCAGCATCGCGCTGATTCCCGCGCGCCGCCCGATCCGCTCCGCGATAAAGCCCGATGCGAAGAAGCCGAACACCTGCCCGACTGCCGACGTCATCGTGAGCCACGTGACCGTCAACGGATCGAACGACAACGACTTCAGATACGTGGGAAACAGCCCCTGGAACGGCCACGACCCGAAGCACAGCACGAGCATCAGCAACGCAAGATAGCCGACACGGCGCGGATAAAGCCTGAACAGCACGATAGCCGGATTGTCGCGCAGCGGCGTGCGCAACTTTTTGGCGCTTTGCCTGAATGCCTGCGACTCCGGCACGCACATCAGGATAAACACCGCGAGCAGAATCGCCGGAATCACGCCGACGAAGAACATGCCGCGCCAGCCGAAATGCGGATAGACGAGATCATAGGCAATCGCTGCACCGATTGCGCCGAGTCCCCAACCCGTATCGAGAATGCCGATGCCAATCGCGCGATGACGCTCCGGCCACGATTCGGCAACCATCGTCGCGCCGAGCGAAAAGCCCGGCGCCATGCCAAAGCCCAGCAGCAGACGAAACACCGCTAGCGACAGGAAACTCCAGGACAGCCCGGTCAGCACCGCGCCCGCCGTGAACCAGGCCAGCGTGATCACCAGCGGAATCTTGCGCCCGATACGATCGCTCAGACTGCCGAACATCAGCCCGCCGATCCAGCGCACGCCATATGTCGCGAACAGCAGCAGCGAGGCCGTGCTGAGCGGCACGTTGAACTGCTTTGCAATGTCGTTCAGCACGAAGGTGATCGCGAGAAAGTCGACCGCGTCCATCACCCACACGCCCCATGCGGCGATCAGCACGCGCCATTGCGGCCACGAGATTTCCCTGTACCAGGGCAGCGCGTTCGTGGTCGAAACACGTGCGGCTGCATCGGTGGCTTTCATCACACCTCCTCCTGACCGGTTGTCCATACCGGGTCTCCTGTCTCTTGAATTGGATTGCGAGCCGGGCGCTTACATGAAGCGATACCCGGCACATTTAGGCGCGTATAGGAACGTCGTGGCCCATCAGGCCAGCGTCGAATCGCCGAATGCGATCACAGTCTGCTTTTGCGTGCCGAGTCCTTCGACACCGAGTTCCATCACGTCGCCCGGTTTCAGGAAGCGCTCGGGCTTCATGCCGAGGCCGACGCCGGGCGGCGTGCCTGTCGTGATCACGTCGCCGGGTTGCAAAAGCACATGCTGGCTGACGTACGACACGATCGTCGCGAGCTTGAAGATCATGTCCGACGTCGATGAATTCTGGATGCGCTTGCCATTGAGGTCGAGCCACAAGCCGAGATTCTGCACGTCGTCGATTTCATCGGGGGTCACGAGCCAGGGCCCGAGCGGGCCGAAGGTCGGGAACATCTTGCCCTTCACCCATTGGCCGCCGTGTTCCAGTTGCATCTCGCGTTCGGACACGTCGTTGCAGACGCAATAGCCCGCCACGTAGTCGAGCGCGTTCTCTTCCGGCACGTAGAGCGCGCGCTTGCCGATCACCAGCGCGATCTCCACTTCCCAGTCGCATTTCGTCGATCCGCGCGGCAGCACGACGGGATCGTGAGGCCCCGAAATACACGAAGGCGCCTTGTTGAAGATGATCGGTTCGTCGGGAATCGGCGCGTTGGTTTCGATTGCGTGTTGCACGTAGTTGAGACCGATCGCGATGAAATTGCCCGGCTGCGCAATGCACGAACCGACGCGCGGTTGGCCTTCGACCACAGGCAGCTTCGTCAGATCGGCTGCGCGCAGTTTCTCGATCCCGCCTTCCGCAAAGAAGGCAGGCGTGTAGTCGCCGCAAAGCGACGACGCATCGCGAATGTTGCCTTGCGCGTCGAGCAGGCCGGGTTTCTCGTTACCTTCGGGACCGAATCTGAGTAGCTTCATCGTGTTTCCTGATTTTGAAAATTGGGTGTAGCGAGGCGGCTGATTTCGAGCGTGAAGACGCCCGCACCTTCCGCTGCTTCATCGCGTGTCGCCGGGTCTAGACGGTTCAACAGGCGCTCGAGTTGTTGGCGCGCCGCGTCGAGTGTCGAGGTTTCGACCAGCAGCACGCGCGGCGGCACGACATACGCGCGGCCGCGCGCTTCGCGTGTGTCGAGATGGCTGGCGGCATCGTCGGCGACGAACAGATGTGCTGCCAGCACGCCTGTATCCGACGTGATGGCAGGCGCGTCGCCGTCGAATAGCGCACTGGCGTCGAAGTCCGCAGGCAGCGGCAATGTCAGCGCGTGGCCCCCTGTGCTCGCGCCCGCCGTCTTCTCGATGACGCAGATCGAACGCGCTGTGTTGCGAAATGCCCGCACCGTGCTCTGCGTGAGCGGCGTGGGATTGTTCAGGCGATCGAGATAAGCGGGACTGGTCAGCACATCGACGTCTTCAGCTTCGTAGATCGTCAGCCATTCCGTCACGCCGCTGCCGCGATAGCGACGGCCGCGCAGAAAGCCCGGCACTGCCAGTCGCTCGGGTATGTGCTCCTTGTCGTGCCAGCCATAGAATTCATCGCGCCCGGTCTCGATCACGTCGTTCCAGATCAGCACGGCTGCGTTGCCCAGCAGCGACATCATCGGGCTCCCTGGTGCGCGCCGAAAAATTCGGCGATAGCGTCGATCTGGCCGCTGTGCATTTCCTGCCCGGTGACGACATGCGCGCCACGTTCGCGCGCAAGCGCGACGAGCGTGGTCGGGCTTGCTGACGGTCGCAGCACGACGTCACCGACCAGGCTTTCCGTGCCGATCGCACCAGGATCGCCGGGCAAGCCATCCGCATCCTTCATGCCGACGATCGACGCGTTGACGACGATCTCATGCGCTCCGCCATCATTGCCGATGCTCACGTCACACGCACCGAAATGCGCGGCCAACGCATCGCGCAAAGCACGCGCCCGCTGCGCATCGGGATCGACGAGCGAAATCGACCGCGCGCCATGCGCCGCCATTTCCGCGGCAATCGCAGCGCCCGCGCCGCCGCAGCCGAACAGCAGGACGCGCTTCGATTCGATCGACGTGACTTTCCGCGCGGCGCTTACGAAGCCGACGCCGTCGAACATATCGCCCGTCCAGCTTCCGTCTGCCTCGCGGCGCAACGCATTGATCGCGCCGACAATCTGCGCACGCGTCGACAGCCGGTCCGCAAACGCGAGCGCTGCAGTCTTGTGCGGCGACGTGACCAGCAGGCCGTCCAGGTTGCCGAGCGACATCAGGCCGCGCATTGCGGTATCGAACGCATCGCTGCTTGCCTGCGCGGCGAACAGCACGGCGTTGATGTCGTTGCGCGCGAAATGTTCCGTGTAGACCGACGGCGAACGCACCTGCACGACAGGGTCGCCGATAATCGCGTAGAGCCGCGTGGCGCCATCGATATTCATTGCTGTTTCTCCGCGAGCCATTGCGCGATGCGTGCCGAACGGAAGCGGCGTTCGCGCGCGACCACTTCATCGTGAATGCCGAGCCGCTCCGGTTGGAACAGACGCGCATCCATCGTCTTGAGATCCGGCGACACCTGCGGGCGAAACTCCATCTGCGAGAAGATATCGCGTTCGAGATCGACGCCCGGCGCCACTTCGATCAGTTCGAGCCCTTGCGCACCGATGCGGAACACAGCGCGTTCGGTCACATACAGCGCGGTCTGTCCGCGCTCACGCGCAAACGTCGCGTTGTAGCAGACCTGTTCGAGCTTGCGCACGAACTTCTTGTGACGGCCTTCTTCGCGTATCACCGTCTGCCCCGCTTCCCAGCCGATATCGAGACCGCCCGCAGTCAGCGTGCCGCTGAAAATCACGCACTTCGCGTTCTGGCTGATGTTGATGAAGCCACCGACACCGATGATCTTGTCGCCGAAACGGCTGATGTTCACATTGCCCTGCGCATCCACTTCCGCGAACGACAGGAACGCGAGATCGAGCCCGCCGCCATCGTAGAAGTCGAACTGCGACGGCTGCTCGATCATCGCGGCAAAGTTCTGCGCGCCGCCCGAATCGCGGCCCGTAATCGGCGCGCCGCCGATCAAGCCCTGTTCGTTGGTCAGGACGACCTTGTCGAGCAGGCCCTCTTCCGCGGCAACCGTCGACAGCCCCGTCGATACGCCCGCGCCGAGATTGCACACGGCGCCGGGATACAGTTCGAGCGCTGCACGTCGCACGATCACCTTGCGTGGCCCGAATGGCAGCGGCTTGATTTCGGACAGCGGCACGCGCAGTTCGCCCGCGTAGCTCGGGTCGTAATCCGTCGCGTAGGTCTGGCGCTGATCGGGCACGACGACCACGAAATCGACGAGGATGCCAGGAATCTTCACCTGCTTGGGCGGCAGCGTATTGCGCGTCGCCATCCGCTTGACCTGAACCACGACGATGCCGCCTGCACGGCGCGTAGCCTGCGCCATCGCGAGCATTTCGCCGAGCACGGCTTCCTGCTCCATCGTGATGTTGCCGTCTTCATCGGCCGTGGTGCCGCGCAGGAACGCGACGTTGATCGGTATCGGCTTGAAGCGCAGCCATTCTTCGCCATCGAGTTCGAGCAGATCGACAAACGCGGCCGGTGTACGCGGACTTTGCCGTGCACCTTGCTGACGCGGATCGACAAAAGTGTGCAGACCCGTTTTCGTGATCAGACCGGGCCGGCCGCCCGCCATTTCGCGCATGAGTTGCGACAGCACGCCTTGTGGAAACGTGTACGCCTCGATCTTGTCTTCGGCCGCGAGCGTGACGAGGCCCGGTGAGTCGACCAGTGCGCTCGTGATCGCGCGACGCAGCAGTCCTTCATGCGCGAGATGGCTCGCGCCCAGCGCCGCGCGGTCGCCTACGCCGACCACGCTGATCGAAGTCAGATTGCGCGGCTCGCCCGCGCTCATGAAGCGCGCCCCGAGCGCGGCCAGCAGGGCTTCCGGCACGGAATGGCCGCCACCCGAGCCGCTGATCAGAACGGCGTCCTCGTCGCGCACCAGCGATGCCGCCTCAGTCGTAGAAATGATGTGCATGTTGCGTGTCTCGCTTGGTTGGAATTGAAGCCGCCGTCGCAGCCTGAAAGCGCGCCGCCGGTGGAATCAATGTAACCGGTTACACGCATGATGAAAAGCGGTTTCTCAATCCTCCAGGGAAAACCACTAAAGCACGCCTTTTACATCCATATTTACAGTACATTGGCGGATATAGACACATTTGCAACCGGTTTCACATTCAACCGAAAACGTTAGCGGAAACGCTGCAAACGGCGAGACCGTCTTTTCAGGAGCTTTGAGCATGGCCATCAAGGGCGTGGAGATCGGACAGGAATTCAGGTTCGCCAAGACAGTCGGCGAAACCGACGTAACGCTATTCGCGGGACTGACGGGCGACTTCAGCGACACCCATATCAACGAGCAGTACATGCAGGAAAAGTCGTCGATCGGCACGCGCATCGCACACGGCGCGCTGCTGGTCGGCTACATGTCGACGGCATCGACGATCAGCATTGCGCATGTGATCCATCGCACCGATCTCGACGAGTTCCCGGTATCGGCGGGCTATGACCGCATCCGCTTCATTCGCCCCGTGCTGCTGGGCGATACCGTCACGGTGATCTACCGGGTGGCGGAGATCGACGAAGAGAAGCGCCGCAGCACGGCGGACATGGAAGTGGTGAACCAGCGCGGCGAAGTCGTCGCGGCGGGCCGTCACATCATGAAGTGGGCGAAAAAGCTTTCATCGAAGTAAGCGGTGCGCGCGTTGTGCGCGGCCATTCTGAGGCGTTTGTCCGATGACGCCGCCGTTATAATTGCAGCGGAAAACTCTACGGCAATCGACATGGCAAAGGCTGCGCGCCCCACTCCACCTGAACAGCCGGCCACGCCATCCACCTCGGTCCGGGTGGGCACGGCAACGCTGCGCGACGTCGCGGAACTCGCGTGCGTATCGAAGGCGACGGTGTCGCGCTTCGTCAATTCGCCGGAGATCGTGTCGCCGAGCGTGCGCGAGCGCATCCAGGTGGCCATCGATCATCTCGGCTGGGTGCCGCACGCCGCCGCGCGCGCGCTCGCGACGCATCGCACGGGCACCATCGGCGCAGTCGTGCCGACGCTCGCCAACGAGCATTTCGCCACAGCCATTCAAGTGCTGCAGGACGAACTCGAAGAAAAGGGCTATACGCTGCTGCTCGGCTGCTCGGAATACGACTTGCAGCGTGAGTACCGGCAGGTTCGCAAGATGCTCGAACGCGGCGTCGATGCGATTGCCGTGGTGGGCGAAGGCCATCATCCCGATCTGTATCCGCTGCTCGATCAGCGCAACGTGCCGTGCGTCAGCACCTTCACGTTTGCCCCGGACCATCGCTCCGTCTGCGTCGGCGTGGACAACTACCGTGCGTTTTACGATGCGACCCAATATCTGGTCGGGCTCGGCCATCGGCGGATCGCGATGATCGCGCAGAATGCCGATACCAATGACCGAGCCGCCGCGCGCCGCGAAGGCGTGCGCGTCGCGCTGGCCGAGCATGGCATTGCGATACATCCCGCGCATATGGCGGAAGGCTATTGGGGCGTTCAGGAAGGACGGCGCCTGTTCAGCCAGATCATGGCTGCACCGATCGAACCGCCGACCGCCTTCATCTGCGGTAACGGCTCGTTCGCGACGGGCGCCATGCTCGAAGCGATGGCGAAGGGCTACGACGTGCCGGGTCAGTTAAGTCTGATCGGTTTCGACGATTTCGAAATCATGGCGGAATTGCCGATTCCGATCACCACGGTGCGCGTGCCCAGCGCGGAAATCGGCAGGCGCACGGCGGATCTGCTGATCGCGCAACTGAACGGCGACAGGGAAACGCAGAGTATCGAATGCGAGGCGACGCTGATCGTGCGCGAGTCCTGTGCTGCGCCGCGCACTGCGTAGTTGCGCATCGCAAATCGACTAGACCGGGAAGCGAGCGAGGTACTGTCAGGCCAGATGTTTACAGGGCAATGTGCCCTTGCGAGCAGATACCGGAAGCTTTAAGCAGCGCAACTTGCCTTAGCCTGGCGCTCGCGCCGAGAGAGACTTACGTGAAAGTTAACGGCGCAGCGTCGGCATCCGGTCAAATCAGATTGCGCGTCTGACCGCTCGTCCGCCAATCTGCACGACGCCGTCCGCATATCGCGCGATGAGCGTGCATGGCTGGCCGAGCGCGTCGCCCTGCAGCAGCGTCAGGCTGCGTTCAAGCGACAACGCGAGCGCGCCCGCCGCGACGCCCGTCGCTGCGTCTTCGAAACGCGGCTCCAGATGATTGAAATTGCGCCCCGCGTAGACACCTTCATCGACGCGGCAATATGCGTACATGCCCGAAATGCCGTGTTTGCGGCTCCAGTTGGCAATGCCCGTCAAATCCGGGCGCAGCGCCGCCAATACCGATTGATCCGCCACCTCGACCAGCAGCTTTGCGCTGCCAACCGATGCAACTTGCGGTGGGCGCATCAGATCAGCCGAGTCTACCCCAAGCAATTCAGCCGTTTCCGCGACATCGCTCGTCAATGAAGGGCAAGGCTGTGCGCTCATGCCAACGAAAATCTGCTGACCAATCCGCTCGATCTCGAGCGGCTGCCGACGCATGCTCGTCACGTACCTGACCGCGTCCCTCTCCGGATGACGCTCGAAAAACACCGCGCTCGCGGCGAGCGTCGCATGCAGGCAAAGCGGGCTACGGCTATGCGGATAGTAGTAGTCAAGCTCCATCTCGCCAGCAGCGTTCGCTTCAACGAACACCGACGCGCTCGCGTCCTGCTGCTGTGCAAAGTTCAACCGTTCCGGTTCGTTCAGAGCCGAATCCTCGACGACGAGCGCCGCATTGCCGCTCTCGTCATTGCGGCCAAAACACAGCATGCGATGAATTTTCATGGTCGGTCGTGTTGACGTTTGTTTTCGCGGAGACGGGAAATATCCCACACTTCGCCGCGATAAACACGCCCCACCACGCCCAAACACATCCAATTCCATCGAACGAGTTCGTCGGCAAACGCGTACGTCAAACAGTCACCCGCGCTCTACGATCACTTTCATTCGCTACGCAGTATCGCGAACGACACACCACGCGAAACACGACTTTCTCCCATTCCAGAGGACACACATGAAGTTCTATTTCCATCCGTCGCCGAACCCGCTCAAGGTCGCCCTGCTGATCGAAGAACTGGGCCTGCCGTATGAACTGATCGCCGTCGATACCTTCAAGGGCGAGCAGCACACGCCCGAGTTTCGCGCGATCAACCCGAACGCCAAGGTTCCCGCCATCGTCGACGGCAATGTGACCGTATTCGACTCGCAAGCCATCCTGCTGCATCTCGCGGCCAGGCACGAGCGCTTCGTGGCCCGCAACGCCGCCGATCACGGCGCGATGCTGTCATGGCTGATGTTTATCGGCACGGGCCTGTCGCCGTTCTCAGGTCAGGCCGTGCACTTCCTGCACCACGCACCCGAAGCGATCGCGTATGCGCGCAACCGCTATCTGAAGGAAGTGGAGCGCCACTATCGCGTGCTCGATGAGCGTCTTGCCGTGTCGAAGTACCTCGCTGGCGACGAATACACCATCGCCGATATCGCGCTGTGGGGCTGGGCCAATTTTGCGGGCTATATCCTCGGCGAAAAGGGATTGAGCGACTATCCGCACGTCAAGCGTGTCGTCGATGAAATTTCGGCGCGTCCCGCAGCGGTCCGCGCGCAGGCACTGAAGGAAAAGCTGACGCTGAAGGCCGATTTCGACGAAGAAACGCGCCGCGCGCTGTTCCCGCAAAACGCTGCGCTGTGAAGCGTTGATGCTGTAATGCTGTGAAAGGGCGCAACGCATTCCGGATGCGTTGCGCCTGCTCGTGTTCCGCCAGTCCAGGCGGCAGTCGCGCGAGCCAGCGGTCACGCACCGCCGCGACTGATTACAATCGAACGCTGCGCACCTTTCAACCGTTCATCGCGGAAAGGTTTGCCGCCGATTCACTTGACACGAAGCCATGAACTCAGACGATCTCGAACTGTTCGCGCGCGTCGCGAAAACGGGCAGCATCTCACGCACCGCCATGGACCTCGGCGCCAATCAGTCGACCGTCAGCCGGCGCATCGGCATGCTGGAGGCTGAGCTGGGCGTGCGTCTGTTTCGCCGCAGCGGGCGCGGCGTGTGGCTGACCGAGCGCGGCGAGCAGCTGCTCGGCTATGCGCTCGCGATGGAAAAAACCCTCGACGAAGCCCGCATCGCGATGCAGGACAGCGGCAAGCGCGGTCCCGCGACGCTGTCGATCGCCGCGCAGCCGACGATTGCGCGCATCATGTTCGGCCGTCTCGGGCATCGGCTGAAAGCGCGCTATCCGGACACGCGGGTTCGCTTCGTCGAAGGACTGGCGACGCATATCCTCGGCTGGCTCAACGACGGCGAGGTCGATCTCGCGCTCATGTACGTGCCCGAGCATCCTGGCGCGAGCCAGTTCGACACCTTGCTGTCCGAACAGGTGTGCCTCGTGACGCCCGCGGCATCGAACGTGCCGGACGGGCCGTTCGCCGTGAGCGGCCTGGGCAGCATTCCGTTGATCCTGCCGAGTACGCATCACGGCCTGCGCGTGCTGGTGGAATCGCTGGCGGCGCGGCATGGGTTCACGCCGAATATCGCGCTCGAATGCGATGGCTCGATTTCGATCACGAAGCGGCTTGTGATCGAGCGGTGCGGCGCGACTGTGTTGCCGGCGGCCGCCGTGGTCGAAGAGGTCGCGTCGGGGCGTGTGAAGTGCTTTCCGCTGACCGACCCCGTCGTGCAGCGCGAAGTCGCGATTGCGTGGCCGCAGAATCGCGTGATGCCGGAAGGCGTCTGGAACGTCGCGCAGATGGTTCGCGAACTCGCCGCCGATCTGGTCGGCGACGGCAGCTGGCCGGGCACGACATTGCACGCGCCGGCCAATACCTGAACCAAAGGCGCGCAGGCGCCCTTCCTGTTACGCCTGGTCGCGCACCAGCTGACCGTCGACGAGTCTCCAGATCCCGCGCGGATTGTCCGACTGCAGCGATTCGGGCAGCAGCGTATCCGGCACGGCCTGGTAGCAGACGGGCCGCAGGAAACGATCGATTGCCGATGCGCCAACTGATGTCGTGCGGCTATCCGATGTCGACGGGAATGGCCCGCCATGCACCATCGCGTAGCTGACCTCGACACCCGTCGGGAAGCCGTTGAACAACACGCGGCCCGCCTTGCGTTCTAGCGTCGGCAGCAGCTTGCGCGCGAGCGCGTGATCGTCGTCATCGAGTTGAACGGTCGCCGTCAACTGGCCCGACACGCGTCGCAGCACGCGATGCAACTCGTCGATATCGCGGCACGCAATGACGAGCGAACTCGGCCCGAACACTTCGTCTTCCAGCGATTCATCCGCGAGGAAGCTTTCCGCGTCCGTGCGCAGCAGCGCGGCAACGGCCTCGTATGCGCCGCTCGCTGCCTTGCCCGACGCGAGCTTCGTCACGGCGCCTTGCTTCGATAGACGCTCGACACCACGGCAATACGCACCATGAATGCCCGGCGACAGCATCGTCGTTGCAGGCTTCGCACTGAGCGCGTCCACAGCCGCTGCGCAGAACGCATCGAGCGCGGGGCCTTCGATGGCAAGCACGAGACCCGGGTTCGTGCAGAACTGTCCCGCGCCGAGTGTGAGTGAATCGACGAAATCACGCGCAATCGTCGCGCCGCGCGAAGCGAGCGCAGCAGGCAGAAGCACGACGGGATTGATGCTGCTCATTTCCGCGTAGACGGGAATCGGCTCGCGCCGATTCTGCGCGATCCGTTGCAGCGCGAGACCGCCTTGTCGCGAGCCCGTGAAGCCGACTGCCTGAATCGCAGGATGACGCACCAGCGCTTCGCCGATCGCGATGCCATCGCCCAGCACCATCGAGAACACGCCTTCGGGCATACCTGTGTCGCGAGTGGCCTTCGCAATGGCACGCGCAACCAGTTCCGATGTGCCGAGATGCGACGGATGCGCCTTCACCACAACGGGACAGCCGGCCGCCAGCGCCGAAGCCGTATCGCCGCCCGCCACTGAAAACGCCAGCGGAAAATTACTCGCGCCGAACACCGCAACAGGACCCAGCCCGATGCGCCGCAGTCGCAGATCGGGACGCGGCAGCGGCGTGCGTTGCGGTTGAGCCGTATCGATCACCGCGCCGTGCCAGCGGCCATCACGCACGAGACTCGCGAACAGCTTCAGTTGACCGACGGTGCGCATGCGCTCGCCTTCCAGACGCGGCATCGGCAGGCCTGTTTCCAGGTGTGCGCGCTCCGTCAGCGCGGCGCCGAGATCGACGATCGCTTGCGCGATGGCATCGAGAAATTGCGCGCGCTGTTCGTCGGGCAATTGCCGATACGCATCGAATGCTTCTTCCGCCAGCGTGCAGGCGCGCTCGACGTCATCACCCGTTGCCGCGCCGAACGCTGGCTCGAGGCGCTCGCCGGAAGCCGCCGCAATCGCATACACATCGCCGCCACGCGCCTTGAAAGCCTGCTGGCCGATGATCAGTTCACCACGAATGTCCATCGTCGGCCTCACGCTGCGTTCAAACGGTTGGTCGGCGTGATCTGGCGCGGATCGGTGACGAGTTCGATCAGTGCCGCAACGCCCGCCTTCTGCGCGCGCTCGAATGCAGCGGCGAAATCTTCCGTGCGTTCGACGCGTTCCGCGTGCGCGCCGAACGACTTCGCGAACGCGATGAAATCGGGATTCGCAAGGCGTGTTGCCGACACGCGGCCCGGATACTCGCGCTCCTGATGCATGCGGATCGTGCCAAGCATGCCGTTGTTCACGACGATCACGATGAGCGGCGCATTGAACTGCAAGGCCGTCGCCAGTTCCTGCGGATACATCATGAAGCAGCCGTCGCCCGCAAAGCAGACCACACTGCGCTTCGGATCCCGCAGCGACGCGGCGATCGCGGCGGGAAAGCCGTAACCCATTGCACCGTTGGTCGGCGCGAGTTCGGTAGCAGGCTTGCGGTAGCGATAGAAACGATGCACCCAGACCGTGTAGTTGCCCGCGCCGTTCGTGATGACAGCATCTTCGGGCAGCACTTCGCTCAGGTGACCGACGACCTGCGCGAGATCCACGCCCTCGATTTCCGCCGACGGTGCGGGCGGCGTCGAATGCGCGACGTAGTCGGCGCGTGCGTCCGCGGTCCACTGTTGCCACGCTTGCGAGGCAACCGGCTCGATACCGTCGAGCGCCAGCGCGAATTCGCGCAGACCGGCGTTGATCGGCAGACGCGCCTGATACACGCGGCCGAGTTCCTGCGGATCGGGATGCACGTGGACCATCGTCTGCTTCGGCGTCGGGCTTTCGAACACCGTATAGCCCGACGATGTCGTCTCCGCGAGCCGCGAGCCGACGACGATCACCAGATCGGCAGTACGGGCACGTTCAGCAAGCTTCGGCGACACGCCGAGCCCCAGTTGACCGACGTAATGCGGATCGCGGTTATCGAACAGATCCTGACGGCGGAACGAGGCCGCCACCGGCAGGTTGTTCGCAACGACGAAGCGCTTGAACGCGTCTGTCGCTTCAGCGTCCCAACCCGTGCCGCCGATCACAACCAGCGGACGCGATGCCTGCTCCAGCAGCCCGCGCAATTCGCCGAGCGCAGCCGCCGTCGGCGCTGCCTGCACGACACGCGCCGCAGGCGCATCGGCGACGGTTGCCGAACCGAACAGCACATCTTCAGGCAGCGCGATCACGACAGGACCCGGACGGCCCGACATCGCGATGCTGAACGCCTTCGCGATGATCTCGGGAATGCGCTCGATGCTGTCGATCTCCGTTACCCACTTCGCGATGCCGCCGAACATCTGCTGATAATCGACTTCCTGAAACGCGCCGCGTCCGATGAAATTCTGTTCGACCTGGCCGATGAAGAGAATCATCGGCGTCGAGTCTTCGCTTGCGGTGTGCACGCCGTTGGCCGCATGCGTGGCGCCCGGTCCGCGCGTCACGAAGCAGATGCCGGGACGGCCCGTCAGCTTGCCGTACGCATCGGCCATGTTCGATGCCGCGCCTTCGTGACGCGTCGTGATGGTGCGGATGCCGTGTGCGTCGTGCAGCGCGTCGAGAACGGCGAGATAGCTTTCGCCCGGCACGCAGTAGACGGTATCGACGTGATTGCTGGCCAGTGCATCGACGAGGATGCGGCCGCCGTGGCGCGGCTGTGCAAGATCAGACATGAGATTCAAGCTCCATATTGCGGGTTTCCGGAAGGAACACGGCGACGATCAGAACGAGTACGTACGACAACGCAGCCCACACGCCGATCGATTTCGCGAGGCCCAGCGAAGCGCTCGTGATGCCGACGGCTGCCGGCACGAGCGAGCCGATGCCGCGCCCGAAGTTGTACGAGAACCCGCCCGCCGACGCGCGGATCTCCGCGGGGAAAAGTTCGGTGAAACAGGCGCCCATGCCCGAGACGATGCCCGACTGGAACAGACCGAGCGGAAAGCCGAGGATCAGCAGCGTCGACATCGGCAGTTGCAGCCGCGTGTAGGCGAGCACCGTAAGCGCCGCGCCGAGTGCGGACAGCGCGAAGGTCCAGCGCCGTCCGATCGCGTCGCTCAGATACGCCATGCCGATGTAGCCGCAGAACGAACCGAAGATGTTGACGCCGAGATAGAGCGTGGTGAGATTGACCGTCAGGCTCTGCGTTTCGCGCAGATACGTGACGAGCCACGTGAGAATCGTGTAGTTGCCGCCGAGCGCGCCCGCCGCCATCAGCGACGCGAGCAGCGTGCGCGACAGCACGTTAGGCGCGAAAATGCGCGCGAACGTGCCGAACGAATTGCTGTTCTTGCGATACGTTGCAGCCGACTGGAACGCTTCCGATTCATCGATGTTCCGGCGCATCCACAGCACGAGCAGCCCCGGCAGCAGACCGATCAGGAACAGCACGCGCCACGCCATATGCTCGGGCAGCACGCCAAACAGGCCCCAGTACGCCAGCGCCGCGAGCGCATAGCCTACGGGCCAGCCGCTTTGCACCGTGCCCACAGCGCGGCCGCGAATGCGCTTGTCGACGACTTCGCCGATCAGGATCGCGCCCGCCGCCCATTCGCCGCCAAAGCCGAGCCCTTGCAGGCTGCGCGTGATGAGCAGTTCATGGAAGCTGTTGGTGAACGCGGAAAGACCCGTGAACAGCGAGAACCAGAGAATAGCGAGCTTGAGCACCGCAACGCGACCGATCCGGTCAGCCAGCACGCCCGCGATCACCCCGCCAATCGCCGATGAAACCAATGCCGATGTGCCGATCACGCCCGCTTGCGCCTTCGTCATGCTCCAAGTGGTCAACAACGTGGGAATGACGAACGCGAAGAACTGCACGTCCATTGCATCGAGAACCCAGCCGAGAAAACACGCCCAGAAGGTGCGGCGCTGGGCGGGCGCCATGGTGCTGTACCACGGTTGCATGCGGTCTATCTCCATCAGGCAGAGGGCCTGTCGTTGTTGTCGCTTTGGTTCTTGTCGGTGTGCCGTCGCGGCCGCAGCCACGCCGGGCACGCGAACTGACGTCAACGGATTATGCGGTTGGCGTCGTGCCTGCTCATTGCAGGCAGTGCATACCAGCTATGCTTCTCGTGGCGGGAAACGCGCTGAGCGCGCGTGCGGCGGGGGGTTAAGCGTGGGAATCGGCGGGAAACTGCGTCCCCGCCGATGAAGCGCGATGAAGGACGGCAGCAGATACCGTCCGGCGCTGTGTGGGCAGCGTTCGCAGCCGCCCGAGAATCAGGCGTGAGCCGCCGGCTTGACCCGGAAAATCGACACCACGTCGCTGAGTCCGCGTGCCTGATGCGCCATCGATTGCGCGGCCGCCGAAGCCTGTTCGACGAGCGCCGCATTCTGCTGCGTGACCTGATCCATCTGGTTCACGGCCGTGTTGACCTGGCCGATACCCGTGCTTTGCTCGTCCGACGCCGACGAGATTTCCTGCAGGATGTCGTTCACGCGTGCGACGTCGCGAATGATCGTGTCGATGGTGCCGCCCGCGTCGCGCACGAGCGTCGCGCCCGTGTCGATGCGCGAGGTCGCTTCGCCGATCAGCCCGCGAATCTCGCCCGCGGCCGTCGCAACCCGCTGCGCGAGCGTGCGGACTTCCGAGGCGACCACCGCGAACCCGCGCCCCTGATCGCCTGCGCGCGCCGCTTCGACCGCTGCATTGAGCGCGAGAATATTGGTCTGGAACGCGATGCTTTCGATCGTGCCGATGATCTCGTTCATGCGCGACGAACTCGTCGATATCTCCTGCATCGTCTCGACCACGCGGCCTACCACTTCGCCGCCGCGCTGCGCCGTGTCCGATGCCGTGCCTGCAAGCTCAGTAGCGCGCTTCGCGTTGTCGGCGTTCTGTCGCACGGTGGCCGTCAGCTGCTCCATGCTGGACGCCGTCTCTTCGAGCGATGCGGCCTGCTCTTCCGTGCGTTGCGACAGATCCGTATTGCCCGCCGCGATTTCCTGCGCGGCCGTATCGATGGCGCTTGCGCTCTCCCTGACCGTGCCGATCATGTCGACGAGTTTCAGCTGCATCGATTGAAGGCCGTTCATCAACTGGCCCATTTCGTCGTGCGAGCGGACTTCGACGCGCGCGGTCAGATCACCGCTTGCGATGGCCCTGAAGTGCGTGAGCGCTTCCTGCAAGGGTCCGCCGATAGCGCGTTGCAGCGAACGCCACGCGAGCGCGGCGGCAACAAGCGCAAGGCCGACGCCCGCAACGGCAATCGTGACGAACCACTGGAAACGGGTTTGCGCGCGCTCGTAGGTCTCGACGGCGGCGGAAGCCTGCTTTTTCTGCAGGGCATCGATGCCGCCCGTCACGTCCTGATACAGCGCCGACGACGTGTTCTGCACGGCGCTCTTGATGGCCGCCGCATCGTGCGTCGAGATTGCCTGGAAGATCGGCTCGTAGCCCGTCGTGACGAGGCTCTGGAGCTTGCCGTTCAGCTCGTTTGCCTCGCTGGCTTCCGATGCATCGGCGTAAGCCAGCTGGCGATACGCTTCCCACGCCTTGTGCGATTTCTCCAGCTGGTCGCGTGCGTTTTGCGTGAACTTCGGCAGGTCGGGGTTATCGGGGTCCAACGCGATGCGGAACAGCCAGAGCCGCGATCTTGCCAGCGCGACGCTCGCTTCACTGAGTCGTGTGGATGAAGCAAGCTGATCGGTGTACAGGCTCTTGAGATCGCCGTTCGTCATGTTGACGCCGACGATACCCATTGCGCCTCCCGCTATCAGGAGAACGCCGAGAAAGCTCATCGCCAGCGCAAGGCGGGCGCGGATTGTGATTTTTTCGAACATGGTGCCAGACAGTCACGTAAGCGTGCAGAAAGGAATCGGCCAGGGCTCCCGCCTGGATGCAGAAGCCCTCACGGACATTACGGCTGACTGTTCTGGAACTTGAATCGATATTTATGACGAGGGCTTACAAAGACTCTCCTGGTTTGACATCGATCAAACTGCTCGCCATCACCGCGACGCCATCGGCCGCACGAACACCTTGGCCTGCCGGCAGCACGAACAGAGGATTGATTTCCGCTTCGACCAGTCGCGCGCCGAGCCGCACCGCCATCTGCGCAAACGCGACGATCGCCGCTGCAAGTGCGTCGATGTCCGCGCGCGGTCTGCCTCTGAAACCGTCGAGCAGCGCATGGGTCTTGAGTTCACGAATCATGTCTAGCGCATCGTCGAGCGAGAGACCCGTCTGCGGATCCAGCATCCGCATCGACGTGTCATTGATCAGTTCCGCTGTCACGCCGCCCATGCCGAGCAGAATCGCTGTGCCCAGCGGATCGCGATGCAGACCGAGAATGAGTTCCGTGCCGCCCGTCACCATTTCCTGCACGAGAAAGCGCTTCACCTGCGTTCCCGTCGCGGTTTCGACGTCGTCGCGCATTTTATTCATGCGGGCGCCGATCGCGTCGGCCGTTACGCCAATCGCCACGCCGCCCACGTCGCTCTTGTGCGTGATCGTGTTCGACAGGAACTTCAACACGACGCGTTCGCCCAGGGTCCGCGCTGCCGTTTGAGCATCGATTGCATTGTCGACCTGCACTTCGCGAACCGATGGAATGCCGAAGCCGGCAAACAGCGCCTTCGCCTGCGCTTCGTCGAGCGAGCCTTCGGGCAGGTTAGCGGGCGCTTGCATGAGAGATGCGGTTCGGCGCTCGCCGCGCGCGTGACAGCGTGCATGTTCGCCATGCCGCCACATCGCCTGCAACGCACTGGTTGCGCTCTCCGGACTCGTGAATGCTGGCACGCCTTCCTTATTCAACAGGCTGGTGATGCCCGGCGCATGCGGACTCACGTAGGCGATCACAGGCTTGTCCGTGCCCGGCAGTGAATCGCGAATCGCGCCCGCCATCAGGTCCGGCATCGCGAGCCCCGACGACCCGACGATCACCGCGACAGCGTCATAAGCAGCACTGTCCAGCAGCGTGCGGATCGCGCCGCGCAACAGGTCGGGCTGCAAACCCGCCAGGGTGACGTCGATGGGATTGCGGTCGAGCACGGCATGGTCGCCCGTTTGCAACGCGCGCAGATTGGCCGCTGTCGTTGCATCCGGTGCGGGCGTCTCGAAGCCGCTTACGCCGAGGCTGTCCGCCACGAGCGTGCCCGCGCCGCCGGTCGACGTGAGAATGGCAACCCGCTTGCCTGTCAGCTTGCGACGGCTCGACAGCGCATTCGACATATCCAGCAGGTCCGCGAATGTCGTCGCGCGGATCACGCCCGTCTGCTGGAACAGCGCGTCGTACATCCTGTCGGACCCTGCCATGGCGCCCGTGTGCGAAATGGCCGAGCGCGCGCCCGACTCCGACCTGCCAATCTTGAACACCACGACAGGCTTGCCCGCCTCAGCGGCCCGCAGCGCAGCGGCACGGAACCGGTCGGGGCGGCGCAGTCCTTCCATATACAGCGAGATGACCGACGTGGCGGCATCGTCGACGAGATGATCGACGAAGTCGGCCATGTCGAGATCGGCTTCGTTACTGGTCGAGACGAGCTTTGACAGCCCGATCCCCGCAGCCGCGGCGCGCGAGAGCAACGCGCCCAGAATGCCGCCGCTCTGCGACACCACGCCAATGCCACCGACAGTGAATGCATCGGATTCGAGCGCGCCGCTTGCCGACAGCGTGATGCCGTCCGTCAGATTCACGAGGCCAATCGTGTTCGGTCCGAGCAGGCGCATCGATCCTGCGGCCTCGAGCAATTGCGCCTGACGTCGTGCGCCTTCTTCCCCTGTCTCCGTATAGCCGCTCGCGAGCACGATCGCCGCGCTCGCGCCGCGCTCCGCGAGTTCCTTCACGGCGAGATGCGCGCGTTCGGCGCCAAGCAGGACGATGCCGACATCGGGTGCTTCGGGCAACGCCGCCACGCCGGGATAGCACGTGAGACCGTCGATGGATTCATAACGGGGATTCACCGGATACACCGCGCCATCGAAACCATGCTTTCTGAGGTAGGCAACAGGACGGCCTGACGTCTTCGAAGCATCCGCCGATGCGCCAATCACAGCGACGCTTCGAGGCCGCATCAATCGGGAAATTGCGTTCATGCTGGTCTCCACGTTCATTGTTTCTTCGTCAGAAACGCATGCACGGCGTCGCGATGCTCGCGGCTCGTGTAGCACACTGCCTGCGCCTGACTGCCTTGCGCAAACACCTGATGCGCGGACAGTTCGTAGCTCTGGTTCAGGATGCTCTTGCCGAGCGCGAGGGCCGTCGCGGAACCCGCGCTGAGTTCGGCGGCCCATGCGCGAGCCTGATCGAGCAATGCATCGGGCGCGCAGAGACGATCCGCGATGCCGAGTTCAAGTGCCTCTTTAGCTTCCACCTTACGGCCCGTGAAGATGAGATCCTTGGCGCGCGCGAGGCCCACGCGTCGCGGCAGAAAGTACAGGCCGCCGCCATCGGGGATCAGGCCGCGGCGGATGTAGCTCCACGCAAAGCTCGCTTCGTCCGATGCGATGATGAAATCGCACGACAGCGCCATGTCCGCGCCGAGCCCGGCCGCCCCGCCGTTGACGGCGGCGATGGTCGGCTTGGGCATCGCGTGCAACAGGTTCACCGTGTGATGGACGCGCTGCTGGCGCGTCCATCCATTGAACGCAACCTCTCCAGCGGGCGCTTCCATGCGCTGCGCCATGCCGCTCACGTCGCCGCCTGCGCAAAATCCCTTGCCATTGCCTGTGAGAATGACAGCGCGAATGTGCGTGTCGCGTTGCACGCTTTCGAGCGCGTCGATCAGTTGGGTGCGCATGTCATCGGTGATGGCGTTGCGCTTGTCGGGGTGATTCAGCGTGATGACGGCAATGCCGGCTTCGACGGCGAACTGGATAGTCGATGTGTTCATGGTGTCTCGATTGCACGGTGTGAATGTTGTGCAATGGAGCTTAGTCGTGCGTTGTCGCGGCCGCATCCACCTCGTTCCGATGGATGGAACAGTGCGAATCACGTCAACATATTCATCACTGTTCCATCAGTTGAAACATAACTCTTGTCACATCCGGATCGCGACCGATAATGGGACCCAAGCACAGTACCCGAGGCGCGCCGGGTGCGAATGCAGCCCCTAAAAGACCGGAGACATCATGCACACCGCCCCTATGGCGCCCGTGAATTCCACCGCAACCGACCAGCCACACGCCGAGGCCGTCTACCGCAAGGTCACGCTCAGGCTTCTGCCCTTCCTGTTCGTCTGCTATGTGTTCGCCTATATGGACCGCGCGAATATCGGCTTTGCGCATCTGCAGTTTTCGCGCGACGTCGGACTGTCCGATGCGTCGTTCGGCCTGGGCGTCGGTCTGTTCTATCTGGGTTACATGGTGTTCGAGGTGCCGAGCAATCTGTGGCTCGAACGGGTCGGTGTCAGGAAGACACTGATGCGCATCATGGCGCTGTGGGGTCTTGTGTCGGCGGGAACGGCATTCGTGCAGACGCCCACGCAGTTCTACTTCGCGCGCGTGCTGCTTGGCGCGGCGGAAGCGGGCTTCTTTCCGGGCGTCATTCTTTACTTCACGTACTGGTTTCCGTCGGCGCGACGAGCGCGCGTGACGGCGATCTTCATGACGGCCATCTGCGTGTCGGGCATCATCAGCGGTCCTGTCTCGGGGCTGATTCTGAACACGCTGTCGGGCTTCATGAACGTCAAGGGCTGGCAGTGGCTGTTCATTCTCGAAGGCTTGCCGTCCATCATCGCAGGGCTTTTCGCTTACCTCTATCTCACGGATCGTCCGGAACAGGCAACGTGGCTGTCAGCGGATGAGAAAGACTTTCTGCTCGGCGAACTGCACCGCGATGCGCAAACGAAATCCGCACGCGCGCACGCGTCGATCTGGGTCGCGTTGAAGGAACCGAAGTTCTACTTCCTCACGTTCGCTTACTTCAGCGTGCCGTGGGCGAGCATCGTCGTGCATATCTGGGCGCCGGGCGTGATCCAGAAAAGCGGTGTGACGAACTACTGGCATATCGGACTGCTATCGGCAATTCCCTATATCGTCGGTGCGGTTGCGATGTATCTGCTGGGCCGCAATTCCGACCGGATGCTCGAACGCCGCTGGCACTTCATGGCGAGTTCGGTCATGGCGGCGCTCGGTGTCGTATTGCTGCCTGCTTTCGGCAGTCACCCGGGTGCATTGATCGTGCTGCTGTGTATCGCGACAGCGGGTTATCTCGGCATGCTGTCGCTGTTCTGGACCATTCCGCCCGCGTATCTGTCGAGCACGGTCGCGGCCAGTGGTATCGGTTTGATCAGCAGCCTCGGGCAGTTCGGTGGCATCTCCGCGCCCACTGTGATCGGCTTCGCTTCCACGCATTTCGGCAGCAGCGCGATTGGTTTATATGCGGTGGCGATCGTCTCGCTGCTCGGCGGTCTCGCGATCGTATGCGGTATTCCTGCACGCGCTATCAGCGAGCGCTAAAGGCTTCGCTAGCTTTCGAGCTGCATGGTCGCCGACACGATTTCATCGCGCAGAGTCAGCAGCGGCCCTGCGAGTGAACGCACGACGGTGTCGGTCGGATCGGTGGTGCGCACACTGAAGTTGAGCACCATCAGGCTATGCCCCGGGATCGCAAGCGGCGCGGCGAGCGCCGTCACCTCGGGCTGCCAGCTCGCCACGCAATACCCCAGCCGATGCACCGCGCGCACGGCGTCGGCGATGTCCTTCTCCAGCGCGGCCCACCCCGACTGCTTGCGACGCCGGAAGCGCTCGACCATCGACATGAAGTCGCCGGGCGATTGCATCGCGAGCCACGCCCGACCCAGCGACGTGAGTTCCATCGGCACGCGTTGCCCCGACACCACCGTGCGCAGCGATGCGCGCGGGCTATAACGGACCGACTCCAGATACACCATCTCGTCGCAATCGGCGCCTGCAATGCCTACGTTGATATGCAGACGCTGCGCGGTGTCGCGCATCATCGGCGCGGCCGCCTGCAACAGCGTGGAGCCGCTGCGCATCGCCTGGGCGACGCTGAGCACGGGGATGCCAAGGCGATAGGCACGGCGAGTCGCGTCGTGTTCGAGGAAGCCGGCTTCGACCAGTGTTGCGGCAAGACGGCTCACGGTCGCTTTGGGCAGACCTGTCCGCTCGACGAGTTCGCTATTCGTCAGCAATGTCGCGCCTGGACCGAATGCTCGCAACAGGTCGATGCCGCGTTCCAGCGAGCGGTTGGTCGACTTCGATGTGTCCGGCTGTGCGGAGGCAACGCGGGTGTTGGAAGGCATTCTGTTTGGGCGAGGCGAGCGGGTAGCGGGTTAAACGATCGGATTTCACGGTCAGACGAGAACCTCTGTCAAACGAAGCACTAAGCGTCTCTCGTCTCCATACAACATCGACGCCGCACAACATCCTCAAGCCACGCCGCGAAAACCTGAAACCGCCTCGAAAGATGCTGCCGATGCGGATAGAGCAAGCTAACGGGCATCGGTTCCGCGCGATACGCCGGCAGAACTTCAACAAGCTCTCCGGCCTCGATGTGGACCGCGACATCATAAGCAGGAATCTGTATCAACCCGAGACCCGCGAGACAGCAGGCAATGTACGCCTCGGCGCTGTTCACCGTCACGCGCCTTCCGAACTCGACTGCCCGTGTAGTCTCGCCGTCTCTCCATTCCCACGGCGCGAGACGTCCTGTAGACGCAGACGCATAGCCCACATGCGCGTGCCCGCTCAGATCATCCGGATTGCGCGGAACGCCATGCCTTGCAAGATACGCGGGACTGGCCACGTTGATCAGCAAGAGTTCGCCAATGGACCGCGCAATCAGTCTGGAGTCTTCCAGCATGCCGACTCGCAGCGCGCAATCGACGCGCTCTTCGACAAGATCGACAGCGCGATCCGTCACACCGAGTTCAACGTTGATCTGCGGATACGCATCGAGAAACGCGGGCAACGCAGGCGCGACGACCAATCGGCCGATCCGGCCCGGCATATCGACACGCAGCGTGCCGCCAGGCGTGAACGTCGCGTGACGGAACAGGTTCTCCGTTTCCTCCATATCGGCAATCAGGCGTAGACAGCGCTCATAGAGCGCCGCGCCGTCCTGCGTCGTCGTGACCTTGCGCGTGGTGCGGTTCAGCAGCCGCGTGCCGACACGGTTCTCCAGTTCCTGCACAGCCGCCGATACCGACGAGCGAGGCATGCCGAGCGTATCGGCGGCACGCGTGAAGTTCGCGCATTCGACCACACGGGCAAACACGCGAAACAGGTCAATACGGTCCATTTTTTCAGGTTGCCCAATGATTGCCCGGCGAGGCTATCCATTACGACGATTGGTCGCAATCTCTGACAGGTGCTGTCAGAATCAGCCACTTTATAAGCGATTTCTAGAATATATCATCCGCTAGAGAGGGGAACTGCATGGGGCAGTTCCTCCGATCTGGAGATGAAACGATGGCTAAGCATGACATCCAGGGCAAAACGGTATTGATTGCCGCGGTGCGAAAAATCTCGGCGGACTGATTGCGCGCGATCTTGCTGAACACGGCGCGAGAGCGGTCGCGATCCACTACAACAGCGCCAGCTCGAAAGCGGCGGCAGAGGAGACAGTTGCCGCGATCAAACAATCCGGTGCTGAAGCCGTGGCGCTTCAGGCAAACCTGGCCAGCGCGGACGCAGTCGAAAAGCTCTTTGCGGACGCGATTGCGGCTGTCGGCCGCCCCGACATTGCGATCAACACGGTCGGCAAGGTATTGAAGAAGCCGTTCACGGAAATCAGCGAAGCCGAATACGACGAGATGAGCGCCGTGAACTCGAAAACGGCGTTCTTCTTTTTGCGTGAGGCGGGCAAACATGTGAACGACAACGGCAAGATCGTGACGCTCGTGACTTCGCTGCTCGGTGCATTCACACCTTTTTACGCAGCGTATGCAGGCACCAAGGCGCCTGTCGAGCATTTCACACGCGCAGCGGCGAAGGAGTTCGGCGAGCGCGGTATCTCCGTCACGGCAGTGGGCCCCGGCCCGATGGATACGCCGTTCTTCTATCCCGCTGAGGGCGACGACGCGGTTGCGTACCACAAGACGGCAGCCGCTTTGTCGAAGTTCACGAAAACAGGCTTGACGGATATAGGCGATGTGGTGCCGTTCATCCGTCATCTCGTCAGCGACGGTTGGTGGATCACCGGTCAAACTATTTTGATCAACGGCGGGTACACCACCAAGTAGTGACGCAACGCGCCGGGCGAATTCTAGTGCCGGCGCGTGAGCAGATTGACATCGCGATGGTCGGGCCGCTCGTGATGCACAGCAAGTCGTCAAAGGTACTCGACATTCCCGTCGACACTGATCGCCTGCCCCGTAATGTTGCTTCCCGCTGGCGACGCAAGGAATAGCGTCATTGCCGCGATATCGTCGACGGTCACCATACGGCGTAGCGAGATCTTCTTGAGGTACTCGTCGCGCATCGCGTCGAACGGAATACCGAGTGCGTCGGCGCGCGCGGCGATCACGCGGTTCATCCGTTCGCCTTCCACGACGCCTGGCAAGATTGCATTCACGCGGATATTGCCAGGCCCCAATTCCGCGGCCAGTGATTTCACCATGCCCACGATCGCCCATTTCGTCGATGCATACGGCGTGCGAAACGGATAGCCAAGACGCCCCGCCACCGAGGACATCGCGATGATGCTCGCGCAGTCCGACGTCGCCTTCAACACAGGTACTGCCTTGCGCAGAAAATAGAACTGACTGTTGAGGTTGGTGGACACCGTGCTTTCCCACTGCGCGGGATCGAGATCTTCGACGGCACCCGTCGGCCCGGCAATGCCCGCGTTATTGACGAGCACATCGAGTCCGCCGAGTTTCTGCCTCGCATCGTCGATGACGGCATCGACTTGCGCCTGATCGGACACATCGGCGATACCGGCGTGAAGCGCCGGGAACCGCGATTGAGCGCTATCGATTGCCGACGCATTCACGTCGCAGATATAAACCTTTGCCTGCGCCTGCAGAAAGGCTTCGGCGATAGCCGCGCCAATTCCCGCTGCGCCTGCCGAAACGAACACACGCAAACCCGGCTGCGGTTTCAGAAGATCAATGATATTCATGCTGCTGCCTCTTCGATATATGCAAACGGATCACAACGTCAATCCGCCCGTCGCTTCGATTACCGCGCCGTTGATATAGCTCGCTTCGTCGCTTGCCAGAAACGCGTAAATATTCGCGATCTCTTCCGGCGTGCCAAGACGGCGTAACGGCACGTCTTCACGCATCTTTGCGAGCACGTCTTCCGGAATGGTCTTCAGAATAGGCGTATCGATGAAACCGGGCGCAACAGCATTCACGCGAATGCCTTTCGGACCGAGTTCCCGGCTCCACGTCTTCGTGAAGCCGATCACGCCGAACTTGGCCGCCGCGTAATTAGTCTGTCCGTAATTGCCGTAAATACCCACTACCGAACTTGCGTTCAGGATCACACCCGAACCCTGTTCGATCATCGGATCGACGACTGCCTGTGCGGTGTGAAAAACGCCGCGAAGATTGACGTCGACGACATCGTCGAACTGCTGCAACGTCATTTTCTGCAAACGCGCGTCGCGCGTGATGCCCGCATTGTTCACGACGACATCGATGCGACCAAAGGTATCGCGCACCTTTGCCACCATGTCATCCACTTGCGCGCGCTGCGTGACGTCGACGGCGAATGCCTGTGCCTTCGCACCCGCTTCACGGCACATGTGCGCAACTGTCTCGACAGAATCGAGGTTCATGTCGCACGCAATCACGACGGCGCCTTCGCGCGCGAACTTCAATGCTGTTGCTGCGCCGATTCCCTGCCCCGCGCCTGTGACGATGGCGACTTTTCCGTTCAATCTCATTGTTGATCTATTCCTTCCAGAAAACGCAAACTCCGTTATGGTTTCAACTGCGCGGCTGTTTCGCGCGGAGACGCTACACGATCCTCATTGCGAATGGCTTTCGCCAGCAGCGGCACCAGCGCGAGGCCGAGCACCGCAGCGACGAGAATCACCGTGAAGCCCGCATCGCTGCGGCCGGAAGATGTCTCGGCCATCCCGAACAGATATGGCCCGACAAAGCCGCCAATCAGGCCGATTGTGTTGATGAACGCGAGACCCGCTGCGGCCTGGATACCTTGCAAGCGTTTCATCGCAATCGCCCAGTACGACGGCAGCACGCCGCCGCCGAAGAATGCCGTTACCGTGAGCAGGCCGATACGCGCAGCGGGACTCGTCACGCCAAGGTAAGCGCACGCGCCGACGATAAGCCCAGCGGTGAGCACGCCGAGAAACAGGCAATCGTTAGTCAGCCGGCGATGAATGCGCGGTAGCACCAGCACGCCAAGCAGGAACCCGAGCCCGACGCTCGCGGCGAGCAGGCCGACCAGCAGCGGCGAATCGACATGCATTTGATGGACGATCGCGGGCGCAAAGAAATACAGCCCCACGAAGGCTACCTGATTCAGAAAATAGATCAGGCCGATCAGCACGGTTGTGGGCCGCTTGAGTGCGGCAATCCAGTTCGCTGACGAGTACTCGGCGCGTCCGTGCACGTCGATGACCGCATGCGTTTCGAGCACATCGCGCTCTTCCGCCGACAGCCACTTTGCATCACGCGGCCGCTCCGGCATCGCAAAGAACAATACGATGCCGACGATCACGCTCGGAATGCCTTCGATCATGAACATCCATTGCCAGCCGTGCAGCCCGCCGAATCCGTCCATTTGCATCAACGCGCCGCCCAGCGGACTGCCGAGCATCAAGGCGAGCGCGGGCGCGATATAGATCCAGCCGACCACGACAGGACGATCATTCGGTGCGAACCACAACGTCACCATGTACATCAGCGCGGGGAAAAGACCTGCTTCCGCAATGCCGAGCAGCACGCGCAATACATAGAACGAAGACGGGCCCTGCACGAACATCATCGCGGTGGACAGAATGCCCCACGTCACCGCGATACGCGCAATCCAGCGTCGCGGACCGACACGGTGAGCGGCAAGATTGCTCGGCACTTCGAGCAATGCATAGCCGAGAAAGAAAATGCCCGAACCGAAGCCATATGCTGCGGCGCTAATGCCCACGTCGGCGGCAAGCTGAACTTTCGCGAGCGCGACATTGGTGCGGTCGAGAAAGGACATGAAGTAGATCGCGCACATCAGCGGGATCAGCCTGAGCATGGCCTTATGCGTGGCCAGCCGATGCAGTTGTTCGATGCGATGCTCGATGGAAGTGGTATCCATGACGTTGTCTCCAGTATCGTTCGAATAGTTTTGTGTTTTAAGCGTGCAAGCCTATAGCGCGATCTTGTCCGCGCCTTTCAGTCCGAGCATCTTGCGCGCCTCGGCAGGCGTGGCGATCTCGAACGACAGCTCTTCAAGAATTCGCCGGATTTTACGGACCTGTTGCGCGTTCGTCTCTGCCTTCACGCCCTTCGACAGATACACGCTGTCTTCAAGGCCCACACGCACATTGCCGCCCAGAATCGCACTCATGGTCACGAGCGGCATCTGATGCCGGCCCGCGCCGAGCACGGAGAAGTGGTAGTTTTCGCGGCCAAACAACCTGTCTGCCGTCGAACGCATGACAACCATGTTCTCCGGGTCCGTGCCCAATCCGCCGAGAATCCCGAATACCGATTGAATGAAGAATGGCGGCTTCACAAGACCTTGCTCGACGAAATGCGCAAGGTTGTACAGATGCCCCACGTCATAGCATTCGAATTCGAAACGCGTGCCGTGTTCTCCCAGTTCCAGAAGAATGTTGCGAATGTCCTTGAAGGTATTGCGGAAGATCATGTCTTCCATACCTTCAACGTAATCCTTCTCCCAGCCGTAGCGCCACGAAGAAATCTTCGCCGCCACAGGATGAATGGAGAAGTTCATCGAGCCCATGTTCAACGAGCACATTTCGGGTTTCAGCATGCGCGGATACGCAAGACGATCTTCCAGCGTCATGCGCGTGCTGCCGCCTGTCGTGATGTTGATGACCGCATCCGTCGCTTCGGCAATCGCTGGAACGAAGGCCTTGAAAATTTCCGGACTCGGCGTCGGGCGGCCGTCGTTGGGATCGCGCGCATGCAGGTGGATGATCGCGGCCCCGGCCTCCGCCGCTTCGATGGCCTGATCCCTGATTTGTGCGGGCGTGATGGGAAGGTGTTCGGACATCGACGGCACATGGGTTGCGCCCGTGACGGCGCACGAAATGATGACCTTGCGGCTGGTGTCGCTCATTGCAAATTCCTGATCTGTCCGGCGTGCGCGGCGCTGCGCCGCTGCGCGCTGACATAGCACCGCGCACGCTGTCTCCGAGGTTGTATCGATGCGTTGGCCCGGCTTACCTGTTAAAGGCGCAACGCTTGTGAATACCCATCTTAGTGGGATACGATGGCGCCCGTAAGGTCATTTCCGGACACGAGGATGTCTTCGAAGGACATTCTTTTGGAGCTTGCATGGCGTCGACTCGCCCCCCGATCAACGAGCGCATTTACGCGCCGTACAAAATCGCCGCCCTCGTCGAAGTGCTGGCGGAGCAAGGCATTGCGCCCGAAGACAGCCTGAAGGGAAGCGGCCTGAGCCTCGATCAGCTGAATGACGCGTCAGTCATGACGTCGGTCCGCCAGTACGCGATCGTGGCCCGCAACGCGGTGGTGCTGTCGTCCGATCCCGCCACGCCGTTCAAGGTCGGCTCGCGCCTGCATCTGTCCGCGTATGGGATGTATGGCTACGCGTTGATGTCGTGTCTTTCGTTGCGCGATTACTTCCGCTTCGGCGTCAAATACCATGGTCTCGCAACACCGACCGTGACGATCGAATGGACCGAGTATCCGGACAAAGCGGTGTGGACCTTTCCGGATGCTTTTGTTTCGAGTCCTTCGCGCGAGTTGCGTGAATTCATCATCGAGCAGCAGTTTACGCAGCACGTCACGCATCTTCAGGATGTCGCCGGACATAGCTGTCCACCGCTCGAGGCGCGCTTTTCGTATCCGGCGCCCGCTCATGCCAATCTTTATCAGCAGTATCTGGGCTGCCCGTGTGTGTTCGACGCACCGCAATGCGAACTCATTTATGACAGCGCGATACTGAACCAGAAGCCGCAACTCGCGCATCAACTCACTGCAACGCTGTTGCAGGAAACCTGCGACCGGCTGATCGGGCAGGCGAAGACATCAGTGGGAACGTCCGGCGAGGTCTATCAGATCCTGATGAGCACGCCCGGCGTTTTTCCCGGCATGGAAGAAGTGGCGACGCGGCTCAATATGACCAGCCGTACCTTGCGACGGCATCTCGAAGCGGAAGCGACATCGTTTGCTGCAATCGTAGATGATGTGCGTTGCTCGCTCGCGCTCGAATATCTTCAAACGACGAAGATGAGCACCGAGGATGTCGCGATGCTGCTAGGCTTCAGCGACGCAGCAAACTTTCGCCGCGCGTTGAAGCGGTGGACAGGGAAAGGGCCGGGAGAGTTGAGGAAATAGCGCTACGCACCGGCATCCGCAACGGCTATTCCAAGCTCTTGCGCATACGCGGCCAGTTCAGCGCCGACATGCGTTTTCAACATGTCGATAAAGCGTTTGATCTTCGCATCCACGAACTGTCGCGACGAGTACATTGCATATACGCTGCGCTCACAGGTGTGATACTGCGGCAATACGCGCACAAGCTTGCCGTCGCGCAAATCGTCGATAGCGGAAAACGCGGCCAGCAAGCCGATTCCAGCGCCGTCGCGCAGCGCAACGCCCATTGCCTCCATATCGTTTACGCTGAAATGCGGCCCTGCCGGGCGATACGCTGCATTCCCCTGGGTGCTTTCAAGCTGCCATTCGTCGGGCGCGTAATCGACGGTACCTAACAGGATGCACGTGTGATCGGCCAGATCTTCGGGACGCTCCGGTGCGGGATGCTTCTCGAGATAAGCGGGCGACGCAGCCAGCACACAATGACTCGCGCCGATTCGCTGGCTCACGTAGGCCGAATCAGGCAACGCGCGCGCAATCACAACCGCGAGATCCAGTTGTTCTTCTAGCAGATTCGGCATACGTTGCGACAGCAACAGATCGACCGATACATCGGGATAAGCGTCGCGGTAAGCGAGCACCGCACGCGTGATCAACTGACGGCCAAGACCCGGCACGGCATGCACACGCAGCGTGCCGCGCGGTTCGAGCAGCGCGTCGCGCGCCTCCGCTTCGGCGTGTTCCAGATCGGCGAGGATCGCGATACTGCGCTCGTAAAAGCGCCGCCCCGCGTCGGTGATGACGAGACGCCGCGTCGAACGCTGCATCAAACGCGTATTGAGGCCTTCTTCGAGCACCGAAACGGCGCGTGACACATTACCCACCGTCGTGTCGAGATGATTCGCGACCGCCGTGAAGCTTCCCATTTCGACGACCTTCGCGAACACCGACATGTTGTAAAGCTTGTCCATTCCACCCGACCTCGCTGATCTTTCATTGTTCTTCCGGAGCGTATTTCAGCCCGCTCCGGAACGCCCGGCGTCTGCGCAAGCCGCATCATGACACGCGAGAGTCTTATCCTGCAGTCGTCAGGTCGGTAATGCACGACCGTTCTATTCACGATTCAGGATTTTCCCTCCAGCGGAAAGATTGATTCTTTCCCGCCCCACTAAAAGCGCTCGCGCTTCACGCATAGACTTCGTTCCGTAGTCAGGCACTCGTTAGACGCTTCGCTGAGCCATCCGATATTCGAAACCCTGGCGCGGCATTCACGACGGCAACGAGACGTCCACTTACTCCGGATAACGAAATATTCATAAAGCACAGGTGCATATCATGAACGCAACTTACGATCCGCTTTATCTCTTCATCGACGGCGAATGGATCGCCGCCAGCCAGCGCGCAACGGCGTCCGTCGTCAATCCCGCTACGGAGCGCGAACTGGGCCGTGTGCCGCTCGCCACATCCGCCGATCTCGATCGCGCACTGGTCGCCTCGCAACGCGCTTTCGACGTCTGGCGCAACACCGTGCCCGCCGAACGCGCCCGCGTCCTCAAGCGCGCCGCCGATCTGATCCGCGAACGCGCGCCGCATATCGCCCAACTGATGACGCTCGAAGAAGGCAAGCCGCTCGCGGAAAGCAGCGACGAAGTGTTGCGCGCCGCCGAGTATTTCGAATGGTTCGCCGAAGAAGCACGTCGCATCGACGGCCGCGTCGTGCCGTCGAATCGCCCCGGCGTGCAACAGCTTGTGAAGAAGCAGGCAATCGGACCGGTCGCTGCCTTCACGCCGTGGAATTTCCCTGCCATCACACCGGCGCGCAAGCTTTCTGCGGCGCTTGCGGCGGGTTGCAGCGTCATCATCAAGCCGGGCGAGGAAAGCCCCGCGACGGCACTCGCGCTGACCCGCGCGCTCGACGATGCCGGTCTGCCCAAAGGCGTGCTGCAAGTCGTATTCGGCGTGCCTGACGAAGTGTCGAAGCAATTGATCGCATCGCCCGTGATCCGCAAGGTCACCTTCACGGGATCGGTGCCGATCGGCCGCCTGCTGTCGGCGCGCGCCGCCGAAGGCGTCAAGCCGATCACGCTGGAACTCGGCGGCCACGGCCCTGTGCTCGTATTCGAAGACGCCGAGGTCGAAAAAGCCGCCGTCGAAGGCGCGGCGAACCGTTTCCGCGGTACCGGCCAGATCTGCATTTCGTCGACGCGTTTTCTGATCCAGCGCGGCGTCTATGACGTGTTCGTCGAGCATTTTGTACGTGCGGCAAACGCACTGAAAGTCGGCGATGGCATCGAAGCGGGCACTCAGGTCGGGCCGCTCGCGAACGCACGCCAGCTCGCCAAGATGGAAGAACTGGTCGCCGATGCAGTGGCGCGCGGCGCAAAGGTGCTCGCGGGCGGCAAACGTATCGATCGCGAAGGCTTCTTCTTCGAGCCCACGGTACTCGCCGATGTGCCGATGGACGCTCGCGTGATGCGTGAAGAACCGTTCGGCCCGATTGCCGTGCTGATGCCGTTCGACACCCTCACTGACGGACTCGCCGAAGCAAACCGCCTGCCCTATGGCCTCTCAGCCTACGCATTCACGCAAAGCGCACGCACCGCTATCGACGTCGCCGACGGACTCGAAGCCGGCATGATCGGCATCAACCAGTATCGGATCATCGCGACGGAACTGCCGTTTGGCGGCATGAAGGAAAGCGGGCATGGCTCGGAAGGCGGCACCGAAGGCATCGAGTACTACCTCACGCGCAAGTTCATCAGCCAGGCATAAAAGGAGCGCAGCCATGTCACACACCGATTTCAGCAGCCCGCGCGAAGCCGCGCGCGCCTTTACGCCGAAGCTCGCGGCGTTCGTCGACAGCACGCTTTATCCGCAGATCTGGAACGACCCGGCGCTCGCACTGCGCGACCGCAGTCTGATCACGGTCGCCGCGCTGATCGCAGGCGGTCATCTCGACGAATTGCCCGCGCATCTGCGCCGCGCGGTGAGCAACGGCGTCACGCACGATGAACTGTCAGCCGCGATCACGCATCTCGCGTTCTACGCGGGCTTTCCAGCGGCCATTTCAGCGTCTGCGGTCGCGCAGTCCACGCTCGCCGATCAACATGACATCGACCGCGACGCAGCGCGTGCAACGAAGGAATCGCAATCATGAAAGCCATCGCATTCGAACAGTTCGGTGAAGCCGACGTGCTTCAACTCGCCGACGCACCCGCACCCGAAGTGCGCCCCACCGATCTGCTGGTGCGCGTACACGCCGCGGGCGTGAACCGCGCCGACCTCACCCACCGGCACGGCGGCTACGGACGGCCGAACTTCGGTGACTCGACCATCATGGGCCTCGAAATAGCCGGCGAAGTGATCGAAACGGGCCGCGACACGCAGGGATACAAGGTAGGCGATCGCGTGATGGGCGTAGTCGGCGGCGGCGCTTACGCGGAACTCGCGCGTATCGACTGGCGCATGGCCATGCCGATTCCCGCGTCGCTCGACTACGTGCATGCCGCGGCGATTCCCGAAGTATTTGTCACCGCTCATGAGGCAATGCTGCATCTGGGCAATCTGCGCCGCGGCGACTCGGTGCTGATTCACGCCGCAGCGGGCGGTGTCGGCTCGGCGGCGGTACAACTGGCCTATGCGACAGGCGCACGCGTGTTCGCGACAGCCGAAGGAAGCAAGCTCGAACGCATCTCGCAACTGGGCGCCGATGTCGTGATCGACTATCGCAGCGAGGATTTCGCCGAAGTCATCGCAAAGCGCACGGAAGGCCGCGGCGTCGATGTCGTGATCGACTTCGTGGGCGCGCCGTATTTCGCGCGCAATCTGGCGTCGCTTGCCAACGGCGGGCGGCTGATTCAGGTCGGCATTCTCGGCGGCGGCGGACACGTTTCCGCTTCGCTGGACGATATCCTTTATCGACATCTTCAGATCAAGGGAACCGTGATGAAGTCCCGCCCGCAGGAAGAAAAGCATGCAATGGTGCAGCGTTTTCGCGAGCACTGGCTCGATCGGTTCGAAGGCGGCGCGAGCCTCGAACCCGTTGTCGACAGCACGTTTGCGCTCGCGCGCGCAGCGGACGCGCATCGGCGCATGGAGTCGTCGGCGAACGTCGGGAAGATCATCCTGACCATGCAGTGATCGACTCGTCGAGCGGACCGATGAGATGCACTCGATACTCGTGCATATTCGAAAGACGCCATCGACCAGTCGGAGTTGAATGAGGACCCTGACGCGCGACATGCGCTCACCGTCCTCGAGGAACTGGCATGGCAAAAGTATTGTGTGTTCTCTACCCAGACCCCGTAACGGGCTATCCGCCCGCTTATGTGCGTGACGACATTCCCGTCATCACTCACTACCCGAACGGTCAAACGGTGCCGTCTCCGCAAGGGCCGCTCGGCTTCAAGCCGGGCGAACTCGTAGGCTGCGTGTCTGGCGAACTGGGCCTGCGCAGCTATCTGGAAGCGCACGGTCACGAACTCGTCGTGACGAGCGACAAGGACGGCGCGGATTCCACCTTCGACAAACATCTGGTCGATGCCGACGTCGTGATTTCGCAGCCCTTCTGGCCCGCGTATCTGACGGCGGAGCGGATTGCCAAAGCGAAGAAGCTCAAGCTCGCGCTGACGGCGGGCATCGGTTCGGATCACGTCGATCTGAAGGCGGCTGCGGCACATGGCGTCACGGTCGCCGAAGAAACCTTCTCGAACAGCATCAGCGTCGCCGAGCATGTGGTGATGATGGTGCTGTCGCTGGTACGAAACTATCTTCCGTCGCATCAGTATGCGGTGAATGGCGGCTGGAATATCGCCGATTGCGTGAGCCGCAGCTACGACCTCGAAGGGATGCATTTCGGCACGCTTGGCGCAGGGCGAATCGGCCTCGCCGTGTTGCGTCGACTCAAGCCGTTCGATGTCAAGCTGCACTATCACCAGCGCCATCGTCTCGCAGCCGAAGTCGAAGCGGAACTCGGCCTGATTCATCACGAAACACCGGAAGATCTCGTCAAGGTCTGCGACGTCATCAATCTGCAGATGCCGCTTTATCCGTCCACAGAAGGCTTTTTCAACGAGCGGATGTTGGGCCTCATGAAGCGCGGCGCGTATCTGATCAACACTGCGCGCGGCGCGCTGTGCGACCGCGATGCCATCGTAAAAGCACTGCAATCCGGACAACTGGCGGGTTATGCGGGCGATGTGTGGTTTCCGCAACCGGCGCCTGTCGATCATCCGTGGCGCACGATGCCGTACAACGGCATGACGCCGCATATCTCCGGTAGTTCGCTGTCGGGTCAGGCGCGTTACGCTGCGGGCACGCTCGAAATTCTGCAGTGCTTCTTCGAAGGACGGCCAATCCGCCCTGAGTATCTGATCGTGGACGGCGGCAACCTGGCGGGAACGGGCGCGAGTTCGTATAAGTTGAGCTGACCGCTCGCATGCGTCACGCAATCCGGGGCCTGCGCGGCGACGCTTCGCGCAAGCCGCTACGGCGGCCCTGCAGACGGACCGCCGTCGCGCGCCGCGACGGGCAGCCGGGCGACGAACACCCAGTCTCCGTAGGTTTTCGCGTCGTTGAAGCCGCGAAACTCCCCCGAAAAGTGCGAGACCTGAATGGGCCGCGCATGCGACGCGCTATGCACGCCGACAATCGTCTGTCCATCGGGCGAGCGGACCAGTTCCCAGTCGGCCTTGCCCGTCATCGGGTCCGCATACAGCTTGCGCAGGTGCCGCACGACATTCGGATAGCGCGGGTCGCGCACGAGTTCGTCGAGCGTGCGCGGCTGGTTCGGTTGACCCACGGGCGTCGCCAGCGCATAGCTGAGCAACGCGCGCTGAAACTCGCCGCCGACGAACAGCAATTCCCGTTCGGCCGCGCGCCGCTGATAGACGGAGCCAAGCTGCACCGTCGCCGCCGCCGCGACACCGATGATCGAGATCAGGATCAGCAGCGCGAGATACGCGTAACCCTGTTGCGCGTTGCGCGCTTTTGCTCTGCGCATGGCTAAAGCGCCTCGTAGGGCTTGCCGTTGCTGTCCACGCCCTGCGCGCCGCTTTTGATGTCGTAGACCTTGCCGGGCAGCGGTTCCTCGGGCGGCACGATGTGCCACGTCGTCGTGCTGTCGGTGATGGGATCGACGGGAAGTGTGCGCAGATAGTGCTTTTCGACAAGCTCGTCGAGCGAATCCGGATAGCGGCCCGCATCGCCGTAAAACCTGTCGATCGCATCGCGTGTCGCGAGCAGATTCTGCGCGAGTATCTTGTCCTTCGATGCGTCGATCGAATGAAAGTAGTTCGGCAAAGCGATCGTGAGCATCAGCGCGATCACCGACAGCACAATCAGCAGTTCGATCAGCGTGAAGCCTTTTGAAAAACGCGCGCGCGTTGACATCGTGCTCACCATCTGCGGTACGCAATGCCATTGAGCCCGATGCCTACCGACGTCGAATAGACGTCGTACACATCGTCGCCTTCCTGCGGGTCGTCGGCTTCGCTTGCATAGCCGCGCTTGCCCCACGTGGCGGCATCGACGAGTTGCGCATCGGGGTTCATCGGATCGCGCGGAATGCGGCGCAGGAAGTACAGCTTGTGTCCTTTCGGATCGGTCTGATCTTTCACGCCGTCCACAAGGACGTCCAGAGCGGGCGGATAACCCGTCGCGCCCGCCTCTTTCGCGATGCGGCCGTCCTTGCTCGCGGTCTTGTACGCGTCGATCGCGCCGCGTATTTCATGCAGCGCGCTGCGCAATTCCTGCTCGCGCTCCCGCTGCCGCATGACCTGCGCGACGGGCACCGTCATGCAGGCAAGCACGCCGAGAATCGCCAGCGTGACGAGCAGTTCGATCAGCGTGAAGCCGCGCGCGCGGCGCGGTGCGGCGAACGACACGATGGCCTTCGTCATCGCGCGCCTACGCTCAGGCTGTAGGCCGACGGCGGCTGCATCGTGACGGACATGCCGCCCACGCCGAGCACCGAGCCGGGCTGCACCTGAATCGACGTCTGCGCGGCAGGCGCCAGCGCCTTGAAGCTCAGTACGGCGAACGTGGCCTGCGTGGAGCCGCCCGAGCCGCCCGGCGCCGAGTCGGCGAGGATCAACTGGCCGCCCTGCGCGACGCGGTTCGAGAAGCTGGTCTGCGCGCCGCCCTGCTTGAGGAAATCGCCTTCCGTCACGCCGGTGAACTGCAGTTTCGACACGTCGTAGCTCACGGTCGCGGACGCGCTCGTGACGGGCTGATCCGCCTGCATCAGCAGCGCAACCGTCACCGAATCGCCCGTCTTCACTTGCGGCGGCCCCTGAATCGACATTTCGGCCGTGCCCGGCACGCCGCCGCCTCCGACGAGCGGCGTCGTGTCCGCGCCCAGATAGGCGCCTGTGCCTGCCGACGCGCCGTATGAGCCCGTGCTCGTGCCGTTCGCGCCATAGGCCGAGTTGGCCCCGGTCTGCGGATAGCCCGACGCAGCACGTTGCCCTGACGCGCCGAAATCCGCTGCCTGCGTCGTCGCCGAAGAGCCATTCAAAGGCACCGGCGTCACGATCCCGTTCGACTTGACCATGCTCTGCATATTCGTCTCGGTGCCGGACGTGAAATACGCAAGCGACGCGTCCGGATGCCGGATGTTTCGCACCAGGTGCGGCGTGATCGACAGGACGATTTCGGTGTTCTTGTCGTCGTCGGTGGTGGCGCCGAAGAGACGGCCCAGCACAGGCAATTGCCCGAGGCCCGGAATCTTGTTGCCGGACGTGCGCTCCTGGCTGTCGATCAAACCCGCCAGCACATCCGTCTCGCCGTTCTTCAACTGCAGCACCGTGCTGGCCGTGCGCGTGCCGATCTCATACGCAGTCGTGCCTGACGACCCCGTGATCTGGTTCAGCAAACTGCTGACTTCGAGCGACACCTTGATGCCGACGGTATCGTCGAGATAGATGGTCGGTTCGACGTTCAACGTCAGGCCGATGTCGAGATAGTTGATCGACTGCGAGACGAAGCCGGTGGACGTCGCCGTCGACGTGATGTTCGGCACCCGCTCGCCGATCAGGATCTTCGCCTTCTCGTGGTTGCGCACGCGAATGCGCGGGTTGGTCAGCAGCTTCGCGTTCGAGTCCTGGCGGTTCGCATTGACGGTTGCCTGTAGCGACGACACGCCGACGGTGCGCGACGTCTGATTCAGCAGATCGTGCAGCGACAGCGCGGGCGACGCACCCGAACTGCTGGAAGAGGAGTACGACGACCCGGACGAACCGCTGCCCGAGCTGATCGCGCCAAACGTACTGCCCGCAGCCGTCGGCGTGAACGTGACCGACGACGGCCATGCGATGCCGAGATCCTGCATGCTGTTGCGCTGCACTTCCAGCACTTCGACTTCGAGCATCACTTCCGGCTCGGGAACGTCTTCGAGCGCGACGAGCTTTTCTGCCATGCGGATCGCGTCCGGCGTGTCGCGCACGATCACCACATTGAGTTTTTCGTCCGCAACCACATCACGCGACTTGACGATTGTCTTCAGCGTATTGGCGACCGTCTTCGCATCGGCATTCGACAGAAAGAACGTGCGCACGGCCAGTTCCTGATAGTCCTTCAGCTTGGCGGGCGTGTTCGGATAGATCAGCACTGTGTTTTCGTCGAGCACCTGTTGCGCGAGCTGGTTGGTCGCGAGCACATAGCGCACGGCGGCTTCGATCGTACTGTTGCGCAGATAGATCGAGGTGCGCTGATCGGTCTTTACGTCCTTGTCGAACAGGAAGTTGAGCCCGGCGCTGCGTGAGATCACGTCGAACACCTGTTTGAGCGGCGCATCCTTGAAATCGATCCGCACCGGCTTGCGATACGCGCCCGCCAGCGCGGCTTCGACGCGCAGAAAGCCCGTATCGGCGCCCAGCTTGCGTTGCAGCGCGAGCGCGCGTGGGTGCGCGGGCGCTTCCGTCAGCACCTTCGCAACGAGGCCGCGCGCATTGTCGATGTCCTGCTTCGCGGCCAGCGCTTCAGCGCGCTCCACAAGACCGTCGATGCGCACCGCGTTATCGAGCGCCGTGATGCCCGACAGCGCCCGCTCGTTGGCGGGGTCGATGGTCAGCGCATGCTGATACGACTTGCGCGCCGCCCCGCGCGCGCCGCTTGCGGCAAGACGGTCGCCTTCCTCATCGAGATGCGCGACGGCGTCCTCGCGCTCGGCGAGCCACGCGGCACGGTAGTGCGCGTCGCGCGGGTCTTGCGTCACGGCCTGTTGCAGCTTTGCCAGCCCTTCATCGACCTTGCCCTGGGCGACGAGATCCTTGCCGTCGCGATACGCGCGCTCGGCCGCGCAACCGCCCAGCAGGACGGGCACGATGACGAGCAACGCAAGCGTGCGCAGCGTGTTCCGCATGGCGGACGATATTGCAGATGGCGTAGCCAACGATTCACTTCCTTTGATTGCGTTCATCAGTCGGCGCTGCCGATATCCAGGGTTTGAACCAGTTTCAGGGGCAAGTAGACCAGCGTCATGGTCGGCGGCCTGATCGCATCGACGCGATACGTGTCGTCGATCACCATCTGGTCATGCACGATCAAGGTCTCGTCGCCGCGCGTCAGATACACCTCCCAGTTTCCGTCGGCGCCCTGCTTGCCGAGATACGTGAACGGCAGGCTGGGTACCGCCGGTTCCGGCGGCAGCGGCGGTACTTCCGCACCGGCGGGCGCAGCGGAGGGCAAGGGCGACGCCATCGCGCGGCTGCCGAACAGCGCGTGTGGCTCGCCCGTCGTCGCGCCGAGCAGTTCGGTGCGTGCGCGCAGTGCCGCGATACCGACCACTTCCGCGGCCATCGTCGTGCGCGCGGAGGGCGTCGCGGCATGCGCACCGGCGCGAGGCATCGCTTCGACAACCTGATCGGCGCGATTGGTGCGGCCGAATGCGAGCAACCCTGCCGAGAGCAGAAAGGCCAGAGCGAGAATCACGTGCTTACGCTTCATCGGCGCGCCTCGCCTGCATCCGGCGACATCACGGGACGCAGAAAGACCGTAAACCGCAGACTCGCCTCGACGGCCGCGTCATTGGCCGAACTGCGCCGGAAGCGCATATCGTCGAGCGCGGCATACGGCACGCGCAGCAACACCTGTTCGCAAAAGCGCCGCAATCGCGCGTAGTCGCCCTTCACCGGCAAGACGATCGTGTAGGTGTCAAAACGCCCTGCCGCGTCACGCGCCGGTTTGTATTCGGCTTTGTCGAGCGTGACGCCCGTTTCGTCGGCAGCGTCGAACAGATGCGCGACGATCTGTTCGCTGTGCGCCGCGTCGCCCAACGCTGCATAGAACGCCGACAGGCGCGCGGCGGCCAGTGCCGGCGCACTCACCACAGGCTTTGGCGGCGGAGCGTTGCGCGCGCGAGCCACTGCGCGTGTTTGCTGATCGATGCGCGATGCGAGCGCCGGCAACAGCGCAAGCCACAGCAAAGCCGCCGCGACTACCAGCGCACCTGCCAGCATGGCGACGGCGGTTGATCGACAGAAAGCGAGATGCAGCCGCAACAGCAGCCGCGCGACGTTGGGCATGTTCACGATTCCACCCTTCGCCACTGCGCTTCGATCTGAAAGCGGATCACGCCGTCCGTGCCGTCGCGCATGCGTTCATGCCTGACGAGCGTCACGCGTTCGAACAGCGCCTGCTGCTCGAGTTGCTTCAGATAGTCGATCATGTCCTTGCTGCTGGCGCATTCCGCTTCGATCTTGAGCAGCGCGCGCGCCGGTTCAGGCGCGATCGACAGCAGCGCGACGGACGCAGGCGTCGCAGCTTCGACGGCATCGAGAAGGCTGCCCCACGGCAGGTTGAGGCGCGCGACGGCGGCGTTCACGGCAGCCGCCTGTTTCGCGTCTATCGGCGCGTTGCCGGACGCATGCGCAGCGCGGGCCGAACGGTCCGCGCGTGACGCAAGTCGCGCCGCTTCGATTTGAAGCGGATCGAGATGCGCAAGCAGGCGATATGCGCGATATCCCGCGAACACGCACAACAGCAGCGCGATCACCGTCAGCACGCGCGCGACAGGATGCGTTCGATACAGCCCACGACGCCAGCCCGACGGCGCGAAGTCGATGTGAAGACGTTTCATCTTGTCGTGCCGCCTTCGCGTGTTGGGTGCCAATGCACGTTCAGGCCCGCAGCGTCTTTGTGCCAGTCATCGCGCGGAGCACCGTGAATATGTAGTGCAGAGGGCGGCGGCACGTTGTCGAGCAGCGCCGCGCGCGCCAGTTGATCGCGCAGCCACGTGACGGGTGCGGTCCTGTCAGGCAGCGACAGAGTGCGCACGGCGGAAAGACGGCGCGCTTTCGCACCGGCGCCAGCAACGAGACCCAGTGTTAGAGCGCTGTCGCCGAGTGTTGCGACCCATGCATCGTTATCGAGCCGACGCCGTGAGCGATTCCACGCCGCGACGAAGATCGGCGTAACGGAAGCGAGACAGCCACGCTGTGCATCGACCGCGAGTCGCAAGGCTGCGTGCACTCGTTGAGGAACCGCACACGCAAGAAACGGCTTCGCAGCATGCCAGTCGGCGGCAAGCTGCCAGTTCGCGAGCGACTCGCCGTACAGCAACTGGAAACGCACACCCGCTGCCGCGCGCAAGTCGTGCATGCGCGCGCCGTTCGCTGGCGGCGTGACAATGAAGTAGCGCGCCAGATCGTCGTCGATCGTCGCGTGAACAGGCAGGCGCGTGCCGCCAGCCGCCTCCAGCGCCGCGGCGATCGGCGCGGCGAGCGCATCGGGCGTTGCATCCGCAAGCATGGGCATCGGTCGCTCGACGACGACGGGCGCGCCCTTGCGCGAGCCGCTCACGCGCAGCACCGACACGCCATCGCGCGACAGCCGCAGATGGCAGTGTCCGCGCGGCCAGATTCGCATCAGCCTGTCACGCATTGAGCGTCACCCGCTTCACTTCGGCGAGCGTGGTCTCGCCGCGCTTCACCAGATTCAACGCAACGTCCCGCAAGCGGCGCGTGCCGTTCTTGCGCGCCACGTCCTTGATCGCGCGGATCGGCTGCTTTTCGACCACCATGTCGCGGATCTCGTCATCGAGTATCAGGATTTCCGCAATCGCGCGGCGTCCGCGATAACCCGTGCCGCGGCAATCGCCGCAACCCATGCCCTGGCGAAAATCAAAACCGGCGACGTCAGCGCGGCTCAACGATAGCCGCGCGAGTTCGGCATCGGTCGGCACATACGGCGCGGCGCAGTGCGCGCAGTTCACGCGCATCAGCCGCTGCGCCCAGATGCCGTTGAGCGCCGACACGAACGCATACGGATCGATGCCCATATGGCTGAATCGGCCGAACACGTCGAACACGTTGTTCGCGTGCACCGTGGTCAACACGAGGTGACCCGTCAGCGCGGACTGCACGGCGATTTCCGCGGTCTCGCGGTCGCGAATCTCGCCGACCATGATCTTGTCGGGATCGTGACGCAGGATCGAACGCAAGCCGCGCGCGAACGTCAGCCCTTTTTTCTCGTTGACGGGAATCTGCAGAATGCCGGGCAACTGATACTCGACGGGATCTTCGATCGTGATGATCTTGTCGCGGCCGTTGTGAATTTCCGTCAGCGCGGCGTAGAGCGTCGTCGTTTTGCCCGAGCCGGTCGGGCCTGTGACGAGCAACATGCCGTACGGTTCTTCGGCCAGCGCGCGAAGCGCCACCAGCGATTCACTGTCATAACCCAGCGCTTCAAGCGTCAGCGAACCATACGCTTCGATCATCGCGCGTTTGTCGAGAATCCGGATCACAGCGTCTTCGCCGTGAATGCTCGGCATGATCGACACGCGCAGATCGATATCGCGTCCGCCTGCCGCCACACGGAAGCTGCCGTCCTGCGGCACACGCCGCTCGGCGATATCCAGTTCCGCCAGCACCTTGAGCCGCGAGATCACCTGCTCGGCTGTTTCGACGCCGTTTAGCGTGGCCGCCGCGTCGAGCACGCCGTCCACGCGATACTTCAGCGCGAGGCCACTGGACGTGCTTTCGAGGTGGATATCGGAAGCGCCTGCCTTCAATGCGTCGTAGAGCGTCGAGTTCACCAGCTTCACAGCGGGACTCGCCGCCTCGCTGACCGTCTCGAACGACAGCACTTGCGCGGTGCGACCTTCTGCCTGCGACTCGTCGCCGCTTGTCACGAGGCTGTCGATCGCGCGCGTCGATTCCTCCATGCGCGCGTGATACGCCTGCAGATCGGACGGCAGCGCCAACCGTATGTCGATCGCAGCGCCCGCTTGCGCCGCGAGCCAGGTTTGCAGATCGAGATCGAACGGGCTCGTGACCACGCCGACGAACGCTTCGTCCGCATCGCGCAGCAGCGCGCAACGGCGCTGCATCGCGCGCGACAGCGGCACGCGGTCGAAGGCAGGTTTGATCGCCAGCATGTCGGCTGTTTCGATCACACGCATATCGAGCCGTTGCGCGAGCGCCTGCAGCAACTGGCGCGGCTCGACGCCCGTCAGCGCTTCCAGTTCGGCGATGATATGCCGTTGTGTCGCGGCGGCTGCCGTGCGTGCGCGCGCCAGCATGTCGGCGCTGAGCAGCGGCTCGATGCTATCGCGCGCGGTCATGACAGGCCTTCCGCGAGATCGAAGATCGGCATATACAGCAGCACGACAATCGTGCCGACTACGAGCCCGATGGCCGACATCAGCAGCGGTTCGAACATGCGCGTAAAGCGGTCGATCCAGCGGCTGATCTCGCCGTCGTAAAACGCCGCCGATTGTGTGAGCATCGTGCCGAGTTCGCCCGAGCGTTCACCGACGCGCAGCATGCGCAGCGAAATCGGCGTGGTGAGGTCTTCGGCGTGAAAGGAACTGGACAGCGGCGCACCGGACTGAACAGCGGCACGCGCACGCAGCAATCCTTCGCGCAATGCAGGCGATATCGTGCCGCCTGCCGTTTCCATGGCTGTCACGATTGGAATGCCGCCTTCCAGCAGCATGCCAAGCGTCAGATACAGCCGCGATAGCTGATAGATGCGCAGATGCGGACCGAGCAGCGGGATGCGGCCCAGCAGGCTGACGAGTCCGATGCGCGCGATCGTCGCACGCACAACCGCGCCGCCCGCAATCGCAACCGCAACGGCTGCTGCAAACAGAGGCAGCCCATGCGCCGACGCAAACTTGCCCCAGTCGAGCAACATCTGCGACATCCACGGCAAGCTTCTGCCCGTGCCTTCATAGATGGTCGCGAAGCGCGGCACCACGAACGCGATCAGAAACGTCGACACGCCGCCGCCCACCACGAACAGGATGCTCGGATAGATCGCGGAGCTGATCAGCTTGTTGCGCACCATGTCGATGCGCGCCTGGTAATCGACATAGCGTTGCAGCGAGCGCGGCAGATCGCTCGTGCCCTCGGCAGCGCGCACGATCCCGACGTAGAGCGGAGGGAACACATCGGGCTGCTCGGCGAGCAGGCTCGAAAAGCGCTTGCCTTCGCGCAAGCCCGCAAGGAGCCGCTGCAGAATGCCGCGCAGCCTCGCGTTGCCTTCGCGCTCGACCAGCGCCTCCAGACCTTCGACAATGGATAAACCCGCCGTCAGCAGCGCCAGCAGTTCCTGGCTGAACAGCACGAGCGAGATGCCGCCGCGCGAGGCCTTCGCCGAGCGCAGTGTGCCTAATGTGCGCGTTGCGCGCAGTTGCGTCGCGTGCAGGCCGCGCGCTTCGACCTGGCGGCGCGCGTCGTCTTCGTCCTGCGCATCGATGACGAGCGCGACGATCTGGTTGTCGGGCGAGAGCGCCCTTACTTCGTACGGCATGGTGCTGTGCTACCGGCCTGTTATGGTCTGCTTCCCCGTTGCGTCGCGTGCTGTGTCCGCACGTGCCGCACTACCTGTGTTGCGTCATTCGCTGCTGATGTCGGCGTCTTCGCCCGAGCCGCCTGGCTGGCCGTCGCGCCCGTACGAAATCACCGCATAGTCGCCCTTCGTGCCGGGCACCTGATACACGTACGGATGTCCCCACGGATCGAGCGGCACTTCCTTCTTCAGATACGGGCCTGCCCATTTGTCCGCGTTCGCCGGTTTGACGACGAGCGCGGAAAGGTTTTCGTCGGCAGTGGGATAACGGCCGACATCGAGCCGGAAGTTATCGACCGACTTCGTAAAGACGTCGATCTGCGCGCGCGCGATCGTCGCCTGCGACTTGCCGAGCTGCGAGAAATAGCGCGGCCCCACCAGCGCCGCCAGCATGCCGATGATGACCAGCACCACCAGCAGTTCGAGCAGCGTAAAGCCGCCCTGTTTCGGTTTCCGCGCGCGCCTCTTCGTACTGGCGTGCGGCGCGCGACTGCGTGTTACGGACTGCATCGACACTTCCTTCAAAAGTTGGACGCCCGCAAGGCGGGCGTCCATGCAACGTTACGAAAGGGACATCGGTATCACTGACGCGTGCGCTGCGTCGACGTCACGTTGTTGTACACACCGAACTCGAACAGCGAGTAGCCGTAGTCCGTCGAACGCTTCGTGCCGTACAGGCGCACGTAACGCGCTGTCGTGCTCGCGAACGACAGGTCTTCAATACCGCCCTTGCTGTCCGTCGTCGAATAGACGGTGTTCGACCAGTCGAGGTTGTCGTGCGATGTCTGGATCTGATACGCAATGGCGTGCGCGTTCTCCCAGTTCAGCACCACGCGGTTGAAGGTCTGCTCCGAACCGAGATCGACCGTGATCCACGACGGGTCGACAAACAGCGACGACCAGCGCGTGCCCGTATTGCCGTCTACGGCTGCCGATGGCGGCGTGTTGCCGTTCTCGTCGCCGCTCGACGTGGCCGGCCGGTTCAGCGCCAGATTCACGCTCGCCGACAGCGGCACGAAGGTCACGCTGATGCTGTGCTTCGCGGTGACGTTGGTGAACGTGTACGTCGACTGCACGCCCAGGTTCTGGCCATCCACCGTCATCGAGCCCACGCCGTAACCAGCCGCCGGTTGCGCCGTGAACGTCTGCGAACCGCCCTGGATCACGTTCACGTCACCCGACGGGCTGATCGCACCGTTCGCGCCGGCGGTTGCCGTGACGACCAGCTTCGGCGTTGCCGCCGAGTTGTAGACCTCGAACTCGAACAGCGAGTAGCCGTACTGCGTCGCGCGCTGGACACCCTGCATGCGCACATAGCGTGCGTTCGTGACGGGCAGCGAGATGTCCTCGACGCCGCCTGCGCCCGCGCGCTGCGGGATGATGCTGGTCCACGCCTGGTTGTCGTTCGACGCCTGCAGCAGATACGCCTTGCCGTACGCGTTTTCCCAGTTCAGCACGACGCGGTCGAACTGCGTCGCCTGGCCGAGATCGACCGTGATCCACGCGTTGTCGTTGAAGTCCGACGACCAGCGCGAGCCGAGGTTGCCATCGACCGCATTGGTGGCCGCATAGCCGTCGTCCTGCGTGCCGCTCGACGTTGCGACCTTGCCGCGTGCGAGGTTGGCGCTCGGCGTGCCGCCATCGCCACCGTTACCGCCATTGCCGCCATTGCCACCGTTACCGCCGTTGTTGCCGTCGTTACCGTTATTGCCATTGTTGCCATCGTTACCGCCCGTTGCGGCCGTCACGGTCAGCTTCGCCGTCGCGCTCGTCGCGCTGCCGCCACCGTTGGTCACGACGACGCCATACGTCGCACCGTTGTCGGCTGCGATCGTGGTGGGCGGCGTCGTGTACGTCGGATTGCTCGTGATCGCCACCACTGCACCGTTGCGCAGCCACTGGAACGAGAACGGCCCCGTGCCCGTGACACCCACCGAGAACAGCGCAGCCTGCCCTTCGCTGACCGTCACGTTCGACGGTTGCGCCGAAATCACGGGCGCATCGGCCGAATTACCCGACACGCACAGCGACCAGCCCGGCGTGTTGTTGATGATGCCGGGCGTGGACTGCCCCGACGAAAACACCAGATACGCCTGCGTCGGCGCATCCTGCACGCCCGTCGTCGTCCACGTGCCCCACGGTGCCGGGAACGCGCAGGTTGCGAAGTTCGCACGCGCCACCGTCAGTGCTTCGTTTTGCGTCGGCAAACGCATGCCGATAGCCGCGCAATACTGCTTCGCAACCGTCTGCGTGAACTGCGCGCCCTGGTTCGGGAACGTCGTGTAGTACTGCTGCCACACGAGCCCGCTCACGTTGTCCTTCACGTTCGGCACGTACGGACCCGACGGCAGACCTGCGATGGTCGAATTCCAGATACCTTCCTTCGCGCCCAGCAACGTGAAGCGCTCCGTCGCGCCGCCACACTGCGGCGAGTCGAACACCTGGAACTCGAACAGCGAATAGCCATACTGCGTCGTGCGTTGCAGGCCGAGCATGCGGACATAGCGCGCCGACGTGCTCGGGAAGATCGTCGTTTCCGTGCCGCCGTGGCCAGCGATGATCTGGTCGTTGGGCAGCACGTTCGTCCATGTGCTGTTGTCGTTCGACACCTGGATCTTGTACGCCGACGCCGCTGCGTTTTCCCACATCAGCACGACCTTGTTGAAGGTCTGGATGGAGCCGAGATCGACCGTGATCCACGAAGGATCGATCTCAGGCGCCGACGCCCAGCGCGATGCAACCGAGCCGTCCAATGCATACTGCGCGGTGAGACCGCCGTTCTGGTCGCTGCTCGACATCGCCTTGGCGTTGAGCGCGAGGTTGCTGTTGTCCGCGCCGCTTACCGTCAACGTCGCCGGGTCGCTCGTGATGCTGCCTGCGCTGTTGGTGATCGTGACAGCGTAGTTGCCGCCGTCGGTGCCTTGCGCAGATGCAATCGCGATGCTCGCCGAGTTCGTGCCGTACGGCTTGCCGTCCTTGGTCCATTGATACTTCAGCGGTGTGGAGCCGCTCGCGAGCACGTTGAAGCTGACGCTCTGACCAACCGGCACGCTCAGGCTGCGCGGCTGCGACACGATGACAGGCGGCGTCGCCACGCTCACCGTCAGCGTGGCACCCGCCGACGTGATCGTGCCTGCGCTGTTCGACACGACAGCGCTGAATACCGAGCCGCTATCCGACGTCTGCGCAACGGGCGTGTCGTAGACCGGCTGGGTGGCGCCGGGAATAGCCTCGCCGTTCTTCAACCATTGATACGACAGCACCGGCGAACCGTCTGCCGCCACGGTGAACTCCGCGCTCTGCCCCGCCGTGATGCTGAGCGAAAGCGGTTGCATGGAGATGGTCGGCGCGGCGGGCGCCACGACCGTGAGGGTCGCGCCGTTCGACGTCACGCTGCTGTTCGCGTTGTGGATGGCGACGCTATACGTCGTGCCGCTGTCGCCCGTCTGGACGGCGGGCGTCGTGTACGTGTAGCTCGTCGCGCCAGGAATCGGCGCACCGTTCTTCATCCATTGATAGCTGATGGGCGCAGCGCCTGCCGACAGCACCGAGAACTGCCCGCTCTGCCCTTGCGTCACTCGCTGGTTCGACGGCTGCGCGATGATCTTCAGCGCGCCCGGCTCCTGCGGACCGACCACGAGCGCGTTGCCGTTGAACGTCTGCGCTGCGTTCGTCGGCACCACGTTGAAGGTTGCCGTGCCGCTGCCAAGACCCGGCGACGTCGCCGTCACGGTCACGGCGCCTGGCGTGAACTGCGTCTTGACCGCGATGCGCGTCATGCCGCCTTCGATCGACAGGTTCGGGTCGCCCGGCGCGTGATACGACAGTGGCTGATTGTCAGTCACGTAGTGGTCGGAGCCGCCGCGATACGTGCCGGGGCCGCTGACCTTGAACGTCACGATCTGCGATGCATCCGGCACGCGTACGTTATTCGCGTCGACGACGGTCGCCGTGATGATGGCGGCATCCGTGCCGTTCGCGGTGAGTGCGAACGACTCGCCGTCCGGCTTGACCAGTTCAGGCTCGACCGTCAGCTGGATATGATCGGCGGGGCCTGCCGTCACGAGCGAATCGTACGCTGCGACCTGGCGGTTGTTGTCGAGACATTCCGCGGTCAGCGTGCCCGGCGCCCACTGGATGTTGTCCCAGTGCACCTGCGTCGGCAGCATCGTGGTGTTCTGCGTGATGTCGGTGGGCTCGGTCGACGGCGAATTCGGCGTCTGGTCGGCGCCGATCAGTTCGCCATTGAGGCGCAGCCGCACTGCGGGACAGTTACTGAACGCGTTGACCGTCACGGAGCCGGCGCGATTCCACGTGTGCGCGAGCTTCACGACAGGCTTGATCTCGAATGGCGTCCATGCAGCCTGATAGATGTAGTAGATCAGGCGCGGCAGACGGTTTGCGTCCATCATCGACGCCCCATTACCGCGCACGGACACATCGGGAACGCCATCCGTCTGTGTGTTGATTTCACCCGGCGTATCCGCGAGATACCAGTGCGCAATGCCGAACGACTTGCCCGCCACGCTCTCGACCCAGTTCTTCACGTACTTCGCGGCAAACGCGAGCTCGAAGTCATACTTCCATCGACCAACGCCGTCGCCCCAGTATTCCGAGCCCCACGCCGGCGAATTCGGGTAGTCCTTCTTGACGTTGATGTCGCAGCCGTTGCCGCTGCAGCCGAGAATATCGCCATTATTCGGGTTCGGCGTGCGGTCGGCCTGTGCGCGCGTGTTGACGGGATCCCACACTTGTGAGAGCGCCTTCAACGATTGCGCGAATGCCGTGTCCGTTGCGCCGTTGTCGGCTTCCCACGCGAGCACGGACGGGTGATTGCGATCGTGAACGATCATGTCGCGATGCAGTTCGGTCTTCAGCGTGACGTTGTTCTGCGTCATGCACGCGTCGACCTGCGGACCGCCTTGCGCATTGCAGATCACGGCGAAACCGCCTTCACCCTCGCCGCTGGGCTGAACCATCATCACGCCGTAGGCGTCGGCGGCATCGAGGAAGTCGCGGCCCTGGCTCGAATGGCCCGGCCGGTACAGACTGCCGCCCGCCTGCGCGAGCAGGCTCAGATCCTTCCATTGCAGTTCCGGCGGCACGGCCGAGCCCAGCGCCGGATAGTCGTAACGGCCCGACGCGCCCCACAGATAATGCGGATGCCCGTTGATGATCGGGAAGTTCTGGTCCCATGTGATCGTGCGAATGCCGAACGGCGTTTCCGTCGTATCGACGACCACTCCGTCGATGCTGACGGAGTGCACCACGTGATACAGATACGGCTTGCCATAAAGGCTGTTATTCGGATACCAGAGCGTCGGATTGGAAACCGTCAGCACCTGATCGAATAGCGTGGGCTGCAAGCCGGGTTGCACATTGGCAGCTACGTTGCGCGTGTCCTGCGCGGTCGCCACGACGGTGCCGCCCGCGTCGACGATCTGCGTGGTCAACGTCACCTTCCGGTCCATCGCGTACTCGTTCAGCACATTGGTCTGCACGCGGACAGTGGCCGACGACGTACTCGCCGAGACCGTCGCGACATACGTGCCCCACGTATTGAGCACCGCATAGATGTTCTCGGGAATGTGCACGCGGTCCGTGATGTGCATCCACACGGGACGGAAGAGACCCGTATCGTCCTGGCCGAAACGGAATGCGCCCGCGAAGTTCGGCGATTCGAAGAACTTGTCTCCGCGCGCAACTTTCACGGCCAGCACATTGTCCGTGCCGTCGAATTTCACATAGTTCGTGATATCGACGATGAACGGAATAAAGCCGAGCACGTGCGTCGCGTCTTTATTGATCTGGCTGTTGCCGGGAATGAACGTCCCGTTGATATAAACCTGCGCGCCCGTATGCGCGCCTTCGAACTCGATATAGATCTTGCGGTTCGCAAAGGACGGATCGAGCTTGAAGTGCTTTCTGTACCAGTTGATGTTGCCCGTCAGATAGCCCTGATCGCCACCGGACCTCCAGTTGAGGAAGGTGTCGTTGTCAGACGGCGTCTGCGGAACGCCTACCTGCTGCCATGCCGAGTCGTTGAAGCCAGGCTGCATCGAGTTGGGATCGTCGGCGTCCTTGATGTACTGCCAGGGCGTTGCGCCGAGATTGATCCTGATGTGATTGGATGGCGGAAGTGCTTCGCTGGCGACGGCGTGAGTCGCAATGCAAAGCATCATCATCCAAAGTACAACTAAACAGCCTATGAGCTGCCCCGTAAACAACCGTACGCTATAGCGCATTATGGTTTCCTTGTCGTTCTTTCCGGTCTTTCTTTGAATTGATGTGGCTCTATGTTCACGCCGTGCCGTTTAGTGCGGCCTATGCACGAGCAGACACACTCGCCGGTGCCAGTGCGCAATGCGCGCCTTTTGCACCGGCGAGTACGACTGCGCCACTTTCCTGATTGCCGAACATCCCAAATGGCAAGCAAACGTTTGCTCTTCGATTTGAATACGCTTGCTTAAAGACGCCCCAATCCCACTATTTAATTTTTCATGGCCAGGCCAATCGTTGTTTTGATGTATTCCTGTACGCAATAGACGATTGCGTGCGGAATGCCTTTTATTTCTTTGCTACGTATGTACGCGATTCCCGACTGCGCAACGCGATGCGGCAAGCCTGAACCCCCGCGTTGGCGCAGCATTCTTCTTTACTTTTGTGACGGCGATGTTACGAACAATTTCAAATTCGAAGCGATGAGTTAAGTCTGCCGCTTAATGGAAAGTTCTCATTTCAATTGCCATTTAGCGCAAGCTTTCAGTCCGCTCACAGCGTGCCTTACGGTCGGGCATTAGACATTCATCTAATTTTTAAAGCAATAGCAATAGAGTCAACGCGATGTTGCCTGGCGGGAAACACCGCGCGACCCGTTCACTCATCCATTACTCATTCACCCATTACTTTCCGGCATTCAACTGTACAAACTCGCGTGAGAGGAAAGATCTCTGTGCGCTGTCGATCAGATCATGCATCTGCACCGCATCGGCGAAGCTCGGCGCAGCGTGCGTACCATTCGCCACATCGTGCGCGTATTCCCAATAGAGTTCGGCCAGTTCCAGCACGGCAGAAGGCAAACCTGATTCGGGCAAGCGCAGATAGCTCTGCGGCACGTGCAGTCTTTCGAGTGGCTGCCGGTCGCCGTGCGCGCCGAAGATTGCATAGTCGTCGCCGACATCGCCAAATGCCGATTCATTCGTGATACGCAGATCCCCTTCCGTCCCGGTGATATCGATCTGCACGCCCGAGCCGTTGCGCTTGCCGCCTTCGATATGCACTGACACAACCGCGTGATCGTTCAACATGCCAGCAAGCACAAGTTGATCGGGGGTCGATGTGGGCATCGACGCACCTGTCTCGCGAATCGTCACCGACGGGAACTGATTCGGCGTAAGCGCGGCAATCGAAACAGGCCAGCCGGTTCCGGAAAACAGCATGTCGAGAAAGTGGCCGCCATAGATCGAAACCACTGACGAAAAGTTCTCAGGCGGCACCGTCCATTCGAGTGCGCGCGAGCGTGTCGCCTGGAAGTAGTTCATGCTCACGTGCATGCGCACCGAACGCAATTCGCCCACATAGCCTTGCTGAATCAGATCGCGCACATAGCGGTTATGCGGTGCAAAGCGCCGCTGCAATCCGACGACATGCCGCACGCCGCGCTCTTTCGCAAGCTTCAACAGTTCTTTCGATTCGGCGAGCGTCGTCGTCAACGGCCATTCGCAATACACGTGCTTGCCTGCAGCGATAACGCGTTTCACGGTCTGCGCGTGTTGCGGGGCTGTATTGAGCACGACCACGAGATCGATGTCGGCGCTGTCGATCAGTTCATCGATCGATCCGGCCACGCGTGTGATCCGATATTCGCGCGCCGCTGCTTCAGCGGCCTCGCGCCGATGACTGTACACAGCTTGCAGCGTGTACTGCGGCAACAGATCGAGCACGCGCAGGTGGCCGTGCTTCGCCCAGTTGCCGACGCCGATCACACCCACGCGCAACGGCACAACTTGTGATGCTTCCATGATTTCCAGTTCTCCATTCAATGACTGCATGCAACAGCACGCGCATCACACCGACACGACGATGCGTCCAAAGTGCTCGTTGCGTTCGAGCGCGGTATGCGCCTGCACGATCTGATCGAATGCGAAGCGCTGTGCGATCACCGTCTTGAGCGCGCCCGACTGCAATCCGTCGAAAATGAATGCGGCTGCATCGGCCTGGCGTTGCGCGTCCGTGGTAGTCGAAAACAGGTTATAGCCATGCACGGTGATGCGTTTATAGAGCAAGGGCAACACGGGCAGCACGGTTTCATCGGGACTCAATGCGCCATACAACAGGATCGTGCCGCCGGGCCGCGTCGCATCGATCAGACGAGCGAAAGTCCTGCCGCCGACGGGATCGAACACGAGGTCCGCGCCTCGTCCATCCGTGATGCGCTGCACGGCTTCAACGAGATCGTCTTCGTCCGTAACGATGACGTGGTCTGCACCGAGCGCAATCAGCGCGTCGCGCTTCGCGCGCGTTCGCGTCAATGCGACTGCCGTCGCGCCCAGACGCTTCGCCACCTGAATCGCGCCGAGGCCCACACCGCTCGACGCTGCCGGAATCAGCACGACGTCGCCCTGTTTGACGAGTCCATTCTCAGTGAATGCGGCGTAAGGCGTCACGAAAACATTCCAGATCGCCACCGCGTCTACGTGAGAAAGCCACGCGGGACTCTTCACGACAGCGTGCGCAGGCGCGAGCACGAGTTCGCCGTACACGCCGTAATCGTTCATCGAAAACGAAGGCACCGTGCTGACGGCATCGCCGATTGCAACATGCGTGACGTTGGCACCCACCGCATCCACCACACCTGACGCTTCATAACCGACACGCGCCGGCAGCTTTGCGGGCTCGACGTATTCGCCACGCCGCCACATCGCTTCCGCCCGGTTCAGCCCGATGGCCTTTACGCGGATCCGTACTTCATTAGCAGCAGGTTCGGGCGTACCGATCTCGGTGTACTCGAACACATCGGGACCGCCGTGCCGCGCAAAGGTAATCGCTTTCGCCATGATCCATTCCTTTATTTCGTTCAATCCATCACAGGCGTTTCGCCATGAAACGCCGCTTGAAGTGGCTCGAATTATCGGAATCGTGTTCTGAAGGATAAATGCGGCGCCGCAGACATCACTGTTCTTTTGCACCCAACAATCACGTTTTCCACGCGGGAAGCCCCGTGCAGCAAGGTTCGCACGATTGCGGACAGGCGTGTCCGTAGTGCGTGAACCGGCGGACTGTTTTTCTCGCGGATCGCTGCCACTACATTGGCGTCAAGCGTCGCCGGTTATCGGCAACACGCAACAGCTTCCCTGAATATCGGATTGTGGAGATTGAAATGTCCAAACTGTTTTCGAAAGTCACGCTTGGTTCTTACGAAATCGCGCATCGCGTTGTGCTCGCCCCGCTCACCCGCATGCGTGCCGAAAGCGGCGCACGCCCCGGCCCGCTGATGGCTGAATACTATGCGCAGCGCACGTCGGAAGGCGCGCTGCTGATCGGCGAGGCAACCATCGCCGCGCCGAACGGCAACGGTTATCTCGGCGCGCCCGGCCTGTACGACGACAGCCAGATCGCTGGCTGGAAGGCCGTCACCCATGCGGTGCACGCCAAAGGCGGCAAGATCTTTCTTCAGCTTTATCACGCAGGACGTCAATCGAATGCGCAGTTGCAGCCCGATGGCGGCCGTCCCGTCGGACCGTCCGAAGTGCCGCACGGCGGCGTTGCCTATACGGAAGCGGGCTGGGTGCCCAACACGCCGAATCGTGCGCTGGAAACGGCTGAAATCGCTGGCATCGTCGAAAGCTTCCGCACAGCGGCCGAACGCGGCGTGAAAGCGGGTTTCGACGGCGTCGAGCTGCATGCGGCCAACGGTTATCTGTTCGACCAGTTCCTGCAGGATGGCAGCAACAAACGCACGGACGAATACGGCGGTTCGATCGTCAACCGCGCGCGCCTGCTGCTCGACACGACGCGCGCCGTGATCGGCGTGTGGGGTGCGGACAAGGTGGCAGTGCGTCTCGGACCGAGCGGTTCGTGGGGCGACATGTCGGATAGCAACCCCGAAGCGCTGTTCACCTATGTGGCGGACGAACTGAACAAACTCGGCATCGCCTATCTGCATCTGATCGAGCCGCGCATCGCTGGCAATGTCGAAGACGATTCGCGCGACCAGCAACCGGTCGCCGCGAAATCGCTGCGGACGCATTTTCATGGGCCGATCATCGCGGCAGGCGGCTTCAGCGGCGACAGCGCCGAAGCGATCGTGCAATCGGGCGATGCGGATCTGGTCGCGTTCGGACGGCATTTCATCGCGAACCCGGACCTGCCCGAACGCCTGCGCAAAGGTCTGCCGCTGAATGCGTACGACCGCGATACTTTCTTCGGTGGCACGGATGTCGGTTACACCGACTATCCGTTCCATGACGAAGCGGCTGTCGCGGCCTGAAACGCGTGTTCTGACATGACGGTTGATTCGTAGCGAACAGGAGGCGACCAGACGGTCGCTTCCTCGCTGGCGGCTCATGCGGAGCAAGCATCGCCCTCAGTCACTCGCGTCAATTGATCCGATCGACGTCGCCTCTTCTTTCCCCTGTATTTCCTTATGCACGTCGCGCGCGCCGCCGTCTGCGCGCTCGCCGGAGTTTCCCGTTATGGACATCCATCAGTCCGCGTCGCTCGCCGACGCGTCTTTGTCGTCTTCACCCGCAGTCAATCCGCGACGCTGGCTCGCCGTACTCTCAATTGCACTCGGCTCGTTTGCGTTCGTGACGACGGAGTACATGCCCGTCGGCGTGTTGCCGAAAATCGCAACAGACCTCGCGGTCACGCCCGGCACGGCCGGTCTGATGACCACGACGCCCGGACTCATCGCCGCCCTCTCCGCGCCGATGCTGCTGCTCGCGGCAGGTCGCCTGAACCGCCGTTCGATTCTGCTGTTGCTGTCGGTCGCGCTGGTTGCGTCGAATCTCGTTTCGGCTTTTGCAACGAACTTCGCGACGATGCTCGTCGGGCGCGCACTGCTCGGCATCAGTCTCGGCGGATTCTGGACCGTTGCGCTCGGCGTGTCAGGACAGATCGTCGTCGAAGAAGAAAGCGCCAAAGCCAGTGCAACGATCTTCATGGGCATCACGCTCGCGACTGTCATCGGTGTGCCGCTCGGCACCTTCATCGCCGAACTGTCGTCGTGGCGCGTCTCGTTCTTCGCCACCGCCGCGCTCGCGCTCACAGCACTGCTGATGCAGGCGACACTGTTGCCCGATCTGCCGCCGCGCGCCGCCGCACGTATCGCCGATTTCCGCCGCATGCTCGCGCGCGGCACCGTAGTGCGCAGCCTGATGCTCGTCGCCTTGCTGTTCGGCGCCCACTTCTGCGCATACACCTATATCGCGCCCTTCCTCGAGGACAACGCGTTGCTCGGCGCGACGTGGGTGACGGCATTGCTGCTCGGCTTCGGTATCGTCGGCTTCATGTCGAACTTCGTTGCGTCGGCATTCGTCACCTCGCATCCGCGCCTGTCGCTGTTCGCGATGACTGCACTCCTCATGGCATCGCTGGTAGCACTTCCTGTGTACGCACAGATGCACGGCGCAGTGATCGCGGGCGTGCTCGCGTGGGGCGTCGCTTATGGCGCGATTCCGTTATGCCTGAGCGTGTGGATGCAAATGACATCGCCGCAACAACCGGAAGCTGCATCGGCGCTGTTCGTCGGCGCGGTGCAAACGGCTATCGCCGCAGGTTCGCTCGCTGGCGGCGTAGCGGTCGATCACGCCGGCGCAACAGGCGCAATGCATCTTGGCGTATTGCTCTGCGCAATGGGACTCGCTGTGCTTGCATCATTCAGCACCACGCGACGCACGTTGTCCGCTGTGCTCGAAAACCAGGTTGTTAACCGGCGTCGCTTCACGTGAAGTACGTCAACGCATATCGAAGCAGCTAGCCTGCGTGAATCGATCAATCGCGTTGCGCAGAACGGTATCGGCACGGGCAACACGACATCGTTCGTTCACGATGTATGGCGCGTGCCGCCGCACACCACGCCGCAGCCTGGCAACTACAGCGACACAATCGCGGCGACCATCAGTTTCTAGCGTCGTGCGCGAAGGAAGTCCGTACAATGGCACGATCTCAGGCTTGAGACGGGTCGTGTCATGCAAGCTGCTGGCAATCTGAACCTGATCGAAATCGTCGGCTTGCTGGTCGGCGGGCTCGCCCTGTTTCTGTTCGGGCTGGAGCTGATGACTGGCGGGCTCAAGGCCATCGCCGGCTCGCGCCTGCAGTCGCTGCTCGGCACGCTCACTGCCAGCCGCTTTCGCGGCATCCTCGCTGGCGCAGGGATCACGGCACTGCTCAATTCCTCGACGATCACCACCGTGCTGCTGGTCGGCTTCGTCTCCGCCGGGCTCATGACGCTGCAGCAGTCGATCCCGATGATCATGGGCGCCAACATCGGCTCGACGCTGACCGCGCAGATCATCGCCTTCAATATCTCCGCGATAACGCCATTTCTGCTCGCGGGCGGCTTCCTGATGTACAGCTTCGCCAAACGCGAACTGGTGCGCGAACTGGGTGGCGTGCTGCTCGGTCTTGGCCTGCTGTTTCTCGGCATCGAAATGATGGGGAACGCGACGCGGCCGCTGCGCAATTACGAGCCGTTCATCAACGCGATGCAGGACATGCGCAATCCGCTGCTCGGCATCGCAATCGGCGCGATCTTCACGGCCATCGTGCAAAGCTCGGCGGCGACGCTCGCGATCGTGATCGCGCTCGGCAGCCAGGGGCTGATACCGCTCGAATCCGGCATCGCGCTGATTCTCGGCGCCAACGTGGGAACGTGCGGCACTGCCCTGCTGGCATCGATCGGCAAGTCGGCGGAAGCCGCGCAGGTGGGCATCGTGCATCTGCTGTTCAATCTGCTCGGCGTGCTGTTCTTTGCGTTCGTGATTCCGCAGTTCGCCGATCTCGTCCGCGCGATCTCGCCTTCCGCGCCCGAACTGACGGGCGCAGCTCGCCTCGCCGCCGAAACGCCGCGCCAGGCGGCCAACGCGCATACCGTGTTCAGCGTGTTCAGCACTGTCGTGTTGATCTGCTTCACCGGGCCGATCGGCAAGCTTGCTGAAAAGCTTGCGCCAGCATCACGCAAGGCATGGCAGAACCCAGGGGTGCCGCGCTATCTGGATGAAACGCTGATCGATATGCCGGCGCTCGCCATCACGCGCGTGCAGCTCGAACTGGCCGCGCTCGGCAAGCAGATCGAACAGCTGGTGCAGCATAGCGCTGCGCTGGTGGCCGAAGGCAGCGCGCAAGCACTCGCGACGCTCTCCGACGAAGACAAGGCCGCCGACAACCTGAGCACGGCTATCCTCACCTATGTCGGCCGGCTGTCGGACGCTGTCCATACCGACGATGAAGGTCGGCAACTCGTCGATCTTGCGCGCATCGCCACCTGTCTCGATGCGATCCGCGAAGTCGCCACGACCAGCATGCTGGCGCTGAGCCAGCGAAGGCACGCGCAAGGCGCGGACGTGACACGGTTGCGTGGCGCCGAGGCCGTGCGGTTTGCGACTTCAGTGATCGAACGGCTGGGGCTTGCTGTGAACACAATCGCGCATCCGGAGACGGAGGCTGTTGCGCGTGTCGTCGATGCGAAGGGTGAGATCGAGGCGCAGGCGGATGCGGCGCGCGCGCAGATCATGTCCGTGCTGCAACTGCGCAGTGAAGAGGACGCGTTCCACTTCCGTCTTGCCAATGACCTGATCGAACAGTTCAACGAGATTGCGCGGCTCTCGCGTGCGATTGTGAGGGCCAGTCGATCGCTGGATGAAGTTAAGGTGTCTGCTGGATAGCGACTCGCATGGGCGTCGCCCGTTACATATTGATGAAACCAACGTTGCGTATCCTCTTGCGCGCCCTCATCCGATACAACGCTTTCTGAAAGGCTTTAACGATGTCCACCCCGATCGACTACCTCAACCCCGCCCTGCCTCAAGGACTTCAGCGCGTGACCATGCCCGTCGTCGACGCGACGCCCGCGACGCTCGAAGGCTACGGAAAGCTCGTGGAAGACCCGAACGAATGCCGGGTCGAAATCGTGCAATGGCCCGCCACGGGATCGCGGCCCATCGATCCCGGCACAGGCGACGAGGCAGGCACGACGGAAGGCGTATTCGTCAGCGAGTGGCGCGGCGACGTTCTCTACGGTTCAAACGAGGCCGTCGGCGGCCACTACGTCCTTGCGTACGCAACCGAACCCGGCGAAGCGCGCGAAGACCACGCCAATCCGCCTGAGCGCATGTTGCTGTGGCACGCAAACTATCACCCGGACGGCGGGCAACTGTTCTTCCCGCTCGATCATCGCCCGTTCTACGTGCCGCTCGCGTTGCCGGGCGATGACATCACACCCGACAGATTCGTGTGCTTTCGCTTCGATGGGCGTCAAGGGCTCTACATCCATCCGAACATCTGGCACGAAGGCGTGTTCACGCTCGGCGGAACGCAGCGCTTCTTCGACAAACAGGGCGCCGTTCATGCGCGCGTGTCCGTCGAGTTTGCGACGGAGTTCGGTTGTCTGCTCGAAGCGCCTGTCGTGCATCCGTAACGCTTTGGCGCACGCGAGCAGTCGGGGCGGGACGCCTAGAAAACCAGCCCGCCCGCCACATCGATCGTGCTGCCCGTCACCCACGCGGCATCGTCCGACACGGCAAACGACACAGCCGCCGCAATGTCTTTCGGCAAGCCAGCACGGCCAAGCGGCGTCTTCGCGATGAACGGCTGGAGCAGATCGCGCGGCAAATGACTGTTGCCTTCCGTCTCCGTGAACCCGGGCGCGACGCCGACCACACGAATCTGCCGCGCTCCGAGCTCCATGCCGAGCGAGCGCGTCAACACATCGACAGCGCCCTTGGTCGCGCAATACACATGCGCCATCGGATTCGGGCTCTTCGCGACGCCCGAACTGATGTTCACGACCACGCCGCCCTGAGGCAACACACGCGCCGCCGCCTGCGTCATCAGCAACAGGCCGCGCACGTTCACGCTGAAATGCCGGTCGATGCTTTCGGCCGTCAGCGTATCGAGTGAATCGATGTCGTAGATGCCGGCATTGTTGACGAGAATATCGAGCTTGCCGAACGCTTCGAGCGTCGCGTCGACGAGCGCCTTCGGCTCGCCTTCTTTCGCGACATCCGCGCGAACCGCAACCGCTTCGCCGCCCGCCGCGGCAATGCGCGCGACGACGGCGTCCGCGTGCGATGCGTCGCGCGTGTAGTTCACCACCACCTTCGCCCCGTCCGCCGCGAGCCGCTCCGCGATGCCCGCGCCAATGCCTTTCGACGATCCCGTGACGATCGCCACCTTGCCTGCCAACCGACTCATGCCTGCTCCTGATTGTGAAGTCAGACTGTATGCTAGGCTGCGAAAGTCACCGAATAAAGCGGGAAAACAGGATGGACAATGAAGATGCACTTCACAATTCCGCCAATCTCCCGGACCTGCTTCCGGGCATAGCGGCGTTCGCGCGGGTCGCGCATCACCGCAGCTTCACGCGCGCGGCGCACGAACTCGGTGTGTCGACGTCCGCGCTTTCGCAGACATTGCGCACGCTCGAAGCACGCCTCGGCGTACGGCTGCTCGAACGCTCGACGCGCAAGGTCGGCCTGACGGAACTCGGCCAGCGCTTCCTGCAAAACGCGCAGCCGGCGCTCGCGGCGTTGCGTGGCGCCGTCAACGAAGTGCACGACATGCGCGACAAGCCGGCCGGCCTGCTGCGCCTGAACGTGTCGCGCATTGCCGCCGAGATTCTGGTGATGCCACGTCTCACGCCTTTTCTCGAGGCCTATCCGGACATCACCGTCGAACTGCATTGCGACAACGCGCTGATCGACATTGTCAGCGGCGGTTTCGACGCGGGTATCCGGCTGTCGGAAAATCTGTCGCAGGATGTGGTGGCGGTGCCGCTCGGCGGCGACCAGCGCCTCGCCACCGTGGCCGCACCGCATTATCTGAGCGGACGGACTTTGCCCCGCGAGCCGCGCGATCTTGCAGCGCATCGTTGCCTCAATGTGCGGCTGCAAAACGGCCTGTTCCGCTGGGTGTATCAGGCCGAGGGCCGCGAATTCAGCGTCGACACGCCGGGACCGCTTCTCACCAACGACGGCGACTTGCTGCTCTCCGCGATCCGCAGCGGCGCGGGCATCGGCTGCACGCTCGAAGCCGTGATCGCCGACGATATCCGTGCTGGCCGCCTGATTCCCCTGCTGGAACCGTGGTGGCCGCGTTTCCCGGGCTTCCACATCTACTATTCGAGCCGGATACACGTGCCGCGCAAGCTGCGCGCGTTCATCGACTTCATGCAGACACGCGCCTGATCCGGGCGATTGCGCAGATGAAACAGTGTGTCTTCGAAAATAGCGCTTGACTCTCTATCTAGTAGTAGATAAAGTTCGATCCATGGAACCGACCACTACCGTCCGCGAACAGATCCTCGACCACGCCATCACGCTGATGATGCTGCGCGGTTACAACGGGTTCAGTTATCGCGACCTGTCGGAACTGGTTGGAGTGAAGACTTCGAGCATCCATTATTACTTCCCGTCGAAAGACGATCTGGTGCTCGAAGCCGTCAGCCAGTACAGCAACGAGATTCTCGGCGCGCTGGGTTCAATCGACGCTACGCTTGCTGCCGATCAGAAGCTGAGCAAGTACACGAAGCTGTTTGGCAGAGTGCTGGGCGAAGGCGACCAGATCTGTCTGTGCGGCATGCTGGCCGCGGATATCGAGGCATTGCCCGATAACGTGCGCACCGCCGTGCAGGCATTCTTCAAGGCCAACGAAAGCTGGCTGTCGAAGGTGCTGGCGCAAGGCGTGAAGGAACGCACGTTGCATGTCAACGGCAAGCCTGAAAATGCAGCGCGAGCCTTGTACGCCGCCTATCAGGGCAGCGTGCTGGCAAGCCGGTTGTTCAAGACGAAGGCTCGACTCGAAGACGTCGAGGCTTCGTGGAAGGTTTCGAAGTAGCGGTATTCAAGGCGGTCGTCACACATCGCCTTTTGTTAGATCCCGTTATCTATCTAGTAGTAGATAAATAGCGATTGTAGAGAGATGTTGAGGAAGTACAGCGGTTCGCTCCATTGTCTATCTAGTAGTAGATAGCAAAGAGCCGAACCACATTGCAGATTCACTTAACCATTGCCAGTCAGGAGTTACATCATGTCGATCGAAAAAGTTCTGTACCGCGCTCACGCTCACGCTACGGGTGGCCGCGACGGTGCGGGTGGTGAAGGCGCGAACCCTGAACAACTGTTCGCGGCAGGCTACAGCGCCTGTTTCCTCGGCGCGATGAAATTCGTCGCAGCACGCGACAAGACGCCGATTCCGGCGGACGTGTCGGTCGACGGCAGTGTTGGTATCGGTGCGATTCCGAACGGCTTCGGTATCGAAGTCGAACTGAAGATTTCGCTGCCGGGCATGGACCGCGACACTGCTCAGGCGCTGATCGACAAGGCACACATCGTGTGCCCGTACTCGAACGCAACACGCGGCAACATCGACGTCACGTTGACGCTGGTTTGATCGACTTCAACTCATAAACAGAACACCGGAGCAGAAAAATGAAAGCCCTGAAGCCCCTCGTCCTCGCCGCCGTTCTTGCAGCCAACGCCGTGATCGCATCCGCTGCGACGCCCGCCGCGCAGCCGACACCCGATCGCGTCACCGCAGGTTTCCTGAAGCAGCTCAACAGCGGCACGGGTCCCGCCCTCAACACGCTGCCGCCTGCGAAAGCGCGTCAGGTGCTGGTCGACGCGCAGAACAGCGTGAAAGTCGATCTGTCGGGTATCGACGTGTCGAACCGTACCATCGAAGAGGACGGCATCAGCGTGCCGGTGACCATCGTACGTCCGCAAGGCGCGACGGGCACGCTCCCGGTGTTCATGTTCTTCCACGGCGGCGGCTGGATTCTCGGTGACTTCCCGACGCACGAACGTCTGGTGCGCGATCTCGTCGTGCAATCGGGTGCAGTCGCGGTGTTCGTGAATTACACGCCGTCGCCGGAAGCGCGCTATCCCGTCGCGATCAACCAGGCGTATGCGGCAACAAAGTGGGTTGCGGAGCATGGCAATGAGATCGGCGTGGATGGCAGCCGTCTCGCGGTGGTCGGCAATAGCGTGGGTGGCAACATGGCTGCCGTCGTCAGCCTGATGGCGAAGGACAAGCATGGTCCGGACATCCGCTTCCAGGGTTTGATGTGGCCCGTCACCGATGCCAACTTCAACGACGGCTCGTATCTCGCGTACCGCGACAAGCACTTCCTGACGCGCGCGATGATGCAATGGTTCTGGGACGCATACACAAAGGATCCCGCACAGCGTGCACAGATTTACGCATCGCCGCTGCGCGCGTCTGAAGAAGAGTTGAAAGGCTTGCCGCCTGCGTTGATCCAGGTCGCGCAATTCGATGTGCTGCGTGACGAAGGCGAAGCGTATGGTCGCAAGCTCGATGCGGCCGGAAACGAAGTGACGACGACGCGCTACAACGGCACGATCCACGACTTCGGCCTGCTCAACGCACTGGCTTCAGATGCACCGACGCAAGCCGCGACGAAGCAGCTCGCGAATGAGATCAAGACGCGCCTGAAGTAAGCGCAGTCTCTCGCAACGGCATGAAGGCCGCACCTGCCTTCATGCCGTATCTGCGTTATACGCCGAGATGTTTCGCCAGATCGACAAGATCGCTGGCAGTCCAATCCCAAGTCCCTTCAGGCTTCAGGTCGGTTGTTTGCGACGCACCGTGTTCATGAAGACGCGGAATGAACGCTGTTTTAAGCCCGCACTTCTGCGCCGCTGCCAGATCGCTATTGTGCGCGGCGACCATGCATACCTCGCCGGGCGATAACGACAACACCTCCGCCGTGCGCAAATACGTTTCCGGCGACGGCTTGTACGCACGCGCGACTTCCGCGCCGAGAATCGCGTCCCACGGCAGGCCGCCGTGCTTCGCCATATCGATCATCAGCCTGACGTTGCCGTTCGACAGCGGCGCGATGATGTATTTCGATTTCAGTCGTGTGAGTCCCGCGACCGTATCCGGCCATGGATCGAGCCGATGCCACGCCAGATTCAGATCGTCCAGATCCGCAGCAGCGACTTGCCCGATATCGATGCCGAATTCCGGCAACACTTCTTCCAGATTCTCGCGATGCAGTACATCGAGCTTCGTGAACGGCCTCTCACCACTGCGCACGCGTTGCATGGCGGGTTGATAACGCGCACGCCACGCATCCGCAAATTTCTCGGCATCCTGTGCGTTACGTCCGTGCTTTTGCAGAAATGCAGCCGCTTCACGCGCAACACCGCCTCGCCAATCGACCAGCGTGCCGAATACATCGAATACACAAGCCTTTACGTCCATTGAACTCATGTTGCGATTCCGTTGTAACCGAGAGCCTCAAGGCTGCCAGGCTTTGCCATTGGGGAACAGATACGTATCGAGCGACGCCGCTTTCATTTCGATGCTATAGCCCGGCTTTTGCGGCGGCATATAGTGGCCATTCCGGATAACGACGGGATCGACGAAATGCTCGTGCAGATGATCGACATATTCGAGCACGCGGTTCTCTAAAGAAGCCGTCACGCAGATATAGTCGAAGAGCGAAATGTGCTGTACGTACTCGCATAAACCGACGCCGCCCGCGTGCGGACAAACAGGCACGCCGAACTTCGCCGCCATCAGCAGCACGACAATGACTTCGTTCAGGCCGCCCAGCCTGCAACTGTCGACCTGACAGAAATCGATGGCCTGCGCCTGCAGCAATTGCTTGAACATCACGCGGTTCTGGCAGTGCTCGCCCGTCGCGACGCCAATCGTTCCCAGCCGCTGACGTATCGCCGCGTGACCCAGTACGTCGTCGGGACTAGTCGGCTCTTCAATCCACCACGGGTCGAACTCCGCAAGCCGCCGCATGTTCGCGACCGCTTCGTCGACGTCCCACACCTGGTTCGCGTCCATCATCAGCTTGAGGTTCTCGCCGATCTCTTCGCGCAGGATGCGGGCACGCCGCACATCTTCCTCAAGATTGCCGCCCACTTTCTGCTTGAAATGTGTCCACCCTTGCGCAACACCTTCGCGCGCGAGACGGCGGATCTTGTCGTCGTCATAGCCAAGCCAGCCCGCCGATGTCGTGTACGCCGGATAACCTTTCGAGAGCATTTCTTTTTCGCGCTCGCCTTTGGTCGCTTCATGACGACGCAACATGGCCAGTGCTTCGTAAGGCGTAATCGCATCCGTCACGTAACGAAAGTCGAGACAGCGCACGAGTTCTTCCGGGCTCATGTCGACGAGCAATTTCCACACGGGCTTACCGACCGATTTCGCCCATAGATCCCACACGGCATTGACGACTGCAGCTGTCGCGAGATGAATCGCGCCCTTGTCAGGACCGATCCAGCGCAATTGACTATCCGATGTAAAAGCGCGCCAGAAAGCGCCCATATCCGCGGCAATATCTTCAAGCTTCTTGCCGACGATTAGCGGCGTCAACGCATTGACTGCTGTCACGCAGATTTCATTGCCACGCCCGATCGTGAAGGTGAGTCCGTGACCCGTGAGCTTGTGAGGCGAGTCGGTTTCCAGCGTGACGTATGTAGCGGAATAGTCCGGCGCGGCATTCATTGCATCGGAGCCATCGAGCGAACGAGAGGTGGGGAAACGAATGTCGCGAACGGACAGCTTCGTGATCGTGGTCATCTGAGCACCCTCCAGGGGATGGCTATCGGCATGGGCCTGCTAGCGAAGACGAACCGCTTGTTGCGTGCATGATTGGGGTACACCCTGGTAAGTCAAATCAAACTCACTCCAGGCGTTTGCACGCGTTGACAACACTCAATCTGCTTCCTAGCATGCTAGCATGTCTTCTGGAAATCAAGCGTGCCGTGAGCTCTTCTACAGATGTCGCGAGTACCGCCAGCAGCCCATATGTCGCACTGCAAAAAGTCAAAGGCGGCGAACGCGGCAGCCTGACTGACGCAGTGGAACAGGCGCTGAGAGAAGCGATCGTGACGCTGGTGCTGGAACCCGGAATGATGATCGACAAGCTGGCCGTATGCGAGCGCATGGGCGTTTCTCGCTTTCCGGTTTCAGCCGCATTGGCGCGGCTCGAACACGCGGGTCTGGTCGAAGTTTTGCCGCAGCGCGGCACGCGCGTCAAACCGATTGCGCTGCATGACATTCGTCAGCATCTGTTCATACGCAGCGCGTTAGAGGTCGAAACCGTGCGCGCCGTTGCGCTGAAACATGACGCCGCGATAGTCGATGCGCTTGCCGTCAATCTCGATCAGCAACGTGCCGTAGCCGGCAACGGCAATCGTCTGGAATTTCATGTACTCGATCTGAGCTTTCACGAAATCATGCTCGATGCGGTGAATTTGCCGCGCGTGAAAGAAATCGTTGCGGTGTCGCGCAATGCGCTGGATCGTGCAAGGCAATTGCTGGCAAGTCCGGAGCGGCTCGTACATACGCTCGAAGAGCACGAACATATATTCGCCGCTATTCGTGCAGGGAACGCCGATACCGCTGCAAAAGCCATGCACGATCATCTCGACGAAGTGGTCGCCGAATTGCACCGGTCGGCGAAAGAAAGACCCGATCTTTTTGCACCCTGAGGTTCCGGCAATGTCTCCGGCTTCTCTTTGCATACCTGCCTCGCCATGACGCCACTCATTTCCGTCAACAAGCTCTGCAAAAGCTTTCCTGGTGTGAGAGCACTGCACGAAGTGCAGTTCGAACTCATGGCAGGCGAAGTGCATGCGCTGATGGGTGAAAACGGCGCGGGCAAGTCGACGCTGATGAAGATTCTCGCCGGCGTGTACACACGAGATTCCGGCGAAATGCTCTACGACGGCAAGCCCGTCGATTTCACGAGTCCGCGCGAAGCGCAGGCTTCAGGCATCGGCATCATTCATCAGGAACTGCAACTGATGAATCACTTGAGCGTCGCGCAGAACATGTTCATTGGCCGAGAACCGCGCGGACACCTTGGCCTGTTTCTCGACGAAGACAAGCTCAATGCACAGGCACGCGACATTCTGGCTCGCATGCACGTGAATCTGGACCCACGGACCATCGTTGGCTCGCTCACCGTGGCAAGCCAGCAGATGGTCGAGATCGCCAAAGCGCTTTCGTTCGACTCGCGCGTGCTCATCATGGACGAACCGACCTCCGCGCTCAACGACGCAGAGATTGCCGAGCTTTTCCGCATCATCCGTCAACTGAAGCAACGCGGTGTGGGCGTTATCTACATCTCGCACAAGATGGATGAACTCAAGCAGATATCCGACCGCGTGACTGTCATGCGCGACGGCGAATATGTCGCCACTGTAACGACAGCCGACACATCCGTGCCTGTCATCATCGGCATGATGGTGGGCCGCACGCTCGCCGACGTCACGCCGTATGAGGGTACGCAAAGCACCGGCGATATCGCACTGGAAGTGAAGCATCTGAACGCGGGACCGCTCGTAAGAGACGTCAGCTTCACGCTGCGCAAAGGCGAAATACTGGGTTTTGCAGGGCTGATGGGCGCGGGCCGCACCGAAGTCGCACGCGCCGTGTTTGGCGCGGACCCGATCGAATCGGGAGAGATCTTCGTGAAAGGCGCAAAAGCGCACATCAGGAGACCGAGCGATGCCGTCGCGCACAGCATTGGCTATCTGTCGGAAGACCGCAAGCGCTTCGGCCTTGCAACGGGGATGGACGTCGAATCGAACATTGTGATGTCGAACCTCGGCAAATTCCTGTCGTTGAATGTGTTTCTGCGTCGCGCGCAAATTCGCAAGCGCGCGGCGCACTTCATCAATCTGCTGGCAATACGCACGCCGTCTGCAACGCAACCCGTCAGGCTGCTGTCGGGTGGCAACCAGCAGAAGATTGTGATTGCGAAGTGGCTGGAGCGCGACTGCGACGTACTGTTCTTCGACGAGCCGACGCGCGGCATCGATGTCGGTGCAAAGAGCGAGATCTACAAGCTGTTGCGTGCGCTTGCCGCAGAGGGCAAGGCTATCGTGATGATCTCGTCGGAATTGCCGGAGATCCTGCGCATGAGCGATCGTATCGTGGTGATGTGTGAAGGCCGCATCACGGGCGAATTGTCCGCTAGCGAAGCCACGCAGGAAAGCATCATGCATCTCGCCACACAGCGTGAATCTTTGAAAGCAGCATGATCCTCACGAGGTCAGATCAATGGCACTGCAATCGGATACAGCAGCACTGTCCAACGAAAGCCGGGCGTCGGGCTTCAAAGCCCGGCTCTTCTCGCCGACAGCCTTGCAAAAACTGCTCGCTTTCACGAGCCTGATATTGCTGCTGATCTTTTTCAGCTTCGCATCGCCTGCCTTCATGCAGATGGATAACATCCTCGGCATTTTGCAGGCCACGGCCGTAAATGGCGTGCTGGCTATCGCGAGTACGTTCGTGATCATCACGGGCGGCATCGATTTGTCTGTCGGCACGCTGATGACCTTTACCGCCGTGATTTGCGGTGTATTTCTGACGTACTGGCATATGCCAATGTGGATCGGCGTGCTGGCGGCCATCGCAACGGGCGCGCTGTGCGGCACGATATCAGGCACGCTGACGGCGAAAATGAAGATTCCGCCGTTCATCGCGACGCTGGGCATGATGTTGCTGCTCAAAGGGCTTTCGCTCGTCGTCTCGGTCGATAAACCCATTTATTTCACCGACACCGAGAACTTCTACATGATCTCGCAGGACTCGCTGATCGCGTATTTCCTGCCGAGCGTTCCGGTGCCCAATGCAGTTCTGATTCTCTTCGTGCTAGCCATCGTCAGTTCGATCACGCTCAATCGCACTGCATTGGGCCGCTATACCTTCGCGCTCGGCAGCAATGAAGAGGCCGTGCGTCTGTCAGGCGTCAATGTCGACCGATGGAAGATTGCGATTTACGGGTTGGGCGGTGCGATTTGCGGCGTGGCGGGGCTGCTGATTGCGTCGCGCCTGAACTCGGCGCAACCCGCGCTCGGCCAGGGTTACGAACTGGAAGCGATCGCGGCTGTGGTAATAGGCGGCACGTCGTTGAGCGGCGGCTCAGGCACGATACTCGGCACGATCATCGGCGCATTCATCATGAGCGTGCTGACCAATGGCTTGCGCATCATGTCAGTCGCGCAGGAATGGCAGATCGTGGTGACGGGCCTCATCATCATTCTCGCCGTCTACGCCGATATCCTGCGGCGCAGAAAACGCTAAAACGACACACGGTAATAGAACAATGAAGAAAGGAGAGTACCGCAAGGCTCTCTCAACGGCTGGAGGTTGATAGCCCACCTTAGGAGGAGAAAACTCATGTTGAAAAGAAGACTAATCAGTATCGCGGTCGGTGTCGGCGCGCTCGTTGGCGCAAGCATGACGTATGCAGAAGAGCCGTACATTCCGCTCATTTCCAAAGGCTTCCAGCATCAGTTCTGGCAAGCCGTGAAATCGGGCGCAGAGCAATCCGCGAAGGAACACAACGTGCGCATCACGTTCGAAGGCCCTGAAACGGAGGCAATGGTCGACAAGCAGATCGACATGCTGTCGGCGGCGCTCGCGAAGAAGCCGCAGGCACTCGGCATTGCCGCGCTCGACAGCAAGGCGGCCATTCCGCTGCTCAAGCGCGCGCAGTCGAGCAAGATCCCCGTGATTGCGTTCGACTCGGGCGTCGACAGCGACATTCCGCTCACGACGTGCGCGACGGATAACCTCGCGGCCGCCGCGCTCGCCGCCGACAAGATGGCCGAGATGATCGGCAATTCGGGCGAAGTCGGCGTGATCGTGCATGACCAGACAAGCCGCACGGGCGTCGATCGCCGCGATGGCTTTCTGAACCAGATGAAATCGAAGCATCCGAACGTCAAGATCGTTTCCGTGCAGTACGGTGGCGGCGATCACCTGAAGTCGGCGGAAATTGCCAAGGCGATGATTCAGGCGAACCCGAACATCAAGGGCATTTTCGGTGCGAACGAAGGTTCGGCAGAAGGCGCGGCGATTGGCGTGAAGGAATCGGGCAAGAAACTGGTGCTGATCGGCTACGACTCGGGCAAGGAACAGAAAGAGGACATCATGTCCGGCCTGATGGCGGGCGCGATTACGCAGAACCCGGTTGGCATTGGCAAATGCGTCGTCGATTCGGCCGTGCTGGCATTGAAAGGCCAGAAGCTGCCGAAGAAGGTCGATACCGGCTTCTACTGGTACGACAAGACGAACATGACCGATCCGAAGATCGCTGCCGTGCTGTACGACTAGGCAACACGTGATGAAAGAGGAAGGTGCGAGTACTTCCTCTTTCATCCCTTACCGCAAGTCTGCGCGTAACTCGCGCACGCCTCTTCCCAAACGCTGGCGCAGCAGCGTTCTCAACGTCGCGCCGTCTTCATAGCCGACTTCCGCAGCGATCGCTTCCAGATCGAGCCCACTGCCGTGCAGCAGCGATTGCGCACGTTCCACACGCAAGTCCTGAAAGTATGCGAGCGGCGATTTACCGAGCACATCCTGGCAACGGCGTTGCAACGTACGCGCACTCGTCGCCAGCGCGCTGGCGGCGTCTTGCAGCGAGAAACCTTCTTTCAGGTTGTCGCGCGACCAGCGCTCGAAGCGCTGGATTAACGGGTCCGCGAGTGCCAGGTGATTGGGAATGATGTACGGCGCCTGCAGCGAGCGGATATCCGCCAGCAGGTAACGCGACACGAGCGTCGCCAGTTCCGGACTCGCCTTGCGGATCAGCCACAGTGTGAGATCGAGATGACCCAGCGCGGCGCCCGCCGTCACGCCGATATCGGTTGCGACGAGCATGCGCGATTCGTCGAGCGAGACCTTCGGGTAGCGTTGCCTGAAAAGCGGCGCAAGCGACCACGTCGAGGTCGCTTCCCGATGATCGAGAAGACCCGCTTCCGCGAGCAGAAATGTGCCGATGCACGACGCGGCAATCAACGCGCCTTCCGCACGCCACTTCAGCAACTGCGCGGTTGCCTGCTTCACATCCGCACGTTCGAGCGCGGGAAGCAGTTCTTCCGGCGTCGTCTTGCCGAGCGCGGGAACGATGACCCAATCCGGCTTCAGGTCCGGTGTGATCGGCTGAACGGGAATGGAGAAGCCGTGGCCCGAGCGCACGCGCTTGCGCACGCCCACCACAGTGACGTTGAATTTCGGCGTTCCGCCCATCATGCGGGACGCCAGCTTGTTCGCGGCGCCGAGCGCGTCGAGCGTGACGGCTAGTCCCGTATCGAATAATCCATCGAGTGCGAGTACGGTGATGCGCATGGCGTAAATGACCCCAAAGTTGTCATATGCGACGATACCCGTTTTTTGGCCCGACGACTACATTGATCTCCGTCGCGCAGATTCGCGCACTACCGCAAGGAGAGTCACATGAAAGTCATCGCTATCGCTTCCATCGTTCAGCCGCTCACGCCGGAACAGCGTTCGCAGATCATGCCGAACGAGGTGCCTGCCACACTCAAGCTCTATCTCGACGGCAAGATCGAACAGTTCTGGTACCGCTCGGATGCGCCCGGCGTGGTGTTCCTGATGAACGTCGAATCGGTCGACGAAGCGCAGGCCACTGTGCAGGCGTTGCCGCTCGCGGCGGGTGGTTTCGCGAAGTATCAGTTCATTCCGGTCGGCCCGCTGGCGCCGTTGGGTCTGCTGATTCAGAACCGGTGAGTGTGACGTCGCAGATCGAACACCGCGAATAAAAATGGTGTAAATCTACGAGGCAAATGCGCAAATAAAGGATCAGGCCACTCGCATTTCTTTACGACATTTTTTCTTGTGGCGCGCATTTGCCAACTCTAGACTTCAATCAACTCAGGAAGCCTGGAGACACTCCATGTTCACGCAACACGCAGCAACCGCAAAGCGAGCCATAGGCAGCGTGGTGCTGCGGCGCTTCGATCCGTCACGCGACTCTTACGAGCAACTCACGTCGATGCTGCATCGTTCGTTCGCGCGTCTCGGCATGATGGGTCTGAACTGCACATGCGTCGATCAGGATATCGCCGTGACGGAGCAACGTGCGCAAAGCGGCGACTGCTTCGTGGTGGTCAGCGGCGGCCAGATCATCGGCACCATGACGCTTTATGCAAGCGACGGCGAATCGCTCTGCGAGCATTATCATCGCCGCGATGTCGCAACGATTCGCCAGCTCGCTATCGATCCTTCGTGGCAGAACCGCGGCATCGGCAAATCACTGCTGGCGTTCGCAGAGCATTGGGCTGCGACGCGCGGCTACGCGGAAATTGCGCTTGATACACCCTATCCCGCCTCGCATCTCGTTTCGTTCTATCGCGGTCAGGGCTTTCGCATCATCGACGCGGTTCGCTTTGCGGGCAAGGTCTATGACAGCGCGATTCTCAGCAAGGCGCCCGTCGTCGCGCGCACGCTTGCCGCGTGGACGCATCAGATCGTGTTGCCGAGCGCGCGCTTCGTTCGCTTCGCGGCATGACCGCTGCTGACCGCTCCTGATTATTGACTGCCCTGCCGCTTCTTCCATTCCGCGTAAAGATCCGCATGCGCGTCGAGCCGCACCGGCTCGTAACGGATCTTCATCGACTGCTCTGCAAACGGCTTCGCGAGATCGGCATACACAGCCGCCGTCGATAGCCCATACGGTGCGCCATCCTCATTGGAGTACGCGTAAAACACTTCCCCGACCCCCGCCATTCGCATCGCGGCAAGGCACATCGGACACGGATGACCGCTCGCATACACCGTGCAACCAGCGAGACTCGGCGAGCCGAGTTTCTGGCTCGCCGTACGGATCGCGTTCAACTCGGCGTGCGAAGTCGGATCGTTCGTGCGGAAAATTTCATTCACACCCGTCGCGACGACCTCGCCATCCTTGACGATGACCGCGCCGAACGGCCGACCGCCGCTTTCCAGATTCCGGTAAGCGAGTTCGATTGCCTCTGCGAGGTAACGCTGTTGTGGGGTCATCGTGGCCGCTCCTTGTTCTGGCTGTCTAAGTGATCACCAGATCATACGCCGCGCGAGCCGGCAACGAACCCGCATGCGTCGAATGCGCGCCGCCATCCAGCCTGAACATCGCCACAGCAGCCTTCAGGCTCGCGGCCTGATCGGCCATCGCTTGCGCCGCGGCCGTCGCCTGCTCGACGAGCGCGGCGTTCTGCTGCGTCACCTGGTCCATCTGCGCGACCGCCGTGTTGACCTGCTCGATGCCCGTCGACTGTTCCGTCGATGCAGCAGCGATCTCGCTCATGATGTCCGTCACGCGCTGCACCGAGCGCACCACTTCGTCCATCGTGTCGCCCGCGTCGTGCACGAGTGTCGAGCCTGACGTCACATGCGCGACCGACGTCTCGATCAGTTCCTTGATTTCCTTCGCTGCCGCCGCACTGCGTTGCGCGAGCGTGCGGACCTCGCCCGCGACGACGGCAAAACCGCGCCCTTCTTCACCGGCACGCGCCGCCTCGACAGCAGCGTTGAGCGCAAGAATGTTGGTCTGAAATGCAATACCTTCGATAACGGAAATGATCTCCGACACGCGCGACGAACTCGACGAGATGTCGTCCATCGTCGTGACGACCTTGCGCACGACATCGCCGCCTGCCGTCGCCGTGTGCGATGCGTTGCCCGCGAGCGTGCTGCCCTGGCGCGCGTTCTCGGTGTTCTGGCGGACGGTCGAGGTCAGCTCTTCCATGCTCGCCGCCGTTTCTTCCAGCGACGCTGCCTGCTCTTCCGTGCGCTGCGACAGATCGGTATTGCCTTGCGCAATCTCGCTAGCGGCAACCGAGATCGATTCGGCCGAGCGCTTGATATCCGCGACGATCGACGTGAGTCGCGCGCGCATCGTATCCAGCGATCCCATCAGGCTGTCGGTATCGCTGTTCGCGAGATCGACCTTGACGGCAAGATTGCCCTGCGCGATCTGCGCGGCGATTTCCTGCGCGGTGCGCGGCTCGCCGCCCAGTTGCCGCAGGATGCTGCGTGTAATCAGCGTCGCTGTGACCAACGCGAGTGCAATCGACACCGCCACAATCACAGCGATCAGCACGCGAATGCGCGAGTACGTCGCGATCGCATCCTGTTGCGCCTCGACGTTCGCCTGATCCTCGAAGTTCGCCAGTTCGACCGCGCGCGCGAGCCACGTGCGTTGCGTCGGACGGGCGCGTTCCAGCAACACTTGCGTCGCGACGAGCGTGTCATTCGCAAGGCTGAGTTCGACCACCTTGCTCATCGGCGGCACGGCGGCCGCCTCTTCCTGCTTGAGTGCCGCCATCAACGCGCGCTCGCGCGGATCGGTACCCGCTTCTTCCACGAACGTGCGATCGAGCTGTTTATAGGCATCTGCATAGAATTCGCCCTGCTTCGCAATCCGCTCGGCTTCGGCCTGCCTGTCCGCGGCGCTCGTGTAGAGCACGACGTTACGCATCGCGATCGCGCGGTCCTGAATTGATGCGCGCAACTCATTAGCCAGACGCGCCTGCGTGCCGTTGACGCGCGCAATCTCATCCAGCTTGCCATTCAACGCCCACAGACCATAGAAACCAATCAATGCCACGGCAAGCAGCAAGGCCGTCAGCAGGCCGAATCCTGCAAGCAGCCGGGTCGACACCTTCAGATTGCTCAGTTTCATTTGCAGTCGCGCCTATTTTGTTGGTTACAACTTGTTTACGGCAGACCAACGGACGGCTGAAGGTGACTTTATGTCACACTGCGAATAGAACACGGACGTTCGTACACCGCCGTCGGCGATGCGTGACGGCGCTGGCCTCTACCCATCGGGAGATCGTCATGTCGCACAAGGGAAGCTGTCATTGCGGACGCATTGCATTCGAAGTCGAAGGCGAGCCAACCAGCGTCATGGCGTGCAACTGCTCGATATGCCAGCGCAAGGGCTCACTGATGTGGTTCGTGCCCATCGAACATCTGCATCTCACGACGCCCGCTGAAAACGCCAGCACGTACCTCTTTAACAAGCACGTGATCCGTCATCGCTTTTGTCCGGTGTGCGGCATGCATCCGTATGGCGAAGGCACGGCGCCCGACGGCCGCGCAATGGCGGCTATCAACGTGCGCTGTCTGGAAGACATCGATATCGATGCGTTGCCTGTGACGCACTTCGATGGCCGGTCGAGCTAGATTCAGGCTTCATCGGGGCCACAGAACCGCTTTTTACGCTACGCAAGAGTCAGGCGGAACGGGCGCTCTGCTCGCGCGCCCACTCGCGCACCGCGTTTGCGAAAAGATGCAGCGCGGGCGGCGTATGGCGGTTCGCCGGGTAATAGAGGCACCATTGCCCGAATGACGGCCCCGCCGCGGGCAGCACGTCGATCAGCAGGCCCGCTTCGAGCAGCCCGCTGACGAGCGTCTCAGGCACCCACGCAATGCCGATTCCCGACAGCGCGGTCCACACCATCAGGTTCAGGTTGCCGAGCGTCATCGGCCCGCCGACGTCGAGCGACACACGCCTGCCGCGATCTTCGAGATCCCAGCGAAACAGCGCGCCGCTCTCGAAGCGAAAACGGATGCAGCGATGATCGAGCAGATCATCAGGCGTTTGCGGCTTGCCATGCCGCGCGATGTACTCGGGCGACGCAACCGCGCAAAAGCGCATCTCCGGCCCGAAGCGGATCGCAATCATGTCGCGCGGCACGTCTTCCATCACGCGAATGCCCGCATCGAACCCTCCCGCGACGATATCGACGAGCCGCGTATCCACGGCGAATTCCACATGTATCTCGGGGTATTTCTCGAGAAACGACGGCAGCACCTGTTCGATCACCTCTCGCGCGCCGTTCTCCGAACAGTTGATGCGTATCGATCCCGAAGGGCGGTGCTGCGTCGACGTCGCTTCATCGACGGCATCTTCGAGATCGCGAATGGCGGGCCCCACGCGGCGCAGCAACTGCTCGCCGGCTTCCGTCAGCGACATCGAACGCGTGGTACGCGTGAAGAGCCGCACGTTCAGACGCGCTTCCAGTGCGCGCATTGCGTGGCTCAGCGCGGACGGCGTGACGCCCATCGCGCGCGCGGCCGCGCTGAAGCTGCGATGCTGCGCAATGGAAACGAAGGCGGACAGCTCCGAAAGTCCCGGGCGAGGCATTGATGAAATTCTCTCAAAAGGTCTTGCAAAGGAAGGCGGATTGTTGAGCGCAATTATCGAGCCTATTCTGATCGTCCGCATCTGACCATCAAAGAGGAAATCATGCAGCAGCGCGAACTGGGCAAGTCCGGTCTCAAGGTATCGGCCATCGGACTCGGCTGTATGGGGCTGAGCTTCGCATATGGCCCTGCTACGGAAGAGCAGCAGGCCATCCGTCTGATTCAGTCGGCCTTCGATCAGGGCGTCACTTTCTTCGATACCGCCGAGGCCTATGGTCCGCACACGAACGAGACGCTACTCGGCAAGGCTTTGGCTTCGAACCGCGACAAGGTCGTGATCGCAACCAAGTTCGGATTTATCGACGGTCAGCCGCCGAAAGGCGTCGACAGCCGGCCCGAGACGATCCGCGCGGTGACGGAAGCGTCGCTCAAGCGGCTGAATACGGACCGCATCGATCTGCTGTACCAGCATCGCGTCGACCCGGCCGTGCCGATCGAAGACGTCGCCGGCACGGTGCGCGATCTGATCCAGGAAGGCAAGGTGTTGCACTTCGGTCTGTCCGAGGCAGGCGCGAGCACGATCCGCCGCGCTCACGCGGTGCAACCCGTTGCTGCCGTGCAAAGCGAGTACTCGTTGTGGTGGCGCGAGCCCGAAACGTCGATTCTGCCGACGCTCGAAGAACTGGGTATCGGCTTCGTGCCGTTCAGCCCGCTGGGCAAAGGCTTCCTCACGGGCGCCATCGACGCGGCCACGACCTTCGACAAGACAGACTTCCGCAACGTGGTGCCGCGCTTCACTGAAGAGAACCGCAAGGCGAATGCGGTGCTCGTCGAAGCGCTCGGAAAAATTGCGGATAGCAAAGGCGTGACGCGCGCGCAGATCGCGCTGGCATGGCTGCTTGCGCAAAAGCCGTGGATGGCGCCGATTCCCGGCACCACGAAGCTTGCTCGCCTCGAAGAAAATATCGGCGCGGCTGCCATCGTGCTGTCGACCGATGAACTCGCGCAGATCGAGACGGCGCTGAGCGGTATTGCGGTTGTCGGCGATCGTTATCCCGCGCATCTGCAACAGCGTGTCGACCGTTAAATAACGGACTTGATGCGGACGACGCACATTGAATCGTCCGCATCTTTTGCGGCTTAGCGGAACGAGCGGAAACTCACGCGCACTTCTTCCGTGAAGGCTTGCGGCTGCTCCCATGCCGCGAAGTGTCCGCCTTTGGGCAAACGGTTGTAGTGAATCAGCTTCGGATACGCTTTCTCGGCCCAACTCTTTGGCGCTGCGTAAATCTCATCCGGAAACACGCTGACGGCCACCGGAATGGCCACATGCTTCGGCGCAAAGAAGTTGAGCTTGTTTTCCCAATAGAGACGCGCCGACGATTCCGCCGTATTCGTCAGCCAATACAGCGTGACGTTCTCGAGTACATCATCACGCGACAAGCCTTCGGGTTGTCCATCGAATACACGCGCAATCATTGCCTGACTTGCGGCATCGTGATCGAGCATCCACGCTGCGAGTCCAATGGGCGAATCGGCGATTCCATACAGCGTCTGCGGACGGTTCGCCATTTCCAGCGCGTAACCGAGACCATGCTTGTAGAAGTAGTCGAGCTGATCGAACGCGTGCTGCTCGTCGGGCGACAGACCGGCGGGTGCCGGGTTGCCGTACTTGAGTGCGTTCGCAATGTCGTCTGGCACTGTGGCAGGCATGTTGGTGTGAATGGCCAGCAGTTCAGGCGGCGCAATCAGCGCCATCTGTTCGGTGATGGCATTGCCCCAGTCGCCGCCTTGTGCGACGTATCGCTTGTAGCCAAGGCGCTGCATCAGCGTAACCCATGCACGCGCAATTCGCGCAGGATCCCAGCCCGTCGCAGTCGGTTTGCCTGAAAAACCATAGCCAGGCAGTGAAGGAATCACAACATCGAATGCATCCGACGCACTGCCGCCATGCGCTGTCGGATTGGTCAAAGGGCCAATCACTTTCATCTGTTCGATGATCGAACCGGGCCAACCGTGCGTGATGATCATCGGCAACGCATTGCTTTCCTTCGAGCGCACGTGAATGAAATGAATATCGATCCCGTCGATTTCCGTCACGAACTGCGGCAGCGCATTCATTCGCGCTTCCACCTTGCGCCAGTCGTAACTGGTCGCCCAATAGTTCGCGAGCTTTTGCATCGTCGCGAGTTGAACGCCTTGTGAGGCATCGGTGACAGTCTCGCGCTCGGGCCACTTTGTCGCTTTGATACGTCTGCGCAAATCGACCAGTTGCGATTCCGGCACATGCACGCGAAGCTTGCGAATCGCGGTCTTGTCGCCGCCCGCGGGCGTGATTTCAGTGATTGCCTGATTCGATTGTGCGAAGGCGAATGAACTCAGAGAACTTGCCGCGACAGCGGCGGCGGCCACGTCGATGAAGTGACGACGCGACGGGACTGAAGGAAGGTTATCGTTTGGCATGGAAGCTCCTGTTGGCAACAAGCACACATAGGTGGAGCGATGAGCGCCGCAGCGATTTCATGTCCCGGGCACATTGCCTGTTCGTGCCCCAACGGAACGCCCAAACGTCAGGCCAGTCGGCAAAACTCATATCGTCACCGCTTCGCTGCGGGTCGTGAATCGTGGTTCGTGATTCATGATTTGCAGTACGTGAACGGATTATGTGAACGTGAACAGATGACGTAAATATCACCGGCGACACAACACTTTTGATGCCGATGAACAACTCGTTCCCACTGCGCGCATTATTCCGGCTTCGCTTAGGAATGCAGTCGTTACCAGAAAGTCGCCTGCTCATGCTGGAAAGAAATGCACGAACGATGTTGCATCAGGCGTGATCTTAAGGAGCTTGTGTGCGTCACGCAGCGTAAGTGCATCGTTCGATTAGCGCGACGTCAGAGCGTGAATGTCGTTGTTTCTGTGGCGCAAAGTACGTAATCCGAAGCGCAGGGTGCCTATGCCACGTTAAAAGCATCACCATCGGAAGCGTGTCTTTCCTCGCGAGAAAGAATGCTCTCGACTGTTTCCAGTAATCACGCTTCGCACGTGCTGAAACTGCACGACTGTGATCCGATGTTTAATCGGTGGGACTTTCCAGAAGCGTGCGTTCCATCGTTAGATAAATGCAGCGCTCCGTAAAAGCCTCTTGTACGGAACCTGAAAAATGCTTCGATTGAAAAAGCGTTGCGCTGGAATCAGAACGCTTTCGCGAGCTGGAATGCCGAAACAGCTTCGCGCATGGTCTGCGCCTGGCTTTCGAGTGCGCTTGCCGCGGCGGCCGCCTGCTCGACGAGCGCGGCATTCTGTTGCGTGACCTGATCCATCTGACTCACCGCGTGCCCGACCTGCTCGATACCGTCGCTCTGCTCGGCCGTCGCCGTCGTGATTTCACTCATGATGCCCGCGACATTGCGCACCGAGCGCACGATCTCGGTCATCGTTGCGCCCGCTTGCGCGACGAGTCCATTGCCGTTCTGCACGTGATCGATCGACGTGCCGATCAGTTCCTTGATTTCACGCGCAGCGCCCGCGCTGCGCTGTGCGAGCGTGCGCACCTCGCCCGCGACCACTGCGAAGCCGCGTCCCTGTTCGCCCGCACGCGCCGACTCGACGGCTGCGTTCAACGCGAGAATGTTCGTCTGGAACGCAATGCTATCGATCATGCCGATGATGTCCGCGATCTTGCTCGAGCTTGCGCTGATCTCGGCCATCGTATGCACCGCGCGCTCAACCACGTCGCCGCCCTGCTGCGCGAGATCGGCGGCATCCGTGGCGAGCCGGTTTGCTTCGCGCGCGTGCTCGGCGTTCTGCTTCACCGTGGACGTCAATTGCTCCATGCTCGCCGCCGTCTCTTCGAGCGACGCCGATTGTTCTTCCGTACGGCTCGACAGATCCAGATTGCCTGCCGCGATTTCACGCGCGGCCGTATGAATCGCTTCGCAGCTTTCGCGCACGCCGGACACCGTGCGCGTCAGACCCGACTGCATCCGCTGCATCGCCGCGAACAGCTGGCCGATTTCGCTCTTGCTCGCTTCGGGCACGCGCACCGTGAGATCGTTGGAAGCAATGCGATCAAGTACATGCGCCGCCTGCGCGAGCGGCGTCGACACCGTGCGTTGCAGCGCGAAGTACGCGAGCACGATCAGGCCGACGGCGATCGCAATGCCCAGCATCACCGTGCCGACAATCCACTGATAACGCTGATTGCCGCTCGCGAGGGCATCTTCGGAAAGCTGGTTCGCGAGCTTCTGGAATTTCTCGACATTGGTCGAATAGGCCGCGCCCGATGCAGTGATGTCGCGATCGTTGAGCGCCGCATAGGCCGCGGTGTCGCCGTTGCGCAGTGCATCGGCGGCACGGTTGAGCGTCGTGGTGAGTTGCATCGCTGAGTCGAGCAGCTGCTGCTTGAGCGCTGCGTCCATGCCGTCGAACGAGTCGGACTTCTCGAACGCCTGGGTTTCGCGCACGGACAGGTCGAGCGAGCGTTGCGCGCTCTGCAATGCCGAGTCGCGGGTGGCCGTGTCGTTGCGCTCCTTCAGCGCGGAGTAGGCGCGTACCATCGCCGAACGCGTGCGAGTCGTGTCCTTGTAGGCGTCGTTGACGAGGATGGTCTGGCGAGCCATTTCGCGCAGATTCTGCGCATTGCCGTTGGTGATCTTCAACGCTCCGATACCCACCACGCCGCCCAGCAGAATCATCGACGCGAATACCACGAGTAATGCAAGGAGGCTGACCCGTACCGTAACGTTGCGCATGCTGTTCGATGCCAGCCCGCGCCGGCGATGAGAGTAGAGTGAACAGCTTTAACGGCAAAATTGGGGCGTGCTTTAGGGCGTGAAGCGATATAGCAGCACGGGCGCTTTTATTGCAATGTTCAGGTAAATGGTCGGCGAACCGCCGCAGAGATATCTCGCAGCGGGCGAGGTCGTCGACCTCGCCCGCCCGAGAAGCGAGAGGCACTACTTTATTTTAGAGCGCTGGCACTGGTGCGATTCACGCAGTGCGCAGCATCTCCAGCACCCGCACGACATCGGCGTCGGCGAGGTCGCCTTCCGGTTCCTTGCGTGCGAGCAGCAAGTCCATCAGGTCGTTATCGCTCAGTTCGAGCAGGCGCGTGAGCGCGCCCACATCCGCATCACTGAGATCATGCTCATATCGGCTGAAAAAACGCTCGAAGATCAGATCGTTTTCCAGCAGACCGCGCCGGGCACGCCAGCGCAGACGCGCGCGGCGCAACGGGTCGGACTGGTGAGATGCATCCATGTCAGTACGCGCAGGGCCGCTCCCAAGCGTACTGACCGCCCCCTCGGGGGGCAGCGAACCGAAGGAAGCGTGGGGGCTATTCATCAGACCGTCCGGCGCACCATCAATTCCTTGATCTTGCCGATCGCCTTCGTCGGGTTGAGCCCCTTCGGGCACACGTCGACGCAGTTCATGATCGTATGGCAACGGAACAGACGGTACGGATCTTCC
>NZ_JAAGPI010000041.1 GCF_017104715.1 Burkholderia sp. Ac-20365
ACACTTATCGGCTGTTGATTTTTAAAGAACATTCGCGGGAAGCGCCTTGCTTTCACCACGTTGCTGCGTCAGCAGCAGAGAAACGAGATTATGAAGAACCTTTTTCGTTTCGTCAACCGGTTTTTTTGGCATCGCCTGAAAAACCCTGCCGACTTCACGACCGCGCCGTTTCTGCCGCGGCCCCGCTCCGCTGCGCTCAACACCGCGCTACCGAACGAGGACGCGAATCTTAGGCCATCACACGCCCTGTGACAAGGGTGTGACGCAAAGATTTTTCAAAAGCCGATCCTAAACGATCATTCTTCCCGCGCCTTTTCGACCTGCGCCACAGGCTCCGCAGGTTTCCCTCCGGCCCTTGCGGCCAGCTCGCGCGCATCGGGCGACCCGATCGTCCAGTCGTGCAGCACCGTATAAGCCACGGCCAGCAGTGTCGGGCCGATAAACACGCCAAGGAAGCCAAACGCGAACGCCCCACCAAGAATGCCGAGCATCACAAGAATCAACGGCATGTCGCTGCTCTTGCCGATCAGAATAGGCTTGACGACGTTATCCGACATACCGACCACCACCACGCCCCACACGACGAGAAATATCGCCCATCCCGTTTCGCCGCCGTGGTACAGCCAGATCGCCGCTGGCAGCCACACTACGACGGGACCGCCCGGAATCACCGACAGAAAGAACGTCGCGAGCCCAAGCAACGCCGGCGTAGGCACGCCCGCAATCCAGCAGCCGAAGCCAGCCAGCACACCTTGCACGAGCGCCGTCCCGAGAATGCCGTACACCACGCCCTTCACCGTGCTGCCCGCCAATGCCAGCAGATAGTCGGCGCGTTCGCCGGCAATGCGCCGCATGCCCGCGTTGAGCCAAGCCGCGGCACCCTCGCCGCCCGTATAAAAGAAGAACGTCAAAATGATGCTGAGCGCGAGCAGCCCCAGCCCATGCGTGATGGCAAGCGCCGCCGCGAGCACCCATTTGCCCGCGGGCGCGGCAAGCACACGCAGTTGCGCGGCCATCTCGGAATTGCTGCTGGTGACGCGCTCCCAGAACGATTCGATGCTCGAACCGACCAGCGGAATCCGCGCAACCCAATCGGGTAAATCCGGCAGGCCTGCATCCGTCAGATGCTGGACCAGGGCCGTGATCTCCTTGGTATGCGCGCCGAGCGCAAACCCCGCGTAGACAAACGGCCCCAGCACGACGACCAGAATGATCAACACGATCAGCGTCGCCGCCCACCTGCGCCGCCCGCCCAAGGTCGCCGACAGCTTGCAGTACAAGCCCCACGAGCTATAGCTGAGAATCGCGCCCCACAGCAGCGCCGTCGTAAACGGCGCGAGCACCAGCAGCGAGCCGCCGACCAGCAATAGCAACGCAAAGACGGCCGCCAGCCGCTCGATCAGTTGGTCCGACTTCACCATGCATCACCCCCGACATCATTCCATCCAGATCCAGACGTCCGATGTGCCGACGTCGAAACGTCCGCAGAACGAGTATAGGAAAGCTCAGGCGAAAGCCACGCTCGCAAGGCCGGGCGCCGACTGCAGGCGGCCGGAAGCATGCCCCTCAGGCGCTGCGAAGCCCACGACCCGGACAAATCGCTGCCAGCAGTGCGTGTCGATAATATGTCGGCGAAGAAACGACTAGAATATATGGTTCTCTGCACACAACCTCCGGATTTATGCGCTCGCGAATCGCCAAACGTCTCCCTCCCGATGCCGACAAACTGGTCGGTCTGTCGCTCGCGCTCTTTGCGTCGGGCAGCCGTACCGAAGACCGATTCTGGGAAGCCAAGCTCGACGCTCTGCTCGCGAAAATAGTCCGCAACGGCAATCAGACGACGCTCGACGCCGCGCTCGACCATCTGCAGCAGAATCATCCTGATGCATACGGCGCGCTGGCAGACATGGCCGAAACGCATAGCGAGTCGCTGATTCTCGAGCACGACGGCGTTCAGTACGAAGCGCTGCTGATCGCCGCGCCCGTGCTGGCCTGGACGCGCTATGTGATTCCGTCGGGCGCGCTCAAAGGCGACGCGTCCGACGCGTTGCGCGCGCACCTGCAGGCTCACGTGCTGGCCGCCGACACCCGTGTCGCGATGGCGCCCTTTATGTATAGCATCGACCAGTTGCCGCGTCACCACGTCGAAACGTGGCGCCTCGCGCAGCAACTCGCGCAGGCGGCCGTCGGCGGCGTCAACGCGAAGATCAACTTCGGCGAACTACCGGAAACGTCGCCTATTCTGGCCGACCCGCGCTTTCTGCTGGCGGTCGTTGCCGCACCCGTCGGCGCGCCCGTATTCCGCTGGCAGGAAGAAGAGCACGGCTCGCGCATCGAGCGCAGTCAATGCCTCGAACAGTGGGCGACGCAAGGCGGCGCCAATCTGGCTGTCGTGCTGCCCGGCTGCGAGTTCGAATGCCTGCTGCCGGACGCCTACTACTCGGCCTGCCGCGACGCGGACGAGCGCGTGCGCCCGCACACCGTTCGCACGGCAGTGCGCTATCTGTTCGACACAATCGGTGCGACGCCCGACGAACTGCGCGCGGTCGTCGCTGGCTTCGGCGAGCGACGCATCGACGAATACCGGATCGGCTTCACGCGCCGCGGCAGCAACGAAGTGATCTATGGCGTCGTGTGGCCGCTCTACGGTCGCGAGAACGGCGACCCGGGCATCGACGAGGAACCGCAGGAAGCGATGTCGGCTGAAGGTCCGCTGGAAGACATCGTCGCCTTGCTGAAAGAAACGGGCATCACCGATATCCGCCGTCACGCCGGCCGTTTCGAGCCGGAATATTGTGACGACTGCGGAGTCCCACTCTATGCGGATCCGCTCGGCGAGATCGTTCATGCAGAAATGCCGGAAGATGCTGAGCCTGCACAACCGCATTTCCACTGATCATTTCAGACTTTTCTCTGCATTGAATCAAGCCCCGCCGAATGCGGGGCTTTTTTTATGGCACTCGTCCTATGCCGCCTGGACAGGCCGTCACGCGATCGGGAATTTTTCATCATCGACACGATGGCGCATCGCTGCGTGACGACGAGATCGTCGCGTGCATCGCGCCACCACGACCGATCGATCAGGAGGCAATGCATGCGGTTTTTAGTTTTCAACACGGACGCCGAGCGCAGGGAAGGACTCAAGGCGCTCTTAAGGCAAATCGACCGGCAGGCGCGGTTTGGTGAAGCAAAGGACTGGCCGCAGGTGGAGCGCACGCTGCGCCGCCTGCAGCCAGATCTGCTCCTGATCGACTGGGAGCTCTGGATGTCGCCCGGCGACGCGCGCGCGTTGCTCGCCAACCACCCCGGCCTGCCCGTCGCCGTACTGGTCGACGACAGTTCGCCGAGCCATGTGCGTGCGTTCGTCGAAAAAGGCGTGCTTGGCGTGATTCCGCGCTCGACCGATCCGCGCGTGATCGTGCGCGCGCTCGAAATGGTTTTGCTGGGCGTCCACTACATTCCCGCAGGCGCGCTTTCATTCAACGCGCCCGCGCCGACGGGCAAGCTCATGCGTCCGCTGAACGACGCGCGCACGCTCGAACTGGTCGCGCCGCCAAAGCGGCCGCGCCTCGCCGGCGGCCTTTCGCCGCGACAAGAACAGATCATGCGCTGCGTGCACATGGGCAGTACGAATAAAATGATTGCTCGCGCGCTTGGCATCAGCGAGGGCACCGTGAAAATCCATCTGGCGACGATCTTCCAGCAACTGGGCGCACCCAACCGCGCCGCCGCCGTCGCCATCTATAACGGCTGGCTCACTGCGCAACTCGAAGTGCTGCGCAGCGGACACAACCGGATCCAGCGGCCCGCGCGCGTGACATCGAACGTCACGCCGCTACGCCAGCACAAGCCGCGAACGTTCCGCTATCCGTTGCCCGCCAACGACACTGCCGGCGCATTGCCCATGGCAGCCGAAGCGACAACGCCCTATGGCACACGGCCCAAGCGCCCGGAGCGCGATGATGGCGCGATGTAAAGGTCGAAAGAAATCACCATCAATCGACATAAATCATCGCTGGCATGGAATCCGCTCACACGTTTCGCCGTTCAACGAGTAATATGAAGACATGGGTTTCCTCTATACACCGCTTCCGTTGTGGGTCGCTGTCGGTGGCTGGATCGCCGCTGTGGCTCTGCTCGCGCTCGCGCTCTGGAAGAACCCGTTCAGGCGCCTGCAGGAACCCGTGCTTCAGCATGTGTGGCTCGCCATCATCGTCGCCGTATCGGTGCTGTGGGCGACCAACGCATGGCTCGAAGATGGCACGGTGATTCACCTGCTCGGTGCAACGCTCGTCGTCACGTTGTTCGACTGGGGGCTTGCCCTCATCGCGATGGCCATCGTGACGGGTCTTGCCGCTGTCGTGTTCGACGCGCCATGGCAAGGCATCGCACTCACCTTCCTCGTGTTCGGCGCCGTGCCAGTCGGCGTCTCGACGCTGCTGCAGCGTGCGAGCGTCGCGTGGTTGCCGCGCAATCTCTTCATGTTCATCTTCGGCCAGGGTTTCGTGTCACCGGCCATTGCCGTTACGGTGGCATCGGCGGTTGCGTTGGCAACGCATATCGCGCTTGCCGACGGATCGATGTCCGTGATCCCTGCAGGCTACGCGTTCAGTGTGTTTCTGCTCGCATCAGGTGAGTCGTGGTTCACGGGCATGTCGACCGCATTGATCGCCGTCTATCGGCCCGCGTGGGTCACGACTTACGACGTGCGCCGCTACCGGCTCGGCGGACCACGAACCTGATCACACTTCGCATCGCATCGGTAGCAAGCAGGCGGATGTACTGCCCCGGCGCATCCGCGCATCCCTGCATCATCCGCCGATCTATCGCCCGTTGAGCCTCTGCACCACGACACGACAAAATATTTGTGCCAGGATTGAACTCCTTCGTGTCGACGGGCATCTTATGTGCCTGAAGTCATCACAGCATTGACCAGAGATAGATGGATCGCACCAACGCACCGCGCCGATTGCCGCGGTTGGTCGGCCGGTTAGCGGTGTGGGTAGCGAGCGCATCGCTCGCATGCTCGCTGCCCGCTTTCGCCGATCAACTCGGGCAGCACAACGACCTCGTCAGCAAGTTCATCAACGATATGCACGCCGATCCGCTCGTCGCGGATTGCGCCGCGCATGGCGACTTTGTCGCGAGCACATCGACGGCATTCGATCACGTCGAGTTCCCACCCAGTTCATTCGATAGCGCGCACGCGGCCGTCACGCCCTGGAACGATTCGTTCGACGAAGGCAAGCAGAAGGTCAAGGTCGACAGCATCGTGACCGTCGAAGGCCTGGGCGTTCCGCAAGGCGGCGGCGATGCATCGCAGCTGAAGTTCCGCTGCGGCTACGTCGGCGCGCAGATGCTCGCTTTCAGCTGGAACGACCCCGTGCCGCCGCTGCGTGCACGCAGCACTGCTTCGTCGGGATCGAATAGCGTAAAGGGCAAGCACGGCGCGAGCGGCAAGGGCTCGAAAAAGAGCTCGGGCAAATCGACCAAAGGCACGACGAACAAGTCGGGCAACAAGAAGTCGAGCAAATCCTCAGGCAAGGCTGTGACGACGAAGAGCAGCACCACGAAGTCGAGCGCAAAGAAGTCGACTGCGAAGAAGCATTGACGCCACGCCCACGCTCGCCAGCGTTCTGATCAAAACTGGCGTACGACTCAAACAAGAAACAAAAAGCGAGGCCACGCATCCCGCGTGGCCTCGCTTTTTTACATACGTTTGCGTTTTCGCTGACAACCGGCGTCAGGCGAACGTTTCCATATGCCAGAGGATCGCCTGCAGCATCGCCGCGCCAAGCGACGCGCTGCGCTCGCCGTTCCAGCCCACACGCTCATCGGGCAGATTGGCGTTGTCCTTGAACGGCATTTCCAGCGTCAGCGACAGGCACCCGAACTCGTTGCCGATGTACTTCGACGCGAGCTTCAATGCATCCTGCCGATACTTGCTCGCTTCATAACCGTACTTGTCCTGGAAATCGGGACTCGCGCGCTTGAAGTTCTCGATGAACGCGTTCTGTTCCTCGCGCTGACGTTCGGTAAAGCTCGGCAGCATCTCCGAGCCCGCGACGAACACATACGGCAGCGCTTCATCGCCGTGAATGTCGAAGAACAGGTCGCAGCCCGTCGCATGAATCGCGTCGCGCACGAGCAGCACTTCGGGGCTGCGCGCCGCGTCGGGCTCCATCCACTCGCGATTCAGGTTCGCGCCCGCCGCATTCGTGCGCAGATTGCCGTTCACGCTGCCGTCAGGGTTCATGTTCGGCACGATGAAGAAGTCGGCGTAATCGTAGAGCTTGCGCGCGACGGGATCGCCCGACCAGTCGCCCCACCCCGCGAGCCGCTTCACGAGGCCTTCGACGAACCATTCGGCCATCGTCTCGCCCGGATGCTGACGCGCGATAATCCAGATGCGCTTTTTCTGCTTCAATGTACCGTCTTCGAGCAAGGTCGGCGTGCCGAGCGTCAACAGCGACATCGGCCGGCCTTCGACCGTCTTGCCCAGTTCCGTCAGCGCGGCATGCGGCATCTGCTGGACTGCGCCGAGAAATTCCGAGTGACGCTCTTCGCCATACGGCTCGAAGTACGCGTAATAGATACGGTCGAAATCGGGCGTGTGATCGATGGTCAGCACCCGGCCATCGTACGAAGTCGGCACGCGGAACCAGTTCACGCGGTCATAGCTCGCGCAAGCCTGATAGTTGCGCCAGCCTTCGGCGAACGCGCAGTCGGCGGCGTTCTCGAAGGTCATCACGCAACGCTCGCCGCGTGCGCCCGACAGCCGGAAATAGAACCACTGCGCAAAGTCGGCGTGGCTTTCCGGACGCACGCGCAAGCGGATATTGTCGGCTTGTGCGCAGGACAGGACTTCGATCGCGCCTGCATCGAAATTGCTCGTAATGGATAGCGTCATGATGGTGTTCCTGCTGGTTCGGCGCGGCGGTCAGTCCGCGATGCGCCGGCGAAAAACGTAGGTGGAATCGTTCGATGCACCCGCGTCGAATGCATAGCCTTCGGCGTCGAAATTCTTGAGCTGCTCGGGCGTATCGAAACGGTTTTCCACCGCGTAGCGCGCCATCAGTCCGCGCGCGCGCTTTGCATGAAAGCTGATGATCTTGTAGCGGCCGCCCTTCCAGTCTTCGAACACGGGCGTGACGACGGGTGCAGCGAGTTTCTTCGGCTTGACCGACTTGAAGTATTCCGTCGATGCGCAGTTGATCAACGCGCGCGACGCGCCGTCCTTCTTTTCCAGTTGCGTGTTGAGCGCCTGCGTGATGCGCTCGCCCCAGAACGCGTACAGATCCTTGCCGCGGCTATTCTCGAAACGCGTGCCCATTTCGAGCCGGTACGGTTGCAGCAGATCGAGCGGACGCAGCAGACCATAGAGGCCCGACAGCACGCGCACGTGCTGCTGCGCGTAGTCGAGATCGGATGCGGACAGCGACTTCGCGTCGAAACCTTCGTACACGTCGCCGTTGAACGCGAGCATCGCCTGCTTCGCGTTCGACGTGTCGAACCTGGGCGACCAGTCGGCGTAACGCTGGAAATTCAGATGCGCGAGCTGGTCGGAAATATCCATCAGCGAGGCGATGTCATGCGGCGACAGACGGCGCAGATCGCCGATCAGTTCGGCGGCGTCATCGACGAAATCGGGGATCGTGTGCTTCTTGACGTGCGGCGGAGTGTCGTAGTCGAGCGATTTGGCCGGCGACAGAACGATTATCATAGAGGCTTTCAGGCACGCCGTGCCTGGCGGTCAAAGACGAAAGCCAGATTGTAACGAATGCCCGAAACCCCTGCCTTGCCCGAACAGAATGCGTCTGCTGCAGTTGCCCAACCCGCAACCGTGACAGCGCCCGCCGTCGTGCTCGATTCGAACGTGTGGATCGACATTCTCGTATTCGACGACCCGCACACGCGCCCCATTCTCGCCGCGCTCGAAAGCGGCGCAATGCGCGCGCTGATCGACGCGCGCTGCCTCGCCGAGCTGACTTTCGTGCTCGATTATCCGCAGTTCGAAAAACGCGCCGTCGACAAAGCGGCAGCGCTTGCCACGCTCGCACGTCTGTCGACGCTGGTCGAGCCGCCCACGCCCGCTGAAAACACGCCCGCGCTGCCCAAATGCAAGGATCGCGACGACCAGAAGTTTCTCGAACTTGCCTACGCGATGCACGCGGACTGGCTGGTATCGAAGGATCGTGCGGTATTGAAGATGGCAAAACGGATCGCGCGCGATTTCGGCTTCCGGATTGCGCAGCCTGCACCGTTCGTCGCCGAATGTGCGCTGACGGCCACGGAGCCGGCAGAAGCCTGACGCAAACCGGCGCGGCCCGCGCACGAACGCCACCGCGCCGTTTTCCCTACAATCGAGCTTCACGCCTGACGACAACGGTAACAACGACCGCGACATGAACGCACCGCACGATCTGACGACCACGCCCATGACCACCACGCCTCCTTCGTTCCCGTCCCGTCTGCCGAGCGTCGGCACGACGATCTTCACCGTGATGAGCGCGCTCGCCGCCGAAAAGAACGCGGTCAATCTCGGTCAGGGCTTTCCGGATTTCGATTGCGATCCGCGTATCGTCGATGCCGTGACCAACGCGATGCGCGAAGGTCACAACCAGTACCCGCCGATGGCAGGTGTCGCGCCGCTGCGCCAGGCAATCTCCGAAAAGATCTCGAACCTGTACAGTCGCCGCTACGACGCCACGACCGAGATCACGGTAACGGCAGGCGCGACGCAGGCGCTTCTGACTGCAATCCTGTGCGCGGTCCATCCGGGCGACGAAGTGATCGTCGTCGAGCCGACCTACGACAGCTATCTGCCGTCGATCGAACTGGCGGGCGGCAAGCCCGTGTTCGTCACGCTCGACGCGCCCGACTACGCGATTCCGTTCGACAAGCTCGCCGCCGCGATCACGCCGAAAACGCGCATGATCCTGATCAATACGCCGCACAACCCGACGGGCACCGTCTGGCGCGCGGACGACATGAAGAAGCTCGAAGACATCGTGCGCGGCACGAATGTGCTGATTCTGTCCGATGAGGTCTACGAGCACATGGTCTACGACGGCGCGCCGCACGAAAGCGTTGCGCGCTATCCGGAACTCGCGCAGCGCAGCTTCGTCGTGTCGAGCTTCGGCAAGACGTATCACGTGACGGGCTGGAAGGTCGGCTACGTGGCCGCGCCCGCGGCGCTGACGGCGGAATTTCGCAAGGTGCACCAGTTCAACGTGTTCACGGTCAACACGCCGATGCAGCTCGGTCTCGCGCACTACATGCAAGACCCGGCGCCGTATGTGAATCTGCCGGCCTTCTATCAGAAGAAGCGTGACTTCTTCCGCGCCGGTCTCGCGCAATCACGCTTCAAGCTGCTGCCGTGCACGGGCACCTACTTCCAGTGCGTCGATTATTCGGCCATCAGCGACATGCCCGAAGCCGAATTCGCGCAGTGGCTCACGAGCGAGATCGGTGTCGCCGCGATTCCCGTGTCGGCGTTCTATCACGAGTCGCATGAATCGGGCGTCGTGCGCTTCTGCTTCGCGAAGAAGGAAGACACGCTCGCCACCGCGCTCGAACGGCTGGCGCGTCTCTGAGATGGCGCGCGCGATGCTGCGAATGAACCCATGTTCTTCGTCATCGCGCGCGACACACCGCGGCGGCCGTGCTCCGCTGCGTTCACTTCTTCTTTTGCGCTTCGATGTAGGCCTTGCGGTCGTCCGTCACCCGTTGCGCGGCCGGGCGCGCATTGATCGCCTTCACATACGGCTTCCAGTCAATGCCGACATCGAGCAGGAAATCGCGCCCGTAGATGGCCTGCGTCGCCATGCCGACGAGCGGCAGGCTCACGAAGCCGGAGATATCCGCGATACCGAACTGCTCGCCGCGCAGATACGGCGTGAATTTCGCGAGCCGCCTGAATCCACCAATGTGATGAATCAGCAGTTTCTCGGTACGTCCTTTTGTGGCGTCGGTGATCGTGCCGCCGAAGAACGCCTGTTTGTACAGATTGCGCGCCGTCAGTTCGAGATGCACGTCGACGAACGTGATCAGCTCGCGCTCTTTCGCGGCTTCCCACGGATCGCGCGAGAACATGGCCTTCTCGGGAAACGCGGCCGCCAGGTATTCGATGATCGCCTGCGACTCGCACAGGCTGCCCCGCTCTGTCACGATGTACGGCACCTTGCCGAGCGGCGAGTGTTCGAGGAACGCCTCGTCCTGGCTGAACGTCACGGGCACTTCCTCGAACGGAATGCCGAATTCGAGCAGCGCGAACTTCACTTTGTTGTAATAGTTGGACAGCGCAAAACCGTGCAGCTTGATCATCCGGTGTCTCCCTGCGGATGGTTGTCGAAAATCGCTCGCAATTCGTCGCGATCTGTTGCAGATGCAGATCTGAACCCGCACACGACAGATTGAAACGAACGTACTATTTTAGAATAATCATGGAGTCAGTCACATCATGTCACCGAACACCTCTCGCCAGTACAGTATCGAGACCGTCGGCGTCGTCGGCGCGGGCGCGATGGGTCGCGGCATCGCGCAAATTGCCGCGCTCGCAGGCCTCAAGGTCAGGCTCTTCGATACGAACACGGCAGCCGTCGGCGCAGCGCGCGATTATCTGTCCGACACGTTTTCCAAACTGGTCAGCAAAGGCAAGCTCGACAACTCGCGCTCGCTGGCCGCGCTCGCCAATGTCACGGGCGCAAACGCGATCGGCGAACTGAAGGACTGTGATCTCGTCATCGAAGCGATCGTCGAAAAGCTCGACGTGAAGCGTGCGCTCTTCAAGGAACTCGAAGGCGTCGTCAGCGAGCGCTGCATTCTCGCGTCGAACACGTCGTCGCTGTCCATCACGGCGATTGCGGCCGCGTGCGCCGATCCGTCGCGCGTGCTCGGCTATCACTTCTTCAACCCGGTGCCGCTGATGAAAGTCGTCGAAGTGATCGACGGCTTGCGCAGCGATCCCGCCGCAGGGGACGCGTTGATGGACCTCGCGCGCCGCATGGGTCACACGCCCGTGCGCGCGAAGGACATGCCCGGCTTCATCGTCAATCACGCGGGCCGCGGGATGAATACGGAAGGCCTGCGCGTCGCGGATGAAGGCGTCGCGAGTTTCGTCGAGATCGACCGCATCATGCGCGAGCAGGCGGGCTTTCGTCTCGGTCCGTTCGAACTGCTCGATCTGACGGCGCTCGATGTCTCGCATCCCGTGATGGAATCGATCTATCACCAGTTTTATGAAGAGCCGCGCTTCACGCCGTCGCCGATCACGGGTACGCGCCTCGCGGGTGGGCTGATCGGGCGCAAGGCGGGCGAAGGCTTTTATGTGTATGTCGACGGCAAGCAGCAGGCGCCCGCCGAAGCGCCAGCGCCGACGCAATTGCCAACGCGCGTCTGGGTAAGCGCACGTGTGCCCGCCGCGCATGACGCCGTGCTCGCGCTGATCGCGAAAACCGGCGTGGCTGTAGACGAAGGCGCAACGCCCGCTGCCGATTCGCTGATCGTCGTGACGCCGCTCGGCTTCGACGCAACGACAGCGGCTGTCGATGAAAACCTCGACGCAAGCCGCGTCGTCGCAATCGATACCCTCGTCCCGCTCGCCGACGCAAAACGCCGCACGCTGATGACCACGCCCGCGACCACGCGCGCCGCGCGCGATGCCGCGCATGCCCTCTTCGCTCACGACGGTGTGCCCGTCACCGTGATCCGCGATTCGACGGGCTTCGTCGCGCAGCGCGTGGTGGCGACGATCGTCAACATCGGTTGCGATATTGCGCAGCGCCAGATTGCGTCGCCGTCGGATATCGATCTCGCCGTGACGCTTGGGCTCGGCTATCCGCGCGGGCCGCTCGCACTTGGCGACGCACTCGGCGCGCAGACTATCCTGACCATTCTGCGCAACATGTTCAGCGTGCTCGGCGATCCGCGTTACCGGCCATCGCCGTGGCTCGCGCGCCGTGCACAACTCGGCATGCCGCTCACGCAAGCCGACATCGCCGATCAAAACAACGCAAAGGAGACCGCATAAATGGCCGCCGAACTGCTCGCCTCACGCCCAGCCGAAAGCGAATCGACGCTCGTGCTGACGCTCTCCAACCCCGGCGCGCGCAACGCGATGCACCCGGACATGTACGCTGCCGGCATCGAAGCGATGAACACGGCTGAGCGCGATGCGTCGATCGGCGCCGTCGTCATCACGGGTGCGGATAACTTTTTCTGTGCAGGCGGCAATCTGAACCGTCTGCTCGAAAACCGCGCGAAAGATCCTTCTGTGCAGGCGCAAAGCATCGATCTGCTCGGCGAGTGGATCGCGGCATTGCAGGCGTCGTCGAAACCGGTGATCGCGGCCGTCGACGGCGCCGCGGCGGGCGCCGGGTTTTCGCTGGCGCTGGCATGCGACCTGATCGTCGCCGCCGACGACGCGAAATTCGTGATGTCGTACGCACGCGTCGGCCTCACGCCGGATGGCGGTGGCTCGTGGTTCCTCGCACGCGCGTTGCCGCGTCAGATCGCGACGGAAGTGCTGCTCGAAGGCAAGCCGATCGGCGCGACGCGTCTGCATGAACTCGGCGTCGTGAACCGCCTCGCGAAGCCCGGCGCCGCGCGCGATACGGCTGTTGCCTGGGCCGACGATCTCGGCAAGATTTCGCCGAACGCGAAGGCGCGCATCAAAGGTCTGGTCGCGGCTGCCGGCGAACAATCGCTGCCCGAGCATCTCGTTGCCGAGCGCGACAGCTTCGTCGCGTCGCTGCATCATCGCGACGGGCTCGAAGGCATTACCGCATTCCTCGAAAAGCGCGCACCCCATTACAAATGAGCACGCCAACGGGTTATCAGTTGCCGAAGCGCCGCCGTATCTATCTGATGCGGCACGGCGACGTCACGTACTTCGATGCGTCGGGCAGCACGATCGACCCGGAGCGCGTGCCGCTCAATGAGAACGGGCGCGCGCAGGCGGACGCCGCAGGACGCGCGTTTGCCGAACAGAATGTGCGCTTCGATCGTGTGATCGCGAGCGGCCTGCCGCGTACGGTCGAAACCGCGCAGCGTGTGCTCGCACAAATGAGCGCTCAGACTACGATCGACATCGAACCCGCATGGGAAGAGATACGCGGCGGCAAACCCGGCTCGATTCCCGCCGCAGATCTCGAAGCCGCTTTTCTCGGCGCGTTCGAAGGCATCGTCGCGGAAGACGTGAAGTTTCTTGGCGGCGAGACGATCGGCGAACTGTTCGACCGTGTGCTGCCCGCGCTCGATGCGCTGCGTGCCGACACATCGTGGGACGTGGCACTGCTCGTGCTGCACGGTGGCGTCAATCGCGCGATCCTGTCGCACGCGATCACGGCGGGTGGACGGACGTTCTTTGGCCACCTCGCGCAATCGACCGGTTGCATCAACGCGCTCGATATTGGCACGGCACCGCGCGACTGGGTCGTGCGGATGATCAATCATTCGCCGCCTTCGCCGCTGCATCGCGACGTGCGCAATACGACGATGGAAATGCTTTACGCGCAGTTCATTCAAACAAGGCGCAGCTAGCAGACAGATTTTCCAACGGAGGAGACATGCCGCAAGACGCGACACCGACCGACTACTCCGCATTCGAAGGCACGCGGCCCGTCAGCGAGCGACAACGCATCGATGTCGACGCGCTTTCTGCGTGGCTCGCACAACATGTCGAAGAGTTTGCTGGACCGTTGACGCTCGAACAGTTCGCGGGCGGCCAGTCGAATCCCACCTTCAAGCTGATCACACCGACGCGCGCTTACGTGATGCGCGCGAAGCCCGGCCCGTCCGCGAAACTGCTGCCGTCGGCGCATGCGATCGAGCGCGAGTACCGCGTGATGCATGCGTTGCGCGACACGGATGTGCCCGTCGCGAAGATGCTCGCGCTGTGCGAGGACGAAAGCGTGATCGGCCGTGCGTTCTACGTCATGGAATTTGTGCAGGGCCGCGTGTTATGGGATCCGTCGCTCCCGGGCATGTCGCCTGCACAGCGCGGCGCGATTTACGACGAGATGAATCGCGTGATTGCTGCGTTGCATAGCGTCGATGCCGAAGCCGTTGGGCTCGCGGATTACGGCAAGCCCGGCAACTATTTTGCGCGGCAGATCGGGAGATGGAGCAAGCAGTATCAGGCGTCGGAGACCGAGCCGATCGATGCGATGCATCGGCTGATCGATTGGTTGCCGCAACATATGCCCATCGAAACGGATGCACGCGCAACCATCGTGCACGGCGATTACCGGCTCGACAATCTGATCTTCGATCCTCACGAGCCGCGCGTGCTTGCCGTGCTCGACTGGGAACTGTCGACGCTCGGCGATCCGCTCGCCGACTTCGCGTATCACTGCATGGCGTGGCACGTCGATCCCGCGCAATTTCGCGGCATTGCGGGCCTCGACTGGAACGCACTTGGCATTCCCGACGAGGCACAGTATGTGCGACGTTATTGCGAGCGCACCGGACTCACGATTCCCGGCGACTGGAACTTCTATCTCGCGTACAACATGTTCCGCATCGCTGCGATTTTGCAGGGAATCATGAAACGCGTGGTGGACGGTACGGCGTCGAGCGAACAGGCGGCGGACGCAGGACGGCGCGCACGACCGATGGCCGAACTTGCCTGGCGCTATGCGCAGAAAGCGCGCTAAGGAACTGTCGGCGCTGATGTGGCTCCATCTGTAGACCGGATTCAACGTCATCCACGAGGCCAAGATGAATTTCGACTACACACCGAAGGTTCAGGCGTTGCGCGACAAGCTGCTCGCGTTTTTCGACGAACACATCTATCCGAACGAGCAGGCCTATGCCGCCGAAGTCACACGCAACCGACAGGCGGGCAATGCGTGGGTGCCGACGGAACTGATTGAAAGCCTGAAGCAGCAGGCACGCGATGCCGGCCTATGGAACCTGTTCCTGCCCGACTCCGAGCGTGGCGCGGGGCTGACGAACCTCGAATACGCGCCGCTGTGCGAGATCATGGGCCGCGTGCCATGGTCGCCGGAAGTGTTCAACTGCAACGCGCCCGACACCGGCAACATGGAGACGATCGAGCGCTATGGCAGCGAAGAGAATCGTCGCGAATGGCTGGAGCCGCTGTTGCAGGGACAGATTCGCTCGGCGTTTCTGATGACGGAGCCGGAAGTGGCGTCATCGGATGCGACCAACATTCAGACGAGCATCGTGCGCGATGGTGACACGTATGTGATCAACGGACACAAGTGGTGGTCGTCGGGTGCGGGTGATCCGCGCTGCAAGCTTTTCATCGTGATGGGTAAGACGGACCCGGACGCGCCGCGTCACGCGCAGCAATCGATGATTCTCGTGCCGGCCGACGCGACGGGTATTACCGTGCATCGTCCGCTGACAGTGTTTGGTTACGACGATGCGCCGCATGGACATATGGAAATCACGCTCGACAACGTGCGCGTGCCCGTTACCAACATGCTGCTTGGCGAGGGGCGCGGCTTCGAGATTGCGCAAGGACGGCTTGGGCCAGGGCGCATTCACCATTGCATGCGGTTGATTGGGCTTGCTGAACGTGCGCTCGAGTTGATGGCCAGGCGTGCGTTGCAGCGTGTGGCGTTTGGCAAGCCGATTGCGGCGCAAGGCGTGACGCAGGAGCGGATTGCCGAGGCTAGATGTCTGATCGAGCAGGCGCGACTGCTGACGTTGAAGACGGCTTATATGATGGATACCGTTGGAAATAAAGGCGCGCGCGGTGAGATTGCGATGATCAAGGTTGTGGCGCCTAACATGGCGTGTCAGGTGATTGACTGGGCCATTCAGGTGCATGGCGCGGCAGGTATGAGTGATGATTTTCCTTTGGCGTATGCCTATACCACCTCGCGGTGGCTACGGTTTGCTGATGGGCCAGATGAGGTGCATCGGAATGCTATTGCCAAGATTGAGCTTGGGAAGTATTCCGGGTGATGGTTTTGCGGTTCTGGTTTGGTTTTGGTTTTGGGTTTGGTTTTGGTTTTGGTTTTGGTTTTGGTTTGGTTTTGGTTTTGGTTTTTATGGCTTTGCGCTGGCATCCGCGTTTTGTTTTGCCTTGTTCATGCGTCGCCCCTGTGCGGGGCGGCACTTACTTTCTTTGCCGCCGCAAAGAAAGTAAGCAAAGAAAGCGGGCTAACACCGCCCGCTCTTGACCACCGCCTGAGGGCCCCCAACCGTTCCTCCGCTTCACACGGCGTTCTGCCATTCAATGCCCGTTGCCAGCGCCTCGAACAGGCGCCTCACCCGCTTCAATTACCCGTAGCGCAGCCAGCGGCAGCGAATGGTTGATGCCGCCCAGGTGGCAAACTGTGTGTAGGTCGTAGTGCTTCACACCTCGGCGCTCTTACGACACCGATCGTGTTTTCCAGTCCGGAGTGATGCGTGTGCGGCGCGAAAGCCGACACACAGTTTGCCGCTATAGAACGTGGGCAATTTGACTACGTGTGTACCGACGCGGGAGTGTGAAGTGGGTGAGGCGCCGATTCAAGGTGCTGGCAACCGGCATCGAATGGCAGAACGCCGTGTGAAGCGGAGGAACGGTTGGGGGCCCTCAGGCGGAGACAAGAACTGGCGGTGTTTAGCGGCTTTCTTTTGCCTACTTTTCTTTGCCGCGGCAAAGAAAAGTAGGTGCCGCCCCGCACAGGGGCAACGCTAGCAAACCAGATACATCACGCGGATGCCAGCGAAAGCAAAAGCAAAACACCGAACATCGCGCCGCGCGAGCGGAGCTAAAAATAGTGCCGCGTAATAAACTCCGCGACACACACAGGACGCTCACTCCCTTCCCGCTCAAGCGTCACATTCCACGCAATCTGCACACCGCCCTCTTCGACATCCGTCACACCCGCAACAACAAAACTCGCGCGCAACCGCGAACCCACCGGCACAGGTGCCGTAAAACGCACACGATTGAGCCCGTAATTGACGCCCATACGCTGCTCGAAACGAAACGTATCGACCAGCAACGCAGGTATCAGCGACAGCGTGAGAAAGCCATGGGCAACCGGCCCGCCAAACGGCGACTCACGCTTTGCGCGCTCCGGATCGACATGAATCCATTGATGATCGCCCGTCGCGACAGCAAAGCGGTCGACACTCGCCTGATCGACCTCGACCCAATCGCTCACGCGCGGCAGCTGCCCGACGAGCGCACGCACGTTGTCGGCCGAACCGAGCGCCAGATCCGGCGTCATGCCGAGGCTCCGGGATTGCGCAACCCGAAAATCGCCTTCGAACGCACGGTGATCACGAGTTCGCCGTCCTGATTGAAGCCCTGCCATTCCGTCGATACGATGCCGCGATCCGGCTTGCTCGCCGACACGCGCTTGTCGAGCACGCTGTTCATCATGCGAATCGTGTCGCCGACGCGTACCGGCTTCAACCAGCGCAGATCGTCGATACCGGGCGAACCCATCGACGTCGAACCCGCCAGCACGTTGCGCACCAGCATGCCCATCATCACCGAACACGTGTGCCAGCCGCTTGCGATCAGCGTGCCGTACGGCGACGCCGCCGCGCCCGCATCGCTGACGTGAAACGGCTGCGGATCGAACTGCTCCGCAAAGCGGACGATCTCGTCGCGCGTGAAGGTGTGCGAGCCGACTTCATACGACTTGCCGACTTCCATGTCCTCGTAGCTCAAACCCATTGTTGACCTCGTTTGCTCGTGTTCGTGGCGCTCAGGCATCAGCCGTCGCAAAGCGCGGCAGCGCGGTGAAGCGCGCCAGATGATGATCGACATCGCCAAGCGTGGTTTCGATGATGGCAAGACGCTTGAACAGATGCGCAGCGGCGACTTCGTTCGTCACGCCCATGCCGCCATGCAATTGCACCGCCTGCTGACCGACAAAGCGCGCGGCCTGACCCACGCGCACCTTCGCCGCCGATACCGCGCGGCGACGCTCGTCAACGTCGTCGCTGGCGTAGCGCACGGCGGCGAGATACGTCGCCGAACGCGCCTGCTCCGCATGAATCAGCATCTCGACCATCCGATGCTGAAGCGCCTGGAAGCGCGCGATCGGCACGCCGAATTGCTGACGCGTCTTCGTGTATTCGACTGTCGCGTGATTCAGCGCGTCGAGCGCACCGATGGCCTCCGCGCAAAGCAACACCGTGCCGTAATCGGCGATGTGCTCCAGCGCGGCCGCGCCCGCGTGACTGCCAGCGAGCTTGCGCGCAGGCGTCGCGTTAAACACGAGCGTCGCAGCGCGCTGGCCGTCGATCGTGCGGTAGTCGGTGATCTGAACATGAGCCGAATCGCGCGCGACGACGAACAATGCGATCTCACCATCGAGTCGTGCAGGCACGATCCAGTAGTCGGCCTGCGCACCGTGCTGCACGACCGACTTCGTGCCGCTCAATGCGAAGCCATCGCCCGTGCGCGTCGCCGTCGTGTCGAGCGAAAACAGGTCGTAGCGCGCGGTCGGCTCATGAAACGCAACCGCCAGCTTGATCTCGCCTTGCGCTGCGCGTTCGAGCAGCGCGGCGTCGTCGCCCTCGCCCGTGCCGGACAGCTTCAATGCTTCGATGCCGACGGCCGTCGCCCAGTACGGCTCGATGACGAGCGCGCGCCCCAGTTCCTGCATTACGACCAGCAAGTCGACCGTGCCGCCGTCGAAGCCGCCCTGCGCTTCCGGCACAGGCAACGCGGTCAGACCCAGTTCGGCGAACGCGGACCAATGTTCGTTCGATACGCCCGCTTCCGTACGCACGATCGCCTGCCGCGCCTCAAAACCGTACTGCTTGTCGAGATAACGGCGCAGCGCGTCGGCGAATTGCTGTTGTTCGTCGGTGAAATTGAAGTTCATGCGCCGCTCCTCACAGTCCGAGAATCATCTGCGCGATGATGTTCTTTTGAATTTCGTTCGAGCCGCCGTAGATCGACGTCTTCCGATAATTGAAGTAGTACGCGGCCAGCGGCGCGGCATCGTCGTCGCCGGCAATGCTGTGTGCGCGTTCGCCTTCGAGGAACGGCACATCGAACGGTGCGGCGAGCGGTCCGACCGCTTCGAACATCAGCTCCGTCAAACCTTGCTGCACTTCCGTGCCCTTGATTTTCAGCATCGACGCTTCCGGGCCAGGACCGCGCCCGCCCGCTTCGTTCGCGACCACGCGCTGCACGGTCACTTCAAGCGCCATCAATTCGATTTCGAGGCTCGCGACCTTCGCCGCGAACAGCGGATCGAGCAGCAACGGTTTGCCGCTCTTCTTCTGGTTCAACGCGAGCCGCTTGAGGAATTCGAGTTCACGCTTCGACTGCCCGACGCGCGCGATACCCGTGCGCTCGTGGCCGAGCAGATACTTCGCGTACGTCCAGCCGCGGTTCTCATCACCGACCAGATTTTCGACCGGCACTTTTACGTCTTCGAAGAACACTTCATTGACTTCGTGATCTTCGTCGAGCGTGATGATGGGGCGCACGGTGATGCCCGGCGTCTTCATGTCGATCAGCAGAAACGAGATGCCCTCCTGCTTCTTGGCGCCGCTGTCGGTGCGCACGAGGCAGAACATCATGTCGGCGTGCTGGCCGAGCGTGGTCCAGGTCTTCTGTCCGTTGACGACGTAGTGATCTCCGACGCGTTCGGCACGCGTGCGCAGCGACGCCAGATCCGAGCCTGAGCCTGGCTCCGAATAGCCCTGGCACCACCAGTCCGTGCCGTCGAGAATGCGCGGCAAGTAGTGGCGCTTCTGCGCTTCGCTGCCGTACTTCATTAGCACGGGCGCGACCATCGACACCCCGAACGGCAGCACCGTCGGCGCACCGAGCCGCGCGCACTCTTCGTCCCAGATATGTCGCTGTGTCGCGTCCCAGTCCGGGCCGCCGTATTGCTGCGGCCACGCAGGCGCCGACCAGCCGCGCTTGCCGAGCAGCTTGTGCCAGTTCGCGTAGTCGTCGCGATTCAGACGTTTGTGATTGAGGACTTTGTCGCGCAGCTCGTCAGGCAGATTCGCTTCGAGCCAGGCGCGGACGTCGGCGCGGAACGCGTCGTCGGCGGGGGAATAGTTCAGATCCATGCGCAGTGTCTCCTGGCCGCGGCCTTGCGCCGCCAGGAGCACTGCAAGCGATGGCTATTGCAGCGGCTCTTTCAGTGCGGCGGGCACAGGCAGCGGCATCACATCGATGCCTTCCTCGACGAGGGCACGCGCATCTTCCGGCGTCGTGACGCCACGGATGCTGCGAGCGGGCGCTTCGTTGTAGTGAATGCGCCGCGCTTCCTCGGCGAAGCGGTCGCCCACGTTCTCCGTCTTTTCCAGCACCTCGCGCAGTGCGCGCATCACGTGCGCCTGCAACTCACCAACGTCCGCCGCCTTGTCCTTCGACGCGCTCGTTGCACCCGACAGATTCAGGCGCGGCGCCGATGGCAAACGGCTCACTTCCGTCGCCCCGCAAATGGGACATGCGACCAGCTTGCGGGACAACTGCGATTCGAAGTCATCGGCGGAAGCAAACCAGCCTTCGAACCGATGATCGTGCGGACACTGTAGATCGAGGACCTTCATGTGGAATCAGGGCTTGCGTACGAGTTTAGCGCAAAATTGAGATTTGTGAACGGTCGTTCGTAAAAATGCTTTTGCTGATTGGCCGCATGCGCGGCGCGGCACCGAACGGGAATCAGCCATTCTAGCGCGTTGGCGCAGGACGCGCCGACGCTCGTCTGGACGGCTGGCCGCCAGACGGGCGTCGCCAGAAATGGAAAACGGCAGCGCGAAGCTGCCGTTTTCGTATTGATGCCTTGCGCTTTCTGCTTCAGCCCACCGCGGGCGCATTCTCCGGCCACGCGCCCGACAGCAGCTTCTCCAGCCAGAACGTGCCGATGATCGTCTTCACGTCGCTCAGCTGCCCCGTACGGATCCATTCGGACACGTCCGACACCTTGGCGATGAACGTTTCCAGGAACTCGCCATCGTCGAGCTTGCGCTCCCCTGCCGTCAGGCCTCGCGCGACGTAAATATCGATGAATTCCGTCGAGTACGAAATGATCGGGTGCACACGCGTCAGGTAGATGTACTCGCGCGCGGTGTAGCCTGTTTCTTCTAGCAGCTCCCGCTTGGCACAGGCAAGCGGGTCTTCGTTCGGATCGAGCTTGCCGGCCGGATACTCATACATGACCTTGCCCATCGCGTAGCGATACTGGCTTTCCATCAGCACGCGGCCGTCGTCGAAAAGCGGGATCACCATCACGGCGCCGGGATGCTGCACGTACTCACGCGTCGCCTGTTTGCCGTCGGGCAAGCGCACGGTATCGCACTTGACGGTCATGAACGGCCCTTGATAAGCCAGTTCGCTCTTGACGCAGGTTTCGACGAGCGCAGCGTCGTGATCGGGAAGTTCTGCCATGTGCGACCTCTTTTCAGCCAGAAGCGCGACGGCCGAAACCGTCAGCGCCGCTTGACGAGATATTGAAACGTGAAGCCCGGGAAGGCGAAAACGATGAACAGGCTGAAAGTGATCGCGTAGAACTGCCAGCCTTGCTCGAAGCGGTTACCGGCGCGCGCCTCGAGCATGAAGCCGAGCGCGCCGACAATGAAATACAGCACGATCAGTTCGCCGATCCTGATCCACGCGCTTTTCCTCGCGGCCTTGAGCGGCACGAATCCAAACACGCGCTGATTCAGGAACGGCAGGTTGGCGCCGACGAGCGCCAACAGCACGATGAACCACCCCGCCGCCGACATTACAGCGGGAACGGCAGCGTATGCGAAATAGCGTTCAGGCAGAGCGACATCAGCGGACCCGGAACGATACCGAGCACCAGCACGGCCACGCCGTTGAGCGCGAGCAGCGTGCGCTTGCAGGTGTCGCCGGTAATCGGGGTCGTGTCGACGGGGTCGTCGAAGTACATCAGCTTGACGATGCGCAGGTAATAGAACGCGCCGAACAGCGATGTGATCACGGCGAGTACGGCAAGCCACGTCAGACCGGCGTTCATCGTCGCTTCCAGCACGGCGAGCTTCGCGTAGAAGCCGACAGCCGGCGGAATGCCCGCGAGCGAGAACATCATCACCATCATCACGAACGCGAACACCGGGCTGCGCTGGTTGAGGCCCTTGAAGTCGTCGAGCGTCTCGGCTTCGAAGTCACGGCGAGCAAGCAGCATCACCACGCCGAACGAACCGAGCGTCGTCACTAGATAGACGATGCTGTAGAACATTGCCGAGCCGTATGCGCTCGCAGCCGAGCTCATCTTGCCGTCGACCACGCCGGCCAGCAGGCCGAGCAGCACGAAGCCCATGTTCGAGATCGCCGAGTACGCAAGCATCCGCTTGACGTTGCGCTGGACGATACCCGTGATGTTGCCGACGATCAGCGACAGCGCCGCGAGGATGACCAGCATCTCCTGCCAGTCTACCGCGAGCGGCAGCAGGCCCATCACCAGGAAGCGCAGACCCCACGCGAAAGCCGCCACCTTCGGACCGCCGCCGACGATCAGCGTCATTGCCGTCGGTGCGCCCTGATAAACGTCAGGCACCCACATGTGGAACGGCACCGCACCCATCTTGAACGCGATACCCGCAACGATGAAGATCACGCCGAACAGCAGCACGACGTCGTTGATATGACCCGATGCAACCGCCTTCAGCACTTCGTTCAGTTCGAGCGAGCCCGTCGCGCCATAAAGCATCGAGATGCCGTACAGCAGGAAGCCCGAAGCCAGCGCGCCCAGCACGTAGTACTTCATCGCGGCTTCGTTGGACGGCGCGTTTTCACGGCGCAGTGCAATCGCGGCGTAAAGCGACAGCGACATCAGTTCCAGACCGAGGTACAGCGTCAGGAAGTTGTTGCCCGAGATCATCACGATCTGGCCGAGCAGCGAGAACATGCCGAGCAGGAAGAAATTGCCTTCGAACAGCCCGCGGTCTTCCAGATACTTGCGCGAGTAGACGATCGACACCGCGTAACCCAGCGACACCACCGCCTTCATCACGTTGGCGAACGGATCGACCACGTACATGCGCGAGAAGTAGTATTGCGGCCCGGCGCCCGGTGCGAAGGCGTCGATGGCGTACCAGACGCCGGCCACCACCGTGGAAATCAGCGCGATGAAATACGTCGTGCGGCGGCTCTCAGGTCCGGCAAACGTGTCGTTGAGCCACGCAACGACGATAGCGGCCATCACTAGCGCGTCGGGTAACAAGGCGGTCATAGGTGCGTTTTGCATGATCTTTAAATTCCTACGCTTCGCATTACTGCGACAGCGGCAGCTTCGACTGCGCAACGTGGGACAGGAGGTTTTCCACCGACACGTGCATTACTTCGGTAAAGGGCTTCGGATAGATGCCCATGTACAGCGTCAACAGCGCGAGCACGCCCAGCATGAAGAACTCGCGGCGGTTGATATCGACGAGGCTCTTCACGTGGTCGTTCACAACCGCGCCGAAATACACGCGCTTGTACATCCACAACGTATAGGCCGCGCCGAGAATCAGCGTGACGGCCGCACCGAACGCAATCCAGAAGTTGTACTGGACAGCGGCCAGAATCACCATGAACTCGCCGACGAAACCGGACGTGCCCGGCAGGCCGCAGTTCGCCATCGAGAACAGCATCACGAGCGCCGCGAACTTCGGCATCGTGTTGACGACGCCGCCGTAATCGGCGATCTGACGCGAGTGCATACGGTCATACAGCACACCGATGCAAAGGAACATCGCGCCCGACACGAAACCGTGCGAGATCATCTGCACGATCGCGCCTTCGGTGCCGAGCTGGTTGAAGATGAAGAAGCCGAGCGTGACGAAGCCCATGTGAGCGATCGACGAATACGCGACCAGCTTCTTCATGTCCGCCTGCACCATCGCGACGAGACCGATGTAGACCACGGCGATCAGCGACAGTGTGATCACGACGGGCGCGAGGAAATGGCTCGCGTCCGGTGCGATAGGCAGCGAGAAGCGCAGGAAACCGTATGCGCCCAGCTTCAGCATGATCGCGGCCAGCACGACCGAGCCGCCCGTCGGTGCTTCCACGTGCGCGTCGGGCAGCCACGTGTGGACGGGCCACATCGGCACCTTGACGGCGAACGCAAGGAAGAAGGCTATGAATAGCAGCACCTGCGGCGTCATCGACAGCTTCGCGGCGTGCCATGCGGCGAGATCGAACGTGCCTGTCTGCGTGTACAGGTACAGCAAGCCGACCAGCATCAGCAGCGAGCCCATCAGCGTGTAGAGGAAGAACTTGAACGCCGCGTACACACGGTTCGCCCCGCCCCACACGCCGATGATGATGTACATCGGAATCAGCGTCGCTTCAAAAAACACATAGAACAGCATGCCGTCGGCTGCGGAAAACACGCCGACCATGATGCCCGACAGGATGAGGAAGGCCGCCAGATATTGCGCGACGTTCTTCGTGATCACTTCCCATGCGGCGATCACAACGATCACCGTAATCAGCGCCGTCAGCACGACGAACCACATCGAGATACCGTCGATGCCGAGGTGGTACGTAATGTTGAAACGCTCGATCCAGTTTGCCTTTTCTTCGAACTGCAATGCTGCCGTACTCGTATCGAAATCCGTCATCAACGGAATCGTCACGATGAAACTCAACACCGACCCGATCAGCGCAACCCACCGCGCCGGACCGGGATTGCGATCTGAACCGATGGCAAGAACCACCAGGCCGAAAACAATCGGCATCCAGATCGCGATACTCAGAATCGGAAACGTCGTGTGCATGAGAAGTGTCTCCAGCCTGTTTTTTATTTTCCGCCGAGCGTTACAAACAAGGTCAGGAGCCCCAGCATGCCGATGATCATGGCGAATGCGTAGTGGTAGATGTAACCCGATTGCAGGAAGCGGATCACGCTCGCAAACCAGCCAATGAAGCGCGCGCTTCCGTTGACAATGCCGTCGATGACCACGACATCGCCCTCTTTCCACAGGCCGCGGCCAATGGCCACTGCGCCGCGCGCGAAGACGACTTCGTTGATCTTGTCCATGTAGTACTTGTTATCCAGCAGCGTGTAGATGGGACCGAAACCACGCTTGATCACGGCCGGCAGATCCGGACGCTTCAGGTACAGGAACCACGACACCACCACGCCTGCCAGCGCCAGCCACACAGGCAGACCCGACGCAGCGTGCAGGCCCATCGAGGCCCAGCCCTGGAATTCTTCGGCCATCTCGTGCAGCGCCGGATGGTTTTCGCCGATGAAGATCACCTTGTCGAACGCCACGCCGTGCTGGAAGAAGTCGCCGTACAGCATCGGGCCGATTGCGATCGCACCGATCACGATCGACGGAATGGCGAGCAGCACGAGCGGCAACCACACGACCCACGGCGTTTCATGCGGCTCGTGAGCGTGATGATCGTCGTGACCGTGATCGTCGTGATGACCGTGGCCGTGCGCAGCCGCTTCGGCGCCCATCGGCGATTCCGGATGCTTCGGACCGCGGAAGCGCTCTTCACCGTGGAACACGAGGAAGTACATGCGGAACGAGTACAGCGCCGTCACGAACACGCTTGCGACGACCGCGAAGTACGCGAAGCCCGAACCCGGCAGATGCGACAGCTTCACTGCATCGATGATCGAGTCTTTCGAGTAGAAGCCCGAGAAGAACGGCGTACCGATCAGCGCGAGCGAACCGATCAGCGACGTGATCCACGTAATGGGCATGTACTTGCGCAGACCGCCCATGTTGCGCATGTCCTGATCGTGGTGCATGCCGATGATCACGGAACCCGCGCCGAGGAACAGCAGCGCCTTGAAGAACGCGTGCGTCATCAGGTGGAACACAGCGACCGGGTACGCCGACACGCCGAGCGCGACCGTCATGTAGCCAAGCTGCGACAGCGTCGAGTAAGCGACGACACGCTTGATGTCGTTCTGCACGATGCCGAGGAAGCCCATGAACAGCGCCGTGATCGCGCCGATCACCGTGATGAACGACAGTGCCGAGTCCGACAGTTCGAACAGCGGCGACATGCGCGTCACCATGAAGATACCGGCCGTCACCATGGTCGCCGCGTGAATCAGCGCGGAGATCGGCGTCGGGCCTTCCATCGAGTCGGGCAGCCACACGTGCAGCGGGAATTGCGCCGACTTACCCATCGCGCCGATGAACAGACAGATACACGCGACCGTCAGCAGGCCCCAGTCGGTGCCCGGGAAGCTCAGCGAAGCCAGTTCGTGGCTCTTCGCGAACACGTCGCCGTAGTTCATCGAGCCGCCGTACGCGAGGATCAAACCGATGCCCAGAATGAAGCCGAAGTCGCCCACGCGGTTGACGATGAACGCCTTCATGTTCGCGTAGATCGCGCTTTCACGCTTGAAGTAGAAGCCGATCAGCAGGTACGAGACAAGACCCACCGCTTCCCAGCCGAAGAACAGCTGCAGGAAGTTGTTGCTCATCACGAGCATCAGCATCGAGAACGTGAACAGCGAGATGTACGAGAAGAAGCGCTCGTAGCCCGTTTCTTCGTCGGCCATGTAGCCAATCGTGTAGATGTGCACCATCAGCGACACGAAGGTCACCACGCACATCATCATGGCCGTGAGCGTGTCGACGAGGAAGCCGACTTCGAACTTGACCTTGCCGACCGTCATCCATTCGTAGACGGTTGCGTTGAAGTTCGCGCCATGCAGCACGTCGAGGAAGACGACGCACGAAAGCACGAAGGAAATCGCGACGCCGAGGATCGTGACCGAATGGGCACCCTTGCGCCCTACCGTCTTGCCGAAGAGCCCCGCAATCAGCGAGCCGGCCAGCGGTGCAAGCGCAACCGCCAGCAACAGGTTTTCATTGAGTGTCGTTGACATAAGAGCCTGTGCCTGAAGTTAACCTTTGAGCTGATCGAGATCCTCGACATTGATCGTGTCGAGGCTACGGAACAGGGTCACCAGAATCGCAAGACCGATCGCCGCTTCCGCCGCTGCCACCGTCAGCACGAAGAAAACGAAGATCTGGCCATGCACATCGCCGAGATAATGCGAGAACGCGACGAAGTTCGTGTTGACCGCCAGCAGCATCAGTTCAATTGCCATCAGGATGATGATGACGTTGCGACGGTTCAGGAAAATGCCGACGATGCTGATCGCGAACAGGATCGCGCCGAGCACGAGGTAATGGGCAAGGGACAACATGTTTTTCTCCTCCTGACGTCAGCTTTTCTTGGCGGCGTCTGCGTCGCCAGCAACGGTTTCAGGTTCAGCCGGACGTTCGATCTCCGCGGCCATCTTGACCACGCGCACGCGGTCTTGCGCACGCACCTTCACCTGATCCGACACGCGCTGGCGCTTGCTGTCCTTGCCATGACGCGTGGTCAGCGCAATCGCCGCGATGATCGCGACCAGCAGCACGAGGCCCGCCACTTCGAACGCGAAGATGTAGTCGGTGTAAATGATCTTGCCGATCAGGCGCGTGTTCGACCAGTCGGCGGCGCCGGCGACGGCAGCCGTCGTGTCGCGCACGGGCTGAACCGTCGCGCCGTAGCCATGCCACAGGATCAGCGCCGTCTCGATCACGATGATCGCGCCGACCACCGTCGCCATCGGCACGAAGCGCTTGAAGTCGCGGCGCAGCACGTCGAGATTGATGTCCAGCATCATCACGACGAACAGGAACAGCACCATCACCGCGCCGACATACACCAGCACCAGCAGGATCGCGAGGAATTCCGCCTGCAGCAGCATCCAGATCGCGGCCGCGTTGAAGAACGCGAGCACGAGGAACAACGCGGACGACACCGGGTTGCGCGAAGTGATCACCTTCAGCCCTGACACCGTCAGGAGTAACGCGAAGATGTAGAACAGTACGGTCGTGAAGTCCATGATTACCGATTCATCGTTAGGCCATCGTCAGGCTTGGTGCTTTGGCGCGCGTCGTCTTCTGCATTGTGTTGCTTTGCGTGACGCAGCGCCAGAGCGGTCTGGCAGTTCCGCGCGTTCTTATGCCTGGCAGATACGCGCGGGATTCAACTCGTGGCTAACCTATCAACGATAGGGTGCGTCGGCTGCCTTGTTAGCAGCGATCTCCGCTTCGTAGCGGTCGCCGACTGCGAGCAGCATGTCCTTCGTGAAGTACAGGTCGCCGCGCTTTTCGCCGTGATATTCGAGGATGTGCGTTTCGACGATCGAATCGACCGGGCAGCTCTCTTCGCAGAAGCCACAGAAGATGCACTTGGTCAGGTCGATGTCGTAGCGCGTCGTGCGGCGCGTGTTGTCCGCGCGCGTTTCCGATTCGATCGTGATCGCGAGCGCCGGGCACACGGCTTCGCACAGCTTGCACGCGATGCAGCGCTCTTCGCCGTTCTCGTAGCGGCGCAGTGCATGCAGGCCACGGAAGCGCGGGGAAATCGGAGTCTTCTCTTCCGGGAACTGCACGGTGATCTTGCGCTGGAACGTATAGCGTCCCGTCAGCGCGAGGCCCTTGAGCAGCTCGGTCAGAAAGAAGGTCTTGAAGAAGTTTTGGATTGCGGTCATGGTTCGTCCGCCCCCTTAATTCCAGATATTCAACGGCGACATGATCCAGAGGCCGACCACGATCACCCAGATCACGGTTACCGGCAGGAAAATCTTCCAGCCCAGACGCATGATCTGGTCATAGCGGTAACGCGGGAATGTCGCGCGCACCCAGATGAAGACCGACAGCAGGAAGAAGACCTTGAGGACCAGCCAGAAGATGCCCGGGATGAACGACAGGAACTCGAACGGAGCACTCCAGCCGCCCAGGAACAGGATCGAAGCAAGCGCCGAGATCACGATCATGTTGATGTATTCGGCGAGGAAGAACAGCGCGAACGCCATACCCGAGTAATCGATCATGTGACCCGCGACGATTTCCGATTCGCCTTCCACCACGTCGAACGGGTGGCGGTTGGTTTCCGCGATGCCCGACACGAAGTAGACGACGAACGCCGGCAAGAGCGGCAGCCAGTTCCACGACAGGAACGTGATGCCGTGGCTCGCGAAGATGCCGCGCATCTGCGAGCCGACGATGTCCGACAGGTTCATCGTGCCCGCGGTCATCATCACGACCACGAGTGCGAAGCCCATCGACACTTCGTACGACACCATCTGTGCTGCAGCGCGCATCGCGCCGAGGAACGCGTACTTCGAGTTCGACGCCCAGCCGGCCAGAATCACGCCGTACACGCCGACCGACGAGATCGAGATCGCGTACAGCAGGCCTGCGTTGATATCGCCGAGCACGGCGCCTGCCTGGAACGGAATCACCGCCCAGACCGCGAACGCGGGCACCACCACCATCACAGGCGCGATCAGATAGACCCAGCGGCTTGCCTGCGACGGCTGAATGACTTCCTTGAGCAGCAGCTTCAAGACGTCTGCGATCGGCTGCAGCAGACCGGCGGGGCCGACGCGGTTCGGGCCGAGACGAACGTGCATCCAGCCGATCAGCTTACGCTCCCACAGGATCAGATAAGCCACGCACAGCAGGATGGCAACGGACACCACGAGGATGCGCACCACCGCCCACACCGTGGGCCATGCCACCCCGAGAAGCTGGGAGCCGCCCGCGTTGATCGATTCGAACAAGGTCATTTACGCCTTCTCCACCACCAGTTCACCGAACAGGCTGCCCAGCGCTGCACCGGCAGGCGTAGCCGCCGACACGCGGACGACTGTCTCCGCAAGATTCGCATCACGCACGGCCGGAATCTGCACCGAACGATCGCCCTGACGAACGCGCACGGCGTCGCCTTCCTTCAAACCCAGCTTGTCGAACAGCGCGGCGGGCAGACCCACCGAGTTGGCGGCGCGCGCAGCGGCCGTCAGATGCAGCGACTCCGCACGACGCACGAGCTGGTCGGCGTGATAGATCGGCACATCGGCGATACGCTCGAAGGTGCCTTCCGCTGCCTTCGCGCCATTGCCGCGTGCGACGCTTGCCGACGTCTTGTTCGACAGACGCGGCGTGAGATCGCCATCGCCCAGCGCAGCAACACGCACCTGCTCCGCCGTATCGTAGTCGAAGCCCGACGCGCCGAGCAGGTTGCCGAGCACGCGCAACACTTTCCATCCAGGACGTGTATCGCCGAGCGGACGCACCACGCCGTTGAACATCTGCACCGTGCCTTCCGCGTTGACGAACGTGCCCGCCGTTTCCGTGTACGGGGCGATCGGCAGCAGGACGTCCGCGTATTCGGCGCCCGTCTGGAACGGCGACATCACGACGACCATTTCAGCCTGGTTCAGCGCGGCGAGCGCCTGAGCCGGGTTGGCCGTATCGAATTCGGGTTCGAGGTTCAGCAGCACATAGCCCTTGCGCGGCTGCTCGAATGCTTCGCGCGCGTTCAGACCGCCCTCGCCCGGCAATGCGCCGACGAGATGCGCGCCAACCGTGTTCGCTGCTTCCGTCAAGAAGCCGAGCGTCGCGCCCGTCGTGTCGGCAATCCATTGCGCCGCTGCGTGGATCGCAGCGAATTCCGGATGCTGGACGGCGCCGTTGCCGAGCAGCACGACGCGCGTTTCGCCAGCGCCGAGTGCCTTGGCCGTCTGCTTTGCTGCATCCGATGCCGTCGCGCCTGCGAAGGCTTCCGGCAGCGCCACGCCCTTCGCTTCCGACACGGCGGCTGCGATGCCAGCCAGTTCGTTCAGCCACGCTGACGGTGCCGCTGCGATACGTGCCGCTTGCGGGATCAGCGCGTCGTCGCGCGTGGCCTGCAGCAGCGTGATCTGTGCGCCGCCCTTCGCGGCCTGACGCAGACGCGCAGCAAACAGCGGATGGTCGCGACGCAGCGACGACCCGATCACGAGCGCGCTGTCGAGCATCGACAGGTTGGCGATCGACGTACCGAGCCACGGCGTGCCGTTTGCGGCTACCGAAAAGTCCGTCTGACGCAGACGGAAATCGATGTTCGGTGTGCCGACGGCTTGCGCGAGTTGCTTGAGGAGGAACAGTTCTTCGACCGTGCTATGCGCGCTGCCGAGTGCGGCAATCGCGTTCGCGCCGTGATCGGCCGAGATGCCCTTCAGACCCTTGACGACGTATTCGAGCGCCGTCTGCCAGTCGGTTTCCATCCACTGGCCGTTCTGCTTGAGCATCGGGCGCGTCAGACGTTCCGGGCTGTTGAGGGCTTCATACGAGAAGCGGTCCTTGTCCGAAATCCAGCATTCGTTGATGGCTTCGTTTTCGAACGGCAGAACACGCATCACGCGATTGTTCTTTACCTGCACCACGAGGTTCGCGCCGACGGAATCGTGCGGGCTCACCGACTTGCGGCGCGACAGTTCCCACGTACGCGCGCTGTATCGGAACGGCTTGCTGGTTAGCGCGCCGACCGGGCACAGGTCGATCATGTTGCCCGACAGTTCGGAGTCGACCGTCTTGCCGACGAACGACGTGATTTCCGAGTGCTCGCCACGGCCCAGCATGCCGAGTTCCATCACGCCGGCGACTTCTTCACCAAAGCGCACACACCGCGTGCAGTGAATGCAGCGCGACATTTCTTCCATCGAGATCAGCGGGCCGACGTTCTTGTGGAACACGACGCGCTTCTCTTCGGTATAACGCGAGGACGACTTGCCGTAACCAACGGCCAGATCCTGCAACTGGCACTCACCGCCCTGGTCGCAGATCGGGCAATCGAGCGGATGGTTGATCAGCAGGAACTCCATCACCGATTGCTGGCCCTTCACCGCCTTGTCCGACTTCGTGCGCACGATCATGCCCGCCGACACCGGCGTCGCGCATGCAGGCACGGCCTTCGGCATCTTCTCGACATCGACAAGACACATCCGGCAGTTGGCCGCAATCGACAGCTTCTTGTGATAGCAGAAGTGAGGGATATAGGTATCGACCTTATGCGCAGCCTGAATGATCATGCTGCCTTCGGCCACCTCTACTTTCTTGCCGTCTATTTCAAGTTCAACCATGATGGTCAATCTTCCTTAACCTGTTACCGCTCAATCGTTCGCCCGCTCGCCGCTGCGCTTTGCGCTTGGCGGCGGCGCCCGCGTTTGATTCCCGCTTTATGCAGCGACCGTTTCCGGGGCCGCCGCCGCGCCGGCATGACCGCCGACGACGCAACGCTTGTTGGCGACGTGATACTCGAATTCGTCCCAGTAGTGCTTCAGCATGCCGCGCACGGGCATCGCCGCTGCATCGCCGAGCGCGCAGATCGTGCGGCCCATGATGTTTTCAGCCACCGAGTTCAGCAGATCCAGGTCTTCCTTGCGGCCCTGACCGTGCTCGATGCGATGCACGACGCGATACAGCCAGCCCGTGCCTTCGCGGCACGGCGTGCACTGACCGCACGACTCTTCGTAATAGAAGTACGACAGACGCAGCAGCGAGCGCACCATGCAGCGGGTCTCGTCCATCACGATGACGGCGCCCGAACCCAGCATCGAACCCTGCTTGGCGATCGAGTCGTAGTCCATGTCGGTTTGCATCATCAGCTCGCCCGGAATGACCGGAGCCGACGAACCGCCAGGAATCACGGCCTTGATCTTCTTGCCGCCGCGCATGCCGCCTGCGAGATCGAGCAGCGTCGCGAACGGCGTGCCGAGCGGGACTTCATAGTTGCCCGGACGCTCGACGTCACCCGATACCGAGAAGATCTTCGTGCCGCCGTTGTTCGGCTTACCCATTTCGAGGTAATTCTGCGGACCGACGGCCAGCAGGAACGGCACGGCTGCGAACGTTTCCGTGTTGTTGATCGTGGTCGGCTTGCCGTACACGCCAAAGCTCGCCGGGAAAGGCGGCTTGAACCGCGGCTGGCCCTTCTTGCCTTCCAGCGATTCGAGCAGCGCGGTTTCTTCGCCGCAGATGTACGCGCCGTAACCATGGTGCGCGTGCAGCTGGAACGAGAAGCCCGAACCCATGATGTTGTCGCCGAGGAAGCCCGCCGCGCGTGCTTCTTCCAGCGCTGCTTCGAAGCGTCGATAGACTTCGAAGATTTCACCGTGGATGTAGTTGTAGCCGACCGTGATGTTCATCGCGTACGCACCGATGGCCATGCCTTCGATCAGCGCATGCGGATTCCAGCGCAGAATGTCGCGATCCTTGAACGTGCCCGGTTCGCCTTCGTCCGAGTTACAGACGAGATACTTCTGTCCCGGGAACTGGCGCGGCATGAAGCTCCACTTCAGGCCGGTCGGGAAGCCCGCACCGCCACGGCCACGCAGGCCCGACGCTTTCACGTCTGCGATCACCTGCTCAGGCGGAATCTTCTCTTCGAGAATACGGCGCAACTGCTTGTAGCCGCCGCGCGCAACGTAGTCCTCAAGATGCCAGTTGTCGCCGTTCAGGCCGGCGAGAATCAGCGGTTTGATGTGACGATCGTGTAAAGACGTCATTTCGAAAGTTCCTCGAGCAGCTGGTCGATCTTCTCGCGGCTCATGAAGCTGCACATGCGATGGTTGTTCACGAGCAGCACGGGGGCATCACCGCACGAACCCATGCATTCGCCCTCTTTCAGGGTGAACTTGCCGTCCGCGGTGGTTTCGCCGAAGTCGATGCCGAGCTTCTGCTTCAGATAGTCGGCGGCGCTGTCCGAACCGCCATCAGGACCGAGCTGGCACGGCAGGTTCGTACAGAGCGTGATCTTGTATTTGCCGACCGGCTTCAACTCGTACATCGTGTAGAAGGTCGCGACCTCCTGCACGGCGACGGGCGGCATGCCGAGATAGTCGGCGACGAACTGCATGAGTTCGGGCGACAGCCAGCCAAGCTCTTCCTGACCGACGGCGAGCGCCGCCATCACGGCGGACTGCTTCTGATCCGCGGGATACTTTGCGATCGCGCGATCGATTTCTTTCAGGCCTTCAGCTGAGATCATTTTCAGACACGACTCTTTCAATTCCTACCGAACGAAAACCTGTCGCGCACTGCGTATTGCGGCATGTTGCGACAGACCCGGCGTTCCTTTGCTTGACGTGCGCTCCGCTTCTATTGCTTTATCGGCTGCGAGAGCGCGCGCCTTGATGAATACCGCTATGACAAACCGCTCTAGCGGTCCACTTCACCGAACACGATGTCCTGCGTGCCGATGATCGTCACGGCGTCGGCGATCATGTGGCCGCGCGCCATTTCATCGAGCGCGGACAAATGCGCATAACCCGGCGCGCGGATCTTGAGGCGGTACGGCTTGTTCGCGCCGTCCGACACCAGATAGATGCCGAACTCACCCTTCGGATGCTCCACGGCTGCGTACGCTTCGCCTTCCGGCACGTGGAAGCCTTCCGTGAACAGCTTGAAGTGGTGAATCAGGTCTTCCATGTTCGACTTCATGCCCACGCGCGACGGCGGCGCAACCTTGTGATTGTCCGTCATCACAGGGCCGGGATTCTTACGCAACCATTCAATGCACTGTTTCGCAATGCGTGTGGATTGACGCATTTCTTCGACGCGCACCAGATAGCGGTCGTAGCAATCGCCGTTCACGCCGACCGGAATGTCGAAGTCCATCTGGTCATACACTTCGTACGGCTGCTTCTTGCGCAGATCCCACGCGATACCCGAACCGCGCAGCATCGCGCCCGTCATGCCGAGCTGCAGCGCCCGCTCCGGACTCACGACGCCAATGCCGACCAGACGCTGCTTCCAGATGCGGTTGTCGGTGAGCAGCGTTTCGTACTCGTCGACACAACCCGGGAAACGGTTGAAGAAATCTTCGATGAAGTCGAGCAGCGAACCCTGGCGCGTCTCGTTCATCTTCGACAGTGCCTTCGCGTTGCGAATCTTCGATGCCTTGTATTGCGGCATCGCGTCCGGCAGATCGCGGTAGACGCCACCCGGACGGTAGTACGCCGCGTGCATCCGTGCGCCGGACACCGCTTCATACACGTCCATCAGATCTTCGCGCTCGCGGAATGCGTACAGGAACACGGCCATTGCGCCGACGTCGAGCGCGTGCGCGCCGATCCACATCAGGTGGTTCAGCACGCGCGTGACTTCGTCGAACAGGACGCGAATGTATTTCGCGCGAATGGGCACATCGATGCCGAGCAGCTTTTCGATCGCCATCACATAGCCGTGCTCGTTGACCATCATCGACACGTAGTCGAGACGGTCCATATACGGCACGGACTGAATGAAGGTCTTGCTTTCCGCGAGCTTTTCAGTCGCGCGGTGCAGGAGGCCGATATGCGGATCGGCGCGCTGGATCACCTCGCCGTCGAGTTCGAGCACGAGGCGCAGCACACCGTGCGCTGCCGGGTGCTGCGGGCCGAAGTTGAGCGTGTAGTTCTTGATCTCTGCCATGGCGTTCTCTTAGTGTTTCAGGCCGCCATAGCGATCCTCGCGGATCACGCGCGGCGTGATTTCCCGAGGCTCGATCGTCACGGGCTGATAGACGACACGCTTCTCTTCCGGGTCGTAACGCATCTCGACATAACCGGAGACAGGGAAATCCTTGCGGAACGGGTGACCGATAAAACCGTAATCGGTCAGGATGCGGCGCAGGTCCGGGTGACCTTCGAAGACGATGCCGAACAGATCGAATGCTTCGCGCTCGTACCAGTTGGCCGAACTCCAGACATCCACGACCGACGGGACCAGCGGCACATCGTCGTCCGGCGCGAACACGCGCACGCGCACGCGCCAGTTGTTCGTGACGGACAGCAGATGCAGGACTGCGGCGAAACGCGGACCTTCGTAAGCGCCTTCACCGTAGGTTTGATAGTCGACGCCGCAGAGATCCATCAGCTGTTCGAAGCGCAGCGACAAATCGTCGCGCAGACGCGTGACCACTTCGAGGTAATCTTCCGCCTTCACGACGATGGTCAGCTCACCGATCGATTCGGTGATGCTCGTCAGGCGGCCGCCAAAGGCCGCCTCGAGGTTCGCTTTGAGGGTCTCGAGTTTGCTTGCCATATTGTGGGGAGGACTTGGGCTTTATTGACGGGCGATGGTATTGGTGCGGCGGATCTTCGCCTGTAGCTGGATCACGCCGTACACCAGCGCCTCAGCCGTGGGCGGACAACCCGGCACGTACACATCGACGGGCACGATACGGTCGCAGCCACGCACCACCGAATACGAGTAGTGATAGTAGCCACCGCCATTCGCGCACGAACCCATCGAGATCACCCAACGCGGCTCGGCCATCTGGTCGTACACCTTGCGCAGGGCAGGCGCCATCTTGTTGCACAGCGTGCCGGCAACGATCATCACGTCCGACTGACGCGGACTTGGACGGAACACCACGCCGAAACGGTCGAGGTCATAACGGGCAGCGCCCGCATGCATCATCTCAACCGCGCAACACGCGAGACCGAACGTCATCGGCCACAAGGAACCGGTACGCGTCCAGTTGATCAGCTTGTCAGCCGTGGTGGTGACAAACCCTTCCTTCAAGACCCCTTCGATACTCATTTGTTTTCCACTCCAGACGAGCGGCGAGCCATCGCCACCCAAACACACCGGCGATTAACCCGTCATTCCCAGTCGAGGCCGCCCTTCTTCCAGATATAGGCGAAGCCCAACAGGAATTCGAGCAGAAAAATCATCATCGAGATGAAGCCCGGCCAGCCAATATCACGCAGGGCCACGCCCCACGGGAACAGGAATGCCGTTTCAAGGTCGAAGATGATGAAGAGAATGGCGACCAGGTAGTAGCGCACATCGAACTTCATGCGCGCATCTTCGAATGCTTCGAAGCCGCACTCGTACGGTGCGTTCTTTTCGGTGTCCGGCCGATTCGGACCGAGGATCTTGCCAATACTGACCAGTGCTACGCCTAAACCGGTGCCCACGAGGAGGAACATCAATACGGGGAAATAGGCTGCGAGGTTCAAAGCTATCCTCAATCGGTTGGTTCTGAGTGACGTCAGGAGACGTTGACTGCTACGAACAACCCCTGACGCGAAACACTTCGGGATGCTTGATGTTGAAAGCCCACAGCAAACACTACCCCAGAAGTGAAAATGCCAGCCGAAGCTGAAGCAAGCGGCTGGCATTAGATAACATTGGTGCCGACGGCGAGACTCGAACTCGCACAGCTTTCGCCACTACCCCCTCAAGATAGCGTGTCTACCAATTTCACCACGTCGGCACTGTCTGCAATCCGGGAAAACAACTTGTAAAACCCGCGAATCGCTTCAAGACTTGAATTGTAACCCGGTTAAACAGTTTGTTCAACGCACAAACGTGTTTTCCTCGAAAATTTATTTCGGCACGTCCTGGCCTGGCGCAGAAGCTGCAGGTGCAGCGACAGCAGCCGATGCATTGACCGGTGCCGACGTAGCAGGAGCGGCCGATGCAGCAACAGGCGCGGTAACCGGCGCACTACCCAGTACGCCTGCCGAAGGCTTCGAGTGATACGAACCGAGGTACGTCAATCCCAACGTGGTCACGAAGAACACTGCTGCCAGTATCGCAGTGGTACGTGACAGAAAATTAGCAGAACCTGTCGCGCCGAAGAGACTGCCTGATGCGCCACTACCGAAAGCCGCACCCATGTCGGCGCCCTTGCCATGTTGCAACAGCACGAGGCCAATGACGCCAAGCGCCGACAGCAACTGCACGACGATGATCAACGTTTTCAAATACAGCATCACACTCACCTGAGTCTTTATTTAACCGTACAGCACGACATGCCGCACGCAATGGGTCATCCTCGCCCAGGCACTCTGCTTCGAATCAGCGTGCGGCGGTTGCCGCGACAGCTGCACTGCAGATTGCCAGGAAATCCTTATCCTTCAACGACGCGCCGCCGATCAGACCGCCGTCGATATCCTGCTGGCTGAACAGGTCTTCCGCGTTCTCCGGCTTCACACTGCCGCCGTACAGCAGCAGCACGTCAGCGGCATCGCCGCCCTTCGCCACGAGACGCGCGCGCAGGAACGCGTGAACATCTTGTGCCTGCTGCGCCGTTGCACTCTTGCCGGTGCCGATCGCCCATACGGGTTCGTAAGCAACGACGAGACGCGCCGCATCTTCCACCGACAGCTTCTCGAGCACCGCATCGAGTTGCGCACCGACGACCTGCTCCGTCTTCCCGCTCTCACGCTCTTCAAGCGTTTCGCCGACGCAAACGATCGGCGTCAAACCCGCTTCTAGCGCGCGCTGCGTTTTTACGGCAACGATCTCCGCGCTTTCGCGATGATACGCACGGCGCTCCGAGTGCCCGACGATCGCGAACGTCACGCCAAACTCAGCCGCCATCTCGGCTGCGACTTCGCCGGTATAAGCACCTTGCGTGTACGCGGAGACATCCTGCACACCCCACGCGACGCAGCCGCTTTCGAGCAGCGTTTGCGCCTGCGCCAGATAGGGGCACGGCACACACACGCCGACTCGCACATCTTCCGGAAGATCTTCCGCACCGCGCGATACCGCCTGCAGCAGCACACGGTTATCGGCCAGCCGGCCGTGCATCTTCCAGTTACCGACTACCAGTTTTGCTCGTTGTTTCGCCATCGTCTCGCTCGTTTTATCGTGGTACGGGTGATGAGCGCGTCCGCTTCGTCGGCGCCCGGTACCCGCTCCGCATGCAAAAACCATGCAGAACGCGCAAAACACGCGATTTTACTGTGTGCTGACAGACTGGGTCAAACTCAATTAAACGAGCGCTGTCAAGCACCCGCACCCCAATTCAGCACGATCTTACCGACATGCGTGCTGCTCTCCATCAGTTCGTGCGCCTGCGCGGCCTGCGCGGCGGGGAATACCTTGTAGATCACCGGCTTGATCGCGCCGTCTTCGAGATGCGGCCAGACTCGCTCTTTCAGTTGCGCCGCGATCTTCGCCTTGAACTCGACGGGCCGCGGACGCAGCGTCGAGCCCGTGACCGTGAGCCTCCGACGCAGAATGTCGTTCAGGTTCACTTCCGCCTTCGCACCGCCCAGCAGCGCGATGATGGCGAGACGGCCGCCATCGGCGAGCGCCTTCAGTTCGCGCGGCACATAGCTGCCCGCCACCATATCGAGAATCACGTCGACACCGCGATCGTTCGTGAGAGACTTGATCACCTCGACGAAATCTTCCGTCTTGTAGTTGATCGCCCGCTCCGCACCGATCTCTTCGCAGGCTCGGCACTTCTCGTCCGTACCGGCCGTCGCAAACACGCGATAGCCGAGCGCATGCGCAATCTGGATCGCCGTCACGCCGATACCGCTCGAGCCGCCCTGTACCAGAAACGTTTCGTTTTCGCCGCCCTCGCCTTTGCCGAGCATCGCACGGTCAAAAACATTGCTCCAGACCGTGAAAAACGTCTCAGGCAATGCAGCCGCTTCAATATCCGAGAAACCCTTCGGCACCGGCAGACATTGCAGCAGCGGCACGGTCGCATATTCCGCATAACCGCCGCCCGCCATCAGCGCGCACACACGGTCGCCGATCTTCAGGCCGAACGAATTACGCTTCTCGTCGATATTTCCGCCGACGATTTCGCCTGCCACTTCCAGGCCCGGCAGATCCGACGCGCCCGGCGGCGGCGCATAACCGCCCTTGCGCTGGAAAACGTCTGGCCGGTTCACGCCCGACGCGGACACCTTGATCAGCACTTCGCCCGCCTTCGGCTCGGGCATCGGCCGCTCGGCGAGTTTCAAGACTTCCGGCGCACCGAATTCGGTGATTTCGATTGCGTTCATCGTCGTCTCTCCCAAGGTCTGGATTGCGCTGCGAGCCGGTCACATAACCCGTTCGCACTGCAATCCACCCTACATGAAAAACGGCCGGCGCGCAGTTGCGCTACCGGCCGCTCTACCATTACCGCATTACTGCTGCGGCGTCGGTTCCGATTGCGGTGCTTCGTTCAGCAGTGCCTTCGCCGACAGACGCACACGACCCTTCTCGTCCGTCTGGATGACCTTGACCTTCACTTGCTGGCCTTCCTTCAGGTAGTCGTTGATGTCCTTGATGCGCTCGTTAGCGATTTCGGAGATGTGCAGCAGACCATCCTTGCCCGGCAGTAGATTCACGATCGCGCCGAAGTCCAGCAGCTTGAGAATCGTGCCTTCGTAGACCTGGCCGACTTCCACTTCTGCCGTGATGTTCTCGATGCGCTTCTTCGCTTCGGCCATGCCTTCGCTGCTCGTGCTCGCGATCGTGACGACGCCGTCGTCCGAAATGTCGATCGTCGTGCCCGTTTCTTCCGTCAGCGCGCGGATCACCGAACCGCCCTTGCCGATCACGTCGCGGATCTTTTCCGGATTGATCTTGATGGTGATCATGCGCGGTGCGTACGCCGACATTTCCGTGTTCACGCCCGACACCGCCGAGGTCATCTTGTCGAGGATATGCAGACGACCTTCCTTCGCTTGCGCGAGGGCAACCTGCATGATTTCCTTCGTGATGCCCTGGATCTTGATGTCCATCTGCAGTGCCGTCACGCCATTCGACGTACCCGCCACCTTGAAGTCCATGTCACCGAGGTGATCTTCGTCGCCGAGGATGTCGGTCAGCACGGCAAACTTGTTGCCTTCGAGAATCAGGCCCATCGCGATACCCGCGACGTGTGCCTTCATCGGCACGCCGGCGTCCATCAGCGCGAGGCAGCCGCCGCACACCGATGCCATCGACGACGAACCGTTCGATTCCGTGATTTCCGACACGACGCGGATCGAGTAACCGAACTCTTCCGCGCTCGGCAGACACGCGATCAGCGCGCGCTTCGCGAGGCGGCCGTGACCGATTTCGCGGCGCTTCGGCGAACCGACGCGGCCCGTTTCGCCCGTAGCGAACGGAGGCATGTTGTAGTGGAGCATGAAGCGGTCGCGGTACTCGCCTTCGAGCGCGTCGATGATCTGCTCATCGCCCTTCGTGCCGAGCGTTGCGACGACCAGCGCCTGCGTTTCGCCACGCGTGAACAGCGCCGAACCGTGCGTACGCGGCAGGACGCCCGTACGGATTTCGATCGGGCGCACTGTGCGCGTGTCGCGGCCGTCGATACGCGGCTCGCCGTTCAGGATCTGCGAACGGACGATCTTCGCTTCGATGTCGAACAGCACGTTGCCCACCGACGCCTTGTCGGCTGCTGCCGTGCCCGCTGCTGCCGCTTCTTCTTCGAGCTTGGCTTGCGTCGCTGCGTAGACTTCCTTCAGCTTCGCCGAGCGAGCCTGCTTGTCGCGCGTCTGATACGCCGACAGCAGTTCGTTGCCCGCGATTTCGTTGACGCGCGAGATCAGCGCTTCGTTCTTCGGCGCCGGCTTCCAGTCCCATTCCGGCTTGCCGCCTTCACGAACCAGTTCGTGGATCGCGTCGATAGCCGTTTGCATCTGCTCGTGACCGTACACGACAGCGCCCAGCATCACGTCTTCCGGCAGCTGATCGGCTTCCGATTCAACCATCAGCACCGCGCGTTCCGTACCGGCGACGACGAGGTCCAGACGCGATTCCTTGCTTTGCGAACGGGTCGGGTTCAGCACGTACTCGTTGTTGATGTACGCAACGCGCGCAGCACCGACGGGGCCGTTGAACGGCAGGCCCGACACAGCGAGTGCCGCCGACGCGCCGATCAGCGCGGGGATGTCAGCGGGGACTTCCGGGTTGATCGACATCACGTGGATGACGACCTGCACTTCGTTGTAGAAGCCTTCCGGGAAGAGCGGGCGCAGCGGACGGTCGATCAGGCGCGAGATCAGCGTTTCGCCTTCCGACGGACGGCCTTCGCGACGGAAGAAGCCGCCGGGGATCTTGCCAGCCGAGTAGGTCTTTTCGAGGTAATCGACGGTCAACGGGAAGAAGTCCTGACCCGGCTTTGCCGTCTTCGCACCGACCACTGTGGCCAGCACGACGGTGTCTTCGATGTCGACGAGCACGGCACCGCTTGCCTGGCGGGCGATTTCACCCGTTTCCATGCGAACCGTATGCTGGCCCCACTTGAACTCTTTGACGACCTTGTTAAACAGAGACATTTGTCCTCCTTGATCTTTTAGTCATGCCGCGCAACGACGCGCGGCACCGCAGGACCGAAGCCTTTTGGGTAGAGGAGTGTTATGCCATTCCAGAGAACCGCGTGGATGGATCCGTTGCACGCGAACCGCTGGAATGACACAGCGCCCTACCCTGAAGCCCGGTTTTGAATCGTCCGGCCTTGATTCTTGTTACCCGCGACGCAACCGGCACGCCGGGCGGGTGAACAACGGCAAACTTCACATGAAGCGCACCGTTGAAAAACAAAATGCCTGTATCAGCGGAACTGACACAGGCATCTTGCTGACAGAAAGTCCGATGCGCCGGATTACTTACGCAGACCCAGCTTCTCGATCAGAGCGCGGTAACGATCAGCGTCCTTGCCCTTCAGGTAGTCGAGCAGCTTGCGGCGACGGCTCACCATGCGCAGCAGACCGCGGCGGCTGTGGTGATCCTTCGAGTGGGCCTTGAAGTGAACCGTCAGTTCGTTGATGCGCGTGGTCAGCAGAGCGACCTGAACTTCGGGGGAGCCGGTGTCGTTAGCAGCGCGTGCGAATTGCGCGACGACGTCGGATTTCTTGATTTCAGCTACGGACATGTTGATTTCCTTTGAATCACAGGCGGTCACGGAAGAAGGGCCGTGCCGTGGGTTACAACAAAACGAGTCGCGTATTGTAGCACAGCCCTGCAATCCGTCGAACCCTGCCGGTTCGGGCCCAGCTTCTGGACGCTGTAGGCCTCGGGAAGGACTACGTTCAGGGCCGCTTCATCTGGCACGTCGTCGGCGCAAGCGTGCGCTCGGGCGCCAGCGCCAGAACCGTCCGGAACCCGTAGCCAGAGCCTTCGTTGTCGAAATGGACGCCCGACGTGCCCGCCTTGTCCATCTCCATCACGTAAAGGGGCTGGATCAGCTGGTGATCGTCGGCGCGCATCCACGACGCATGGAAGCCGTTGTCGTACTTCATCCCTTCCAGCGCCTTCGCGACCTTTTCGGGCTGCGCGCTCCCTGCTCTGGTCATCGCGGCCGCCAGCATTTCGATCATCAGCGGCATGCGCAGCACGGGGTAATCGTCCGATGCGGCCGGGAAACGCTGGTGGAACGACCCGTACCACGCGTCCGACGCCGCGCCGCCTGCGTTCGGATGCCAGTCCGCCACGGCGATCACGCGCTTCACGCCGGCATCGCCAAGCGCCGCCGGCGCGCCAAGGCTGTTGCCGTAGAACGTGTAGAACTTGGTGTCGAGGCCCTGCTCGCGCGCCGCTTTCACCAGCAGCGTCAGATCGTTGCCCCAGTTGCCCGTAATCACCGCATCCGCGCCGCTCGCGCGAATCTTCGCGATATACGGCGCGAAATCTTTCACACGGCCGATCGGATGAAATTCATCGCCGACCACGGCGACATCCGGCCGCTTCGAGGCGAGCGCCGCGCGCGCGAGCGTGCTCACGTCGTGCCCGAAGCTGTAGTCCTGATTCAGCAGATAGACCTTCTTCACCGATTTATCGCGCTGGATCACATCGGCGAGCGCGTCCATCCGCATGCCCGCATGCGCGTCGAAGCGAAAATGCCAGAAGCTGCAGTTCGCGTTGGTGAGCGCGGGGTCGTCGGCGGAATAGTTGAGGAACAGTTCTCGGTTGTCGGGCTCGCGCGTGTTCTGCTTGTCGATCGCCGTCAGCAACGCAGCCGCCACGGCCGAACTGTTGCCTTGCGTGATGAAGCCGATGTGCCTGTCGGCGGCCGCGCGCAGTTGCACCAGCGCCTCTTCCGCGCTGCCCTTGCTGTCGAGCACGACGAGTTCGAGCGGATGCGCGCCGTCCGCGAGCTTCACGCCGCCGCGCGCGTTGACCGTTTCGACACCGAAACGCAGGTTTCGCTCGACGGCCGCACCCGCGTTGGCGAACGGGCCGGACATGCCCTCGATCATCGCAATGCGGATCGGCGCACCGGCGGGCGCCGCTTGCGCGTGCACGCCCGTTGCAGGAACCGATGCTGCCGCCAGCGTCATCGCCGCCATTACCGCCTTCGCCCACTTTGCTTTCATCAGCGTCTCATCTGTCGATCGAAGCGCGGATCATAGGACGGCACGCTGACCACAGGCAAGCAGCTAGCGGGCGAAAACCCGTCGCAGCGGGCGAACGTCCGACAAATCTTTTGGCGCGGCGCATGTCAAAATATCTGACCAGAACAACAACCAGCCATCGAACACCATTGGAGGTGTCCATGCTCAACCACCTTTCATCCGCGCGCCCGGTGCGCGGCGCGCTCGCGGCACTCGCCTGCGCCCTTGTGCTCGCCGGCTGCGCGCAGCCGTGGCAGAACTATCAGGCCGGCGCGGATCAATCGACGATCGTCGCGCGCCTCGGCCCGCCGCGCGAAGTCTACGACCTGCCCAACGGCGGCAAGCGCCTGATGTGGCCGACACAGCCGATGGGTGAATACACCACCGCCGCTGACGTCGACGCGTCCGGCAAGATCATCAACGTGCGCCAGGTGCTGCAGCCGAACGAGTTCTATCGCGCGGAAATCGGTAAATGGACGCGCGATGACGTGCTGGTCAATTTCGGACGCCCGGTCGAAACGAACTACTTTCCGCTGATGAAGCGCGAGGTGTGGACCTATCGCTACCTGGAAGACAACGTCTGGTACATGATGTACAGCTTCTATTTCGACGATCAGGGCATTTTGCGTCTGACGCAGAAGACGCCGGATCCGCTGCACGATCCGGACCGACGCAGCCTGTTCTGAGCTGTTTCGCCACGAATTAGGACTTAGCGCACACACAAAGAAAAACCCCGCCGCAGCGGGGTTTTTCTCATCGCGGCCTAACGCCGCCCGAAAGCATCAGATTTCCGAGCGCTGCGGATTCACCTTGTCATGGCCCGCGCCGAGTCGGTTCAGCGCCGACAGATACGCCTTGGCCGAAGCCGCGACAATATCCGGATCGGTGCCGATGCCATTCACGATCCGCCCCGCCTTCGACAGACGCACGGTCACTTCGCCCTGCGCCTGCGTACCCGTGGTGATTGCGTTGACCGAGTACAGCAGCAGTTCCGAGCCGCTGCCCACTTCTGTTTCGATCGCATTCAGCGTGGCATCGACGGGACCGTTGCCGTTCGCTTCGCCGACCACTTCCTTGCCCTCGACCGAGAACACGATGCGCGCGTGCGGACGCTCGCCCGTTTCCGAGTGCTGCGACAGCGAGACGAACTTGTAGTGTTCCTTTTCCTGCGCTTCCGCGGACTCTTCCGTGACGATCGCGATGATGTCTTCGTCGAAGATCTCGGACTTGCGGTCCGCGAGTTCCTTGAAGCGCTGGAATGCGAGGTTCAGTTCGCTTTCGCTGTCGAGCGAGATCCCCAGTTCCTGCAGACGCTGCTTGAACGCGTTACGGCCCGACAGCTTGCCGAGCACGATCTTGTTCGCGGTCCAGCCCACATCTTCGGCGCGCATGATTTCGTAGGTGTCACGCGCCTTCAGCACGCCGTCCTGGTGGATGCCCGACGCGTGCGCAAAAGCGTTCGCGCCGACCACTGCCTTGTTCGGCTGCACGACGAAACCCGTGATCTGCGACACGAGCTTCGACGCCGGCACGATTTGCGTCGTATCGATGCCCAGATCGAGACCGAAATAATCCTTGCGCGTGCGCACCGCCATCACAATTTCTTCGAGCGATGTATTGCCCGCGCGCTCGCCGAGACCGTTGATCGTGCACTCCACCTGACGCGCGCCGCCGATCTGCACGCCAGCCAGCGAGTTCGCGACGGCCATGCCGAGGTCGTTATGGCAGTGCACCGAGAACACGGCCTTATCCGAGTTCGGAATGCGCTCGCGCAGCGTCTTCACGAGATTGCCGTACAGTTCCGGCACACCGTAGCCGACGGTATCGGCGATGTTGATGGTCGTCGCGCCTTCCGCGATGACGGCTTCGAGCACGCGGCACAGAAAGTCCATATCCGAGCGGCTGCCGTCTTCCGGCGAGAATTCCACATCGTTCGTGAACTTACGCGCGAAACGCACGGCCAGCTTCGCCTGCTCGAACACCTGTTCGGGCGTCATGCGCAGCTTCTTTTCCATGTGCAGCGGCGACGTCGCGATGAACGTGTGTATGCGGAAATGGTCGGCGGGTTTCAGGGCGTCAGCGGCGCGCTGGATGTCCTTGTCGTTCGCGCGGGCGAGCGAGCAGATCGTGCTGTCCTTGATCATGCCGGCGATCGTGTGGATCGCGTCGAAGTCGCCGTTCGAGCTGGCGGCGAAGCCTGCTTCGATCACGTCGACTTTCATCCGTTCGAGCTGCTTGGCGATACGGATCTTTTCTTCCTTCGTCATCGACGCACCGGGCGATTGTTCGCCGTCACGCAAGGTCGTGTCGAAAATGATGAGCTTGTCTGCCATCTCGGGTCTCCAGGGGGATTCGGTCAGTTTGAATTGGAAAACGGAATTCGAGTGTTTGCGCCACCACCGCAGGCGACGCTAGACAACGAACGAGGCAGACGGAGGGCGAAAACGATCAGCGCGGCAGGCGCGCTAGCGCTAGCGAGCGTAGTAGCTTGCCGGCTTGAAGAGACAGGAAGGGGAACTTGGAAAGTGCCATGCCAGAGACTATAGCGGCAATGCCGCAAACGTGCAATTGGGGAGGCCCGGTAGGGGCCTGGGTTTTGGGTTTTCGTGTTTCTGGTCTTTTTTCGCTGGCCTCCGCGTTTTGTTATCGGTTCTTCATGCGGTGTTCCTCTGCGGGGCGGCAGTTACTTCGCCTGGCTTGCGGCGCTGGCTTTGGTTTGCTCGTGCGTTCGCTGCCATCCGCGATTTGCCTTCGTGCTTCATGCGTTGCCCCTGTGCGGGGCGGCACTTACTTTCTTTGCCGCCGCAAAGAAAGTAAGCAAAGAAAGCGGACTAACACCGCCAGTGCTAGTTCTTGCCGGAGGGCCCGACCTTTCCTCCACTTCACACGGCAACCGCTCCGTTTGATGCGCGTTGCCAACGCCTTGAATAATCGCCTCACCTTCTTCAATTATCCGTAGCGCAGCCAGCGACAGCGAATGGTTACGGCCGCCCAAGTAGCAAACGGTGTGCAGGTCGTAGTGACTCACACCTTGGTGCTCTTACGACACCGATCGCGCTTTTCAGTCCGGAGTGGAGCGTATGCGGCGCGATAGCCTACACACAGTTTGGCGCTATAGAACGTGGGAGATTTGATCGCGCGTGCAGCGACGCGGGAGCATGAAGCGGGTGAGGCGCTCAATAAGAGCGTTCGCAGCGGGCTTCGAGAAGAGAGATGCCGCGGACAGGACGGGGCGGTTGGGGGCCCGTGGGCAAGAACAAGGGCTAGCGGTGTTCAGCGGCTTTCTTTTGCCTACTTTTCTTTGCCGCGGCAAAGAAAAGTAGGTGCCGCCCCGCACAGGGGCAACGCTAATACACCAACACCATCACGCGGACGCCAGCGAAACCACAAGCAAACCACCCAAGCGTCGCCAGACAAAAAACAAAAACCTTATCCTGGCCTCTGCGAAGACCGAGCCGGATTCCCCATCCCCCGCACCGCCCGGTAGCCCCAAAACACATACCCGGACAAACCGTAAAGCACAAACAACCCAAACAACATCAAAGGCGGATCAGAAGAAACCAGCACAAACGCAACAACAACAAGCAGAATCGCCGCAAACGGCACACGATGCCGCACATCGAGCGCCTTACCGCTATAAAACGGCGCATTCGACACCATTGTGACGCCCGCGTAAATGGTCAACGCAAACGCAACCCAGGGCAGCCACACGAGCTTCAGCGGCACGCGGTTATCGGTAGCAAGCCAGACAAATCCAGCGATCAAGGCTGCCGCAGCCGGACTCGGCATCCCCTGAAAAAACCGCTTGTCGACGACACCGATATTCGTATTGAAGCGAGCCAGCCGCAGCGCCGCCCCCGAGCAATACACGAACGCCGCCAGCCAGCCCCAACGCCCCAGATCTTTCAGGATCCACTCATACATCACGAGCGCCGGCGCAACGCCAAACGACACCATGTCCGACAGACTGTCGAACTGCTCGCCAAATGCGCTCTGGGTGTGCGTCATCCGCGCGACACGCCCATCCATGCCATCGAGCACCATCGCGACGAAAATCGCGATCGCGGCAACCTCGAAGCGCACGTTCATCGCCTGCACGACGGCGAAGAATCCGCAGAAGAGCGCCGCCGTCGTGAATGCATTGGGCAGCAGATAAATGCCGCGCTTGCGCAGAAACTGCTGACGCGCAGCGCGCCGGCTGTCGATCACAGATTCCCCGACCACGGGCGGCTTGTTGCGCCGAAACGGTCGCGGCTGCGGCGAACCGCTGCTGCGAGGACGACGCGGTTTGAATGCGGCCATCGAACCCTCCCCTGTGCCGCTTTATAGCTCAGCCAGAATCGTGGACGAAGCCGACACCTTCTCGCCGATCGACACCCGCGGACGACTGCCGACAGGCAGATACACGTCGACACGCGACCCAAAACGGATGAAGCCGTAGCGCTGGCCGCGCGTGAGCGGCTCGCCCGCGCGCACGTAGCAGAGAATGCGTCGCGCGATCAGGCCCGCGATCTGCACCGACGTCACCGTCGCGCCGCTCGCCGTTTCGATCACGACCGCGTTGCGCTCGTTTTCCGTCGAAGCTTTGTCCACAGCCGCGTTCAGATACGCGCCCGGAAAATATTCGACCTTCGAAATCGCGCCATCCACGGGCGAGCGCTGCGAGTGCACGTTGAACACGTTCATGAACACGCTGATCTTCAGCGCTTCGCGGTTCGCGTAAGGATCGTGTGCGGTTTCGACAGCGACGATGCGGCCGTCGGCCGGGCACAGCACAGCGTTGGCCTGAGTCGGGATGGGGCGCGCCGGGTCGCGGAAGAACTGCACGACGAAGATGAGCAACAGCCAGAAAATCCAGGCAATGCCGAACCCTGCGACGAAGTGGATCAACAACGCAACGACGGCCGCGATGGCGATAAACGGCCAGCCTTCGCGCGCGATGATCGGATGAGGGTAATTCATAAAATTGGGTTCAGTCTTTTTGAAAACCGTAGGATAGCAAAAGCCGTCCAGGGTTCAGCACCTCTGGACGGCTTTTTGATGCTTCCGGCGCATTTCGTGCGCCGGAGTGCGAAAAACGGGCAGATTAGTTCTTCGACTGATCGACCAGCTTGTTCTTCGCGATCCACGGCATCATCGCGCGCAGCTTCGAACCAACCTGCTCGATCTGGTGCTCAGCCGTGATACGGCGACGCGATTGCAGCGTCGGCGCGCCAGCGCGGTTTTCGATGATGAAGCTCTTCGCGTACTCGCCCGTCTGGATGTCCTTCAGGACTTCCTTCATGACCTTCTTCGTCTCGTCCGTGATGATGCGCGGGCCCGTCACGTACTCGCCGTACTCTGCGTTGTTCGAGATCGAGTAGTTCATGTTCGCGATGCCGCCTTCGTAGATCAGGTCGACGATCAGCTTCAGTTCGTGCAGGCACTCGAAGTAAGCCATTTCCGGCGCGTAGCCTGCTTCGACCAGCGTTTCGAAACCAGCCTTGATCAGGTCGACGGTACCACCGCACAGAACTGCCTGTTCGCCGAACAGGTCGGTTTCCGTTTCTTCGCGGAAGTTCGTTTCGATGATGCCGGCACGGCCGCCGCCGTTCGCTGCTGCGTACGACAGTGCGATGTCGCGTGCTGCGCCCGACTTGTCTTGCGCGACTGCGATCAGGTGCGGCACGCCGCCACCTTGCGAGTACGTGCCGCGAACCGTGTGGCCGGGTGCTTTCGGCGCGATCATGATCACGTCGAGGTCAGCACGCGGGATCACCTGGCCATAGTGCACGTTGAAGCCGTGCGCGAATGCCAGCGCTGCGCCTTGCTTGGCGTTCGCGTGCACTTCCTTTGCGTAGACTTCGGCGATCTGCTCGTCCGGCAGCAGCATCATGACGACGTCGGCGCCCTTCACGGCTTCCGCCACTTCCTTGACCGTCAGACCTGCGTTCTCAGCCTTGCTCCACGATGCGCCGCCCTTGCGCAGACCGACCGTGACGTTCACGCCGCTTTCCTTCAGGTTCAGCGCGTGAGCATGGCCTTGCGAGCCATAGCCGATGATGGTGACCTGCTTGCCTTTGATGAGGGAGAGGTCGGCGTCCTTGTCGTAGAAAACTTTCATGTCAGTTCCTTGGCGAAATTCAGAAAAATGTTGCGTGTGTAGTGCTTGAGCCGGGCGCCTGGAGCAACGCCTGGCATGGATCGAACTGGTTTATCAAACCTTCAGGATACGCTCGCCGCGTCCGATGCCCGAACCGCCCGTGCGGACCGTTTCGAGAATCGCGGTGGCGTCGAGCCCTTCGATGAACGCGTCGAGCTTCTCGCTCGCGCCCGTCAGTTCGATCGTGTAGGTCTTTTCGGTGACGTCGATGATGCGGCCGCGGAAAATATCCGACATCCGCTTCATCTCCTCACGTTCCTTGCCGACCGCCCTAACCTTGATCAGCATCAGCTCGCGTTCGATGTGGGCGCCCTCTGTCAGGTCGACCACTTTCACCACCTCGATCAGGCGGTTCAGATGCTTCGTGATCTGTTCGATCACGTCGTCCGAGCCAATGGAAACGATGGTCATGCGCGACAGCGAACGGTCTTCGGTCGGCGCCACCGTCAAGGTTTCGATGTTGTAGCCGCGTGCCGAAAACAGGCCGACCACGCGCGACAGCGCGCCCGGTTCGTTTTCCAGCAAAACGGAAATGATGTGTCTCATGTTCGCTTCTTCCAGATGTCGATGTATGCGATGCGTGCGTTCCGCGCCGCTCCGTCCGCTTGCGCCTTTTGTGGAGACGTGCATGACGAAGCCGGCGCAGGAAGGCGCTCGTTATAGATCTTCCGACCCGAGGAGCATCTCCGTGATGCCCTTGCCGGCCTGAACCATCGGCCAGACGTTTTCGGTCGGATCGGTCTGGAAGTCGAGAAACACCGTGCGATCTTTCAGGCGCAGTGCTTCCTTCAGCGCAGGTTCCACGTCGGCGGTCTTTTCGATCCGCATGCCGACGTGGCCGTACGCTTCGGCGAGCTTCACGAAGTCAGGCAGCGCATCCATGTACGAATGCGAATAGCGCTTGCTGTATTCGATCTGCTGCCACTGGCGCACCATGCCCAGATAGCGGTTGTTGAGCGAAATGATCTTGACGGGCGTGTCGTACTGTTTGCACGTCGACAGTTCCTGGATGCACATCTGGATCGAGCCTTCGCCCGTGATACAGAGCACGTCGTCGTCCGGGTGCGCCATCTTCACGCCCATCGCCGCCGGCAGGCCGAAGCCCATCGTGCCGAGACCACCGGAATTGATCCAGCGGCGCGGCTTGTTAAAGCGATAGAACTGCGCCGCCCACATCTGGTGCTGACCGACGTCGGAACACACGAAGGCATTGCCGTCCGTCAGTTCCCACGCCTTTTCCACCACGTATTGCGGCTTGATGATGTCGCTCTTGCGGTCGAACTTCAGGCAGTCTTTCGCGCGCCAGGCTTCGATGTCCTTCCACCAGTCGGCGAGCGCCGCGGTGTCGGGGCCATGCTCGGCCGTCTGCAGCTGCTCGATCAGTTCCTTCAGCACTTCCTTCACGTCGCCGACGATGGGGATATCCACCTTCACGCGCTTCGAGATCGACGACGGGTCGATGTCGATGTGAATGATCTTGCGCGGACGCGACGAGAAGTGCGCCGGGTCGCCGATCACGCGGTCGTCGAAACGCGCGCCGATCGCGATCAGCACGTCGCAGTGCTGCATCGCCATGTTGGCTTCGTACGTGCCGTGCATGCCGAGCATGCCGAGGAATTTCTTGTCGCTCGCGCGGTAGCCGCCCAGCCCCATCAGCGTGTTGGTGATGGGATAGCCGAGCAGATCGGCGAACTGGTTCAGTTCGCGCGACGCGTCCGCGAGAATGATGCCGCCGCCCGTATAGATATACGGACGCTTGGCCGACAGCAGCAACGACACGGCCTTGCGGATCTGGCCCGAGTGACCCTTCGTGACCGGGTTATAGGAGCGCAGCGACACGCTCTTGATCGGCTCGTATTGGCAAGGCGCCTTCGACACGTCCTTCGGAATGTCGATCAGCACCGGGCCGGGACGACCGGTACGGGCGATAAAGAATGCTTTCTTGACGGTTGCGGCGAGGTCGCGCACGTCCTTCACGAGGAAGTTGTGCTTCACGCAGGGACGTGTGATGCCGACGGTATCGCACTCCTGGAACGCATCCTGGCCAATGGCGGCAGTCGGCACCTGGCCGCTGATGATCACCATCGGGATGGAATCCATATAGGCCGTCGCGATGCCCGTCACCGCGTTGGTGACGCCGGGGCCGGAGGTCACGAGACACACGCCGACCTTGCCGGTCGAACGCGCGTAAGCATCAGCGGCGTGGACCGCGGCCTGCTCGTGGCGCACGAGGACGTGCTGGAATTTGTCCTGCTTGTAAAGCTCGTCGTAGATGTAGAGTACCGAGCCGCCGGGATAGCCCCAGATGAAATCGACGTCTTCGTCGGCCAGTGCTTTCATGAGCACGGTGGCGCCGATAGAGTCAGCTTCGTGATGGGGAGTCGTATCCGACGTGGAGAATTCCGCGCTGGGCATATTCATCGTTCACCTTTCGAATTTTCGGCAAAAAATTGATCGGGTGCTCTCTGCCGGGCTTGTGGCTCGGGTTCAAGCGGCGCGTCCAGTTTGACAGGAAGGCTTCTTGGGCCAACCTCAAATGAGACAAGTCACTTATGTTGCGAACCGTAGACGATATCTACGATGCGTCCGATGGTCAAGCAAATATTTCCATGATTGACCGGTTTCCCGCTTTTGTCGTCAACTTCCGACCTGCTTACCTGTTGATTACGCCTGTCTGACGAACGCCTTGACGGATACGTACAAATAGCGGCAAAAGCTCGATCCAGCGCGCAGGCTTGCCGTGTTTTCCCCCGGTGCGGGTGAAAGTTTGTTAGCATCCGCGAGTTTTACGACATTTTTCGACCGATTCCGCGCACACTCGCTGCGCCGACCCCCAACGGATGGCATCAGACAAGGAACTCGCCGATTTTCTGGCGGGCGTCGAAAGGCGCGCGTTCAAGCAGACGGTCTACGCCGTGCGGGACGACGATGCGTCTCTCGACATCGTGCAGGACGCGATGATCAAGCTCGCCGAAAAATACGGCGACCGCCCTCCTGCTGAGCTGCCGCTTTTGTTTCAGCGTATTCTCCAGAATGCGATGCACGACTATTTCCGTCGGCAGAAGGTGCGCAATACGTGGGTGACCCTGTTCTCGTCGCTGGGCAATGCGGACGACGAGGACTTCGACCCGCTGGAGACGTTCGAAAGCCAGGACGGCTCGACCGGCGTGGAAAGCAGCGAGCAGCAGCTCGAACGCGAACAGGTCCTGCAACTGATCGACGACGAAATCCAAAAGTTGCCGGCACGTCAACGGGAGGCGTTTCTGATGCGTTACTGGGAAGATATGGATGTCGCTGAGACTGCCGCTGCGATGGGCTGTTCGGAAGGCAGTGTGAAAACGCACTGCTCGCGAGCTACGCACACGCTGGCGCAAGCGCTCAAGGCCAAAGGAATCACGCTATGAGCTCCGCTCTCGAAACAAAAGAACTCGAGTTTGCGCGGCAGCTTCGCCGTGCGCTCGACGAAAACGCTGCCCGCATTCCGCCTGCTACGACTGACCGGCTCGCCGCCGCGCGCCGCGCTGCGCTCGCCCGCAAGAAGCCCGAAGCCGTGGAGGCACCTGCCTTCGCGCCGGTCTTCGTCGGCGCGGGGACGCTTGCCCATCTGCCGCAACCGGAAGGCTCGCGCCGTCTGCCGCGCCTGCGCAAGCTCGTGCTCGCGTGGCCGGTGCTCGCGCTCGTCATCGGCCTTGCTGGCATTGCGTGGTGGGAAGACCACCAGCGCACGGCCGAGCTCGCGGATATCGATGCCGCCATGCTGAGCGACGACCTGCCGCTCAATGCCTATCTCGATCACGGGTTCAACGCGTACCTGACGCGCAACCACTGACCGGGGAGAGCTGACGGGTGAGTTACAAGCGCGGCCTTGCCGTTGTGTCCGGATGCGTGATTGCAGCACTGGTGTCATTTGCCGCCACCTATCCGCGCTTCTACCCGACGCCCACGCCTGCCCCGGCGCCCGCTGGCGGCGGAGCTGCTGCGCCCGCGAAGGCGGCCGCTCCGGCGCTGACGGTCGAACTGCCCGGCCTGCCCACCTCGAACAGCCCGCTCGCATGGGCGAAGCTCTCCAGTGCCGACCACGTCGCGCTCGCGCCGTTCGAGGCGCAATGGGACAGTTTCAGCGAGGAGCGCAAGCGCAAATGGCTTAAAATTGCGTCGCGTTACCCGAAGATGACGCCTGAAGCACAAAAAAGGCTTCATGAACGCATGGCGGAATGGGTCCACATGACGCCCGAACAGCGCCGCGTCGCGCGCGAAAACTATCAGGTCTCGAAAGAAGTGCCGCGTGAGGCGCGCCAGAACGCGTGGAAGGCGTACCAGCAGTTACCTGAAGACCAGAAACAGAAGCTCGCCGCCACCGAACGCAAGCGCCGCCCCACTGTGGTCAGCGCGCCGCCGTCGGGCAAATCCGAGATCAAGGACATCAACCGGCTCGTGAACGGCAAGGACAAGCTCGCGAGCGTGCCCGTGCCGCCCGCGACGGCCGGCGCTTCAGCGGGCGCCGCAGGCAGCATGACGCCTGCGCCCGCCATTCCGGCCGTCGGCAGCTTCGTGCCGGCGACGCCGACACCTGTCTCGCCATCCGAGGCGCCGTCCATCTTCAACGGCTCATAATCTCCCCTGCGAGCCTGCGCCGCGGGCTCATCAACGGCAACCGAGGCCCAGCCCGTGTCCACTTCTGTCGACTCTGCAGCCGTGCCGCCCCAACCTGTTCCCGCAGAACCTGAGACGCCGACGGTGCGACGCCGGCTCGCCGCAATGATGTACGAAGCGGTGCTGCTGTTCGGTGTCGTGTTCATCGCGGGGTATCTGTTCAGCACGCTCACGCAGCAGCGCAATGGCCTCGTCCATCACAACTGGCTTGCGGCCTGGATCGGGTTGGTGGTCGGTGCGTACTTTGTCTGGTTCTGGACGCACGGTGGCCAGACGCTGCCGATGAAGACCTGGCGTCTACGGGTAGTTAACGCCAGGGATGGCGCCAGATTGTCTGTATCGCGTGCGGTGTTGCGTTATTTGCTCGCCTGGCTGTGGCTTTTGCCGCCGCTTGCGTTGCATCCTCTGCTGGGGCTTAAGGTGCCCCAGACCTTGATTGTCGCAAGCGTCTGGTTTGGGCTGTACGCGGCTGTTGGACGGATTGGTGCCGGCCGGCAGTTTTTGCATGATCGGGTGGCGGGGACCAGAATCGTTTTGCGTTAGCGCTGGTTTTTGTCTGCGACGCTGGCTCGGTTTTTTGGAGGTTTTCGCTGGCATCCGCGTTAGCGCCTTCGCGGCGCAGGCGTTGCCCCTGTGCGGGGCGGCACTTACTTTCTTTGCCGCCGCAAAGAAAGTAAGCAAAGAAAGCGGGCTAACACCGCCAATTCTTGACCACCGCCTGAGGGCCCCCGGCAGTTCCTCCACTTCACACGGCGTTCTGCCATTCAGTGTCCGTTGCCCGCGCTTCGAATCAACGCCTCACCCGCTTCAATCACCCGTAGCGCCGCCAGCGGCAGCGAATGGTTTGCGCCGCCCAGGTGGCAAACTGTGTGTAGGTCGTAGTACTTCACACGTCGCCGCTCCTACGACACCGATCGTGCTTTTCAGTCCGGAGTGAAGCGCATCCGGCGCGAAAGCCGACACACAGTTTGCCGCGATAGAACGTGGGCACTGCGATCGCGCAGGCCGCGACGCGGGGGCGTGAAGCGGGTGATGAGCCAATTCAAAGCGTTGGCAACGGGCAGTGAATATCAGGTTGCCGTTTGAAGTGGAGGAACTGTTGGGGGCCCTCAGGCAGGCACAAGAACTAGCGGTGTGAGCGGCTTTCTTTTGCCTACTTTTCTTTGCCGCGGCAAAGAAAAGTAGGTGCCGCCCCGCACAGGGGCGACGCGTGAAGCACGAAGGCAAATCGCGGATGCCAGCGAACAAGCCCAACCAACCTCCCAACCCCACCCCCAAACCCCTCCCGTAATAAGAACTTCTCATGACTGTCACGGCTCCGTCACGCGCCGATGGCGCAATGCGGGTACTGCAACTCGACGCGTGAGCCATGGACAACAACACGTCCGCGACTTCCCTCTTCCGTCAGACTGACCCGAGCGTCGATCCCGTCGCTTTCGGCCCCCGCTCCTCCTCAACCGGCCTGCCTCCGATTCCGCATCTGCCGACATCGGTGACACCATCCGAAAGCCACCACGACGACGATCACGAGAACTCGCACCGCTATCGCACCATCTGGCTGTCCGATATCCATCTCGGTTCGGGCGGCTGCCAGGCGAACTATCTGCTCGACTTCCTGCGCCACAACGAATCCGAATACCTGTACCTCGTCGGCGACATCATCGACGGCTGGCAGTTGAAGAAAGGCTGGTACTGGCCGCAAGGGCATAACGACGTCGTGCAGAAGATCCTGCGCAAGGCGCGCAAAGGCACGCAGGTCGTCTACATCCCAGGCAATCACGATGAAGGCGCGCGCCAGTTCTGCGATCTCGCGTTCGGCGACATCCACGTGCGCGGCGAAGCGTTTCACACCACGCTGCAGGGCAAGCGCCTATGGATCGTGCACGGCGATTTGTTCGATGGCGTGATCCAGCATGCGAAGTGGCTCGCGTATCTCGGCGACACGCTCTACACGATGATTCTCGTGCTGAACCGCTGGTTCAACCGCATCCGCATCAAGCTCGGCTTCCAGTACTGGTCGCTGTCGCAGTATCTGAAGCACCAGGTGAAGAACGCGGTCAACTTCATCTCCGCGTTCGAGAACGTGATGACGGACGAAGCGCGCCGCCGCGGCTGCGACGGCGTCGTGTGCGGGCACATCCACAAGGCCGAGATACGCGAGATCGACGGCGTGCTGTATTGCAACGACGGCGACTGGGTCGAGAGCCTGTCGGCGCTCGTCGAGACATACGAAGGCGAACTGAAGATCGTCTATTGGACCGTGATGCGTTCGCCCGAAGCGAGCACGACGAAAGCGCGCGCGACCGCGTAAGCGCACACCACACCACCACTACGAGAGGGCCAGCCGCATGAAGATCATGATCGTCACCGATGCGTGGGAACCGCAGGTCAACGGCGTCGTCCGCACGCTGAAGAACACGACGCGCGAACTGACGGCGATCGGCCACACGGTCGATCTGCTGACGCCGCTCGAGTTCAAGACGATTCCCTGCCCGACGTACCCCGAGATCCGCCTGTCGCTGATGCCGCGGCGCCATTTGCGCAGGCGCATCGACGAGTTCCAGCCCGACGCGTTGCACATCGCGACGGAAGGCCCGCTTGGTCTTGCCGCGCGCGCCTACGCGATCGAGCACAAGCTGCCGTTCACGACCGCCTATCACACGCGCTTTCCCGAGTACGTGCAGGCGCGCTTCGGGATTCCCGTCGCGTGGACGTATCGCTTCCTGCACTGGTTCCACAAAGCGTCGCTCGCGGTGATGGCGCCGACGCCCGTCGTCAAGGCCGACCTCGAAAAGTTCGGCTTCACGAACGTCGTATTGTGGACACGCGGCGTCGATCTCGACATCTTCCGGCAGATGGAATCGAAGGTGCTGAACACCGCGCGGCCGATCTTTCTGTATGTCGGACGCGTGGCCGTCGAGAAGAATGTCGAAGCGTTCCTGAAACTCGATCTGCCCGGCTCGAAGTGGGTATGCGGCGAAGGGCCGGCGCTGGCCGAACTGAAATCGCGCTATCCCGCTGCCAACTATCTCGGTGTGCTGACGCAGGCCGAGCTCGCGAAAGTCTACGCAGCCGCCGACGTATTCGTGTTCCCGAGTCGCACCGACACCTTCGGTCTCGTGCTGCTGGAAGCGCTCGCGTGCGGCACGCCCGTCGCGGCGTACCCGGTGACGGGCCCGATCGACGTGCTGGGTGAAGGCGGCGCGGGCGCGATGCACGACGACTTGCGCGAAGCATGCCTGGAGGCGCTGAAGATCGACCGCGACCACGCGCGCGCGTGGGCCGAGCGTTTCTCGTGGGCGGCCGCTTCCGAGCAGTTCGCCGCACATCTGAAGCCGCTGTCGCGCTCTGCGTATCGCGAGGAAAGCGCCGCTGCCTGATCCGTCCGACGCGCAAGCGCCCTCACTTCTCGCCACGCCCATGCAAACGAGACAATCGAACGCATTGCGCGCTCCGCAGGATTCGCTGCGCGACGCCAGGACTTCCGCGCAGGACGCGCAGCCTTTCAGCGATCCCTTCGACGACGTGCACGAGGACGCCGCGACGCATGCGGGTTATGCTGGACAGTCCAGACCTGCTCCAGCGAAATCATCTGCCATGTCATCCACGACGCGCGATAACGCGCGAGCCGCCGAAGGTGCATCGCCTGCCGATGCGTCGTCGGAACCGACCGAACCGTTGGGTCCTGACGATCCGCTCGCGCCGTTGCCTTTCAATCCGTACAAGGGTAATCGCGGGATCACGCGCGCTTGGCATGCGATGAAGAATTCGTTTGCCGGGTTTCGTGTCGCAATTCGCGAAGAGAGTGCGTTTCGTCAGGAACTGACGCTTGCAGCGATTCTTGTGCCGTGCGGCGTGCTTGTTCCTGTCGATGCCGTGTCGAGAGTCTTGTTGCTCGGGTCTGTGTTTCTTGTGCTGATCGTCGAGTTGCTGAATTCCAGCGTCGAGGCCGCGATTGACCGGATTTCGCTTGAGCGGCATGAGTTGTCCCGGCGTGCAAAGGATCTTGGCAGTGCTGCTGTTATGGTTGCGCTTTTTATCTGTGTGATGACTTGGGGGTTGTTGGTGGGGCCGATTGTTGTTCGGTGGGTTCGGGCAATGTTTTAAGGTTTTTGGTTTTTGTCCTGCGATGCTTTGTTTTGGTTTGCTTGTGTTTGCGCTGGCATCCGCGATATGCCTTCGTGTTTCATGCGTTGCCCCTGTGCGGGGCGGCACTTACTTTCTTTGCCGCCGCAAAGAAAGTAAGCAAAGAAAGCGGGCTAACACCGCCCGTTCTTGACCTCCGCCTGAGGGCCCCCAACAGTTCCTCCACTTCACACCCAACCGCTCCGTTCAATGCCCGTTGCCAGCGGCTTGAACCGGCGCCTCACCCACTTCAATCACCCGTAGCGCAGCCAGCGGCAGCGAATGATAACGGCCGCCCAGGTGGCAAACTGTGTGTAGGTCGTAGTACTCCACACCTCAGCGCTCCTACGACACCGATGGTGCTTTTCAGTCCGGAGTGATGCGTGTACGCCGCGACAGCCTACACACAGTTTGCCGCTATAGAACGTGGACAATCTGATCGCGCGGGCCGCGACGCGGGAGTGTGAAGTGGGTGATGAGCCAGTTCGAAGCGCTGGCAGCGGGCATCGAGAAGAGCGATGCCGCGAACAGGATGGGGCAGTTGGGGGCCCGTGGGCAACTACAAGAACTGGCGGTGTTCAGCGGCTTTCTTTTGCCTACTTTTCTTTGCCGCGGCAAAGAAAAGTAGGTGCCGCCCCGCACAGGGGCAACGCTAGCAAACCAGAGACAAAACGCGGATGCCAGCGCAAACAACAGCAAACAAAAGCAACCCACACCACCGTCGCAAGACAAAAACCAAACCCCATCCCGCCCCGAACGACCGGTTTATAATCGACCGATAGCATCAAAAAAACCCAAACCCGGGCAAGCGCAGCAAGCCCGCCAAGGACGGACATGGAACCCAAACCTCCCCGCCGCACGCGCGAACGGATTCTCGAACTCTCGTTGAAGCTCTTCAACGAAATCGGCGAGCCGAACGTCACGACGACGACGATCGCCGAGGAAATGGAGATCAGTCCAGGCAACCTGTACTACCACTTCCGCAACAAAGACGACATCATCAACAGCATCTTCAGCCAGTTCGAGCAGGAGATCGAGAAGCGTCTGCGTTTTCCGGAAGACCATCGCGCAACCATCGACGAAATGTGGTCGTACCTGCAGTACATGGTCGATTTCACCTGGCGCTACCGTTTTCTGTATCGTGACCTGAACGACCTGCTCGCGCGCAATCGCACGCTCGAAACGCATTTCAAGCAGATCATCAGCCACAAGGTGCGATTCGCAAGCCAGTTCTGCGAGCAACTCGTCGCCGATAACGAAATGGTCGCGACGCCCGACGAACTCAAGGTCATCGCCACCAACATCGGCGTGATCGCCACATACTGGCTGTCGTATCAGTTCGTGATGAACCCGCGCAAGTACAACGAGCAGGAAGCGATTCAGGCCGAACTGCATCAGGTCAGCGTGCAGATCGTCTCGCTGATGGCGCCCTATCTGCGCGGCCGCTCGCGCGAACTGTTCGACGATCTCGTGTCGGGCAAGCATCCGCAGCGCGAGTTCTACGACTACCTGCCACCGCGCGAACCGCGCAACGATTCGAAGGACAGTGGAAGATGAAGGCAGTCTGTGTCTATTGCGGCTCCTCGGACGGAGCCAAACCGCTGTATCGCGACGCCGCCAAAGCGTTCGGTCGCGCACTCGTCGCAGCAAACCTGTCGCTCGTCTACGGCGGCGGCAAGGTCGGCCTGATGGGCGTGATCGCCGACGAAGTCATGGCAGCCGGCGGCCGGGCGATCGGGGTGATTCCCGAACTGCTGGTCAACAAGGAAGTCGGCCATAACGGTCTGTCGGAACTGCACGTCGTGCCCGATATGCATCATCGCAAGAAGATGATGGCCGATCTCTCCGACGCGTTCGTCGCGATGCCAGGCGGCGCAGGCACCCTCGAAGAACTGTTCGAGGTCTATACGTGGGCGCAGCTCGGCTATCACCAGAAAGCGGTCGCCGTGCTGAACATCGACGGCTTCTATGATCCACTGATCTCGATGCTCGAACACACGGTGCAGGAAGGCTTCATGCGCCAGACGTACTTCGACATCCTGCAGATCGACAACGACCCCGCCGCGCTGATCCAGAAACTGCAACGCTATCAGCCGCCCGCCGCCGACAAGTGGGCGCAACGGCGCGACCGCGTATAGCGCACCGACGCGCGCTGACACGCGCTTTCCTGCTTCATTGCGAGAGGCAAGCATGACGAAAGTGGTTCTGATCACGGGCGCGAGCCGCGGTATTGGCCGCGCGACGGCGCGCTTGCTCGGCGCGCGTGGCTGGTCGGTCGGCGTGAATTACGCGAGCAACGAGGCTGCCGCCAAAGACACGGCCGCAGAAGTCGGGCGCGCGGGCGGCCATGCGCGCCTGATCGCAGGCGACGTCGCCGACGAAGCGCAAGTCATCGCGATGTTCGATGCTGTGGAGCAGGCCTTCGGTCGCATCGATGCGCTCGTCAACAATGCAGGTATCGTCGCGCCTTCGATGCCGCTCGCCCAGATGGACGCGGCGCGCCTGAAGCGCATGTTCGACGTCAACGTGTACGGCGCGTATCTGTGCGCGCGCGAAGCGGCACGGCGCATGTCGAAAGATCGCGGCGGACATGGCGGCGTGATCGTGAACGTGTCGTCGGCAGCGTCGAGGCTCGGGTCGCCGAACGAATACGTCGATTACGCAGGCTCGAAAGGCGCCGTCGATACGATGACGATCGGCCTCGCGAAAGAACTCGGTCCGCAAGGCATTCGCGTGAACGCCGTGCGTCCCGGTCTGATCGATACGGATATTCATGCAAGCGGCGGACGCCCGGATCGCGCCGCCGTGCTCGGCGCGCAGACGCCGCTCGGTCGCCCCGGCACAGCGGATGAAGTCGCCGAAGCGATCGTGTGGCTGGTGAGCGACGCGTCTTCTTACGTGAACGGCGCGCTGCTCGACGTCAGCGCCGGCCGCTAAGAAAACCCGCCGCTAAAACGACGACCCCGGCTCGCGCAAAAACGCGATCTCTTCATCGCTCGATACGCGGCCGAGCAGCGCATTGCGATGCGGAAAGCGCCCAAAGCGCTCGACGATCCGCGCATGCTGCACAGCCGAGCGCGCATACGAAGGATGAAGACCTTGCGCTTCGAGCAGCGTGTAAAGGCGCACGCCTTCATGCTGCCCTTCTACCGTCTCATCGTGCTCGAACGGAATGTACGCGAACGCGCGATGATAGACGGTCGGCAGCGACACATCGCTGCCCTCTTCGATCATGCGTCGCGTGATGCTCATCGCCTTCGCGTCGCCGTCATACATACGCGCCGAAGCCCGATGACAGTTGCGCGTGAACTGGTCGAGCACGATAACGACAGCAAGCGAACCAAGCGGCGTCGCGAGCCATACGTCCAGTTCATGCGTGAGCGCCGCGTCGATCAACGTGCCGAAACGCTCGCGCAACATCGCATCGAACGTTTCGTCGCGTTTGAACCAGCGCTTCTGATCCTTGCCGTATTCGTCCGAGCCGGGCGTGCCGAACCAGCAATCGAGCACATCACGCGCACGCGGATCGAGCGAAGCGTAGTCCGCTTCCGACGAATACGTAGCCGCATCGAAACGCAGGTTCACGCGAACTCCAGCACGAGCCGCCGCGTGCGCGCACTCTTCTTTTCCAGCTTCGCGACGCGCAGCGCGCCAATCTCTTCCGTATTGCGCACATGCGTTCCGCCGCACGGCTGCAGATCGACGCCTTCGATCTTCAACAGACGCACGCGCCCGAGACCCATCGGCGGCTTCACGCTCATCGTGCGTACGAGTTCGGGGCGCGTGGCCATTTCTTCGTCGGTGATCCATTGCGTCGCGACCGCATGCGCGCCGCCAACCAGTTCCGCCAGCCGCGCTTCAACCAGTTCGCGTTCGATCGGCTCGACGGTCGCGAAGTCGAGACGCGCGTACTCGGCCGTGATGCTGCATCCATCGACGGGATATGGCAGTACCGCGCACATCAGATGGCTCGCCGTGTGAAGGCGCATATGCCGGTAGCGGCGCGCCCAGTCGATCTGCGCCGTCACCTTCTGGCCGACGGAAAGCTGCGCGACGAGCGCTTCCTGGCCGGGCGCAGGAACGTGGACGGCATCGTCGGGTGTCGCGCCTTCGAACTTCGCCTTGCGCGCGTCGGCAATCTCAATACGCGTGCCGTCGGCAAGTGTCAGCGTGCCCGCATCGCCCGCCTGGCCGCCGCCGAGCGGATAGAACACGGTCTGGTCGAGATGGACGCCCTGCTCGTCGATCGCGACGATGGTCGCGTCGCACTGGGTCAGGTAGGCGTCGTCGCGGAATAGCGCGCGCGTCGTCATGGGGAGTCTCCTTTGTGCTGTGGTCGTGCCAGCGGACATTATGCCGATGCCCGCCATGCCCGCCGCGTTCAGTCCGAAGCGCTCCCGACCGAACTGTACTGGCCGATCCAGCACGACGCTTTTACATCGAACAACACTCAGCCCGGATGATTACGCATCCAGTCGGCGGTATCGAAGAACGAATGCAGCAGACGCTCGCGCAACGGCTCGGGCAAACCGACGTCTTCCATCGCCCACGCCATGCAGCGCAACCACTGGTCGCGCTCCACCGACGCAATCTGGAACGGCAGATGCCGCGCGCGCAGACGCGGATGGCCAAAGCGGCTGATGTAGTGATCGGGGCCGCCGAGCCAGCCGCACAGGAACCAGAACAGCTTGTCGCGCGAGCCTTCCAGTGTGGGTGGATGCAGCTTGCGGATGCCTGCGAAATCGGCTTCGAGGTCCATCAGGTCGTAGAAGCGGTCGACGAGTTCGCGCACGCGCGCTTCGCCGCCAACGAGTTCGAAGGCCGTCGGTTTCGACGGCGCTTCGTCAATCGGATCAGTCATACGGGTCACTACACAATCAAGAGAAGTTCAGAGCGGTGCGTCATGCATCGCGCAGCGATTGCAGCGCTGGCCGCATCAGCACATGGCGCAGGCTGAGCCATCCGCCGACGGCCGCGCACACGACGCCCGCCGCAATACCCGCAGGCAGGATCCACGGGTTGAAGGTGATCGAAAAATCGAACACGCGCGATGCAAGAATGAAACCGATCACCTGCGAGCCGATCGCCGCCATCAGGCCGGACAGCGCGCCTACCACGACGAATTCCGCGACCTGCACCGCGCGTACCTGCTTGTGCGACGCGCCGAGCGCGCGCAGCAGCGCGGATTCTCGCATACGCTCGTCGCGGGTGCCCGCGAGCGCGGCGTACAGCACCAGAACGCCCGCGACCAGCGTGAAGCCGAACAGGAACTGCACCGCGCCGATCACCTGGCCGATCACGCGCTGCACCTGCGCGAGAATCGGCGCGGTATCGATCGCGGTGAGATTCGGATACTGACCGATCAGTCCGTCGATCACCGGGCGCTGTTGCGGCGGCACATGGAAACTCGTGATGAACGTCGCCGGATAGTCCTTCAGCGCATCCGGCGGCATCACAACAAAGAAGTTGACCTTGAACGAGCCCCAGTCGAGCTTGCGGATGCTCGTCACGGGTGCATCGACCTGCAGACCCGTCACGTCGAAACGCATCGTATCGCCGACCTTCACGTTCAATATCTTCGCGAGACCCTGCTCGATCGAAATCTGCGGCTTGGTCGCGTTGCCGTACCACTCGCCCGACACGATGCGGTTGTCGTCGGGCAACTGCGTCGTGTACGACAGGTTGAACTCGCGATCCACCAGACGCCGCGCGTCCTCGCTCTTGAAGTCGTCGGGATTGACGGGCTTGCTGTTAATTGCGATCAGGCGGCCGCGCACCATCGGCTCGAGATCGATGCCGGGGAAGCCGTGCGCGCCGAGATACTGTGTGACGGCATCGCGCTGGTCGGGCTGGATGTCGATGATGAACTCGTTCGGCGCGTCGGGCGGCGTCGAGCGCTGCCAGCCTTCGATCAGATCGTTGCGCGTCATTGCGATCAGCAGCAGACACATCAGGCCGATGGCGAGCGCGGTAATCTGCAGCGCGCTCGAATTCGCGCGGCGCTCCAGCGACGCCAGCGCGTAACGCCAGCCGATACCGATCGCAAACCGCTCGCTGCGCACGATGCGAGCGGAACTCCACAGCGCAAAACGCGCGAGCAGCGCAAACAGCAGCAGCCCGCCCGCAAAACCACCTGCGACGATACCGCCAAGCTTCAGTTCGCCCGCCGCGAGAATCAGCAGCCCCGCAAACAGCACGATGCCGAGCGCGTACGCAGCCCACGCGGTGCGCCCTTCTTCGCCCCACTCGCGACGCAGTACACGCACGGGCGGCACACGCGTCAACGGCAACAGCGGCGGCAGCGCGAAGCCGACCAGCAGCACGAGACCGGCCGCGACGCCTTCGAGCGCCGGCCAGACAGTCGGATAAGGCAAGGACACGTCGATCAGGCTGCCGAGCCACCAGAACAGCGCAAGATGCCCGCCGAAGCCAAGCAGCACGCCCGCCGCGCCGCCGAGCAGCCCAAGTCCGGCGAATTCGAACAGGAACAGCGCCCGCAAGGTCCGCTGACTGACGCCGAGGCAACGCATCGCCGCGCAGCTATCCAGATGCCGCCGCATGTAGCGATGCGCGGCCATCGCAATCGCAACGGCGGCGAGCAGCGCCGTCAGCAGCGACACGAGCGTGAGGAAGTGGCTGGCGCGGTCGAGCGTCTGGCGTACCTGCGGCTGGCCGTCCTGCAGCGATTCGAGCGCATAACCGCGCATCTTGCCGTTGTCGACGCGCTCATGTGCCCACTTTGCAAACGACGCCACCGGCTCGTCGCCGCCCGCCACCAGTAGCCGGTACGTGACACGGCTGCCATAGCCCGTCAGGCCCGTCGACGCGAGATCGTCGGCGCGCATCATCAGTCGCGGCGAGAAATTGACGAACGCGAAGCCGCGATCCAGCTCACGCGTGATCAACGCGCCGATCGTGAAATCGCGCCCGCCCACTTTCACCTTGTCGCCGATGCGCACCTTCAACGCGTCGAGCATCTGCTGATCGACCCACACTTCGCCAGCCGGCGGAATGCCGCGCACTTCGCGATCGGGTGCGCCTGCGGTAAGCGCAATCTTCAGTTCGCCGCGCAACGGATAACCCGCCGATACCGCCTTCACAGCCGCAAGCCGCGACACGGGCGTCGCCGCCGTCGAATTGACCATGCTGGGGAAAATCGCCGTCGTCGCCGTGTCGAGACCGAGCGCTTTGGCTTTGTCGGCGAATTGCTGAGCGACAGGATGATCGGAGCGGACGATGAAATCGGCGGCGATCATGCGCCGCGCATCGCGCTCAAGACCCTGATGCAGACGATCGGCCAGAAAGCCGACACTGGAGAGCGCCGCGACGGCCAGCACCAGCGCGAGCAGCAGCATCGTCAGTTCGCCCGCGCGCCAGTCGCGCGCCGTCATGCGAAGCGACTGATGCAGCAGATGACCCAACGACAACCGGTGCGTCGGCGCGTGCCGCTTGGGGGGTTTGGACGGAAGCTCGGGCGGAGCCTCGGTGGTGACGCGTTCGGCTTCGCTCAATCGTGACGGCTCCGCGCGAATCGCGACACCATGTGCGTCGCCATGCCGCGAAAGCCGCCCTGCACGCCGCGCCACAAGCGCGGCAGTATCCAGCTTGCGAGCAGGAGAAAGCCAACCAGCAGCACGAGGAACAGCACGGGGACGAACAGCGCGAGCAACAGTCCGCCGAACACCAGCCCATCCTCAGCCGACGACGTGACCACATTCGACACCGGCTCCGGCGACAGGTTGATCAGCGCCCGCGTGCCCGCCTTGGTCAGATGCGACGCGCCCGCGAGCGTGCCGCCAGCCAGCGCGGCGATCGTCATCATCGCCGGGTCGGCGTGGCCGAGCGCGCCGACGGCCAGCACGGCGCCCGCCGGTATGCGGATAAAGGTATGGACGGCGTCCCACAGCGAATCGAACGCGGGGATCTTGTCGGCGAGAAACTCGGCGAGCGTCAGCACGGCCGCCGCGCCGATGACCCATGGCGACTGCAGCACGGACAGCGTATCGGGAAGATGGATGAAACCGGCGCGCCCAAATACGCCCGCGATCAGCACGGTCAGGTAGAGACGCAAGCCGCTGCCCCAGGACAGGCCCGCCGCAAGCGAAAGAGGTTCAAGCATGGCCGCCTCCGAGGCACGCATCGCGTGCCGTCAGTTCCGGCGACTGCGCCATGAAACGGTGGGAAGCGCCAGAGGCTCCGCCCGCCGAAGCCGCCGGACCCGCGCATCAAGGCCGCGCGGAGCAATTTCAGGGTGATTTCCGTCTCATTATAGCCACGTCAATTCGTCGTTCGCACAGCTGTGCGGCGGTTTGTGGCGTCTTTGCGGCAATTTTCAGACGAATAGCGGGTGATGGCGGCTCGACGGAAGACTGATCAGTGACCGGACGAGAGCTTCAGTCCGATCAGCCCGACGACGATCAGCACCGCACTGCCGACGCGCGCGGCAGTAACCGCCTCGCCCATCATCACGATGCCGAAAATGAAGGCGCCGACCGCGCCGATCCCCGTCCACACGGCGTACGCGGTGCCGAGCGGCAACTGGCGCATCGCCATTGCGAGCAGCACGAAACTGCCGAGCGCCGTCACGATCGTAAAGACCGACGGCCAGAAACGGGTGAAACCTTCGGAGGTTTTGAGACCGGCCGCCCAAGCGACTTCCAGCAGACCGGCGATAAACAGAAGAATCCAGGACATGAGACGAACTCCCATTGAAGATGGGGCCGTCCCCGTTGAAAGCGGATGCAGCAAGGCCGTCCTTGCCGCGAGCAATTATATCAAAATGTAAGGTTTATCGGCGTCCGTTCATACACGATTCGATATAACGCGACGCTATGCCGCGAGCTTCAGGCGACACCGACCAGCCGGTAGCCGACGCCCGTTTCCGTGACGATATGCTCGGGTTGCGCCGGATCGCGTTCCAGTTTCTGCCGCAGATGCGCCATGTAGATGCGCAGATAGTGATGGCTTTCGACATGCGACGGCCCCCACACGTCGCGCAGCAGTTGCCGGTGCGTCAGCACGCGGCCCGCGTGACGCACGAGCGTCGCGAGCAGCCGGTATTCGAGCGGCGTCAGATGAACAGGCTCGCCGTCGCGCGTCACCTGGCGCAACGCCAGATCGACGATCACGCCACCGAAATGCACCTGCGGCGTCTCGTTCGAGCCGCCCTGGTTGCGCCGGCGCAGATGCGCGCGAATCCGCGCGAGCAGTTCCGACACGCCGAATGGCTTGGTCAGATAGTCGTCGGCGCCGGCGTCGAGCGCGGCCACCTTCTCGCTTTCCTGCGTGCGCGCCGACAGCACGATCACCGGCAGCTCGCTCCAGCCGCGCAGTTCGCGGATCACGTCGAGACCGTCGGTGTCCGGCAGGCCGAGATCGACGATCACGAGATCGGGCTTGCGCGTCGCGGCTTCGATCAGCCCCTGCTTGCCCGTCGACGCGTCGTGCACGACCATGCCCTCGCCTTCCAGCGATGCCCGCACGAAGCGGCGAATCTGTTGTTCGTCTTCGATCAGTACGACAGTGATGCTCAGGTCGCTCATGAGTGGGTATTCGGATGCGTGTCGGCTTGTTGCCGGTGATCGGATTCGGGGTCCGGCTCGTGCTCCGCTTCCTCTTCGAGCGCATCGGGCACAGGCGGCGGCGTCTCGATGGGCAGCGTGAACCAGAAGCGCGCGCCTTCGACGTGGCCATCGGCGGCCACGCGATTGGCCGCGCCGATTTTACCGCCATGCGCCTCCGCAATCGCGCGGCAGATCGCAAGACCGAGCCCGATGCCCGGTTTCGCCGATTCCTTCTCGCCGCGCGTGAACTTCTCGAAGATGCGCGCTTCCATGCCGGGCGGCAGGCCCGGCCCGGTATCGTCGACGGTGACGCGCACGAACGGCTTGCCGTTCTCTTCGATCCGCTGCGCGCCGATCATGAGCGGCGTATCGGGCGGCACGTACTTCGCCGCGTTCTCGAACAGGTTCGCGAAGAGCCGCTCCATCAGCACCGCGTCGAGTTGCAGCAGCGGCAGATCGGCGGGCAGCGATACCTGCACGGGATGCCGCGCGAGCGTGCGGCGGCAGTCGCGCAGCGCCGAGCCGACCGTCTCTTCAAGCAGCGACCATTGGCGATTCAGCTTGAGACTTCCCGCCTGCAGACGCGCCATATCGAGCAGATTCGTGACGATGCCCGTCATGCGCAGCGCTTCTTCGTGGATCGCATCGACGAGTTCGCCTTGCGCATGACTTGGGTCGCGCTCCTGTGCGGCGAGCATCGACGAGAAGCCGACGATCGCCGTGAGCGGCGTGCGCAGATCGTGCGAGATCGCCGACAGCAGCGAGTTGCGCAGCCGCTCCGACTCCATGCTGACCAGTGCATCGCGCGCGATATCGACGTAATGCACGCGTTCCAGTGCGAGCGCAATCTGCGCGGCGAACGCGTCGAGCATGCGCTGCTGTTCGGGCACGTCGAGTTCGCGCTCGTCCTGCATCGCGACGGCCAGCACGCCGCGCGTGCGCATCGGTGCGCGCAGCGGCAGGTACAGCGCCTTCGCGGCGGGCAGCGTATCGGTGCCGTGTCCGGCGGGTTTTTGCTGGTCGTAGACCCACTGGCCGACATCGACATCGAGCGTCGCGGCATCGAGCATGATGTTTTCGTCGGGATCGTCGACCTTCTGCTTCACCTGATCTGCGCTATCGGGCAGCAACACGGCGACGCGCGCGCGGAACACCTCGCTCACATGACGGCTGCCGATGCCGACGATCTGCTCGGTCGTCAGCGCCGCAGCGAGTTCACGCGCCATCGCGTACATCGCGCTTGTACGCTGCTCACGCCGTCGCGCGACACTAGCCTCGCGCCGCAAACTCGACGTCAGATGGCCGATCACGAGCGACGTTAGCAGCATGCCGAGGAAAGTCAGCAGATATTGCGTATCGCTCACGGAAAGCGACATGCGCGGCGGCACGAAGAAGAAATCGAACGCGGCCACCGACAGGAACGACAGCATCACGCCCGGCCCGCGCCCGAGCTTCACCGCCGTGAAGATCACGCCGAGCAGATACAGCATCACGAGGTTCGCGAGATCGATGCGGTCGATCAACTGGCTCGCAACCAGCGTCACGCCCGCGCAGATCGCGACTGCCCATGCGTAGTTGCGCGGCGGCGAGCGCCGTTCGCGCGCGGCGATCAGCGCGTCGCGCCACGCGCTCCCTTCTTCATCGAAGCGGCGCTCGCGCGTCTGGCCCGCTTCATCGCTGCTGGCGCGGATCAGTGTGAGATCGAGATCGCTCGCGCGCTCCGCGAGGCGCTCGCCAAACGGACGACGCAGCCAGCGGACAAAACCCGTCGCCGGCGAGCCGCCCGCCACCAGTTTCGACACATTGCGCACGCGGGCGTAGCCGATCAGCGTCGACACGGCATCGGCGCCTGCGAGCGTCGCTGTTTCGGCGCCGAGTTCGGCGGCGAGCTTGAGCGCATCGAGCGTGCGTTCGCGGCGTTCGTCGGAGAGCCGTTGAAGCTTGGGCGTTTCGACGTAGACGGCGATCCAGTCCGCCTTGAGACTCGCGGCAAGACGTGCCGCCGCGCGCACCAGCAGCGGAGCCTCGGCGCCAGGTCCTATGCAGACCAGCAAACGCTCGCGTGCCTGCCAGATGCGCTGGATCGAACGGTCGGCGCGGTACTCGCGCATTTGCGCGTCGACGCGGTCGGCCGTGCGGCGCAGTGCGAGTTCGCGCAGCGCGATCAGATTGCCTTTACGGAAGAAGTTGCGAACGGCGCGCTCGGCCTGTTGCGGCATATAGACCTTGCCGTCGCGCATACGGTCGAGCAGTTCTTCGGCGGGCAGATCGACGAGCGTCACTTCATCGGCGCGATCGAACACGCGATCGGGGACGGTTTCCCACACGCGGATGCCGGTGATCTGACCGACTACGTCGTTGAGGCTTTCGAGGTGCTGGACGTTGACGGTCGTGTAGACGTCGATGCCGGCGTCGAGGAGTTCGTAGACGTCCTGCCAGCGTTTTGCGTGGCGGGCGCCTTGTACGTTCGAGTGGGCGAGTTCGTCGACGAGGATCAGTTGCGGTTTGCGTTCGAGCGCGGCGTCGAGGTTGAATTCGCCTAGCAGGCGGCCGCGGTATTCGATGCGCGCTAGCGGCAGTGGTTCCAGGCCTTCGAGCAGCGCGGCTGTTTCGCTGCGGCCGTGGGTTTCGGCTATGCCTACGACTACATCGATGTTTTCGTCTTTTCTGCGGCGTGCAGCCTGGAGCATTGCATACGTCTTGCCGACGCCGGCCGATGCGCCAAAGAAGATTTTCAGCTTTCCTCGCTGGCGTTTTTCTTCTTCTCGCTGGAGTTTGTCGAGGAGTTCGTCGGGGTCGGGGCGGGACATGGTCTTTAGGTTGTTGCACTTCCGTGCGGGTATGGTGACATGGTTTTTTTTTATCTGCGATGCTTGGGGTTGGTTTGGTTTGGTTTGGTTTGGTTTTGCGCTGGCATCCGCGATTTGTTATCGGTGCTTCAAGCGTTGCCCCTGTGCGGGGCGGCACTTACTTTCTTTGCCGCCGCAAAGAAAGTAAGCAAAGAAAGCGGGCTAACACCGCCCGTTCTTGACCTCCGCCTGAGGGCCCCCAACGGGTCCTCCACTTCACACGGCAACTTCTCAGTCACCGCGCGTTGCCAACGCTTCGAATTGGCTCATCACCCGCTTCACACTCCCGCGTCACCACACGCGCAGTCAAATTACCCAAGTTCTATAGCGGCAAACTGTGTGTAGGCTAGCGCGGCGTACACACACCACTCCGGACTGAAAAGCACGATCGGTGTCGTAAGAGCACCAAGGTGTGAGGCACTACGACCTACACACAGTTTGCCACCTGGGCGGCCGTAACCATTCGCTGTCGCTGGCTGCGCTACGGATGAGCGAAGAAGGTGAGGCGATTATTCAAGGCGTTGGCAACGCGCATCAAACGGAGCGGTTGCCGTGTGAAGCGGAAAAACCGTTGGGGGCCCTCAGGCGGTGGTCAAGAACGGGCGGTGTTAGCCCGCTTTCTTTGCTTACTTTCTTTGCGGCGGCAAAGAAAGTAAGTGCCGCCCCGCACAGGGGCAACGCCTGAAGCACCAGTAACAAACCGCGGATGCCAGCGCAAACACAAGCAAACCAAACCCAACGTCGCAAGACACAAAAAAAAGCCAGGGCCACCACAAACCCGAGACCCTGGCAACGGTCACACCTTACCCTCGCTGCGCGTCATCCAACGCGACATTCAGCTCAAGAACATTAACCCGCGCCTCGCCAAAGAGCCCAAACTGCCGCCCCTTCGTATAGCGATCAACGAGAGCAGCCACGTCATTGGCATTCATCTTCCGCGCAGCGGCCACCCGCTCGATCTGAAAAGCCGCCGCCGCAGGCGAAATCTCCGGATCAAGCCCACTCCCGGAAGAAGTCACGAGATCGACAGGCACCTCCACGCCAGCAGGCATATGCCCAGCCGCCTTCAACGCATCGAGACGCCCCTTGACCTCATCGGCGAGAGCCGGATTGATAGGCCCAATATTCGAACCACTCGATCCCTGCGCGTTATACGGCATCGGCGAAGTCGCCGACAACCGCCCCCAGAAATACTGAGGCGCATCGAACTGCTGACCGATCAGCCTCGAACCCATCACCTTGCCGTTTTTCTCGATCATGCTGCCGTTGGCTTCGTCATGAAAAACAGCCTGGCCAAACGCAGTCATCACAGCAGGATAAGCCAGCCCGGTCACAGCCGTCAGCACGGCAAATATCACCACCATCGGGCGAATAAGCGATTTCATGTTTCAGATTCCTTGTTCCGTTATCGACGTTCGCTCAGTCATCACACCCAGCCGCATGCGGCCAGCACCATGTCGATAAGCTTGATGAACGGGAACGGCAGCAGAATCCCGCCCAGCCCGTAGATCAGCAGATTGCGGCGCAACAGCGATGCCGCGCCAAGCGGTCGATACGTCACGCCCTTGAGCGCCAGCGGGATCAACGCCACGATGATCAGCGCGTTGAAAATCACCGCCGACAGGATCGCCGACGACGGCGAGCTCAGATGCATCACATCGAGCACGCGCAACTGCGGATACGTCGTCGCGAACGCGGCCGGAATGATCGCGAAGTACTTCGCGACGTCGTTGGCAATCGAAAACGTCGTCAGCGAGCCGCGCGTCATCAGCATCTGCTTGCCGATCTCGACGATCTCGATCAGCTTGGTCGGGTTCGAATCGAGGTCGACCATGTTGCCCGCTTCCTTCGCGGCCTGCGTGCCCGTGTTCATCGCCACCGCGACATCGGCCTGCGCAAGCGCAGGCGCATCGTTGGTACCGTCGCCCGTCATCGCGACGAGCCGTCCTTCGGCCTGGTGCGCGCGGATCGTCGCGAGCTTCGTCTCCGGCGTGGCTTCCGCAAGGAAATCGTCGACGCCCGCTTCGGCTGCAATCGCCGCCGCCGTCAGACGGTTGTCGCCCGTCACCATCACCGTCTTGATGCCCATCTTGCGCAGTTCGGCGAAACGCTCCTTGATGCCGCCCTTCACCACGTCCTTCAGTTCGATCACGCCGAGCACGCGGGCAATACCGGGCCCCTTCTCCGCCACCACCAGCGGCGTGCTGCCGCGTCGCGCGACGTCCGCAACCGCCGACGTCATCTCCGAAGGGAAATGGCCGCCATGCGCTTCGACGTAGTGCTTCACCGCATCGGCGGCACCCTTGCGGATTTCGCGATCCGGCAGATCGACGCCGCTCATGCGCGTCTGCGCACTGAACGCGAGAAACACGGGATGCAACGCGGCCATGTCGCGCTGACGGATGTTGAAGCGCTGCTTCGCCAGCACGACGATGCTGCGGCCTTCCGGTGTTTCGTCCGACAGCGACGACAGTTGCGCGGCATCAGCAAGGGTTTCCTCAGCGATGCCCGCAACGGGAATGAACGCCGACGCCTGGCGATTGCCGAGCGTAATCGTGCCCGTCTTGTCGAGCAGCAGCACATCGACGTCGCCCGCCGCTTCGACGGCGCGGCCCGAGGTGGCAATCACGTTCGCCTGCATCATGCGGCTCATGCCCGCCACGCCGATTGCCGACAGCAGCCCGCCGATCGTCGTCGGAATCAGGCACACGAGCAGCGCTACCAGCGCGGTGATCGTCACCACGTGACCCGCTTTCGCGGCTTCGACGGAGAACATCGAGAACGGCAGCAGCGTCGCGGTAGCGAGCAACAGCACGATGGTCAGCGCGACGAGCAGAATGGTCAGCGCAATTTCATTCGGCGTCTTGGCACGCTTCGCGCCTTCGACCATCGCGATCATGCGGTCGAGAAACGCTTCGCCCGGATTGGCCGTCACCTTCACGACGATCCAGTCCGACAGCACGCGCGTGCCGCCCGTCACCGACGAGAAGTCGCCGCCCGACTCGCGGATCACCGGCGCGGATTCACCCGTGATGGCCGATTCATCGACGGATGCCACGCCTTCGATCACTTCACCGTCGGCGGGAATCACGTCGCCCGTTTCGACCAGCACGACGTCGCCGCGACGCAGATCGGACGCCGTCATGATGCGGATGGGCGACTTCGGATGCGGCTCGTTGAGCTTCTTCGCCATCACGTCTTTCTTCGCGCTGCGCAGCGATGCCGCCTGCGCTTTCGAGCGCCCTTCCGCGAGCGCTTCGGCGAAGTTCGCGAACAGCACCGTGAACCACAGCCACAGCGCAACCGCGAGAATGAATCCCGCGGGCGCTTCGGCCTGGCCCAGCAGCGCGGCGATCCAGAGAATCGTCGTCAGGATGCTGCCTACGTACACGCAGAACATCACCGGGTTGCGGAACTGCGTGTTCGGTTTGAGTTTCTTGAATGAGTCCGCGATCGCCGGGCGCAGCAGCGCCGGATCGAACATGGACCTTGTGGCGGAATGGTCAGTCATTTCTTCCTCTAATTGCTTCGCCGTTTCTATGTCGCGTGGCGTATCAATGGCCCGCGATCATCATCAGATGTTCGACGCCGGGACCGAGCGCGAGCGCAGGCACATATGTGAGCGCGCCGACCAGCAGCACCGTGCCCAGCAGCAGCACGACGAACAGCGGTCCATGCGTCGGCAGCGTGCCGCCCGTCACCGCAATGCGCTTCTTCGCCGCGAGCGAACCGGCAATCGCGAGCACCGGGACGATCGTGCCGAAGCGGCCGAACCACATCGCGATCGCCGTCAGCCAGTTGTAGAACGGCGTGCTCACCGTGAGGCCCGCAAACGCGCTGCCGTTGTTGTTGGCCGCCGAACTGAACGCGTAGAGAATTTCGGAAAAGCCATGCGCGCCCGGATTCAGGATGCCCGCCTTGCCCGCATCGGTGAGGACGGCAATCGACGTCGCGACGAGCACCAGCAGCGGCGTCAGCAGCACGACGATCGACACCATCTTCATCTCGTACGCTTCGATCTTCTTGCCGACGTACTCAGGCGTGCGGCCGATCATCAGCCCCGCGACGAACACCGCGAGCATCGCAAAGACGAGCATCCCGTACAGACCCGAACCCACGCCGCCGAAGATCACTTCGCCGAGTTGCATCAGCAGCATCGGCACGAGTCCGCCGAGCGGCGTCAGTGAGTCATGCGTGTTGGCCACCGCGCCGCACGAAGCCGCCGTCGTCGCGACCGTGAAGATGCCCGACTGCGCGATGCCGAAGCGCGTTTCCTTGCCTTCCATGTTGCCGCCCGACTGCAGCGCGCTCGCCGACTGATCGACATGCAGCGACGTGAAGAGCGGATTGCCGCTCTGCTCTGCGCCGATCTCGCCTGCGACGCACACGGCGAATGCGATCGTCATCACCGCGAGCACGGCCACGCCTTGCCGGCGGTCGCCGATCATGCGGCCGAACACCAGACACAGCGAGGCTGGGATGATCAGGATCGAGAAGATCTGCACGAAGTTCGAGAATGGCGTCGGGTTCTCGAATGGATGCGCGGAGTTGCCGTTGAAGAAGCCGCCGCCGTTCGTGCCGAGCATCTTGATCGCTTCCTGCGTGGCAACCGGGCCCATCGCGATGGTCTGCGTCTTCACGGGTGTGTCGACCATTACCGGGTTGCCCTTGGCGTCCTTCACGGCATTGCCCTGCGCATCCGTCTTCGGCGCTGAGTACGTGGTGGTCTGCAGCGTCGGCACGTCTTCGTACGACTTGAAATTCTGGATCACGCCCTGGCTCATGAACACGGCCGCGAGGATCATCGACATCGGCAGCAGCACATAGAGCGTCACGCGCGTGATGTCGACCCAGAAGTTGCCGATCGTCTGCGCCGTGTGGCGCGCGAAACCGCGCACCAGCGCGATCACGACGACGATGCCCGTTGCCGCCGACAGGAAGTTCTGCACGGTCATACCAAGCATCTGCGTCAGATAGCTGACGGCCTGCTCGCCGGAATAATCCTGCCAGTTCGTGTTGGTGACGAAGCTGATGGCCGTGTTGAACGCGCCGTCGACCGTCATCGCGCTGAACTGCTGCGGATTGGCGGGCAGTACGCCTTGCACGCGCAGCAGCACGTAGAGAAACGCGACGCCGAGCAGATTGAATGCGAGCGTAGCGATCGCGTAGTGCTTCCAGCCCATTTCCTGTGACGGATCGACGCCTGCGAGGCGATACAGCAGACGCTCGATGGGCGCGCCGAATTTGACGACGCGCGAGCTGCCGTCCATCACGCGCGACAGATAGCGCGAGACGGGCACGGCGGCCGCGAGCAGCACGACGATAAAGAGCGCCGGCTGCAAGACATTGTTGAGGTTCATTCAATGTCCTCCGCGCGCAGCAGCGCATAGACGAGATAAACGAATAGCAGCGCGGTCGCCGCGCCCGAGAGCCAGAGGATCCAGTTCATGAGCGCGCTCCCTGCCCCCGGCCGTAGCGCGTCAACTTCTCGCATCCGGCGATCAACCCAAAGGTCAGCGCAGCAAAAAGCGCGATGCCCCCGACGTACAGCACATCCATTTGATGTTCTCCATTTGTTTGGCGATGGATGTGCGCAACGTTATGCCGATCGGCGTAAAGGGCTGGTCAAAGATTTATCGAGGTGTGTAAAAAAGGTGTAAACGGAAAAGGCCGCTTCACACGACGTGAAGCGGCCTTCCATTGCTTTGAGTTAGCGCGTCTGTTACGGCAACAACACCGTCGACCCCGTCGTCCTGCGGGCTTCGAGATCCTCATGCGCCTTGCCGACATCGGCGAGTGCATGGCGCTGGTTGATGCTCGTCTTCACCTTGCCCGACGCGAGCACGCCGAACAGATCCGCTGCCATCGCTTCGTAGTCGCTGCGCTTGCCCATATACGTAAACAGCGTCGGACGCGTAAAGAACAGCGAGCCGCGCCCGGCGAACTCCGATGAATCGATCGGCGGCAGCGGGCCCGATGCATTGCCAAAGCTCACGAACATCCCAAGCGGCGCAAGACAATCGAGCGACGCCGTAAACGTATCCTTGCCGATCGAGTCGTACACGACGGGCACGCCCGCGCCGTTCGTGATCTCGCGCACGCGCTTGGTGAAATTCTCGCGCGTGTACACGATGGGGTGATCGCAGCCATGCGCCTTCGCGATCTCCGCCTTCTCGTCGCTGCCGACCGTGCCGATCACCGTCGCGCCCAGCGCCTTCGCCCACTGGCACACCAGCAGCCCGACGCCGCCCGCAGCGGCCTGGATCAGGATCGTGTCGCCCGGCTTAACCGGATAGGTCCGGCGCAGCAGATATTGCGCAGTCAGCCCCTGCAGCATCACCGACGCAGCCTCCTCATAGCCGATCGCATCGGGCAGCTTCACCACCTGAGCGGCGGGCAGCACGCGCTCCTGCGCATAGGCGCCCGGCGGCCGCGCCACATACGCGACGCGATCGCCCGTTTTCACGTCCGTCACACCCGGGCCGACGGCGACCACCTCGCCTGCCGCCTCCATCCCGAGGCCGCCCGGCAGCGGCAGCGGATACAGACCCGTGCGGAAATACACGTCGATATAGTTCAGCCCGACGGCATGCTGCCTGATGCGGATTTCGCCATTGCCCGGCTCGCCCACCTCGACGTCGACCCACTTCATCACTTCCGGGCCGCCTGTCTTGTCGAATCGAATTGCCTTGGTCATGTTTTCTCCAGATTCATTCGTTGCCTGTTCCGACGCGCTCAAACCTGATGCGTGAGACGCAGCGTCAGTACGTCGAGAATCATCCGCGCCGTCGAGATGTTGGTCGCGCACGGCACGTTGTGCACGTCGCACGCGCGCACCAGCGCGTTGATATCCGGTTCGTGCGGCTGCGGCGTCATCGGATCGCGCAGGAAAATCACCATGTCGACCCGGCCTTCGGCCAGTTGCGCGCCGATCTGCAGGTCGCCGCCGTGCGGGCCGGACAGCATCCGCTCCACTTTCAGGCCGTGGGTATCGGCGATGCGCGAGCCCGTCGTGCCTGTCGCGATCAGCTCGCAGCGCGCGAGCGTGTCGACGTATTCGCCCGCCAGCCTGACGATGTCGTCCTTCTTATGGTCGTGCGCAATCAGCGCGACGCGTGTTGCCATGTCGTTGCTCCTCTTGTGCTGTCGTTATCGTGTGCCGCACGGGGCCGCACATCGTCAATACGTGCCCGGATACGCGCCGCCGTCGATCAGCCAGTTCTGCCCGGTGATATAGCCCGCGTGCACGCTGCACAGGAACGCGCAGGCGCGGCCGAATTCCTCCGGTGTACCGAAGCGGCGCGCGGGAATCGTCGCCATGCGCTGCTGGCGCGCCTCGTCGATGGAAATGTTCTGCGATTTCGCCGATGCCTCGAACGTCACCGCGATGCGGTCGGTATCGAAGAGGCCCGGCAGCAGGTTGTTGATGGTCACGCCATCCGGCGCGACCTTGCGCGCGACGCCCGCCACGAAACCCGTCAGCCCCGAGCGCGCGCCATTCGACAGGCCGAGCACGTCGATGGGCGCTTTCACCGACGAACTCGTGATGTTCACCACGCGGCCGAAGCCGCGAGAAATCATGCCGTCGATGGTCGCGCGGATCAGTTCGATCGGCGTGAGCATGTTGGCTTCGAGCGCGCGGATCCAGTCGTCGTGGGTGAATTTGCGGAAATCGCCGGGCGGCGGACCGCCGGCATTGTTGACGAGAATATCCGGCTGAGGACAGACGGCGAGCGCCGCGGCGCGGCCTTCGGGCGTGGTGATGTCGCAGGCCACGGCCTTCACGTCGACGCCCGATTTCGAGCGGATTGCCGCGGCCGTCGCTTCGAGCGTCTCCGCCGTGCGCGCGACGATCGTCACGTTCACACCTTCCGCCGCCAGCGCTTCGGCGCAGCCGCGCCCCAGTCCCTTGCTCGCCGCGCACACCAGCGCGGTCTTCCCTGCGATGCCCAGATCCATGTGCTTTTTTCCTGTTGTCGTGCGCGCGGCGAACGGTACGTGCGTTCGCATCGCGCCCGGGTGGTCGGTCAACTGTCCCCCGATTCTAGAAGAATCGACGGGTCGCTGCCGGAGCGTGCGGAAATACCTTTCATCAGCCATCCATCTCTTTGCGCCGACGTTCCGGTAAACTCGCAGCCATGGCGCAACTGTTCGCCGCCGCCCGCCGCTGGCCGCGCGAGCGACGCGCCAACCCAACATCAGCCAGCTTAACTTCGCCGCGAGGCGCCTCGTCATGACTCAGGACAGCCGTTTTCCCAATCTTTTCATCCTCGATCACCCGCTGATCCAGCACAAGCTGTCGCACATGCGCGACCGCGACACGTCCACACGGACGTTCCGCGAACTGCTGCGCGAGATCACGCTGCTGATGGGCTACGAAATCACCCGCAATCTGCCGATGACGACGCGCCGCGTGAGCACGCCGCTGGTGGACATCGACGCGCCCGTGATCGCCGGCAAGAAGCTTGCGATCGTGCCCGTGCTGCGGGCGGGCGTCGGCATGTCGGACGGGTTGATGGAGCTGATTCCGTCGGCGCGGGTTGGGCACATTGGCGTGTATCGCGATGAGGATCACCGGCCTGTCGAGTATCTGGTGCGTTTGCCGGATCTCGAGGATCGGATTTTTATTTTGTGTGATCCGATGGTGGCTACGGGTTATTCCGCTGTGCATGCTATTGATGTTTTGAAGCGTCGCGGTGTTGCTGGTGAGAATATTTCGTTTCTCGCACTCGTTGCGGCGCCTGAAGGCGTGCAGGTGTTTCAGGATGCCCATCCTGATGTGAAGCTTTTCGTTGCTTCGCTTGATTCGCATCTCAATGAGCATGCTTATATTATTCCAGGGCTTGGGGATGCCGGGGATCGGTTGTTTGGGACCAAGAATTAAGGGTTTTTTTGTTGTTGGGCTGGTGAAGCTGAGTGGTTTGGCTTTTGGCTTTTGGCTTTTGGCTTTTGGCTTTTGGCTCTTCGCTGGCATCCGCGTGATGTTTTCGTTGTTCACGCGTTGCCCCTGTGCGGGGCGGCACTTACTTTCTTTGCCGCCGCAAAGAAAGTAAGCAAAGAAAGCGGGCTAACACCGCCCGTTCTTGACCTC
>NZ_JAAGPI010000042.1 GCF_017104715.1 Burkholderia sp. Ac-20365
TGATCGGCGGGATGCTCGGGGCGACGGCGATTGCCGTGTTCTTTATTCCGATGTTCTTCTACGTGCTGGAGACGATGTCGGAACGCTCGGAGAAGAAGAAGGCCAAGAAGGCGGGCGATGTGCCGCCTTCTGCGCCGGGTCCGGGTTCAACGCCGGGAGAACCGCCGAAGGTGCCGCCGTCAGCGGGCGGCCCGAAGCCAGGCGGCGGCCCGACCACCAACCCGTCCGCACCGCGCGAGGGCGACTGACATGCGCCGCGCCCTCGTTCTCTGCGTGCCGTGCGTGCTGCTGCTGGGCGGCTGCCTGCTCGGGCCGAACTACTCGCGCCCGCCGCTCGACGTGCCCGCGACCTACCGCTTCCCGGACCACTACGCGGCCGACATCGCGAATACCGAATGGTGGAAACAGTTCGACGACCCGGTGCTCAATGAGCTGATCACCACGGCACTCGCAAACAACAACGACGTGAAAGTCGCCGCCGCGCGCGTCGACCAGTTCCTCGGCCAGTTCGTCACCACGCGCGCGGCGCTCCTGCCGCAGGTCAACGCGGGCTTCGACGCCGAACGTCAGCGTCTCTCGACGTCCTCGTCGCCGCTGCTCGCGAACGTGCAGAACCCCGTGTTCAACACGTATCAGGTGGCGCTGTCGGCGTCGTGGGAGATTGACCTGTTCGGCCGCAACCGGCGGCTGACGGAATCCGCACGCGCGAGCCTGCTGTCGACGGAAGAAGCGAAGCGCGGCACGGTCCTCACGCTGGTGTCGTCGGTGGCCTCGTCGTATATCAATCTGCGCAGTCTCGACCGGCAGCTGGAGATCGCGAAAGCGACTACAGACAGCCGCGCCGAATCCGTGCGTGTGTTCGAACTGCGCTTCAGGGGCGGCGAGGTGTCGCAGATGGAACTCGCGCAGAGCCAGTCCGAATACGAGGCATCGCGGGCGGCGATTCCGCAGCTCGAGGCACAGATCGCGCAGCAGGAAGACGCGCTCTCCGTGCTGCTCGGGCGCAATCCGGGCGACATCCTGCGCGGGCGCACGCTCGCCGAACTCGCGGCGCCGGCCGTGCCCGCCGGGCTGCCGTCGGATCTGCTCGAGCGGCGTCCGGACCTGCGCCAGGCCGAGCAGGATCTGGTGGCGGCGAACGCGCAGATCGGGGCCGCGAAGGCGCTGTATTTCCCGCAGATTTCGATCACGGGCCTGTTCGGCACGCAAAGCGGCCAGTTCTCGAAGCTCTTCACGGGGCCGGCGCGCGTGTGGTCGTTTGCGGGGTCGGTGACGCAGCCGATCTTCGAAGGCGGCGCGATCGCCGGTCAGGTGAAACAGGCTGAGGCGGTGCAGCAGCAGGCGCTGTATTCGTATCGCAAGGCGATCCAGGTCGCGTTCCAGGAAGTCGACGATGCGCTGATCTCGTCGCAGAAGCTGCGCGAGCAGTTCGATGTGCAGGAGCGGCAGGTGCAGGCGCTGGCCACGTACGCGCATCTGGCAAGGCTGCGCTATGAGGGCGGCTACACGAGCTATATCGAGGTGCTCGATGCCGAGCGCAGTCTGTTCAACGCGCAGTTGAGCGAGACGCAGACGCAGGCGGGCGTGCTGGGGTCATACGTGAACCTGTACAAGGCGATGGGCGGCGGCTGGGTCGTCACGGCCGAAGGGCTGACGACGCAGTCGGCGCAGACGCAACAACCCGGCGGCGATGCCGCTGCGCAGAGTGCGAAATGAGCGATGCAGCCACTTCGACCTATCTCGGTCACGCTACCCGCACGCCTGTGATTGCCTGCCACGAGTGCGACCTGCTGCAGCGCGAGAGCGCCGTGCCGCCCGAAGGCGTGCTGCGCTGCTGCCGCTGCCGCGCGACGCTGTACCGGCATCACGCGAACAGTCTCGATCGCACGCTCGCTTATGCACTCGCCGCCTGTGTGCTGTGGATCGTGTCGAACGGGTTTCCGATCGTCGGCCTCGCGGTGAACGGCGATCTCGTCGAGACGACGATGTTCGGCGCAGTACGCGTGCTGTATCGGGACGGCATGTGGCCGCTGTCGGCGCTGATCTTCATCACGACAATACTGATGCCCGCATGCCAGGCGCTCGGCCTGGTGTGGCTGCTGCTGCCGTTGCGGCTCGGACGCATGCCGTATCGCGCGGACGCCGTGTTCCGCGGGCTGCGCGTCGCGCAGGAATGGGGCATGACGGAAGTGCTGATTCTCGGTCTGCTCGTCGCGCTGGTGAAGCTCGCGCATATCGCATCGGTGGTGACGGGGCCGGCGTTGTGGTCGTTCGGCGCCCTGATGCTGATGCTCGCGGCCGCCGCGTCCGCGTTCGATACGCGCGACCTGTGGGCACGCCTTGAAGGTGTCCCCGATGCCGGCCCCGCGTTCGATAGCGACACACCGTTCCCCGCTGAAACGGCGGCGGCGTGCGGCCTCTCCGTGTGTCATGACTGCGGGCTGCTCGCGCGGATCCCGCGCTCGCAGGCACAAGACGAACGGGACGCGGCGAACCTGCATGCCGCCGTGCACGTGCCTGCTCATCCCGCGCACTGCGCGCGTTGCGGCGCGCACCTGCATCTTCGCAAGCCTGACAGCCTCGCGCGCACGTGGGCGTTTCTGATCGCGGCGATCATCCTCTACATCCCCGCCAACGTGCTGCCCGTGATGGACACGAGTTCGCTGTTCGGCGCGCAGGAGGACACGATCATGAGCGGCGTCGTGTATCTGTGGACGTCGGGTTCCTGGCCGCTCGCCGTACTTGTGTTCATCGCCAGCATTGCGGTGCCGATGCTGAAGATTCTCGCCATCGGCTTTCTGGCTAGCTCGGCGAATTTCCACTCGACGTGGCAGCCGGAGCAGCGCGCCCGCATCTACCGGATCGTCGAGCTGGTCGGGCGCTGGTCGATGCTCGATATCTACGTGATCGCCGTGCTCACGGCCCTCGTACAGTTCAATGCGCTCGCTACCGTGCGCGCCGGTCCGGCAGCGATCGCGTTCGGCTCGGTCGTCGTGCTGACGATGTTCGCCGCGCTGTCGTTCGATCCGCGCCTGACCTGGGACGCGAGGAAACCGGAATGAGCCGGCCGCCCGAGCTGCCCGACGCGATCGCCGTGCCGCGCAAGCGCTGGCGTATCTCGTGGATCTGGCTCGTGCCCATCGTCGCCGTGCTGATCGGCGTGTGGCTCGCGGTACAGGCCGTGTTGTCGCAAGGGCCGACCATCACGATCAGCTTCAAGACGGGCGAGGGGCTCGAAGCAGGCAAGACCAAAATCAAGTTCAAGGACGTCGACATCGGCGTCGTCAAGAAGGTGGCCTTGTCGAAGGACTATAAGCATGTCGTCGCGACCGCGGAACTCACGCGCGACGCCTCCGAGATGCTCGTCGACGATACGCGCTTCTGGGTCGAGCGGCCGCGCGTGGCGGGCGGCAACGTGTCGGGGATCGGTACGCTGCTGTCGGGCGCGTTCATCGGCATGGACATCGGTCATGCGAAGCACGAGCGCCACGACTATACGGGCCTCGAAACGCCGCCCGTGTTCGCGAGCGATGTGCCGGGCCGCGAGTTCGTGCTGAAAACGTCGAATCTCGCGTCGCTCGACGTCGGCTCGCCGGTGTATTTCCGGCGCCTGCGCGTGGGGCAGGTGACGGCGTTCGAACTCGACAAGGACGGCGGTGGCATCACGCTGCGCATTTTCGTGAACGCGCCGTACGATCGCTACGTGAAGAACGATTCGCGCTTCTGGGAAGCGGGTGGCATCGACGTCTCGCTCGGCACGGAAGGCGTGAAGATCAACACGCAGTCGCTGGTGTCGATCCTGATCGGCGGGCTGGCGTTTGAAACTCCAGCGGCGTCGCTGGCGGAATCCGAAGCGCCGGCGCGCACGTCGTTCACACTCTTCGCGACGCGCGCCGACGCGTTGAAGGTGCAAGACCGTATCGTCGATACCTACGTGCTCAATTTCAAGGAATCGGTGCGTGGGCTGACGGTGGGTGCGCCCGTCGATTTCCGCGGCATCGTGCTTGGCGAGGTGTCGGCAATCTATACGCGCTTCGATCCCGTCACGAAACAGATCAGCATTCCCGTCGAGATCAAGTTCTATCCGGAGCGCTTCACGTCGCGCTATTCGGGCGACAAGCCAGGCAGCGGACGCGTGATGCGCGATCCGAAGGAGATCGCGGATTTCCTCGTGGCGCGCGGTTTCCGTGGACAGCTGAAGACAGGCAGCCTGCTGACGGGCCAGCTCTACGTCTCGTTCGATTTCTTCCCGCACGCGCAGAAGGCGAGCGTCGACTGGAGCCGCACGCCGGCCGAGTTGCCGACCGAGCCGAGCGGATTGCAGTCGCTGCAGGAATCAATCAACCGGATCATGGCGCGGATCGACAAACTGCCGCTCGAGCAGATCGGCAAGAACACGCAGCAGACACTCGCCGACGCGGGCGCGCTGATGCGGAGCCTCAACACGCAGGTCGTGCCGCAGGCGAAGAGCACGCTGTCGGCGGCGCAGGCCACGCTCAACTCGGCGAACAGCGCGCTGGCGCCCGATTCGACGCTGCAGCAGGACACGAGTGACGCAATCCGCGAACTCGCGCGCACGGCCGCGTCGTTCCGCGCGCTCTCGGATTATCTGCAACGCCATCCGGAAGCGCTGCTGCGAGGCAAACAGGAGGACGCAAAGTGAAGCGATCGATGCTCCCGCGCGGCACATGTGTTTGCGTCGCGCTTATCCTCGCCGCGTGCAGTTCGCCGCGCTCGAACTTCTATACGCTGAGTCCCGATTCGACACTCGATACGTCGAGCGTGCCGTTGGGGGTATCGGTGGTGGTCGGGCCGGTCACAGTGCCCGAACTGGTCGACCGGCCGCAGCTCGTTACGCGCGTGTCAGGCAACGAGGTGAAGCTCAACGAGTTCTCGCGCTGGGGCGAGCCGCTCAAGAGCGGTGTCGCCGACGTGATCGCCGCTGACCTGACCCGCCTGCTCGGCTCGCCGCGCGTGTCGGTATCGTCTCAGACGGTGGCGGGCACGGAGGCGTGCCGCGTGCGCGTCGATATCGTGCAGTTCGATTCGATGCCGGGCGAAGCCGTCGCGGTGGACGCAATCTGGACGGTGCGTGTCGCGGGCCGCAAGGACTTGCTGACGGGCCGCTCGACGGTGCGCGAGCCGGTACAGGGCGCCGACGACGCGGCGCTCGTCGCCGCGCACAGCCGTGCGCTCGCGGCCGTGAGCCGCGACATCGCCGCGGCCATCCGGCGCTCGCCGCCGGGCTGATGCGCGCCGGTCGCTGCAAGGTCCGAGGCGGCCGCGCGGGCAGACTCTGTACAATGGCCTGATCGACAACCGCGCGCATGGCTGCGATGCGGGCCATTCCTCGCCAGGCGGCGGCGCCCTGAAGCGCATGATTCCCGCCTGACTGCCCGTCGCAGACGACGCTGAACGCGTCGCGCCATGTGTGCCGCCTACGCTTTTCCGACATGGCCATCACCTACAAGACTCCCGAAGACATCGCGCGCCTGCGCATCTCAGGCCGGCTCGCCGCCGACGTGCTCGCCATGATCGGCGAGCATGTGAAGCCAGGCATCTCGACGGGCGAACTCGACGCGATCTGCCACGACTACATCGTCAACACGCAGAAGGCGATCGCCGCGAACGTCGGCTATATGGGCTTTCCGAAGACGGTGTGCACGTCGGTGAATTCCGTCGTGTGCCACGGCATTCCCGATCGCGGCGAAGTCCTCAAGGACGGCGACATCATCAATATCGACGTGGCCGTCATCAAGGACGGCTATTTCGGCGACACCAGCCGCATGTACACGGTCGGCGAGCCGAGCACCGTCGCGCGGCAACTGATCGACACGACCTATGAGGCGATGCTCGAAGGCATCCGCCAGGTGAAGCCGGGCGCGACGCTCGGCGACGTCGGTTATGCAATCCAGAAGATCGCGCAGCGTGAAGGCTTTTCGATCGTGCGCGACTACTGCGGCCACGGCATCGGCAAGGTCTATCACGAAGACCCGCAGGTCCTGCACTACGGCCAGCCGGGGCAGGGCGTGCGCCTGAAGCCGGGCATGGTCTTCACGATCGAGCCGATGATCAACGCGGGCCGCGCCGGCACGACGGTGATGCGCGACGGCTGGACGGTCGTCACCAAGGACCGCTCGTTGTCCGCGCAGTGGGAGCACATGGTTGCCGTCACAGACAACGGCTACGAGCTGCTCACGCCGTGGCCTGACGGCACGGGAAGCTACGAAGCGCCTTGATACGCATTGAAGCACTGCGGCACGCCGCTGGCCTGTATCGGCGCCAGCCGGCGTGGTCATTCGCAGCCGCCCGCGGCGTTGCAATGCAAAACGCCTGACAAGGCGCGTGCCGCTTTTGCGAGCCTGTGTCAACCCATGCGTGCTGGCTCGCACTGCGCCGAATTAAAGATTTGACTCAAGCGTCGGTTCGGTTGAAGCTACGCGCTAGACCCCGATGACACAAGGGATTTAAGGGATTTTCGACCGCATGAGTCCTTCACTGACCGTTCGCCGCATCGCAGCCGATCAGGGCGCCGTCTTCCGCGAGCTTCGTACCGCTTCGCTGCGCGAAGCGCCTTACGCGTTCGGCGAGACGCTCGAAGAAGCGCTGTCGGCCGATGCGTCCAGGTTCGAAGAGACGGCCGCGCGCCACGCCGCGTCCGCCACCTCGACCTCGTTCATCCTTTACACGGAAGGGCATCCCGCCGGTCTGATCGACGCGTGTTTCGAAGACGCGCCGTCGCACCGCGCGTTCGTCAGCGAGTTGTGGGTCGCGCCGGCCGTGCGCCATCTGCGTGGCGGGGAACTGCTGGTCAACACCGCCAGCGGCTGGCTTGCCGGAGCGGGCGCCGCGGAAATCTACGCGTGGATCGCCGACGAAAACCGTAACGCCATGCGCTTCTACGAACGCCTCGGCTTCGGCCCGACCGGCGAGCACGAACGCATTGCCCGCGCGCCCGACCAGTTCCAGACGCTGCTCGTGCGGCATGTGCCGCAGGAAGCGGCATCCGGCGACTTCACGCACGGGCAAACCGGCTAGCCACCTCCCTGGCCGTTTTCAACGCGCGCCGTTCGCGCACGTCTTTCCCACTTTTTGTCGATCCATGCCGCCGCGGCAAGCACGTGCGCGGCATTTTCCTGTCGCGTGAAGACTTATTGGCAAAAAAGCTCACCGTTCGCCTGGACGCCTGTAAAATACGCAAAATTTTTTGCCGAACGCTATGTCGCCCAGGAAATCGCCATTTTTTGAACTGCGCAGTGGCGCGGTCGACACGCTGCTGTTTGTCGTCAAGACGACCAACCTCGAAGAGATGCGTGCCGAGCTGAACCGGCGCTTCGAGGCGACGCCCGAATTCTTCGCGAACGACACCGTGGCGATCGACGTGCGCCGTCTTGCAGAAAACGAGCGCGTGCCGCTCGCGGATATCGCGAAGCTGCTGGACAGCGTGCGCATGCGTCCGATCGGCGTGGTCGCCGACAGCGCGCAGCACGCATGGGCGAACGAGGCAGGGTTGCCGCTGCTCGATGCGCGCGACCCGCGTCCGGGCAAGGGCAGTGGCGATGAAAGCGGCGAAGCCACAGCTGCGACAAAAATAGAAGCGGTTCCCGCTCCCGCAACGCAGGTTGCGGAGCCGGCAGCATCGGACGCGACCGAACCCGTGCGCATCGGCACCTCGTCGCAGACCACGGTGATCGACAAGCCGCTGCGTTCCGGCCAGCGCATCTACGCGAAGGGCGATCTGGTCGTGCTCGGCATGGTGAGCAACGGCGCCGAAGTGATCGCGGAAGGCAACATCCATATTTACGCGCCGTTGCGCGGCCGCGCGCTCGCGGGCGTGCACGGCAATCACGACGCGCGCATCTTCTGCACGTGCCTCGAACCGGAACTGATCTCGATCGCGGGCATCTACCGGACGACCGAGAACCCGCTGCCTGCCGACGTGCTCGGCAAGCCGGTGCAGATCTGGCTCGACGAAGAAAAACTGATGATCGAACCGCTGCGGCTCACCTGACGCGTGGGCCGCGCATGCAGTGTGCGCGTCGCGCGATGGAACTCCCGCCGGACTCAATAGACGAATTGACGAACACAAGGTAAAGGGTAATGGCAAAAATCATTGTGGTGACTTCGGGCAAGGGTGGCGTAGGCAAGACGACCACGAGCGCGAGCTTCGCCTCCGCGCTCGCATTGCGTGGCTCGAAAACGGCAGTGATCGATTTCGACGTCGGTCTGCGCAATCTCGATCTCATCATGGGTTGCGAGCGTCGCGTGGTGTACGACCTGATCAACGTGATCCAGGGCGAAGCCAACCTCAATCAGGCGCTGATCAAGGACAAGAAGTGCGAGAACCTCTTCATCCTCCCGGCGTCGCAGACGCGCGATAAAGACGCGCTGACGATGGAAGGTGTCGAGAAGGTCATCAACGACCTGATCGCGATGGACTTCGAATACATCGTCTGCGATTCGCCGGCGGGCATCGAATCGGGCGCGCTGCTCGCGATGCACTTCGCGGACGAAGCGCTGATCGTGACGAACCCGGAAGTGTCGTCGGTGCGCGACTCGGATCGCATTCTCGGCATTCTGTCGTCGAAGACGAAGCGTGCGATCGAAGGCAAGGAGCCGATCAAGGAACACCTGCTGATCACGCGCTACAACCCGAAGCGTGTGAGCGAAGGTGAAATGCTGTCGCTCACCGACATTCAGGAAATCCTGCGCATCGATCTGATCGGCGTGATTCCGGAATCGGAAGCCGTGCTGCACGCGTCGAACCAGGGCTTGCCGGCTGTGCACCTCGACGGCACGGATGTCGCAGAAGCGTACAAGGATGTCGTGTCGCGTTTCCTTGGCGAGCAGAAGTCGCTTCGCTTTACCGATTACCAGAAGCCAGGCCTGCTGCAGCGCCTCTTCGGCACCAAGTAAGGGGGGCGCACGTGATGTCGATTCTTTCCTTTTTGCTGGGCGAGAAGAAGAAGTCCGCGTCGATAGCGAAGGAACGCCTGCAGCTGATCATCGCGCATGAGCGCGTGGGCGGCAAAGCGCCCGCCGATTATCTGCCCGCGTTGCAACGTGAGCTCGTCGCTGTGATTTCGAAGTACGTGAAGATTTCCGACGACGATATCCGCGTCAATCTCGAACGTCACGACGACCTCGAAGTGCTTGAGGTCAAGATCGAGATTCCGCAGGCTTGATTGGTCCGTAGTCTGTAACTTTTCGTTCTCTCGCTTTTTCATCGTCTGATGCGCGCCGCTGTCTGAGGTGGCGCGCATCTGTCATGTCCGCGTTTTTGCGCGCGTCTCTGTCGTCTGAATCCCCCGAAATAATCCGTTGCACTTGAGGGCATGCCGTTACACGGCCACTGTCAGCGTTTTCGTCACCTCGCGCATTGAACTGGCAACGCCGTCATTCGGTGCTGACACAAGGGGTGAAAACATGAACAGGTCGATTCGTTTGCTCGCTGCTTCCGCTGTGCTGGTGATGTCCGGTTTGTCTGCTGCTGCTTCGGCTTCGGCGGCCGAGGTAATCGTCGTGGCGCCGTCGGCGCCGCCCGTGGAGCGCTTCGAAGCCGTGCCTGCGCCGCGCGTCGGCTATGTGTGGGACAAGGGCCACTGGCGCTGGGATCACGGCCGTTACGTATGGGTGCAGGGTCACTGGCAGGCCGAGCGCGTCGGCTATCACTGGGTGCCGGGCCACTGGGTCGCGCATGGACCGAACTGGCGGTGGGTGGGCGGCCACTGGGCCTGATGTGTGAATGATCATCGAACGGGTAGCGATGGCGCGTGCTGATGGCATCGCGTGCTGCTATCGGCCCGTTCTTCTTACGCGCCCAAGAGCGCGATTATTCGCAACCTACAAGGGAGCTGTCATATGAGAAAAAGGACCTTGCTCGTGATCGTCGCGATGGCGGTTACGTTGGCTGGTTGCGTCGTCGTGCCGGCACGGCCGGTGTATTACCATCCGGTGGGTGTTGTCGTGTATTGACGAATGGGGAGGTCGGGGGACGGTTTTGATTTGGCCGTCGCCCGATTTTTTTTGGGCTTTTTGATTGTCTTGCGACGCTGGTTTGGTTTTTATGGCTTTTTCGCTGGCATCCGCGGTTTGTTATCGGTGGTTCAGGCGTTGCCCCTGTGCGGGGCGGCACTTACTTTCTTTGCCGCCGCAAAGAAAGTAAGCAAAGAAAGCGGGCTAACACCGCCCGTTCTCAACCACTGCCTGAGGACCCCCAACGGTTCCTCTGCTTCACATGGCAACTTCCCGGTCACCGCCCGTTGCCAGCGCTTCGGCTAGGCGCCTCACCTACTTCAAACACCCGTACAACTGCCAGCGGCAGCGAATGGTTACGGCCGCCCAGGTGGCAAACTGTGTGTAGGTCGTAGTACTTCACGCGTCAGCGCTCCTACGACACCGATCCTGCTTCCGAGCGGCCCACCTTGGTTTTCAGTCCGGAGTGAAGCGCATACGCCACGACAGCCGACACACAGTTTGCCGCTATAGAACGTGGGCGATTTGATCGCGTGTATGGCGACGCGGGAGCGTGCAGCGGGTGAGGCGCTGTTTCAAGGCGCTGGCAACGGGCATTGAGAAGAACGTTGCCGCGAACGGGACGGGGCCGTTGGGGGCCCGTGGGCAAAGAGAAGAACTAGCGGTGTTCAGCGGCTTTCTTTTGCCTACTTTTCTTTGCCGCGGCAAAGAAAAGTAGGTGCCGCCCCGCACAGGGGCAACGCCTGCGCCGCGTAGGCGCTAACGCGGATGCCAGCGAAAACCCAGGCAAACCAAACCAAACCAAACCAACCTCAACATCATTCCTTCGCTTCACTGCGCGTCTCAGACTGCCCAGCTGACGACACGTCTTCCTCCTCCTGAGCGCCAGCAACAGACTCAGCCGCAGACGGCGTCATATACCGATTCGCCAACGCCTCATACAACGGCGGCGCGAACATCCCCGAAATCCGGCTCGACACGAGCGCCGTCGCCATCAACGAAATCACCAGCGCGTGCCCGTTGATCATTTCCATCACAATCACAAACGACGTGATCGGCGATTGCGTGACGGCAGCCAGATAGCCAACCATCGCGAGTGCGATCAGCATCGGCAATTGCATGTCGCTGAACGCCATGTGCAGCACGTTGCCGAAGCCCGCGCCGATCGACAGCGACGGCGCAAAAATGCCGCCTGGAATGCCCGGCAGATACGAGCCGATCATCGACGCCATCTTCAGCAGCGGATAGAACACCGACAGCTGCTCGGTACCGTAAAGCAGCCCGCGCGCTTCCGCATAGCCGCTGCCGAAAGTCGTACCGCCCGACACGAGCCCGATCACCGCGATGACGAGACCACACAACGCGGCGAACGCGACGGGCCGCTCGCTGTTCAGGCGGCGCAGCGGCTCCGGTATCCAGCGTTGGGTGTTCAGCAGCAGCCAGCCAAACACGCCGCCCGCGATGCCCGTGACGATCCCCGTAATGACGACCGCGACCGCGAGCGAATCAGGGAAATGCGTGCCGATGTCGATCGTGCCGAAGTACGTGTAGTTGCCGTTGAACCCGAGCGCAATAATGCCGGCGATGATAATGGCCGTGATCAGCACGCCGCTCGCGCGCGCTTCGAAACTGCGCGTGAGTTCTTCGATCGCGAACACAATGCCCGCGAGCGGCGTGTTGAAAGCCGCTGAAAGCCCCGCCGCCGCGCCCGCCAGCACCAGTTGCCGTTCAATCTGCGCATTCGAGCGCGGATAAAGACGGCGCAGATTGAACATCAGCGCTGCGCCGACCTGCACGGTTGGCCCCTCGCGCCCGATCGTGAAGCCGCCGAGAATCGCGAGAAATGACACGAGAATCTTGCCGATCAGAATCGGGAAGGTGAGCAGCCGCATGCCGGCTGCACTCGTGTTCGAATGCAGCGTCGCGATGACCTGTGAGATGCCGCTGCCCTCGGCGCCCTGAAAGAAACGCCGCGTAAGCCAGACCGACACGGCGGCGACGGCGGGCGTCAGCAGCAGCGTGAGCCAGCGGTGCTCGTTTTGCAGATGGAGGAAAGCGTTGTAGCCGACGTCGATCAGCCGCGCATAGTAGACGGCGATGAGACCGACAGCGATCGCGCCCAGCCAGAAGATGCCGTACTGACGCCACAGACGTCGTACGCGCCGGCCGATGCTCGAGGACAGCAGAGGTGTCCGTGCCATGGGGAGTCGGGCTGGGAAGTTGGGCAAATTATAGCCGCGTAGCAGGCGGCTACGGGCCCAAAGCGCAGGATGACTTCCGGATACGGGCAGGAGCGACGGCTAAGCGGCTTGCGGACTGTCAAGCCGGGTAACGTCTGGTAACGACAGAACAGCTCCGGCAAGATTTGCTGCTGCCCATTTTGCGGGCAATTATCGAGATGGTCGGCTAAAATTGCAGATTGCACCCCAGCAGCCAAATCGGGCACTCAATGAAGCGAATTCTCATCGTCAAGGTCACCTCCATGGGCGACGTGATACAGGCTCAGCCGATCGTATCGGATCTGAAGCGTGCGTTCCCCGGCGTCGAGGTCGACTGGGCGGTGGACGAGTCCTTTGCGGAAATCGCCCGCTGGAATCCCGGCACCGACCGCGTGCTGGCGGCGCCTCTGCGCCGCTTCAAGAAGGCGCGCCACTGGGCGGACTTCAAGGCGATCGCGCAGTCCATCGGCGAATTGCGCGCGCACCGGTATGACGTCGCGCTCGATATTCACGGTGTCTACAAGAGCGCGATCATTTCGTTCCTGTCGCGTTCCCGCAAGCGTCTCGGCTATCGCAACAAGCATCTTGGTGAGCGCGGCGCTGCGTTCGCCTATAACGGCCGCTTTGCGCCGACGCTCGACCGCAACGCGTGGAGCGGAATGCGCGACACCGTCAGCACGGCGCTCGGCTATTCGCTCGACGGCCCCGCCGACTACAACCTGCATATTCCCGCGCCCGCCAAACCGATCGTCGAAACGGGCGGCCGGCCGCTCGCGATGCTGTTCCACGCGGCCTCCAAGGACGACAAGAAGTGGCCCGCGTCGCACTGGATCGCGATCGCGCAAGAACTGGTGCGGCGGGGCTTCTACGTGGTCGTGCCGTGGGGATCGCCCGCCGAGCGCAGCGAGGGAATGGCGATCGCCGATCAGGTGGAAGGCGTGGACTTGCTGCCGAAGCTGAGCGTCACGGAAATCGCCCAGGTCATTGCAGCGTCGGACTTCGTGATCGGCGTCGATACGGGCTTCGTCCACCTGGCGCATGCGCTCGGCAAGCGCACGGTAATGATTTTTATCGCGACGTCGCGGGAAACGTTCGGCAACAACGTGCCGTTCCGGTCGGTATCGATTGGGGATGGCAACTCGGTGCCGCCCATTTCCGAGGCGCTGGCCGCCATCGATCACGTGCATGCCGATCCGCTGGGCCTTGATGGAAAGGGCGCGTCGATGGCAGCGGCCTGAGGCCGCAGGGCAAGCGGGCGGAACCGTAGAAAAAAGAAAAGAGGCGCACGCGCAGTTCGTCCAATTTCGGGACGCCGTCGCGAGACGCCTCTGAAAAGCCCGCGCCTGAAGCGCGCGGACCGAGAGGAAACCTGCAGAACAAACCGGTACAACATCCGTAGAGACCGCACGGATGTGGACAAGTTCAAACATTTTTCGACTTTTTTATTCGTTTTCTGCGGTGACGCTGCGCGCCGTGTCCGCGTGTCTCCTCGACCGTGATGTGCGAACGATGGATGTTCGCCGTGGTACTGCGCGCCCGCGCTACGGTTCGCGTCCATTACACGCCTGTTAAAACTGTCGCTTTTGTTTCGGCTTTCGGTAACGCGTTTGGCGCGTCCCGGCGGCGCCAGCGCTGCGACACGTTCTCAATCCTTCGAAGCCAGGCCCGCCAAAGCGCTACAGGCGGTCCTCATGCGTTCCGACTCGCCCCAAGTCATGCCGTCTGTGCGTGATGTCGACGGTTCGCCGCGCCGCGCGGTGCTCTGCGCGTGTAACACAAGCCCGGCGGATGCTTACAAATTGCAACGGTCGCCCCTGTCAGGTTCGTGTTCAATCGAGGTCATTCGGGGTTCGCTCGAATAAAACGACACTGACTCAAAAAGGGAGAAGAACGTGAAACGCTTGATCTTGGCTGTGGTGACGGGCGCGCTGCTGGCGGCATCGCTGAGCGGTTGTATCGTGGTACCGGACGGTGGCTATCACCATCACGGCTACTACTACCGCTGATCGGGCGACGGGTGCTGATGGTCGCTCAGGCCATCAGTATTTCGAAGGCGACGACGGCGGCGATGGCAGCCGCATTGGCAAATACGGCTTCGACGACGATCCCTTTCCAGCTCGCCGGCTTGAAGCGCAATGCAAGCAGCAACGAACCGAGTAGCGCCAGCGCGATGATGACGACGACATCTGCGTTGCTCAAATGAAAGTTCATCGACGCCTCCCCGGCAGCGTGGCTGCCTGACCGCCTGTTTGACCTGCTTTGATGCGAGCGCTTTGACTCGAGTATAGGCATGTCAAAAAGGCGCACAAGCAAGGGAGTTTCCCTGTTTTCGTTGGTCCCGACTCAAGCTTTCGCGGGTCCTGGAGCGGTGAGCCAGCTTTGAAAGTCTCTCGAAAACAAAACGGCCCCGGCGCAATGCATCGCGCCGGGGCCGTTCTGCTTCTGACTCGTGCGAACGACGGATGGCTTACATCAGCTGTGCGTCACGCGTCTCACGCATGCACATGACGCCGACGAGGCTCAGCACGGCGGCAGCGGACACATACATGCCGACCCACGACAGACCGCCCTGTGCCGCGAGCATCTGCGCGATGTACGGCGCCACCGATGCGCCCAGGATCCCGCCCAGGTTGTACGCGACACCCGCGCCCGTGTAGCGCACGTTGGTCGGGAACAGCTCGGGCAGCAACGCGCCCATCGGTGCGAACGTGACGCCCATCAGGAACAGCTCGATGATAAGGAACAGCTGGATCTGCGGAGTCGAGCCGCTGCCGAGCAACGGCGCCATCGTGAAGCCCGACAGGATCGCCGCGATGCAGCCGACGATCAGCACCGGCTTGCGGCCGAAACGGTCGCTGGCCCATGCGGAGAGTGGCGTCGCAAGCGCCATGAAGACGACCGCGACGCACAGCATGCCGAGGAAGCTCTGACGCGAGATATGCAGCGCCGATACGCCGTACGACAGCGAGAACACCGTCGAGATATAGAACAGCGTGTAGCAGACGACCATCGCGAATGCGCCGAGCATCACCGGACCGAGATGGCGGCTGAGCAGCGTCGCGACGGGCACGCGGACGCGTTCCTGACGGTCGATCGCCGCCTGGAACGCCGGCGTTTCCGCGATTTTCAGGCGCACGTACAGGCCGAGCGCAACCAGCACCGCGCTGACGATAAACGGCACGCGCCAGCCCCAGCTGCGGAACTGCTCATCGGACAGCGACAGCGCGAGGCCGAAGAACAGGCCGTTGGAGGCGAGAAAGCCGATCGACGGCCCGAGCTGCGGGAACATGCCGAACCAGCCGCGCTTGCCGGCGGGTGCGTTCTCGGTGGCGAGCAGGGCGGCGCCGCCCCATTCGCCGCCGAGGCCGATGCCCTGGCCGAAGCGCAATACGCACAGCAGGATCGGCGCGAGACTGCCGATCGAATCGTAGCCGGGGACGAAGCCGATCAGCGTCGTCGACAGGCCCATGACGAGCAGCGACGCGACGAGCGTCGATTTGCGGCCGATGCGGTCGCCAAAGTGACCAAACAGGAACGAGCCGATAGGCCGCGCGATGAACGCGATGCCGAACGTGACGAACGCCGACAGCGCCTGGGCAGTTGCCGAGCCGTGCGGGAAGAACACCGGGCCGATGACGAGCGCGGCGGCCGTCGCGTAGACGTAGAAGTCGTAGAACTCGATTGCAGTGCCGATGAAGCTCGCGAAGATCACGCGCGACGCGCTGCTCTTGTGTCCGGCGCCGGGCTGGGCGCTGGAAAGGGGTGAGGTGGACATGCAGGGTCTCCAGATGTCGTGACGCAGCCGCGGGGCGGGCGGTGCGCCTTTGTGTGTTTAAGTGTGGTGCGAAGCGGGTGCGCGCGCAATCGTGCGGACTTCAGGGCGAACGGTAATGCGGGCGGACTTGCGACGCGAGACGTTGCATGCGCAACGAGTCGACAGATTGCAAAGTGCTGACGGGCTTATACGCCGTGTACGTCGAGAAAGGCGAAGCGGCGCAGCACGATGCAATCCGGGCGGACGCGCGCGCGGGTGGCGCGGCACGTGACGGTCGGGCTGCGCGGGGCGGGCGGGTGAGCTTGCGGCGCGCAGCAAAGGCCAGAGAATCCGGCAGATATTTAAAAAATTATAACGAGGGCGGGTGACGTGCAGCAAGGCGCACGCATCGCGTGATGCACTGCGCCGTGTGCAGGTTCGCTTACGTGGCCCGGCGTTCGGAAACGCCGGGGCATCGAGCGAGGTTTCAATCGATCGTTTGTGCCTGCGGCGACGCGTAGGTGCGCAGCTGGAACTTGCCGTTGTCGTTGAAGAGCCAGTCTTCGAACAGTTCGACCTGACCTTTCGCGTTCAGCAGTTTCGACGGCGGCAGAGGCAAGGGCGCCGAGCGGCGCAAGGTCGTGAGCGCCGTGCTCTCCGCTTCGTCGTCGCCGTTTGTGCGAAACACGTTCGACGCGACGATCTGTCCATTGCGATCCACGACGAACGACACCACAACGAGCGAGCGCAGCATCGCCTGCGGATTGCCGCGCAGCACATACGACGGGTTGCGTTCGAGGATACGTTGCGCAACCGCCGAGCGGTACTGGTCGAGCGACTGGCTGTTGATCGCGGCAGGCGGCGGCGCGACGGCCGCGGCATTCGGCGGAGGCGTTACGGTGAAGCTGCAGCCGGCGCCGAGGAGCGCAAGAGCGAGTGCCGCTGCTCGCCTGAACGTTGGGGTGATGCGGCCTGAAAGCGAGAGGGTGGACATCGCATTAACTCGCACGCGAGATGTATCTTCATCGTAGACGATGCGTGTTGCGATTCAATGATCGTTGCTACCGATGTGAGGGGTAGCGCGCGATGTGCTGGTGATGAACGCTAACGTGACCAAGCGCGATGATCTCGCGGTCTGGGCGACACGGACGAAATGTAGAGGAAGTTTTCGCGAGACGCGACGTTTGCCTGAAGGTTTGCCTGAAGCAGAGCGCAAACGTGCATAAGAGAATCTGGCGGAGGGTGTGGGATTCGAACCCACGGAGGCCGTAAAGCCTCGCCGGTTTTCAAGACCGGTGCATTCAACCGCTCTGCCAACCCTCCGAGCCGGAAATTGTAACCTGGAACGCTACCGCGACGGAAAACAAACCTGCCAGCCGATTACGAATCCTTCAAAAAGAGTTCTTGAAGATCATTGAGGAATGCCTGGCCCAACGGCGTCGGCGCGATCTTCTCGAAGTCGCGCGTGATCAGCCCACGGCGCTCTGCCTCCTGCAGCGCGGGCTCGATCGACGTCATCGGCAGTCCCGTTCGTTCGATGAACCGATGCACCGGAAACCCTTCCACCAGCCGCAGCGCGTTCAGCATGAACTCGAACGGCAGATCGCGCGCGCCGACTTCATGCTCTTCCTGCACCGCATTGCCCGAACGCGCTTCTTCGATGAACGTGGCGGGATGCTTGAAACGCATCTGCCGCAGGATGCGATTCGGAAACGACAGCTTCGTATGCGCGCCCGCACCGATGCCGAGATAGTCGCCGAAACGCCAGTAGTTCAGGTTGTGTTTGCTCTGCCGATGCGGCTTCGCATACGCCGACACCTCATAACGTCCGTAACCCGCTTCGCGCGTGCGCTCGTGAATCCAGTCCTGCATGTCGGCGGATGAATCGTCGTCGGGCAGCGGCGGCGGAAACTTCGCGAACAGCGTGTTCGGTTCGAGCGTCAGGTGATACAGCGACAGATGCGGCGGCGCGAACGACAACGCCGTTTCGATATCCGCCTGACATTCCGCCAACGTCTGCTTCGGCAGCGCGAACATCAGGTCGAGATTGAAGTTGTCGAAGGTCGTTGCCGCGACTTCGACGGCATGGCGTGCCTGCGCTGAATCGTGAATGCGGCCGAGCGCCTTCAGATGCGCTTCGTTGAAACTCTGGATGCCAACCGACAGCCGGTTCACGCCGCTCTTGCGGAATTGCGCGAACTTGTCGGCTTCGAACGTGCCGGGGTTCGCTTCGAGCGTGATCTCGGCGTCGGCATCGAGCGGCAGCAGCGCGCGCACGTCCGACAAGAGCCGGTCGAGCCCTTTCGCCGACAGCAAACTAGGCGTTCCGCCGCCGATGAACACCGTATGCACCTGCCGTCCCCACACGAGCGGCAGCGCCTGTTCGAGGTCGCTGCGCAGCGCGTCGAGGTAATCGTCTTCGGGGAACGCGCCGCCTTTCGATTCGTGCGAGTTGAAGTCGCAGTACGGGCACTTGCGCACGCACCACGGGAAGTGCACGTAAAGCGCGAGCGGCGGCAGTGAAGTCAGACGGATGCTGCCGGGCGATGAGAATGCCTGGACCACTCGGGCCCCCGTCGTCGATGCCTGGCTCACGCTTCCTCCTTCAGCCGCGCGAACAACTGCTGCAACGCAATCGCGCGATGACTGCTCGCATTCTTCACGGCCGGATCGAGTTCGGCCGCCGTCGCGTTCAATGCTGGCAAAAAGAAGTACGGATCGTAGCCGAAGCCGTTCGCGCCGCGCGGCGCGTCGAGCATCTCGCCGTGCCAGCGGCCTTCGGCGATCAGCGGCTCGGGGTCGTCCGCATGGCGCACGAGCGCGAGCACGCAGAAGTAATACGCGCGGCGATCGCTCACATCTTTCAGTTGTTCGACGAGGCGCGCATTGTTCGCCGCGTCGCTCTTTTCGCCGCCCGCAAGCTGCGCGTAACGCGCCGAATAGACGCCCGGTGCACCGCGCAACGCGCGCACGCACAGGCCGGAATCGTCGGCGAGCGCGGGCAGTCCCGTCAGCTTCGATGCATGACGCGCCTTCGTCAGCGCGTTCTCGACGAACGTCGGATGCGGCTCTTCCGCCTCAGGCACGTTCAACGCGCCTTGCGGAATCAGCTCGATCCCCGCCGTGCCGAACAGCGCCGCGAACTCGCGCAGCTTGCCCGCGTTGTTCGACGCGAGCACGATCTTGCACAGCGCGTTGTCCTGTCGCGCGTTGTCCTGTCGTTCACTCACCCTTCAACTCCAAGTGCTTCCTTCTGCTTCGCGATCAGCGTCGCGATGCCGCTCTGCGCGAGATCGAGCAGGCTGTTCATTTCGTCGCGCGAGAACGGCACGCCTTCGGCCGTACCCTGAATCTCGACGAAGCCGCCGTCGCCCGTCATCACGACGTTCATGTCGGTATCGCACTGCGAGTCTTCGTCGTAGTCGAGATCGAGCACCGGCAGACCGTCGAATACGCCAACCGAAATCGCCGCGACGTAGTCGTTGATCGGCGAGCTTTCGATGCGGCCCGTCGCGAGCAGCTTCGCGACCGCATCGTGCGCGGCGACGAAGGCGCCCGTGATGCTCGCCGTGCGCGTGCCGCCGTCGGCCTGGATCACGTCGCAATCGATATTGATGGTGCGCGCACCGAGCTTTTCGAGGTCGAACACCGAACGCAGCGCGCGGCCGATCAGGCGCTGGATTTCCTGAGTGCGGCCCGTCTGCTTGCCGCGCGCGGCTTCGCGGTCGCTGCGCGTATGCGTGGCGCGCGGCAGCATGCCGTATTCGGCCGTGAGCCAGCCCTGGCCGCGATCGCGCAGGAACGGCGGCACGCTTTCGGCGACGCTCGCCGTGCAGATCACCTTGGTATCGCCGAATTCGACCAGCACGGAGCCTTCCGCGTGCTTCGTGTAATGGCGCGTGATGCGCACGTCGCGCAGCTGGTCGGCGGCGCGGCCGCTGGGGCGTTTCGTGATGTCGTTCATCGTCGGAGAATGGGGAAGAGAGGGCGGAAGGAAACTGCAATTTTACCGCCGATCGCCGCGCGGCCGCCCGCGCGCTTCAACGCGATGCGCTATGGCAACCGCGTCGATCAGCAGCGCATGTTCGAGCACGTGAGAACGGCGGTGCTCCCGGGCTTACCCGAAGGCCGCGTCCGGCGGGTGTCGTCGGCAAAAATGGGATAATGCGCGTTCCCCGCCTCGCGTCTCGTAAACGCCGGGCGACTCGAATCCCTGGTCGTGCGATGTGATCCACTTTCCCACGTTCGCGCGACCACAATCGCGAGACCTATCATGATCTACAGTATGACTGGCTATGCGAGCGCCACGCGCGAACTCGCAGCGGCATCGGGCAACGGCGGCGTCAGCGTGTCCGTCGAACTGCGCACGGTGAACTCGCGCTTTCTCGATCTGAACTTCCGGATGCCGGAAGACGTCCGCGTGTGCGAACCGACGCTGCGCGAAATGCTGATGAACAAGCTGTCGCGCGGCAAGGTCGATATCCGTATCAACCTGCAGCGCAGCGAGCAGTCGGCGAACGCAGGCGCGCTCAACCGCGACGCACTCGAACAGCTCGCCGTACTCGAGCGCTCGGTGCTCGAAGCGTTTCCGGATGCGGGCCGTCTGCGCACGGGTGAAATCCTGCGCTGGCCGGGCGTGCTGGCCGAGAGCGGCGTGTCGCCGGAAGTGCTGCGTGATGCCGTGCTCGCATGCGGCAAGCAGGCGATCACGGATCTGATCGATGTGCGCGGGCGCGAAGGCGCGCAACTCGCCACGATGCTGCTGAACAACGTCAGCGAGATGGAAGCGATCGTCACGCGCATCACGCCGCTCGTGCCGGAACTGATTGCCAAGCATCAGCAGAAGATCGTCGAACGTCTGCAGGAAGCGCTCGGTATCGCCGCGCCGGACCAGTCGGCGACGATCGTGTCGCGCGAAGAGATCGCCGAGCGCATCCGTCAGGAAGTGACGATGTACGGCATTCGCATCGACATCGCGGAAGAACTGTCGCGCCTCACCGCGCACCTGAACGAAACGCGCCATGTCATCACGAAGGGCGGCAAGGTCGGCAAGCGTCTGGACTTCATGATGCAGGAGCTGAACCGCGAAGCGAACACGCTCGGCTCGAAGGCCGCCGCGAAGGAACTCGCCGATTCGTCGATGACGCTCAAGCTGCTCATCGAGCAGATGCGCGAACAAGTACAAAACCTGGAGTAATACGGGAGTCTCACCAGCATGACCGAACCTAAAGCCGAACCGAAGCGCGAAGGCGCGCCGCGCAATCCGTACGCAGGTGTCTATCCGGGCAACCTGTTCATGGTCGTCGCGCCGTCGGGCGCAGGCAAGTCGACGCTCGTCAACGCGCTGCTCGCGCGTGATCAGGCAATTCGACTGTCGATTTCGTACACCACGCGCAAGCCGCGTCCGAAGGAACAGGACGGCGAGCACTATCACTTCACGACCGTCGAAGATTTCCTTCAACGTCACGACGCGGGCGAGTTTCTCGAAAGCGCGGAAGTGCACGGCAACTACTATGCGACCTCGCGCGTGTGGATCGAAGAGCAGATGAAAAGCGGCCATGACGTGCTGCTCGAAATCGACTGGCAGGGCGCGCAGCAGGTAAAGAAGCAGTTCCGCAATGCTGTCGAAATTTTCATCTTGCCGCCGTCGCTCGAAGCGCTCGAAGAGCGTCTGAAGAAGCGCGGCCAGGACGAGCCGAACGTGATTACGCGACGTCTTCTCGCAGCGGGCAGCGAGATGGCGCACGCAGCGGAAGCGGAGTATGTCGTGATCAACGAAAACTTCGATCGTGCGCTCGCTGAACTGCAATGCCTCGTGTCGGCGACGCGCTCGCGCTTCGCATCGCAATACGCGCGCCACACGGACCTCTTCATGCAGCTCGGCATCCACCTGCCGCACGCATGATACGGGCGAGGTCGCAAGGACATAAGGTAGAATAACCAACATACAGAGAAGGAATTTTCAACATGGCCCGCATTACCGTCGAAGACTGTCTCAAACAGATCCCGAATCGTTTCGAACTGGCGCTCGCTGCAACGTATCGCGCACGTCAGCTCGCTCAAGGCCACACGCCGAAAATCGAAAGCCGCGACAAGCCCACGGTCGTTGCGCTGCGCGAGATCGCGGCTGGTCAGGTTGGCGTTGAAATGCTGAAGAAGGTGCCTGTCTAAGGCACGCTTCATCGTTTGATCGTCGTGTAACACAACCCTACGCGTGCAGACGGCACTATCGACACGGAGGCGACCATGAGCACCAATCCCTCGCCATCCGCCACGGAAGTGGACCATGCTGCCCAGGAACACGATAGCGATTCGCCATCGTCTGCACGCAAGTACATCGACGCGGTCCTCGAACAATCGTTTCGCCATCTGTTCGGGCCGACCGCCACGCCGGAGCAGCCGCGCCGGCATGATGTCGTCTCCATCGCCAAGCTGACTTCTGCGCTGTCCGGCTATCTGAGCCCGGAAGAGATCAAGGAAGTCAAAGCCGCGTTCCACTTCAGCGACGAAGCCCACCTCGGGCAATACCGTCAAAGCGGCGAACCCTACATCACGCACCCTGTTGCCGTCGCGGAAACGTGCGCGGCGTGGAAGCTCGACGCGCAGTCCATCATGGCCGCGCTCCTTCACGACGTGATGGAAGATCAGGGCGTGACCAAGACCGAACTCGCGGAGCGCTTCGGCGCGAAGGTCGCGGAACTGGTAGACGGGTTGTCGAAGCTGGACAAGATGGAATTCCGCAGCCGCGAGGAAGCGCAGGCGGAAAACTTCCGCAAGATGCTGCTCGCGATGGCGCGCGACGTCCGCGTGATACTCGTGAAGCTCGCGGATCGGCTTCACAACATGCGCACGCTCGGCGCCGTGCCGCCGGAAAAGCGCCGCCGTGTCGCGCGCGAAACGCTGGATATCTACGCGCCGATCGCGCACCGGCTGGGCCTGAACAATACGTATCGCGAACTGCAGGATCTCAGCTTCGCGAACTTCAATCCGCACCGTTACGCCACGCTCGAGAAGGCTGTGAAGGCGGCGCGCGGCAATCGTCGCGAAGTGGTCGGCAAGATTCTCGAATCGGTGCAGCGGGCTATCTCGGACGCGAAGCTCGATGCCGAAGTGACGGGCCGCGAGAAAACCATCTTCAGCATCTACAAGAAGATGCGCGACAAGCAGTTGTCGTTCTCCCAGGTGCTGGATGTGTACGGCTTCCGCGTGGTCGTGGAAAGCCCGCTCGAATGCTATACGTGCCTCGGGGCGCTGCATGCGCTGTACAAGCCGGTGCCGGGCAAGTTCAAGGACTACATCGCGATTCCGAAGGTCAACGGCTATCAGTCGCTGCACACCACGCTGGTCGGCCCGTTCGGCGCGCCGATCGAGTTCCAGGTGCGCACGCGCAAGATGCACGAGATCGCGGAAGCGGGCGTCGCCGCGCACTGGCTGTACAAGAACGGCGGCGCGGATCTGAACGATGTGCAGAAGCGCGCGCATCAGTGGCTCAAATCGCTGCTCGACATTCAGAGCGAAGTTGGCGATTCGAGCGAATTCCTCGAACACGTCAAGATCGACCTGTTCCCGGACGCCGTCTATGTCTTCACGCCGAAGTCGAAGATCATGGCGCTGCCGCGCGGCGCGACGGCTTTGGATTTCGCGTATTCGATCCACAGTGACCTGGGCAACCAGTGCGTCGCGGTGAAGATCAACAACGAACTGCTGCCGCTGCGTACCGAGTTGAAGAGCGGCGATATCGTCGAAGTGATTACGGCGCCGTATTCGAAACCGAATCCCGCGTGGCTTGGTTTCGTGCGCACGGGCAAGGCGCGTACGGCGATCCGCCACTATCTGAAGACGATGCGCCTGAACGAGTCGGTGCAGCTCGGCGAACGTCTCGTCGACCAGTCTTTGAAGGGCTATGGTCTCGCGCTGTCGGATGTCACGCCAGAAGTGTGGGACAAGCTCGTGCTGTGGACGGGCAACAAGAACCGTCAGGAAATTTTCGCGGATATCGGTCTCGGCCGGCGTGTTGCGGCTGTGATGGCCAAGCGTATCGAAGTGCTGATGAACGGCCGCGACGGCCACGAAGGCGACGACGATCATCCGCGTTCCGAGCACAGCACGTCGAATGCGCCGCCGGTCGTCATCACGGGTACAGAAGGGATGTCGGTGCAGCTTTCAGCATGCTGCCGGCCGATTCCCGGCGACAACATCATGGGCTACATCGGCATCGGTCTCGGCATGGCGATCCATACGACGGATTGCCGCGTCGCGCAGCGCATTCACCGGCGCGATCCGGGCCGCTGGATCGACGTCGCGTGGGCGCCGCAGCCGGGCCGCCTGTTCGACGTCGCGGTCAAGGTGCTGGTCAAGAACACCAAGGGCGTGTTCGCGCGCGTCGCGGCGGATATCACGTCCGCGGACGCGAACATCGTCCACATTGCGATGGACGAAGACCAGTCGCAGGAATCGACGGTGCTGCGCTTCGTCATTCAGGTCAGCGACCGCGTGCATCTGGCCAACGTGATGCGCCGCGTGCGGACCAACCTCGACGTGATGCGCATCGCGCGCGAACGGCCGAGCGAAGAAGGGCATCGTCATCATGACGGCGGCATGCGGATCGATCGCGAGCGCGCCGATTACTGAAATCGAAGTTGAGAGGCGGGTGCGTCGTTTTCCCGTGGCGCGTTCGAGCCTCTGCCTGTCCACAGGAACAACACGATGAACGTAGCTGATCTCTCCGATCTGGCGCTCGACTACTGGGTCGCCCGCAGCCTGCACGACTTCGTGCGCGAAATCCACTTTACCGATAGCGGTCGCGTCGTCTCGATACGCGGCAACGACCGCGGTCGTCCGTGGGATGGGCGCTTCACGCCGTCTACTTCGTGGGAAGCTGCCGCCGTGGTGCTGGAGCGCGCACAACGGCTCGAAGTACGTGAGCGCACGCGTGACGGCGCGGCGCATTGCGTCGCGGATTTCGAGGGCGGGCACAAGACGGTATCCGCGCATGGCGAATCGCTGCGTATCGCGCTTCTGAGGGCGTTCGTGATCAGCCAGTTCGGCGATACCGTAGATGACGTCGTGCGTCAGCCCCAATCGCTGTTTGGAACCCGGGCGACGCCAATTGGCGAGCAGTGGTCGGTGGGAATCGAGAACGATATGCCCAATCCGGATGGCGAGATCGGCGATATCAAGTCAGCGCCGCGTTGAAGCCGCAGCCAGAGAACAAACGGAGAGGGGAAGGGTAGAAAGACAAAGGGCCTTCCGATCGGAAGGCCCTTCATGGGTGGCGCGGCTGGCAGGATTCGAACCCACGACCCCTTGGTTCGTAGCCAAGTACTCTATCCAACTGAGCTACAGCCGCACGCTAAACTTGAACTGCTTGGGTGACGCTTACTGCTTGCATTCGCCCCGGTGAAACGAAAGGGCCTTCCAGGAGGAAGGCCCTCGAAAAAAGTGGCGCGGCTGGCAGGATTCGAACCCACGACCCCTTGGTTCGTAGCCAAGTACTCTATCCAACTGAGCTACAGCCGCACGCAGAAATGAGATTATAGCAAGGTCTCAGAAAAAGGGAAGGGGCAACCCGGAAATTTGTGACAACAGCCGTATCATGTACGCTAGATATCTGGATGTCCGCCTCAACGCCGAACCATTATGAACAAAGCCTTTGTCAAAGAATCGACTGACGAGAACGACGACGATCTCGACGCCGCGCAACCCGACATGCCCGCGGGCGCGAAGAACTACATCACGCCTGCCGGCTACCGGCGTTTGCGGGACGAACTGCTGCACCTGATCGACGAGGCGCGGCCGGAGGTCGTGAAGCTGGTGTCGTGGGCGGCTTCCAACGGCGACCGGTCGGAGAACGGCGATTACATCTATGGTAAGCGCCGTCTGCGGGAAATCGACCGGCGTATCCGTTTTCTCACCAAGCGCATCGATCTGGCCGAGGTCGTGCACAGCAGCCGTCAGGAGAGCACGGATCAGGTGTTCTTCGGCGCGACTGTCGAGTACGCGACGGAAGACGGCGAGACGCATACGGTGAGGATCGTCGGTATCGACGAGGTGAATCTGGATGAGGGCCACGTCAGCTGGATTTCACCCATCGCGCGGGCGCTGCTGAAGTCGAAGATCGGCGATCAGGTGACCTTGCATACGCCTGCCGGGCCGCAGCCGATCGATGTGGTCGACGTCGCCTATCCGACGCGTGAGGAAGAGGAGGCGTAGCTGCTGCGCACAAAAAGGCGCGGCAGAACGCCGGAGCCCAGACGAAAAAAAGGCGCCGCAAGCGGCGCCTTTTTCATGCTGCAAATACTGCTGATGCTTAGAAGCGGTGACGCAGACCAGCCGTCACAGCAACTTGCTTCTCGTTGCCCGAACCAGCCAGACCGTTGATGTCGGCGTTCAGGCCAACACCGTTTTCGCTGATTTGCTGGTATTCGCCTTGCAGGTACACGTCGGTACGCTTCGACAGCGCGTAAGCCGTCTGCAGGTTGAACTGGTTCCAGTGCGGACGTTGACCTTCGATGCTTGCACGCGTGTACGTGTACGAACCAGCGACGCTCAGAGCCGGCGTCAGTGCGTAACGTGCGTTTGCTTCGAAGTTCTGGAAGTGTGCGCTCGAGCCGTTCAGGCCAACACCGCCCGTCACGCCCGAAGCACCTGCGCCGATGCCTGCGAGGCTCGACAGGTTCGTTTGCGTGTACACGAGGCCAGCCGTTGCCGGGCCGAACGTGTAGTTTGCGCCTGCGCCCCACGTTTGCTGGCGGCCAGCGAAGAACGTGTTGTCGCCGTTGATTGCGCCACCCGAGTTGAATGCAGCTTGTGCGCCCGTTGCGCCGTTGCTGTTCAGTTGCAGGTAAGCAGCAGCCAGGTTGAAGCCAGCGAAGCTGTACGACGCGCCCGCGCTGTATGCACGGTTGTTCGCGAAGCCGTCAGCCTGGTTCGAGAAGCCATACAACGCGCCGAACTTGAAGCCAGCGTAGTTCGCGCTCTGGTACTTGACCGAGTTGTTGACGCGGAACGAGTTGTTCAGGTTGTCGTTGTCGAACGGGTGAGCGAACTGCGTGCCGCCGTATTGCGTGCCCGTCAGTGCCAGCGGGCCGACGTAGTCGACCATGCTGTCATATTGACGGCCCAGGGTCACAGAACCGTACTGGTCGCTTGCGAGACCGACGAATGCCTGACGGCCGAACAGACGGCTGTTCTGCTTGAGCGTGCCGTCATTGATGCCGAAGCCGTTTTCCAACGTGAAGATTGCCTTCAGGCCGCCGCCGAGGTCTTCAGCGCCGCGCAGGCCGAAACGGCTGCCGTTCACCGAACCGCTCGTCATCTGGACGTTGCTGTGGCCGTGCTGGTTGTTCGTGTAGGTGATGCCGGCGTCGATCAGGCCGTACAGCGTGACGCTGCTTTGCGCATGCGCAGCCGTTGCAAATACGCCCGTGAGGGCCGCGACCATGAGAGTCTTTTTCATCTTTGTAACTCCGAGAACAGGATGGGTTTTGGAAACCCAGGCTTGAAGGAAACTTCACGCGAGTGCTGCGAGAGGGCAAAGTCGCGTGAACAACGCACGGTGACCGACGTGCGTTCGTTTCCGGGTAGGCAAAGTGTAGAGACGCGGTACGCCTGATGGCCGTTCCGAATTCCGCAATAAAGTATTACCGCAGAGGAAATTATTGGGATAAACGCTGAAAGCCTTATTGATAAAGGCTTTCCGGCCGATTGGCTCGTGGCGGGCTATGGTGTCAACCTTTGCGCGTTGTTCAATTACGACATGAAATGACGTACGAAAACAACGCAAAAATAGTTGAATTGCGATTGTTGCCACGTCTGCAATAGTAGATTGCGAGAGTCGCGGCTAATCAAATTGGCATCGAGCGCTATACTGAAATCTCTGCTTTTCGAAGCAGACTTTTTCGTTGACGAAAAAGATCTCCAAACCTTTGTCGGCGCGACTTCGCAAGAGTCGCGCTTTTTTTTGCCTGCTTTTTCCCTTCTTTGAATTACTGATGCCTTCCGTCCGGACCAACGGGCGCGAATTCAAGTCCCGGCGTCAGGCTCCAATCTTCGATCACGTAATGACGCGCGTCCATTGGGGAAGACAGCAGGTTCTGCCAGTGATCGCCGTGCCACATCGGGTCGGGGAGCGGTGCGCCCTTCGTGGATTGGAACAGTTGCGCGGCGAGGCGGCGAAGGGAGCTGAACAGCATGGCATTTCTCCGATTGCAAACTGCTGTCTGAAATGTTGAGGCTCACAGTTCACCTTAACAAGTCGTGAAAACACTTACGAAAGACACGATTTGTTACATCCCGGAAAACTTTCCTCACAATTATTCAATCTTGTCTGTCGTATCGGCAATTCAGACCGATGCGGTTCATTAAAGCTGACTAAATCCCGACTCAGCGTTCGCTTTAACAATGTTTTGACGAGCATCCAGGTTTCGATTTGAAACCGCTTGACGCCTATATGCGCTTGCCCGTATAAATGCCCTGCTGGATTTTCGATGGCGGAACTTTAATTGTGCAACGCGCATATTCCGGTTCTCGAAATCGCGGATCGCGAACGGCATTTAATTTAATTGCATTGCTTGTCATATCAAATCGAGGAAAGTGGAACATGGAAACGGGTATCGTCAAATGGTTCAACGATGCTAAAGGCTTCGGCTTCATCACGTCCGACGCGGGCGGCGAAGACCTCTTCGCGCACTTCTCGGAGATTCGCGCGGAAGGCTTCAAGTCGCTGAAGGAGAACCAGCGCGTGTCGTTCGACGTGAAGGCTGGGCCGAAGGGCAAGCAGGCTGCGAACATCCAGCCGCTTTAAAGCGCGCTCGGGCCGCTGGCTCTAAGGATAAACCCTCGCTTGGCGGGGGTTTTTTATTGCAGGTGGTTTCTAAATTAATTCGTGCTTGAGCCTGATTGAAAAGGGAAAATGCGAATCGACTGCGTCCGGTCGGTTTCATTCTGATTGGACATTAAACTGTCATATTATCGTAATCCCTTATTGCTGATTTATTTATGGCGATAAGGTGGATATGCTTTTTATGCAGCCGCCGCCCGGGCGATCGTGCGCCATTTCCCATGGATCTGAACTGTCCGCGCATTGCCCGTCGCCGATAGGGCATACTTGTGCAAAGTCACGCATCCCACTGTTTTCCTCATGTCTGAACTGCTTCTGTCTGAGCCGGCCCTCGATGTGCCTATCGTTTTTGTCGATCTGGAGACGACGGGCGGCTCCGTCGGCGTTCACAGAATCACGGAAATCGGCGTCGTGGAAGTGGGTCCGGATGGCGCGTCCACATGGACGACGCTCGTCGACCCCGGCCAGCCGATCCCGCCTTTCATCCAGCAGCTGACAGGTATCACCGACGCCATGGTGCGCGGCGCACCCACGTTCGAATCGATTGCCCCGGAGCTGTTCGCGCGGCTCGACGGCAAGCTGTTCATCGCGCACAACGCGAACTTCGATCGCGGCTTTCTGCGCAGCGAGTTCCAGCGCGTCGGCTTTGCGTTCAATCCGGACATGCTGTGCACGGTGCGCCTGTCGCGCGCGCTTTTCCCCGCGGAAAAGCGTCACGGCCTCGATGCGCTGGTCGAGCGGCACGCGCTGGTGCCGTCGGATCGCCACCGGGCGCTCGCCGACGCCGATCTCATCTGGCAGTTCTGGCAACGTCTTCCAGGCCTCGTTCCCATTGACGTGCTGCGCGCGCAAATCGACAAGACCATGCGCCGTTTCCGTGTCGCAGGCGACATCACCGAAGATCTGCTCGATACCGCGCCCGCCGGCTGTGGCGTGTATGCGTTCTATGGCGAGAACGACGCGCCGTTGTATGTCGGGCGCAGTGTGCGTGTGCGCCAGCGTCTGCGGGCGCATCTGACGGGCGAGCGCCGTTCGTCCAAAGAGATGAAGCTTGCGCAGCAGGTGCGCCGGGTCGAATGGCGCGCAACCGGCGGCGAGATTGGCGCGCTGCTCGCTGAAGCCCAGATGATCGCCGAGCTTCGTCCGCCGAATAACCGCGTGCCGCGCGTGAGTCGCGCGGATCCCGTCGATGCTCCCTGGCCGCATGACGGCGCGATCACGTTCGAGGAGCGCGACGCCGCCGAAGGCGAGCGCGTCTTTCATGTCGTCGACCGATGGCGTTATCTCGGGCACGCACCGTCGCTCGCCGAAGCCGCGACGCTACTCGCGACGAGCGTCCCCGGCCCGTTCGAACTGTCGACGTGGCGCGTTCTCCAGTCGCACCTCGCGCGCGGACTGCGCGTATTGCCGCTCAGCCGGCCGGCCGTCGACACAGCTGCAAGCGCCAGCCTCGCCGCAGCGCCCGCCGACGCAGCCTAGCCCGTCGCCCCGACTCCGCCCGATTCACACACATGCCCGAGCGCGCGCGTCAGCGCAGCGTTGCGGGTGTTGTCGTAGCGCGTGAGCGATTTCCAGTTATCGATGCCACGCGCGACGCGGGTCGGGCAATCGTCCTGCGCGCGCAGCGTCTGCACACGCGCGAGCCCGGCAATCAACGATTGCGTCAGCTTGTCCAGCTGCGGCCTGAGACTCGTCGCGAGATCGGGTGCTGCGCCTTCGGGCGGCCGCGTCGTGCGCCATGAGTCGAACAGCGCGTTCTGCACATCCTTGCTCGCATCGATCTGATCCTGGAAGAACTCGTGCGCGAACGCCGGGTCGACACCCGCGCGCGCCGCGCGCTTTTCGACGTCGGCGAGCAAGGCCTGCTCACGCGGCGTATCGGTGATCGGCTGACGATGCGCCCACTTGTATCGCGCGACCGGCTCGGCAAGCGACAGCCGTTGCGACACCAGTGCAATCAGATTCGTGAGCGCGGTGTCGTCGCCGTCAGCGCGTGCCGACACCGGCGTGAAGGCGAGGGTGGAAGCGACCAGGATCGCGCCAAGCGCGCCGATGAAATGCGGACGGGTCATTGAACGTGATGCAGCATTCGGCTGCACGAGGTAAAGGAAAAGACAGAAGAATAGACGAAGCGCACGACTATGCGTGTTGCATGCGCAGCGAACGGCAGGACAGCGAAGGAGAGAAGCGGTGGCGTGCAGCCGCGAGCAGGCGTGCGCGAGCGCGACACATTGACGCGTCGTGAGCCGGCGTTCAGCAGAACGAAGTCAGCTGCGAGCCTTGTTGAAACGTGCGCGCGCACTGATGCTGCGCCACGATGAAGGAAGCGCACAGGCGCGCGTCAACACTGCGCGCAAGCATTCGCTGCGCGAACCCCGATGCTGCAATGCACACAACGACGGTTACTTCGGATCGCACGACTTGCGTTGTTCGTCGAAGAACGCGCGAACATGCTCAGGCAGTTCTGCGCCCAAAAACTCAACGCCTGCTGGTTCCGGATCCGGACAAAACACCTTGTCGGGGGTCGGAATCTTCGGCGGTTTGGTATCCATGATCTTTCTCCTTTACGAATTCATTATGTCCCTCTGAACGCGCACCACACCAGCGCTGCCGCACATAGCCGATGTTTTGGCACGGTCTGTGTTGCTTAAACGGCACATGGTCCCAGGGAACGAAACACCTTGTTTAGAATTTAACGATTGTCTGTATTGCAGTACCTCTAAACACCGTCTCGCGGCCGCTTGCTATACTGCGCGCTCAAATTTTCCCAAGTCGCGATGACACGTTCGACACGCTGGATCAGTCTCGTATGGCTGGCGCTGGTACTTAATGTACTGTCGCCTGTCATCGGCTATGCGCGTGCGCCGGGCGCTCAAGGCCCGCTTTCTGTCGAGCTCTGTCACGCGGCCGGTGCGCAGAATGTCGTCATCGACCTGAATGGTTCGCACGACAACACGTCGAAGACGCACCTCGTCGCTCCCCACTGTGTCTACTGTCCGGGCTTCGCTGCCAACTTCGCGCTTGGCGCGAGAGTCCCGTTCGTCACGCCTCCCGTTCGTACGCTCGCCTACGCGCAAGCCACCGAACCGGAAGCCGTCTTTGTGCGCCGCAGCGTACGCGTCGCACAGCCTCGCGCCCCACCTGTCACGTCGATCTGAAGCTGTTCCCAGCCAGTCCGTCCGTTCGCGCCTGACGTCGTCATGACGTAGCGGGCGGCGGGCCGTCATGCACGCGCGTGTCTGGCCGTTCGTCTGTCGTGTCGTTCGTCACGATTGAACGGGAAGACATGCGCGTCGGCATGGCGTCGTCGATCACGTTTCCAGGATTCTTCATGCGCATCGTTTCCGCTGCGCTGTCCGCACGCACGCCACTTTCGTTTGCGTGCGCGGCAGTGTTCGCCGCTCAGCCAGCATGGGCTGACGAAAGTACGACCGATCGTGCCGCTACCGCTTCTTCAGCGTCCGATACTTCGGTCTCCCATTCTTCTGTAACGAACAGTTCCGCTAATTCGTTGACGGACATTGCCAATACATTGCAGGCAGTGAGCGTGACGGCCGCGCGAGCCGCGCCCGCGTTCGCGCCCAACACGCCCGGCGTCGTCGAAAGCATGACGCGCGAGCAGATCGACGCGCGCAACATCGTCAACACGGAAGACGCGCTCAAATACATGCCCAATGTGATGGTGCGCAAGCGCTTCACGGGCGATCGCAACTCGGTGTTCGCCGGCCGCGACTTCAACGAGCTGCAAAGCGCCCGGGGTCTCGTCTATGCCGACGGGCTGTTGCTGTCGAACCTGCTGGGCTCGAGTTACGCGTATCCGCCGCGCTGGTCGCTGATCGCACCCGACGATATCGCGCAGGTCGAGGTGCTCTACGGTCCGTTCTCGGCGCTGTATCCGGGCAACTCGATCGGCTCGACGGTGCAGATCACGACGCGCAAGCCGGAGAAACTCGAGGCGTCGCTGGATACGCAGTTCTTCACACAGCATTACGACGATGCTTACGGCTTCTCGGACAACTTCGGCGGCAATCATCAGACGGCACATATCGCGGATCGCGTGGGCCGCTTCTGGTATTCGCTGACGCTCGACCGTCTCGAGAACAACAGCCAGCCGTTGCAGTACGCGAGCCCGAACAGCACGTACAACGCGAAGCTCGGTGCGCCCGTCGCGGTGACGGGCGCGGCCACGGACATCGGCCCGACCGGCCAGCCACGCGTGATCGTCGGCCCGCAGATGATGGAGCGCACCGAGCAGATCAACGAAAGCGTGCGCATGGGCTACGCGATCACCGACCACGTCGACGCGACGCTCACGCTCGGCCACTGGGAAAACCACTACAAGGACCGCGCGCAGACGTTCCTGACCGACGCGGCGGGCAATCCCGTCTACACGGGCAACGTGACGATCGGCGGGAAGAACTACACGATCTCGCCGACCGCGTTTTCGCCCGCCAACGGCGATCAGGAAAACTGGCTCTACGCGTTCGGCCTGAACGCGCGGCTCGATTCGGGCTGGAAGCTCTCGGGCATCGTGTCTGGATACGACGTGTCGCGCGACACGCTGCGTTCGTCGACGACGGCGCCGCCAGCCGCGTACAGCGGCGGCCCCGGCACGATCTTCTACGGCGACGGCACCGGCTGGCGCACCTTCGACCTGAAAGCCGAGTCGCCGTCGTACGCCGGGCATGCGCTCACCGTCGGCTATCACTACGACAACTACTTCCTGCGCAACGAAACCTGGAACACGCCCGACTGGCTCAACGGCTCGCCGTCGACGCTCGCCAGCACCTATCGCGGCGACACGCGCACGCAGGCGCTGTACGGCCAGGACGCGTGGCGTTTCGCGCCCGGCTGGCTGGCGACGCTCGGTCTGCGCTACGAGCGCTGGGACGCGTACGACGGCGCGCTCGGCAACGCGTCGTCGACGTTCGGCTATGCGGACCGCAGCGCGAACGCGCTGTCGCCGAAAGCGTCGGTGCAATGGCAGGCGACGGAGGACTGGCTGTTTCGCCTGTCGTTCGCGACGGGCACGCGCTTTCCGAGCGTCGCCGAGCTGTTTCAGGGAACGATTTCCAACAACGCGATCGTCAACAACAATCCCGGCCTGAAACCGGAGAAGGCGATCGACTGGGACTTCACGGCGGAACGCGATGTCGGCGTGGGCGTCGTGCGGGCGAGCGTGTTCCAGAGCGATCTGCGCGATTCGATCTATAGCCAGACAACTGTCAGCGGCTCGACGACGGTCACCAACATCTCGAACGTCGACCGCGTGCGCGTGCGCGGCGTCGAACTGGCGTTCTCGGGGCAGAACGTGCTGCTGCACGGGCTCGATCTCGACGCCAACGTGAGCGCGACCCACTCGAAGATTCTCGCCGACTCGGCGAATCCGTCGTATGTCGGCAAGCGCTTCCCGCGTATTCCCGTCGTGCGGGCGAATCTGCTCGCGAACTACCACTTCACCCAGCAGTGGCAGGGCAGCGTGGGCATGCGCTACTCGGGCCGCCAGTACAACACGCTCGATAACAGCGACATCAATCCCGATGTCTATGGCGGCACCAGTTCGTTCTTCGTGATCGACGTGAAGGCGCGCTATCAGATGGGCAAGCACTGGCTGGCGTCGGTCGGCATCGACAACCTGACGGACCGCCGCTACTACGTCTTCCACCCCTATCCGGGCCGCACCTTCTACGGAGAACTCAAATGGATGCTTTAAAAAAATGGGCGACGGTGTGCGCCGTCGGATTCTCGCTGGCACAGGCATCGATCGCGCATGACATGCAGATGGACATGGGAGGCGCCAAAGGCGGAACAGGCGGCATGAACATGAGCGCCGGCGCGGCTGCGAAGCCCGCGAAAGCGCCACTCGCAACGGGCGCCGCGTTCGATGCGAAACATCGGCTGTGGGTCGCGTGGGTCGAAGGCCAGCATGTGGTGGTGGCGCATTCGGACGATCGTGGCCGCACGCTGTCGCCGCCTGTCACCGTCAACGCGATGCCTGAGCCAATCTATACGAGCGCCGAGAATCGTCCGAAGGTTGCCGCAAGCCCCGACGCGAAGACGATCTACGTCACGTGGTCGATGCCGCTCGATGCGCCGTACACCGGCATGGTCCGCTTCTCGCGCTCGACGGACGGCGGCGCGACATGGAGCGTGCCCGCCACGGTGCACGGCGACCGGCAGCCAATCACGCATCGTTTCGATTCGCTGATCGTCGATGGGCAAGGGCGCATTTTCGTCACGTGGATCGACAAGCGCGATCTGACGCTCGCGAAGAAAGCCGGCAAGCCGTATGACGGCGCGGCCGTCTACTACGCGGTATCGACGGATGGCGGCGAGACTTTCCAGCCCGAGCGCAAGGTCGCCGATCACACGTGCGAGTGCTGCCGCATCGCGCTGGCGTTGGACAACGAAGGCCGCGTGCAGGCGATGTGGCGCAACGTCTTCGAAGGCCAGATCCGCGATCACGCGCTCGCCGTGCTGCCCGCCGGCGCGCAGCAACCCGTCGTGCCGATCCGCGCGACGTTCTCCGGCTGGCACATGGAAGCGTGCCCCGAGCACGGCCCGGCGCTCGCGATCACGCCGGACGGCGTGCGGCACATGGCGTGGTTCAGCGTCGTCAACGGACGCGCGGACGTCTACTACTCGCGCCTGTCCGCCGATGGCAAGCCGCTCGGCGAGCCGTGGGCATTCGGCGATACCGGCAAGCCGGACGAGCAGGCCTCGCACGCGGCGCTGATCGCGCGCGGCAAGACGCTGTGGCTCGCTTGGAAGGCCTTCGACGGCGACACGATGCGCCTGATGCTGCGCCGCTCCGACGACGAAGGCGCGCACTGGAGCGCGCCGCGCACGCTCGCTCAGACGGCGGGCGGCAGCGACAACCCGCAACTGCTCGACGACGCGGGCCGCATCTATCTGTCATGGCGTACGCAGAACGACGGCTACATGCTCGTGCCCGTCGAGGAGGCCAAATAAATGAAGCGAATCTTGCTGACGCTCGCGGCGTGCCTGTTAGCCGCCGCACAGGCGCAGGCGGCCGATCTCAAGCCGCTGCGCGCCGCCGATGTCGATGCAGTGCTCGCAGGTTCGCAAGGCAAGCCGCAAATCGTCGAAATCTGGTCGCTAGACTGCAGCTATTGCCGGGAGAACACGGCGCGGATCGTCGAATGGCAGAAGAAGCATCGCGGCGTGCGCCTGACGATGATCGCGATGGATCCCATTGACGACAATGCGCAAGCGCTGTCGCAAGTGCTCGCGACATTGCCGCTTGCGCCGCAAACGGCGCTCTATGCGAATGCCGAAGCGATCCCGGAAAAGCTGCGGCGCGCGCTCGATCCGAACTGGCACGGCGAGATGCCGCGCACGCTGCTGATCGATGCGCATGGCGCGCGGCAGGCGTCGAGCGGCTTGCTGCAGCCTGCCGCACTCGATGCGTGGCTTCGTTAGCCGGTTCTGACCGGCTTGCGTCGCGTGGTCGCGGCTCGACCGGCTCGCTTCGATAGCGCCTGGTCGACCGCGTCGCGCATGCATTGCGCGACGAGTTCCGATGCTCTCGTGCGCGACGCGCGCGCGGGCCGCGCGATCACCAGCGGCTGGCGAATGGTTTCTTCGCGGATCGGCTTCTCGACTGCGCCCGCCACCGCCGCCTGATCCCCGTGCGTGATCAGCAGCGATACGCCAAGTCCGTTCGCCACCATCCCGCGCACCAGTTCCAGCGACGTCGCGCGATAGCGCACTTCGGGCGCGAGTCCGCATTGCCAGAATGGCGCCATCAGAAACTCGCGGCTGTGCGGCAGATCGATCAGGATCAGTGGCTCTGTCGCGAGTTCGTGCAGCGACAGCTTGCCCGCTTTCTTTGCGAGCCTCGATTCCGCCGGCACGAGTGCGTAGGGTCGCAATTCCGCGAGCGACTCGCGTTCGATATCGGCGGGCAGGCCGACGTCGTACATCAGCGCGAGTTCGATACGGCTGCTGCGCAACGCGTCTTCGAGCTGCATCAGGTCGCCTTCGACAAAGCGGATCGACAGATTCGGGAAGCGTGCGTGCGCGATGCGCAGCAGCACGGGCAGATAGATGGGCGCGATCGTGCTGAATATGCCGATCTGCACTTCGCCTGACGCGGCGTCGCCGCTGTCATCCGCTTCGAACGACGCGGCGGCGTTAAGCAATTGATGCGCTTCCGCGAGCTTGCGCGTGCCAAAGCGCGTCAAGGTCATCTTCGCGCCCGATTCGCGGGTGAACAGCGTGTCGTCGAATAGCGCTTCGAGTTCGCGAATGGCCACGGAAATCGACGGCTGCGACACGTTCAGCAGTCTGGCGGCCGCTGTCGTGCTGCCTGTTTCGGCCGCCGCCGTGAAATAACGCAGAAGCCGCAACGAGACACGCATCAGGAAATCCTATAGGTGCTAGTTTGATTCCATATTTTACTTGATAGGCTGCGCCGCCCAGAATCGTTGCATCTCTGACGAAAGGAGCGTTCGATGCAAGGTTCGAATTTGCCGCTCGAAGGCCTGCGCGTGATCGACTTCTCGCGCGTGCTGGCGGGGCCGTATTGCGCCGCGCTGCTCGGCGATCTGGGCGCCGATGTGATCAAGATCGAGCCGCCGACGGGCGACGACTATCGTGCGGTTGGCCCGTTTGCCGCCGATGGCGAAAGCGGTCTGTTCGCCGCGATGAACCGCAACAAGCGCAGCATCGTGCTCGATCTGAAGACGGAAGCAGGGCGCGAGCTCGCGTGCGCGTTGTGCACGGATGCCGATGTCGTCGTCGAGAATTTCCGGCCGGGTGTCGCGGACAAACTGGGTATCGGCTATGCGCAGTTGAGTGAGTTGAATCCGTCGCTCGTGTACGCGAGCGTGTCGGGTTTCGGGCAGACGGGGCCTGAGTCGCGTCGCCCGGCATACGACATCATTCTGCAGGCGATGTGCGGACTGATGGACGCAACCGGTTCGCCCGACGGTGCGCCGACGATGATCGGCGAGTCGGTGTCGGACGTGGTCAGCGGACTGTTTGCTTCGTGGGGCGTGCTTGCCGCGTTGCTCGCGCGCGAGAAGAGCGGCAAGGGCACGCACGTCGATGTGTCGATGTTCGACGCCACGCTTGGATTGAGCGCGACGCTCGTCGCTCGCTATGCGGCAACGGGCATCGCGCCGCGCCGTGTGGGCAACCGGCATCCGTCGTCGGCGCCGTTCGGCGCGTATCGCGCAGCTGACGGTTTCTATGTCGTCGCGGTCCTGAACAACAAGTTGTTTGCGGCATTTGCGTATGCAATCGGCGCGCCGCATCTTGCCGACGATCCGCGCTTTGCGAGCGATGCGTTGCGTTGCCAGCATGAAGCCGATCTGCGTGTGGTGATCGAAGCGTGGTCATCGGCGTTGAGCGTTGACGAGGTCAATCGCGTTCTCGGCGAAGCAGGCATTCCAGTCGCACCGATCCGTAATCTCCAGCAGGCTCTGGAAAGCGAGCACGCGGCGCATCGAGCTGTGTTGACCGACGTGCGAAGAGCGAGCGGACAGATGAAGCGTCTGCCGTCGCAGCCGGTGAAATTTTCTGCTTACGCGGCGAATCGTGTGAGTCCTGCGCCCGCGTTAGGTGAGCATGCCGATGCGCTGTTGCAGCAACTCGGCTACGACGCCGAAGACATCGCGTCATTGCGCGAGCGTGGTGCTTTCGGCGTTCGTGCGAAGGAGCGGGATCATGCATAAGCGTCTGGGCATCGAAGACAGCGACCTCGAAATCGCCGATGCGATCTCGCGTTTCGCACAAGGCGAACTAGCGCCGCGCGCTGCGCAAGTCGATCGCGATGAGCTTTCGACGGCACGCTATGTCGCGCAACTCGCCGAACTCGGCGTGATGGGCATGAACCTGCCGCAGCGGTGGGGCGGCGTGGATGCATCGCAGGTGGCGATCGTGCTGTCGCTCGTCGAGATTGCTAAAGCGTGCGCGTCGACTTCATCGATGATCGGCGCGCATTACCTCGCCACCGATTCGATCCTGATCGGCGGCGACGACGCGTTGCGTGACCGCTATCTGCCCGACGCGGCCAGCGGCAAAAAGCTCGGCGCGTTCGCATTGACCGAGCCGCGCGCCGGCTCGAATCCCGCCGACATGGCGACGCGCGCCACGCGTGAAGGCGACGGCTACCGGATCACGGGCGTCAAGCATTTCATATCGAACGCGGACGCAGCCGGGTTCATCGTCGTGTATGCGAAAACCGATCCCGAAGCGGGCACGCGCGGCATCAGCGCATTCGTCGTCGACCGGCATACGCCCGGCGTCGATGTCGCGCCCGCCGAGAAACTGATGGGCATTCGCGGCGCGCCGGCGCATGAAGTGGCGCTCGACTGTTTCGTTCCCGCTGCGAACCGGCTGGGCGCGGAGGGCAGCGGTTTTCGCACGGCGATGAAGGTGCTCGACAACAGCCGGCTCGATGTGGCCGCAACGGCTATCGGTATCGCGGAAGCGGGGTTGTCGGCGGCGGTCGGTTGGCTCAAAGAGCGCAGAGTGGGCGGCGAGCCCTTGTCGTCCCGTCAGGGTTTGCAATGGACGATCGCCGATATGAAGACCCGGCTCGAAGCGGCCTGGTTGCTGACGTTGCAGGCAGCCGCGAAGCGTGCGGCGGGCGAGGCGTTCACGCAGGATGCGTCGATGGCGAAGCTCTATGCGTCGGAGATGGTTGCATTCGTCACCGATGCAGCATTGCAGATGCACGGCGGCTACGGCTTCACGCGTGAGATGCCGCTTGAGCGCTACGTGCGCGATGCGCGGATCTTGCGGATTTACGAAGGCTCGTCCGAGATTCAACGGACTGTGATTGCGAGAACGGTGCTGGGATGAGCGAAGAGGGCGCGCGTTGATACGCTCTAAAACGTGAACAAGGTGCGCACGCAAGCGGTCGCGCAAAACAAAAAGCCCAGTCACGAGGACTGGGCTTTTTGCTTGATTCTGCTGGTGCCGGAAAGAGGAATCGAACCCCCGACCTTCGCATTACGAATGCGCTGCTCTACCGTCTGAGCTATTCCGGCTCCGTTGTTGCTTTCGTTTTGATTCGTCAGCAACGAAGAAGCAAGATTATAGAATGCTCGTTAGAGCGTTGCAAGTACTTTTCTTAACTTTTCTTTTCGAGATGGTAGCGGGTCACGCGATCCACTTCATTCTTTGAGCCGAGGAACACTGCGACGCGCTCATGCAGACTCTTCGGCTGGATATCGAGGATGCGCTTCTCGCCGTTGGTCGCCGCGCCGCCCGCCTGTTCGACGATGAACGCCATCGGATTCGCTTCGTACATCAGGCGCAGCTTGCCGGGCTTGGACGGATCGCGCTTGTCGGCGGGATACATGAAGATGCCGCCGCGGTTCAGGATACGGTGCACGTCGGCGACCATCGATGCGATCCAGCGCATGTTGAAGTCCGACTGGCGCGGGCCGTCCTTGCCTGCGTTCAACTCGCCGATGTACTGCTGCACGGGCTCAAGCCAATGCCGCTGGTTCGACGCATTGATCGCGTATTCGCGGGTCTCGACGGGGATGCGCATGTCGCTTTGCGTGAGCACCCACGAGCCGAGTTCGCGGTCGAGCGTGAAGCAGTTGACGCCGTTGCCCGTGGTCAGCACCAGCACGGTTTGCGGGCCGTAGACCGCATAGCCTGCCGCGACCTGCTGCGTGCCTTTTTGCAGGAACGACTGCTCCGTCGGCTGCTGGCCGTCAGGGCAGCGCAGCACCGAGAAGATCGTGCCGATCGACACGTTGACGTCGATGTTCGACGAGCCGTCGAGCGGATCGAACACGAGCAGGTATTCGCCCTTCGGGTAGTTCGCGGGGATCGGGAAGAACTGTTCCATTTCTTCCGATGCCATGCCGGCCAGGTTGCCGCCCCATTCGTTGGCTTCGAGCAGGATTTCGTTCGACAGGATGTCGAGCTTCTTCTGCACCTCGCCCTGCACGTTCTCGCTGCCGGCCGTGCCGAGCGCATCGCCGAGCGCGCCCTTGCTGACGTGATAGCTGATCGCCTTGCACGCACGCGCGACGACTTCGATCAGCAGGCGCAGATCGGCGGGCAGATTATTGTTTTCGCGCTGCTGCTCGATCAGGTACTTCGTGAGAGTGGTACGACGTTGCAAAGACATTGCAGTACTCCGGAGAGGCTTGGGAATTTCCTGATTTTAACCTTTCGATGTGCGGGTTCCGTGACTTTAAAAAATCGGCCGAATCGCGACCAGTTGGCGCAACCGCATAGGAAGAACGGCGAGCCGCCAGACGGACGAAAAAAAGCCGGCAAAAGTGCCGGCTTTTCCATACAGCGAAACGGCCTGAAAATCAGGCCAGCGCCTTCTCCACGATCTCGCGCACATCGCGCGATTTCGCCTGCGCGGCGACCTTTTCCAGCGCCGCGCGCATCTGGTCGCGCAGTGCCGGCGTGAAGCGGCGCCACAGTTCCAGTGCGCGAGCAAGGCGCGCTGCAACCTGCGGGTTGAGCGCATCGAGCGCGATCACCTGGTCGGCCCAGAACGCATAGCCCGAGCCGTCCTGTGCGTGGAACTGCGCCGGATTCGCCGAGCAGAAGCTGAAGATCAGCGAGCGGGCGCGGTTCGGGTTCTTCAGCGTGAACGCGGGATGCGCCATCAGCTTGCGCACGATTTCGATCACAGGCCGCTGCTTCGCGCCGCGCTGCATTGCCTGCAGCGCGAACCACTTGTCGATCACGAGCGGCTCGTTTTCGAAGCGGCGATAGAAGTCATCGAGCGCCTCAGCCGCCGCCGCACCGCCGTTCGACGCTGCCGCCGTCAGCAACGCAGCGAGCGCCGACGCGCGATCCGTCATGTTGTTAGCCGCGTCGTACTGTGCTTTCGCGAGACGCACGGCGTCGGCGGGATCGTCGAGTTCGGCGAGATAGGCGAGCGCCAGGTTCTTCAGCGCGCGATGGCCGCCAGCCTCGGGCGTCGGCTCGTAGGCGCCCGGCGTCTGATGCCGTTCGTAGATCGTGAGCCAGTCGCCCTTCAGCGCCGACGCCAGACGCTTGCGCACGAACTGGCGCGCGCTGTGCACGGCGGCGGGATTGGACTCGTCCATCTGCTCGGCGAGATATGCCTCCGAAGGCAGCATCAGCGCGAGTTCGCGGAACGCTGGCGACAGCGTTTCGTCGGTCAGCACGCGGCCGAACGCGGCGACGACGGTATCGTCCAGTTCCAGCGCCTTGCCCGTTGCCGCATGCTCGGCGAGCGTGAGCAGTTCGCGCGTCGCGAGACGCTGGCCGGCTTCCCAGCGGTTGAACGGATCGCTGTCGTGTGCGAGCAGGAACGCGAGTTCATCGGCCGTGTAGTCGTACTCGACCACGACGGGTGCCGAGAAATTGCGCAGCAGCGACGGCAGCGGCTTCTCGGCGACATCGACGAACGTGAAGCTCTGTTCCTTTTCTGTGAATTCGAGCACGCGCGTGGTGTGCGGCGATGCCGACGCTTCGCCTTCGAGGCGCAGCGGCAGGTCGTTGCCTTCCTCGCCGATCAGACCGATCGCGAACGGAATCAGCAACGGACCTTTCTGCGTTTCGCGCGCAGCCGCCGACCCATCGCCATAACCTTGCGTGAGCTTCACTGTGTAGCGCTTCTGCGCTGCGTCATAGTGCGTATCGACGGCGACGCGCGGCGTGCCTGCCTGGCTATACCAGCGCTCGTACTGCGCGAGGTCGCGGCCATTGGCGTCGGCCATCGCGTGACGGAAGTCGTCGCAGGTGACGGCCTGACCGTCATGGCGCTTGAAGTACAGATCCATGCCGCGCCGGAAGCCTTCGCGTCCAAACAGCGTCTGATACATCCGCACGACTTCCGAACCCTTCTCGTACACGGTCATCGTGTAGAAGTTGTTGATCTCGACATAGCTTTCCGGACGCACGGGGTGCGCCATCGGACCGGCGTCTTCGGCAAACTGCATCTGACGCAGCACGCGCACGTCTTCGATGCGCTTGGTCGCGCGCGCCGCCTGGTCTTCGCCCGAGCTGCCGCCGCTCGCCATGTCCGCGGAAAATTCCTGGTCGCGGAACACGGTGAGCCCTTCCTTCAGGCTCAACTGGAACCAGTCGCGGCAGGTGACGCGGTTGCCCGTCCAGTTATGGAAGTATTCGTGCCCGACGACAGCCTCGATGTTCGAGAAGTCGGTATCCGTCGCGGTTTCGGGATTGGCCAGCACGTACTTCGTGTTGAAGATATTGAGGCCCTTGTTTTCCATCGCGCCCATGTTGAAGTCGCTCACGGCGACGATCATGAAGCGGTCCAGATCGAGTTCGAGGCCGAAGCGCTCTTCGTCCCAGCGGATCGAATGGATCAGCGAATCCATTGCGTGACGGGTCTTGTCGAGATCGTGCGGCTCGACCCAGACCTGCAGCAGCTTTTCCTTGCCCGAGCCCGACTTCACGCGCTCTTCCAGTGCGACCAGCTTGCCCGCGACCAGCGCGAACAGATAGCTCGGCTTCCTGAACGGATCTTCCCAGCGCGCGAAGTGACGGCCGTCGGGCAGATCGCCTTCTTCGAGCAGGTTGCCGTTAGACAGCAGCACCGGGTACGCGCTCTTGTCGGCGCGCAGCGTCACGGTGTACGTGGCCATCACGTCCGGGCGGTCGAGGAACCAGGTGATGCGCCGGAAGCCTTCGGCTTCGCACTGCGTAAAGAAGTTGCCGCTCGATACATACAGTCCCGATAGCGTCGTATTCGCGGCCGCGTTGACGATGCCTGTCAGCGTCAGTTCGAACGAATCGGGCACGTTGTCGACGGTGAGGCCGTGCTCGTGCGCGTGCACGCTGGCATACGGCTTGCCGTCGATCGATGCTTCGACGAATTCCAGCGCCTCGCCCATCAGTTCGAGATGCGTGGCGCGCACCGCGTCGGGGTTGCGGCGAATGCGCATCGTATTCCTGACGACCGTGCGCTCGGGCACGAGATCGAATTCGAGCTCGACGGTATCGATGAGAAATGCGGGCGGCGCGTAGTCGGCGCGGCGGATCACTTGAGGCGTTTCGGTATCGGCCATGGTGTCGTGTCGGGAATAAGCTCGAAACCGGCGCGTTATATGAAGACTGGGGGACGCCGCGCCGGGTGGTCGGACCATTGTACGCAGCCTCGGCCGATCGTGCGGATAGAACTTTTTACCGTCTTGTCCAGTCAGCGTATTATCGGGCCGCTCGCGCGGCAGGCGCGAGCGACGATACCAACGAGGACGACCATGAAGCTCGACCGATTGACCCGCCACGCCGCGTTTGTATTCGCGGCGCTTGCTACATTGCTGGCTGGCTGCACGACCTATGTGACGACGCAGGTCACGGCTTTCTCGGACTGGAGCGGCAGCGACGCGACGCGCACGTATGCGTTTTCGCGTACGCCCGAGCAGAAGAACAGTCTCGAGCAGGCCACTTACGAGCAGGTCGTCGCGAACGAACTCGCGCTGCATTCATTCCGCCAGACCGACGAGCGCGAAGCGCATTATCTGGTGGCGCTCGCCTACGGCATGCGCTCGGATACCGTGACGGTCGCGCAGCCCGTCTATTACTACAGCGCGTGGCCGGGTCCTTACTACTGGGGCCGCCCGTTCGATCCGTGGGGACCTTGGGGTCCGTGGGGCCCGTATTCGGGCGGCTACGTGAACCAGAGCTATCCGGTGTTCACGCATCTGCTCGGCATCCGTATCACGGATCGCGCGACGGGCAAGGAGATGTACAACGTAACGGCGCGCAATACGGACGAGCAGTCGTCGCTGGTTGCCGCGATGCCGTATCTGGCGCGCAGCGCGATGTCCGATTTCCCGATGGGTAACGGTATCGTCCGTACGGTGAAGCTGCCCGTCGACGGAAAGGGCGCGATCTCGAACGAAGTGGCGGCGGGCAACGCCGCACCGCCCGTGCCGGCTTCGGGGGCGAAGACGGTTCAGTAAGCGCGCTTTTACAGTGAAAAAACGGCCGCATCGTGTGAACGATGCGGCCGTTTTTCATTGCGCCAGCGATTGTCAAATGTCCTGACGGACGCTCAGACGCCGACGCCCATCAACGCGAGCGCGCCGAGCACCACGAACATCACCGCGGCGATACCGTGCACGAGTTTGGTCGGCAGCTTGTGCGCGAAGCGGTCGCCGAGCAGGATGGCCGGCACGTTCGCGATCATCATGCCGAGCGTCGTGCCCGCGACGACGCCGAAGAAATCGTGGAAGTGCGCGGCCAGCGCCACGGTCGCGATCTGCGTCTTGTCGCCCATTTCGGCGAGGAAGAAAGTCACCACGGTTGCGCCGAACACGCCGAAGTGCGTGCGGCTGGTATTGGCTTCTTCGTCGTCGAGTTTGTCGGGCACGAGAATCCACAAGCCCATGCCGATGAACGACGCCGCCAGCGCCCAGCGCATCACGGTCGGCGTGACGAGCGTGCCGAGCCACGCACCGAGCGCGCCCGCGCCAGCGTGATTGACGAGCGTCGCGACGAGCACGCCGAGAATGATAGGCAGCGGCTTGCGGTAGCGCGCAGCGAGGACGAGCGACAGCAGTTGCGTCTTGTCGCCAATTTCAGCGAGCGCGACGGCGCCGGTCGAGATCAGAAAGGCTTGTTCCACGATGTGATGAATCCCCGGGCCGAGATGTGTGCGAGCGACGACCCACAACGCGCCGGGCCCTAAAGCGGCGGTGATGGATCATCGGTCTCGCCAGGCCAGAGGCTGCGTCTGCCATGGCCGATCTGGCCAAGTCTGTTGACAGGCGCCCCCGCGAATCACGCGCGCTACGCTCGCCGGCCGTGGGCCGTTGCGCGGGCATGAAGCGGGGCGGCTACTCCCCAATGAGCGGCGGAGTATAGCACGCTGGCTTGCGCAAAAGCCTACATATCGCGTGACTTACGTTTGGTTTTCACGCTCCTGCAGCAGGTCGTTGCAAAACGGTGCCCGATTCTCGATTTTTAACGAATTCGTCGTGTGTTTCCAACGGTTTAAGGGTAGTAACAAACGGCTGTTGCAGGCATGTGGCGCAGGCGCTGCAAAGCCGGCCAAAGCCTGTCTGGACGGGCCTGACAAGGCTGGCGAAGGCTTTCGTCGCGTGCAAGAGACGGATACAGATGGATACGTCTTTTCTGGCTGATTTCGGCCAGAATGCTCTGTATCATTTCGGGCGGCCGAGGTAATGACCAGACGACAGCCCGTTTTGGCGTCCCGCCCCTAAATAATCACCGCTGCGTGCCGTTATTTGGGTGACTCCTTAAAATAAAAGTGGACTCACCGAACTGGCGTCGCGCCTCGCTCCGAGTAGCGCGCTTACGTGCTGTAGAAGGCGAGCGCGCCTCTGGCGTCAGCAGCCTTCACGCGCGAACACCACCGATATGCCCGATCTGCACTGGACCATTCCGGTTGCTCGCTGGTCTTCCTGGCCTGCCGTCGCAGCCGTCGCACCCGACATTGGCTTTATCGAGCCGATGGTGCGGCGTCGCCTGAGCACGCTGTCGCGCGTCGCGCTGAAAGTCGCGCACGACTGCGCCGCCGACCGGCCCAGCGTGCGGATCGTGTTCGCTTCGCGCCACGGCGAGCTGCGCCGTACTACCGACATCCTGCGCAACATCAGTGCTGGCGAGCCGGTTTCGCCCACGTCCTTCAGTCTTTCCGTGCTCAACGCGATGACGGGCGTGTTCGGTATTTCACGCGGCGACCGCACGGCGGCGAGCGCGCTGTCGGCGGGTGCGGAAACGCTCGGCTACGCATTGCTCGAAGCGCACGCGCAATACGCCACTGATACTTCCACGCCCGTGCTGCTCGTCTACGCCGACGAACCGGCCGATCCGGCCTACGGCACGATCGAAGAAGAAGTGCAGGGCGGCGCGCTGGCCATCCTGCTCGACGAAACGCCCATGGGCCGCCTGTCCTGCTCGCGCACGGCCATCCCGGCAGGCAGCGACGCCACGCCTGAAGCATCAGGCACTCTCTTTGCAACCCAGAGTCAGGCTGTACATCACTGCCTCGACACGCGCACGGCTGCGCAGTGGCGCGGCGAATCGGCGGTCTGGGAATGGAGCTGGGATGAAGGCGTGGCTTGACTACCATTGGCGCCTCGTGGCGACGGCGCTCGCGTTCACGGTGTTCGGCATCTGCGGACTCGGCTTTTCGCTGATCCTGTTTCCGCTCGCCTGGCTGTGGCCGCATCGCGCGACAAAACAACTGGCCATCACGGCCATCATTCACGCATTTTTCCGCGCGCTCGTTGCCGTACTGCAATGGGTCGGCGTGATGGAACTGGATGCGCACGGCGTTGCCGCGCTGCGTCGCAAGACCAGTGATCCGGCCATCGTCGTGGCGAACCATCCGACATGGCTCGACGTAATGGTGCTGCTGTCGCTGACGCCGCGCGCCTGCTGCGTGGTCAAGAGCGCGCACTGGGGCAATCCGTTTTTCTGGGGCGTGGTGCGCGCGGCTGAATACGTGAGCAATGCCGACCCGCTCGAACTCGTCGAAGCCGGCGCGCGTCAGCTTCAACGCGGCTACACCATGATCATCTTTCCGGAAGGCACGCGCAGCCCGGCGCGCAACCGGATGCATGCTTTCTCGCGCGGTTTCGCGCACATGGCGCTCAAGTCCGGTGCGCCAATTCTGCCCGTCCTGATGGACTGCGATCCGCCTGCCTTCACTAAAGGCATGCGCTGGTACAACGTGCCAGAGCGCGCGTTCCGCATGCGCGTCAACGTGCTCGAGCCACTTGGCGCGGATGCGTTCGCGGCACATGACGAACCGCCCGCGCTGGCCGCCCGCACGGTGACGAGCGCCATCGAAGCACACATTACACAGCACCTGTTCGACTATGGATTCTTTAAAGCTTGAAATCAAACAGCTTCTGATCGAAGCACTCGATCTGGAAGACCTGACGCCCGCCGATATCGACGACGATGCACCGTTGTTCGACACCGACGGCGTCGGCCTCGATTCGATCGATGCACTCGAGATCGGCATCGTGTTGCGCAAACACTATCAACTGACGATCGCGGCGAACGACGAACGCACGCGAGAGCACTTCCGCTCGATCAATACGCTTGCAGCGCTGGTGGCGAGCCAGCGCGAGCTTGCGCATGAATCGGGCGACACCACAAAGAAAGGGGAATGACCGTGACCGACACCGAGATCCTTGAGCGCATCCGCGCCATCTTCAAAGAGAACTTCGCGATCGAGCCCGAACGCGTGACGCCCGAAGCGCACCTGTTCGAAGAACTCGATCTGGACAGCATCGACGCCGTCGATCTCGCGATCAAGCTGCAGGAGATGACGGGCCGCCGGATCAAGCCGGAGGAGTTCAAGTCGGTGCGTACGGTCGGCGACGTGATCGTTGCCGTCGAATCGCTGCTTGCGGCGCAGGGCTGATGCACGCGCAACGTTCGCACGCGCCTGGCGCATCGGACGAAGGTCAGACGCCTGACGCAACGCAAGCCGCAACGCCTGTTGCAGACGGCGAGCGTCCGCGCAGCTGGGCGGGCTTCGCGCTCGGTGTGATTGCCAAGCTCGCGTATCCCGCTGTGATTCTCTGCGCGTGGTTCTGGGACGCACCGCGCTTCGTCGGTTGCCTGCTGTTCGCGCTGCTGTGGCTGCAGCGTTGCGCGGGCACGGGCGCGTTCGGCGCGTCGCTGCGCAGGCTCACGCGCGTCGACTGGGCGGTTGCGTTCATGTTGAGCGTCGCATCGGCGGCCATCGTGTGGACCAATAGCGAACTGTTGTTGCGCATTTATCCTTCGCTGGTCAATCTCGGCCTGCTGATCGCGTTCGGCGCCACGCTCGTGCGCGGCCCGACGATGATCGAAAAATTCGCGCGCATTGGCACGCCCAATCTGAGCGAGCCGGCGATCCGCCATACGCGCCGCGTGACACAGATCTGGTGTGCGTTCTTCCTCGCCAACGGCGTGTTCTCGCTTTACACCGCGCTGTACTGGCCGCGCGAAGCGTGGTCGCTTTATAACGGCGCGATTGCGTATGGCCTCGTGGGCTTGTTGCTGGTCGGCGAAATCGCGTGGCGTTATCTCGTGATCATGCCGCGCGTGCGGCGTTCGGAGGCGGCATGATCGCGCTGCACGATCTGCTGTCGTGCGATCGTGCGGGACACGTGCCCGTGTGCCGCGACGACGAAGCCAGCCAGACCATCGATTTCGCCGCGTTCCGCGCGCGCGTATTCGCGATCGCGCTGCAACTGCGCGAAGCGCAAGCGCGTCGCTACGCGCTGTGCATTGACGATCCGTTCGACTTCGCGTGTGCATTGTTTGCGCTCTTCGCGTGCGGCAAGACGCCCGTGATTCCGGCGAACGCCACACCCGGCTATCTCGCCGATCTCGCCGATGCATACGATGCCGTGCTGACGGACGCAGGCGTGCGCGCGTATGCCGCGACGCGTGTGTCTGTCGTAGCGGAGTTAAAGATCGACGCCGACGCGCCGCTCACGCTCTACACATCGGGCAGCAGCGGCACACCCAAGCCGATTCACAAGACACTCGCGCAGTTCAACGCCGAAGTGCACACGCTGGAGCGCGAGTGGGGCGAACTGCTCGGCGATGCGACGGTGCTCGCGAGCGTTCCGCATCATCACATCTATGGCCTGCTGTTCCGAGTGATGTGGCCGCTCTCGGCAGGGCGCGCGTTCGACCGCGCCGTGTGCATCGAACCGCAGCATGTGCAATCGCGCATCGAGCAATGTGGCGCGACCGTCGTCGTGTCGACACCCGCGCAACTGTCGCGCTGGCCAGCGTTGCCGGGCTTTGCAGCGCTGGCGCCTGTACCGCGCGCATTCTTTTCTTCGGGCGGACCGTTGTCGGCTGAAGCGGCTGATGAATACGCGACCGCCTTCGGCGCTGCGCCGATCGAAATCTACGGCAGCACGGAAACGGGCGGCATTGCGTGGCGTCGTCAGAACGAGACGTCTGCCTGGCGGCCGCTGAACGGCGTCGACGTGCGGCGTGGCGAAGACGGCGCGCTGAACGTGCGCTCGCCGCATCTCGGCCACGACGACTGGCATCGTACCGACGACGCCATCGCGTTCGACGACGATGGCCGCTTCCGTCTGCAAGGGCGCCTCGACCGCGTGATCAAGCTCGACGGCAAGCGCGTGTCGCTGCCCGAAGTCGAAGCGCGGCTCGCGTTGCATCCGTATGTCGCGCAGGCCGCTGTCGTGCCGCTTGCGGGTTCGTCGCGCGAACGCGTCGGCGCTGTGGTCGCGCTCAACGATGCCGGCAGCGCGGCGCTGCGCAATGACGGACGCGTTGCGCTCGCGAAGACCTTGCGCCGCCATCTCGCCGCGTATTTCGATGTGGTCGTGCTGCCGCGTCACTGGCGCTTTCGCATCGCGCTGCCGTTCGACGCACGCGGCAAGCTGCCCGTCGCCGCCGTCGCGGCTGCGTTCGAGCCGCGCATGGAAGGCTTCGAAGTGCTGTCCGAAGCGCGCAGCGGCGACGACGTGCATTACGAACTGCGCGTACCGCCCACGCTGGTCCACTTCGAAGGCCACTTTCCCGGCTTGCCGATTCTGCCCGGCGTCGTGCAACTCGACTGGGCGATTCGCCTGGCTGCGACGCACGTGACAGGTGTGCGCGATATCGAATCCGTCGATCGCCTGAAGTTCACCGCACCCGTGATGCCCGGCGCCGTGCTCGACCTGAAGCTCTCGCACGATGCCGCACGGCGGCGCGTGCAGTTCGCGTACCGCATCGAAGGTCGCGACAGTTCGTCGGGTGTGATCGTGTATCGGGAGCGCGTATGAGCGACGCAGGTTTCAACGCGTGCATCGTCATTCCGATCTACAACCACAAGGATGCGATCGGTGGCACGGTCGAACGTCTGATCGTGCACGGCCTGCCGATTTTCGTCGTCGACGACGGCAGCGATGATGCGACGCAAGCGGTGCTCGCGAAGCTCGCCTGCCAGCATCGCGAACAGATGACGCTGCTGCGCCTGCCCGTCAACGGCGGCAAGGGCGCAGCCGTGATGGCGGGGCTGCGCGCGGCGAAGCGGGCGGGCTACACGCACGCCTTGCAGATCGACGCCGACGGCCAGCACGACGCGAACGACGTGCCGCTCTTTCTCGCCGCCGCGCGCGCCGAACCGGGCGCGGTGATTCTCGGCCGCCCTGTGTACGACGAGAGCGTGCCGAAGTCGCGCCTCTATGGCCGCTATCTGACGCACGTGTGGGTGTGGATCGAAACACTGTCGTTCACGATCCGCGATTCGATGTGCGGCTTTCGCCTGTATCCGCTCGACGCCGCATGTGCGCTGATCGACAGCGTGCAGTTGCCGACGCGCATGGACTTCGACATCGAGATTCTCGTGCGTCTCTATTGGCGGCGTCTCGCGTTCCGCGCGATTCCGACGCGCGTCGTCTATGCGACGGATGGCGTGTCGCACTTCGATGTGCTGTGGGACAACGTGCGCATCAGCGCGAGCCATACGCGGCTCGTGTGCGGGATGCTGCTGCGTTCGCCGATGCTGCTTGCGCACAAGTTCATGCCGCGTAAATCGTCGGTTGCTTCGGCGGGCAACGACAACGCGAAGTGGTGGCGCATGGCCGAGCGCGGCAGCCGCCTTGGCATGACGCTGCTTGCGCTCAGTTGCAAGCTGTTCGGCATGCGCTTTACCGCGCTGTGGCTGCATCCCATCGTCGGGTATTTTCTGTTGACGGGACGCGATGCACGCTCCGCGTCGCGCACTTACTTCGCGCATCTGGAGCAGGCCGCGCAAGGCGAACCCACGCCGCGTCCAGGCTGGCGCTCTGCATACCGTCAGATGCTGGCGTTCGCGCAATCGGGTCTCGACAAACTCGCCGCGTGGTCGGGCCGCATCGATTCGAACGACGTGATCTTCGACGATTCGTCCGCGTTCGATGCGCTCGTCGCAAGCGGCCGAGGCGCGCTCGTGATCGGCGCGCATCTGGGCAACCTCGAAATGACGCGCGCGCTTGCGGCAAACGGCGGCCACGCGAAAGTCACGGCCATCGTCTACACCGAGCATGCGAAGCGCTTTAACAGCGTGCTTGCGACGTCGAACAGCGAGTTCGCGAAACGTCTCGTACAGGTCAGCGACTTCGGGCCGGAAACGTCGATGATGATGCAGGAGCGCATCGACGCGGGCGAGTTGCTGGTGATCGTCGGCGACCGCGTGCCTGCGCACGATTCGGGCCGCACGACCGACGCGCAATTTCTCGGCGCCACGGCGCCATTTGCGCAGGGGCCGTATGTGCTCGCGCATGCGCTCGGTTGCCCGGTGTATCTGTTCTTCTGCCTGAAAGAGCGCGACGAGCGCAATCGCGAACGCTATCGCCTGTATTTCGAGCCGTTCGCCGAGCGTATCGACCTGCCGCGCCGCGAACGCGCGCAGCATATCGCGGCATGGGCGCAGCGCTACGCGTCGCGCCTCGAACACTATTGCCGCAAGGCGCCTTATCAATGGTTCAATTTTTTCGATTTCTGGGCGCGTCCCCGAAAAACGATAACGGGTGGCATCCCACACGGAGACGCGAATGTCGGAACATGATCTGATCGACGATGCCCACGCCATGCGTACGGCAAAGCCGCGCGCGGTGGTGATCGGCGGTCGCAGGCTGTCGATCGAAGAGGTCGTCGCGATTGCGAAAGGGCGCGCGAACGTCGCGCTGAGCGGCGACCCGGCGTGGCGCTCGCGCATCCAGCGCGGCGCGGATTTTCTGCGGCGTCATCTCGCGGCGGGCGAAACGGTGTACGGCGTGAACACAGGCTATGGCGACGCATGCGTCGTCGATGTGCCGATGGAACTCGTCGAAGCGTTGCCGCTGCAACTGACGCGCTATCACGGCTGCGGCATGGGCGCGTATCTCGACGATGCACAGGCGCTTGCCGTGATCGCGGCACGTCTGAACTCGCTTGCGTATGGTTTTTCGGGCGTGCGCCCGGTGCTGCTCGAACGTCTCGCGGATCTGATCAATCATCGCGTGCTGCCTCGCATTCCGTCGGAAGGATCGGTCGGCGCGAGCGGCGATCTGACGCCGCTGTCGTATGTGGCAGCGGCGCTCGTCGGCGAACGCGACGTGATGTTCGACGGCACGTTGCGCGACGCCGCAGGCGTGTGGGCGCAACTCGGCCACACGCCGTTGACCCTCGCGCCGAAGGAAGGTCTCGCGCTGATGAACGGCACGGCAGTGATGACGGGCCTTGCATGTCTCGCATTCGCGCGCGCCGAACATCTCGCGCGCCTTGCCGCGCGTCTGACGGCGCTCTCGACGATTGCACTCGATGGCCGCGCCGCGCACTTCGACGCCATGATCTTCGAGGCGAAGCCGCACGCAGGGCAGGCGGAAGCCGCCGCATGGATTCGTGCGGACCTCGCGGGCCGCGACGATACGCCGGGCCATCGCTTGCAAGATCGTTATTCGATCCGTTGCGCGCCGCATGTGATCGGCGTGGCGGTCGATGCGCTGTCGTGGGTGCGCCGCGACGTCGAGAACGAACTGAACAGTGCGAACGACAATCCGCTGATCGACCCGGACGGCGAACGCGTGCTGCACGGCGGCAACTTCTACGGCGGCCACATTGCGTTCGCGATGGACGCGTTGAAAACCGCCGTCGCCAATCTCGCCGATCTGATGGATCGTCAGCTTGCGCTGATCGTCGACGACAAGTTCAACAATGGCTTGCCGCGCAACCTGTCGGGTGCGACCTCGGCGCGCGCGCCGATCAATCACGGCTTCAAGGCCGTGCAGATTTCGTCGTCGGCATGGACGGCGGAAGCGCTCAAGCACACGATGCCCGCGAGCGTGTTCTCGCGTTCGACGGAAGCGCACAATCAGGACAAGGTCAGCATGGGCACGATCGCCGCGCGCGACTGCCTGCGCGTGCTCGAACTGACGGAGCAGGTCGCGGCCGCGCATACGCTCGCCACCGTGCAGGCGCTCAAACTGCGTATGCGCATCAACGAAGCGACGCTCGTGCCGCAACCGCTGCACGCGTTCGCGCAGGAAGTCGCCGCGCTGTCGCCTTTCGTCGATGAAGACCGCGCGCTCGAAAGCGATCTGCGCGCGTTGACCGCGCGTATCGCCGATTGCGCACTGGTTGAAGGAGGCGCACATCATGAATGAGCGTGTTCCGCACCAGACGCTGAAGGCGAGCGCGATCGTCGAGGTGCCGTTTCATGATGTCGATGCGATGAACGTGTGCTGGCATGGCCATTATCTGAAGTACTTCGAGATCGGTCGCGCCGCGCTGTTGCGCGCGTTCGACTATGACTATCGTGAGATGCAGGCGTCGGGTTATCTGTGGCCGATCGTCGAGGCGCATCTGAAGTATGTCCGGCCCGCCACGTACGGTCAGAAAATCGACGTGCGCACGGAACTGCTCGAATACGAAAACCGCCTGAAAATAGGCTATGAAATCGTCGATTGCGCGACGGGTACGCGTTTGACGAAGGGCTACACGATCCAGGTCGCGATCGAAGCCGCTACGCAGGAAACGCAGTTCGTGTCGCCGCCCGTCGTGTTCGAAAAACTGGAGCGCGCATGGGCACGCTGACCGTTCGCGTTGCGTTGGCGACTGCGTTGCTTGCTGGCGTGGCGCTGAGTCCTTTTGCGACGGCGCAAGCTGCGACGCAGAGCCAGTCTCAGACGCAGAACGGCAACGCGGCGCTCGTGTCGCAAGTCGCCTCGCGTCTCGCGCAGGCCAAAGGCGTACGCGCGCAGTTCACGCAAACGCAGACGCTCTCTGCAATGAAGCAGCCTTTGGTGAGCACCGGCACGCTGGTGTTCTCCCGCGAGCGCGGCGTGATCTGGCGCGTCGATACGCCCTACAAGGCGACGTATGTGATTTCCGACGCGGGCGTCACCGAAGTCGATGCAAACGGCAAGCGTATCAATACGAAGAGTGCGCAAGGCGTGCGCGGCGTCGCGCAAGTGTCGAAGATGATGCGCGCGATGCTCGGCGGCGATCTGTCGGCGCTGTATTCGCAATTCGACGTGGACGCGCAGGGCACGCCTTCGCAATGGAAGCTGGAACTCAAACCGAACCAGCCGCAACTTGCGCAGTCGATCAAAGGCTTGCAGATGACGGGCGGCGAATTCCTGCAAACGCTGCGCATCACGCTGGCTAACGGCGACGTCACGCAGATCGAGTTCGCGAAGAGCGAAGCGATCAGCGAGCTCGCGCCCAACGAGCGCACGCTGCTAGGAGCACAATGATGCTGATGGCGCGACAGTGGACGAAGACGCAGTTGTGGGGCATCCGGGCCGCATGGCTCGTGCTCGCGCTCGTCGCGTCGCTGTACTGCGTGATGCGTTTTATGGGGCCGTCGCCGCTGGAGACGAATCTGCTCGCGCTGCTGCCCGCGACGGAAGCCGACCCCGTCGCTGAAAAAGCCGTCGATACGCTCGCCAACGCGCTCGGCGATCGCACGGTTTTTCTTATCACTGACAAGGACGATGAACGCGCGAAAGCCGCTGCGAAACAGTTCGGCGCAGCGCTGCAGAAAAGCGGTGCGTTCGCATCGGTGACGGCGGAGTTGCCGCCGTTCGACATGTCGCAGATCGGCGGCCTGTATATGCCGTATCGCTTCGGTCTGTTGACGCGCGACGACCGCGACGCCATCGCGAACAACACGGCCTCGCTGCACGACGCGCTGATGCAGCGCATCTACAACCCTGTACGCGGCCCGCTTGCTACCCAACTCGCCGACGATCCATTCGGCTGGCTCGAACATTTTCTGAGCGGCTTGCCGCTCGCGACATCGAATCTCGATCTCGAAGACAACATGCTCGTCGCGCATCGCGGCGACAACACGAGTGTGCTGGTGGTCACGACGCTGCCAGGTTCCGCGTATGAATCGCAGACGCAGCGCGCGGTGTTGTCGGCGGCTGCACAAGCGGAAGCGTCGTTGAAATCGCGCTATCCCGATGCCAGCGTCGCGCGTACGGGTGCTATGTTTTACGCGGAATCGGCGCGCAGCGCGTCCGAACGCGAAGTGCATCTGATCGGCATCGCGTCCGCATGCGGCATCGCGCTGCTGATGCTGTGGGTATTCCGTTCGCCGCGCCTGCTGCTGTTCGGTTTCGTATCGACGACGCTCGGCATCGTTTGCGCGCTTGCCGTCACGATGCTCGTCTTCGGCAAGCTGCATCTGCTGACGCTCGTGTTCGGTGCGAGTCTGATCGGCGAAGCCGTCGATTATTCGATTCAATACTTCGTCGTCTATCTCGGCGCACAGCGTGGCTGGAACGCGCAGCAAGGCGCACGCTCGGTTCGGCCGGCGTTGAGCGTCGCGCTGGCGACGAGCCTGCTCGGCTACGCGATCCTCGCGTGGGTGCCGTTTCCGGCGCTCAAGCAGATCGCCTGCTTTGCGATCGTCGGCATCTGCACGGCGTTTGCGTCGGTGCTGTGGCTGCTGCCGGTGCTGCTCGTCAAGGGGCCGAAGCATGCGCAGCGGCGTCTGTTCCTGCGCGCGGCGACGCTGCTCATGCGCTGGCATGCAACCATAGGCGGACGGCGCGCGTGGATCGTCGCGGGTCTGCTCGTGATCGTGTCGATTCCCGGCTGGCTGCGCCTCACGAGCGACGACGATATTCATTTGCTGATCCAGCGCGATCCCGCGCTCGTCGCGCAGGAAGATCAGGTGCGCAACGCGATTGGCGTCGATAACACCGCGCAGTTCTTCGTCGTGCGCGGCGTGTCGCAGGAAGTCGTCTTGCAGCGCGCTGAAGCGCTCGGCGCGAAACTCGATGCGTTGAGCGGCGCGCAGTCCGTGAACGGTTGGCAGTCGGTCACGCAGTTCGTGCCGTCGGCGCAACGCCAGGCCGATGCGCGCACCGTGCTTGCAAAACACGTATTCAATGATCCGACTGCGCTGCGTTCGATGCTGCTGCAAGCGGGCTTTCGCGACGAAGTCGCCGACGCGTGGCTCGCCTCTTACGCGAAGTCGAATGCAGCGCCGCTCACGGTCGAGCGTTGGCTCGCCGCGCCGTGGTCGCAGCCGTATCGTCATCTGTGGCTCGGTGCCGTCGATGCGCGCGGCGAGCATGGCTATGCAGCCATCGTGATTCCGCAGCGCGTGACGCCGCAAAACGTCGCCACGCTGATTAATACCGCGCATTCGGTAGAAGGCGCCGCATTCGTCGACAAGGCCGCGAGCGTGTCAAAGCTGTTCGGTGCGTATCGCGTCGACAGCGGCATCTGGCTCGCCGGCGCGCTCGCGCTCGTGCTGGTTTTGCTGATGGTGCGCTACAGGCCGCGCGGCGGCATCGCGACGACGCTGCCCGTCCTGCTCGCGATCGGCGTGACGCTCGCGGCGTTCGGCTACGCGCGCGTGCCGCTCAATCTGTTCAACTGCCTCGCGCTGATGCTGGTGCTTGGCGTCGGCGCAAACTATGCGGTATTTCTGCGCGAAGGGTGTCTGCGCGATTACGCCGATCTCGGCGCAGTATGGACGGGCGTGCTGCTGTCGGCGGCGACCACGCTGCTGTCGTTCGGCATGCTGGCTTTAAGCGCAATGCCTGCATTGAAAAGTTTTGGCGCCACGCTGGCGCTCGGCATTCTCGTATCGGTGCTGCTTGCACCGATCGGCATGCCGTCTGCAACAAGGAGAGTCGCATGACGTTGCCACCCGTTTATCTGCATGCGCTCGGCATGGTCAATGCGCTCGGCGGCGATGTCGATTCGATCGTGCCCGCGCTGAACGCCGCGCAATCGCCCGGCATGGGGCTGATGCATACGGGCATCGGCGATGCGTACGTCGGCCGCGTGTCGACGCCGCTCGACATCGCGCCGCCCGCCGCGCTCAAGCGCTTCGATTGCCGCAACAACCGCATGTTGCTGGCGGCGCTCGAACAGATCCGCCCCGTGATCGAGGCGGCGCGTGAGCGTTACGGCTCGCATCGCATCGGCATCGTGCTCGGTACGAGCACGTCGGGCATAGATGCCGCGGAAGTCGCGTTCGTTCATCAGGCGCAAGCGGGCGAATTGCCCGACGACTTCAACTACCGGCAGATGGAGATCGGCACGGCTGCGCCGTTCGCGGCCGCCGCGCTGAACGTGCAGGGGCCGGCGTTCACGATTTCGACGGCTTGCACGTCGAGCGCTAAAGCATTCGTGTCCGCCCGCCGTTTACTGCAACTGGGTATATGCGACGCGATGATCGTCGGCGGCGTCGATACGCTGTGCGAGCTGACGGTGCAGGGCTTCGCGTCGCTCGAGTCGACGAGCGTCACGCGCACCAATCCGATGAGCCGCAACCGCAACGGCATCAACGTCGGTGAGGGCGCAACCGTCTTCCTGATGACGCGCGACGAAGCGCAAGTGCGTCTTGCTGGCGCAGGTGAATCGAGCGATGCGCACCACGTATCCGCGCCGGATCCGCAAGGCGTGGGTGGCGAGCTTGCGTTGCGCGCGGCGCTGAAGGACGCGGGCGTTGAATCGTCGGCGATTGCGTATGTGAATCTGCACGCGACGGCCACGCGCAAGAACGACGACATGGAAGCGCATCTGATGTCGCGCGTATTCGCGGACGGTGTGCCCGTGAGTGGCACGAAGCCGCTCACCGGGCATCAACTCGGGGCGGCGGGCGCGACGGAACTGGGCTTCGCGTGGCTCACGCTGGCGCGCGATGACGTCGCGTTGCCGCGTCATCAATGGGATGGCGAAGCGGACCCGGCATTGCCCACGCTCGATCTCGTACATGACGAGCGGCGCATTCCGCGCGACGGCGCGCAATACGTGATGAGCAACTCGTTTGCGTTCGGCGGCAGCAACGTCAGTCTGATACTGGCGCGCTGAACCAGACGGACGCCAAGCAAAAAACATAACGACATGACGGCCACACCTGAGACCTACCAAGCTTTTCCGCCGATCGACACGATCCTGCCGCATCGCGGCACGATGCTGCTCGTCGATGGCGTGAGCGCATGCGGCGACGAAGCGCTGACGGCGCATGCGGCCGTGCGCAGCGACGCATGGTACGCGGACGACAACGGCGCGATGCCCGCATGGATCGGCATCGAGCTGATGGCGCAGGGCGTCGCCGCGCATGTCGCGCTGCTCGCGATGCGTGCGGGCGGCCGCGCGCGGCCCGGCGTGCTGCTCGGCACGCGCAGCTACAAGGCGCATGTCAGCGCCTTCGCGCGCGACGCGAAGCTCACGATCAACGTGCAGGAAGTGCTGCGTAGCGAAGAAGGCCATAGCGCCTACGAATGCACGATCGACCACGACGGCGCGCGTTACGCGGACGCCGTCATCAAGGTCTTTCAACCGAACGATTTTCAGACGTTCATCGAAGGGAGTATCAGTTCATGAGCCGGCGAGTTCTGGTTACAGGCGCCAGCCGCGGCATCGGCCGCGCGATTGCCTATCAGTTGGCCGCGGATGGCTTCGCCGTCTCCGTGCATTGCCGCACGGGCCGCACGGAAGCCGAGGCCGTCACGGCCGGTATTGCCGCGCAAGGCGGCTCGGCGCGCGTGCTGCAGTTCGACGTGCGCGATCGCGCGACGGTTCGCGACGTGCTGGAAGCGGATGTCGCCGCGCATGGTCCGTACTACGGCATCGTGTGCAGCGCGGGCGTGACGCGCGACGCGGCCTTTCCCGCGCTCACCGACGAAGACTGGGACGTCGTGATCGAAACGGGACTGGACGCGTTCTACAACGTCGTCCATCCGCTGACCATGCCGATGGTGCGCGCAAAGAAGGGCGGGCGCATCGTCACGATCGCGTCGGTATCGGGCGTGATGGGCAATCGCGGGCAGGTCAACTACAGCGCCGCGAAAGCCGGGCTGATCGGCGCGACCAAGGCGCTCGCCGTCGAACTCGCATCGCGCAGCATCACGGTCAACTGCGTGGCGCCCGGTCTGATCGAAACAGGCATGCTCGAAGAGATGCCGCTCGAGCTCGCTTTGAAGACGGTGCCGATGAACCGTGTCGGTCAGCCGGCGGAAGTCGCGGCCGTGGTGAGTTTCCTGATGTCGGATGCCGCGTCGTACGTGACGCGCCAGGTGATCGGTGTGAATGGCGGGATGATCTGATGAAGCGCGTCGTCATTACGGGCATGAGCGGCGTTACGGCGCTCGGCAGCCGCTGGGACGAGATCGAAGCGGCGTTGAAGGCCGGGCGCAACGCGGTGCGGCGCATGCCGGAGTGGGACTACTTCGAGTCGCTGCATACGCGGCTCGCCGCGCCGCTGCCCGCGTTCGCGCAGCCTGCCGGCTGGCCGCGCAAGAAGACGCGTTCGATGGGCACCGTGTCGATGTACGCGGTGCGAGCGAGCGAACTCGCACTCGCCGAGGCCGGTCTCGCCGACGATGAATCGATCAAGGACGGCCGCATGGGCGTCGCATACGGCTCGTCGTCGGGTTCCGTCGAACCGATCCGCGCGTTCGGCACGATGCTCGAATCGGGATCGATGACAGACGTGACGTCGAACAGCTATGTCCAGATGATGCCGCACACGACGGCGGTCAACGTGAGCCTGTTCTGGGATCTGAAAGGCCGCATCATCCCGACCTCGTCCGCCTGCGCGTCGGGCAGCCAGGCGATCGGCTATGCGTATGAAGCCATCGCGACGGGCAAGCAGACGCTGATGCTGGCGGGCGGCGCGGAAGAGTTGTCGGGACCGGCCGTCGCCGTGTTCGACACGCTCTACGCAACCAGCACACGCAACGACGAGCCGCAACTCACGCCGCGCCCGTTCGATGCGAAGCGCGACGGTCTCGTAGTCGGCGAGGGCGCGTCGACGCTGGTGCTCGAAGAATACGAGCACGCGAAGGCGCGCGGCGCGACGATACACGCGGAGATCGTCGGCTTCGGCTGCAACTCGGACGGTGCGCACATGACGCAGCCGACGGCCGCGACGATGGCGCGCGCAATGCAGCTTGCGCTTGAAGACGCGAAGCTCGATGCGAACGCGATTGCTTACGTGAACGCGCACGGCACGTCGACGGATCGCGGCGACATTGCCGAGAGCCAGGCAACCGCGCAAACCTTCGGCGAGCGCATGCCGATTTCGTCGCTCAAGAGCTATGTTGGCCACACGCTCGGCGCGTGCGGCGCGCTCGAAGCGTGGTGGACGATCGAGATGATGAAGCGCAACTGGTACGCGCCCACGCTCAATCTGACGGAAGTCGATCCCGCCTGCGCGCCGCTCGATTACATCATGGGCGACGCGCGCCATATCGACGCCGACTACGTGATGAGCAACAACTTTGCGTTTGGCGGCATCAATACGTCGCTGATTTTCAGGCGCGTTCGATGAGACGTCCGCAAGGCTTGCAGCGTGTCGTCGTGACAGGCATGGGCATCGTGTCGTGCATCGGCAATACGCTCGGTGACGTGAGTGCCGCACTGCGCGCAGGGCGCAGCGGTATCACGCACGTCGATGCGTGGCGCGAGCGCGGCTTCGGTACGCAGGTGGCGGGCGTGGCGTCGGTGGATGGCGAGCCGGCGTTCGATCGCAAGCTCGAGCGCTTCATGGGCGACACCGCACGCTTTGCCTGTCACGCCGCGCGCAAGGCGATCGACGATGCAGGCCTCGACGCCGCATCGCTACGTTCGCCCGATGCGGGCGTGGTGATCGGATCGGGCGTCGGCACGATGTCCGCGTACGACGCGGCGATGGCCGTTGCGAATACGCGCGGCGTTGAGAAAACGCCGCCATATACGGTGCCGCAGGCCATGAGCAGCACCGCATCGGCGAATGTCGCGCAGGCGTTCGGCATTGAAGGCGTCACGTATTCGCCTTCGTCGGCGTGCACGACTTCAGCACTCGCGCTCGGCCAGGCGGCGCAACTGATTCAGACCGGGCGTCAGCAGATCGTGCTGGCAGGCGGCAGCGAATGCCTGCACGACAACATGACGCTGATGTTCGACGCGATGCATGCGCTGTCGCGCCGTTTCAACGCGACACCCGGGCGCGCATCGCGTCCGTACGATACGCAGCGCGATGGCTTTGTGATTGCATCGGGCGGCGGCGTGCTCGTGCTCGAAGCGCTCGATCATGCGCTCGCGCGCGGCGCGCGTATCTATGCGGAGCTGACGGGCTTTGGCCAGAGCACGGATGGCGCGGGCATGGTGACGCCGCACGCGCCGGGGATCGCGCGCGCCATGCAGATGGCAATCGATGAAGCGGGCACACGTCCCGACTACGTCAACGCGCACGCGCCGTCGACGCCGCTTGGCGACATCGAGGAACTGCGCGCGCTGCAAACCGTATTCGGCGATGACGTGCCGCCGTTTTCATCGACGAAGGGTTTGACGGGACATCCGCTCGGCGCATGCGGTGCGCACGAAGCAATCTACACGCTGCTGATGATGCGCGACGGTTTTATCGCGGGGACAACGGGCATCGAACACATCGAGCCGCTCGCGCAGAACATGCCGCTCGTGCAGGTCACGCGCGAAGCGCGTATCGATAGCGCGTTGTCGGTGTCGTTTGGCTTTGGCGGCAGTTGCGCGAGCCTGATGTTTGCAAGGATTTGACCGTCGCCTGTCGGGATCAGTCACAGGCAAAGACCTGAATGCTGTACGAAGCACACAACGATAAACAACGAGAAAAAGGGAAGTCGAAACAATGAAAACGAAAATCGCACTGGGGCTGGTGGCTGCCGTATTGCTGACGCAAGCCGGTTGCACGACGAAGATCAAATCTCTGCCGATGCCGGCCGCGATCCAGACGCAAAACGGGCAGGACGTCGCGCTGTATTTCGGCGAGCAGCCGCATGCGCCCGTCAGGCAGTCGCTCGGCAACAAGGAGTTCGCGGTGCGCGTGCTGCGCAAGGTGGAAAACACGCCTGAGGCCAACTGCGGGATTGCGCTGGAAAAAGCCGTGCAACAACTGCGCGATTACGCGCGTTCGCAACACGCGAATGCCGTCATCAACGTGAAGACGCGCTTCCAGCACAACGAATCGGTGTCGGCGTCGGAATTCACCTGCGGCGCGAGCCTGAACGGTTCGACGCTCGCCGTGCGCGGCGATGTCGTCACGCTCGAAACCCAATAAGTTTTTAACCACGAGGGTCATAACCATGAAGCGTCACCTGATCTGTGCAGCTGTCGTCGCATGCCTCGCCTCGCACGCATTCGCGCGCGACACGGTCGCCAACTTTCCCGTCGCCGAAGCGCTGGCGAGCGAGCCGGGCAAGGTCGGCGACGATATTCCGCTGTATTTCGCGGGCCAGAAGCACCCGGGCGTCGTGAAGAACTACGGCGAGTTCGCGACCAACAAGAAGACCAACGCGTTCGGCAAGAGCGACGAAACAGCATGCCAGCACGTGTTCCTGTCGGCTGTGATCGAGCTTCAGGATCGCGCGCGCAAGGAAGGCGGCAATGCCGTCATCAACATCAAGAGCAACTACAAGAACGAAGTGCGCGAGAGCGCAACGGAGTTCACCTGCGGCGCGGGCGCGGTGATTGCTGGTGTCGCGTTGAAGGGCGAAGTGGTGACGCTGAAGAAGTAAGTCGGCAGCGTTGACGGGCAGCGGCGTTGATGGACGATGCCGCTGCCTGTTGCGGTCAGTCTGTCTTGACGGCTGCGACGTTCACCAGCGTTTCGCGGCGCTTGCCGGGCTTCGGCGTGTAGAGGCGAAGACGTTCGAGCAGGCCGAAGTCTTTCGCGCGGCTCCACCACAGGTAAGGCAGCGAAACATTGTGTGTGCCGAACGTGAAGCCGCCTTGACGGATCATGTCGAGATAGCCGTTCGCGCTCTTTTGCACATGCATTGGGTGACGGAACAGCAGCCGGATCACCCATGACTTGATGTACGCATCGGTCGATTCGGCGAACAGCAACACGCCGCCCGGTTTCAGCACACGGCGGAACTCGGCGAGCGCGCGTTCCTGTTCGACGAGATGGTGGAAAGTCTGATGGCAGAACACGATGTCGGCACTGGCATCGGGCAGCGGCAGGTTCGCGCAGTCGCCGTGCAGCACATCGATTTCCGTTGTGCGTGTGTCGGCGTGATGGCGGCACGCATTCGCAGCCTGCTTCGCGAGGTCGAGCGAGGGCTCGTGAAAGTCGAGACCGACGATGCGCGCGGGTTTGAACGTTTGCGCGAGCAGGCGGAACGAAATGCCCTGCCCGCAACCGACATCGACGATCGTGGGCGCGGCGGGCAGCGGCGTGTCGATCAGGCGGTTGAGGTCGTTGATCGCAACGCGCAGTACATGATGCTCCCACGTGTGGGTGCGCAGGAACCAGACGCCGAAGGCCGTTTCTGGAACGAACGGCACGCAGTGCATGCTGGATGAGTCGGTGGACCGCACGTTATTCCCCGATGAAGGTGGTCTTTGATGGCTTGTTGATCTGGAAGATTGTGCGACATTGTAACCACTGGTAAGCATGGAAAGCGTTGCGTGCGCAACACGCTATTTGAAGGAATATCAATGAATATGGATTCGTCGATGAATGCCGCGGTGGACGTGGCCATCATCGGAGCAGGCCCGTCGGGTGCCGTCGCCGCGGCGCTGTTGCGCAAGGCGGGGCGTTCCGTGCTCGTGCTCGAGCGCCAGCACTTTCCGCGCTTTTCGATTGGCGAAAGCCTGTTGCCGCAAAGCATGGCTTACCTCGAAGAAGCGGGCATGCTGCAGTCGGTCGTCGAAGCGGGCTTTCAGTACAAGAACGGCGCGCACTTCGTGTATCGCGACAAGGTCTCGGCCTACGACTTTCGCGACAAGCATTCCGAGGGCTGGGGCACGACATACCAGGTCGAGCGCGCTGCCTTCGACGATCTGCTGATCCGCTGCGCGGCGCAGCAGGGTGCCGACGTACGCTTCGGCCACACCGTCAACGCGATGAAGACGGGCGACGCGCCCATGCTGGACGTAACGGACGAAGCGGGCAATGCATACCAGGTGCATGCGCGTTTCGTGCTCGACGCGAGCGGTTTTGGCCGTGTGCTGCCGCGCCTGTTGAATCTCGAAGCACCCACTCGCATGCCGACGCGCGCGGCAATCTTCACGCATGTGCGCGACGGCATTCCTGTCGAAGCTCACGATCGCAACAAGATCACGGTGGCTGTGCATCCTGAGCATCGCGACGTGTGGTACTGGATGATTCCGTTGGCGAACGGCCGTTCGTCGGTGGGCTGTGTGGCAGAGGCTGCGTTTCTCGATGTGCCCGAGGCCGAGCGCGAGGCGAAGCTACGTGCGTTGATCCATAGCGAGCCCACGCTCAACCGGCTGATTGGCAATGCGCCATTTTTGATGCCGGTACGGCATATCGGCGGGTACTCGGCTAATGTCGAGCGGCTGCATGGGGCCGGGTTTGCGCTGCTCGGCAACGCGGGGGAGTTTCTTGATCCCGTGTTTTCGTCGGGGGTGACGATTGCGTTGCGGTCCGCGCATCTGGCGGTTCAGACGCTTGAGCGTCAGTTGAATGGGGAAGTGATTGACTGGCAAACCGCGTATGACATTCCGCTGAGGAAGGGGATCGATACGTTCCGTGCGTTCGTCGAGCGGTGGTACACGGGTGAGTTACAGGACATTATTTTTTATCCGGAACAGACGCCGATGATTCGGCGCATGATTAGCGCCGTGCTCGCGGGGTATGCGTGGGATGAGACGAATCCTTATGTCGCGGATCCTGTGAGGAGGTTGAATGCGTTGCATGAGGTGATTGGGGTAGGGTAGTTGGTGGTTTTGTTGTTGCTGGCATCCGCGTGATGTTATCGGTTTGCCTGGGTTGCCCCTGTGCGGGGCGGCACTTACTTTCTTTGCCGCCGCAAAGAAAGTAAGCAAAGAAAGCGGGCTAACACCGCCCGTTCTTGACCTCCGCCTGAGGGCCCCCAACGGGTCTTATGCTGCAAACGGCAACTTCTCAGTCTCCGCCCGTTGCCAGCGCTTCGAATTGGCGCCTCACCCACTTCAATCACCCGTAGCGCAAGCAGCGGCAGCGAATGGTTGCGGCCGCCTAGGTGGCAAACTGTGTGTAGGTCGTAGTGCCTCACACCTCGGCGCTCTTACGACACCGATCGTGTTTTTCAGTCCGGAGTGAAACGTATATGGCGCGAAAGCCTACACACAGTTTGCCGCTATAGAACATGGGCGATTTGGTCGCGCGTGTGGCGACGCGGGAGTGTGAAGCGGGTGAGGCGCTGATTCAACGCGCTGGCAACGGGCATCGAACGGAGCGGTTGCCGTGTGAAGGAGAGGAGCCGTTGGGGGCCCTCAGGCGGAAACAAGAATTAGCGGTGTTCAGCGGCTTTCTTTGCTTACTTTCTTTGCCGCGGCAAAGAAAGTAAGTGCCGCCCCGCACAGGGGCGACGCGTGAAGCACCGATAACAAAACGCGGATGCCAGCGACAACATAACCACACCACCTGGCGTCGCAGACAACCAAAAAAACCAAACCTTATGCAGCGATCCGAGCCTTCCCCTGCAAATCCTGACGAGCATCGTCACGCCGATGCACCCGCTGCCCAGCAGCATAAGTCTCAAACACCGCGCGATCATCGCCAAGAAGCGCAAACGCAAACAGCAGTTCTTCGAGCGACTCGGTCCGCTCAGTCCGCCGGGCCATCAAAGGCGTAGCCTTAGGATCGAGCACAACGAAATCGGCTTCAGAACCAACGGCAAGCGTGCCGACCTTATCGGCGAGATCCAGCGCTTCGGCAGCACCAGCCGTCGCAAGCCAGAACATCCGCGTAGCGGTCAAATGATGCCCGCCAAGCCGCGCCACCTTGTGCGCTTCATTCATCGTTTGCAGCATCGAGAACGACGTGCCGCCGCCGACGTCAGTCGCGAGAGCAACAGGCATCCCCGATTCCCCAGCCTTGTCGAAATCGAACAACCCGCTGCCGAGAAACAGATTCGACGTCGGGCAATGCGCGGCAACCGTACGCGTCTCAGCCATCCGTCGACGATCTTCCGCATCGAGGTGAATGCAGTGCCCGTACACTGCGCGCGGCCGCAGCAACCCATAGTGATCGTAGATGTCGAGATAACTGCGATGGCCCGGGAACAGGCTCGCTACCCACTTCACTTCGTCATGATTCTCGGCAACGTGACTCTGGATGAACACATCAGGATGCAGCTTCGCGAGCGCACCAGTGGCTTCAAGCTGGGCTTCCGTTGAAGTCGGCGCGAATCGCGGCGTCAGCGCGTACATCTGACGTCCCTTGTTATGCCAGCGTTCGATCAGTTCGGCGCTGTCGTCGTAGCCTGTTTGCGCCGTGTCGCGCAAAAACTCCGGGCAATTCCGGTCCATCAGCACCTTGCCGCCGATCATCCGCACATTGCGTCGCTGCGCTTCCGTGAACAACGCATCCGCCGATTGCTTGTGCACCGTGCAGTACACCATCGCCGTCGTCGTTCCGCATGCCAGCAGTTCGTCGACGAAAAAGCTCGCCGTATCCTGCGCGACAGCGGCGTCACTGAAACCGCGCTCGGTCGGGAACGTGTAGGTCTCGAGCCACGGCAGCAGACCCGGTGCGGGCGACGCGATCATGTCCGTCTGCGGGTAGTGGATGTGCGTGTCGATGAAGCCGGGGACGATCAGCTTGTCGCGCATCTCGACCACCTGCGTTCCGGGCGCGAGCTGCGCAGCGACGGACGCATACGCGCCCGCCGCAACGACATGTCCGTCTTCGACGATCAGGAGGCCGTCTTCGTTGAAGACTGCAGCGTTGGACGATTGCGCAGGATCGCCGTTGAACGTCAGCAGTTGTGCGCGATAAGCTGTTTGAGTCATGAGTGAAACCGTCTCCGAACTATTAGATCAAGCGGGGATCAAGCTGATGCGCGCCAGTGCGCATCGAGTTTGGCGATCATCGCGTCGCGCTCCGCAGGCGTCACGAACGACGCCTCGAAACCGTTGCGGATGATCGTGTACACCTCGTCGTCGTCGAGCTTGAGGGCATCGACCGTCGCAAGGTAGTTTTCGTTGACGTAGCCGCCAAAGTACGCGGGGTCGTCGGAATTCACGGTGACGGCGACGCCTTCGTCGAGCAGCGCCTTCAACGTATGTTTGGTCAGGTCGTCGAACACGCACAGCTTCAGGTTCGACAGCGGGCACACCGTGAGCGCCACGCGCGAATCGGCGAGGCGCGTGACGAGCGCCGGGTCTTCGATGCTGCGCACGCCGTGATCGACGCGATCCACTTTCAGCAGATCGAGCGCTTCGTAGATGTACGACGGCGGGCCTTCCTCGCCCGCATGCGCGACGAGCTTCAGGCCTTTGGCGCGGGCCTTCGCGAACACGCGCTCGAACTTCGACGGCGGATGGCCACGCTCCGACGAATCGAGGCCGACACCGATCAGCCGGTGCTTGTACTGATCGAACAGAGGCAACGCCGTGTCGAAGGTTGCGAGCGCATCTTCTTCCGGCAGATGGCGCAGGAAGCACAGAATCAGCTTGCTCGTGAGGCCGCGCGTTTCCGCTTCGGCCAGCGCACGTTCGATGCCCGCCACCACGGTTGCAATCTCGACGCCGCGTTCCGTATGCGTCTGCGGATCGAAGAAGATTTCCGTGTGGATGACGTTGTCCGCGAGCGCGCGCTCGACGTAGGCCATCGTCATGTCGTAAAAGTCCTCTTCCTTCAGCAGCACGCTCGCGCCCGCATAGTAGATGTCGAGGAACGATTGCAGATCGGTGAACGCGTACGCGGCACGCAGCGCGTCGATCGATTCATACGCGAGCTTCACGCCGTTGCGTTCGGCGAGCTTGAAGATCAGCTCCGGCTCGAGCGAGCCTTCAATGTGAATATGCAGCTCGGACTTCGGGGCGCTCAGCGTCTTTTGAAGCAGCGGGGAAAGTGGGGTTGTCGTCATGGTCGGTCAATGATTCGGGTTATCGATGGATTTATTCAACGCCCGATGGCTAGTCGGGCGTCCCCAATGTGTTGATGCTCAAACTGTCTGCGCCAGATGCGCTGCGTTGGCTTCGACGGCCTGCAGCAGCTGCGCCGCCGCCGAAATCGCAATGATCTCCGGCGACTTGTCGACGATGCCGTCCACGCCGAGCGGACATTTCATCCGCGCGATCGCAGCCGGATCGAAACCGCGTGCGGCCAGCCGGTGCTCGAACTGCTTGCGCTTCGTGTGCGAGCCGATCATGCCGAAGAACGCGAAGTCGCCGCGCCGCAGGATGCGTTCGGCAAGATCGAGGTCCAGCGCATGGTTGTGCGTCATCACGATGAAGTACGTGTGCGGCGCGGCCTTGTCGATGGCTTCGTCGGGCGCGTCGTTCGCTTCGATCGTCACGTTCGCAGCGCCCAGCGTGTCGGGCGGCGGGAACTGCGCGTCGCGTTCGTCGACCCAGTGCACGTGGCAGGGCAAGGTTGCCAGCACGCGCACGAGCGCGGCGCCCACGTGCCCCGCGCCGAACAGCACGACAGGGAAGTCGCGCGGCGCGATGGTTTCGGTGAGCAGCGCGCTGCTGTCGTCGAAACCCGCGCCGTCCCACAGCAGACAGTCGGCGCTTTCGACACCCGGCTCCGGATCGGACAGCATCACCGCATCGGGTGCGGGCCCGAATGATACGCTACGCACCACCGATTGCCCGCCTGCAACGCGCTTGCCCAGCGACGTGACCCAACCCAGATCGCCGATATCGAGCCGCTCGAACGCGAGCACCACCGCGCCGCCGCAGCACTGGCCGAGACTCGGCCCAAGCGCAAAGCGTTCGAGCCGCCGCATGTTCGGCGCGCGCATGCCGTCGCGCAGCACCTGGCGCGCGCTTTCGATCGCTTTCCATTCGAGATGTCCGCCGCCGATGGTGTGACGCGCCGAATCGCGCGTGACGATCATCTTCGTGCCGGCATCGCGCGGTGCCGAGCCTTCGGCACGCGCGACCGTCACCAGGACGACGGCGTCGCCATGGGCGAGCAGTTGCTGCAGATCGGTGAGCCAGGCATGCATCCGGCGGTTCTCCATACAAGGCCGCGCGGGTTGGCCGCGCGGCCGGTTGATCTTCTGTGCGTTGCGGTCGTGGCGCGCGGCACGTTCTACGTGTGTTTCGTCAAGCTGTCGTGCCCGCGCCCGCAGGCTCCTGCGACGTTGGACTGACCGTCGTGCCTAGCGTTGCAACGGGCGTGCCGGGCTTCATTGCGTCGATGGCATCGAGAATCGCTTCGGGCGTCGCGGGCGCGCGCAACGGCGGCGCAGCGGCTGCATCGGGCGCGGTGGCCGCGACGGCATCGCGGATCGCGAGCAGCACCGAGAACGGCAGCAACAGCGGCGGCTCGCCAACGGCTTTCGAGCGGAACACGGTCGGCTCCGCGTTCGTGTTCTGAAACAGCTTCACGTTGAATGCGGCGGGCGTGTCGCTGACGGCGGGAATCTTGTAGGTGGACGGCGCGTGCGTCATCAGACGGCCATCGCGGTTCCACCAGAGTTCTTCCGTCGTGAGCCAGCCCATGCCCTGGATGAACGCGCCTTCCACCTGGCCGAGATCGATCGCAGGATTGATCGACTGGCCGGCGTCGTGCAGCACGTCGGCGCGCACAAGCTTCCATTCGCCCGTCAATGTATCGATCACGACTTCGGACACGGCCGCGCCATAAGCGAAGTAGTAGAACGGATGACCTGTCAGCGTCTTCGCGTCCCAATGCACTTTGGGCGTCGTATAGAAGCCGTCGGACCACAGCTGGATGCGCGCCAGATACGCCGCGCCGGCCAGTTGCGCGAACGGCATCGCTGCACCGTTCGTGCGCACTTCGCTGTTTTCGAAGCTCACGTCTGCGACAGTGCCGCCGAGTTCGTTCGCGGCCAGCACGGCGAGGCGCTCGCGGATCGTGTGCGCCGCGGCTTCGGCGGCTTTGCCGTTCAGGTCGCTACCCGTCGATGCAGCCGTCGCTGATGTGTTCGCCACTTTCGACGTGTCCGTCGCCGTCACGCGTACGCGTGAGAGCGGCAGGCCGAACGCGTTCGCGACCACCTGCGCGACCTTCGTGTTCAGCCCCTGGCCCATCTCGGTGCCGCCGTGATTCACGAGCACCGAGCCGTCCTTGTAGACATGCACGAGCGCGCCCGCCTGATTCAGGAACGGCACGTTGAACGAGATGCCGAACTTGACGGGCGAATACGCGATGCCGCGTTTGAGCACCGGGCTCGTCGCATTGAACGCGGCAATTGCCGCGCGCCTTGCCTTGTAGTCGCTGGTGTCGATCAGTTCATCCGTCAGCGGCGCGATCACGTTGTCTTCGACGGTCTGTCCGTATGGCGTGACGTTGCGCTCGCCGACGCCGTAGAAGTTCGCGCGGCGCACGTCGAGCGGATCGCGCTTCAACTGACGCGCGATGCCGTCCATCATCACTTCCATCACCAGCGCGCCCTGCGGTCCGCCGAAGCCGCGAAACGCGGTGTTCGACTGCGTGTTGGTCTTGCACGGCAGCGCGACGATATCGACGTCCGACAGGTAATACGCATTGTCGAAGTGGCATACGGCGCGCGTCGCGACGGCGCCCGACAGGTCCGCTGAAAAGCCCGCGCGCAACGCGATCTCGACACGCGCGCCGAGAATGCGGCCGTCGTCGTCGAAACCGGCTTCGTATTCGTAGATCGCATCGTGACGCTTGCCCGTGATCATGAAGTCGTCGTCACGGTCGGCACGCAATTTCACGGGGCGGCGCAAGCGCTGCGCCGCCAGCGCCGCCGCGCACGCGAACAGCGCCGACTGCGATTCCTTGCCGCCGAAGCCACCTCCCATGCGCCGGCATTCGCATAACACGCTATGCGTCGGCCAGCCGAACATATGCGCGACGACGTGCTGCATCTCGCTCGGATGCTGCGTCGAGCTATAGACGAGCATGCCGTCCATTTCCTTGGGCACGGCGTACGCGACCTGGCCTTCCAGATAGAACTGTTCCTGGCCGCCGACTTCGAACGTACCCGCGATCCGGTGCGGCGCCTGCGCGATCTTTTCGGCAGGCGCGCCGCGCTTCAGATGCAGCGGCGGCAGCACGTACTGCCTTTTCGCCTTCGCTTCGGCGGCGGTGAGCACGGCTTCGAGCGGTTCGTAGCGCACCACATCGTCGCTCTTCGCGAGCGATGCCGCGCGCCGCGCCAGTTCATGGCTTTGCGCGATCACGATGAAGACGGGCTGGCCGAGATACAGCACTTCGCCATCGGCGAGAATTGGATCGTCGTGAAGCACGGGGCCGCAATTGTTTTCACCGGGGATGTCCTCGGCGGTCAGTACGGCGACCACGCCGGGCGCCGCGCGTACGGCATCGAGATCGAGCGACACGATGCGCGCGTGCGCATGCCGCGACAAGCCGAGCGCGGCGTGCAGCGTCTGCGCGAGTTCGGGGATGTCGTCAGTGTAGGTTGCTTCGCCGCTGACGTGCAGCGCGGCGGATTCATGCGGCAGCGATACGCCGATTGCGGCCTGCATCTCGTTGTCTGCGAGCGCTGCGTGATGAATGAAAGCATCGGTCTGCCTGTTCATGACGTCGGCTCCTGTGCGCCTGCCGCGTGCATCGCGCCCGCTTCGAACGCAAACGCATTGACGTCGCAAAGCGCGAGCGGATTGGTGTCGCGCGTTTCCAGATGAAAGCGCCACAGCAGATTGCGCGCGACCTTCAGCCGGTAGGCGCTCGACGCGCGCATGTCGGTGAGCGGCTGGTAGTCGGTCGTCAGCGCGTTCATGGCGCGTTGCGCGGTGTCGGCGTCCCACGGCGCGTCTTTCAGTGCGGCTTCGGCGTGTTGCGCGCGCTTCGGCGTTGCCGCCATGCCGCCGAATGCGATGCGAGCGTCGGCTATCACGCCATCGACGATGCGCAGCGCGAACGCACTGCACACGGCCGAGATGTCCTGGTCGTAGCGTTTCGAAACCTTGTACGTGCGAAAGCGGAGATCGGGCGCGGGACGCGGCACGCGGATCGCAGCGACGAATTCGCCAGACTCGAGCGCCGTCTTCTGATAGCCGAGATAGAACGCATCGAGCGGCAGCGTGCGGGTCTTGCGCTCGCGCTGCAGCACGACGAGCGCGTTGAGCGCGATCAGCGCGGGCATCGAATCGCCGATGGGCGAACCGTTGGCGACATTCCCGCCGAGCGTGCCCGCATTGCGGATGGGCAGCGACGCGAAGCGCGTCCACAGTTCGGCGAGTTCGGGGTAGTCGGCGGTGAGCGCGGCGTACGCATCTTCGAGCGAGACGGCTGCGCCGATCGTCAGCGTCTGTGCATCGCGTTCGATCGTCTTCAGTTCGGCGACGTTGCCGATATACAGGATGTCGCCGAGATCGCGAAACTGCTTGGTGACCCACAGACCGACGTCGGTGCTGCCCGCCAGCAGCCGCGCGTGCGGGTGCTGCGCGCGCAGCGTGGCGAACGCGTCGAGCGCGACGGGCGCGAAGAACGCGGGTTCGCCGAACGTCGGGCCCCGCGTGTCGGGCGCGCGGTATTCGAAGGTGTCATTGCGCTGGATCGCTTGCAGCGCCTGGACGACGGCGGCGCGGTCAAGCGCGGCATGCGGATACTGCTCTTCGTCGAACATCTTCTGCGATGCTTCGACGATCGGCCGATAGCCGGTGCAGCGGCACAGGTTGCCTGACAAAGCGGTGTTGATTTCGTCGCGTGTCGGCAGGCCGGCGCCGGCGTGCTGGTTTTCGTAGAGCGCCCACATCGACATTGCGAAGCCTGGCGTGCAGAACCCGCATTGCGAGCCATGGCAGTCGACCAGCGCCTGTTGAACGGGGTGCAGCGCGCCGTTTGGGTCGCGCAGGTCTTCGACGGTGAAGAGCGCCTTGCCGTCGAGCGTCGGCAGAAACTGGATGCAGGCGTTGACGGCTTCGAGCTTGAGTTGACCGTGTGCGTCGGCTTCACCGATAACCACGGTGCATGCGCCGCAATCGCCTTCCGCGCAGCCTTCCTTGGTGCCTGTGCAACGCAGGTCTTCGCGCAGGTGCTGGAGCACGGTGCGCGAGGCGGGCGCGCCGCTGATTTCGCGGACGGTTCCCTGGTGATAGAAGCGGATGGTTTGCGTTGTCACGGCGAATCCTGAAGACATTGCGGACCGGGCGCGCGTTACGCATGGGGTCGCGCCGTAGCCGGCCTCGCGCACGTAGATCGCCATCCATGTACGACCTTAACACCACTTTGTCCTAAAAATATTTCCCCGAGCGAATGAGGGATATTTGATGACGGGCATGGGCCCGGCGGGTAGGTTTTTTTGGCGCTGCCGGGGTAGGTGTTTACGCCGAAGCCTTTGGGGGGATACGGGGTGTGTTTGTCTTCGACGGTTTGGTTTTGGTTTTGGTTTTGCTTTTTGCTGGCATCCGCGTGATGTTTTCGTAGTTCAAGCGTTGCCCCTGTGCGGGGCGGCACTTACTTTCTTTGCCGCCGCAAAGAAAGTAAGCAAAGAAAGCGGGCTAACACCGCCCGTTCTTGACCGCTGCCTGAGGGCCCCCAAAGGGTCTTCCGCTTCACACGGCAACCTGCCATTCACTGCCCGTTGCCAGCGCCTTGAATCGGCGCCTCACCCACTTCAATTGTCCGTAGCGCAGCCAGCGGCAGCGAATGGTTGATGCCGCCCAGGTGGCAAACTGTGTGTAGGCCGTAGTGCTCCACGCGTCAGCGTTCCTACGACACCGATCGTGGTTTCGAGCCGCCCACCTTGTTTTTCAGTCCGGAGTGAAGCGCATACGCTGCGACAGCCGACACACAGTTTGCCGCTATAGAACGTGGGAGATTTGATCGCGTGTGTGGCGACGCGGGAGCATGAAGCGGGTGAGGCGCCCATTAAGAGCGTTGGCAGCGGGCGTCGAGAAGAGTGACGCCGCATGAAGGAGAGGACCCGTTGGGGGCCCTCAGGCAGGAATAAGAACTGGCGGTGTTCAGCGGCTTTCTTTTGCCTACTTTTCTTTGCCGCGGCAAAGAAAAGTAGGTGCCGCCCCGCACAGGGGCGACGCGTGAAGCACGAAGGCAAATCGCGGATGCCAGCGAAAGCGAAAACCAAAACCAAAACCAAGGCGCCGCCCAGCAAAAACCTCAAAAAAACCGTTCAACGAGCACCACGATTCCGCCACAACCCAACTGCCAGAGCAAAAAAAGCCACCACAAACCCAACCAGCGACCACATAGGCAAAGAAAGCCCCAGAATCGGCGGATAAGGCGTCTCGCAGAGGCCAGCAACCTTGAACACGCTCGGCAGCCAGTGCGCCGGCGGCAATCCATCAACAATCGGCTGCAGCGCATCAAACCCGCAGCTAAAGCTCGGATGCGACTGCACAAACACATGCCGGGCGGCCGTCAACAGCCCGCCAAGCGCCGACAGCAGTGCAAGAAATTCGAGCAGCCTGACACCCGTCCAGCCACGCATCCGCGCGCCGAGAAACGCAAAAATCGCGATCAGCAGATAAAAATAGCGCTGGATGATGCACAGCGGACACGGATCCTCGTGCTTCACAAATTGCAGATACAGTGCGCCACCCACGAGCGCGAGACAGATAAAACCGAGTAGGACGAGCAGACTGCGCTCGCGGCGCAATTTAACGTTATCGATATTCATGATCCTGCTAGCGGTGGAAGTTCGGAAAAGGGTGCGGCGATTCTAGCCGAAGCCCGCAGCGCATGCCGGAGCGTCCATCCCGGCTTGCAGGCGGCTTGCATGCTCCGCCGCCATTCGAGTTCAGCGGATTGTGTTGAGTACCGCTTCGACAGCCCGTCCTATTCCCAGCAGCGCGTCGTCCGCGTGCGGCGCGGCCGCCAGCATCAGCCCGACGGGCGCGCCGCCGCGCGGATGGCAGGGCAGCGAGATCGCGCATGCATCGAGGAAATTGAACGCGCTCGGATTGCGCAGTACGAGCCCGTTGGCGCGGAAGAACGCGTCGTCGTCATCGACGAGATCCGCCACGCGCGGCGGCACGATCGGCACCGTCGGCGAGACGAGCGCGTCAAAGCGCTGCCAGGTCGGACGCGCCTCGGCCAGCACGGCAGCGCGCTCGGCGAGCAGGTCTAGATAGTCGGCGGCCGTCGCCGGCTGGCCTCTCAGGATGCGCGTGAGCACGCGAGGATCGTAGGCGTCGCGGTGCGCTTCGAGCAGCGGCCGGTGCCACGCGTACGCTTCGATCGGCGAAAAGCCGTAGCGGTTGATCGCGGCAAGACGGTCGAGCGGCGCGAGGCGCACGTCGCTGACGATCGCGCCCGCCGCCTCCAGATGCTTGAGCGCGGCATCGTAGGCTTCGGCCACTTCGGGCTCGATGTCGTCCGTCACGTAGTGGTTCAGCACGCCGAGTCGCAGGCCTTCGAGCGGCCGCGCGGCCGGGACGACGGGCTCCAGCCCGGCCAGAATCCGGTCGACCAGCGCGCAGCACGCGACTGTCGCGCCGATCGGGCCGAACGAATCGAGCGTGCTCGACAGCGGCACGCCGCCTTGCTTCGGCACGCGGTCGGCGGTCGGCTTGAAGCCGGTCAGGCCGCACAGCGCGGCGGGAATGCGCAGCGAGCC
>NZ_JAAGPI010000003.1 GCF_017104715.1 Burkholderia sp. Ac-20365
CCGGCGCCGTGCGGGGCCGCGTCGCGCGCGCGCTGCGAGGCCGCGCTTTCTTCGAAACGATGTACCGGCCCGCGGACGCCATGCGTATCCCAGCCGGCGACACACTCGTGTGCCGATGCGAGGAAGTGACGGCGCAGCAGATCGTCGATGCGGCGCAGCTCGGCTGTAGCGGGCCGAATCAGTTGAAGGCGTTCCTGCGCTGCGGCATGGGTCCATGCCAGGGCCGCATGTGCGGGCTGACCGCGTGCGAACTGCTGGCGCGGGAAAGCGGCACGCCGATGCGCGAACTCGGCTACTACACGCTGCGGTTTCCAACCAAGCCGTTGACGCTTGCCGAGATCGCGGCGCTGCCCTCGACCGTGGAGGGCGAAAAGTCGATCGTCACCGCGTGAGTGTTTCGTTGTGTTTGCGGTTTTGTCTCATCCGGGCGACGGTATGCATGGCGCCCGTTCTCATCAACCTGGTCGTCTCGAAGTGAATTGTTTGGGAGATGCAGATGCACACAGCAGTGAATTTATGGCCGTTGGTTGGTGTCGCGGTCATCGTGATCGGATTTGCATTGCGCATCAATCCGATGCTCGTCGTGGTGGGCGCGACGGTCGTGACGGGTGTACTCGCTTCCATGCCGCTCGTCGCCATCCTGACGCAGATCGGCACGGGCTTCGTCAAGACGCGCAACCTGCCGCTCATCATCATCCTGCCGCTGGCTGTGATCGGTCTGCTCGAACGATACGGCCTGCGCGAACAGGCGCAGAACTGGATCTCGAAGGTGCGCGCAGCGACGGCGGGCCGTCTGCTGATCTGCTATCTCGCGGTGCGCGAGTTGTCGGCGGCGCTCGGGCTGGTGAGTCTGGGCGGTCACGCGCAGATGGTGCGTCCGCTCATCGCGCCGATGGCCGAAGGCGCCGCGGTCAACCGACACGGTCCGCTGTCCGATGAACTGCGCAACCGCGTGCGTGCCTTCGCCGCCGCCACCGACAACGTCGGCCTGTTTTTCGGCGAGGACATCTTCGTGGCGTTCGGCGGAATCATGCTGATGCACACGCTGCTCACCGAGATGAAAGTCGACGTGTCGCCCGTTGCGATCGCGTTCTGGGGCATCCCGACTGCGCTCGCCGCGTTCCTGATCCACGCAGTGCGGCTGTACCGGCTGGACGGTTACCTGGCCCGCGCAGTATCGCCGCACCTGCCCACGATAACGACAACGGCAACCGCGCGCCACAGCGCGCCGGTGACCACCACGCCTTCCGAATCCAAGGGGCATTGAGATGATCTTGCGTAGCGAATATTTCTACTGGCTAGCCGGCGTCATCCTTGCGATCACGGGTGTGCTGATCCTGCTCGATCGCACGCATACACGGCGGCTCGGCAGCGGCGTGTTCTGGCTGATCTTTTCCGCGCTCTTCCTGTTCAGCGACCGGCTGCCGCCGGCTGTGGTGGGCGCGGCGGTAGTGGTGGCCGCGCTGATCGCGGGCTTTGGTGGACTCGGACGCGGCAAGCCTGCACCGCTGCCCGAAGCCGAGCGCAACGCAAGCGTGACACGCCTCGGCAACTGGCTGTTCGTGCCCGCGTTGCTGGTGCCGATCGGCACGCTGATCGGCTCGGTTGCACTGCCGAAGCTGAAGCTGGGCGGACTGTTTCTGTTCGATCAGTCCAACCCGACCCTTGTTGCGCTGGGTCTGAGCGTCATCGTCGCGGTGCTGGTCGCGTGCCGCATCACGCGTGGGACACCCGTCGAATCGATGCGGCAGTCGCGGCATCTGACGGAATCGCTTGGCTGGGCTTTGCTGCTGCCGCAGATGCTCGCGGTTCTCGGGCTGATGTTCGGCCGTGCGGGCGTGGGCGAAGCAGCCGCGTGGCTCACGCATACGTATGTCAACACGGACTTCAAGCTGGTCGCGGTGATCGTCTACACGTTCGGCGCAGCGATCATGACGATGATCATGGGCGGCGCGTTCGCGGCCTTCCCGGTGGCGATGATGGCGGTCGGCCTGCCCGTGCTGATTCACACGTATCACGGCAATCCCGCCGTGATCGCAGCAATCGGCATGTTCTCGGGCTATTGCGGCACGCTCGTTACACCGATGGCAGCGCACTTCAACATCGTGCCCGCGGCGCTGCTCGAACTGCCCGATCGTTACGGCGTGATTCGCGCCCAGGCAATGACAGCGTTTCCGCTGCTGCTCGCCAACGTGGTTCTGCTTTATCTGCTGATGTAACGCACGGCTAGCGTTACTCGCCGCTTTAGCCCGCAGTACATCCAGCTTTTTTCCCGCGCTCCACCAACCCATTGCACGGACGGCTTGCCGTCTCGTGGCGGGCTTTGTCGCGCGTTTTTTTCGAAGTTCTCACAACACACACGTCGGGGTCTACTGATGAAAAAGCACATTTACGCGCAGTCTGCGACATTGGCATGCCTGCTCGCCGGAACAGGTATCGCGCATGCGCAGAGCAGCGTCACGCTGTACGGCATCATTGATGAAGGGCTGAACTACATTAGCAATAGCGGCGGCGGCAAAGTGGTTAGCGTGACGAGCGGGGTCATCCAGGGCAGCCGCTGGGGCTTGCGCGGCAGCGAGGATCTGGGCGACGGCCTCAAGGCGGTCTTCGTCATTGAAAACGGTTTCGATGCCTCGAATGGCAAGCTCGGGCAGGGCGGACTGGAATTCGGACGACAGGCGTGGGTCGGGCTTTCGGGCGCACGCCTCGGCACGGTAACGCTCGGTCGCCAGTACGATCCACGCGTCGACTTTGTCGGACCGCTGGTGTCGGCGACGCGCTGGAGCGGCGCTTTCGGTACGCATCCGGCCGATATCGACAATCTGAACAACTCGTTCCGTATCAACAATTCGATCAAGTACAAGAGCCCATCTTTCGGCGGATTCGCTTTCAGCGCGTTGTATTCGATGGGAGGCGTAGCAGGCTCCGTGGGCCGCAACCAGATTTATAGCTTCGGCGGCGGCTACACCTATGGTCCGTTCGCATTCGGCGCGGCGTACTTCAACGCGCACAACCCGAATGTCTCGTACTTCGGCGCGACGGGCACGGTTGCCGCGACGACCAATGGCGTGCCGGGTTCGAACCTCGGCACGGCACCGTCACTATCCGGATTCGCGTCGGCATCGACGTATCAGTCGATCACGGCGGGCGGCGGGTTCCAGTTCGGCGCGGCGCACATCGGCGTCACTTACTCGAATACCGCGTTCAAGGGGCTGGGCGATACCACGTCGGGTCCGAATCCGAATGGCTTCACGGGCAGTACGCATTACAACAACGCGGAAATCAACGGTGAATATCGGGTTGGACCGGCACTGCTGCTCGGCGTCGCATATGACTACATGAAGGGCAGCAGCATCAGTTCGTCGCATGGCAGGCTCGGCGGGGCAACCTATCATCAGGTCTCGCTCGGCGCGGACTATTCGCTGTCCAAGCGCACCGATGTCTACGTGATGGGCATGTATCAGCACGCATCCGGAACCGACTCCACGGGCGGCGAGGCGCATGCCGCGATCTATACGATCACCCCGTCGGACTCGAACCATCAGGGCGTCGTGCGGGTCGGCATTCGCCATCGTTTCTGACCGCGAGCGATGCGAAGACTACATTCGTAGTTCTCTGGGAACTCCTCTGGGCTGATGTGTATGGCTGGGGGAGTTTCTCTTGCACCGGCGAGGCATTGGAAGCCACGATGTCTCAACGCCGACTTGATTGTCGCGCGAAACCGCAGTCCGGTCGATATAGACAACATACGGATCAGTGAGCCAGTCTTGATGAATTGCTGGCCAGAACGTCGTCATCCAAACGCTAACGTCAGTGCTCTGCGGGGATCACTTGCAGAAGCGGTTCGGGCGTGAGGGCTATCGCCCCTGTAAAAGGCCGATCGTGAGCAAGGATGAGCAAGATGGTCGTTGCGAATACAGCGGAAAACAGACCGATTGCTACGGCAGATGCCAGCCGGTTTGCGCAATGAACCAATGCGATCGCGAACAGCAGGCAGACGCCCAAAAATATCAGGCATGCCCATTTGACACCGTTGACTTGGGTGCGGCTAATCAGAATTCTCTCGCGGCGGGCTTCGAGCGCCTGCCGCAAGGATGCCACGATCTCGCGCTGCGCTGTCTGCTGTCCGGGCGTATCGACGGCTAGAGAAAGGGTGGACTGAAGTGCCTTGTTCAACGACGGAGGACTGATGTTGAGTGTGACGACTCCCTTCGCCATCAGCGGCCATTCGGTATCTGCCGTGTACTGGATATAGTCTCGTACCAGCTTTCGCAACTCGCCTTGCGATTCTGGCGGCAGAACGGCAGACATGACAACGACCGACCGTAGCGCACCGGCTTCCGTGTTGACCGCGGCATTGGCGCGAGCCGTATCGTTCCAGACCTGTGCGGCAGTAAATGCGATGAAGAGACCGAAGATAATGCCGATTGGAGAAAGCAAGGCGGGGGAAATTGCCCCGTATGATTTGCCGTGCTGGCCGCCAGCGAGCCTCGCAGTGATGACATGTAGCGCTGCGCCCGCGAGAAATGTCGCGCCGAAGGCGATGAGCGTCATTTGCCATATTGGCAGATTATGCAACCATGTACTCAGCATTGGGGCTTGCTCCACGCGTGCCATGACTTGACGGCTATACCTCTTGAATGCAGGTGAATCTACGCGCTCAACCAGACCACAGGAATTAATCGACAGTCTGTACGCGCGACCACGATCTGCGGCAAGAACCGGTCAGGTAGACGGAGACGGCGAGCTAATCAACAGAAGTTAAACGTCCAGCGGGGCAGACGCGAGTTCGACGGGGCTGGTCAGTGGAGGGCCGACAAAATCTATGCTCCACTTGTCGCCGAATGCTTTCAGTACCCGCGCATCTGGCAAACCATTCGCCATGACGTCACGGAGTTCCCCAAAAAAGCTCGCAGCATCCCAGCCGGGCGTGATCAGAACCAGTAGCCGCGACGGTTGATCGTCAACGTTGACGAAGCGATGCGTAGTGCCCTGATTCGCGACGATCGTTTCACCTTCGCTCACGATGGTCTGAACGCCGTCCACTTCGAACAGATACCGTCCCTGCAGAACATGAAAGACTTCGGTCTCGATTTCATGCCTATGTTGCGGGGGACCGAATCCGGGTTGGTCGGTTGTCTCGATCAATGTAGCCAGCGCCCCGGTCGCGTCTGGACCAATGCGCTGTTGAGTCCAATGGCAGTGATGTCGATAGGCGCGGTATTGCTCGTGTGAAGCAGCAAGTCTTGCTTCATGACGTTTCTCCTCTACTCAGAATATGGAAGCAGGGTGCGAGCAAACACATACCCACAGGGGGATCATGTGACGGGAGGTTGGCGTGAAGATTCCGCGCTTACGCTAGCTCTAACGTCGATATTGCCGGCGGCAACTTAGCTCAGAATTACTGCGAGAGAAGGATATTGCCGGGTGTGATCCGAGCGTTCCAGGCGCGTTTTCGCGGCTGCTTTTACCGGGTCGTTTTCGGACGTAAATGTCCCATAAGTTTCAACCCCTACCTTTGCCAGACTCTCCGGCTCGCGGTGTCAGCCGGTGCAGTGGTGTTCCGTCTGCCGGAAACTTTCAGATCGTCGCTTCCGGCTGCACACGGTCAGCGTGGATCGCATCAATCATTGAGACATACATCATGAGCCTCAGTCCGGAAATCATCGCTGTCGTCGTGGTCGCGGGTCTGGTCTGCGGCTTTCTCAATACCGTGGCCTCGTCGGGCTCGGCGGTAACTTTGCCGATTCTGATGGCGATCGGTCTACCTGCCGCTGCCGCGAACGCGACCAATCGCATCCCGGTTCTGGTCGGCGCGATGGCCGCGACCATCCAGCTCGCGCGGCACGGCGCCATTCCTTGGCGGCGCGGGTTGATGGTCGGGGCGCCGATGGTGTTGGGTGCAGTCAGTGGCGCGCTCATCAGTGAGTATCTGCCGGGTCATGACCTGCGCAAGATTATCGTGGGCGCGGTCGTGATTGCGTTGATCCTGATCTTCACCAAACTGAAGAAACTGCTCAATGCTGCCACGAGCGATGATTTCCGACTTAGCTTCAAAACGGTGTTCTTGCTGTTCGTGGTGGGAGTCTGGGCGGGCTTCATCGTGCTGGACTCGGGCACATACATGCTGCTCGTACTGGTGCTGGCCGTTGGGCTGCCACTCGTCGAAGCGAATGCGATCAAGAACTTCGTGACGCTCCTCGCAACGTTGGCCGCCATGCTCGTTTTCGTCGAGCATCAAAGCGTCGACTGGAGGATCGGCGGGCTGATGGGAGTGGGTAGTCTGATCGGTGGGCTTCTGGGTGCGCGCGTCGCCATTTCCGAGCATGCACGACGCTGGATTGTTGGCTTACTGGTGGTCGTGATCCTCGGCGAACTGGTTCATCTGGCCGTGCCTATGCATTGGCTCGATAAGGAGATCAGGCCTGCAGTTGATGTTTTTTCCGCCGCTCATTTTGTGCGACATCATTTCGTTTCATCACGATGCATTTGTTAGCGGTCGATCCACCACGTAGCCATAGCAAGGTGTCTCTACGTTGGGCCGGTGATGGAAGCGGCGCTTCAGTAACGTACTGTCGTTATGAAAGGCGTCGGGGCACTCTTCCTTCAATTTCCGTACCGTCGTTTCGATATGTTCGATGCCGCTCTTCGATGCCTTGATCAGTGCCCGCTTCTGCGAATGATTGAGTTTCATGTCTTCTCCTTAAATGGAAACAGCGCAGAAACGAATATAGGCAGTGAAGATTAGTAACGCGTTAGCAAGCCTCGCGGAAGCGGACGTCACGGGTAACGCACAATAGCGAAGGCTGTGAGATCCATCACAATGTCGCGACTCACAGTTCAGCGTCGGAGCAAAAGAGTACGGATAAAATGCCGTTAACCGGCTATATCGAGCCGAATTTCGGCCGGTCGGTCAAGTTTTCTCATTGTCTTCGCATGTTCCACACGCCTGATACCGAAACGCTTCGTCTGTGCAGTGTCCTCTCCAGCACGGCGTTCGGACTCGTATTCGCACTCGTTGGTCTGGGTCGCAAGGAAGAGCGTTACTGCTTTCATTGGTCGGCGAGCGCGTTGCTTTACGCGGCGGTGCTCATTGGCTTCGAGTTTGCGCCGGGCCATCCGTATCTGAAGAGCGCGCTGCTTGGCGCACTCGCATTCACCAACATGCTCATCGTGTCGGGAATCAGGGCCTTCGACGGTGTGCCACCGTTTCGTTGGTGGATGGTGCTGCCCGTCGCGGGATGTGCGGGAACGCACGTGGTTCCATGGTGGATCGCCGGTGCCGATCCGCGCATCGAAGTCGTCACGCAGGTCTGCGATACATTGAGCATTGCTGTATCGGCGACCATCGCGGGCCTCGCGTGCCTTGCCCGGGAACCGGAAGAAGAACGTGCGTCCGGCTCACGCATCGTCACGCGTAACCGGAGCCGCGGCCGACGCCTCGCCGGTTTCGCCATGCTGTGTTATCTCCCCGGCTATGCAATCGCACTCAGCGGTTACCTGTGGACGGTGCCGGGCGCCAATCTGCTCGCGCTCATTCCGATGCTGTCGGATCAGTTGCTGCTCGCCGTGCTCAATCTCGGGCTGCTGGCCATGCCGGCCGAGCGCGCGCACCAGAGATTGCGTGTCGCTGCGCAGCGGGATCCGTTGACGGGCGTGTGGAATCGCGCGGGTTTCGAGTTGCATTCACGTTCTCTTGTTGAGCCCGGCGCGACGGTGCTCGCGATCGATCTCGACCATTTCAAGCTGATCAACGACCGTCACGGTCATTTTGCGGGCGACGAAGTGCTTAAGGCGCTCGCCGATCTTGCTGGTGGCGAGGTCGCGTCATTAGGCGGAGAGTTCGGACGCCTGGGAGGCGACGAATTCGTTGCTGTGCTGCCTGCGTGGCGAGCGCCGTACGCGAAAGCGTGTGCGCAACAGATTCACGATGCTTGCCGTTTGCACTCGTCCGGCATGCCGAAATGGACGATCAGTGTAGGTCTTGCCCAGATAGAGCAAGGGGAATCCGATCTGCGTGATGCGCTACAGCGAGCGGATAGCGCGTTGTATCAGTCGAAGATGGGTGGCCGCGACAAGATGACTGCGTGAGGGTTTTGAAAGCCGTTTCGGATGGCGCGGCACCTGACTCTTCGGAAACGTGGCCCGATGCCGCTCACTCGTGAAGGCCGGGCCCCTCTCACATCCGTTGCTCCCGGACGGAATCGTAATGTCGAACGATGGGGAAAAGCGTCATGATCCATTGGCGTAAAGATCGTGGTCCCGGCTTTTCAGCACATCCGCCACTACCCAGTACGCCTCTCCCCAGGCATTCAGGATATTTTCATCTGCCGCATCGCCAAGTACGTCTTTTATGGCAGGACGCAATGCATTCGCGACAGCCAGGCGATTTACTCCAACACAGGTCCTTCCTGGCGGGCCGCAGAAGACGGCATCAACAACGTTGCGAGTACAAGGGCAATAAGACAACCCACGACGACCTCTTCAATGCGAAGTTGCGCGAGAGGTACGATATCGAATCCCAGCCGTCCGTAGACAAGTCCCACAAGCATCGTGATGAAGAAAACACCACGTGCATAGGCATGCAGGATGAAGTAGGCCCAGCCGAAAACCGACATTGCCATCAGCGCCACGAGCACCCAGAGGTCGTTGTTGAGCGTTGTGACAACGAGCACGCTTGCGGCCGCACCGGCCAATGTCCCCGCGAGCCGTTTTGCAACGCGAACCAGCGTTCCCTCGCGTGAGCTCGTGCCAAGAAAGACTACAAACGTGCTGATGACCGCCCACATCGAGCGCTCGCTGGAGAGTTCTTCGCCAGCCAGCAAAGCGAGTAGCGCTGCCAGGGTTGCGAGCGTGGCAAGCCGCCAGGCGAGATGGTGTCGATGGCGCGAGATTGCCGCCAGTTCATCTTGCAGGCGCCGCTTGCACAGGCTGGCCGCGTGACGCATGAGTTGGCTGTAGCGCGCCGGTGCACTGGCGACGAACCGCGATACGGCGTCGGAGATCGCAAACCAGGGCATTCGGGCGGCATGTGGCGGAAGCAGGACGCGTCCAACGATCGTAACCACGACGGGAGCGAGTATGGAGACAGCCAGCATCTCCACGGTCTGGTCGCGCGATGGATGGATATAGAGCCCCAGATAGAACGAAACCAGTGCAAGCAACGCGCATCCGGTTGCACGGGGCCCCAGCGAATGACACAGCATGCCCGTAAAGACGATCAGCAACAACAGCACGCCCCGCGCAGTCGGATGCGAGGCAACGAAGCACGAAATCGCGAAACAGATGCATGTGCAAAGGTAGAGCGCGGCTAGCGAGATGAGCCAGCTGGACAGACGACGGTCGCGCAGAAATAGCGGCGAAATCATCGAGAACAGCGCAGCAAGCGAAGCGAGCGTGATGGCCGCGTGGTGCTCGACCAGCCATGCGATGGCAAGGGCCGCCGTCAGCAGGCAAGCGAGAGTCGACTGGGTGGCGTGCCGAAGGCGCGATAGTTCCGGATTGATGGCGAGCGCCTGTGCAAGGGCGCGTGCATAGGAGGCAATCATGTTCAATGATCTCCGTTTTCCGGTGTTGCAGCTTGTGGCCGCGAACCGGTTAGCCGGGAAGATTCCCGGCGTTGACCGAGTGCCAGATATGCACCTTTTGCCGGGATCTCCAGCGTCAAGGCGTTTCGGCGAATATTGCCCCGCGGAGGCGACGCGGCACGCGGATAGGCGGTGCCATGTCGCTCTCGAGAAGCATTAGCAGGTTATCAGGACAAAAATGGCTTGTGTCTGGCAGCAGCGCGCACGACGCGCATCGAGTATTGAGGGAATCAGGCCGGTTTTCTGGTTAGCCATATAATCCCTACTTTTTCTCGAACCGGGCGAAGCAGCCATGAAGAAGACTATCCTCACCCTGGCCGCGTCGGTGGCCATGTTTGTTTTTGGTTCTGCCGTAGCACAGGCGCAAGATCGGGAACTGGTGGTGGCATCAAGCGCGACCTATACGCCTTTCGCGTTCGAAAACAAGGACAAGCAGATTGTCGGGTTTGACATCGACGTCGTCAACGCGATTGCCAAACAGCAGCACATGAAGCTGCGTATTGTGAATACGCCGTTCACCAGCATTTTTGCGTCTCTCAACAACGGTGATGTCGACTTTGTGATCTCCGGCGTGACCATCAACGAGAAGCGCAAGCAGAGTTTCGATTTCTCAGCGCCGTATTTCGATGCGCGTCAGCTGATCGCCGTGCCCAAGAGCAGTACTGTGAAGTCGCTGAAAGACCTCGACGGCAAGAAGGTTTCGGTGGTCAGCGGCTCTACGGCCGACGATGTCATGAGCCGTGAAGTCGGCAAGACCAACCCGAACATCCGCCGCTTTGAAAGCACGCCGCTGATCATCTCCGAGCTTGTTTCAGGCGGCGTGGATGCGGCGATCGGTGACAACGGTGTGATCGCTTACCGTGTTTCGCAGAATGCTGGCCTTAAGACTGTCGAAGACGCGAACTTCCCGAAGGAATACTACGGCATTGTCGTACGCAAGGGCGACAAGGCCTTGCTGGAGAAGATCAACGCCGGTCTTGCCGCGATCCGTGCGGATGGCACCTACAACGTGATCTACAAGAAGTGGTTCAATCAGGACTTCAAGCCGCAGTGATAGTTTGATGCAACTGGTTGGATAGAGCGCCGGGCCAGGGCGCGTGACGCGAACGCACCTGGCAGCCACTTCGTTTTCGGTTTCAGCAAGCGAGCATGGAAGATAGCAATCCAGTACTGTGGTTCGGGTGGTTCCGCCCGGATATCCTCGTTGAGTACAAGCAACTGTTCTGGCAAGGCGCACTTGTAACGGTGGGTATGACCGTGGCATGCGTGCTGATGGGCTGTGCGCTGGGGCTGTTGCTGGCGCTGGCGCGGCTGGCCGAGGCGCGACATCAACCGTGGAAGGCCGTTTGCAAATACCTGCTTCGCTGGCCGTCGACTGCCTACGTGAGCTTTTTTCGCGGCACGCCGTTGTTTGTTCAGATTCTGCTGATGCACTTCGCCGTGATGCCGCTATTTATCCACCCGGTGAATGGGCTATTTATCAGGGGCGATCTGGCGCGCACGCTGAAGCAGGATTATGGCGCGCTGATTTCTGGCGTAGTGGCGCTTACGTTGAACTCGGGTGCCTATATCTCGGAAGTGTTTCGCGCGGGCATTCAGTCGATTGCGCGTGGCCAGCGCCAGGCCGGCCTGTCACTGGGCCTGACGCATGGGCAGATGATGCGTTATGTGGTGATCCCGCAGGCGTTCCGGCGCATGTTGCCGCCTCTGGGAAACAACATGATTTCGCTGCTCAAGGACACATCGCTGGTGTCGGCAATCGGTCTGGGGGAAATGGCGTATGCGGCACGCACGGTGGCGGGTGCCTATGGCCGCTATTGGGAGCCGTACCTGGCCATCGCCGCCGCGTACTGGTTGATGACATTCGCGCTAACGATCGGCTTGCGGAAGCTGGAACAATACCTGGCGCGAACAGATCACGTGCCACACTGAGCCTGCTGGAGCCTAGGTGCGGGCTGTGTGTGCCGCGCTGCGTTGCAGTGCAACGTGCGGTTACTGCGCGCCAGGTTTGAAGGGACAGTGGCGGCTCCGGCGGATTCACCCAGGTTGCAACTACTTGCAATCCGATTCGAACCACTGGTCGACCAGGCGCTGCGCCGCGTGTAGATTCGCCGGGTAGTTTGGGTCGTCGTGCCATGGCGACGGGTTGTAGCCCGCCTTCCTCAGTGCCGAGAGTTCGCTTTTGTGTTGCGACTTCGTCGGCGGCGCGTTGCTTTTAATCGCGGCCAGGTCATGGCACTCGGTTTGGCTCAGATGTCGCCTGCCTTGCGGCGTGCCGGCAGCGACATTTCCGGTCAGCAGCAGCGCCAACGCGGCAAGCGTCGAGCAGTTTCTCGTGAGGTTTTTCATAGCGTGCCTCCACGCGTGCGTTTGGAGAAACGCGCACGGTGCGATGTCACCGGTCGCGCGTGACTTCCGCGTTTATTTTGCCTCATTCCAGTGTCCTGAAGCTACTTCGCGAGATTCAACCGTCGCTCCAAACCTTGAATCCAGTTCAGCACCCATCTTTGGCCTGCCAATCTGTTCAGTGTGTGCTTCGCGCACCTGTCCAACGGCCTTTACCTGTTCGATGAAGCGCCTGGTCGCCGGAGACAGATAGCATCGACGCAGACCTGAAACGCTTCGATCGGACAATCGACTGGGTGCGACCAGGAGCCGCCATGATGAGGTCACTCGCGTCAGATCACGCCTGCCTAAAACTGGTACAACTCAGCCGGGTTATCAACCAGTATCTTGCGGCGAATCTCGTCGCTTTCCACTAGCCGCATCGTCCAGTCGAGCATGCGCGCGTCGTCGGGCACGGGCGCCACGTTGGGGTGCGGCCAGTTCGATGCCCACACACTGCGCTCGGGATATTGCGTGGAGAGCGTACGCACGAGCCACGACACGTCAGCGAAATCAGGCGCGCCATTACGCGAGCTCTCGTACGGCGCGGACAGCTTGATCCAGCAGCGCGGCCCGTCGAGCAGGCGGCACAGCGACGCGAACCCTTCGCTTTCAGGCGTCACGGGCGCAAGAAACTTGCCGAGATGATCGATGACAAGCTTCGACGGCAAGCGTGCGAGCATCGCTTCATGCTGCGGCAGGGTGTGCCCATCGAGTTGAAGGTTGATGTTCCAGCCCATCGGCGCGATGCGCGCGGACATATCCGCGAGCGCGTCCCACGGCAGCACGCCGCCCGGGAGCATCATGAATCGCACGCCACGTATGCCGGCATCGTGCAGGCGCTGCAGTTCGTCATCGCTGATATCGGGCGGCACGACCGCGATGCCACGCGCACCGTCGCCGAGTTGCGCAATGGCCGCGAGCGTGCAACGGTTGTCGAAGCCATATCCCGTCGGCTGCACGACGATAGCGCGCGAGAAACCGAGCTTGCCTTGCACTTCCCGATAAGCCGATGCAGGCGCCAGCGGCGGCGTGAAAGTCGCGCTCGCGGCCAGCGGATAGCCTTCCTCATACACGTGGATATGGCAATCGCACGCGCCTTCGAAATTCGTCGGAGCATTCATCGCGCGACCGTCGGCGTGGCAAGGCCCGAGAGCCGAAATGCGTGCTCCGCATTCACAGCGCCAACGGGCACGCGACCATCAAACAGCGCTTCCGTCTGCGCGACGGTTTCCATCGCCTGATGCTCGATGGCGCCCGGCGTCAGCCCGCCGATATGCGGCGTCGCGATCACGCGCGAATGGGCCGCAAGGGCAGGTGAGGGCATCTGGTCTGCCGCGCGCCCCACATCGAGCGCGCATCCTGCCAGATGACCACGCTCGAGCGCAGCGAGCAGAGCCGCATCGTCAACGAGTTCGCCGCGTGCCGCATTGATGAAGTACGCGTCAGGCTTCATCGTCGCGAACGCGCGCGCGTTCATCAGGTTCGTGGTCTGCGGCGTGGCGGGCGCGAGGCAGACGACGAAGTCAGCCTCGGCGAGCAGATCATCCAGGCCGACCTGATGCACGCGCGCATCGTCGAGTATGGCGTGAGGATCGGACACGATGACGCGCATGCCGAATGCCAGCGCGAGATCGCACAGATAGCGCGATATCTGCCCATAACCGATCACACCGAACGTGCTGCCGCGCAACTCGCGGCCCATCTTCGGAGCGGGCGCTTCGTGGCGGTGATACGCCTGCGCATACGCGGTCGTGCCGCGTGCGAGATCGAGCATCGCGCCGATCACCCACTCCGACACGGACGGCACGAAACCGGCGCTCGCCTGCGTGACGAGCACGCCCAGTTCGCTTGCGGCATCGACATCGATGGTGCGGATATCCACTGCGCAGCGCACGAAGGCGGCCAGCTTCGGCAGCGCTTCGAACAACTCGCGCGTCGCGGGCGTCTGCCGGTAAGCGACGATGACATCGGCATCGCGCGCGGCGTCGGCGAGTTCGGCTTGCGACAACTCGCGATCTTCGGTGTTGTACGTGACATCGGCGAACTTCGCGAGCGCTGCTGCCGCGCGTGCGCCGAAGTAATGATCCAGCATGTGCCGGGGATGAGTCACGAATACCTTGTTCATATCCTTATCCTGTCTTTCTGGCTTGCTTCGATTTCGCCGCAGTTTTCCCCGGGCGCGAGACCGATTCGCGCTCCACGAGCGTGATATCCGTGAAGAGCGCCTGCTCCGAGGCAGGCATGGGTTCGTCATGCGGACGCATCGCGCGCTCGACCATCGCGGCGGCCATCGCCGGCACGGGGAGTTGCACGGTCGTCAGCGCGGGGTTGGAAATTGCCGCGAGAAAATGCCCGTCCATGCCGACGATCGATACATCCTCCGGCACCCGCAAGCCACATTCGCGCAGGCCTGCCATGAGGCCGAGCGCCATCAGGTCGTTGACGGCCACGATGCCGGTCGGGCGCGAGTCGTCTTGCGCGAGCAGGCGCGCGAGCGCGCGGCCATTCTCTGCAATCATCGAATCGCCGTATTCGTTGACCGGGCCGCTGTCGAGCACGCGCGCGTCGTCCGGTAATCCCGCATCGCGCGCTGCCGCGAGAAAGCCGTTGATCTTGTCGCTGCGGCTCATCGTCATGCCCGTCAACGTCGCGAACGCGAGCCGCCTGTGACCGTGCGCGATCAGGTGGCGCGTCGCGATGCGCGCGGCTTCGAAGTTGTCCGGTGTCACGTGTTCGACGCGCGTGGTCTCGCCCTCGGTCGCGCGGCGATCGTAGCTGACGACGACCATGCCGCGTTCGACGGCGGTTTCCAGATGGCGTTCGTTCGCCAGCGACGAGATCACGATCACGCGCCGCACGCCCTGCGACAGCAGATCCTCGAAGAACGACGCTTCCTTCATCGGATCGCGATACGTATTTCCGATCATCACACGATAGCCGTAGCGCTCCTGCGCGTACGTTTCGACTTCGCGCGCGATATAGCCGTACATCGGATTGGCGATGGACGGCACCAGCAGCCCGATGAGCGGCGTCTGTCCTGTCTTGAGCTGACGGGCAAGCGTGCTCGGCCGATATTGCAGCGCGCTCATCGCGGCCTGCACGCGTACGAGCGTTTCCTGGCGCATCTGACCGGTGCGGCCGTTGAGCACGTTCGATACCGTGCTCACGGAAACACCAGCCTCGCGGGCGACATCCTGAATGGTGCTCATAAGGTTTTACATCTGCCGGCTACAGGCCGAGCCGGGTCGGCAACCACAATGAAAAGGATGGCACGAGAATCAGCACCACCAGTGCGATGCACAGCACCAGCAGATATTTGAGCATAGGACGCGCGACTGCCTTCATTTCCGTGCCGGTGATGGCGCAGGTCGCGAACAGGCCTAGCCCGAGCGGCGGCGCGAACAGACCCAGGCCCATCGCGACGACGATCACCGTGCCGAAATGCAGCGGATTGATGCCAAGCTGCGCGGCGATCGGAGTGAGGAGGGGCCCGAAGATGATGAGCGCCGGCGCGCCTTCCAGCACTGCGCCGAACACGATCATGATAAGCACGGACAGCAGCAGAAACATCGTCGGTCCGTATTGATGCGCGAAAGCGATCATCGAATCGGAAACGAGCGCGGGAATCTGCTCGATGGTCAGCGCGAACGACACGCTGGACGCCGCCGCGACGATGAACAGGATACTGCTCGCCATCGATGCGGAGCGCACGAATACCCGTGCGACCGATTTCGGCGTGAGTTCGCGAAACGCCAGCCAACCGACGATAAGCGCATAGACCACGGCGAACGCGGACACTTCCGTCGAGGTCGCGACGCCCGACGTCACGCCCTTGCCGATCATGGTGACCATCACGAGCGCGACCAGCGCGCCGCCGAGCAGCGGCATCCATGCGCGCGGATGGGTGAGCACATCGGCGAGATTGATGCGGCGCCCGAAAATCACTGCGACGATAGCCAGCGCGACGGCAAGGACGCCGGCCGGCACCACGCCCGCGAGGAACAGCCCGGCGATCGAAATGTTCGCGACGAAGCCCATGATGATCATGTTCACGCACGGCGGAATGGTTTCCGCCATCACGGCGCTGCAGGCAAGCAACGCCGCGGCCTCGTTCGGATCTTCCTTGCTCTGGCGCACCGCCGGCATCACGACGCCGCCAACCGCCGCGATGTCCGCGAGCTTCGAACCGGACACGCCCGAGAAGAACGCCGTCGCCAGGATCGTGATGAGCCCGAGCCCGCCGCGCACGCGACCGAAAATCCGCAGCAGCAGTTCGATCAGGCGCGCCGACATGCCGTTGGTTTCCATCAACAGCCCGGCTAGCACGAAAAACGGGATCGCGAGCAGCACGAAGTGGTCGGTGCCGGCCATCACCTGTTGCGAGTAGACGAGCATCGGCAGGGACGGTTCCGCGAGGAAGTACAGCAGCGCCGAGAACGCGAGCACGAAGCCGATCGGCACGCCGAGCACGAGTCCGCTGATGAATCCGGCCATCAGCAGGAAGCCGGGCTTGATTGCATGAGCGGGCACGAAGGTGTTCCACTCGAACACCACCGCTGCGAGCAGCACGCAGCCGATCAACGTGCCGAATACGGTCTTGCGCGAGCCGTTAAGCGCGTTGGCGAGTGCGAACACCGTCATGAACACGCTGCCGATAACGACGGGATACACGTTGATCCACGCGGGGAGGCCGCTCGGCGTCATCTGACCGTAGGAATCGACCAGCAGCAGACACGACGATACGCACAGATTCCCCGCGACGCCCGCGATCACCCAATGTCCGACATGGACTAGCGCCGGCTGCCAGCGCCTGGGCAGCATGCCGCGAAACAGATCGACGCCTACGTGCTGGCTGCGCGCAAGCACGGTGGCCGCGCCGAAGAAGACCAGCACGATCATCAGCGCGCCCGCGACTTCCTCGGCCCAGTCGAATGGATCGTGCAGGAAATAGCGGTAGATCACGGAGAGAAACACCACGAGCACATCGGCCGCCAGCACGGCCGCGCACAGGTTTTCGATCACGTGCATGAGGCGGGCGAGACCGCGCGCAAGCATCGTCTCATGGCCGAAAGATGGCGCAACATGTTGCGCTTCCGGTCCGGGCGTGGCGGAAAAAGTGGTCATGGTTGCCTGCCTCGCTAGCCGCGCGCCGCGGCGATGGCGGTGAAGAGGGGCGTGGTCGCGGCATACTGCTTCGAGAAGCTCGCGTACAACTGCGACTGCATCTCGCCGCGCGCCGTGTCGCGATCGGCTTTCGACATCGGATAGAACGACATGCCGCGCTTCTTCAACTCCTGCTCGGCGCTGGCGGCCGTCTGGATGGCTGCGATGCGCTGTTTCGCGGTCGCGTCTTGTGCTGCTTTCTGAAATGCGGGGCGCAGATTCTCTGGAATCTTCGCGAGCGCGCGGCGGCCCATCACGGTGACGAGCGGGCTGAAGACGTGCTGCGTTTGCCAGCACGACTTCACGACTTCATCGAACTTGCTCGCCAGCACGGTCGCGCAGTCGTGCTCGAAGCCATCGACGACACCAGTTTGCGCGGCCATATACAACTCGCCGATGGGAATGGGCGTCGGGACTGCGCCCATCAGCTTGAAGGTTTCCATGAAGGCTGGTGTGGGCAGCACGCGCAGTTTCACGCCCTTGATATCGGCGAGCGATTGCGTGGGCTTCTTCGTGAATACGTTGCGCGCCCCAAAGGAATAGCCCCACGCGACGACTGTGCAGCCCGCACGCTGTTGCAACAACGTGTCGAACGATTTCCCGACGGTGCCGTCCATTGCGCGCCCGACATGGTCGAAGTTGTCGAACACATAGCCGAGATCGAGCATGCCGAGTTCCGGCAGCACGGTTGCCCAGATCGACGAGCCGGTGACCATCATGTCGACCGCACCGACCTTCACCTGCTGGACGACATCGCTTTCCTTGCCGAGCTGGCTGTTCGGGAAATAGTCGATCCGGATCTGGTCGCCGACGCTCGCCTTCAGGTTCGCCGCGAGGTTTTGATACCACACGAAATGCGCGGCGTTTTCGTTCGCGGGCATCGACGATGACAGTCGCAACGTGGCCGCCGGCTGCGCGCGCACGATCGCGGGAAAGCCCGCGCCTGTCGCCGCGAGCGAGGCCACCGAGGCGGCCTGGATGAACCGTCGCCGGGAAATGGATTGCATGGTTTTGTCTCCTGAAATGCCGCTTTGAGCGCGGACGATGTATTGCGCGCGGCATGACAGCAGCGGCGCGACTGTATCGATTTAGTGTATCGATACAGTAAATCGATACAGTTGTGGATCAAATGGGCGTTTACCCGTGTTCACCCATCTAGCACTTCAGGATTCAGTACGCTCGGCGGTCGACCCGCATATGGGCCGAGATCGAGCGCGGCGAGCAGGTTGTCGACAGCATGGTGGGCGTTCGCGCGACGCGTTGCGATCGTCGCGCTGCCGGTGTGCGGCGTCATCACCAGGTGCGGGGCGCGCTGCAGTTCCCGATGCACCGCAGGCTCGTTTTCGAAGACATCGAGCCCGGCGGCCGCGATCGTGCCCGCGACGAGTGCCTGCGCCAGGGCTGCGTCGTCGACGACGCCACCGCGCGCGATATTGACGAGGGTCGCGGAGCGTTTCATCCGGGCAAGTTGCGGGGCGCCGATAAGATGATGCGTCTGGACGCTGTACGGCAGCGTCAGGATGACGTGATCCGCTTCACCGAGCAATGTGTCGAGCGACACATGACACGCTCGACTCTGCTTCTCGATTTCAGGCGTGAGTCGCGTCCGGTTGTGGTACAGCACGTTCATGTCGAAGCCCGCTGCGCGACGCGCAATCGCCTGACCGATGCGTCCCATACCGACGATGCCCAAAGTCGATCGATGCAGGTCCATGCCAAGCATCAGGTCATACGCAAAACCGCGCCACGAGCCGGAGCGCACCAACTGATCACTCTCGATCATGCGTCGCGAAGCGGCGATCAGCAGACCCCATGCGAGATCGGCGACGCTTTCGTTCGACAGATTCGGCGCGTTCGTCGCGACAATCGACGCGCGAGTCATGGCTGGGAGATCGAAGTTGTCGTAACCGACCGACGCATTGCTCACCGCACGCAAATATGGCGCACCGTTGATCAGAGCCTGATCGATGCGATCGGTGCCCAGCAAGAGCGCCCCCGTCTTGTCAGCCATGCGGCGTCGCAGTTCATCGGGTGCGAATGGGATGTCGGTCTCGTTGTACTCGACGTCGACGTGGGACTTGAGTCGTTCGATGACGTCTGGAAAGGTTGCGCGTGGAACCAGAACTTTGTGCTTCATGTGGTTGAACTCGCTTAAGGATCGTATCCGATAGCAGCCACTCTAGAAGTTCCGGTTTCAACTGAATAGTGAGTACAGGATTGCACCAGTATCAATTTCAGGTTGATACTGACGACCTTGTGCGACCGTTGCGCTCGCGCTTTCACAGAAGAAAGGGATCATGCCTATCAACGACTTCAAGGCCATCGCGACGTTCGCGAAGGCCGTGGAACTCGGCAGCATCCGGCAGGCCGCGCTGGCACAAGGCGTCACGCCTCAGGCGGCCGGCCAGACCATAGCGCAGCTGGAGCAGCGTCTCGGGGTTCGCCTGTTGCATCGGACGACGCGCAGTCTCTCTCTAACTGAGGAAGGGCAACGGTTGCTGGAAAACACGTTGCCCGCTCTGGCCGCACTCGATAGAGCTTTGGTTCTTGCGAAGGAGTCGAAGGACGAGATTGCAGGTCCGCTGCGCATCGTTGGGCCGAAGTCATCGTTCGGTGCGATCCTCATGCCGCTGCTCGACGAGTTTTGTCGCGCGCATCCGGGCATTCAGCCTGACGTCCAGCTCGATGATGCTATCGGCAACTGGGTGCTGGATCGCGTCGATGTCGGCTTTCGTCTTGGCGCGTCGGCCAGCGAAGGCGTGATTGGCCGCCAGCTATTTCCGATCCAGATGATCGTGTGCGCAACGCCCGACTATCTCAAGGCGTATGGGACGCCGTCGACACTCGACGATCTGGCGACGCATCGCTGCAGCGTGTTCCGGCATCCGGTCACCGGCAAGGTATCGCCGTGGTATCTGACGGTGGACGGCAAGCTTGAGCATCGGCAGATGTCGCCCGCATTCGCGACGAATGACACCGATCTGGAAGCGCAGGCTGTGCTTGCGGGGCAGGCCATAGGTCAACTCGCCAATTTTCTGGCAGCGCCCCATATCCGCGCAGGGCGGCTGGTGCCCGTTCTTCTGCAGCATGTGAGCGCGCACACGGGCCTGCATCTCTACTACGGAAGCCGAAGCGCCATGCCCAGGCGAGTGCGGGCGTTTCTCGATCTCGCATTCGCGCGGCTGCATGATTGCAGCGACTACGTGCTCGCTGACAAAGAACTCGCGCAGTTTGAAGCACGATCGAAGCGGACGCGCCGCACGCGATAGTGACCGTGCATCGGAAAGCGTGCATCAGTCACCGTGCCGCCGGTTATGCCGTTTGATCCCCGAGGGCAATTTTGTGAATGTTTGCTGCGTACACCCATTCGCGGGCTTGTCGTTCAATGAGATCCATGAAAGCTGGAGGGCCGCTGCAGTAAATCTGTGTGTTGGCATGAGTTGGACTCATTGCGTGGGAACTCTTCTGCGCGAATAGTTCATCGGACAGGCCGAAATGGTGATAGACCGTACCGTGACTTCGAAGCGCGTCAAATTCTTCTCGAAGAACTGCGCGATCGGCCGATCGGGCGAAGTTGTGTACTTCAAACCTTTGCCCCGCCGATGCAAGCCGCTTCGCGATTCCCGCGATCGATGCTGCGCCTATTCCGCCAGCAAACAGGATAGATCGCGCACGATCGTCCAGAATTGTCGGTGGGCTTTGGGGAGCGCCGACAAACACTTCGTCTCGTTCATTCAACGGAAACTGGGATAGCAGACTATCCGCTCTGCCATCACCATCCTGTCTGGTGCCAACCACGTAACCATCTGACAGCGACGAAACACCGAGCAAGGGGTAAGTTCTCTCCTTGTCGCCAGTGCTATTCAGACAGAGTGTTACACACGATCCTTCGTTAAATGGCGGAAGCGCCGATTGAGACGTTGTTCGAAGTTCAATGGCATGGTACCCCTTGGCAATTTGCCATTTCCGGCTAACGATGACGGGAATCAGGTTGTCGCGCATGTCGTCTCCAATAGGACCTGCATCACAGATTGAACTCTAGCCGATACCTCGTCAGGGATGGAAAGGGGAGGCGGGCAGTAGTGAATCCGCAGTAGTTATTGAGCGTCGAAACCCGCGCGGTCAAAGGCTTTGAGCGATTAGTGCAAGGTTGGTATTTTCAGAGCGTACTTTCTGTTTATGCGGTTGCTTTCACTATTGCCAATTACTGAATCTATTCAATGCTCTTGCGTGGTGCGTCGTGCAGAGTCTGGTTTCCGCGGAGTAGCTTCTGCGGATGAAGGCGCGAAAGCAAACCGCGTGGATGACAGCATCTGGTGAGTATCACTGTCCCTTGTGTGTCGACGAGAGGTAGCGATGTGGGCGAGGACCAGACTATTGATCCAGTGCTGCAAAAATTCCGTGATGCCATGGCTCCTGCTTCGCGCTCGCGTTCAACATCGATTGTCCGCAATCACCAGGTCCCCGATAGCGAGGCGACGTAGGGTGAATTGTCCTTTGCCGTGCACGGATGAGCGCCGCGCCATGATGCGTCGTAGTCGCGTCGAGTAATTTGTCAGTTCAGAAGACATAGAGCGCTTAGCAGTTCAGCCGCGAAGCATGTCGTCGCTGCCGCCCATGTTCAATGGATTATCCGAAATTCGCAACTAACCGTCAGCCGCATATGGGGATCACCTTCGCTCCGCCAAACAGCGGACCGCAGAATCGGGCAGGATTTTCATGCATCAGCGAGGGGAATTGCGCGACCCGTGATAATCAAAGCACCTTGACTTTCTGCGTTTTGTGGATTGCTCTCGCCTCCCTCGTACGGTAGGGTGGCTGCAGCCCGCAGTTCGCGGGACATTTTTTGAGGAAGAACACAAGTGAACAAACAGGAACTCATTGATGCCGTCGCTTCGAGCACGGGTGAAAGCAAGGCCAGCACGGGAGCCGCGATTGATGCCATTCTGGAGGCGGTCAGCGCCGCTGTGACGCGCGGAGAGACGGTCCAGCTGATTGGTTTCGGGTCATTTTCCACGGGCGCCCGCGCTGAGCGTACGGGGCGCAATCCATCGACGGGCGAGACGATCACCATCCCCGCGGCGAAGACCGTCAAGTTCACGGCCGGCAAGGGATTCAAGGACACCGTGAACGCTGGGTGACACCTGCGTAGTGTGACGCAATGACCGGCTGACAGGCGGGGAGACCCAGCGTCTGAGCGTTTTCAGGCGTTTGGACTGCTCCGCCGCCCGATGTCGATAAATCTCCGCAAGGGGTCGGCCTGCCGCTTCGAATCCGGGACACAAATCTCTATGTTCGCCGGATTTTCGCCAAAGTGGTGCGCTTCATGTTCGCCGGAGTGCGGGCGCGGTCTACCGAGACCGTGGTCATGCCGATTGGCAGGTGCAAGGCCGGTGTGATAAAACGTTGTCCGTCGCGGCCGGCCACGGCCTGCGATATCGCATTCACAGATGCGACTCTCAACGTTCACAGGATCAAGAAAATGGCAACGGGTACAGTTAAGTGGTTCAACGATGCGAAAGGTTTTGGCTTCATTTCTCCGGATGATGGCGGCGAAGACCTGTTCGCTCACTTCTCCGAGATCAAGACCGAAGGTTTCAAATCTCTGCAGGAAAACCAGAAGGTAAGCTTCGACGTCAAGATGGGGCCGAAGGGTAAGCAGGCTGCGAATATCAAACCTGTCTGACCAGTTGTGCGTGTCGCATGACAACCTGAAGAAATGATTGCAGCGTGGGCCGAAGTCCCCGCTAACGCTGCGCGTCCCCGGGCCGCAATGTGTGTAATCAGAGCAGGCGGGAAATCCTGGCAGCATGATAGGATGGTCCCACCCTGTACGGAGGGAGTCATGGAGAAGCCGATCATCACGCCGGAAGAATTTGTCGACGAGATCAATCGGCGGCTTCCGGAGCACGATTGCTATTCGCCCGGTCTGCAGATGTTTCTCATCCCGCGCAACGGCGTCGGCAACGATGCGATTGGTATCGATTGGGAACCTCGCGACGCCAGCAACGGCGTCATAGCAGTCAGTGAGATTCACAATCAGGTCGCAGCTGAATTTACGGTTAGCAAATATCTCGGGCGTCGGCATTGAGGTACGCGAGTCACTCGTAACCGAGGCCGTTCTCGCCTGAGAATAGCCGCGCCATTTCGCATGTTGCCGATCATACGTCGGCGACACATTCCTGCTTTGCACGCCGCAAAAGCGCGGCCTCGACGCCAACCTGCTTTCTCGCGGCGAAAGCCTCCGCAAACTGGTGCGTCCGTGCGACCTCGTCGCTGTGCAGGTAGATCAAGGTGGTGGACACCGATGCGTGACCGAGGTTGTCGCGCACGGCGGTCAGTCAGGAAAACATGAAACGATGGTTCCTCGCCGCGCTCGCGGCCTGCTGTTTCGTGCCTGGTGTTCGTGCGCAAAGCAACGAATCCGGCCCGCTCGTCACGCCCTCGGGCGAACTGCAATTCGTGCGCGCGGATCGCGATTTCGTTGGGATGCTCGACAAGGAAATTTTCGATCGCTTCAGCGCTAACACGCTCATGCATTTCGATGACGTCGGCGACGCAAACCATACCGTCACGCGCGCGCTTGTGCAGACCGATTCCGGTCCCGTGCTGTACGACTTCCGCCATCGTCCGACACTTGTGCAGCGCTCCGGTAAGCGCATGACGGTCAAGCGCGTGTTCTGGAGAGACGATGAAGTCGTGATGCAAGGCTCGCAGGGCTGGTTCCGATTCAAAAGCGGCGTGTTGACGAAGCTGCAGTCGTCTACGACGACTTACCATTGAACGCGTGCGCTCCCCGACCATAAGCACGCAAGCGACTACACACATAACAGCGCAGCGCTGCCGAAAAATGCCGGCGTTGTCGACGATCGTGCCGAGGTGTTGCGCCGCTTTAGTTTTGATCGCGATTGCAATGCAGGCCCGGGCCGATCCGGAGGCCGAACGCACAAGTTCACAACTGACTGATGACACCATCGTCAGTACATGGCGTGCCTTACGCGCCGTCGATTGCGCCCGCTGCCATGGCAAGGACTATGAAGGGCTGGCGGCACCCTCGATTGTTGAGTATGCGCGCACTCAGAGCCGTGAGATGTTTGTCCGGAGGGTCCTTGACGGCGAGCCGTCGCGCGGAATGCCTGCGTATCGTGACAACCCCTCGATTGCTGAGCGCATCGACGATATCTACCGGTATTTTCTCGGCCGTGCCGACGGCACTATCCCCGCTGACCCGCGGCCTGCGCAGCGTTAGTCGAAAGTACGACCGGCGCGCGTTGATAAGCCGCTCGGGCGCGAGCAATTACGCGAGCATCGCGCGGCAGTCGTGGCCGATTCGTCATGTACGATAGCTGGTCGTGCTGCCAGCGTGATCGATGGCCAGGCCTTGCGACCATGCAAGCGAAGATACTCGCGCAGCGTAATGACACGGCATGGCATCACAGGAGAATGACGATGATTGATGGACTGGTGGGTGGGCGCCTGTACGGCGAGGCGCAGATTCGCACCGGGCAGAATGGCAGGCGGTTCGTGACCTGCAAGGTCCGGGCAACCACCAATGATGGAGATACGATTTTCGTCAACGTGATTGCGTTCGACGATGAGGTGCAAACCGCGTTGCTCGCACTGACTGACGCGGATAGCGTCGCGCTGACCGGGACGCTGACCCCCAAAGTGTGGACGGACAAGAATGGCCTGATCAAACCCGCCATGGATATGGTCGCCCACAGGGTCCTTACGGCTCATGAAGGGCGCCGCGAAGGCGATGATTGAGGTGTCAGGGCACTCGCATCATTGAGAGCCGAAGCGCCTAACAGAGTCGGTGACCTCCTTCGCCGCTAATCGTCGTCAGACTGCATTCAGCTATGGAATCTGCGACAGATTCCGCTTTGCCTCCAGCAGTTGAATCAGCAAGTCGTCACGCTGACGGAGCATTTCCGCGAATTCGTAACGTACGAGTTCCGCATCGACGCCTTTCGCGATTGTTTCGATGTAGTCGTCGCTCTCGGGATAAGTGCCCAGGTCTTTAGCCCAATCACGCTGAGCCGGACCGAGATGCTGCAGTACATGCGTCACACCGCCCGAGCCACCAGAAGCGTGGAGATTGAGAAACGGTCCGAGCAGCGCCCATCGCAGGCCGGGACCATAGGCAATGGCGGTGTCGATGGCCTCCACCGACGCGATCCCGCGCTGTACGAGGCTAATGGCTTCCTGCCAGAGCGCCACTTGCAGCCGGTTGGCAATGTGGCCCTTGACTTCCTTGTCGATCCTGATGGGCTTCTTGCCCGTCGCTGCATAGAACGCGATGGCCTTCGCAACGCTTTCGGGCGACGTCAGGCGACCTCCGCCGACCTCCACCAACGGAATGATGTGGGACGGATTGAACGGATGCCCGAGGACGATTCGCTCCGGATGCCGGGCGCCCGTTTGCATCTCGCTGACCGACAGCCCCGATGACGACGACGCGATGATCGCGTCCGGCTTCGCAGCCGACTCAATATTCGCGATCAATGCGTGCTTGACCTCCAGACGTTCCGGGCCACTCTCCTGAATGAAGTCGGCATGCCGCACGGCAGCGCCGACGTCCTTCGCAAACGTCAGGTTCTGACGCGAAGCGCCATGTGCCAGGCCAAGTCGCTCGACGGCGGGCCAACTGCTGTCGATCCACTCGCGCAGCCGCGTTTCGGCGCCTTCTCCTGGATCCGTCGCTGTGACCGCGAAACCTTGCGCCAGGAAATGCGTCGCCCAGCCTGCACCGATGACGCCCGTTCCCACGATCGCTACGTTGATGACTGGCTCGTTCATGTCTGCGCTTCCAGGCAGGTTGCGCGGGTCGATTCGCGCAAAGGCCGCAATCCGATGATCTCCCGTGCCTCGGCTGGAGTGGCCGGCTCATAGCCCATTTCGCGGACAAGGCGTACGAGTCGCTCGACCAGTTGCACGTTGGTCGCCAGTTCGCCGTGGCGGTAGTACAGGTTGTCTTCGAGCCCTACGCGCACGTGCCCGCCCAGCAGGAGCGAATTCATCGCGGCGGGCAGCTGCGCCGCGCCGATCGCGCTCACGTTGAACACGGTGCGAGGCGGCAGGTGATCGACCATGGTCTGCAACAGGCGCGGGGTGTAGGGCAACGCACCCTGGAACGCATTGGCGCCGATGACGATATTGATGAAGTGCGGCGCGTCATCGAGTCCCTCATTGATCGCGCGCTGCACGTCCTGAACGATGTCGGCGAGGCCGAACACTTCCCACTCCGGCTTGATGCCACGCTTCTTCATCATCTCGGCGATCTGCCGGATGCGTGAAGGCGGCGTCGCCACGAGAATTTCCTTGCCGCCGAAGCTCGCGATCACCGTCTGCGCATCGAGCGTGCACATTTCGACGCCATCGCCTTCCATGCCCTTCAGGCGTTCTTCCCACTGAATCTCCCACAGGCCGTTGTCGAGTTCGCGAACCATGTCGCCATCGACGCCGCCGCCCGTGGAATTGTTCAGGATGATGTCGCATCGGTCGCGAATCAGCCTGTTGATATGACTGTAAATGGCGGGATCACACGTGGCCTGATCGTCGGGGCGGCGCGCGTGCACGGCGACCACGCTGGCGCCGGCGTTGTAGCAGCGGTAGGTGTCGTCGGCGATCTCCTGCGGTTGTGTCGGCAGGGCGGGATTCATTTTCTTGTTGGCCATGCCGCCCGTCGGTGCGACGGTCACGATGACTTTGGGCTTGCTCATGTTCGTGTTCTCCTGAGAGGAAACAGGTCAAAAATGGGGTTGCTATTCCGGGAAAGCCTGGCTAATGACCGGTCATGCCATCGCCGGGGCCGACGCGGACCGCGCTTTTCGGCAGACCGAGCAGGATCGTGAGGCCACCGACGATGACGACTGCGGTCAAGGCAAGCAGACCCATCTGGATGCTGCCTGTCGAGCCCTTGATCCAGCCGATGAGCGTCGGGCTGACGAAACCGCCGAGGATGCCGAGCGAGCTGATCACCGCGATGCCCGCAGCGGCCGCATCACGTCCGAGGTAGGTTGGGGGAATTGACCAGAACAGCGAGCCGCCGCCGAAGATAAAAAACGAGGCGACACAAAGCAGAGCCATCACAGGTACGACATTCACATCGAGAAAAGAAGTCGAGGCGAGCGCGGCGGCACCGAGCGCAAGGGTTCCGCCGACGTGCCAGCGACGTTCCTTGAAACGGTCCGAACTGCGGCTTATGACCAGCACGCCCAGAGCGCCAAAGATATAAGGCACAGCGGTGTACCAGCCGATCGTGGCGATCGGCGCAATGCCGAGGCCTTTGATCATCGTCGGCAGCCAGAACGTGAGTGTGTAGACGGCGCAGGCGCAGCAGAAATAGACGAAGGCGAGCACATAGGTCTTCGGGTCCGTCAGCGCCGCGGCGAGCCGGCCACGCTGATGTCCGGTCTGCCCGCCGCTTTGCTGGTCGGCGTCGAGGACCGACTGCACCAGTCGTTTCTCGGCGTCATTCAGCCAGGGTGCGCGAACGGGCTTGTCCGGAAGCATGCGGTAAAGCAGGAAGCCAAGCAGAACAGTCGGCAGTCCCTCGACGAGAAAAAGCCACTGCCAGCCGTGCATGCCGCCACGGCCCTCCATGCCGCTCATGATCAGCCCCGACAGCGGTCCGCCGAGAACGCCCGTGATCGGCATGCCGAAAAGGAAGAGCCCCGTCACGCGGCCGCGTCGCTGGCTCGGATACCAGTACGTCAGATACAGGATGATGCCCGGAAAGAAGCCGGCTTCGAATACGCCCAGCAGGAGCCGGACGCTATAGAACTGCCACGGTTCGGTGATGAAGGCGGTCAATGCGGAAGTGAGGCCCCACAGCACCATGATGCGCAGGAAGGACAGACGTGCACCGATCTTCTCGAGCAGCAGGTTGCTCGGCACCTCGAACAGCAGATAGGTGACGAAGAAGACACCGGCGCCGAGCCCGTAGACAGCATCGGAAAACGCCAGATCCTGCTTCATCTGAAGCTGCGCATAGCCGATGTTGATGCGATCGAGGAAAGCGAACACGTAGGCGATGAGCACGATCGGCATCACGCGCCAACTGATCTTGCGGAAGACGATATCTTCCGCTGATCGGGTCGGGGACCTGCTGCTGTCCGGGTCCACAGCCGGCAGCGAACGGGCATGGGTCATTGCGTGTCTCCTGTGAGGTATGACACGCATTATTTCGGGCGCTTGCGTAAACCACTGTCTATCGGACGACAGTTACGGTCAGGGCAAACGCCAGGTCTCGACCTTATTGGGCAAGCGCCTGCAATCCCGGCAAATCCAGCACGACGAGCCCGCCGTACTCCGTCCGTATGAGGCCGGCGTCCTTGAGATGCATCATCGCCTTGTTGCAGGTCTGACGAGAAACGGCGGCGAGGTTGGCGAGTTCCTCCTGAGACAGTTGCAGATACCGCTCGCCGCGGGGATTCGGCAACGGATGCACCATACCCACCAGGGCTCTCGCCACCAGACTGTCGGTGTTGAGCAGTCCGTATGCGACCGCATTGCCCATGAACCAGTGCAGCCGCTCGTTCACCTGCATCAGCAGGAACTCATTGAAGGATGGCTGGCTGCTGCGCAACCAGTCGAACGTGGCGAGGGGAATCTGCGCGACGCGGCTGTCGCGCAGCGCGATGAGGTCGGACTGGCGCGGCGCCTTGCGCAGCAGTGTGCCTTCTCCAAACCAGCTTCCGGCCAGTTGCCCGCCAAGCGTGACAGTGCGGCCGTCGTGCGCGGTGATCGACCACTTGATCAGGCCTTCGAGCACGCCGAACCACACGTGCTGACGATCGCCGTGGCGGCCCAGAAACTGCCCCGCGGCGATGGCGCGCTCGGACGTGTCGGCGCGCACCTTGCGCCGCGCGGTCGCATCGAGCGACGTGAACCAGGGCGACTGGGCAAGCAGTTCGTCGACCGCGAGCGATGGAGCGGGTATGTGCACTGGACGAGTCATGCCCGTCTCCTGGTTGTGGTGTGCGAATGCAGATGCAGAGTGTCGCCGGATTGACAGAATCGCCTGTGCGACACGGGAATAATGATCGAATTGGAACGGGAGTTCAGGCTCATGAGCAAGGAAATCATCTTTAGCGTCGACGTGCAGTTCGGCGATTGCGATCCGGCGGGAATCGTCTTTTTCCCGAATTTCTCGCGCTGGATGGATGCGGCGTCGCACCATTTTTTCAGGCAATGCGGTCTGCCCGCGTGGCATGAACTGACGGATCCGGCGCAGTGCATCGGGCCGCCGCTACTTGAGATTCAGACACGTTTTAGAACTTCGGCGACTCACAGTGAGAGACTCGAAGTGCATACCCGCATTGAAGAATGGCGCGCCAAGGTTTTCATTCAGCATCATCGCATCATGCGAGACGATACGCTGATCTGCGAGGGACATGAGACGCGCGCGCTTTGTGTACGGCGCGCGGATGGCGGGCTCAAGGCAGTCCCGATACCCGACTATATTCGTGCGGCCTGCGCTTGATAGGTGACGGCATGACTGATTCAAAGGAGACGCCCATGGCGACCATGAATGACCAGCGTGTGCTCATCACGGCTGGCGCAGGCGGAATAGGCCGCGCAATCGCCGAAGCGTTCCTCGCCGCTGGCGCGAAGGTCTTCGTCTGTGATATCGACGCGGCCGCGCTGAAGCAGGTGTGTGAGCAATTGCCCGGCTTGATGACTTCCGTGTGCGATATCGCCGATCGCGCTTCGGCCGAAACCATGATGGCAAAAGCAGTAGCCGCGCTCGGCGGCCTCGACGTGCTCGTGAACAACGCGGGCATCGCAGGACCTGCAGCCAGTGTCGCCGATCTCGATCCCGACGCATGGGACAACGTTCTTCGCGTGAACCTCACGGGCACATTCACCGTGACGCAACTGGCTATTCCGCATCTGAAGAAGTCCGCAGCGGGGTCGATCGTCGTCATGTCTTCGCTGGCTGGGCGTTTCGGTTATCCGAATCGCAGCGCATATGCCACGACAAAGTGGGGGCTTATTGGCTTCACCAAGACGTTGTCCCGCGAACTGGGCGAATCAGGCGTCCGGGTCAATGCGATCCTGCCAGGCGCGGTGGATGGGCCTCGCTTGCAGCAGGTGTTTCAGGGAAGGGCATCCGTCAGCGGGCGCAGTGTCGCTGACGAAGAAGCCGCGGCGCTTGCCAATCAGTCCATCAAACGCTTCGTAGATCCGGCCGATATCGCCGCGCTCACCGTCTTTCTCGCGTCGAAGGCGGGGCGTTCTATCTCCGGCCAGATGATTCCTGTCGACGGTGATTCGCAAAGCGCGTCGTGAACCCTGTGCGGCGAACCTGGTGAAAGGGGAGTTGCACAATCCGACGATTGGGAAAGCCAGCCGCGATGACGATGGCACATCGTGCGGCCTGTGCCGGGAGGGGCCTTGATCGTGGCCATCCAGTTCCTGTTACCAATACGAGAAATCAATGGAATTCGATGGACGTCCGTTCTAGTTTTTCAAGAGACGTTGATCTCTCCACATTCGGAACAGGCCGTCATCCGCTCTTTGCATCCAGATACTGAGGGTCCACGTATATGGATCACAGCGGCACAATCGTGTGCTGCAAGTTCTGGAGACGAGCATGAACCGCAAATTGAGCTTCGCATTGATTGCACTTGCGATGACGACGTCCGGCATGGCAGCCGCAGAAGAAACTGTGACAGTAGGTGGGCAGGCGATGTATCCGAGCAGAGATATCGTGCAGAACGCGCTCAACTCCGCAGACCACACGACACTCGTTGCAGCAGTCAAGGCCGCTGGCCTTGTCGATACTCTCAAGAGTAAAGGTCCCTTTACTGTCTTTGCGCCCACCAATGAAGCCTTCGCGGCATTGCCATCCGGCACTGTGGAAACGCTCGTCAAGCCTGAAAACAAGGCAACCCTCGCAAGCATTCTGACTTATCACGTTGTTCCCGGCCGATACGACTTCCGAAAACTGGACATGGCTATCAGGGACGGCGGGGGAAAGACGGAATTGAAAACGGTAAATGGCGAGATGTTGACGTTCTCGGAGAATGGTCCGCATAACATTACCGTTGCCGATGAGTCGGGGCATACGGCCAACATTTCGACGTATGACGTGATGCAGAGCAATGGCGTCATCATGGTCGTTGACAAGGTCCTGATGCCACGGTGAGGGCGCGATTCTTAGGACACGCAGTCTTTATTGCCGTGCTGATACCGAATGCATTCGGAGCCAGGCATCGCGTGCATGATAGCCTGGGCAAGGCCTGTAGATTAAAGCTCGATTCGGCAGAACTGGCTGAAAGCACTATTGAGAAGAAAATATCGCTCGCGCCTGGACAACATCGCTAGTGCATATTCGTCAGGCTCTAAGCCTGCCGGAAAGTCGCATTCATCTAAGACTGCTGCATATATCCGCAGTCAGGTGCGTGCGGCGGCCCCGGAGCGCCTGGCATCGTTGCTGGAATAGTGAGCAGGATAACTGTGCAGGTTGCGTGAACTGTACAGGTAGGGGAGCAGATGGAGTAGTGTGCATGTCGCGTAGAAATTTGAAGAAAAAGAATCCCCTGACTTCTGGAAAACGCATGGATTCCATAGAAGAAAATGTGGGTAACGGATCACGCGATGCGAGCCGGCTACCAATTCACTACTCCATGGAGAAAAATAGATGAACGGCATCAAGAAGTCGGCATTGTTCGCAGCATTCGTATCGACGATCTGCATGACGGCACACGCGGAGGTCGTCAAGGTGGGCGTTGCGGGTCCTTTGACGGGAGGGCAGTCAAATTTCGGTAAGGACGATGAGCGAGGTGTGCGGCTAGCGGTTGAAGATTTGAACCGCAAGCCGATTGTTATCAATGGCCAGCCCGTTAAGTTTGAGGTGGTGTCCGAGGACGACGCAGCAGATCCGAAGACGGGTGTATCAGTCGCGCAGAAGCTCGTTGATTCGGGAGTCAAAGCGGTTATTGGTCACTATAATTCTGGCGTGACCATCCCGGCGTCCAGCATCTACAACAATGCGCACGTCCCAATGATCACTGGTGCTGCGTCAAACCCGGCAATCACGCAGCAGAATTTTCCTTACATTTTTCGTCTGGCAGCCAACGACAACGTGATGGGCGCGCGTATGGCCGAATACGCTGCGAAAGTGTTGCATGCCAGGCGCGTAGCGGTGATCGACGATCGTACGGCATACGGATCGGGTGTCGCTGATGTGTTCGTCGCCACGGCGAAGAAGAACGGGTTGGAGGTAGTCGGCCGGGAATATTCAAACGACAAGGCAACCGACTTCAATGCGATTTTGACTCACATCAAGGCTCAGCGGCCGGATGCCATCTTCTATGGTGGCTACTATGCGCAGGCCGCTTCCATCGGACGACAGTCCAAACAGTTGGGCCTTGAGGTTCCTGTGCTCGGCGGTGACGGGATCTGCTCTGTCGACATGCCCAAGCTCGCCGCAGGAGCGCTGGATGGCCGTGGGTATTGCGCCCAGGGAGGCTCGCCGCTCGCAAGTTTGCAAGGCGGTTCCGAATTTGCGACCCGATATGAGAAGCAGTTTGGCGTGAAAAACGACATCTACTCGCCAGCCTTTTATTCAGCGACCATGGTAATTGCACAGGCAATGAAGGCTGCCAATTCGACTGATCCCGAGAAGTTCGTACCTCTGTTGAAACAGATGCAATTTGCGACGCTGGTCGGGAAGGTGTCGTTCGACAAGACCGGCGAGTGGATTGATGCTCCTGTGACCGTGTATCAGGTAACGGGCAACGATCTCAACCCGATCCGATAAACCGTTGGCGGCGGACGGACGGCGGGCTACTGCCGTTCGTGTCCATTCAAACCGAACGCAGCCAACGTAGCGAGAGTGCCATGGACATTCTCGTTCAATGAATCCTGAAAGTGAGGTGAACCGCGACGGACTTTCTGTGCTGGTATCGACGAGTGCGATTCTGCCGGTGTTATGCGCTCAGTGTGCGTGGCGGCGCGTGATGAAGCGGAGCCTGCGCGGTCTCCAATACGTCCAGCGTCGCGGCACTTGGCTGTCAGAATCCACGCGACATTCGATGTGCCGCTTCGGTAAAGCTCTGCGTCCTCAATGCGTTGATACTTCGAAGTCAACGCAGAACATATCCTCTTCGCGTCGCACGACACTGCGCGTCACAGTAGACATCAGCGCATTGCGGAAAACATAGTTCACATCGGACCTTGACTTGCGCGTTAGTCGACGACAGCGAGCCGATTTAACAGATAGTTCGGATTGCTAATATGAATCTCGATCTCATGATTTGAAGAGATCGCCGGGAAGGCGAGGATGCCGTCGGCGTACCTGTCCGCCCCAACGTCTATGTTCATGAAGGCCCGGCATGGTGCGCCCTCGACTTCCAACCCGAGGCACTGGCGAGCAGCAGCGGACGGCTAGAGGTGGAAGCGATTCCACGTCAAACCGATGATGTGAGCACTCGTGCAATACGGGTAAACGCTGTGCTGAAATCCTTCCCAACGTCATTCGACGCGATATTAGAATCGTTGCTCTATTGCTGCGTCGCACAATCATCTGCAGATACACGGGTTTGTCTGGCTGACGACTTCGCTTCCGATTGTCGTCAATGTGATGTGGCAATTGCGAACCCGAGGCGCTACCGGCGCGAACCCGAGAGTCAGTGGATTGAAGAAATGGAAACGCGAACACTCATCTATCTGACGGATAGACCAGTGAACGAGTGGGTAGACGAACTCGTCGAACGCGGCTGGGACGTAAAAGTGATATCGACGTCGAAGCAGATTTCGATGCTCGAGACTGTCGGCGTCGTGGCGGGCGGTGTGGTCGATGTGAGAGCGACGTTTGCCATTAGCGATAGCGCGTTGCTCGAAAGAGCGTTATCAATCGCATCAATTGGCTGGATCGCAATCGTCGGACAGGGACAACTGCATGACGAGCCCGACTTGCGAAGGCTCATTCACGGGTACTGTTCTGACTACGTTACGCAGCCGCCAACGGCGATGCTCGTCGCTCAAGCGGTTGGACATGCGTACGGCATGCTCGGGCTGGCGGAGCAGCGCGTAATGCCCACTGTAGCCGCGGTGGCAGAGGGTGAGATGGTCGGTGCGTGTGAAGCCATGCACGCGCTGTTTCGCGCAATTCGCAAGGTCGCGATGACCGATGCTCCCGTTTTCATCGCGGGAGAATCCGGCACGGGCAAGGAGCTGACGGCGGCGGCGATTCATCGACGGTCCGTCCGGCATGCCCGACCGTTTGTCGCGATCAATTGCGGCGCAATTCCTCGTGAACTCATCCAGTCGGAGCTGTTCGGCCATGAGCGCGGCGCGTTCACTGGCGCCAACCAGCGGCGCCTTGGCCGCATTGAATCGGCCAACGGCGGAACCCTTTTTCTCGATGAGATCGGAGATCTGCCGCTGGAGAGCCAGGCGAGCCTGCTGCGGTTTCTGCAGGAGAGCACGGTTGACCGTCTGGGCGGGACAGAATCGATTGACGTGAACGTTCGCATCATCTCCGCCACGCATGTGAATCTTGAGGCCGCTGTCAGGGATGGACGTTTTCGCGAGGATCTCTTTCACAGGTTGTGTGTGCTTCATCTTGAGGTGCCGCCGCTTCGTGAACGCAGCGACGACATTGAACTACTGGCTGATCACATGCTTGCCAGGTTCCGCCAGGGCGCGAGGCGCAAGCTCCACGGCTTTGCACCCGATGCCCTGCAGGCGATCGCGCGATATGGCTGGCCGGGCAACGTGCGTGAGCTTGGCAACCGTGTGCAACGGGCGGTGATCATGTCGGAGGGACGCCGGATAACGGCAGCGGATCTTGAGCTGGAGCATCTGATCAGCAAGAAGGGGATGACACTGAACCGGGCACGCGAGCTTGCCGAGCGGCAGGCAATCGAACAGGCGTTGCTTCGTCATCGTGGTCGCTACGTCGACGCGGCGCGCGAGCTGGGTGTATCGCGTGTGACGCTCTATCGGTTGCTTGGCGCACACGGGCTGAGGGATCAGACGGACCCGGCACCGGACAGGGCGAGCGCGCCCGTCGGGTAGCGCTCAGAGCGGCGATCAGCGTGCGCGCCAGGTTGTCGGGTCAGGGCCACGCATTGCAGAACCGTGAAATCATCAGGTCGCGTCAAAGGAAACATCGATGTCGGAAACGGTGAAGGACGCACAACAGGAATTTCTGGATGCCATGACCGTGAATGGGAAGGCCGTCTGGGTGTTCCTGATCAACGGCATCAAGCTGAGCGGCACCATCGCGGGCGTAGATACGCACGCTATTTTCGTGCGATCGCCGGGCGGGATCCTGATGGTCTATAAACACGCGATAGCAACGGTGTGTGAGCCATACACGCGCCTGTGGGCAAGTCAAACCACGGGATCATCAGCGCGTGAGCACCATTCATCGTCTCGCGGATCACCTGCATAGGGGACGGGAGGTGGTGTTGCCTGGCAATACAGGCGTGAATATGCGTCGCCTGGTTATTACGTTTAGCACCCCTTGGCTGTCGAGTGTCGAACGTCCGCTACAGATCCGTGAGTCGACGCCAGCAGGGCTTGCGAGAGACCTGCCATGCCGCAGAATGTGCACTGTATCATCCGTGTGATCGGTTTCTTCAGGACTTACGCGACAATCAACCGTCTGAAAGTGTAGGGCGTTTCATCCTCATAAGCTCTTTCACCTCATGCCGATCATCTGCGGATAAGATCGGGACCGTCAGCCATTTGCCATCGGGGTATGCGTGGGCTTCATCGTAGAGCTTGACCAGCTGTGGGCTCCAGAAATATCGCCGCGCCTCAAACTTCTCTCGCTCAGCTCGCCCCAAGACCACCAGAACCGAAAACTGCCGGTAAGCCGGCAGCAGAGTGCAGAAGGCCCGGGTCTTTTTGTAGCGCAGTGACCATCCGCGTTTCTTGCCACCATATAGCCAGTCTGGTGCGAAAACAGTGGGGTAGGATGCATCAATCCAGCTACGTAGCTCGACCCAATGTTCAAACGCCTCCGGCCCCATCCAGTCACGGACAATGTGCTCATCAGGTTGTGAAGTTTTGTCGGTGATTCTGTCACCGATCTGCGCGGACTGTTTCACGTTGCATTCCTCTTCGTCTTCATGGATGGACTGCTTCTAGTGGTGCTGACGCTCGACAGGCAACCACCCAAAGCGATATCCCTGGCTGCCAGTTACCTGATCGGCGTGGTCAGCGCTTTATCGTTGGTGTCGACGACGAACACAGCGATCAGCTTTGCAGGCTCGGTTTTGCTCGCGTTGCGGCTGGTCGAATGGATAGCGCCCGGCGGTTCGGACCAACTCTCGCCTGCCCGAAAGATGCGCGTCTCACCGTCATTCACCTTCGACTCGATCGCACCCTTGATCACGTAGGCGTAGATAAAGGCCGACTTCGCATGGGTGTGAGGCACGGAGGCCGCACCTGGCGCGTAATCGACTTCCACCGCAATCAGCGACTTGCCGGGGACATTGGGAATAACCCCTTCGAAGTGCTTCGAGACGGTTTCCCCTTCGCCGTCGTGCGCGGAGGCGCTGGCGGCTGTCACGATAGCGAGTGCCACGTAGCTGGCAGCGATGATGGTTCGGATCTTCATGGACTTCTCCTTTTGAGAGCCGGCGAGTCGTTGCTCTGCCGAGTTTTATTCCCGTTGGGGTTGAGTGCAAAGGAATGCCGGATCCTGGTTCTCACTCGCCATGATGTCGACCCGGTGCGCTTCATAGGCCAGGCACGTCTCCTCCAGCATGATGCCGACCTTCACTCCATTGGGCGCCGGTAAGGAGAAGAGCTGGAGCCGATCGGGATAGTGCGCTGGCCAGCGCATGAAGATTGGATGATCGAATGTCATTTTGTTTCCGGTGAGCGAGCGGAGCCAGCCATGAACATGACATGGCCGACTCCTCCGCCCGGATCCGTGCCGCGGCCGTCGCCATCAGGCAAGCAGACCACATTGCTCCAGGCTAATGGGGTTTAGATCGAGCCTGCTGGGACAACTGCGGGGAAATCCTTCTCGGGATCGAACACGTTGTTGAAGAAGTTCGTCAGGGAATACATGGCCACCAGCGCGACGACCTCCATGACGTTTGCATCCGTGTAGCCGGCATCGCGTACAGCTTGCAGATCGGCGCCGCTGACCTGGCCGCGGGTTTCAATGACCTTCCGCGCGAACTGGACGGCTGCATCCCGTTTCGGATCGGTCGCGTGGCCCTTCCGCGCGAGAATGATTTCATCGGCCGGCAGCTTCGCCATATGCTCAGCCGTGAAGCTGTGAACCGTCAGGCAGTAGTTGCAACCGTTCACTTCGGAGACAGCCAGGCCGATGCTGTCACGCGTTTTCACGTCAAGTGCCTTGCTCAAGGAGCCAAGCAGCGTCGCCCACGCATTGAACGCAATTGGGCTCTGCGCGAAGGCCGCCATCATGTTGGGGGTGAATCCGATATTTTTCGTGAACGCATCGAGTGTCGGCTTCGAATCGTTCGGTACCTGGTCCTGCTTTAAGATAGTAGTCCTTGTCATCACAGTCTCTATAAGTTACGGGTTTTACTGCTTGAGGAAACTTCAGGGGGAAACCACTTCCTCGGCTTACTTCATGCCTCGCTTCGGCGCGAAGCGGGTTGGGCCTTCAGAATGGGAGGTATCTTGCTCCCTGCCTCCTGTTTTCGTGGCCACCTTGTCGATGCCTGCGATCGCCGCGGCGACGACGCGCTTACACCAGCGCCAATACATCGGCCACGGGACGGCGCGGCTTCTGTGCCCAGTTTCCTGGTCGCTCTACCCCGATGGACAACAGCAGGACGGGCACTTCGTCCGCGGCCAGCCCGAATTCGCGGTGCACCGCTTCGGCATCGAAACCGATCATCGGCGTCGAACCCAGGCCCAGTGAGCGGGCTGCATAGATCATCGCCGCCGCGCCAAAGGTGGCGGTGCGGACGGCTTCGTCACGTCGGCGCTGCGGATACGCCATGTACAGATCGCGTGCCGGATTTTCCCATTCCGGTACCATCGCGGCCGGCATGACGCCTGCCTCCACCAGAGGCGCCAGGCGCTCCGGTATGACGCTCGTATCGACCAGCTGTCCGCAGACGATGAAGGTAACAGCCGCGTCCGTGACTGCGGGCTGGTTCCAGGCGATCGGACTGAGCCGTGCCTTCGCTTCAGGCGTGCGCACGGCGATGAAACGCCAGTTCTGCAAGTGGAAGGATGTCGGCGCACTGGTGCCGATCCGGACCAGTTCGTGGATCTGTTCGTCACTCAAGGTGGAAGCGGAGTCGTAATACTTCGCGGCGCTGCGGCTCAGGATGCATTCGATGACTGCGTTGGTCATGGTGGTTCCATTGGTCATGTCGATTCCTATGGGTGGTGAGAGAGGTTGTGGTGCACGAGTCTTTTCGGTACCGCGTCTTCATCAGGTGGTTGGGAGCCTCTAATTTAGGCGCATGCGAAAGCATTTTCACGCCTGCATTTGCTCAATAAACTATCCAAAAGGATCAAGTAACCGCGGACGTTTCATCCACCACTTCACAGGATGGGATGAAGCTTTTTGTCTCATCGGGATCAGGATTCAGATGTAGACGAACGCGTCGAGAGTCGCCGTTGAAAATGAGCGGCCACTTCACGCCGACGCTTCTCACGCCGCATTCACGCATCACAGCAAAGCGCAGTGAGAGTTCGCGGCTGTTACTGACACTTGCGCGCCTGACGGCGCCATTCACCAGCCGTCATTCCCATCCGGTCGGCGAACAGGCGCCGGAATGACGATACAGACTGGTACCCTACCTGTTCCGCGATGGCCTCCGTGCTCAACGTCGAATTCTTCAGTTCGTTTGCAGCGAGGCTCATGCGGATATCAGTCAGCAGGTCAATGGCCGAGCGCCCGAGCGTGTCCTGGAAGTGCCGCATGAAGGTGGCGCGTGACATGCTGCACAAGGCGGCCAGATCGGGCAGACTCCAGGCCCGGGTGGGATCGGAGAACATGGCTGAAATGGCCGGAGCCAGTCGTGGATGACCGGCGAGCGCCAGCAGGCCTGCCGGTGCCTGTTCGGATTCGCTCGCCTCGCGCAGCACGAGAGTGAAAAGCGCCGAACTGAGTGCGTTGAGGATCGCGTATCCGCCCACCTTGTCTCCCGTGGACTCTTCGCGCATCAGCCCCACAAAGCTGGCGAGTTGATTCGAAGCGGACCCGATGCCGTTTTCACCATCGTCATTCATGGTCCGTACCACCAGATCTGTGGGCAGGTAATTGCGAATCAGCCGATCATGAGGTGGCGCAATGAAAAATCGCCCGCACAACATGTCCAGAGTGTCGCCAGTGCCTTCATTCTCGCTGAGCGTCAACCCGGCAGAACTTTCGCGTTCGTGAGTAGGCCCGGGGTCACGTCCGCTGCCGTCATGCAGAACGTGCGCCGATCCGTGAGGCATTAGCACGATGTCGCCACCCACCAGCTCTCTGATCATTCCTGTCTCCGGATTCTCGACGATGGCCCGTCCCTTGAGCACAATGTGGTAGGGGATCTCGTTCGCTGCCGACTCGGCCCAGTCCAAACGCCATGGCGCGCCGTACGTGCAACGGACTTCCAGCCGGCCGGTGATAGTGATCATTTGCAGCAGGTGACTCAGCCAGTCGACTTGAGACATAGAATTCCGTTAGGCCTCAGCGTAGGAAAGATCGGGATGTGGTCAGGCTATTGCGCCAGCACTCACGTGAACGTTGGTTCATTTAGCGCCACGTGCTTCCTGTCTGGCAATTGCTGTCGACGCATCTCAGCGGCCAGCACTTTGTCCGCCGTCAACGTGCAGGATCTCTCCTGTGATAAACAGTGCGGAATCAAGAAAGAGAATCGCGTCCGCGATATCGCTCATCTCCCCGATGCGTCCCAGCGGATTAAACGCTCCGAGTGCATCATGAGTCTCCGGTGCGTGCATCGGCGATCTGATGATTCCGGGCGCGACCGCGTTCACGCGAATCCCCTTTCGTGCGTATTCGATCGCGAGTGACTTCGTAGCGGCATTCAGACCACCCTTGGTCATCGCTGCCAGTGCGGAATACACGCCGGTGTAAGCAGTGTCAGCAATGCTGGCGGTCACGGTAACCACGTGACCGCGCGAATGCTTCTCCATTTCGGTAATGGCGAGTTGCGTCATGTAAAAGAAGCCCCTCATGTTCACGTCTATCACTGCAGCGAAATCTTCGGAGGTGTTTTTGGTGAATGGCTTTCCGATGTAGATGCCCGCATTGTTCACCAGCGTGTCGATCCGGCCAAAACGGGCGACGCCCTCGGCAATGACGCGCTGCGCGACGGTCCGATCAGCGATATCACCGGCTACCGTCAGGACGTTCGCGTCGTCCGAAGGGATGATCGAACGTGCATTTGCAACGACCGCATAATCGAGTTCGCGGAATGCGCGAACGATCGCGGCGCCAATCCCGCGCGACGCGCCGGTAACGACCACAACCTTTCGTGACATGCTCATACTTTAGTACCTTTAAAGTGAGGGTCCCGGGAGAAAGCCAGACACTGCGGAAGCCAGAATCATCCGGTGATGATTGATGGGCACTTGGGATCGATAGGCGCGCGGACGAAAAACCGAATCCCCGCGGCGTATTTGCTTACCGGACAGCACACAAACCGCGTCCGCGCGTGCGAAACCGATACCCCAGATCTGACTCGCGTAATGACCCAGACAGGGATCGCTCCAGCGTATGCTGATTGTCGTCGACGACAGCTTCTCCACGATCGAGATGTGCAAGGGCGAACGTTCGTTTTGCATGGTCGGATGTCGCTCATCATCAAAGCCTTAGCGGTAAGCCAGGACGTGTTCCCAGGAACTCGGTATCGAACGTGCATCCGTGTCTGGTCAACATCAATGATTAGCTTCAGATAGCAGTCCTTTTCATAGTATTAATCCTTTTAGATTGCCGATTTTCGTCTGCTCAAACGGGGCAGCGCACGAGGCTTTCCATCGCTGGCTGGATGCCCGCAATGAGCGAGCGACGAAGCTCGGCCGCGCGAGCATCATCGATGAAGGCGGTAGCCTGCAACGGCAGATAGTGGACAGTATTGAGACCGATGCAGCCGAGTACAGCGTCAAGATAGGGCGTAAGGAAATCGGGCTGATTGGCGCGATCGCCCGTGAACACACCCCCCGAAGCGATCCCGACGAATACCGGGCGGTCCCGAAGCAAGCCGACCTTGCCTGTCGGTGTCGACTTCATCGTGCGGCCGACGCGGAGAATCTGGTCGATCCACGCCTTCAGGACGGATGGGACGGTGAAATTGTTCATTGGTGTTCCGATGACGATGACATCGGAACACTCGACCTCCTGTATCAGCTGCTCGGCCTGAATTACCGCTTCGGCAGACCGACCAGCCGCGGCCAGCGACGCGGGCGTCGAGAGCGCGGCAGCGTAGGCGGCCTCGAGGTGAGGTATCGGTTCATATCCCAGATCGCGGCGGCGAATATGCGCGTCAGGGAGGATCGTGAGAAGCCTCTCGACGATCGCTGCCGACAACTGTCGACTGTGCGACTCCCGTCGCGGGCTGCAATCGATATGCAGGATATTCATTCCTCTTTCTCCGGCCGCTTCATAAAGGCAGAGTGGCGTCGAGCGCCTGCTCAGGGTGAGAGTGGCAGGTTCTGACGCGTCTCTTCCACATGTCATCGGGTTTCGCGCGAGACGCAAACAGAACTGGACGAGTGATCGTCGGCAGGCATCTCCGCGTTGGCCCTACATTGATATCAACGATGGTGCGTTTATTCTGTACCATCGATGGTACGAACAGAAGAACCAAGATCAACCACTTTTGTGTGTACCAAGAATGGATTCGGACTTGCAGATCCAGCTCGACCGGACAGCCAGGCTTTCCCTGGCAGAACAGATTCGTGAGAGCATCAGTCGGGCCATAGAGTCAGGTGTGCTTGCTCCTGGTACCCGGCTGCCCTCATGGCAGGACCTGGCCGCGCAACTCGGCGTGGCGCGCGGAACGGTTCAGGCGGCATACGAACGGTTGTCCGACGCGCAGATGATCGAAACATTCGGGGCAGGGGGCACGCGCGTGGCCCCGCGGCTCCGCGTGGTGGCAACGCTACCCAAAGCACCGCGGCCCGGAGCGTTTATGCGGGCCTATGATGAGATGAACGCTGGCCCTGCGATCTTTCAGCTCGGCATTCCTGCATTTGAAGGACTACCGGAGAAGCTTTTTTCACGGGCGCGCTCTGCCAATCTGCTGAAAACGGGATGTTTATCGTCTCTGCTTTATCCCGATCCAAGAGGGGAACTGGAACTGCGCACGGAAATCGCGGGCAATCTCTCCATTGCCAGAAACTTCCACTGCCATCCTGAGCAGGTGTTTGTCACTTCGGGATATAGCTCGGGCTTAGGTCTGGCACTGCGGGTTTTAGGATTGGACGGTAAGAAAGTCTGGATGGAAGAGCCCGGCTTCATGGTCACCCGGAAAGGGTTGGAGCTCGCTCGCCTGAATATCGTGCCGATACCGGTGGATGCTGACGGTATCAACGTCGACTATGGTATCGATACGGCTGCGGACGCCGCGTTAGCCGTCTTGACGCCCGGTCAACAAGCTCCGTTGGGCTCGACCCTGTCGTTAAGGCGCCGTCTTCAGCTGATCGAATGGGCGGCCTCGAGCGGCGCCTGGATCATTGAAGATGATTACCTTGGTGAGTTGCAACTGGAAGGTAGGCCGGCACCTGCCATGGCGTCGCTTGGCGAGGGCAAGCGGGTCATCCACATCGGTTCTTTCAGCAAGACCGTTAACCCTGCTCTGCGGCTTGGATTCGTCGTGGTGCCAACCGAACTGGCCAACGCATTCGCCGAGGTTGCCGCAACACTTGCTCCCGCGCCGTCACCAGTGATTCAACTCGCCATGGCTCAATTCATGCACGACGGCCACTATATCCGGCGCGTGCGTCGACTCAAGCGTCTATATTCCGCCCAGCGTGACGCACTGTGCGAGCAATTGCGAATGCGCGACGCGCAGTGGGTTAACGCCGGCCTCGCAGTGCTCCTCCGACTCCCAGACGGCGCACCCGACGTGCGGATCGTTCGTGAAGCGATGACCGTTGGTATGGCGCCATCGCCTTTATCCGTGTGGTTCGCGAATCCGTCCTGGGCTTTATCTGGCCTGTTGCTCGGCGTTGCTACGTCGCCTGAGCAGCACCTCGCCACGTCGTGCCAGCGGCTGTTCGAGATCATTGACCGATATTGCTCATGAGACGCGCCGGGCATCACCTGGAGTTGGTTGAGCGTGACGAAATGTGCCGAGGGCGGCTTCGGTCTGATTGGTTTGTACTTCACTGTGGAGTGCGGGAGTCGCGGTACGTCCCGTATAGATAGGTTCCTGTGCAGCCATCCGTCCCCGAACTCCACCGCGCGTCAGCCCTAACGACGCCTGGCCATCGACAAGATCAGGATTGACCGGTTCTTTATCTGCAATCCGAGGCGTCGGAAAATTTCAAGCATGCTGGCCCCAGCAAGGGGCTAGCGGAGAGAACGACGGTTGGGAGCGTGCAAACGACCGATTTGGCCAGACTATTCCGCGAGAAAGGGTGCGATTATCAGCCAGGGACGACTTTTGCTGTAGAACTCGTCCGAGCCCTGAGATTCAGGGCGTTGCATGAATGTGCGAATAGACCGCGTGACGCGCGTTTGGTGCACTCTGACGGTTGGCCGCGGATACGACGTACGACGGGTGGTCGTGCGCCATGCGCGGCACGTGGCTTGCTCGAAAAGCAGACGATGGCGTGGACGAGTTTCGGCTTCTCTAATCCAGAACTGGACCGCTTTCCATTCTTATAAGATGGCTAAAGTGACGTGACACAGATCACGAAATGACAGGCACATGACTGGATCCGTTGACACCGCCTTTGGCGTGTCGTTGGGTCCGGGCGCTTCTATGGTGCCTCGATATGAATACTCGGATTTGCCTCGACGCTTCAACAGTCGTCACAACGGGGCAGGCGCGACACAGGGTTAATATTCTGAGGAATGTCGCTGCATTCGAAGCATTCCGCGCGCCATGGCAACACCTTCAGGACCATTCGGAAGACTGTAGCCCGAGCCTTGACTTCCAGTATTGCAAACTGGCTGCGACGCAGGCGTTGTCAGAGGGCAGTCTCGTCGCAATCGTCATGGTCTATGACGACGAGGTACTTGTCGCGCTGTGGCCATTGACTATCAGGCGCACAGGCATCTTGCGGGCGGCCGGGGTGTTGACCAGCGGGAATAACGAGGAGTATGGGGGACCGTTGTTCAGGGGCAGGGCGACGCCCGCCATGTGTGCCGCAAGTATCGACGCGGTCATGCAATTGCCGGCCGACATACTTGAGATTCCATTTGTCGAGAAGGGCAGTACATGGGGAAGGGCGCTGCAAACAGCGCCGCAGTCCTGGGTGCAGACAATGTTGCCCGAACGACTGCACATTCTTCCCGGATACGCGGCGAGCTTGCGGGACTTTGCGCGCTGGGAAGATTTTGTCGGCAGCATTTCGCCCTCGCTCCGGCGAAATCTTCGACGCTACAGGGAAAAGCTGAACGCTGCTGGCAACGTCGAGTTTGGCTGGTGCAAGAACTTCGATGACGCGACAAATGTTTTGCACTGGCTGTTCAGCAACAAGCGGCAATGGGCGCGCGAACGGGGCCTGAAAACCGGCTATCTGATGAAGGACCGCGTCCGGGATTTCTTCATTACGCTGGCAAAAGAGACTGCGCTGGACAGTGTGCCCCTGGTCACCTTCGTGAAGGTAAATGGCGTGCCGGTCTGTGCGTCGGTCAATCTGGTCGGACCCCGTACTGTCGAATACTGGATCTTCACCTATGACGAAGCCTATAGCCGCTATTCCGTAGGCAATCTGCTGACGGAGTTCGTTGCGAGGTGGGCTCATGCAAATGGCCGGGACTTCGATATGCGCCCGCTGTACAACGCATACAAGATTAGTTGGACTACCCGTCATACGCGTCACTGGACGCCGATGCTGATACTCACTCGCCGTGGACGGCTTGCCGAGCTTACCGTGTTATTTCGACTGGTGTCTCGCGTGCAACGTCGCCTCGCCCGGGCAGTACTCTCTACGTTTCGAGCTACGCAGCGGCGCTGCGCGAGTCTGTCGGGTTCACAACCACGATAAATCGCCTGCTGAGTAACGGGCAGCATGGTGCGTGCGATATCGCTAACGTTTCAGGCAAGTGTGAACCACTCCGATGCATACGGAGTGCAGCCATTTAAGCTTACGCGGGAAGATGCAATGTGATGACAATGGAGCCTTGTCCGATACTCGAGATCCAACGGCGTGAGGATGGAGTCGTGGCCCCAACGCCCACAGAGGTACTCAGTACCCGTCCGGCAGCGGCTTACTCGATTTTTCACGAACCATGGTGGCTCGACATTGCGACGGGCGGACGCTGGTGTACAGCGAAAGTAACGCAAGGCAGCCGGGTGATCGGAGAGATGCCTTATGCGCTTGCCACCCGTAAAGGCTTGTGGCGCGTCTCGCGGCTGCCGCCGTTGACGCGTTCGCTCGGTCCCGTCATTGAACCGATCGGCTCGGCTTGCCCCGATGCTGAGTTTCGCCATCACATGAGAGTCACGGCCCATCTGATCGATCAGCTACCGGGATGTGACAGCTTTTTCCAGATCTTCGATCATAGGGTGAAAGACGCGCTCGCATTCGCACTACGCGGCTTCGGGGTTTCCGCACGATACACGTTACATATCGGCCCCGATTGCACCACGGTGGAAGCATGGGCAAGGATGAGCGCCAGGACGCGACATGCTATCCGTCATGCAGCCGCACTTCTGACGGTACGGGCTATAGAACGACCACGCGAATTTCTTGATTTCTATGAGGCGAACCTCTCGGCACGCTCAAGAACCAATGCCTACGGCACTGATGTCATGCATGAGCTTGTGAACGCTTTTGTCGAAAGGCAAGCCGGCTATTTGCTGGGTGCGTATGACCGGCACGGACGACTCGTCGGCGGGATTGGCATTGTCTGGGACTGCGAGCACATGTACTACCTCCTGTCGTCGCGCTCGCAGACCGCGTCAGGCGGAGCCATCAGTCTTCTTGTATGGTCGGCGATCCAGGACGCAATCAAACGTAACCTGACCTTTGATTTTGACGGATTCTCCAATGCCGCTGCTTATGCATTCTTACGTGGATTCGGGGGAACGCTAATACAGCGGCTCGGCGTGGAACGGCACGGCATGGCCTACTCGCTCGCGAGAACGATCAGGCGCGGTCTCCCTGGGGCCAACGACGCATTTTCGGCGAGCCTCTGAGCGTCTTGCCTTGCAGCCAACCGCGCAACGGAAATATTGCATACCTAAAAATCTCGCGAGCGGCTATTTCACGGCTCTCGCATGGCATTGGCCGCCAACGCGTTGAAGAACTCAGTGACGTGAATGAAGTTCGCACCTGCAGCCGCCAGCGTGCCGAAGATCACTTCCGCGTCGGCCCGCGCGCCCGGCCACTTCGAAGCGCACGACTTTTCTAACCCGCCACCACAAGGGTGTCGAGCCCACTGCCGCGGGATATGCATTTTCCCCGAACTAACTCACGCGCTGGCCGCCCGGGGAAAGTACAACGTGAAGGTTGTACGTTCGCCATAGCTCGTGACGTCCACTTTGCCCCGATGGAGTTCCATGATGGATTTCACGATAGCCAGTCCCAAACCGGTGTTTTTCGCTGACCCGTGCCGGGAGGCGTCCACCCGGTAAAAGCGCTCGAAGATTTTCTCGAGATGTACGGGCGCAATCGATTGTCCGTGGTTGGTTACCTTAATAACCGAGTACTTCGACGATTCGGACGCACTGAGTTCGACCGATGACCCCGGACATGCATGCTCGAGTGCATTCGATATGAGATTACTTGCCGCCCGACGCAACAGTGTGGCATCGGCAGTGATGCGGGCGGTTCCCTCCACCGTTAACCGGACATCCGATTCTTCTGCCAGCCCCTGAAAATACGACGTAAGTTTGCCCAGTTCGTCGGCTGCATCGAGTGTCGCGACGCGCAGAACCTGTTGCGCGTTGTCCGTTCGCGCGAGAAAGAGCATGCTCTCAATCATCCGCTGTAGTCGCTCACACTCCTCAATGTTGGAGTCGATAAGGGTTTCGTACTCGTCCGTCGTTCTGGTTCGAGACAGCGTGACCTGCGACGAACTGATAACGTTCGCGAGAGGCGTTCTCATGTCATGTGCAAGGTCGGATGAAAACTGCGAAAGACGCACGAACGCGCGCTCCAGCCGGTCGAGCATGCGGTTGACCGAAAGCGCTATTTCCTGAAGCTCAAGAGGTCCGCCCTGTATATCGAGACGTTCGCCAAGATTATGGGCTTCGATCCGCGAAGTCTGTCGGCCTATGCTTTCTACAGGCGAAAGCCCACGTCTTGCGACCGCATAGCCAAGCATCCCGACAAGAGCAGCGCCGAACGCTACGGCGACCCAGATGTCAACACGATAGCTCTCAAGAAGTGATTGTCGGTCGGACGCGGCGCGGACCAGCAGCACGCGAACCATCTCCCGGGACGGGAGTACCTGCTCTGCGGATATGCATCGGGATGGCCCGATTAATTCCAGGTTACAGGCGTACGGTTTTCCGCCGGGATGGTCGTTCTGAAAGATCGAGGTGAGGTCGACCTCCTTCCTCTCGGCATGTTCTACAAGTGTATGGTTGTGCTCGTCTACGATGCCAAGATAGACGCCCGGGTGCGAGAGCAATACCTCATGGAACATCGCAGGATTGGCCCGAACCGCGTCCACGGAACCCGCATCACGTGCAAGTTGCTGGAATTGTGCGAGTTTGCCTGTGATTTCAATGTCGTCGCGCCGTTGCAACTCGGCCGACAGGGAGCGGTACAGAAACGCGCCCATCAAGGCAAACACGACGAACGCGGCTAATGCGAAGGCGCCCGTCAACCGCCGAAGCAGTGAATACGGAGTTGTCCGGAGGCTCACGAGCGGTCCTCGAGCACGTAGCCCATGCCCCTGACAGTGTGCAGCAGCTTCGTCTCAAACGCGTTGTCGATTTTTGCGCGCAGGCGCTTGACCGCGGCGTCGACAACGTTCGTGTCGCTGTCGAAATTCATATCCCAGATTTGTGACGTGATGAACGTGCGCGTCAACACTTCGCCTTGCCGCTCGGCAAGCAACTGCAGCAACGAGAATTCCTGCGCGGTCAGGTCGATGCGGACGTCTGCGCGTTTGACCCGTCGTCTGATCAGGTCGACTTCTAGGTCTGCGATGCGAAGCACGTCTTTGACCGCGCGTGGAGCGCGCCGCAACAGGGAGCGGATTCTGGCGAGAAATTCAGCGTAAGCGAAGGGCTTCGAGAGATAGTCATCAGCTCCCAGTTCAAATCCCTCTACCTTGTCGGCAACCGTGTCGCGTGCCGTCAGCAGAAGGACTGGCGTTTCTTTTTCCCTGCGCAGTCGCCGAAGTAGCTCGAAGCCGTCGATTCCCGGGAGCATGACATCGAGAACGATGAGGTCGAAATCCTCGTGCAGGGCAAGGAACAGCCCATTGTCGCCGTTATCGGCGGTATCTACCGTGAAGCTCGCCTCAACCAGACCCTTCTTGAGGTATGAGGCCATCTTCGGCTCGTCTTCGATGATAAGTATGCGCATGAAATGGAAAGGTCTCGGCGTTTTCCTGGATTCTAAGAGACCGATTCTAGCCAGCTTAGACGTCGGTCAACGGCGGAAAAATGACGGGATCGTGACAAATTTTTCATCTTCGTACGTCTGAAAAATTGGTCATCTTGCAGCCATCCTTCCGTCAGAAGGCTCTGGGTAAGCTTCCTCCCGTCAGCGCCGTGTGTGCCGTTATGCGTTGACACGCTTTCCAGCTTACAGCCCCGTAAAACCACGTGCTAGACTCCGCCCCCCATGTATCACTGGCGCAAACTTTTCATCGTTGTTCTGCTGATACTGAGCCTCCCGGTTCAGTCGCTTGCGGCTGTCTCGATGAAATGTGGCCCGGGTGAGGCTAGCGAAGACAAGGCGTCGCATGCTCACATGGCGCATGTCTTGTTGAGCAGCGACCACCACAGCCATGCGACGCCCGGTCTGGAGCGTGCGCACCCGGATGGGCATCATCACGGCGGGGCGCAGCACGCACACGCGTGTTCGACGTGTGCATCCTGCTGCTTCGGTGCGGCAATGCTTTCCGTACCGGTCATGCCGGCTTCGGTCGGCTTTATTCACTTCTTCACACCACCTCCTGCCGCTCCCGTCGTCTCGTTTCTGACCGGTGGCATCGAGCGACCTCCCAGGTCGACTCTCGTCTAGTCCACGCACGCGCGGCTGTTCGCTGCGACAGGCCAATTTTTCTGGAGACGCGCACCCCGTCTCCGGATGCTTCACGACGAGAACAATTCATGCGAACGATTTCTGCGGCGCTCTTGAGCGCAGGCGCAGTCTTGCCGTTGCTCGCGCATGCCGCGACGCCGGTTCCCGACCCAACGGATGCAGGGGCGTCCGTACCGGCATTTACCGTCCCGTCGGCCTTCGATGGCTATAAACCATGGCAGGACGGGGAGTCACCGAACTGGCAGCAACTGAATCGTGCCGTTGCCCCGAGTCGGGCTATGACCGGCAACAAGCATGGTCAGCAGTCAGGCACGAACACACACGGAAAAACATCGCATGAGCACGGGGGCGAGTCGAAATGATGCGCCACCTCGCACCAGGTCGCGTGTCCTGCATCGCCATCGCGACAATTCTGCTGGCCGGTTGCACGACCTTTTCGAAGGACGGCGGCTTCAACACCGTATCGACGGTTGCATCCGATCGTCTGGGTAAAGAAGCCGTCTATGTTAAATCCGATGAGGACCGCGACGCCGTCTACAAGCGAACGCAGGAACTCCTGTCCAGGCCTCTCGGCATGGACGACGCTGTCCAGGTTGCGCTGCTGAACAACCGGGGACTCCAGGCGTCGTACGGGGAGCTTGGCGTTTCCGAGGCTGACCTCGTCCAGGCTGGGCGTCTGCCCAATCCTGGCTTTACTTTCAGCCGCACCCACTGGAGCGATGGCTTCGGCATCAGCCGGACGTTTTCGATGGGCGTACTGGGGGTGCTCACGCTGCCGGTCGCAACGCGCATCGAAAGTCGACGGTTCGAACAGACGAGACTCGAGACCGCCAATGCAATGCTCGCGGTTGCCGCGGACGCCCGCAAGGCATACGTGAACGCGGTGGCGGCTGAACAGGCCGCAATGTACGCCGCTCAGGTCAAAGACTCATCAGAGGCCGGCGCAGAACTCGCCTTGCGAATGCGTCAGGCGGGCAACTTCAGCAAGCTCGACTATGCACGCGAACAGGCGTTTTATGCTGAGTCGGTCGCCCAGTCGGCGAAGGCACGGCAACAGGCAGTCGCCGCCCGGGAAAAGCTCACGCGCACGATGGGTCTATGGGGCTCAGGTACCCGGTACAAGCTGCCGGACCGTTTGCCTGACCTGCCGAAGGACAGGCCGCAACTGAACGACCTCGAAGGCGTCGCGATGCAGAACCGGCTCGACATCCAGGCGGCGAAGCTCCGGACGCAAGGTGTTGCCACCTCGCTTGGATTAAGCAAGGCGACCCGGTTCATCAATGCACTCGACGTCGGCTATCTCGACAACTTCGAGACCGACAAGGGGCATGAGCACGGATACGAAATCAGTGTCGAGATTCCCATCTTCGACTGGGGCAGCGCGAAAGTGGCGCGAGCCGAAGCCATCTACATGCAGTCGGCAAACCGGCTTGCCCAGACGGCGATCGACGCGCGCTCCGAGGTCCGGGAGTCGTATTCAGCCTATGTGACGAGCTATGACGTGGCGAAGCACTATCGCGATGAGGTTGTGCCAGTTCGCAAGACTATCTCTGACGAAATGCTGCTGCGCTACAACGGCATGCTCACCAGCGTGTTCGAGCTGCTTTCCGATTCACGCGACCAGGTGAGCGCCGTCAACGGATATATCGATGCGCTGAAGGATTACTGGCTTGCAGAGACGGATCTGCAGCAGGCGCTCGGTGGGCGGCTTCCGCCCCTCGGTATAACGCAAGCGCCCGCCACGTCGCACGGTGATGCGACGCCCACGCCAGTGACACAACCACAAGCTGCCCCGTTACAGATGTCGCCACTATCGGCATCCGCTACCCAACCGGCGTCGCCGGCGAACCCAGAAGGTAAATGAAGATGGTTTCACGTCGAAATTTTCTCGGCGGCTCGGGTGCTGCACTCCTGGGCGCGGCGCTTGTCAGCAAGGCGGGTGCGGGTTCGCTTCCCGAAGCGCCCGTGATGGACAAGGCCAGCACGCAGGCGCCGCTGACGCCGCCCAACGGCCGCCCGTACACGCCCGTCGCGACGCTCAACGGATGGACGCTGCCGTGGCGAATGAAGAACGGCTGGAAAGAGTTTCACCTCATTGCTGAGCCGGTCGTGCGCGAATTGGCACCGGGGATGAAGGCAAACCTCTGGGGCTACAACGGTCAGGCGCCTGGCCCGACCATCGAGGCGGTCGAAGGCGACAGGGTCCGCATCTTCGTGACCAACAGGCTGCCGGAAAACACGACGGTCCACTGGCACGGCATGTTGCTCCCTTGCGGAATGGATGGTGTCGGTGGCCTGACCCAACGACACATTCCGCCGGGCAAGACGTTCGTCTATGAGTTCCAGCTCGAAAAGCACGGCACCTTCATGTATCACCCGCACTCGGACGAAATGGTGCAGATGGCCATGGGAATGATGGGGACGTTCATCGTGCATCCGAAAGACCGCAGCGTCATGCCCGTGGACAGGGACTTTGTGTTCCTGATGTCCGCCTACGACATCGATCCAGGCAGCTTCACACCCAGGGTCAACGAGATGACGGACTTCAACATGTGGACGTGGAACGCACGCGTGTTTCCGGGCGTCGACCCGCTGCCTGTGCGAGCCGGTGATCGCGTACGCATCCGTTTCGGAAACCTCACGATGACCAATCACCCCATCCATCTGCATGGCTACAGCTTCGAGGTTGCGGGCACCGATGGCGGATGGATTCCACCCTCTGCACGCTGGCCAGAAGTGACCGCCGACGTCGGAGTAGGGCAGATGCGGGCGATTGAGTTCACCGCGAACCGGCCGGGCGACTGGGCGTTTCACTGCCACAAGTCGCATCACACGATGAATGCGATGGGGCATGCGGTTCCGAACCTGATTGGCGTGCCGCAGAAGGACCTGGCCAGGCGCATCAACAAGCTCGTACCGGACTACATGGCGATGGGCAGCACGGGTGGTTCGATGGGCGAGATGGAGATGCCGCTGCCCGACAACACGCTGCCGATGATGACGGGCACGGGTCCGTTCGGTCCACTTGAAATGGGTGGGATGTTCACGGTCGTGAAGGTCCGCGAGGGACTGGGCCGCAACGACTACCGCGACCCGGGCTGGTTCAAACACCCAAAAGGGACTGTCGCGTACGAATACACCGGCGAGTTGCCGGACGGCTGATTTTTGTCTGGCCGGACGCATACAGCCCGGCTAACCCTTTTATTCAACACAGGAGAAGACTGATGAAGAACGCATTTGTATCTGCTGCGCTTGGCTACGCGTTGGCGCTTTCCGGCGCTGCCTATGCGGCAGGCGACATGGGCAACATGAACATGGCCGGAGGAACGCAGCAAGGCGGCGACGTCAAGAGCGGCATGTCTCACGGAGAAATCAAGAAGGTCGACGCGGCAGCCGGAAAGCTGACCATCAAGCACGGTCCCCTGGAAAACCTGGGCATGGATGCAATGACCATGGTGTTCAAGGTCAAGGACCCGGCAATGGTTTCGCAGGTCAAGGTTGGCGACAGGATTGATTTCGTGGCCGAAGAGGTGGACGGTGCACTGACTGTGACAAAGCTGCAGAAGAAGTAAGAGACCAAAGGGCGTTGCAACCCATTGCGTGCGACGCCCACTATGACCATCCAGAATGAGCAAGACCATGAAATCACGCACTCGCAAACAACTGATTGGCGCAGCTTCAGCCAGTGTCATCGCTTTCGCACCATCCGCCGCGTTCGCACACGGTAAGCTGGAAAGCGCCATGCCGGCTGCCGGTAGCACAGTCGATGTCGCGCCCGGGACGCTTAGTCTCACTTTCAATGAAGACCTCGAGTCGACCTTCAGTACAGTCAAAGTATCTGATGCAAACGGCGCTATTGTGAGCAAGGAAAAGGCAAAGGTTGATGCCTCCAATCCGCGCTTGTTGAGCATTGCACTGCCGAAACTTTCATCAGGCTCCTATTCGGTGCAGTGGGCCGTCATGACACACGACGCCCATAAGACCAAGGGCACATACACCTTTCAGGTGAAGTGATGAACGAAGGTCTCCTCGGCATCCTGCGACTGGCAGCGGTCGCGTTGCAGAACGTCGGCTTCGCGGTGTTGGTTGGCGCCTTGCTCAGTGACCAATGGCTGGCTCGCCGACCATCTCCATGGCAGGCCCGCGTCAGTTACCGGCTGGTCATGATCTTGCGCATTGCGTCCGTCGGTGCATTGATGTGCAGCATGTTGGCGTTCTGGATTCATTGTGCGCTGATGAGCGAATCGACGCTGATGGAAGCGGGTCCGGCCGTCTGGTCGATGCTTTGGGAGACCGGTTTTGGGCATGGATCGCTGGTTGGAGCGGTCCTGATGCTCTTTGTCGTGAGCTTCTCCTTCCTCAGGTCAGGCGGCACAGTTCGGTTTCCGCTGGCCATCTGGCTGGCGCTGGCAGGTGTTGCACTCGCGCGCAGCAATGGTGGCCATCCTGTAGACGCGGGACTGTTCAGTCTGCCGGTGTGGGTCGACTGGCTGCATTTGCTCGCCATCAGTGCGTGGGTAGGTCTCGTACTCGTCACAACGTATGTCGTCCTGCCACGCCTCTCCGAGGTGCCCGGCAGCGATCAGACTAACGGTGCTGATTTTGTGAAGTCCCTCTCGGATGCGGCGACGTTTGCATTGGTCGCGCTGGTTAGTACCGGTGCCTATAACGGCTGGCGAGGCGTGAATACCCCCGCGAATCTCCTGGAATCGACATATGGACAAGTGCTGCTGTTGAAACTCTTGCTCGTGCTGATTGCCGCCGCCCTCGGCGGCCACAATCGCTTTTTCGAAATGCCGAAGCTTCTGGTGTCGCTGAAAAGTGGAGTGCCGATTACAACAGCAACTCCGCTGAAACGCTTCGCCGCTGTATTGCATATTGAGTCGGTGGTGCTGGCAGCGGTAATTGTCGCGGCTGCTGTGCTGGTTTCGAGCCCATTGCCCGGTACTACGTAGTCACTAGAGGGTTATTTTGTGCGTCCACGCAGATGGTCAACGCGTGACGTCAATCAAGGCGCAGCTTTTGCCCGAGTTGATGTCTGGCAACGGCCATCTTTACGGGACCCCACAGCACGTGCGGGTCCTTTTTTTTGTCAGGCTCATCACGTTCAAGCAAAACCGGGCCGCGCGTGACTGAAAGGTCACGTGTCAGTCACGGCTCGTTCAGGCGCCACTCTCCAGAATGAAGACTGTCGGAGCCAATCGTTCTGGCTCTGCATTGCCAAGGAGAACAACGTGACGATCAAATACATTACCGGTGCGTTTATCGCTGTGACGCTCACCACATCGGCATTCGCCGATGCTGGCCACAACTTCCCACAATGGACTGCGGATAACACATTGCCAGCAGAAAGCAGCGCAGGTTCGCTGACACTTGATGCGAAGATCTCAGCGCTCGATATCCAGCCGCGTGGGAAAACCAGAGAGCAAGTGATGCAAGAACTGATTCAGGCGCGACGCGATGGACTCGTTCCGACTGGACATGCCGACTACCCGCCCAGTCAGGCGACGATTGAGCGGAATCGGGCACGCATGAAAGCTATCGGGCCTAAGTGGGCTGAGCAGAAGTAGATAACAGGCGTCTTCATAACAACGTCGATCCGATGTTTGATTGACCATTTCCGGGCTCCATTCTGTCTCTTGTTGGCGTGCGACTGCTCCGCACCTACAAGGGCAAGACGCAGATCCAGCAGATCGTCACGTACTGTCCCGCAGACATTCAGGTGCATTCGCCGCGCCTGATCGCGACTATCGTTGAGTCATTGCCTCGACGACGTCCTGCGTTTTGACTACGGCATGCGCAAGAAACGCGAAGTTGATCAACGCGGCCTTATAGCCGTCGCCCCAAACCGGATGGCGCGGTCCCGCCGTGGCGTCGGCAACGACGGACACTTCGAAACCCTGCTCGATCAGGTCGCGCAGATGAGCCTCCACACACATATTGGCGAGAATGCCTCCCAGCACGATTTTCTGCACATTGCGCTTTCGCAACTGCAGTGTCAGATCGTTGGTCTGTGGACCGAAGACCTTGTGCGGGCTGACAACGATGGTTTCGCCATCGTCGATGTACGGCTTGAACTCCTCCAGCCAGTCAGCACCCGATTTCTCAAACCCACTCAGATTGAGCGCGCCCGTGCGAGCGAATGTGCCGGTCGCGAACTCGTCGGTCTCGAGCGGGCCATTGAATTTCCACGCGCGGTCGGTCGGATAAAAATAATGCGGGGAGATGAAAACACTGAACTTCTCTGCTTTCGCGGCCTTGAATATCTGCAGCATGTTTTCGACCGTTCGGTTCTCCGTCACGCTGGCTCCGACAGCGCCCCAATTTTTGCCCAAAGGGCTGAGCACATCGATTTGCGGATCGATAAACACAACTGCCGTGTTGGCGGGATCGAATTTCATGATTCAAGCTCCAGACAGTGAAGACTGCGCGTGTCAACTTCCTGAGAAAAAAGGTTCTGACTTCATCATTCCAGCGGGTGAGACGAAGCAGGCAACGTCCCGGATCGTTCACACAGGAAAACTATCCAGGTCTCGTGCAGATGTGCACTGGGACCGGATATCCCCGCTATGAAACCAGATTCAGCAAAGTTTGTCCGCGATGCTCCTGTTGGTCGCACGTCTTCATTTGTCATTGACGCGAACCGTCACCAAGCCGAGGAATGCGTGGCAAATTCGAAACCTGTTAAGACCTGCCAGATAACCGCGTGCGAAAGGGAAGCTCGACCGATGGCAATTCCTGAAGCACTCTATACAAGCCCGTTCCGAGCGCATGTACTGCGCTGGACTCAACCTGGCCGTGCTGGCGAGATTTCAGGATCATCAGGGGTTCGACGGAGTCATGCTCGGAAGTCCCGGTATGGACTATCACTTCGAGTTCACCCACTGCGGCGAACATCCGGTGACGCCAAGCCCCGCGGTTGAGGACTTGTTGGTGTTTTACGTCCCGGACCAGGAAGAATGGCAAGCAACGTGTGATCGACTTATCGAGCATGGATTTATATGCGTAAGGTCACTTAACCCGTATTGGGACGTGTCGGGCCGTTCGAAGATACTGACGGTTACCGGATCGTTTTGCAAAATGCGATGTGGAGTTACTGACGCGCGCATCAGGCAAGTGTGTGCTTTCGGATGGTCTGCGTGACTTGCATGGGTCAGTTTCTGCCGACCGCGTCGGCCAACAGTCGGGCCAACAGTCGGCCCAACACCTGTTCCTAACCTGCGTGCGGCCGACGCCAAAACGCTCGGCAAGCGCGCGCGTTCAGAAGGCAGGCGAGCGCGAAGCCCGATTTCGCCTGTCTCGATCAGGGGTAGATCTGGTTCGCAAGCCCGACATGCGAACGGTCGGCAGCGACCGCGCCGGCGGCTGGGTCGGTTGACGTGTGCGAGAGATGGCCCATTTGCGGCGTTCGAAATGGTCGAAGCCACCGGGTGACCGCTGGATTTCGTCAAAATGGCACCCCCATCCCCGTGCGACGCGGCGACCGTTCACGGCAGCCCAGTCCTTATCCACCAACGGTTTCAGCCCGGTCGCCCGGTGCGCTGGACGCACTGGTAAACCACTATCGCGCGTGGATTGGTATGCCAGTACTGTCAGACGGGAACGCGTATACGCATGTCCTTCTTTTCGCTTCGAGGAGGCGCCGTTGAAAGGCTCCTTCTGCAAGTCCGATCCAGTCCCGCTATAGCAACTCCGCAAGGTTCCGTGCTTCGCGCACACCGTGCCGGCAGTCCACGACCAGCCATGTGCGCAGGCAATCGGTACGTCCAGTCGAACAAAAAGGAGGCAACATGCTTTCAGGAATCCACGTGCTCCGAGCTGCGGCGAGCGCTACATTGGCGCTCTGCGCAAGCGGGGCTTTCGCGCAGGCTTCGATCGTTTCAGGGCCGTCCGGCGATCCCGCCTGCATGGTCCCATGGAAGAGCGACACGAAGTTCATCAAGTATCCGAAGAAGAACGCGCCTTACCGGATCGCACTCGTGAACGGCTATATCGCGAACACCTGGCGTATCCAGATGATCAGAACGGCCAAAGCCTACACCGCACAACCGGCGGTTGCCGCCAGGCTCAAGGAATTCAAGGTCGTCTCGACCGGCGAGGACGTTCCGGCGCAGATCTCGGCCGTCAACAACTTCATCGATGCCGGCTATGACGCCGTCATCGTGAACGCGCAGAACCCCTCCTCATTCGGCCCCGCGATCCGCCGCGCGAAGAACGCCGGTGTGGTGCTGGTCGCTTTCGACAACACGCTCGACAGCGAAGACGCGATCAACGTCAACGTCGACCAGTATGGGCTCGGCGCGCTGTGGGCCAAATGGCTCGCGGGCCACCTGCCGAACGGAGGCAAGGTGCTCGAAGTTCGCGGGGTGGCGGGCACGTCGGTCGACACGGACCGGCACAATGGTTTCACGAAAACGCTGGACAGCACCGGCAAGAAGTGGAACGTCGTCCAGGTCTACGGCAAGTGGGACGACGGGGTCGCGCAAAAGGTCGCCGCCGACGCGATTGCCGTGCAGGGTCACTTCGATGGCATATCGGCGCAAGGTGGCGACACGGGCGTCGTGCGCGCGATGATCGATGCGAAACACCCATTCGTGCCGTTCGGCGGCGAGACGGAGAACGGCTTTCGCAAGTTCTGCGCGCAGTATGGGAGTCAGGGCCTGAAGTGCACGTCGGCGGGCACCGGGCCCGCGCAGGTGGCCGTGGCGATCAAGACGGCGCTCGCCGCGCTGGATGGCCAGACGATTCCCGTGGCGATCAAGCTGCCGCTCGACGTCACCGACGATTCGATGCTGAAGTCGGGCGTCAACTATTTCCCGAACGACTCCGACAACTTTTTCGTCGGCAACTCGTTTCCGACATGCGGCATCAATTTCTCTGCGCAGGAAATCATGAAGCAGAACCAGGGCAACCAGTGACCGGATGATGGCCCGCGCTATGACCGGAGACGAAGCATGCTGCAGGATGCAGAGCAGCCGTTCTTTCAGATGTCTGGCGTGTCGAAAAGCTACGGCGGCGCCGTCGCGCTGGATCACGCCGAGCTCACGGTGCGCAGAGGCCGCATTCACGCGATCCTCGGCGAAAACGGCGCGGGCAAGTCCACGTTGCTGAAGGTGATGTCCGGCGTCGTGCAGCCGGACGAGGGCACGATGCATTTCGATGGCCGGGAGGTCTCGTTCGGGTCGCCTGCCGAGGCGAACGCGGCGGGTGTCGTCTGCGTGTATCAGGAGCTGTCGCTGATCCCCGACTTGAGCGTGGCGGACAACATCTACGCTGCGAACCCGCCGCGACGTTTCGGGATGATCGACCGGCGCGCTCAACGCCGCCAGGCTGAGGAGGCGCTCGCGCGAGCGGGCGCCGCCGACATCAATCCGCTTGCGAAGGTCCGGGACCTGCCGCTGTCGCGCCAGCAGATGGTCGAGCTCGCGAAGGGGCTGGCCCACGCGCCGCGCATTCTGATTCTCGACGAAGCTACCTCGGCGCTGACCGCGGCCGACGTCGCGCGCGTGATCGAGGTGCTCAAGCGCCTGCGCGAAGAGGGGCTCGCGCTGCTGTTCATCTCGCACCGCATGCACGAGGTGAAGGCGCTTGCGGACGAATGCACGGTCTACCGGAACGGTCGTCATGTGATGAGCTTCGAAGCCGGCACGCGCTCCGACAATGAGGTTGTCGAAATGATGATCGGCCGGAAGTACCAGCATGCGTTTCCTGCCAGACCCGCAGCCAAACCGGCCGACCAACCCGCGGAGGCCCGCAGCACCGCGCCGGTTCTCGCCTGTCGTGATCTCGCCTGGAGCGACACGCTGCGGGGCATCAGCTTTTCGTTGCAGCGCGGTGAAATCCTCGGACTGGGCGGTCTCGACGGACAAGGCCAGCGCGAACTGCTGCTCGCGCTGTTCGGCGTGTTGCGCGGCTGCGCGGGCAAGATCGAGATCGACGGCAAAGCCGTGTCGATCGGGAGCCCGACGGCCGCGCGCGCCAACGAAATCGGTATGGCGCTGATACCCGAGGATCGCAAGACCGAAGGCCTGATGCTGCCGATGTCGGTACGCGAGAACCTGTCGTTTGCCGCACTCGATCGGATGTCCACCGCGGGCATCATCGATCGCGACCGCCAGCAGTCGCTCGTCGAGCGGATGATGGAGCTGCTTGCGATCAAGTCGTTCAGCGTCGACGCGCCCGTGGGCTCGCTGTCGGGCGGCAACCAGCAGAAGGTCGTCATCGCGAAGTGGCTAATGCGGCGGCCGAGGATACTGCTGCTCAGCGACCCGACGCGCGGTATCGACGTCGGCACCAAGCAGGAGCTTTACCAGCTGCTCAGGCGCCTTGCCGACGAAGGCGCCGCGATCGTCTTCTATTCGACCGACTATGACGAGCTGATCGGCTGCTGCGACCGCGTACTCGTACTGTACGAAGGCAGGATCAAGAAGGAACTCGTCGGCCCGGCGATCACCGAGCAGAACCTGATTGCCAGTGCTCTCGACCTGCCCGTCGGACAGAGTTTGCCTTCTACGGGAGTGGGGCGATGAGCGGGCTGCGTTACTGGTATGCGGAGAATCGCGGAGCGGTGTTCGCGTTCGGCCTGTTCGTGCTGATGTTCGCGATCTATCTCGTCAACTATCCGTCGGCGTTGTCGGCCAACGTATTTCAGACGGCCGCGAACAAAGCGGTACTGCTCGCGCTCGTCTCGATGGGGCAGGCGCTCGTCGTGCTGACCGCCGGCATCGACCTGTCGATCGGCATGACGCTGGTGCTGACGAATTGCATCGGGTCGTGGATCGTCACAGGCGACTCGCTGCACAGCGCGCTCGGCATCGCCGGCGTGCTCGGGGCGGGTGCGCTATGCGGCGCGCTGAACGGCGTGATCATCATTTTCGGCCGGCTGCAGCCGATCGTGACGACAATTGCGACGGGCGCCGTCTACTACGGATTGGCGCTGCTGCTGCGCCCTGTGCCTGGCGGATCGATCAACGAGGACCTCGCCGACGCACTGACGGGCAAGGTCGCCGGCGTTCTGCCAGCGAGCCTGGTGATCCTGCTGGCCGCGATCGTGATCGTCTGGATTCCTTTCAAACGCTCGGCGATCGGGCGAGCGGCATACGCGACCGGGTCGTCCGAACCCGCGGCTTTCCTGTCCGGGATGCCGATTCGCCGCGCCAAGTTCGCGAGCTATACGCTGGCCGGCCTGCTCGCAGCAGTCGGCGGCCTGTTTCTGACGTTCTTCACCGACACCGGCGACGCGAACCTCGGCAGCGCGAACTCGTACACGCTGTTTTCGATCGCCGCGGTAGTGATCGGCGGTGTGTCGCTGCTCGGCGGCAAGGGCAGCGCGATCGGCGCGATCTTCGGCGCATTCGCGTTCCGTTGCATCGGCGATCTGCTGTTCGTCTTCAATGTCGATGCGCTGTGGCAGCCGCTATTTCAGGGCATGATTCTTCTGCTCGCTGTCGCGATCGGCGCGTGCGGATTGTTCCGGGTGCGCAACCGTCTGGAGTGGTTTCAATGAGCGACGCTTCCGCGACCGGCCGGACCACGTTCGTGTCGCGGCTGACTCGCAAAATCGACAAACCGATCGTCATCGCATTCGCGTGCATCGTCGTGCTGCTGCTCGTCGGCGGAATGTTTTCGCGCAACTTCACGTCGCCGGAATACATCCTGCTGCAACTGAAGGTCGGCGCATTCCTCGGCATCATTGCGACCGGCCTGATGATGGTGATCCTGCTCGGCCACATCGACCTTTCGTTGCCGTGGACGATCACCGTCGGCGCGATGATGGCGTGCGCGGTCGCGGGGCACGGCGATCTCGGGCGCATCCTCGCGATACCGGTCGGGATCGGTTGCGGCGTGCTGATCGGTATCGTCAACGGCATCCTCGTCGCGCTGCTGCGCATTCCGTCGATGATCGCGACGCTTGCGACCAATGCGGTTGCGCAGGGCATCATGATTGTCTATACGGGCGGATCGTCGCCGCAGGATTCCGCGCCCGAGGTGATGCGCTGGCTCGCGGCGGGCTGGCTCATACCGGGCGTGCCGAATGCCGTCGCGCTGTGGGTGGTGATCGGCGGCGCGACGATGTTCCTGCTGTCGCGCACGACCTTCGGCCGCACGCTTTACGCGATCGGCAACACCGAGCGCGCGGCGTATCTTTCCGGCATCGATACGCGGCTCGTCACGGTGACCGCCTTCGCCGTGTGCAGCGCGTTCGCCGCGTTCGGCGGCGTGCTACTCGCGGGCTATGCGTCGAAGGCCGCACAGTCGATGGGCGATGCATACCTGTTGCCGGCGATCGCGGCGGTCGTGCTCGGCGGCACGTCGATTCTGGGCGGACGGGGTTCGTACCTGGGCACGGTGGCCGGCGCGATCCTCATCACACTGCTGCAATCGATCCTTTCGGTCGCGCAGATGCCGGAGGCGGGGCGTCAGATCATCTACGGCGTGGTGATCGCGGCGATGCTGCTGCTGTATGGGCGAAGCAAGCGAGAGGCGTAGGTTGACCGCTGGCCTGCCAGTCGCGCGCAATCGAGGAATGCAACCGGCCATAAGCAGCCGACCGTCCCCGCCATATGTGGACATTCGAATGGCTGCGCCGCATTCGATATTGGACTTTTCGACCTTCGACGACCGGCGGTGCGTTACCGACATCAACTGTCCTGCGGGATACGCCTGTCCACTCGAGACTCGACATTCGTTTTAGCCAGTACAGACTCGATATAATGCAAAAAGAGGCATGCCGCGATCTACAGTTCTCAACTGTCCGTCTGCATCTTCCGGAATAAGGCGACAAGCCGGTGCTCGGCGTTCGCCTTGCTGCGCGACTTGCAACTTCGCCCACCAATCGGGACCGAGCTTTCAGCCATGCTCCAACCTCACAACGGGGCCGGTAGTGCAGCCGTACTCACGAACCGGATCATTCCTGGCCATTTCGATGTTCGAAATGAGCCGGTATCCCGGCAACTGCTGAGCTGGCGCGAGCGCGTCGGGCACGTCATAGACGTCGTGGCTTCGCGTGCCCAGACCGAACAGCCGTTTAATGGAGTGATCGAACGATTCGTTGTCGACGACATCGTCTTTACAGATTGCTGGACGGACGAGCTGCTGCTCGAGCGCACGATTGCCCGCATATCGCGGGACAACGTTCGCAGTTTCGTCTTTCACGTGTTTCTGGAAGGCGGTGTCGAGCCGCTTGTCGTGCACTCGGCCAGGCGGCGGGGCGAATTCTGCCGTGAAGGAATTCTGGCGCTCGACATGGACCAGCCAATCCGGATGCGCCGGCAGGCTTGCCGCGTCATCACGCTCTTCGTGCCCGGCGCGCTGTTGCAGCAATTCATTGCCGACCCGGCAGCTCTCCATGGGCGCGTGCTTCAGCGCGGAAGCCCGATGGTGCATTTGATCGTCGAACACGTCACGGCCCTGGCCGCGAGAATGGGTTCCATCGCGATAGACGAAGCGCGGGGAAGCCTCGCGGCTACCGTGCAACTTATCACCGCGGCCTTCGCGCAGGAGGCCGGGCTTGCCGGTAATGCGCGCGCAGCGGTGCGCGCGGCAATGTTCGACAATGTACGCCGCTACGTTCAGGCAAATCTGCAGGATTGTGACCTCTCTCCTGAAAGTGTTCTTGACGCGCTTGGGCTGCCTCGTCCGACGATGTATCGGCTGGTTCAACACGAAGGCGGAATCGGTGCCTATATCCGGCATCTGCGTCTTCGGCAAGCGGCCGATGATCTGGTCCGGCATCCCAATCTTCCAGTGAAGGACATCGCCTACGGGCACGGTTTCAAGAGTGCATCAGATTTCACGCGGGCGTTTCGCCGCGCGTACGACATGGTGCCGCAAGATATCCGCGCAATAGATAGCCACTTTCTGCACGAATGGAAGCCACACGTTTAGGGGGCTGCGCATTGTCAGGCGTCCGCGCGTTCCTCCTTGAAGCAGAGTAGCGCGCCAACACTCAGCAGACAGCATGGCGCGGCGTACCACGCCACAGCCATCGGGTTGCCGCTCCAATTGACCAACGCTGTCACGACGAGCTGCGCCGTGCCTCCGAACAGCGCTGTGCCGAACGCATAGCCGATGCCGTAGCCGCGCGCCCGGACGTGCTGCGGCCAGGCTTCAAGAATCATCACGTTCACAACGCATCCACCGACCGCCACGAGCGCGGTGATGCACGCTACACCGGCCAGCAATATCGTTGCGGTGCCGGTATGAATGATTAAATAGAATATCGGCGGAATGACCGCTGCAAGCGCCGCGGCGACGGCAATGACGAGCGGCTTGCGGCGCGGCAGCCTGTCAGCGAGCCAGCCCGAAGGCGGCGCAAGCATCATGATCAACAGACCCGAGAATGCCGACGACAGAAATCCCGTGACGACATTTCTGTGCATGACGCGATTCAGCCACGCTGGCATGTAATAGACGATCGAATAGAACGACACCGTGCTAAAGCTCGTCGACAGCGTGGCCAGGATCAACCTTCTAATGTGATGACGGGCGAGCCTGCCTGGCCGGCGACGCATTGCATGACCAGCCGTGTGCGCACGTGGGGCATCGTTCGCGAGGAATTGGCGCCGCACGTAGTAGCCCACCGCGAGCAGCGGCAGCGCGAACGCGTAGGCTACGCGCCAGCCCCATGCCGTCAACTGCTCGGGGGAGAGAAGGCTGCCGAGCAGCGAGCCGAGCGACGCACCGAGGAGCGGGGCGAGTGCGTTGCCCGCCAGTTGCAAGCCGATCGCACGACCACGCAGCGCGGGCGGCGCGGCTTCCACGACAAGTGCGGCTGCCGCGCCCATCTCACCGCCGAGCGCCAGGCCTTGCAGCACGCGCGCCAGCACGACTATCAAGGGTGCCGCTACGCCGAGCGCGGCGTAGGGTGGACAAAGGACAATAGCGGCTGTACCAAGCGTCGCCATCCAGCAGGTAGCGAGGAGCGCGCGACGGCGGCCAGCGCGGTCCGCATAGGCACCAATCACGATCGCGCCTACAGGACGGAACAGAAACCCGACGCCGAAAGTGGCGACGGCGAACAGCAGCGACGTCATCGGAAAAGTGAACGGCTACCGTCCGCGGCATGGCTTCGCTCGATTAGCGTGCACGGTTCGTCGTCAATGACTTGCTTTCCCATCTTTTTGATCCGCCTGGTCGACGGCAAAGGTTAGCAGGTCGCCTGAATAGCGCCAAAACTGATTTCTGACAAACCGCTTCGAAGCGTCCGAAGCACCTGGAAAGCCGCCGCTGGGACGATGAGGGTTTAAACGTCGCCTTAGGGGTCGATTTGCGCCCCCCGCATTCGCTGGCCGCGCGCCGCACAGATCCGGTTATTGAGAGGCAGTACGCGGCCACATTCGGCCGCTCGACAGATCGGCCAAGATCGTCAACAATCAGAGGTCAAGCACTAAATCGACAATGTCGAGGCCGACGAGAATCCTTGATCCGAAGGAGTTCGAAAATGACAATTAGCGGCGTGGCTCCGATCGAACCAATCAACATTGGTCAATTGAGCATTCAATACCTGATTGATGGAACCGCGACTGGCGGGATGGGTGTTTTCGAATTGACTGTGGCTCCCGGTTCACAAGTCCCGCCGCCACACAGCCACACACGCAACGAAGAGTGCGTGTATGTGCTGGAGGGTCTACTTCGGTACTCGGTCGATGGGGTGATGCGAGACCTGGCACCGGGAGAATGGATGTTTACTCCACGTGGGTCGGTCCATCACTTTAGCAACCCGCACAATGACACGGCCCGCGCACTGATCGTCCTTACGCCCGATATAGGCGTTCAGTATTTTCGTGATGTCGGAGCAATCGTGAGCACCGGCGGGCCGCCCGACCTCTCGAAGCTTATCGGTGTCATGTCCAGGTACGGATTGGTGCCGGCGCCACCGTCACGATGAAACCCGGGCGCTGAACGTCGGCTTTCAGAAGGTTAATCTGATTGCGCCGGGGCGCGCGTAGCCGGTTGCCGTCAGGCAGTATGCGGCCACAAGCAGCCGATCGACATTAGTCTACGAATCGTCGACAATTTCTCGTCAATAATCGCAACTTGTTCAGGGACATGACGCGTCCGATTCGCCAACCCGACTTGCTAGTCACGTTTGCGCTGACTGCATTTTCATCGGAATGCACATCGAAGCTGGTTCGGTCGGGTTACCGTCCGACCTACAAGATAAGGGCCGACTATTGGTCGTCGGCGCACCATGAATTCTTTGGGGACGGTAGGGTTGCAACGGGAGAGCGGTGTTTGGCTGAGGTCTGGCTGCTTACGCCGGAGGCGTATCCCCATTCGCTATGGGTTGGGCGGTCATTAGACGTCTCCGAGGGACCGGTAATCGTTGGGAAAGTCGAGATCGTTCAGATTTTCAATCCGCTCATCGCGACGACTGAGAACCCGTCACATTGATCCCACCGAGGTAACAACAAGGCGGATGGTGACGGGGGCGGGGCGAGGCGGTGTGCGGCCAATAGGAGCCATTCGACGCGATGGCATGAATCGCGAACTTAATGCCTTCATCGCGCGGAGCAGGACGAGAGCCCAGCAGCTTGATACGAAAACACGCACTCTGTTGCTGATTTCGAAGGGGGCAAAACTGGTGCAGCCTTCCGCCGCAGACCTGTCGATCGAAAGTGGCGCGCTGCTGAAAATGGCAGCGGATTCTCCAGAAGGCGGCCCATGGTGCAAGGCGCAGCGGGTGAACGCTGCCGGCCATCCGTTGGCGGGACAAAGTGCGCTATGGATATCGCGCGCGGATCTCAACGCGGCCGGCAGCCGGGAAGCCTGGAGCCAATTTCCACTAAGCGTTCAATCGGCGGGTGGACCGGCAACTGCATGGACGCGAGTGATCGCCACAGGATCGGTCTCGCATGTGGCCGAAGCGCCGGGCAAGGTATGGTATGCGGTCAGCGTCGCTGACGAGAACAATACGCAGGTAAATGGCTGGGTTTGCGACCATGGGCAACCACTCGTCGAGCTAAAGAGCCCGTGGGATTGGCCGGGATTCGACATCGTAAGCCTCGAAACGTCGGTGTCGGATATGTTCCAGCGGGCGCTGTTTGTGGCAGATAACGGTACGCCGGACGAGCTTTCGAGTTTTGAAGGTTCATTCAACACCGCTCGCTCGGACGAAGCGTTACGTAAAATTGAAGATGCTATCGATGCTCAGGGGCAGCATGATGGCAAGATTACGGCGCACGAATTGCAGCTGGCGTTGGGTAAGACATGGCTCGCAGATCGCATCGATCACCTCGTCGTCAAATACGAAAGTGAATGGGGCGGTGAGATGAGCAAATGGGAAGCGCTCAATCCCCACATGCACGCCGGCTTGCCCATCTGGCAGGTTGAAATGAATCGCATCGACAGGCTTCGATTCTGGAACAGTCTCGAAAGCGTGAGCGGTTGGCCAACATCTGCCTCGGTATTTCACTTCCATCCTATCGGCCTGGTTGGATCTTTCAAGACGGATGGTGGTCCCATCACCATAGAGATGCTGCTCGCTGCCGAACCGGGGAATACCAGGGGATACTATGAAAGTATCCTTCCGTTCGTGAATGAATACGCTCGCGCCTACTCGGTTAATACGCCCCGACGCATTGCGCATTTTCTATCACAGTGTGCGCACGAAAGCGCTTTGCGAGTCTCAGAAGAAGGACTCGACTATAGTCCACAGCAGATGCGAAAGACCTTTGGATGCAAAGGCGGGCCGAAGAACTACGACCGGAACTGCGACGACTGCACTCACGGACGCCTTCGCGATAAGCTATGGACACAGGCTACCGTGTACGCACACCACCCCGAGAGTCTCGCAAACTATGTTTACGCGAACCGGATGGGAAATGGAGACGAAGCGAGCGGTGACGGATATAAATATCGCGGGCGTGGCATGCTTCAGGTAACAGGAAAGGATGGCTATCGCGCGTTCCAGAACCAGCACAATCAAAGATCGCCGGGTGACCACCAGGATTTCCTGGCATCTCCCGATCTACTGGCTTCGAACGCGCGCTACGCTGTCGAGTCTGCGTATGTATTCTGGTCGCGTAACAACCTCAACTCAGTGGCTGACACGGGACATGTGACTGATGTGACACAAATCGTGAATGGTGGACAGAACGGTTACAGTGACCGACTGGCTCGTTTCAATCGAGTTGCGCCCCTGGTCGGAATTCCTTGTGAGTGATATGAAAACAATCATCCGTAGTGTGGTTGCTGTCGCGATGCCGATGCTTATCCACGTATCGGCGCACGCAGAAGGCATGTGCAGACAAGATGAGCAGGTGGTATTCAATTGCGAGCTGAAGAAATCGACTGCGTCACTTTGCCTCGACAAGAAAACAACGAAGTTTGTTTACAGGAATGGTACGAGAGACAAGGTGGATCTTCAGGTTCCCGCTCGAGACAAAGGTGAGGACGCTAATCCATTTCAATTTAGTAACGTACCGTATGCGGGAGGAGGCGAGGCGCACGTCCGGTTTGAACGCGGCGATTACAACTACTACCTTTACGACAAGACAGTGAAAACGGCTGATGGTCCTGAGATGTCCGCTGGAATTGTTGTGTTCAGGCAAAAACGGAAGATCGCAGAGATGGCTTGCCAGAACGATGCATCCATTCACCAGGAAGCATACGAAGAGATGCCTAAAGAAACCTATCTCGACATCGGAACCAGGTGAGCTCCTTCGGCTACGTGATCTGCAGACTGCCCATATGTAACTTTGTGCTTGAGTATCGCGATGGACACTATGCGATGCGCACGAGCCGGCATCCCGTTTGAGTTTCTCCGAGTGCACCCGTTGGGCTATCGCGTTGGTGAGGGGGCACCGCCTGTTCGGTCTCAGAGGCATCGCGCAGCATTGTCTGCGCACGGAGACGGCAGGCGATATCCGGCCACAACCTGCCGATCGGAGGTAACGAAATCGTGCCGTTCGAACGACCGCGATAGTCGGGAACCGGACGTCGAGACGTGAGTTGGGTGGGCGCTCCCGTCCGCCCCCCGCATTTGGAGGACACAGAAAAGGAGCGCTCCTGCCGCCTTGGCGACCCTTAGATGATCGCGGTCCGCTCGTGTGTCGCGACCATCGATCCAAAACGCCCGCTGTTGAAATCTTCTACCGCCTCGCGAATTTCTTCGGTCGTGTTCATGACGAAGGGACCATGTGCAACGACAGGTTCGTCGATGGGCTCACCGCTTAGCACCAGCACGGTTGCCTCGCTGAGGGCATCGAGCCGGACGTCAGTGCCTTCCTGCCCGAGCAGAACCAGTTGCGCATCGCTGACGACGCGCTCATCGCCATTGACCCGAACCTGGCCGCGCAGCACGACGAGCGCGAGCGTCCTGCCTGCCGGCAGCGTCAGCGTTGCACCACGTCCCGTGTTGAGCCGCACGTCCCACACGTCCATCGGCGTGAAGGTGTGCGCCGGACCAGCGTCGCCCGCGTAGTTGCCGGCAATCACCCGCACGTGTCCAGCGCCTTCGGGCAACTCGACCGAAGGAATCTGGTTCGCGAGAATCCCCTGATAGCCTGGTGGCGTCATCTTGTCCTTCGCGGGCAGATTGACCCAAAGCTGGACCATCTCGAGCGTCCCGCCTGTTTTCGCGAACTCGCGCGAATGGAACTCCTCATGCAGAATCCCTGCGCCTGCTGTCATCCATTGCACGTCGCCGGGGCCGATCTTGCCGCCGCCGCCCGTCGAATCGAGGTGCTCCAGTTCGCCCTGATACACGATCGTCACCGTTTCGAAGCCGCGGTGCGGATGCTGTCCAACGCCCTGACGGCGCGCTGTCGGCGCAAAGTGTTTCGGGCCTGCATAGTCGAGCATCAGAAAGGGGCTGAGGTGGCGGCCCATTGTCTGATGCGAGAACAGCGTGCGCACCGGAAAGCCGTCGCCGACCCAATGCGAGTTGGGGTTGCCGTAAGTGCCGAGAATCGTCTTCATCGTCGAATGTTCCTGTTGAAAGGCCGGGCGGCCTTGTTTGCATGGATACAGAGTAGTGGCGGGACGATGACGGCAGTAGTGGCCGGGAGCCAACTTCTGTGTCCCACTGATAGAACGATGAGACGGACGCGATGCAGGTTCAGAACCGGGTCTGCAACCCGATGCGTGCCAGTGACTGTGAACGGTTGCTGGCCGCCGCGCCGGGTTGAAGCAGTCCGTTGATCCATGCTTGCGTGGTTTGGGCGTCGCCGCTCGCGCGCTGATAGACAGCCTCGACGTACGCCATCGTCCGCTTCGAGAAGTGGTACTGCACGGCTGTGGCGATCTGGTGCGCCTGATTGTTGTCGAGCACCTCGTTTCCCTTCATGTACTGGTAGTCGAGTCCTGCCGACCAGGGCCCGAAGATCGTCCAGTACGCACCCGCCTTGTAGACGTCGATCCTTGCGCCGCTCGCCGTATTCTTCGTATTCGTGTAGAGCAGCATGGCGAGCAGGCTGCCGAACCGGTAGTGCACGCCAGCGCCAAAATTGCGGATGCCGTCGTGACCGTCACCCAGTTCGGGATACCTGGCTTCGATGTACGCGACGCCGACACCCAGCGGGCCGCTATCGTAGTTCATCCCTGCGCTGATGGTCGAATTGGCGGAAAACGAACCCGCAACGCCGCCAAAGCCATACAGCACGCCAAAGCTGAATCCCGCGAACGATGGGCTGCGATACTTGACCGCGTTCGCCACACGCGTGGCGCCGGCGAGGCGGTCGAAATCGAATGAGCCGGTCGGGTTTTGTGGAACGCCCAGCGCGCTGAACGGCCCCTGGCGAAAATCATAGAGGCCGCCAAACAGGAACGCGCCGTCGAAGAGCCCGAGCGTTAACGTGTCGAACATGAAGTCGTACTGGTTGCCAAACGTGACGGTGCCAAGCCGCTCATCCGACAGACCCACATAGGCCGTGCGATTGAAGATCTGGTTTGCGCCCGGAATGGTTGTGCCGTTGCCCAGGTCGAACTGCGAAGTCAGATTGAAGATGGCCTGCGTTCCGCCGCCGAGCGCCTCGCTTCCGCTGAACGTCAACGTGTTTGGCGCATAGATTCCGCTGTCGAATAGCGTCACCGCGCCACCATGCTGGTTATTCACATACGTCACGCCGCCGTCGATCATGCCCTGCAAGGTGATGCTGCTCTGGGCATACAGACTGGTGTGAAAGCATGCCGCGATCACGCAGCCTGCGAAGCCTATCGGCGCGGTCTGTTTCTTCATGATGAACACTTTCCAGTCGTCGAGGCTATGTCCATTGCGTGTCGGTGCCGGACATTCGCCGGACATGGCAAATGCGCGCGGACGGGACCAGCGACCGGAACCAGCGACCGGCCGCGCGCTTGACGCATCAGCTCTTGTCGTACGAGAACTGGATGCCGGCCGTGCCACCCGTCTGGATGAACAGGTCGATGAATGCCGGGACGGTTTCGCTACGTGCCCAGTCGCGTTGCAGCTCGCAGAACAGCTGGGCGACGCTGATCATCTTGCCGCCAGCCTGTTCGATACGACGCAGCGCGGCTTCGTGTGCCGCGACGGATGTGCCGCCGACCGCGTCGACGACGACATAGACTTCGTAGCCTTCCGCCAGCGCATCCAGCGCGGGGAACGTCAGGCAGGCTTCCGTCCAGAGAGCGGTCATGATCAACTTCTTGCGACCGGTGGCCTCGACGGCTTTGCGGAATTCGACGTCTTCCCACGAGTTGATGCTGGTGCGATCGTAAGTCGGATAATCGCCGAGCGCCGCGCGCAGTTGTGGGATAGGCGGCTTGTTCAGGCCGGTCTTCACGTTGACCGTCGAATGGACGATCGGCAGCTTGTAGGCAATTGCCGCCTTTGAGGCACCCACGATGTTGTTGATCAGCAGCTGACGGTCCATCGACGCAATGGAGTTCACCTGGACCGGCTGGTAATCGATGACGATGAATGCCGCATTTTGCGGCGTCAGAAGATGATCTTTCGCGGGGTCGCGAATCGGTTCGCTTGCCATGTTTGCCTCCGGAACACTACGGTAAATGGAAGGGGATCCCCGTGATCGACGCGTGATGCGTCGGATCTGCATGCAACGGCAATGCTATGCGTTTGACGAACCGGCCTCCAGCCTCAGAAAAATGCCGACTGTGTTCTATGAGCGGAACAATGGCGCGCCTGCGCGCGCTTCAATGCTCTAAGATGCCGCTATTGTTCTGCCGAAGGAACAGCCATGGACGACCTGAACGACATCTACTATTTCGTGAAAGTGGTCGACAACCACGGTTTCACGCAGGCGGGGCGGGCGCTCAACATGCCCAAGTCCAAGCTGAGCCGGCGCATTGCCGAACTCGAAGCGAGATATGGCGTTCGTCTTCTCAACCGGTCCACACGGCATTTCTCGATGACGGACACGGGACGGGAGTTCTACGAGCACTGTGTCGCGGTGCTCGTGGAAGCCGATGCCGCACGCGAGGTGATGGAGCGAAAGCTCTCCGAGCCTCAGGGTGTGGTGCGGATGAGCTGCCCCACGACGCTTCTTGCGTACCGCATCGGCAATCTGGTTGCCGACTTCATGACGCAATACCCGAAGGTGCAGATCCTTCTCGATGCGACGAATCGACGGGTCGACGTGCTGGGCGAAGGTCTCGATCTCGCGCTGCGAGTGCGTTTCCCGCCGCTCGAAGATAGCGGGCTCGTCATGCGTGTCCTGTCGGGAAGTCCGCAGCGTCTCGTTGCCGCACCGGCGCTCATGGAGCGGCACGGGACAGTCGCGCATCCCGCCGATCTCGCCGGTATGCCGAGCCTCGATTGGGGGCCGCAGCGCGATCATGCATGGGCGCTTGTCGGCCCGGACGGCGCGGAAGCGCGGGTGAGTCACGCGCCTCGCTATATCACTGACGATATGACCGTGCTTCGGCAGGCGGCGATCAAAGGCGTGGGCATCGTGCAGTTACCGTACATGGTCGTCGAGGATGCGCTTGCAAAAGGCGCACTGGTCGAGGTGATACCGGGCTGGAAACCCAAAGGGGGGCTTGTTCACGCGGTCTTTCCGTCACGGAGGGGTCTATTGCCCGCGGTGCGTCAGCTGATCGACTATCTCGCCGAACACATACAGAAAGACGAGTGACGCTTCGTTGATCGTTCCGTCGATAGAACACTGCGTACGGCTGGACGTTTTTCACACAGATGCGACATTCCGCTTCTGGGGAATTATTGATTTAAAATCAAGATTGTTTTGGTTCCGCGCTGCTAGGCGATATTTTTGCCCAATGGCAAGATGCTATGCCTATGTGCATTGTGGTCCTCTGCGAATGGAAACAAACAGCCGTGCTCCGACGCAAGACGAACGTTGCGATACACTGATCGAGCTGCGGGACGGCCGCTCACTCAGCGAGAGCGATGTTGTAGAAGCGGCAAGGACTCTGATGCTCGCAACGCTAGATACCGGTGCGTCGATAGAAGCTTTAGCGGCTTCCGTTCATATGTCGAAAAGGCACTTCTTGCGTCTGTTCAAGCGCGTCACAGGAACGACCCCTCACAGATGGCGTGTGAAAGAAAGAGTGCGCGGCTCCCAGAGGGATCTACGAAATCGCGATCTAAGTCTGACCGAGATAGCGCACAGGTATGGCTTCGCCGACCACGCGCACTACAGCCGGGTTTTCAAACGGGTCGTTGGCACGTCACCAGGTGTTTGGCGCAACAGGATTACCCCCAACGATCAGGCATGAGAAGGCGGCCAATCCAGAGACGGACTCGATCCTGTCCATCATCGGCCCATCAAAGGCGGGGTACGAGAGTACAAATTCTGGAGCGCGGAACGGGTAGCCGCGCATCGTGAATCCCATTACCTGAAACTGCTGAGCTCACATGCCCGTTTTGTTCCGGAAGCCGTTTCGAGTATCGAAAGCGGCTGTTGCACAATCGTTGGCATGGCCATCGGCTCAGGGGCGGCCGAGGTCTTGCACATGCGCGGCAGGGAAGCTCGGTCCTTCCGCAGGATCGCGAAGCTGGCAAACCTGCGTTCACTGGGTGCTTCGTCCGTCTGCAAGCGGCTACTGTTTTACCGTGGTAAATGCGGCAGGGCCGGTCGACTAAATGCAGGTCCTTAGAAAAAACACCCGAAGGCCGCACGAAACCTCCGAATATGCACGATCGGGCGGAATGTAGATTTTCCGCCCGCCGCACTATTTCCGACGTGGCGTAGCCGCGTGCGCATTACCGCGCACGTGGCGCGTCTCAGCGGTCACAGACTACCTGACCTCTGCGGCGCAACGTCACGGGTCGCGTCCCAATAAGGCTTCTGGCGGTAGTACTCGTGTACGGACGAACCCCATTGTGGATCCGCCATTGATGGCCAATGATCTTTGTCAAATCCCGGTGAATTCTTGATTTCATCCGCCATCAGGCCAACGAGCAAGACTTTTTCGTCCACATTCAGCGTCAGCGCGCTCCATGGGATGGCGTGAAGGGCTGTACCCATACCGAGAAAGCCGCCCTCTGATAGCACAGCATAAGCAATGCGTCCGCTGCGCACGTCGAGCATGATGTCCGAGATTTTGCCTACATGTTCGCCATCTGCCGTAATGACCTTTGTCCCCTCAAGTGAAGATGCAGCCATTACGTCCGGGCCGGGGCCATCGCCAACGCCGATGCCTACGATACCTGCACCCTGCGGGTTGGCTTGAGATGGAGACGAAGCCTGCGTATTGGGATCGAGTGTCGTCATGATCATGCTCCTGATGGGTAGGCTCTTCGAGGCGCAAGGCGCGTGCCGAGGGACGCGCCTTGCGGCCGGACGATGGCCCCGCGGGCTGCCCGTCCCGGCCGATTCATGGCGATCTACGTGTCAGTTCGCTCGGGACAGATCATGGCGCACGCTGATGACCGGGTCAGTCAACCAGTCGCTGAGCCAGTCCTTCCATTGTGTCCATCGTTGCGCATTCATCTCGAATGCTCCGGTCAACGCGCCCGTACCGTCGATATCGATCTCTGCATAAACAAGGTGGATGCCGTTCCAGTATGCGATCGCGGTATCAGTGAGTTCCGCGACCGTGCCAGGCCCCGCGCTCTGGAGAATCGCCGTGAGCTGCTGTTCGAAGTCTTCAATTCGCATGGTGAGGTCTCCTGTGGTTGGGCCAGGTCACCGGTGAGATGTCGCGTGACGCATTCAGGCAGCGATTCATTAACCGCAATCTTCCACCACAACCATTCAGCACCGAGGGGTTGTGGGACGAGCGGCTCAAGCATGATTCAAAATCTTTTGCTGCTCCACGCTACCTTCGGACGTAGTCAAGCGTGGATCCGCGCTGTGCCCCACGATGTCCAAAACCAGCGACACAAGCGTTGCGGGTGACGTCCCCTTTCTGCAGTAGCCGTCAAGGTAACGGCTAGCCGGGTTATTCATGACGAACTGCCTGTCGGCTGCCGTAAAGGCTAGCAGGTAAGGGCGCTTGTCCGGCGTGCAATTCCAGATAGCCTCCGCCGTCGAAAATCCATCGCGCTGGGGCATCCGGATATCCAGAAGAACTACGTCGGGCATCCAGTTGTGGATGGCCTCAAGCGCGTCGCCGCAACCGCCAGCCGTGCGTGCTTCCATACCGGCCAATGCAAGGTACGTGGCGATTCCTATGGCCGATCCATGATGATCATCGATTACCAACACGCGGGCCGCTGGGTATGTGGACATTTTGTGGTAGGGCGTCGCAATAACGTATTGGAGATTTGACGTGCAATGCGCATGCCGCGGCAAGAGCGCTTTATCCTGTTCATCGCGCTGTGAGAGGCGTTCTCAATCCCATGTATTTGGGAACCCGGATTGAAGCAATTTCCGCGAGGCAGTTTTCCCGCCGAATCTCTTGTGCGACGGAAAAGCCGACAAGCCACGGCATGCCACTTGCGCATCGTTCACGTCAATGCAGATTCGGGGACAGCGTGACGCCGGGTGGTGAATCCGTGGGCAGACCATATTTATCATGCCACTGCAAACGTTCACAGCGGATGGAAAAATCCATTCGGTATCCTTCCGTTACCGTTTGTCACGAATATGGCGTCAACGTGCGTGGGGCGTCCGCGTTAGATCGAATAGCACCGCCTAAAGCCGGTGCCTTTCCAAGGGAGGAAATCATGAAGAAAATTGTCGCAGCTCTCGCATCCATCCTGCTTGTATCAACCACTTTCGCACAGACCACGGCGCCTTCGGAAGCAAATAAGGCGCAACTCAAGGCGAACGGCGAGAAGAGCGAGGCGCAGGCTACTGCAAACAAGAAGAAGGCTGAAGCTCAGAGCGACGCCGACAAGGCGCAGGCATCAGCGAACGAAGACAAAGCTTCTGCGCAGGCTGACGCTGACAAGAAAGCTGCAAAGGTTCAGAAAGCAACCACAATGAAGGATGCGTCCGACGCGCGTGCCGATGCAGCACGAGCCCAGGCAAAAGCCGACAAAAAGAAGAGTGAGGCGCAGACAAAGGCGGACCGGAAGAAACAACACGCTTCTCACGATGCGAATGTTGCCCAGGCAAAAGCCGACAAGGAGAAGGTCGAGGCCCAAAACGATGCAAACAAGAAAGCAGCGGATGAAAAAGTTGACGCTGCAAAAAAGCAGTAAGCTCGACTTCGCCCGTTCTCGGCGGTAATTGAAGAACGCTCAACTGGCCGGAAGTGGCGTCGTCCGAGGCAATTGAGTGGCGCTGGCTCAGAATGCGCGGGAGCGTCTTGTAGCGGTGACTGCAAGGCGCTTTTGCGCGATGGTGGGGGCTTGGTGCCGCCTTCAATGCGAGCGCTGGGCTAACCCGGAAGAACGGATATGCTCCGCGGTTGCCTACACATATAGCGCGACCGCTCATTACGTCTGGGCGCTTATAGTGTGCCTTTCCGCAATGCATCCAGATGTACCCTCTTCCAACTCCGGCAAAGCATATCCGCATCCGTTGTGGGTTGGTCGGTTGTTAGACATTGCCTAAGGGCACGAATCGTCGGGCACGCAGAGATCGTTCAGACTTTCAATCCGATTCTCGTGATAGTGGCAGGCAGCGGCAATGATTCGCAGTACTAGACATGTCATATGTCATCGCTGCCTTAGTCGAACGCTGCGCTCTGCCGTCGAGATCATCTGCAACGCCGATGCCATCTATTCACTGGCGTCAAGACGTACGCAGAAACAGTGTCAGGCGCTCTCCCGCACAACCAGTTCATAGCCGAGATCGACGACGGGTGACGGGACGGGCTTATTGTCGATCATCGACAGCAGCAGGTTAGACGCCACGCGTCCGACTTCCGCTCGCGGCGTGCGAACCGTCGTGAGTCGTGGCACGCAATCCGCGGCCCCCGCCAGATCGTTAAACCCCACTATTGCTATCTGGCCTGGAATGTCGATGTCCTGGCGGCGCGCTTCGAAGAGCGCGCCCTGTGCGAGATCGTCGTTACCGAAAAAAATCCCGTCGACGTCCGGCCGTCGCTGTAGTAACTGGCGAAACAGATCACATCCAAGCCCGATGGACGACGGCGCAGGAGTAAGTATCTCGAGTTCCGCGTCGTACAGTCCTTTGCGTCGCAGTGCCTCACGAAAACCCTCCCCACGCTGCATCATTCGTGAATCGAGCTGTGCCGCGACAAATGCGTTGCGCCGGCAGCCTCGCGCGATCAGATGATCTGCAACCGCTTCGCCCGCGCGTGCCTGAGAAAAGCCGACGCAGTGCACGCCTTCGGCTTTTTCGAGTTCCATAATGTGCACGCAGGGCACGCCGCTCGCCTCGATCAGACGGCGCGCGCTTTCCGTGCGGTCGAATCCGGTCACGATGAGCCCACTCGGCTGCGCCGCAAGGTAGTGGCGGATCAGGTCTTCTTCTGCGTTGCGCGAGTAGTGCGAATTCCCGATCAGGATTTCGTAGCCGCGTGGCCGCAGCACGTTGTGAATCGATTCGAGTACGTCGACGAACACCGTATTCGACAGCGACGGGATCACGACAGCTACCGTGCCGCTGCGCGACGATGCGAGTGCACGTGCCGCGGGGTTCGCGACGTAGTTCAGTTCTGCCGCGGCGGCTTTTACCCGCTGCACGTATTCCGGTCCAACGGAACCCACGCCGCGCAGGACGCGCGACGCGGTAATCGAACTCACGCCGGCCAGTTCGGCGACGGCGTCGAGCGTCGGTCGGCCGGTGCTTCGGGTTTTCCTGGGTGTTGAGGTCGCCATGATCGATTTAGGATAGCGCTGTCTCAAGGCTTGCGCAATAGGGCTCGATCAGTGGCACCCGAAAAAGGGTGCGATACGGGCACCCGCGACGCAGCCTTAATTTTTTGATTTTTCGAGACAGCGCTGTCTCGACCGGAGGAGGTGCAGATGATCGAGCACATTTCATCGCTGGTGGTCATGGGTGTCGCGGGCTGCGGCAAGAGCAGCGTCGCTCAGGCGCTGGCCGCAGGGATCGGCGGCGTGCTGATCGAAGGCGATGCCTTTCACCCATCAGCGAATGTCGACAAGATGCAGCGCGGCATCCCGCTGACTGACGAGGATCGGGCGGGCTGGCTCGACCGGCTTTCGGAGGAAATCGAACGGGTGGCCAGTCGCGGGGAGCGCGCGGTGCTGGCCTGTTCGGCTCTCAGACAGCGCTATCGCGACCGTCTGCGCGCCGCGACTTCGTCACTGGGGTTCGTTTTTCTCGATTTGCCGCAGCCGGAAGCACTGCGCCGCGTGGCGCAGCGCGAGAGCCATTTCATGCCGGCATCGCTCGTCGAAAGCCAGTTCGCCACGCTGGAGCGGCCGGATTCCGAGCCGTTGACGCTGACCGTCGACGGCACCCGATCGCTCGCCTGCATCGTCGGAGAGGCGGCGGCGTGGTGCGGGAGCGCGCAGATTTATTCGAAATTTTTGCAGCCCGCTTGAGACAGCGCTGTCTCGACAAATGCAGCCAGCCATACGACTGGCGATAAGGATATTTCTTAAGGAGACCAAGTTGGCAAACACATCAGAAGTTTCAGTGCAACGCATTCCCAACCGGCGTTGGGCAATCGGCCTGCTGTTGGGCATCGGCGTGCTCATCAACTACTTCGACCGGATCAACCTGTCGGTCGCGGCGCCGCAGATGAAGGAGGCGTTCAACCTGTCACCCGCCGATATGGGCCTGCTGTTCAGCGCGTTCTTCTGGCCGTACGCGTTGCTGCAGGTGCCTGCGGGTCTCTTCCTTGACCGCTACGGCGTGACGCGCGTCGGCCGGTGGGGCGCATTTCTGTGGGGCCTGGCGTCCGCCATCACGGTGTTCGCCAGCGGCTTTGGCGGCGTGTTCGCCGCGCGCGCGGTGCTCGGCATTGCGGAAGCGCCCGGCTTTCCCGTCAGCTCGAAAGCGACGGGCTACTGGTTCCCGCGCAAGGAGCGCGCGCTGGCAACTGCCATCTTCGATGCCGCGGCCAAGTTCTCCAATGTGATCGGCGTACCTCTGGTCGCGGTCGTCGTGGTGAACGCAGGCTGGCGCTGGGGATTCGGCGTGACAGCGCTACTGAGCTTTGCGTACTTCATCGCGTTTCTGCTCATCTATCGCGACCCGAGCAAGGACAGCAAGCTCTCGTCTGCTGAACTCGACTACATCCAGAAGGGAGGCGCCACGCCGGAAGGCACATCGAGCGCGAGCGTGTTCGGCATGCTCGGTTATCTTCTGACCAAGACCAAGGTGTGGGGGTTGACGATCGGCTTTGCCGCATACGGCTACTCCTTCTATCTGTTTCTGACCTGGCTACCCGGTTATCTCGTTCAGACGATGCACATGAGCATCCTGAAGTCAGCAGGGTTTGCTGCGATTCCGTGGGCCGTGGCCACCGTGACCGATCTCGTCGTCGGCGGCTGGCTGATCGATCACCTGATTGCGCGCGGCAAGGACGAAACGCGTGTGCGCAAAGCCGTGCTCGTGACGGGCATGCTGTTCGGTCTCGCGGTATTTGGCGCAACGCAGACGGTCAATCCCGGCTGGGCGATCTTCTGGATCTCCATTGCGCTTGGCGGTCTCGCGGCGGCAGCGCCTGTGGGCTGGTCGTTGCCGTCTCTGATTGCACCGAAGGGCGGCGTGGGCACCGTCGGCGGCATCATGAACTTCGCCAACAACCTGATGGGTGTGGCAGCGCCGATCGTGACGGGCTTCATCGTCGGTGCGACGAATTCGTTCACCAACGCGTTCCTGGTTGCAGGCGTCATCCTGGCCGTCGGCATCGTGTCGTTCGTGTTCGTGATGGGGCGCATCGAGGCGATTCCCGAGCCGACCGATCGCGACGCAGATGCTAGTCGCGCCACATCGAAAACGACGACGCCTGCAGGCTGATTGGCGTGAGGCAGGGCGAGACGTGCGGCTCGCGCGTCAAAAAGCAAAAATCAGAATATCGAATCAATAACAGCCTCAAAGAGGCATCTGGAGAACATCACAATGAAAAAGAACCGTCAACGACGCCTGATCGGTCTCGCCGCTGTCGCTTCGGTTGCGGCTGCTCATGCGCCCGTGTTTGCGCAGAACAGCGTGACGCTGTACGGCATCGTCGATAACGGTATCGGTTATCAGTCGAGCTCGACGTCGCTGGGGTCGACGTCGGGTGGTCACTCGGCGTTCAAGATGATCACGGGCGTGTGGGCGGGCAGCCGCTTCGGTCTGAAGGGCGCCGAAGATCTGGGCGGTGGCACGAAGGCGATTTTCACGCTGGAAGAGGGCTTTAGTGCCAACAGCGGCGCGATGTCGACGAACAATCTGATGTTCAGCCGCCAGGCGTTCGTCGGCGTGTCGAACGCCACGTACGGTTCGCTGACGGCAGGCCGTCAGTATGCGTCGTACTACCAGTTGCTATCACCGTACAGCCCGACCACGTGGCTCACCGGCTTCTACGGCGCGCATCCTGGCGATGTAGATGGCCTCGACACGATCTATCGGGCGAACAACACGCTTCTGTATATGTCGCCGTCGCTCTATGGCTTCAAGTTCAGCGGCTCGTATTCGTTTGCGGGCGTGCCGGGCAGCGTGAACCAGGGTTCGACCTGGAGCACAGCGGTTCAATATCAGCAGGGCCCGATCGGCGTCGCGGTCGGCTTCTCGCGCATCAACAATTCCACGGCAGGTGGTGGGACGTTCGGTGCTGACTCGACCACGTCCAATGCAGGGGCGCAGACGGGCGTGTCGGCGGTGACGAACGGTTATCGCACGGCGCAGGCGCAGCAGCGCTTTGCAGTCGGCGCGGGCTATACGTTCAATAGCCAGTTCGATATCACGGCGACTTATACGAATGTGCAGTACATCCCGGGCGCAGGCTCGTCGTTCCGCAACCTGCAGATCTGGAACACGGGCGGCCTCGTGCTGCACTGGAAGCCGACGGCCACGTGGGACTTCGCGACGGGCTACAGCTACACGCGGGCGACGACGGCCAATGGCATCACGAGCAGCGCGCAGTACCAGCAGGTCAACCTGTCCGAGTACTACTCGCTGTCCAAGCGCACGGGCTTGTACGCGTTGCAGGCATATCAGCGCGCGAATGGCCAGACGCTGGGCAATAACGGTGCCGGCAACATCATCAACGCGACGGCGACACTGGGCGACGGTTTTAACTCGACACCTTCGTCATCGCGCAGCATGGTTGGTGTCGGTGTGGGGATCGTGCATCGGTTCTAACGCCACCCGTAGTATTCGACGGATAACAAGGCGCCGCAGTTAGCGGCGCTTTTTTTCTGCAGTATTGGATTTGATCCCGGCGTGGCCGGAGCGGCCTTGATTTGAAACGATCAAGACGACACGAAGCCTCGCGGGCGCCCCCTATGAGAACGTTCGCTTCGGATGAGCGAGTTGCTCTCGGGGACTGGAGCCTGCGTTTTTTCCTCGGAGGCGACCATCGGCCAGTTCAGGTCATTTGCTCGCTTCGCGAAGCCGTCATCCTGAGGGCCGGTCCGCTCCGAGATAAGCCAAAGCCGAAAACTGCATTTCGGCCGCTATAGATTCGACCATCTGTTTAATGCGTCCCAGTACTTCTGATCGCAGATCCCCCATAGCTGCCAACGGAAAGTCTGATATCTCACTTTGAGGATATGACGCGGGGCGGCCATTTCATATCCTTGGGTCATCGCGCTGCACCTCTTAGCGGCCCGAACATCGACCTGGAGACATCAATGCCCCTGTTTCTCAACGAAGTCTGGCTTGGCGATATCAAACCAGACGTGATCGAAGAGGCAATTACCTTCTTCGGCAACCTGAGCGTCGGCACCAAGCCCGGCAATCTGCCGCCTGATTTACGAATGATTGCCGGCCCGTGGCTTTCCGCGGAGGAAGCAAAGGTGATGTTCATCTTCGAAATCGACGACCCTTCCACCATGTTCGACGCCTACGCCGAGCGCGTTGTCAGCGGGCTGTTCGCACGCCGCAAGCTCACGCTGCTGTCGGGCTGGGATCAGATGCGGGCGTACACCGATCGCGTGTCGCTCTGAACGTACAGGAGAACAAAGATGCCGAAATTTTTCAATGAAGTCTGGTTGCGCGACATGTCTCCGAAGACCATGCAAGGCGTCGTGAACTTCCTCGGGAACCTGCGCGAAGGCGTGCGCCCGCACAACTTGCCGGGTGATCTGAAGCTTCTCGCCGGACCGTGGTTGTCGAACGAGGAAGCCAAGGTCTACTTCGTCTTCGAGATCGACGATCCCACTGACACTTTCGAGGCGTTTGCGGAACGCGTGGCCGACGGGCTGTTCCTGAAGCGCCGGTTGACGCTGATCCAGGACTGGGACGGCGCGCGCAGTTTCTCGAAGTATCTCAGCGGCCGGGAAGCCCGGCCGGCGCGGGCCGCATAGGCTATCGCCATCGTATCGCCAGACACTATAAAACAGACCAGCAACGACGTTGCATGGGACCGGAGTCAGGCGCTGAAGCGCCGATTCTGGTCGAAGGAGACAAGTGATGAGCGGATTCAACAGCGGGCGCCGTCTGGCGCTCAAGCACGGTTGTGCCATGGCGGCGGCCTCCGTCGCGTCCGGCCTGATGCCCGGTATGCCGGCGCGCGCAGCCGGGCAGGTCTATAACTACAAGCTCGGCATCGCACTCGATGCGACCCATCCGACCACCGTCAACCTCACCGCCGCAGCGGCCGAGATCGCCCGCGCTTCGAATGGACGGCTGAACATACGTGTGTTCCCCAGCAGCCAGTTGGGCAACGACACCGACATGATCTCGCAGGTTCGCGCCGGTGCCATCGACTTCGTCAGCACGGCGGGCCTCATCTGGGGCACGCTGGTACCGGCGGCGTCTATCAGCGGGATTGGCTTTGCGTTTTCAGGCTACGACCAGGTGTGGAGTGCCATGGACGGTGAACTGGGCGCGCATATCCGCAGCGAGTTCGCGAAAGTCAACCTGATGCCGATGCCAAAAATATGGGACCACGGCTTCCGCCAGGTCACCAGCAGCAGCCGGCAGATCGCCACGCCGCAAGACCTCAACGGCTTCAAGATCCGGGTGCCGCTGAGTCCCGCGCTCACCACGATGTTCAAGGCCTTCGGCGCTGCGCCCGCCGGTATCAACATGGCGGAGACATACACGGCGCTGCAGACGAAAGTCGTCGATGGGCAGGAAAACCCGCTGACCATCCTGCAAACGCAGAAACTGTACGAGGTGCAGAAGTATTGCTCGCTCACGTCGCATGTGTGGGATGGGTTCTGGCTCGTGGCCAACCTGCGCACGTGGAACGTGCTGCCCGAGGATCTGCGGCAACTCGCCGTCACGACGTTCGATGCCTATGCCGTGAAGCAGCGCCAGGCAGTGGAAGCGCTGAACACGCGCCTGCGAGACGAACTGAAAGGACGCGGGATGGCGTTCAACCAGCCCGATATCCAGTCCTTCCGCAGTTACCTGAGCAAGGTCGGCTTCTACACGGGCTGGCAGCAGAAGTTCCCGGCCGCGAGCTGGGCCTTGCTGGAGAAGTACGCAGGCAGGCTCGCGTAGTCCTCCCCGATTTCCCATCCGGCGTACCGATGGCCGGTGGCAATTCGCCACTGCCACGGTGGCGCTCGCACTCGAATTCCAGGAGACATCATGAATTTTGTGAAGCGCGCGATTTCTGTCCTGACACTTGGCCTCACCCTTTCCTGCATGGCGACGAGCGGCGGTGCGCAGACGCCCGAACTCAAAGGGAAGTTCATGAAAACCCCCACCGGCTACCTGATGGTGCTCCGGCATGGCGACAACGTGCTGCAGAGCCTCGAGCAACTGGCGCGTGACCAGAACATTCCCGCCGGGAGTTTCGTCGGCATTGGCTTCATGTCGGAGGCGACCTTCGGGTTCTACGACTTCAGCCGCAAGCAGTTCGATCCGAAGACGTACCACAACGTCGAGATGGCGAACATGACCGGCTCCATCGCGTGGAAGGAAGGCAAGCCGTCCATCCATGCGCATGGCACGGTGACGGGCGGCAACTTCGAGGCGGCGGGCGGGCATCTGCTCGGCCTGACGGTCGGGACAGGCTCATGCGAGATAACCGTCACCGTGTACCCGGAGCGTCTCGAACGCTTCACCGATCCTGAGATTCAGGCCAACGTGCTTGGATTGCCGCAAAAGTGAGGGGGCATCATGTCCAACCATATCGTCGAAGCGGACCCGCACGGCATCGGGTGCGACGTGGATGAAGCGGGAGGCGGCTCGCCGGCTCGCGCGCTGCGAGTCGCGGACAAGTTGCTGGGCGTCGCGACGGAGGTGCCGTCCGCCTTGCTCGTGGTCGCCGAGGTCGGCGTGCTGTTCAGCGGTGTCGTGAGCCGGTACGTGCTGCACACACCGCTGGTGTGGGTCGACGAACTGGCGTCGCTGCTGTTCATCTGGCTGATCATGCTCGGCTCGGCGGTCGCGTTCCGGCGCGGCAGCCATATGCGCATGACGGCGCTGGTCGACAAGGCGGGGCCGGAATGGCGCAGCGTGTTCGAACTCGTGGCGACCGTCGCCGCGCTGATGTGGCTGGCGCTGGTTGCGGCGCCCGCGTACGAATTCGCCAGCGAAGAGACGTTGGTCACCATGCCGGGGCTGGACATCTCCAACGCATGGCGTGCCGCGGCGCTGCCCGTCGGGATCGTGCTGATCCTGCTGATGAGCGTGGTGCGGCTGCTGACGACGGCCAGACCGCGCACGGTGCTCGCGGCACTCGTCGTGTGCGGCGCTGTGATCGCCGGGCTGGTCCAGCTGCAGCCGATCTTGCAGGCGTTGGGCAATGCGAATCTGCTGCTGTTCTTCGTGGGCATGGTGGGAATGCTGGTGTTTTCCGGCGTGCCCATCGCGTTTTCGTTCGGACTGGCAACGATCGGCTATCTGTCGCTCACCACGTCGACGCCGACCATCGTCGTGGTCGGCCGGATGGACGAAGGGATGTCGCATCTGATCCTGCTGGCGGTGCCGTTGTTCGTCTTCCTCGGCATGCTGATCGAGATGACTTCGATGGCGCGGGCCATGGTGCAGTTTCTGGCCAATCTGCTGGGACATGTGCGGGGCGGCCTGTCCTACGTGCTGATCGGCGCCATGTATCTCGTGTCGGGCATCTCGGGTGCGAAGGCGGCGGACATGGCAGCCGTCGCGCCGGCGCTGTTTCCGGAGATGAAGAAGCGCGGCGCGGACGACGGCGAGATGCTTGCGCTCCTCGCGGCCACCGGCGCGCAGACCGAGACCGTGCCGCCGAGCCTCGTGTTGATCACCATCGGTTCCGTCACCAGCATCTCCATTGCCGACCTTTTCACCGCCGGCCTGCTGCCGGGCGTCGTGCTGGCCGTGATGCTCGCAGGGGTGGTGTGGTGGCGCTCGCGCAAGGCGGGCGCCGCATGCAGTCCGCGTGCAAGCTGGCGAGCGGTCGGCAAGAGTCTGCTGGTGGCGTTCCCCGCTCTGGCACTTCCGTTCGTCATTCGCGCGGCAGTGGTGGAGGGCGTGGCGACGGCGACGGAGGTGTCGACCCTCGGCATCGTCTACGCGATCGTCGTTGGGCTGCTTGTGTACCGGAAGTTCGACGTCCGGCGGATCTGGCCGGCGCTCGTCGATACCGCGGCGCTGTCCGGCGCGATCCTGTTGATCATTGGGACTGCTACCGGCATGGCCTGGTCGCTCACGCAGTCAGGCTTTGCGAGCGACCTTGCCGCCGCGATGGCGAAGCTACCGGGCGGCGCTGCTGCGTTCATCGCGGTTTCCATCGTGGCGTTCGTCCTGCTCGGCAGTGTGCTTGAGGGGATTCCAGCCATTGTCCTGTTTGGTCCGCTGTTGTTCCCGATTGCGCGGCAACTCGGTATTCACGAGGTGCATTACTCGATGGTCGTGGTTCTAGCCATGGGCATCGGCCTGTTTGCGCCACCGTTTGGAGTCGGCTACTACGCCGCTTGCGCGATCAGCCGCACCAAGCCGGGCGACGGCGCGCGCCACATCTGGCGCTATCTGGTTTCCCTGATCGTCGGGACGCTGGTGGTCGCCGCCGTGCCCTGGATTTCCACCGGATTCCTTTCTCACTGAGCCACTGACATGAAATTCGCAGCCTTTATCGAATACGCCAACGAGCCTGAGCGGCTCGCCCAGTTCAGGCCCGCGCATCGCGCGTACCTGCAGGATCTGTTGCAACAGGGACGGTTGGTCGTCGCCGGCCCGTTCGCCGACGGCAGCGGCGGGCTGTTCGTCTACGAGGTCGCCAACGAGAGCGAAGCGGCCAGGCTCGCCGCCGACGACCCGTTCGCGCAGGCGTCGCTGTTCCGCGGGATCGTGATGAAACCATGGAAGCTCGTCTTCGCATGCGCCGACAACCTGAACCCGCCGCTTTGAGGAGCCGATCATGACGATGGATAGCACCGTGCTGCACCGGTTGGCGACATCGCTTCGCGATGCCGCCCGGGAGCGAAAGCCAATCCCGCCGATGCGGGACGAACTCGCCGGGATGGGTATCGCAGGCGCCTACGCCGTCCAGGATATCAACACACGCCACGCACTCGAAAGCGGACGCCGTCTGACGGGCCGCAAGATCGGCCTGACCTCGAAGTCCGTGCAGCAGCAACTCGGCGTCGACGCACCCGACTTCGGCATGCTCTTCGCCGACATGGAACTCGCCCCCGACGAAGAAGTGGCGCCGGGCCGCGTGTTGCAGCCGAAGGTCGAGGCCGAAGTCGCTGTCGTGCTGGAGCGCGATCTGGACGGCGAGGAGGTAACGCTGTCGCAACTGATCTCGGCCACGGCTTACGTTCTGCCCGCCGTCGAAATTGTCGGCAGCCGGATCCGGGACTGGGACATCCGCTTGCTGGATACGGTCGCCGACAACGCGTCGTCCGGTCTGTATGCGCTCGGCACCCAGCCACGCAAGTTGTCGGAGGTGGACCTGCGCATGTGCGGAATGCTGATGGAACGCAAGGGCAAGGTCGTCTCGCTAGGCGTGGGCGCTGCCTGCCTCGGCCATCCGCTGAATGCCGCGCTCTGGCTGGCCCGCAAGATGGCGGAAGTCGGCCGGCCGCTGCAGGCGGGCGACGTCATCATGACGGGCGCGCTTGGGCCCATGGTCACCGTCGAACCGGGCGATCTCATCGAAACTACCATCGCGGGCCTGGGCGTCGTCCGGACGGCCTTTTCCGCCAACTGAACGGGAGAGCACTGCATGTCAACGAGAAAGGTCAAGGCTGCCATTATCGGCAGCGGCAACATCGGCACGGACCTGATGATCAAGATCCTGCGACATGGACGCAACGTGGAGCTGGCGGCCATGGTCGGCATCGATCCGCAATCGGAAGGGCTGGCGCGCGCGGCTCGACTCGGCGTGGCGACCACGCATGAAGGAGTGGAGGGACTGGCTCGCCTGCCTGCGTTCTCCGACATCGAACTTGTCTTCGACGCCACCAGCGCCGCCGCCCACATCGCCAATGACCGCTTTTTGCGCGAACGCAAGCCCGGCATACGGATGGTGGACCTGACGCCGGCAGCGATCGGACCTTATTGCGTGCCCGTCGTCAATGGCGACAGTTGCCTCGATGCGCCGAACGTCAACATGGTTACTTGCGGCGGACAGGCCACCATTCCCATCGTGGCCGCCGTGTCACGGGTGGCCAACGTCCATTACGCGGAGATCGTTGCCAGTATCTCCAGCCGCTCGGCGGGACCGGGCACCCGGGCGAACATCGACGAATTCACTGAGACCACCTCCCGGGCGATCCAGACGGTGGGCGGCGCGAGGCGCGGCAAGGCGATCATCGTGCTCAATCCGGCCGAACCGCCGCTGATGATGCGCGACACGGTCTATTGCCTGAGCGAACAGACGGATGAGGCGCGGGTGGCAGCGTCCATCGAGGAGATGGCGTCGGCCGTGCAGCGCTACGTGCCCGGCTACCGGCTCAAACAGGAGGTCCAGTTCGACCGCGTGCATAACCTGAACGTGCCCGGCATCGGCCGGATGGACGGTCTCAAGACCACAGTGCTGCTGGAAGTCGAAGGGGCCGCGCATTACCTGCCGGCTTACGCCGGCAATCTGGACATCATGACCAGCGCGGCGTTGTCGACAGCCGAGCAGATCGCGGGCCGGATTGCCGCGAGCATCGTTGAACGATCTGTGACTGCCATTTGAAGGAGCCGAACATGAGCAAGAAGATTTACGTGTCCGACGTCACGCTGCGCGATGGCAGTCACGCCATCCGTCATCAGTACAGCGTGGAGCAGGTCAGGACGATCGCCAGGGCGCTGGACGAGGCTGGCGTCCACTCAATCGAAGTCGCGCATGGCGACGGTTTGCAGGGGTCGAGCTTCAACTACGGTTTTGGCGCGCACACTGATCTCGAATGGATCGAGGCCGTTGCCGGCGTCGTGAAGCAGGCGAAGATCGCCACACTTCTGCTGCCGGGCATCGGCACCGTCCACGACCTGAAGGAAGCTTACGCCGCGGGCGCGCGTGTAGTCCGGGTGGCGACGCACTGCACGGAGGCGGATGTCGCGAAGCAGCACATCGAGACCGCGCGTGCCCTCGGCATGGACACGGTAGGCTTCCTGATGATGAGTCACATGACTGCGCCGGCGAAGCTGGCCGAGCAGGCCAGACTGATGGAGCGCTATGGGGCGACCTGTGTCTACGTGGTCGATTCCGGCGGCGCGCTCGGCATGGAGGATGTCCGTCATCGGGTTCGCGCGTTGAAGGACGTGCTCGACGCCAACACGGAAGTGGGCATTCATGCGCATCACAATCTGTCGCTCGGCGTCGCGAACTCGATCGTTGCCGTGGAGGAAGGTTGCGACCGGGTCGATGCGAGCCTGGCCGGAATGGGTGCGGGCGCGGGTAACGCGCCACTGGAAGTCTTCATTGCCGCCGCCGACCGATTGGGCTGGGACCACGGCTGCGACCTGTTCGGGCTGATGGATGCCGCCGACGACATTGTCCGGCCGCTGCAAGACCGGCCCGTGCGCGTCGACCGCGAAACGCTGGCACTGGGCTACGCTGGCGTGTATTCCAGTTTTCTCCGGCATGCCGAGGCGGCCGCAGCGAAGTACGGAATCAAATCTGTCGACATCCTGGTAGAACTCGGCAAACGTCGCATGGTGGGCGGTCAGGAGGACATGATCGTCGATGTTGCGCTTGACCTCTTGCACAGACGCGCGAGCGCGGAGACCTGCACCTCATGACCGCGTGTTGCGACGGCGCGTGCTCGCGGGAGGCGTCCCTGTCGTCGTAACCTGCGGTTCGGCGGGTGCACTGTTCTGCGTCAACTTCCGGATCAGGTTGATGACTGTGCGGCTCGCGTGCGTTAGCGGCCGCTGGGTGCTGGTGGCCAGCACCAATGTTCGTGTCAGTACGGGGTCGACGATGCGGCTGACCCCGACCCGCCCGAGTCGAACGTCGACTTCCACGGCTTGCCGGGTGAGGATCGTGTACGCGGCGCCATTGGCGACGACCTCGCGCATGGCCGTGAGCGAATCGACCTCGATCTGGGTGTTCAGGGATACGCCCACCTTCTTCGCCTCGTCCAGCAGCATCATGTGAAACCCGTCGGGCGCGCCGGGCAGCACGAGCGGCAGAGCGGCGGCATGTGCGAAGCGGCAGCTCGGCTCGGCGATGTTGGGGTCCCCTGCAGGGGCAACCAGGTAGAGCTCGTCGGTAGCGAGCGGTTCGTCCGTCTTGTGGAGACGGTCGCCATATCGCGAGAAGACACCCACATCCGTGCGGCCAGTCGCGAGCGCGTCTTCGATATTGCCCGCGAAGCCTTCCATCAATCGCAGTTCGATCTTCGGAAAGTCGGCGCGCACCTGCCGGAAAAGCGGACCAACGATGTGCTGCGTGATGGACGCCTGCAGCGCCAGCCTGACTGGCCCGCTGGGCACATCTGCGCGATCCCTGATTTCGCTTCTCAGAAGTTCGAATTCGCCTAGCAGCGACTTCACTCGCGGCATGATGGATTGTCCGAATTCCGTCAGCATCACACCCCGGCCAGTGCGATAGAACAGCTTGGCGCCGAATTCGCTTTCGAGCGTCGCGATGAGCTTGCTGAGGGCAGACTGGGCGATGCCCCGCGATGCACAGACCTTGCTGAGGCTGCCTGCCTCGACGATGTCGGAAAACAGTTGCAGGTGCTTGATGTCCATCGTCAGTACGTGTGAGGAAGAGGGAACCTGGCAACTTCGACGATCTGTTGTCGCCATAGGCTTCGGGCTAACGCCAGGAAGATTGTAACGAAGTTGACGTACAGCCACGCCGTCAATGACGTAGACAAGCACCTCCGGCACACGCGGGTGTGCGGCCGCGAGCTCGTCAACGCTTTCGTTGAGAGACAAGCAGGATATTGGCTGGGTGCGTATGACCGCGTGGGTGGGTCGAACGCGGTGAAATCCGCCACGAGCGTTGTTACGGCCGATCACAATCCGAGGCCATTGCAGCCGCGTCCTTTCCGGGCCTGAATGCACTGCTACCCAGGAAACCCTTCTTTTATGGCATCCCGTGCACGCTGTTCACAATCGGAAAGCGCAGCCTGAAATGTGCCGAACAGGTCCCCGAGGCCTACCGGGTAGGCTGTAGCTGTTCCCGACACCGGGCCTCCGTCAAGCCTGGTAATGACTGCACCCGCACGATAACCCTCGAGCACATTGACCTGCAGTGGGCGGGGTCGCCACTCCTCCTGAGCATCGGCTATTACCACATACGGTGGCACTTCAATTTCGCTATGCAGATCAGAGGACATGGGGGCGCCAAAGTGTACTCAACTGGAAGATCCTACAGAACGTCCAAAGGCTCTCTCTGTGCGGAACCTATCTCTGCATAAAGGTAAGGGCGCCGCAGTTGCGGAATCTTGCATGAAGAGAAATCACAGTCCCGGAGGTATGTGCGCTTTCTTCATACAGCACTTGTGGCACCCTGGTCCATAGGATTTTGTCGAGCGGGCAATGCAGGGGATCGAGCACAGGCGCTTCCGGCGGAAAGTTAAAGTTTTCTTCCCAGAATCCGATATATGTACCAGATAGTTAATTTTTCCTGTTTCCGCGCCAGGTGTGCCCCGACTAAATGAAAGTCTCGACCAAGCTCCTTACTCTTGTCAGCGCCGCGCTGGTGGGCGTTATCTGTGTCGCTGCAGTTGCCCTTTCGCAACTTGACCGCGCGCTCATCGACAGCCGGAAAGCGCAGATCAGCACGCTGCTGACGAAGGCCGAGCATCTGACCCTGTACTACCAGTCCCTGGAGACGAGCGGCAAGATGACTCGCGCTGACGCGCAAACTGCCGCGAAAACAGCGTTAAGCCAGCTCAACGCGGATAGCAAAAGCTATTACTGGGTGACCGACACGGACAGCATCAATCTGGTCCATCCCAACCCGCGCCTGATCGGCACCAAGACGGGCGGCAATAAAACGACGGACGGCAATCTGACCGACACCCAGGCATATAAGCAAGGTCTGGCGAGTAACCATATTGCGCTCGTCGACGTGCTGATCAAACGCACTCAGGATGGTCCGCTCGAGGCGAAGCTTCAAGGAGTGGTCGACATCCCGGCTTGGGGATGGTGGATCGGCACGGGATTTTTCTACGACGACATCGACGCTGCCTACTGGAAGCTTGCGAAGACACTGATAGGTATCTCTCTCGTGATCCTGGTTTCCGTTGGGACGATGGCCTGGTTTATGACGCGAGGCGTTTATCGAGCACTTGGCGGCGAACCGTCCGATGCCGCGGCGTTTGCTGCGCAGATTGCCGCGGGAAACCTCGCGTCGGATATCCGGCTCGCACCCTCGGATCGTTCAAGCCTGCTCTATGCGTTGGCTGAAATGCGCCTGAAACTCAGCGATATGGTGCGAGACATTCAACGTTCGAGCGATTCGATTGCAACCGGTTCGGGCGAAATCGCGCAAGGCAACACTGACTTGTCGCAACGTACCGAAGAGCAGGCGGCATCGTTGGAAGAAACTGCGGCGAGCATGGAGCAGTTGACGGCCACCGTAAAGCAGAACGCCGACAACGCAAGGCAGGCAAGCGAACTGGCCGTCCTTGCGTCTGATGCGACCGGGCGCGGCGGGGAGGCGGTCGATGAAGTTATCGGCACCATGCAAGAGATTGCAGAGCAATCGCGCAAGATCGGCGAGATCATCGGCGTGATCGAAGGCATCGCATTCCAGACAAACATTCTTGCATTGAACGCGGCCGTCGAAGCCGCGCGCGCGGGCGAGGAAGGACGCGGTTTCGCCGTCGTCGCCGGCGAAGTGCGCACGCTGGCGCAACGCAGCGCGTCAGCGGCCAGGGACATCAAGGAACTCATAGGCTCATCGGTGGCACGCGTGAACGATGGTACGAGCCAGGTCGCAATCGCAGGAGAACGCATGAGCGAGATCGTCCAGTCCATCAGGCGTGTCAGCGGCATCATGGGGGAGATTGCATCCGCGTCCGTCGAGCAGAGCACAGGTATCGAGCAGGTGAATCGCGCTGTTTCGCAGATGGATGAAGTGACCCAGCAGAACGCTGCACTGGTCGAAGAGGCCGCTGCGGCCGCTGCGTCGCTCGATGAGCAAGCCGCAAAGTTGCGGGCCACGGTGGGAATATTCCAGCTTTAAAAGAGACGGCTCCGTTTTCCTTCGCCGCTGGCAGAACGGAAAATCCACGTTACCTGAACCGATCCGTGGTTCAATCGGGGTACCATGTGGGACGAAGCAGAGGAGCCCATCACGACTATGAGCAGCGAGTTCCGAATCCTCTTTGTTGGCAACAGCTACACAACGAGAAACGATATGCCAAAGATGCTTGCCAGACTCCTTCAGGCAAGCATTCCCGGTATGCAGGTGGAAGCGGATGTACTCGCGTTCGGCGGAGCTTCGCTTGCGGCACATTGGAACCGAGGCGAAGTCCAAAAGCGTCTGGCTGCCCAGAAATGGAATGCGGTCGTGTTGCAGGACCAAAGCACTCGTCCGCTTCGTGCATTGAAAAGCATGCAAGAGTATGCGCGAAGATTCGTCGATGAGATTCAAATCTCCGGTGCGAAGCCATATTTGTACATGACCTGGGCTCGAAAGAATGACCCGGAGTCGCAGGCAAAATTCGTTACGGCATTTCAGGGGTTGGCTAAGGTGACCGGGGCCAAAGTTATCCCGGTCGGTCTGGCCTGGGATCAGTTTCGCAGACTCCGACCTGAAATCGACCTGTACGAAGCCGATGGAAGTCATCCGTCAGTGATAGGGTCATATTTAGCGGCGTGCACTCACTTTTTCTCTTTGACCGACATTGAGGAAGTCTCAGATAGGTCAGCCGAAAATGCATTGAGTGCTGTCGACCTGAATTTACTTCATGAAGTCTGTAGGACGACCGCAAGAGCTGATATCACATTCCGCTCAAGTTAGTCGAGCCCTGCTGCAGACTGGTTGCGACATCATCGCAACGTACGACGCTTCTGCAATTCCATCACGAGCAACGTAAGCACACAGAAAATCGCACCCGCGTGAAACGTCGTGCTGGCGCCCACGCGATCCCAAAGCACGCCGGCGAACGCACTCGCGATCAGCATCGCCAGTCCGCTCATCAGGTTGAAGAACCCGAAAGCCGTGCCGCGCAGGTCCGATGGCGATGCGTTGGCCACCATCGTCGCGAGCAAACCTTGCGTCATGCCCATATGCAGTCCCCATAGCGCCACGCCGATCAGTACCGTGATCCAGTGCGCGTCATACGCGAGCACGACATCCGACGCGATCAGCACGACGAGTCCCACAGCAAGCAGGCGAAGATGGCTGACTGTGTCGGCCATTTTTCCAAACGGATACGCCGATGCGAAATACACAACGTTCATCGCCACCATCACGAGCGGCACGAGCGCGACGGGTATGCCGGATTGCATGGCGCGCAGGACGAGAAACGCTTCGCTGAACCGCGCGAGTGAAAAGAGCGCACCAGTTCCGGCAACCCACCAATACGCACGACCGAGCTTCTTCAGATTGTGCAACGCGAGCGGATTGCGCCTTGTCGCGTCGTGTCGACGTGCTGGCTCGCGGATGCCGATCGCCAGCAGCATCACGGCGATCACGCCAGGCACGACCGCGACCCAGAAGACCTTGCGGAAATCGTCGGCCCACAGCAGCATCAATCCGACCGCTATCAGCGGACCGGCGAACGCGCCGATCGTATCGAGCGACTGACGCAGCCCATAGGCCGCGCCACGCAGGCCGACGGGCGTGATATCGGCGACCAGTGCGTCACGTGGCGCGCCACGGATACCTTTGCCGATCCGATCTCCCACGCGCGCGGCGAAGACCATGCCCGCGGTCGGCGCGATGGCGAAGAATGGCTTGCTCAGCGCGCCGATTCCGTAGCCGATGACCGCCAGCCACTTGCGATTGCCGAGGTAATCGCTCAGTGCGCCCGAGAACATTTTGACGATTGGCGTGGTGGCTTCTGCGATGCCTTCGATGACGCCTATCGTGGTCGCACTCGCGCCGAGTCCGGCCGCAAGAAACATGGGCAACAGGCTATGGATCATTTCCGACGAGATGTCCATGAACATGCTGACAAAGCCGAGTATCCAGATTCCCGCGGGGATCCGTCTGAGCGTTGCGTACGATGAGGTGTCGGTTTGCATCGCGTGTCGTTAGCGGTTGATTCAAGCGTGGCTTACCTCCGCGGACGGCGGCAATTCCGTCAGCAGAATTTACTGGAATTTCGTGGCAATGGCCTATAGCTCGCCGCTGATACAGCACTCACGTGCCGACCAGCTCTCTGGGTGCCTCTGCACGCCAGCAGCTAGCGTCGTCCGCTGCGGCCCCATACGTATCGTACCCACCGCTGCCATCGACTTTTAGGCGCGGTCGGGTTGCGCGCGGGCGGTGCCTCACGGTCACGCTGGACGGATTTCCGGCCCTGTTCGTGGCTCTGCCGCGGCGTCATGCTACCAGGGCTCTTCGGCTTGCCGGGATCGGAATCTTGTGTCATGGCGTTGCCCGGAGACGGTAGCGGTAGCAGGGGCGTCACTTACTGCCGCCAACCGCTGCGCTGGACCGATAGCGCAGCAAGTGATCCGTGCCAGACTCGGACAGCCAGACTTCTCCTGGCCGGCCCATCATCTGCCGTACGTTTGCGTGTGCGCGCGGCAGCGCAAACATCTCGAATCGTTCCGTGCGTGGATCGAAGCGCACTAGCGCATTAGCGCTCCATTCGCTGAGCCAGACGATGTCTTTGTCGTCTACGAATATCGCATACACATGAGGATCGGAGCCCGGCAGTTTCCATTCGCGCCAATGATGCGTCGCCGGGTCGAATACGCCCACCTTTCCTGCGTTCCACTCGCTGATCCAGACGCGTCCTTTTGAATCGGACCATACCCGTCGCGCTCCCTGTTCCGGTGTTGGCGGCTCGATGACTTGCGCTGCGCCGCTCACCGGATCGATGCGGCCGAGGTAGCTGCCAGCCAATGAAGCGAAGTACAAGCTGCCGTCAGGAGTGACACAGATTCCATAGGCGCCCGGTCCGCGCGGCGCATTGAATACGCGCATGCTGCCGCTTCCCGGATCAAGCTCACCATAGATTCCAGCTTGTCCGGTAAACCACAGGTGCCCGCGTTTGTCGAATACGGCCGTGTTGAGATTGGCGTTCTGTCGGTCTTTGGGCAACGGGAAGCGCGCGACGGCGAGCGTCTTCGAATCGACGCGTACGATCGCGTTCAGCCCGCCATCGGTAATCCATGCTGCGCCATCGGGACCGACGATCACGCCATGCGGCGCCGATCCGTTGCCGAGCGGGATCTGCGCCGTCTTGCCGCTGCGCGGGTCCAACCTTCCGGCTGCGCCTTGCGCCTGCGCGGTGTACCAGACGGCGCCGCCAGGCTCTGGCGCGACATCGTGCGGTGCGCTGCCGGAGGGCACGGCAAACGAGTCGAACGAAGGGGATTGAGCCTGTACTGAACCTGTTGCCAACATGGCGCCAACAAGAACCGACGCGAAATGCCCGAAAAACCGGGATACGAAGTTTCTGTTCACCGTCGCCGACGCCGCTGCATTTGCGATGTGAATCACGTCCACCCCCGTAACCAGAATTGGCTTGCACACTGGTGCCAGCATATTGTGGCACTAACCGGAAGAATCCTCGGGATGAGCGCAGACAAGACGTGTGGCAGGCATCTGGCTGCGAATACGAGGTGACTCGGCGGGCACAACGACGCAACACGAATTCTGTTCTACCTCGTACGCACCCGTAGCCGTCTTATCAAGGCGAAGACGTGCATCGGCCAACAAGCGACTTTTGCCGTGATCGCAGGCTCGACGTTTGGGCTTTAGCGCAGATCGAGGTCGCGTTTGAGACCACATTATTCTTCGGCCTCGCCCAACTCCTCGCTTTTGCGCCAGTAAGCGTAATTAAACAGCGCGTCCAGTTCTGTGAAATCGTGGAGGCCCAGGTCGTTCCGAACCTGTGCGGCCTTCTCGCAGAACGAAGCATAGATGTCTGGGCCGACGGTCTTTTTCGTTGGATTCGGTGGAAATCGCTGATGTTCGCCTTCCTCAATCCGGACACCGCATTTTGGTTCACCACGGCGAATTTATCGTTATCGATCGCGTGAAGGATCTCTGTGATTGCATTCACGCCCGCACGGTCGACATCCAGGAAGTGCTCGTGCAACAAACGATCGGCCTTCGACGAATCATCCGGAATGCTTTTGACGACGCTGGCTAATCCCATCGGAAATGAACCGGCGCTCTTCGCGATGACGTTCTTGCCTCGGTGCAGTCCGCCTGAATGGAAGCAACAATTCAGCCTCCCAGTGCCATAATGATGGCAAGCAATGCGACGCCGATTCCAGCCATTACTGCACCCGTGAGCAAGGGGCGCCCTCCCGTGTAGCGGCCGAGCGCATAACCGCCGATAAACAGCGTGACGATTGCCAGTAAGTTCGAGACACGCAACGCCAACACAATCTTGGAAATGAAGATGAATGGGACTACGACCGGAAACGTGGCCAGTACGACGAGCGCGAATACGCCGAATGCTGCGGCATAGTCTTTCCCGCGAAGTCGGATGCCTGGCTCCTGTAACGTAAGCAGACCCTGGTGAAATGCATCAAGAGTCGCGGGCTGGACGATGGCCGCGAATAGATTCGGGAGCGCATCTGTGATCAGCCGATGCGTTTTGGGCTTGTCTCGTGTTTCCCGCAGTTGCGCGAGCAACGTAGCTTTCCTGCGCCGCTCAGTCGCGGCGCGTATCAGATACATGACGGCATCGACGAGACCCCAGGCGAGGTTGCAGCCGAGCGCGGTGAACATCATGGTCCGGACTTCCTGGTGTCCTGCGGTGGCGACGCTGAGCGCACCTGAAAAAGAGAGTGCCATCAGCACACCAAAGACGATCTCACACACTCTGTCTATCGGATCAAGCAGGGGTTCGCGTTCATTCGACATGGAAAGCACTCCTTCTTTTTCCTGCCTGCATCAGAAGCGGTGCCTCAAACCGGCCGTCGCCTGAACCTGATTGGTCGTCGCGGAAGGGGCGCGTACCCCATTGATCCATGCCACGCCCAATGGCGATGTGCCGCTTGGGCTCACGCGTTGCCAGGCGCCTTCAAGGTAGGCGTCGGTGCGTCGCGAAAAGCGGTAGTCGGCCATGGCGCTCACCTGATTCCAATGGGGAATGCCACCGCCGCCGTTTCCGCCAGCGCGCGAATAGGTGTATGCACCCGAAAGTTCAACCGCTGGCGTCAGCGCATAGCGAAAGTTGCCTTCGAAGTTCTGAAACGTCCCACTCAGTCCACTCTGAAAGAATTGGGCGAATTTGCTGTGCGAGTAAACGAAGCCTGCCACAGCGGGGCCGAAAGTATAGTTCACGCCGGCGCCGAAGGTCTTCTGACTGCTGGCCAGCACGCCTAAAGGAACCGCGGACGGCGAGAGCGCGCCTTGCAGGGACGCGCCGGTCGTATCGGTTACCGCGCCATTCGTATTCAACTGTGCAGGCGTGCGCGCGGAACTGTTGAGCTGAAGATAACCGGCACCGAACGTTAGTGATTCCCATACATAGGACATACCAAAGCTATAGGCGCGATTGTTCGTGAACGCTCCCGCCTGATTGGAAAAGCCGTACAACGCACCGAACTTGAGGCCACCGAAATTCGGACTCAGATACTTCACGGAATTGTTGATCTGAAACGAATCGTTCAGATTGTCGTTGTCCAAAGGATGCGCGAAATGCGTGCCGCCGAATTCGGTTCCCGTCAGCGAAAGCGGCGCGACGAAGTCGACCATGCCGTCCGTTTGACGGCCTAGCGTGAGCGCACCATATTCGCGGCTGGACAAGCCTACATAGGCCTGGCGATTGAAGATCCGGTTGTTCGACGAGAACTGTCCGTTGTTCAGGTTAAAGCCGCTTTCCAGAATGAAGATCGCTTTTAATCCGCCGCCCAGGTCTTCAGCGCCGCGAAGACCCCAACGACTGTACTGGACTGCACCGCTGGTCATTTCCCAGTTACTGTGTCCGCCGCCTGTCCCGATGATCTGATTGTTCGTATAGGTAAGACCCGCGTCGATCAGGCCGTAGAGCGTGACACTGCTTTGCGCATACGCTGCGCCCATCAAGGCGATCATCGTTGTCGCGCCGGTTGTAAGCAACCTGTTCATTTGACGCTCCAGCTAAGACTGGGAGAAATGATTCTCTTCGATTGCCTGAACGCGGACGTCGATATTGGCAGAGCGTCGAGCCGCGACTGCAATCTTCACAATCGCGCTCGATATTATTAGTGCATAGTATGCAACCACAACTGGTACCGACAAGAGGGAAAACGCGGCTTCGTAGCGGAAAGGAAATGGGCGTAGTCGGCTTTAATATGTAAAGCAGTGCGTATATCATCGGCCTGGTTTTCAACGTGCGCGATGATCCGGTCTGCTATCGCGCGGCGCCCTCGGCAGCCACGGGCGGAATCAGGGTTTCCGACATGGTGCATCGTGAAGAGATCGCCGGGATGGCGCTCACACATTGTTCGTTGCCGTCCATGCTGCAGACACATCAACGGCGCCCTGTTTGTTATTGGATCAAAGTCCAATACAACAATTCTCCAGGATTGTATAGGCTGAGAATCTGGCCGTTGAAGTGCTTGAACCGTTTTCCTCCGCAACTATGCTTTAAGCGTTGAAGTCTGATACGCAAAAGTTCTCAAAGCTCAGATCATTGAGCGTGCGGGTGCTTGTCCGGGAGGCTTCGACCGCGGCAAGTCATGTGGAGGAAAGCAGGTTCCCGGACACATCCAGGGGAGATGTCACCATGCCTGAGTGGACCCATTGGCTTGCCGCTTCGATCGCTGTGACGTTTCTGTGGACTTCTCCGGATCCATGCTGGGCAACAGAGCAGGCGCAACAGCGTCGCGCCGGACGTGATGTGCGACAGGACACTCGTCAGGGCGCGCGACATACGAAACAGGAATGTCGCGCCACGGATCAGAAAAGTAATTCCCAATGCCGGCAGGATAAACGGCACAGCAAGCAACACGGACGACAAACGGCCCGCGACATCAAGTATTGATGTTGCGATTGCTGGAAGCTGCTCGCGCGGCTAACCGCGAGGAGAAGACCGATGCTACCAACGCCGACTACCCAGAAGCTGTGGTCCAGAGAGTTGCTCGACGTTTTGATCCGCGCCGGTTTGGTCGCTGTCCTTGCCGTATTCTGTTTCCGCATTTTTGTCCCGTTCCTTAATCTGATGGTGTGGGCGCTGATCCTCGCTATCACGCTGTATCCGCTTCAGGCGCGGCTCGCGCGCCGGTTCACCAACAAGAATGGATTGATCGCCACGTTGATCATCGTCGTGGCATTCGGTGTCATTCTCGTACCGACCTATCTGCTGGGCGTCGCCGTAGCCGAGTCGATCGAGCACGCGATGTCGATATTCAAGAGCGGCAGCTTCCGCATTCCGCCGCCAGCCGAATCGGTCTCCAGCTGGCCCGTTGTCGGTCAACGCGTGTATGACTTCTGGGCACAGGCATCGACCGATCTGACGGGTCTCGCCCAGCGATTCGCACCGCAGCTCAAGGGCGCGGGCCTCGCCTTGCTCGGCACGGTCACGGGTCTGGGAGCGGGCCTGCTGATCTTCTTCGTCGCGCTGATCGTCGCAGGCATTTTCATGGCGCATGGCGAGAAAGGGCACAACAGCGCCGTGCTGATCGCTTCGCGTATCTCCGGGCCTGAGAACGGTTCGCAGATTACGGACCTGTGCACTTCGACGGTACGTGCAGTCGCCCAGGGCGTGGTTGGGATTGCGTTCATCCAGATGCTGTTGATCGGCGTGGCGTTCATCGTCAAGGGCATTCCAGGTGCAGGGCTGCTTGCGCTGGCCGTGCTGCTGATCGGCATCATGCAGTTGCCGGCAACATTGATCACCATTCCCGTCATCATCTTCGTGATCGTTACGGAAGGCGCAAACACGGCGACGATAATCTTCTCGGTCTATGTTTTCGTCGCGGGTCTTGCCGATAACGTCCTGAAGCCGTTGTTGCTCGGACGCGGTGTCGCCGTACCGATGCCTGTGGTACTGATCGGCGCGCTCGGAGGCATGGTGACGGGAGGCGTGATTGGCCTTTTTATCGGTCCTGTGATGCTCGCGGTCGGGTACCAGCTGTTCTGGCGATGGGTAAGAGATCAACCGGAACCGGAACCTCAGCAGTGTCAGCGCCAGCAGCAGCCGTGAGCCGCCGGGAGCTTGCCATGCCGCTTAGCACGCGCGCATCGGGGATGGTGGCACTTCGCGCCGGGTGCCTCATCGGGAGCCTCGCCGGGGCTCTGAACGGTTGCATGCGCGTGGGACCGGACTTTCACCCGCAGCACGAGAGCTGGAGCGAACACTGGAGCAGCACGTCGGTCGAGCAGGTCACGCAGCAGGCGACGCAGCCCGATTTACGGCAGTGGTGGCAAATATTCGACGACGCGAACCTGGAACGTCTGATTGCTGAAGCCGACGCAAACAACGGCAACCTTGAAATTGCCGGCCTGCGCGTAATCGAAGCCCGCGCGCAACTCGGCATCGCGCTCGCGGGCCGCTATCCGCAGGTGCAGCAGGTCAGCGGCGATGTGCTTTACTCGGCGCGCAAGCGCTCGGACGGATTTAACACGCGCTCGGGCGGCTACTTCCAGTACGGCGCGGGATTCAGCATCGGATGGGAACTCGATTTCTGGGGGCGTTTCAGCCGCGCCATCGAGTCAGCCGACGCCGCGTTCTTTGCTGCGCAAGCCAACCGCGATGCCGCGCTGGTGCTGTTGCATGCGCAGGTCGCCGATACGTATTTCACGCTGCGCACCGCCGAAGCACGGCTGCATATTGCGCGTGAGAATGCGCAGTTGCAAAAGCGCAGCTACGAGATCGCGCAAAAGCTTTTCAAGAGCGGGGAAAGCGACGAACTGGATCTGCAGCAGGCCAAGACGCAATATCTGGGTACGGTGAGCAGCATTCCCAGTCTCGAGAGCCAGGCCGTGCTCGCGCGTCATGCGCTGTCAGTGCTGTTGGGGCGGCCGCCCGGCCCGTTGCCGGAACTCGACGTGCAGTCCGGCAAGCAAGGTGTGGTGCCGCTGGTAAGTCATGCCGTACTGCAGGACGTCCCGGCCGATCTCCTGTTGCGTCGCCCCGACGTGCGGTCTGCCGAGTATCAGATGGCCGCGCAGTCGGCGCTCATCGGCGTGGCAAAGGCCGATCTCTATCCGTCGGTGTCGCTGGTGGGCTCACTCGTATGGAGCGCCAGTTCGCTCACCGGCTCACCGAACACGCTGGCGGTTATAGCAGGCCCGAGCGTCACGTGGAACGTGTTCGATCACGGCAGGATCGTCAATAACGTGCGGGTGCAGGACGCACGGCTGCAACAGCTGACGCTCGCCTATCAGGACACGGTGCGCGAAGCGGCGCGCGAGGCCGACGATGCCGCGACGGCCCTGATCGCCGCATTGCAGCGGGACACTATTCTCAACGATGCACAAGGGGCGGCGCGCCGCTCGCTCACGCTCGCGAATACGATCTATCGCGAAGGCTATTCGGACTTCCAGCGCGTGCTCGACGCGCAGCGCGCGCTGTTCGCCCAGCAGGACGCCTACGTCGTCAATCGCAGCAATGCCGTGGGCAGTCTGATCGCGCTGTACAAGGCGCTCGGCGGAGGCTGGTACTCGGATCAGCCGCTTGTCGATCCCGAGGTCCGTGCACAGATGCAGGAACGCACCAACTGGGGAGACCTGCTGAACGAACCGGGCGCGCCGTCGGCTGCCGCCACTCCGTCCGCAGGTTCATCCCGATGAGCGACGCGCGCGAGCCTTCCAGCAAGACGCAAGAGCCGTCAGGGGCACCATCGGCGGCGCCCGCCACCGATCAATCGGGCATGGCCGTGAAGTGCGTGATCGGCCTGATCGCTGTGAGTCTGGTCTGGTATCTGCTCGCCGATCGCTTCACGCCTTATACGCAACAGGCGCGCGTGCAGGCCTATGTCGTGCCCGTCGCGGCGGAAGTATCGGGGCGGGTGACGCGGGTTTTCGTGCACAACAATGAGGAAGTCAACGCGGGTGACGTGCTGTTCGAAATCGACAGCGAGCAATACCGCATTGCCGCCGATCGCGCGCGGGCCGATCTCGATACCATGCGCCGTCAGGTAGGTGCGAGTACGGCTGGCATCGACTCGGCGCTCGCTTCGCTGCGCGCCGCAATCGCCAACGAGGTCAAGGCGCGGCAGGATAGCGAGCGTCTCGAACGGCTGTATCGGGAAGACGAAGGCACGGTCTCCCTTCGGCGCCTCGAGGTAGCGCGGGCGACGCACGAGCAGGCCCAAAGCCAGGTTGCCGCCGCGCGTGCCGAGGTACAACGTGCACGTGAACAGCAGGGCGGTCTCGACACGGAGAATGCGCAGTTGCGCAGTGCCGCCGCGGCTGTGCAAAAGGCCGAGCTCGATCTGGCGCATACACGGATCACGGCTCGCTCCGGCGGCGTCGTTACCGATCTGCGTGCCGAGGTCGGCCAGTTCGCGGCAGCAGGCGGTGCGGTGATGACTCTGATTGCGATTCGCGACGTCTGGGTGAGCGCGGATATGACCGAGAACAATCTGGGTCACCTGCAGCCTGGAACCCCTGTAGAGATTGCGCTGGACGCACTTCCCGGCGAAGTTTTCAACGGCAAGATCCGCAGTATCGGCTATGGCGTGAGCGTGGGACAAAGCACGCCGCCCGGCAGTCTGCCCACCGTGCAGAACAGCCGCGACTGGCTGCGTCCGGCGCAACGCTTTCCGGTGATCGTCGAATTCGATCGGGATGAGCGCGTGCGCCTGCACAACCTTCGGGTCGGCGGGCAAGCTGAAGTGATGGCGTTTCCGGGTCAGGGCAATCCGCTCAATCCACTTGGGCGCGTGTTCCTGCGCGTGATGAGCTGGGTCTCATACCTCTATTAGCGACACCCATGGAAAACAGGCTCGACGTTCCCGGTCGCCGTACGCTGCGCGTTGCAACGGGGACGGCACTTTGCCTCGCGATCAGTTTCGCATTGGATTTCCCCATTCCCGTGGTTGCACCCGTGTTCGCCGTTTTTCTGCTCGCCACGCAGACGCGGCCACCTTCGCTCAGGGCGGGCTTGGCGCTCGCGCTGGTAGTCGCGTTGACCACAGGCAGCGGCCTGCTGCTTGTCCCGCTGCTTCGGCACTATGCGCTCGCAGGGGTGCTGATCATTGGGCTGATGCTGTTTCTCGCATTTCGCTATGGACTGCGCGGCGGGAACAATCTGGTCGCAACGTTTCTGGTGGCTGGACTGACGATGATCTCCGCCGCAGGCACGACTGACTTCCAGCTGGCTGTGACGGTGGTCGGCGCGCTCGTAAAAGGGCTTCTGCTCGCGGTGCTGATGACGCTCCTTGTTCATGGGATTTTCCCCGAACCCGCGAGTGTGCAGCCACCGCCTGCCCGGAAGGCCTTGCCGAACGAACTGGCCGTACGTGTCGCACTGCGGGCCGTGCTTGTGGTTATACCCGCCTATCTGCTCGCGATGACCGACCCGGCGAGCTACATGCCGATCATCATGAAGTCCGTCAGTCTGGGCAGACAGAGCTGCACCACGACGGCGCGCGGCGCCGCACGCGAACTCATCGGATCTACGTTGCTGGGCGGTCTGCTCGCCATCGCGTTCTGGTTTGCACTCAGACTCTTTGTGCACGTGTGGATGTTCTTCCTGTGGATGCTGCTGTTCGGTCTGCTGGTGGGGCGCAAACTCTATCGCGTGAGCCCGACGCGTTACTCGCCGGGCTTCTGGCTGAATGGCCTCGTGACGATGATCATCCTGCTCGGCCAGTCGGTCCAGGATAGCGTGGCGGGCAAGGACGTCTACACCGCATTTGCCGTGCGCATGGGACTCTTCCTTGCGGTGACGATCTATGCCTGCCTGATGCTTCAGCTTTTCGACCACTACGATCGCACGCGATGACACCATGCGTGCTCCTGCCCCGCCGGAGTCAGGCTTGCCGTGAGTATCTGTCCGGAGCGCCTGGACGTGTCGTGGACGGGGTCCGACATTCGCTGGATACGTGTTTTCAGGAGCATTTATATCATTGCTTTCCACGCGGGTGGCAGTACGTGTTCGCTATCTGGTGATTGGACCAAGGTCCAATTTCATCCAGGCCACGTAATGAATAAAATCAGATCTACCTTCACATGCGCACCATGTGATAACGATCAGGCCACGGGGCGAGTTGGTTGATCTCAACCAGAGTTGAGCGATGACATAGGCGATCGGATCGTTTCTCTTGAAGCGCAACAGAAGCCCGTGCCAGACCGTCCTGATTAGTTCGAAGCCTGTCGACGTCCCGCTGAGGCGTGCATGACTAAGCTGCTGATCGATGTGGTCATATTTCTTGTGTCGGCTCTGATCGCGGTACCCCTTTCGGTTCGACTTGGGTTTGGGGCCGTGCTCGGTTATCTGGTGGCGGGTGTCATGATCGGCCCCTGGGGGCTCAAGCTGGTAACCGATATCGACGCGATCCTCCATTTTTCTGAGTTGGGCATCGTGCTTATGATGTTCGTGATCGGGCTCGAGATGCGGATCGATGCGCTATGGAAGATGCGGCGGACCATATTTGGTTACGGCGCAATGCAGATGACGGTCTGTGCCGTGGTGTTGCTGGGCGTTTTCCTGCTGTTGGGCTTGCCGTGGCGTATCGCACTGGCGGGTGGCCTTGCGCTTTCGCTGTCATCGACGGCGATGGTCATCTCCGAGCTTCAGGACCGGAAGTTGATGGACAGGCCGACGGGGCGCGCCGCGTTTGGCATTCTCCTGTTCCAGGATCTCGCAGCCATCCCGTTGATTGCACTCCTGCCGTTGCTTGGACCGGCTATACCTGACCCTGTAGCGGAACCGGGGTGGCTTGTAGCTCTGAAGGCACTTGCCATGCTTGCTGTGGTGATGCTCGTTGGCCGATATCTGTTGCACGTCATACTGCGCATGATCACCAGTATTCGTGTTCCTGAGATATTCACGGCGTTCGCGCTGCTCTGGATCGTAGGAATCGCATTGCTGATGGAGAGTGTGCATCTGTCGATGTCTTTGGGCGCATTCCTGGCAGGCGTACTCCTCGCGGATTCGGACTACCGGCATCAGATCGAAGTCGACATGGCGCCCTTCAAAGGTTTGCTGCTAGGTTTGTTTTTCATTGCAGTAGGCATGACTATCGATTTTGGTGTGTTGATGCGAGAGCCAGTACGTGTTTCGATACTCGTCCTGACTCTCGTCGGTATCAAGGCGGTTGCGCAGTGGTTGCTCGCGGATCGGTTTGAGGTGCCGGAATCGCAACGTGGCTACTTTGCCATCCTGCTCTCGCAAGGTGGCGAGTTCGCTTTTGTGGTGATGGCTGCGTCTCTCGCAGCGGGTGTCATCGATCAGCGCCAGGCGTCGCTTGTCACGCTGGTCGTCGCGCTCTCCATGGTCTCGACACCTTTATTGTTACTTGTGCACCGTCGCTTTCTGCGTCCATTTACCGGCAGTGAGCTGGGACAAGAGTGAGCCGACGGATAAGTTGTGTCGTGCTGTGTGGCTCGCCTTTTTGAAGTCGAGCAGCGTATTGACGAGCGTGCCCCATTTGCCTTTGGTAATGCCAATGGAAAAAGCAGCAGGATCGTAAAGTCCAGTTGTCTTTTCGACGACGATGCCATCGCGCGCGAGATACGCCGTGACGATACACGCCGGGATGCCGACCGACATCAATCCGCCTTGCGGCGCCACACCCGGTGTCAGGATCGATACCTTGATCGGCTTCGAGGCGTCATGATCGGCGGGGTCGCCGTGCATCGCAAACCGGTCCTTGTAGAGCGGATTGAAGCGTGCATAGCCATACCACGCTTCATCGAAATGCAGGCGGTCGACGCTTTCTCCCAGCAGTTCCTTGAGGCGCGTGACGTTGTAGCACAGTCCGTCGTAGGCGTACGCTTTGCCGCGAACATCGAAAGGCTGCTGGGGCCGGTTGGCACCGAAATCGCCATGCGTCTATTTGCATTTGTGCTCTTTTGCATCGGCGTTCAGATATTGTGGCTGGGCGTCGATGGCCTGCTTGAATCGGTGCGTCTATGGGTGCGTGTCGAAACAGCGCTTGCGTGATCGCTCGCTGTTCAGACGAAAGCGAAATGGGCGAAAACTGTCGGCAGAAGGAGATCGTCATGTCATTCCAAAGATTTGTGTATGTACGGCCGGTGCTTTGGGCTCACGCGATCGCAGCGTCTCTGCTATTGACCAGCACGGGTGCCGCGCAAGCGAGCAACCTGAACTTCCTCAACGACACGCCAATGTCATATATCAAGAAGAATGACATTGACGCGATCAAAGTCGCGCTCACCAATGTGCTCAACACAAAGAGCGACGGTGAGGCAACGCAGTGGACAAATCACGGCACGGGAAATAGCGTGAAGATCGATGCAACAATGACGCCGGAAAGCACGCGTCATGAGGGGAGCAGGACATGTCGCCGGGTAACGGTTGTCCTATCGGCAAAAGGGCAATCGATGAATCTTCATCCCGCTTTTTGTGGCACGGGCGAAAAGGACTGGACGTTGCAGCGCCGCTAAAAGACGTTTGCGAATCACTCTCACTATTCGTGCGCAATGTTGGCGAAGGTAGACAATCGGCCCAAAAAATCGGCTTACTGCATGATGCAGGCGAAGAGGCAACGTAATCCCTACCATAGATGCCGTCGTCTCCAATAGCGAGAACATCGATTCTCCATGGCTATAGAGAATGCGCGATAAAAAATGAACCTCATGAGAGGATTTTGCCTTTCTGCCGAAGTCGCTTCTTCACAGTCGCGTAGTGGCTAAACTTACTAAAGAGTTGGCTGACCTGCGAAGGCAGAATATTGCTTGAAGCTGTAGCGTTTCAGATAGTCGTGCAGGAGAAAGTAAATGCCGGCGCGATTGCCGCCCCGCCCACCAACAACGCTAAGGCAATGTCATGGAATTTATATTGTGTGCGGTGATTTTTCTGACGTCGACTGGTTTCCTTATCGGTGCGCCACGGGAACCGTCACCACAGGCGACGGACGTGTCCGCTGCGATCAACGGGTATGCACCGGACGGAGGCACGGGCTCGTCGCTTTCCGATCACATGAACGGGTTGCTCGCTCAAAAAACTAAACGGGTGATCTATGTCAAAACGGTTCCGGACGGCGGGACAAGCAAGGATGTGGGCAACTGAGCCGCCAGTCAGGAACAACGAAGATTGCCGGTTCTCTCGTGTCGCTATTACAGCGAGTTTCGTGGTCGTAGAGGCGGTGTGCTGACGCCTGGTCATAACCCTGTTCAAACTGAGCCGTAGACAGTCATAACCTGCTGCCGAGTCATCCTCGCAAACACCTGTACTTCACACGATGGTTCGCTTAGCGCCGGCCGCCGCCCCGAGCGCCTCCGCCACCCCGTGCTGCGCCGCCTGAGCGATTAAAATTCGAGGACTGGACGCTTGACCGGCCACGATCAAAGTCACGCTGCGACGCCCCGCCTGCGCCCACGCCCTGGAAAGCTGTGTCGCGTCCGCTACCCGAATAGCCATTGTTTCGATAGCCTGCCGATCCCGTTGTCGCACCGGCGCGCGTCGGCGTTTGGGCGCGATTGTTTGCTGAAGCACTCCGATTCGATATCTGTGCACGGTTGCCGGCTTCGGCGTTGCGATTTGCCGTCTGTGAACGGTTGCCGGTCGTGGCGTTGCGATTTGCCGTCTGGGGTCTATTGGCTGTTGCGCCCTCGCGTCTGGCCGCGTTAGTCCGATTGCTTGCACCTGGCGTATTCGTTCCGCCTGCCCGATTGGCGGCAACCGCATTGCTGGCGCGTCCAGTGCGGTTTCCGGCGCCTTGCTGGCCGCCGCGCACCTGATTGGCCGCACCCGGACGTTCGGCCCCTGCCTCCGCGCGTCCGCGATAGTCGCGCCGCGCGTCGGCACCCTGTACGCCTCGGGAGTACTTGTCGCGCGTGGCGTTGTCGCGGTAGGCAACACCCTGGCGATGCCCTGCATCGTGCTGCCATTTGCCGCCCTCGACTTTGGTACGGTCGAAATTGCGGTCGATATTTGCGGCCTTGTTGACGTTGACATTGACGTCGTTGTTGTTCCAGTCGCAATTGCTGAAGATAGCGCCTGCGGCTGCGATTCCGAGACCCCATGCGAACCCGGTCGCAAGCGCGGCTCCGGGGTAGTAGGCCGGATAAGGCGGCCAGTAGGTTGGCGGGTAGGCGGGGGCGCTCCAGCCGCCATAGACTACTGTGGGGTTGTATGAAGGCACGTAGACGACCTGGGGATTGGTTGATTCGATACGTACGATGGTCTGCGGCGCCTGGGCCGCGCCGGTTCCCTGGGCCTGCTGGCCGCCTTGACCCACGGCAGCAGGCGCATCGAGAATCACCTTTTGTTGTGGGTTCGACGCGAGGTTTCCAGCTTGCTGGGCGCGGAGCCTCAATCGCTGCACCGCGTCGAGCACATCCTTCTGATTGGCGAGGAACGCGTCGCCGAGTCTCTGGGTCCAGTCCAGCTTGTCATTCATGGGTTCGAGAACCTGGGGGAACGCCACCAGCGACTTGACGCTGACGTCCCACGGCTGATCCTGTACTGCGCTCACTGCAGCGTCGCCCTTCAGGTCCCGGTGTGTTTTCACCCAGCGGGCAGCGTGCACGATTTCGAGCGGGTACGTCGACGCCATCAGGACCTGAGACAGGAGCGAATCGGGATAGAGCGCGATCGGAGCAACCAGCGCTTCGATTTCCTGTGGCGCAAATTGCGTGGCTGTGGCGGCGGGCTGAGTGCCTGACGCTGGGGCTGGCGCGGACGCCGGGATCGCAACAGAGGCAGCCGCTGCAACCGAAGCAGCCGCTGCAACCGAAGCCGGGGGCGGTGCTGAAGCCGGCTGGGTCTGCGATTGCTGGTCCTGCTGCTTCGCGGGACATCCCGCCATCAGGATGACAATGCATACGCTTAGTCGTCGCGCGATCTGCCTGATCATGATTGCCCCCAATCGCTGAAGAAAGATTGCGGCAACATCCCGCCATGGACAGCTGTTCGTTTGCACACGCAAACACCGGCGCGCGCCAACAATCGAGGCATACCAGCCGAATCGCCTGCATAGCGTTGTCATGGCTGGGCGGATGCAAGTCCAGATTAGTACTCGCAGGCGAATCAGTACATCAGGAGGTGCACGGTAGGGTTTGAAGCCAATACTATGATTAAACGCCGACAGGAGAAGGATGTGAATCAAAACAGGTAATGTTTCGAAAAACGAAAAATAACGCCGAACGCTTCCAATGTGACTGACTCCGTTAAAACACAGCACGGACACCAACAGCAAGGTGCCTTCTGCCTCCTATACTTTGAGTGCGATCATCAGCAACAGCTGGATCAGCGCAGATTCCGTTAACGCGTCTTTACAGGCGAAATTACGGCAATGTTGACTGGATGGCACCGACTCTCCTCGGGCTGATAGTTGTGGCCGCGATGCCCTATGGGCTGCCTGTTGCCGTTGCCGCGACCGCTCCCGACGCATGGCCTTCGAAAAGCGCAGGCGACGAAGTCGTTTGATCCCGGGCCCGGGTGGAGCAAGGTCAAGGACCACGACAGCGAATAGCCACAAAGCCGGCGTTCGGCCGACGCTTGCCGATGCAACGAACAACAAGCCCGTCATCGGCGGGCCACACGAGGCGAGTTCAGAAAGTCCGCAGCCGATACTATTGCATCGCACCCGCAAGGTTTTCTGCGCCGAGACCGACGATCAGATCGAACTCTCCGTTGGAAAGAGATTGCATTGCGGGAACTCCGGCTGCCTTTAGTGCGGCGGCGTCGAGCCTGGATGCGTCGGATAGCGCGACGCGCAGGCGCGTCGCCGCAAGCGCTTCGAGCTTCGTGACGTTGGGTGCGCCACCGAGCGCCGCGCGAATCTTCTCCGCGCGCGCTTTCTGCGCCGGGTTCTGCGTCGGGCTGGCCGTTGCGGCTGTGGGAGCGGTCGTTGCCGCGACGGCCGGTTCGCCCTGCTGCGCGAGGTCGGCTTCGCTGCCAGCCGTCTTCAGGTATTCCTGCATGTCGGTCTTCATGTTCTCCGACAGCGGTCCAAAAATCGCCTGCACACCGTTGCCTACCCGTAAGACGCCCGCCGCCCCGAGCGCCTTGAGCTTGCCATCATCGACGAGCGCCGGGTCATTTACGGACACACGCAGGCGAGTAATGCAGGCATCCAGGCTCTCGATGTTGGAACGGCCGCCAAACGCGAGGACGAGTTCGCGCGAGCGGCCACCCGTGCCCGCCGTGCTGATCCTGGCGGCTTCAACGGCGTCGTCCTCGCGGCCCGGTGTCTTGAGGTTGAACCTCGTGATCACGAAGCGGAATACGCCGTAATAGATCACTGCGTAAATCGGGCCGAGAATGAAGACATACCATGCGTGGGTCGACTTGTTGCCGATCAGGTTGAACGCGAGGAAATCGATAGCGCCCTGCGAGAAGGTGAATCCCATGTGCATGTCCAGAGTGTTGGCCACGAACTGCGCCGTCGCCGCAAGACACGCATGAATGAGGTAAAGGACGGGGGCCACGAACAGAAACGCAAACTCGATCGGCTCGGTGATGCCGGTCAGGAACGAGGTCAGCGCGGCCGAGATCATCATGCCGCCGACAGCAACCTTCCTCTCGGGTTTCGCGCAGTGCCAGATTGCGATCGCCGCGGCCGGCAGCCCGAACATCTTGAACAGGAACGCGCCCGCCAGAATGCCGGCGGTGCGGTCCCCTGCAAAGAAGCGGGTAATGTCGCCGTGAACAACTTTGCCCGTGGTCGGGTCCAGGTAGCTGCCCATCTCGAAGAAGAACGGCACGTTCCAGATATGGTGAAGTCCGAAGGGGATCAGCAGGCGCTCGACGAACCCGTAGACCGTCGCTGCTGTGCGCGGGTCGGATACCGCGGCCCACTCCGAAAAAGCCTTGATCGCGCTGCCGATCGGAGGCCACACGACGGACAGCAGTGCGCCAAGCACGATCGCGCCGATCGCGGTCACGATGGGCACGAAGCGCTTGCCGGCAAAAAAGCCGAGATACGGCGGCAGCGAGATCCGGTAGTAGCGGTTGAACATCCACGCAGCCAGAGCGCCCGCCAGGATGCCGCCGAACACGCCCGTCTGGATAGATGGGATACCCATGATCGTGTCCGGCTGGATGCCCTCCGCCTTGGCGATCACGCCCAGCGTCGCGGTCATGACGAGATACCCGATCGTTGCAGCAATGCCCGATACGCCGTCGTTCTCGGTGAATCCGAGCGCGACGCCGATCGCGAAGATCAGCGGCAGGTTCCCGAAGATCACGTCGCCTGAGTTTTTCATCAACGCGAGCACGATGGCGGGCACGTAACCATGGAAATCGGTCGCGCCGAGGCCGAGCAACAAGCCCGCAACGGGGAGCACCGCGACCGGCAACATCAACGACTTGCCGACTTTCTGCAAGACTCCGAAGGCATGCTTGAACATGGCTGGCCTCCCGTAATGTGCAAGATGGTTGCGGTCGATCCGGTTATTCGGCGAAGGGAGCGAGGCGGGCGCGGACTTCTGCAGCCGTGCCAAGACGTAGCACTTCGGTGGCTAGCTGGCGCGCGTTGTCCATGGTCAACCGCGCCAGTTGGGCCTTGATTGAACCAACAGCAGGAACGCTGACTGAAAGCTCGTCGATGCCGAGGCCCACGAGTACAGGAACGGCCATCGCATCCGAGGCAATCCCGCCGCACACGCCGACCCATTTGCCGTACTCGTGCGCGCCGTCGACCGTCATGCCGATCAGCCGCAGCACGGCCGGGTGAAGCGCATCGGCTTGCCTTGCGAGCTTCGGATGCCCGCGGTCCATCGCGAGCGTGTATTGCGTCAGATCGTTGGTGCCGATCGAGAAGAAGTCGACTTCGCGCGCAAGCTGCCCAGCAATCAGCGCGGCAGCGGGCACTTCGATCATGACGCCGACCTTGACGCTGTGCGCGCGATCGCCCGCTTCCTCGAAGAGCATCTTCTTCGCCGCGCGTACTTCCTCGATCGTGGCGATCATCGGGAACATCACGTGCAGGTTGCCGATAGCGGCCGTGCGCAGAATGGCGCGTAACTGCGTGCGGAAGATGTCGGGACGGTCGAGACTCACCCGCACGCCGCGCAGCCCGAGGAAGGGGTTGTCTTCACGGGGTAACGGCATGTAGGAGAGCGGCTTGTCGCCGCCAACATCGAGCGTGCGGATCACCAGCGGGCGCTCCGGGCCGAGCGCCTCGGCTACGGCGCAGTATTCAGCCGCCTGTTCGTCTTCGGTCGGCGCGGTGTCGCGATCATCGAACAGAAATTCGGAGCGCAGCAGTCCGACGCCTTCGGCGCCCGCTGCGACTGCATCGCGCGCTTCCTGGGCGTTGCGGATGTTCGCGACGACTTCGACGCGGTGGCCGTCAGCCGTCACGGCGAGCGCGGCTGCGGCGAGCTTTTCCTCCTGGCGCCGTGCCGTCTGGCGTTCGATGCGCTCCCGCGCCTTCTCGAGATCTTTGGCGTCCGGATCGCATCTCAAGCTTCCATGCGAGCCGTCGAGTACGACGAGCGTCCCATCGGCGAGTTGCAATGCGGCTTCGTCAATACCGCAGATGGCGGGAATGGCAAGCGAGCGCGCGAGGATCGCCACGTGGCTGGTGGCGCCGCCCGCCGTCGTGCAGAAGCCACGCACCTTGCTACGATCCAGCGATGCGGTATCTGACGGCGACAGTTCTTCGGCAATGAGGATCGACCCGGCAGGTACTTCGATCTGCGTCTGCCTGACGCCTGCAAGCAGCCCCAGCACACGCCTGCCGACGTCGCGGATATCGCCGGCGCGTTCACGCAACAGCGGATTGTCGAGCTTCTCGAGCGTGGCCGCGTGCTTCTGGAAAGCGTCGCGCCACGCGAATCCCGCGCTCTTGCCTTCGCTGATGCGGCCGATCGCGAGGTCGTTGAGATCGGGATCGTCGAGCAGTTCGAGGTGGGCATCGAGGATCTGCTTCTTCGACGGATCGGTGAGCCTCGCCTTGAGCGCTTCGATCTGCTGACGCGCCTCATGCCGTGCGGACTCCAGTTGCGCCCGTTCACGCTGTGGCGATTCGGCTGTCTCTTTTACGTCGATGACGTCATGCCGGAACTGCACGATCTTGCCGACTGCAAGTCCGGGCGAGGCGGATACGCCCGTCAGTTGATTGGCGTCGGCGGGTGTCGCGCGCACTTCGACGACAACGGGGAGAGCAGCAGGCGCGGCTGCGGGCGCGTCGCCAGGCTTCTCGCCCGAGCCGTCGACGAGCAGGTGCGCGAGCTTGCTGATCGCTTCGCCCGCGTCGGGGCCCGTGGCCTGAACGCGGACCTTGTCACCGAACTTTGTCGCGAGCGCCATGATCGCCACGACTGACTTGGCATTCGCCGTGTCGCTACCGCGCAGCAGGCGGATATCCGACGTGTACTTCTTCGCCTCGGCGGCGAATACGGCAGCGGGCCGTGCATGCAGGCCAGCGGGATTGGGCAGCGTGACTTCGTCGGAGTAGACCGGCGACGTGCCCACGATCACCTCCTTGAGTGCGCCGCCCGCCAGTTCGACGGAGAGTGCAGCATCGATACCTGCTGTGACGAGCCCTTTTGCGGGCACGTAGCGGGTCACGAGATCGCCGTTGGCGATCACCATCTGGGTTAGCAGGCTCGCCGCTTTGGCGCCGACGACCACAGGATCGAACCGGATGAGCGGCTGGTCTGCGACCACGCTGTCGCCTTCCCTGACGAGTGGGGTGAACCCTTCGCCGCGCAGCAATACGGTATCCAGCCCAATGTGCAGCAGCACTTCGAGTCCGTTGTCTCCCGTGATCGTCACAGCATGACCGGCGCTGTGCAATTGCGTAACCTTGCCGGAAAGCGGGGCGAGCAACTCGGTGGAGATCGGGTCGATGGACACGCCGTCACCGACCATCTTCTGTGCGAAGACGGGATCAGGAACGGTTTCGAGCGGCACCATCACGCCCGAGAGCGGCGCATGGAGTTGGACGAGTCCGAAACTCGCCGTGCCAGGCTGTTTGAGTTCGACTTCGAGCAACACGCTGCGGCCAGCCACGACGATGCCGGTGTGCGGTTTCATACGTTGGACCCGATCGCTGTTGATGACGGTGATCTGGGTGAGCAGGCTGCGCGCCTTGCGCGCGACCAGATCGGTTTCGAAGCGGATCATCGGCTGGCCGGCCGCGACACGGTCGCCTTGAGCGACGAGTGGCGTGAAGCCTTCGCCTTTGAGGCTGACGGTGTCGATGCCGATGTGCAGGAGGATTTCAAGTCCGCTGTCTGTCTTGATCGTGACTGCGTGATGAGCTGCGTGAAGCAGGACGACAGTACCCGCCGCCGGGGCCAGCAGTTCGTTCGACGTCGGGTCGAGCGAAATGCCGTCGCCCACCATCTTTTGCGCGAAAACCGGGTCCGGCACCGAGTCGATGGGTACCAGCACGCCGGAGAGTGGTGCGATCAACTCGATAAGTACCGCATTCTCGGGAGCATTCATCTGCGCGACTCCTTTCCCATTGATGCGAGACTGAAGCAATTTGAGCTGCGCCAAACCAATGCACAAGCTCTGGGACCATCGATGCGGATCAAAGCCGTCCAGCGATGCACCTGACGTTTTGGCTGTCAGGGATTCGAGCGTTGAATTCAATCATAGGCAACCACTTGACGATTCGCTGACCGAATGATTTCAGAAATGACGTCTTGCAGGTGTGTTTGCGAATTGATTGGCGTATCGAGAGACTATTGCGATTTCGTCCGGATTGGCTGGCTTGATTGCAGAAATGGAAACGCGAGCGCGACAGCCACCATAAAGGTGATTTCCTCATCGACACAAAAGACAGTTCGAAGACACGCTGTGATCACTTCAAGTGACCGCAGTGCCGGTCACTCTGCGTTGGATAGCCAGAGGCCGAACGATCAAAGATCGACGCGCGTCAATTCCCGCAACTTTTGTGCATCCTCTGCGTGCCGCTCCGCAGGGTGAAGGCGCATGATTGCTTCCCATGCGAGGTACACGCCGAACGCGTATTCATGGCGTTTTCGGAGTTCCATGTCCGAGGCCGTATTGGCCTTGTCGAGCTGACGTTTGATCTCAGTCTCTGCGGCGCGCATCAGTTCGTCATAAGTCCACTGTTGCATGTCATGTCCGTTTCATCAGATTCGGGTTGGCAACGATCAGAATGAATTCACCAGCAGAGTATTAAACTCAGGCTGCCCCAGACTTGCATCGCAAAACGTGTCACCTGGCAGTATGACGAAATACGTCTCGTCGCTTTGCTTCTGGGGTAGGGTGCCGAACTCCCGGACCGTTTTGTTACCGCTCTGCATGGTGAATCTCACCCGCCTGGCTCCGGGCAAAGCGGATTTCGCCGACTCTATCGGAAGGGTCTCGTATTCTCCCCAAATTATTGTAGGCGCACGGCGTTAAGGCAAACGCGCCTACACCCTGGAACGTGAAGAATCCGCGAGATTGGTGCTTCGCGCAACGATCCAGGTGCTGATTGGCTATCGAATGACGAAAAAATGAACGTTTGTACATCGACTTGAATTGCACACGCGGTAGCGTATTCTGCCTTGGTACCCGCACATTTCCCTTGGCAACATCACGGATGCAGCGTGCGCCCAATGGCGCGAAGCGGCCCGGCTGGTTCATTTAAGCGCCAACGTTGTCACCCGAAGGAGAGGTCGTCATGGACAAGCACTCCTCGTCTGATGCTTCGCAGCAAACTCCCCTAAGCTCCGATGAACTCCGGCTGATCGACGCCTGGTGGCGCGCGTGCAACTATCTGTCGGTCGGCATGATCTACCTGATCGACAATCCGTTGCTGCGCGAGCCGCTGAAGGCCGAACATGTGAAGCACCGGCTGCTCGGACACTGGGGCGCGAGCCCTGCGTTGTCTTTTGTGTGGGCACACCTGAACCGTGTCATCAAACGCGACGATCTCGATGTGATCTTCATGGCGGGTCCTGGGCACGGCGCGCCTGGCGTGCTCGGCCCTGCGTATCTGGAGGGCACATATTCAGAGGTGTATCCCGACAAGAGCGAAGATGCAGAAGGGATGCAGAAGTTCTTCAAGCAGTTTTCCTTTCCCGGGCATATCGGCTCGCATGTGACGCCCGAAACACCCGGCTCGATTCACGAAGGCGGCGAACTGGGATATAGCCTGTCACATGCGTACGGTGCGGCGCTCGATAATCCCGACCTGATCGTGACCTGTGTCGTCGGCGACGGCGAGGCGGAGACGGGACCGCTCGCCACGGCGTGGCATTCGAATAAATTCGTGAATCCGGCGCGCGACGGCACTGTGTTGCCGATTCTCAACCTGAACGGCTACAAGATCGCCAACCCGACTTTGCTCTCGCGCATCAGCCATGCTGAACTGGAGGCGCTGTTCGTCGGCTACGGCTACACGCCGTATTTCGTCGAAGGATCGGACCATGCCGAGATGCATCAGAAAATGGCAAGTACGCTCGATACGATCGTAAGCGAGATTCGCGCGATCCACACCAGGGCGCGCGCGGGCGGGGATATTGAGCGACCGCGCTGGCCGATGATCGTGCTGCGCACGCCCAAAGGCTGGACGGGCCCGAAGACGATCCGGGGTCACAAGGTCGAAGGCTCGTGGCGCTCGCATCAGGTGCCGTTCTCCGACGTGCGCGGCAATCCTGCCAACCTCGAGCTTCTGGAAAGCTGGCTGCGCAGCTACAAGGCCGAAGAATTGTTCGATGCCAACGGGAGACTGATTCCAGAGCTGAGAGCGCTCGCACCCGAAGGGCCGCGTCGCATCAGCGCCAATCCGCATGCCAACGGTGGCATGCTGCGCAGGGAATTGAAACTGCCCGACTTTCGCGACTACGCGGTGGACGTGACGCAAGCGGGCAAAGTGCTGCAGGAGAACACCAGGCCGCTCGGAGAATTCCTGCGCGACACGATGCGCGAGAACATGCATACCTTTCGCGTTTTCGGCCCCGACGAAACGGCTTCCAACCGCCTTCAGTCGATTTACGAGGTCAGCAAGAAGGTCTGGATGGCCGACATGCTGCCGGAAGATGAGGACGGCGGGGAACTCGCTCGCGACGGCCGGGTGATGGAAATGCTTTCCGAGCACACGCTGGTGGGATGGCTCGAAGGCTATCTGCTGTCCGGGCGTCACGGATTCTTCCATACGTATGAAGCATTCGCGCATGTGATCGATTCGATGTTCAACCAGCATGCGAAGTGGCTCGACATCTGCAAGAACCATGTGCCGTGGCGCGCGTCCGTGTCGTCGCAGAACATTCTGCTTTCGTCGACGGTATGGCGCCAGGATCACAACGGCTTCTCGCATCAGGACCCGGGTTTCATCGACCTGGTCACGAACAAGAGTCCGTCGGTCACGCGCGTCTACCTTCCGCCGGACGCGAACACGCTCCTCGCCGTGGCAGACGAATGCCTGCGCTCGACCGATTGCATCAATGTGATCGTCGCGGACAAGCAGAAGCATCTGCAATTCACCACCATCGACGAGGCGATCGTGCACTGCGCGAAGGGGCTCGGCGTCTGGCGTCGCGCGAGCAACGACGAGGATGAAGAACCCGATGTCGTGATGGCCTCGTGCGGTGACGTCGCAACCCAGGAGGCGCTCGCGGCAACTGCCATCCTGCGTGAACGGCTCCCGGAACTCAGGCTGCGCTTCGTCAATGTCGTCGATCTCTTCAGGATGCAGCCCGCAAGCGAGCATCCGCATGGCTCGACCGAGCGGGAATTCGACAGCCTCTTTACGGTCGACAAGCCAGTGATCTTCAACTTCCACGGTTACCCGTGGTTGATCCACAAGCTCGCCTATCGCTTCCGCAACCACGAGCATCTGCACGTGCGTGGTTACAAGGAGAAGGGCAACATCAACACGCCGCTCGAACTGGCGATATTGAATCAGGTCGACCGCTTCAATCTGGTGATCGACGTGCTCGACAGGGTGCCCCGTTTGCAAGGACGCACCGCGCATCTCAGGGAAGACATGAAGAACGCGATCATCAGCAACCTGAACTATGCGCACACGCATGGCATCGACCGTGCGGAGATCACGGACTGGGTATGGCCGGACTGACCGCCGCCCGATAACGGAGCGATACACCATGGCCGCCGACACGATTGCCAGCGAAATCCGCCCCGGCGATTCCGCGCGTAGAGGGCTGGACGCCGATGCGATGCGGCGCGGCGTGCTCGACAATCTCACCTGTTTGCAGGCCCGTCCGCTGTCCATCGCGACGCCGCACGACTGGTACATGGCGCTCGCCTACAGCGTGCGCGACCGCATGCTTGCGCGTTGGGCGGCAACGATTCAAACCTACGCCGAGCGTGAGTTGCGGGTTGCGTGCTATCTCTCGGCGGAGTTTCTGATCGGGCCACAACTGGGCAACAACCTCGTTAATCTCGGCATCGAGGCCAGTGCGCGCGCCGCGATGCAGGCGCTCGGCCAGGATCTTGACACGCTGCTCGCGCTGGAAGAAGAGCCGGGGCTCGGTAACGGCGGGCTCGGGCGGCTCGCGGCCTGCTATCTGGATTCGCTGGCGACGCTCGAAATACCTTCCGTTGGTTACGGCATACGCTACGAGTTCGGCATTTTCGACCAGCAGATTCGCGACGGCGAACAGGTCGAACTCACTGACCTGTGGCTGCAAAAGGGCAACCCGTGGGAGATCGTGCGTCCGAACGTCGCCTACTACGTCGCTTTCGGCGGACAGACACAGTTCACGAACGATGCGCAAGGGCGGCTCCGTGTGCACTGGACGCCCGCGCATATGGTCAAGGGTGTTGCGTGCGATACACCGATGCTCGGCTACCGGGTCAACACCTGCAACACACTGCGCCTGTGGAAGAGCGAGGCCGTCGAATCGTTCGATCTTCAGGACTTCAACGCAGGCGATTACTATCAGGCCGTGCAGGAAAAGGTGATATCGGAGACCCTGTCGAAGGTGCTCTATCCCAACGACGAACCCGAGGCGGGCAAGCGGCTGCGCCTCGCGCAGCAATATTTCTTCGTTTCCTGCTCGCTGCAGGACATGCTGCGCCTGCTCGATCTGAAGGGCGAACCCATCGCGCGTTTTGCCGACATGTTCACGGTGCAGTTGAACGATACGCATCCGTCCATCGCTGTCGCGGAACTGATGCGCCTGCTCGTCGACGTGCGGTTGCTGCCTTGGGAAGAAGCCTGGGAGATCACCAGGAACGCGCTCTCGTACACGAACCATACCTTGTTACCTGAAGCGCTCGAAACCTGGGGATTGCCGCTCTTTCAAAGCCTGCTGCCGCGCCCGCTCGAAATCATCTACGAGATCAACCGGCGCTTTCTGGATGAAATCCGTCGCCACTATCCTGGCGACGAAGCGCGCGTGGCGCGAATGTCGATGATCGATGAGACGGGCGACAAGAAAGTGCGCATGGCGCATCTGTCGATGGTCGGCTGTCATGCCGTGAACGGCGTGGCGGAACTGCATTCCGCTCTGCTCAAGGAAACGGTGTTGCGAGACTTCGCGCAACTGTGGCCCGAGCGCTTCCATAACGTGACCAATGGGGTGACGCCGCGCCGCTTCATGATGCTCAGCAATCCAGGGCTTGGGCGATTACTCGACACGACGATAGGCGAGGGTTGGGTGACTGACCTGACGCGGCTGCGCGCGCTGGAAGCGCACGCCGACGACCCGGTGTTCCAGGACGCTTGGCGCGGCGTCAAGCGCGCGAACAAGGAGACGTTGACGCAGCAGATTCTCGGCGCAACGGGCATTGCGGTGGACCCCGCCGCGATGTTCGACATTCAGGTCAAGCGCATTCACGAATACAAGCGTCAGCATCTGAACGCGCTCTACATCGTCACGCTGTACCAGCGCTTGCGGCGCGACCCGCGAAGGTCTATTGCGCCGCGCTGCTTCGTATTCGGCGGAAAGGCGGCGCCGGGGTACAGGATGGCGAAGCTGATTATTCGCCTGATCAACGGCGTGGCGGAAGTCGTGAACAACGATCACGCTATAGGCGGACGACTGAAGGTCGTGTTTTACCCGGACTTCAACGTGAAGAATGCGCAGTTCATTTACCCTGCTGCCGACCTTTCCGAGCAGATTTCGACCGCGGGCAAGGAAGCCTCGGGTACGGGCAACATGAAGTTCATGATGAACGGCGCGTTGACTATCGGCACACTCGACGGCGCGAATGTCGAGATCCAGGAGGAGGTCGGTGAGGAAAACTTCTTTCTGTTCGGATTGACCGCCGGGCAGGTGGAGCAGGTCAAGCGCGACGGCTACCGTCCGTCGGACTACGTGGGCGGCAATGATGAATTGCGCGAAGTACTTGACCTGATCGCAGGTGGATACTTCTCGCGCGGCGACCGCGAGCTGTTCCGTCCGCTGGTCGACAACCTGATGCAATCGGATCCGTTCCTCGTGCTGGCCGACTACGCGGACTACGTGGCTTGCCAGGAGCGGGTGAGTCATGCATGGAATGACACGCAACGCTGGACACGCATGTCGATTCTCAACACTGCGCGGTCGGGCAAGTTCTCCTCCGATCGCGCAATCCGCGAATACTGCGAACATATCTGGAATATCCGCCCTGTGAGTATCCCCCTTGACCGACTCTGAGGCACGGCCGCCGCGGATCTATCGGGTCAGCAACGGATCGCGCTTTCCGCCGGGCGCCTCAGTCGTGCCGGAAGGCGTCAACTTTTGCGTCTATTGCCGCCACGCAACGCGGGTCGAACTGCTGCTGTACGCAGGTCCTGATAGCCCGGAGCCGTTTCAGGTCATCACGCTCTCGCCCGGTTGCAACCGGAGCTACTTCTACTGGCATGTGCTGGTAGAGGACCTGCCGGTACGTACCTGCTACACGTGGCGTGTGGATGGGCCGCACGATACGCAGCAGACAGGCCGGGCTTTCGACCCGCGCTACGAACTTCTCGATCCCTTCGCCCGCAGTGTGACCGACCAGCTCTGGAAGCGGCGCAGTGTCGCGGGTGCAGCGCCCACGGGTCACGCATCGTGCCGGGCTGTGGTGACGGAGCCGATGGCGTCGGGGGACACGCGCGTCTTCCATGGTCTGGACGATGCGGTCATCTACGAACTACACGTTGGCGGCTTTACGCGTGACCCATCGAGCGGAGTGAGGCATCCAGGAACCTTCGCCGGGTTCATCGAAAAAATTCCTTACCTGCAGTCGCTCGGCGTGACCCACGTTGAGCTTTTGCCGGTGATGGCCTTCGACGTGCAGGACGTTCCGCCTGCGGTAGCGGCGCTCGGGCTCTCCAACTATTGGGGCTACAGCACCCACAGCTACTACAGCCCGCATCCGCGATATTGCGTCGATCCCGCCCGCGCGCCGCAGGAATTTCGTGCGCTGACCGATGCATTGCACAAGGCCGGCATTGGTGTGCTGCTCGACGTAGTGTTCAATCACACGGCGGAAGCAGGCGAAACCGGGCCAGTGATCAATTTCAAAGGCTTCGCCAACGACATCTTCTATCATCTCGACTGCGCGGATCGGCGCCACTACCGCGACTACACAGGCTGCGGAAACACCGTCAATTGCAATCATCCGCTCGCCACGGCGTTCATCGTTCATTGTCTGGAGTACTGGGTGGAAGAACTGGGCGTCGACGGTTTTCGTTTCGATCTGGCGAGCGTTTTTGCGCGCGACCAGCACGGCGAACTGATGAGCGATCCGCCGCTGCCGTGGGCGATCGAATCGTCTCGTGTGCTCTCGCGTGTGCCGCTGATTGCAGAAGCGTGGGACGCGGGCGGTCTTTATCACGTGGGCGCTTTTCCTGGCATGGCATGGTCGGAATGGAACGGCCGTTACCGGGACGTGATGCGCCGCTTCGTGCGAGGCGAGGTGGGCATCATCGGGGACGTGGCAATGTGCATGGCAGGAAGCGCGGATCTCTATGAGGACGATGGTCGCCTTCCCATCAACAGCGTCAACTTCGTGACATGCCACGACGGGTTCACGCTGAACGACCTGGTGAGCTACAACACGAAGCACAACGAGGACAACGGTGAGGCAAATCGTGACGGCAGCAATGACAACCTGTCGTGGAACTGCGGCGCCGAAGGTTATACCGACGATTCTTCGATTCTTCGGCTGCGCCGCCAGCAGGCGAAAAATCTGATGGCTACGCTGTTCCTGAGTCAGGGCGTCCCGATGATTCTTTCCGGAGACGAAGTGCTGCGCAGCCAGCAGGGCAACAACAACAGCTATTGCCACGATAACGACATGTCGTGGTTCGACTGGCGATCAACAGAAGAGCAACCGGACATGCTGCGTTTCGTGGGCGAACTGATTGCGCTGCGAAAGAGACACGCGAGTTTGCGCCGTCGGCGTTTTCTGACGGGGACACCATCTCCGGGTCACACACTGCCGGATGTGGTCTGGCATGGGGAACGGCTGAACTCGCCGGAGTGGCATGACCACAATTCCAGGCTCCTCGCCTTCACGCTCGGTGGGGAGGCACCTGGAGAACCGCCGTTGCACGTGGTTCTGAACATGCATGATTGCTCGCGCCAGGTGGCGCTTCCCGCGTCAGACGGGAGAATCTGGCGACGGATCGTAGACACGTCGTTGGAAAGCCCTCAAGACATCGCTCTTATGCACGGCGTTTCGGATGAAAGTGAAGAGTGCCATGTGCGAGCACGTTCCGTTGTCGTTCTCGAAGCGACCTGAATGGAAGTCGTAGACATTGCTGTGTCGATGCGAGGCTACCGACCAAAGCTTATCGCGAAGCCGAACGGCACGCCATCTGATGGTGGCGAAATACTTAACGATCCATGTCGCTTGTCCGCGTGACAACTTTCATGGTGAGGCACCGATTCAGGTGTCTGTATTGGTTCGATCCTTATTGTCATGCGTCTGTGACGCTTGTGACGCCTTGCTTTTCGGTGACATATCAGATCCACGTGCGCAACTGGAAAGGTACGGCACACCGATCAGATTGCGTCCGTTGGGTCAAGCGCCGATCAAGGTATGCATCTATCACGGTTGCCAGTGTGGGGCGAAATAGATGTTCGAAACGGACCCGTCTGTGTCAAACGAGCACGAGTGGTTCTGTTTATATCACTCGTCGAGATCTTGAACGTGGCAGCTTTTCACGCCGGTGATGCGTGATCTGAAAGGTCGCGATCGAGCGGCGAGTTTCCGGTCATGCGTGTTTCGCTTGATGAATCATCCAGCAGAGCCAATTCAATCTATAGCGCGTTGAAAGCCGGCGCAGCAAATTCGAGCGATTCCTGCAAGTCACGGCGAGTTCCGACGATCGAACCACGCACGGCACGAGACCATCACAGCACACGTACCAGGGTAATGAACAGGTACGGTTCCAAGCCGCTTGATTGCTCCTTTTGAGGATATTGGACTGAGGTCCAATATCCTGCGGTCTACTGCGGCCTCGCGGATGCGGGACTGGATGGACACAGGTCGATGGAAAAGGAGTCAGAAAAAGGCCGGCCCGCGATGGGCCGGCTCGAGAAACCCTGACTTTCGGAGGGTATGTCGATTAGGGCTGAGAGATGAGGCACGCATAAAAAATGCGCGTGAGCACAGTCAGCGGGATTGATATGAAGTGACTCTACCTCACGCACCGATGATGAAGCGGAAAATATGCATCAAAAACGCGCCATTAGTACGATGGTGTAACTATTTTACCGTTGTCAAGTGATCATCGGATGAATAGCGGCTAAAATTGCCGAAAGAATTGGAAGAAATGAACCGCAATTCAGTACTTGCTTACGTCTTGCACCTATGCGCATGACTGACTCGGCCGCGAGGACGTGACTACGTGCAACGTATTGTCTTTCTTAAAGATAATAAAACAGGCTATAAGCAATCCTATTTATTCTGGGTGGAATGCTGGTTGTCACGATCGGCGCTGGTTCTGAATGCGAGAAGGATCGGGATCCACAAATAATCTTCTGATTGGCTTTCGTCCATTATGTCGAACAGAGAGAGATAATGAACAGCGAAAAGACCTTGTATCTCGGGTATAGCCTTCAGGCGCTTGCCGCCTATGACGACGGGTCGTATGCCTCGATGTACATCGTGCGGCCTCCCAGCGGAAGCGAACGGGTCTCTCCTGTGCTGGGGCATTTCTCCAGCCCGGTGGATGCACGGCAGTTCGCATTGCGACGCGGAAAGATGGACGTCGACCGTATGTCTTCCGAAGATCCTCAGCAGTTAATCAGCGATCATCTGTGAGTCTTACTTCCCGAATATTGCGGAATGTATGACATCGCAAAATCTGGAATAAACTCCACGAACTTGAAGCCCGGTTATGCCACGAACTAGGCCAATTCGACGTAATGCAAGTCCTTATGCCTGTCGTGATGTCGATGCGGCCATCGCTCACCTCGAGGCGGTGCTTCTTTATGAGAGCGCAAGCCGGGTTTTTCCGAGAAGCTACTGGCGACGACGCGTACTTGAGCTCTCCACAACTTTTGGGATTGCAGAAACCCAGAAACAACGATTGGAGAACTTGCTGGAACGTGTTGACGAATCGTCGGCCCAGCGATGCGAGCGAAATCACCGATCCTGATAAATCGCATTCGATTCTCCAACCTGATCGATTAGCAATGAAAATGTCGTGCGCCGGATTCTGGAAGAAAAAAGAGCAGTGACAGTGTTCCTGGTTCTTATGCGGGAGTCGGACGGATACCGCATCGCGTCGTGATCGTTATACCAAGATAGGCGAAAGAGTCGTATACCGCGGAACGGTAATCTGGTCGGGGTGTTGCCGTTTCGTGAGCAATTAATTAATAAGATTTTCGACAAGCTCTTTGTGCCGAGCCCGCATGTTTCATCCTTAGAGAGCAGCTTAGAGTCTATATTAGACACGACGGCATGACTGCATGCCGCCGCTGTAGGGTGTGGGATTCACGTACAACGGTAATAGACTTTGAACGGGTACCCTGACCTTTCGTTTCCATCAAATGAGTCGGCCAGGTGATTGGATTAGGATAACGTTGGCGGTAAGGGGCTGTCCATCACGAGATGTCACTGGATGAAGCGCGCGGCGTTTCTGCAGGCTCGCCAGGATTGCGTGACGGTCTAATCTCCACAGCATTCATTTGGTCTTGGCGGCCTGCTGTCTATGCTGGAAGTAAAGAAGATCAGCCGCTTGATGCTTGCGAGGGCACAGATGCAGGCGCGACGTTACTGACCTCTTCGTATTAGTTCAATCCTACTTATCATGTTTTGTGACGCTTGCGAAGCACTGCTTTTCGGCGATAGATCAAGTCCACATTCACAGCTGGAAAGGTCTTGCGCGCCGACCAGATTGCGGCCGTTAGCTCACGCGCCGATCGATGTGTGCATCTATCGATGTTGCAAGTGTGGGGCAAGCTGGATGTCCGAAACGGACTTGTCTATACCCGGCGGGCGTGACTGGATCTGTCTGTATCGTTCGTCGAATATCCTTGAGCCTGGCAGCCTTTCACAGAGCATGTTGCAAGATAACGCGGATCCTCCGATAGTCACGCAATTGAGCGAAAAGCACGTGATCAAAACTGATTGGACGTTCCAAACGTTGATCCTGCTAGGTTCGCTTCCCTTCATATGACGATCTTGCGTTCGTTTGTGCATGTTGCAGGAGTTGGGTTGTGCTTACGTGGACCATGCATCCAACGAGGCAGTGCCATGGAATTCATGCTATCGGCCGCGATATTTGTTACATCTACTGGTTTCTCGTCAGCACCTCAGTATCGCGTGAGCCGACAACGGCTGTTGCGCCCCCGCAGTTCATGCCGCAGGTGACGCGGTGGTCCGCGAGGTTGCAGCTTAGCCGTGAGTTTCCGGTACGGTATGTCTCACTTCATCAACTATCCGGCAACGCCAATTCAATCTACAGCGCGTCGAAGTAACTGCCGGGAAAGCGGGCCGGGAGTCCGTCTGGGAGTGAATCAATGGAGAAAATTTACTCGTACCATGGCTTTGAAGTCACTGTGAAGCTGGAGTCTGTGCGGGCCGTTTCAAGCGAGTTCACGTATGGTCCTCCCGTTGGCTTCGTTGCAGAGGTGAGCATCTGTACGGCAGACCCGAAAAGACCAGTAGGCGTGCCGATTCGGCTTGTCGCCGAGGGAAACCGCGTTTTCAGCCTGGAGGACGACGCCTTCACGGCAGCCTTTAATGCTGCAAGGCGCGTGATAGACGACAGGGCTACTCCTTGACATGGACGAGGGCGAGTCGCGCCTGTGAGGCACCTGGGCGAGGACAGACGCTCGAAAGCAAGATCAAGGCCCCGTGATTCACGCGTGCTGCACATTCATCAGGTCGGAACGAGATCAGGCTGGCCGGCGGGTTCAAACGGATGGAAGCAGAGGAGACTCCTTTCATGCGCGGATACTATGGATGCATCGCCGCCCTGACACTCGTCGCGACGTTCGCACGGGTGTCGAACGCTGCGTCGACCAGAAGCGATGAGGATGAACACTGGCAATTCGCCGTCGCGCCATACCTGTGGCTGCCGTCCGTAGACGGGACGATGCGCTTCTCGCTGCCTGGCGGTGGCGCCGATGCGTCGACGGGGCCATACGATTACCTGCAGAACCTCAAATTCGCTTTCATGATTCAGGGCGAAGCGCGTAAGGGCGACTGGAGTTTCTTCGGGGACGGAGTCTATCTGAACTTCGGACGCCACGAGAGTGCGGTCAATGCAACGACCGGCTTGTTCGGGCCAGGCGAAACGCAGCAGAGCGTCCAGACGAGTTTCCGCGGCACGCTGGTCGAAATTGGTGGAGGCCACACGGTGATGCGACCATCGTGGGGCTACGTCGATGCGATTGTCGGGATGCGCTACCTTGGCGCGAAAGGCACGCTCGACGCGACAACTGCCTCGACCACGCGCACAGGCGGGGGTGCGAACCGGCAGTTCGATTTATCGCAGGTGCAGAACATTTTCGATGGCTTCGCGGGCGTGCGGGGACGCCTGTCGATCACCGAAAGCGGCCGCTGGTACGTGCCGTTCTATCTGGACGTGGGTGCAGGAACGTCGAAGTTCACGTGGCAGGCGATGGCGGGGCTCGGCTACGCGATGAAGTGGGGCGACGTGAGTCTGACGTATCGGTATCTGGCCTTCTACGGATCGGGCGATCAACTCGTGCAGACGCTACGCTTCGGCGGTCCGAGCCTGAATTTGATCTTCAGGTTCTGAATGCCCAAAGGTCGCGCGTGACCGGTAATCGAGCGTCCATGAAGGTCGCAATTTGTCTTTTGCAATTGACCCGGTGTCGCCGAGATGGTGGCGTCAACCCGTGAGGCAGCGCGCGGCCATCACCAGTCATTCGCCACGCGGCCTGCGATGGATTTCGAGCGGGCGGCTTGTAACGTCTCGTGCTGCCTCTGTCGTGTCCAGTTACTCAGCGAGGCTGTCGATGAACTGCCTGATGGTGCTCAAGACGGGTTGCTGATCGCCAGCGAAGGCCCAGTGATCCGCTCCGTCGAGTTCGACGAACCGTGCCCGCGCGATGTGGCTGGCGAGATACCGGCCCGCGCCGATGCGAACGGCGCGGTCGTCGCGCCGGTGGAGCACCAGAGTGGGCATCGAAATTTGCCTCAGAAGATGCCGCACGTCCATGTCGCGCAACGCCTCGAGCACGCCCTTGATGGCTCCGGGGCTTGATGCCGCCCGAAGCAGGCCGGCCCACCATGCTCTCGTTTGAGGATCGCCAGACAGGCTCGGCGCGAATGTCTCGATGCCTGCGGGGCCGCCCCAGTCTGTGACGAGCTGCTGCAGCCACATCTCGTACTGACTGGCCTGCAGCGCGTGGGGATAGTCGCGCGTAGCGGTTCCCTTCGCCAACGAGGCGAACAGAATGAGGCCAGCGACGCGGCCCGGTTGATCCACGGCAAACCTGACACATGCCGGCCCACCCTCTGACGCGCCGAACAGCACGACTCGGCGGCTGCCGGCGGCATCCAGCACGGTGCCGATGTCCTGCGCGGTCGCGTCGACGCTGGGATTGAAGCCGACTCGGTCGGAGAGTCCGACGCCGCGACGATCGAGCAGGATGAGACGGCCCATCCCGGCGAGCGAGGACAGGAACGCCCGACACCGCGGCTCCTCCCACAGCCGTTCGACGTGAGACACGAAGCCGGGCAGCACCAGAAGATCGATGGGGCCGGCGCCGCAGGTCTGGAATGCCAGGTGGACACCGCCGCCGCTGGCGTAGCGCGTTGACGGCGGTTCCTCGATGGGCAACGCTGCGCCGGCATTCAACAGCGCGCGGGTTGCGGATTCGGGGGCAACGTTGAGCTCGTCGTGAAGGCGTCGCGTCAGGGCCTCGAGGTGCCGCTCGGCCGTGGTGCGATCGCCGGCGAGCAGAAGGTTGCGGATCAGGTGACGTCCGTACACTTCGCTGAGCGGATCGAGTTCGACGAGACGGCCGGCGTGCGCGGCTGCGGCGGCGTAGTCACCGCTCGCATTCCTGTCATGCACCACGCGCTCGAGCGCCTGAATCGCGCGTCCGCGCAAGGCCTCCCGCCGGAAAAAAGCCCAGTCGTCGAACTGTGGGCAGTCGCCAGGCGAAAAACCCTCGAGAAAGTCGCCGGAATAGCAGCGGCACGCCCGCTCGAAATCGCCGCGGTCGCAGGCTTGCTCGAACAGTTGGGAATCCACTCGCAGGTCGATCGCTGCCGACAGGCGAACTGATGACCTGTCGGTGGTGAAAACGTCGTTGCCGAGTGTGAGTTGAAGGCGATGAAACAGACGCCGCAGCCGCGCCCGCACAACCTCCTCGGCGGCCTCCGGCCACAACATCGTGGCGATAGCGTCGCGTCCGACCGGACCGTTCGCTTCGGCCAGGTAGACCAGCAGGGCCAGGCCCTTGCGCAGCGTCAACCGGCACAGTTCACCGTCCCGACGGATCTCCGGGAATCCAAGCGTCCGGACACTCAACAGAGCCATGGCGGGCGACCTCCATGATGGCGTGCGGGGACGCTTAGGGGACGGGGCGATCCTACCATTCCTGCAAACGGCGATCGTCGGACTCGTTTACGAAATGGACTGGAGGTGTGTGATGAAGCATCTGGGAAAGCATGCGATCGTGATCGGCGGCAGCATGGGCGGGCTGCTGGCCGCTCGCGCGCTGGCGGATTTCTATACGCTCGTCAGCGTGCTCGAGCGCGATGCGTTTCCGGCGGCGGACCTCCCGCGCAAGGGCGTGCCACAGGGTCGTCACACCCATGGATTGCTTGCGCGCGGCAGCGCGGTACTCGAGGCGTTCTTCCCGGGATATAACGCCGAGGTGGTCGCGCAAAGCGGCGGATTGATCGGTGACGTAGCCAACGATGTGATCTGGATCGGCCACAACGTCAGGCTTGCGAATAGCAAGAGCGATCTGGTGGGCCTGCTGGCGAGCCGTCCGGTGCTCGAAGGCCATCTGCGCCGACGGCTGCTGGGATTGCCGAACGTACGCATGATAGAAAATTGCACCGTTCGGGGTCTTGCCACCGACTCCGCTCGCAAGCGGGTGACGGGTGTGCGCACAGGTGTCGACGGCGAGCCAGAGGCGATCATCAACGCGGACCTTGTCGTTGATGCGACGGGGCGCGGCTCGTCCAGTGCGACGTGGCTTGAAGAACTCGGCTACGAGCCTCCCGCCAGTGAGAAGGTCGACATCGGTATCTGCTACACGACCCGTACCTATCGGCGCCGACCGGCTGATCTCGACGGTAAGCACGGTATCGTTATAGCCGGTAGTGCGCCGAACTGGCGCAGCGGTGTCATGCTCGCGCAGGAAGGCGACAGCTGGATTGTCAGCGCTGGCGGTTTTCTCAATGACGATGCACCCGACAACGACGAGGGCTTTCTCGCGTATCTGGCGACGCTGCCGACCATGGAGATTCACGACGTTGTCGCTAGTGCGCAGCCGCTAGGCGATTACAGGCGTTACCGCTACACCTGCAGCGTGCGTCGCCAGTATGAGCAGCTTGCACGCTTCCCCGGGAACTATCTGGTTTTCGGTGACGCTGTGTGCAGCTTCAACCCCGTGTACGGGCAAGGCATGACCGTCGCGGCGGAAGAGGCGCTTACGCTGCAGCAGTGCCTGCGCGCGGGCACGGACGAGCTTGCCCGCCGTTTCTTCAAGGCTGCCGCGAAGATCGTCGATATACCATGGGACATTGCGGTTGGTAACGACCTTCGTCATCCACAGGTCAAGGGAGCGCGCCCACCGAAGCTGCGTTTCATCAACTGGTACATCGGCAAGCTTTATGTTGCCGCGACGCGCGACAGCATGCTGGCGACCGAGTTTCTGAAGGTTGTAAACCTGATAAGGCCGCCATCGTCGCTGCTCAGTCCTGCGATTGTGAGGCGGGTCTGGCAGGGCAACCGGAGGCCGGTATTGTCGGCTTCCTCGCTTGCAGTCGAAACCGCGCCGCGAAAGAGTGCATCGTCATGACCGGAAAGCACTGTGATAATCGGGGAAGGCGGTAAAAGCGCACTCGCTAAACAGTCGCTACGATATCCACCGTGTTTGAGTTTAGACGTTCACGACGGCAGGACACGCGAGCGAATGGCTGCTTAAAAACACTATTTTCCGACTGGAATCTGGACGCACCTCTCATTTGTTTCATCGGCTTTTTCTTCGGTGGATTAGCCGGCCGATTCATTGCGTGGCTGAAATGGCGTGATCTTTTGCGACTGTCGAAATAGATCGGGAAGCGATGAATAAAACTACCTGCAGAAGAGGCGAGCAGATATTCCGGGCCATCGCGCGGCCATTACTTTCGGCGACAACTGCACGTCCATCTCGATGGGCGCGCAGTGTTTGCGACTGCCGGAACGCATGAGGTCGGCGCAGTTGCAACCCGGAATGACCGCGCGATATTCAGGCTGCGATCGCCGCCTTGTGCGCTGCGACGATCTCCGCCTCATCCTTCAACGCCTTACGGACCGACGCACGCGCTTCGATCCGCGCGATATACGCCTTCAGGTTCGTCAGATGATCGAGATTGACGCCTGAGCGCTCGTGCCACATGGTTGCCCACACATAGGCATCGGCGACAGTAAACCGCTCGCCTGTCAGATACGAACGGCCATCGGCGAGACGCGCGTCGAGCTTGCCGTATGCCGCGAGCAGCTTGTTACTGTGAAACGCAATGCCTTCGGGCGTCATCAGTTTGCGCATCAGCGGGATGTGCTTTTGGGCGATTTCAGTTGCGATGAACGTCAAGAGTTGGTCCATGCGCGCGCGTTCCATCGTGCCGTGCTCAGGAATCAGCCCAGACTCCGGATACTGACCGGCAACGTACGACGCGATCGTGATCGTCTCCGTGAGCGGCTCCGCTTCATCATCGATCTCTAGTGCGGGGACGTACAGCAACTCGTTCACGGTGGCGAAGTCGGTTTGGTCCGACGTCGTTTTGCCGAACACATCGAAGTGCACGAGTTCAGGCGTAAGCCCCAGTTCGTTGAAGACGGCTTGCACGGCGAGCGAGCAGGTAGCTTGAGCAATATAGAGTTTCATGGTGTGCCTCGTTTCGGTGAAGGATTGCCGGGAACACATCGGCTGGTGCGTTTGCCCGCTGTCCCGTTGCAATGAAGTATCGCGAGATCCGGTCCGGCGATAAACAACGGCACGGGCGGCGCACCGTCGCCTGTACGGCGACAATCGCTAGCGCAGGGGCGCAAACCATTGTCGCGTTCATGGCGACACTCTGAACACGACGCACGGCTTTATCCGGCATCGAGCCGACTCTAGAATCCGGCGCTTCTCCCTCATCGCGGGCGCACGTGACGTGTCGTGCGCGCTCGCCTTCTCGCCGGACAGACTCTTCGATGAACATTTCAAACCCGGACGCCACACAGCGCGACAAGCTGCTGATACTTGTCGCCGTCTGTCTCTCGGCACTCGTGCTGCCGCTCGCATTTTCAGGCGGCGCGGTTGCGACGCCCGCTATCGGCCGCGACCTTGGCGCGCACGCCACCGCGCTCACGTGGATCACCAACGCATTCATGCTCAGCTTCGGCAGCCTGCTGATGGCGGCGGGCGCGCTCGCCGACCAGTTCGGCCGCAAGAAGCTCTTCGTGCTGGGGTTGGGCGGTTTCATCGCGACATCGTTCGCTATGAGCTGTGCGCCATCGGTGCTCGCGCTCGATCTGTTGCGCGGTGCGCAAGGGATTGCCGCTGCCGCATCGCTGTCGAGCGGCGCGGCAGCGCTCGCACAGGAGTTCGATGGCCACGCACGCACGCGTGCGTTCAGCATGCTCGGCACGAGTTTCGGCATCGGCCTCGCGTTCGGGCCGTTGCTGGCGGGCGCGCTCATCAACCAGTTCGGCTGGCGCGCGGTGTTCGTCGTGATCGGCGCGATCGGCATTCTGGCGTTCGCGTTCGGTGTGCCGCGCATGCGCGAGACGCGCGACCCCGATGCGACAGGCCTCGATTACCCCGGCGCCGTAACGTTCAGCGCGGCGCTCGCACTCTTCACGTTCGGCGTCGTCCAGGCACCGGCAAGCGGTTGGGGCAGCACGCCCGTCGTGGCGCTGCTCGCGGCTTCCGCTGCGTGCCTCATCGCGTTCATCGTCATCGAGCGGTGCGTAAAGCGCCCGATGCTCGATCTGGGTCTGTTTCGCTACCCGCGCTTTATCGGCGTGCAGGTGCTGCCCGTGGGCACCTGTTACTGCTATATCGTACTCGTCGTGATGCTGCCGCTGCGCTTCATCGGCGCGCAGGGACTCAGCGAATTGAACGCGGGCCTGCTGATGATCGCGTTGTCCGCGCCGATGCTCGTCGTGCCGATGCTGGTCGCGTCGTTCACGCGCTGGCTATCGGCGGGCACGCTATCGGGTATCGGCTTTCTGATCGCGGCGGCAGGCTTGTACTGGCTGAGCAGCGTCGACTTCGACGGGCCTGCGCGGCAACTCATCATGCCGATGTTCGTGATCGGAATCGGGGCAGGCATGCCGTGGGGGCTGATGGATGGCCTCTCGGTGAGCGTCGTGCCGAAGGAACGCGCCGGAATGGCGGCGGGAATCTTCAGCACCACGCGTGTAGCCGGAGAAGGCATCGCGCTCGCGATCGCCACCGCGATGCTGGCGGCGCTCGCGCAGTCGAGTCTTGCGCGTATCGTGCCGGGCGGGAGCGCGGATATCGCCGGACGCGTCGGGGAAGCGGCCCGTCACGTGACGGCGGGCGACATGCATCATGCTCTCGCCGTCTTGCCCGAAGTGACGCGCGCAACGCTTGCCGCGAGCTATGCGGATGCATTCACGCGCCTGCTGCATGCGCTCATCGTCATCACGTTGCTGGCCGCGTGTGCGACCTTCGCGTTCCTGAGCCGGACACACACCCACGACGAAACCGGTCCGACTGAAGACATGGCCGCTGCAGCGACCGAAGACACAACGGTATCCAGCTAGCTGCTACAGTTTGCTGTCTCTGATCCTCTTACGATTTTGCCAACGAAACGAGGCGAACAATGAGCGAGCGTGTGGACGCCCCTATCAATGAAATTGCCGTTTTCGTGACCGTCGCGCAGACGGGCAGCTTCACGCGCGCCGCGGAGGAAATGGGCAATAGCAAGTCGAATGTCGGCAAGGCTGTGCAGCGTCTCGAAGCCCGGCTCGGCACGCGTCTGTTTCAACGTACGACGCGTGCTGTGCGTCTCACCGAAGATGGCGAGACCTATCTGCTGGCTGCGCGCGATGCGCTGGACGGCCTGCGCGAAGCCGAGCAGCAACTCGCGGCGCGGCGCTCGGAACCTGTCGGCCGCGTGAAGATCGACGTCCCGGCCGGTTTCGGCAGGCTGCTGCTGCCGAGCTTTCTCGAACTGCGTGCCAAGCATCCGAAGGTGACGCTCGAACTCGCGCTGACGGACCGCATGTCGGACCCGATCGGCGAGGGATGGGATGTGGTCGTGCGTATCGGTGCATTGCCCGAGGACAGCGAGCTGACGGTGCGCAAGCTTTGCGATCTGCGCAACGGTCTGTATGCGTCGCCGGAATATCTCGAACGAAGAGGCACACCCGCCGATATCGACCAGTTGGGCGATCACGACGCCGTCATCTTTCGCGGACCAATGGGCCGGTTGCGTTCCTGGACCCTGCGCAGCGGCGCGTCGACGAAAGAATTCGCGCCGCAGCCGGTGATGGTGCTCGCGGATGGTCAGGCGCTCGTCGAAGCGGCCGTGGCCGGCTTCGGGATCGCGCAGATTTTCGATCGCGTGGCGCTGCCGCATGTGCAAGCGGGCAGGCTGGTGCATGTACTGCCCGAAGCCGACGTCGATGGGCCGCCCGTGCACGCGATCATTTCGCTCGGACAAAAGATGGCCGCGAAAACGCGCGCGGTCGTCAATCATCTGGCGGAAACCTTGCAACGCTCAGACGCGTGACGTGCATGAAGGCGGCCGGTGCAATGCCGGTCGCCCGGACGCGGGCGCATCCGCTACATCTGGATGCGTCCGCGCTTTCATTTATTTCCGGTCGTTGCGCTTACAACCTGATCGCCTGCTGTCCCGTCGCCCCAACCGCCGCCAAGTGCACGAATCAGGCTGACCGTCGACGCTGCCTGCACGCCCTGAAGCTGCACAGCGGCGCGTCTTGCCTGCAGTACGCTGCGCTGCGCATCGAGTACGTCGAGATAATTCACCGCGCCTTCGGCGTACTGCTTGCGCGACAGGTCGGCGGCGCGCTGCGATGCCTTCAACGCTTCGTCCTGCGTTTGCGTCTGCGTTTCGAGGATGCGCAGGTCGGCGAGACTGTCCTCGACTTCCCGGAACGCAACCAGCACCTGCTGACGGTATGTCGCGACGTCCTCTTCGTAGACGGCGCGCGCATTAGCGAGATTGCCGCGCCGGCGTCCGCCGTCGAAGAGCGGCACATTGAGCGCGGTGCCCGCGAGCGGGCCGAGCAGGAATGCACGGCTGCTCCACTTGAAGAGGTCGCCGAGTGTCGCGGATTCGAAGCCGGCGGTGCCCGTGAGCGTCAGCGACGGAAAGAAGGCCGCCTTCGCAACGCCGATGCGCGCGTTCGCGGCGGCCATCGCGCGCTCGGCAGCGGCGATATCGGGCCGCCGTTCGAGCAACGACGACGGCAAGCCCGGCGGTATGCGCAGGTTCACGGCCTGAATCGGATTGGGTGCGATCGCGAACGCGGCGGGCGTTTCACCGAGCAGGACGGCAAGCGCATGTTCCGATGTGGCACGCAGGCGCTGGACGCTCATCGCGTCCGAGCGCGCCGACGCCAGTTCGCTTGTCGCGCGTTGTACATCGAGCTGCGTAATTTCTCCTTCAGCGAAGCGTCGCTGAACGAGCGCTAGCGATTGTTCGCGCAGCCCCACGGCTTGCATGAAGACGTCTGCTTCGGCGTCCAGCTCGCGCAATGCAAAGTAGTTCTGCGCGACGTCGGCCTGTAGTGCGAGCAGTATGGAGCGATAAAGCGCTTCGCTGCGCTGCGTATCGGCGTTTGCCGCATCGACCGTGGACGCGACGCGGCCGAACAGATCCACTTCATACGATGCGCTCGCCTGAGCACGCCACAGCGTCTGCTGCGGCACATCAGTGCCGTCCGGCTCGAACAGCGACGCGGCCGACACGCGCTGCTTCGTCGGACCGACGCCGGCGTCGAGGGTCGGAAAGAGGCCCGCGCGCGTGGCTTGATTGAGCGCGCGAGCCTCGTTCACGCGTGCAGCGGCAGCTTTGAGATTCTGGTTTGCGTCGCGCGCGTGCTGTTCGAGTTCATTCAGTTTCGGGTCGTCGAAAACCTTCCACCACTCACCGCGTTTTACATCTTCCGAAGGCTGCGCGGTTTTCCACGCCCCTTCGGCGTCGGCGCCTGCGGGCGCCTCCTTGAAGCTCGCGATGGTGGATGACGCCGGCACTTCATAGGTCGGCGCCAACGAGCAACCGGCTGCGACGAGCATTGCGCCGAGCAGCAGCGATCCGCTGAAACCGCGCTTCCAGATACCTTTTTTCATGTCGATCTCCTTAGTCCTGCAATGCGGGTTCCTGCGCATCCTGTTCGTGTTGACGGCGCGTCACGGGCGAGCCGTCGGGACCATGAATGTGTGGATGACGGCCATGTTTGTCGCGCAGAGGCTTCGCACCAGAGAGCTTGCGCAGGATCACGTAGAACACGGGCGTGAGCAGCAGGCCGAAGAAAGTCACGCCGAGCATGCCGAAGAACACGGCGATCCCCATTGCGCGGCGCATCTCCGAACCCGCGCCTGTCGAGATCACGAGCGGCACGACACCCATGATGAAAGCGATCGATGTCATCAGAATGGGGCGCAGCCGCAGGCGCGACGCCTCGATGGCCGCCTGCACGATCGAGCGGCCCTGCATCTCCAGCTCGCGCGCGAATTCGACGATCAGAATCGCGTTTTTCGCCGACAGACCCACCAGCACCATCAACCCGATCTGCGTGAAGATGTTGTTGTCGCCGCGTGTAAGCCATACGCCCGCCAGCGCCGACAGGATGCTCATCGGCACGATCAGCAGGATCGCAAGCGGCAGCGTGACGCTTTCGTACATCGCGGCGAGCACGAGGAACACGAGCAGCACGCTGACCGGAAACACCCATAACGCGGCATTGCCTGCCAGGATCTGCTGATAGGTGAGGTCGGTCCATTCGAACCGGATGCCACGCGGAAGCGTCTCCTTCGCGATGCGCTCGACGGCCGCCATCGCCTGACCGGACGAATAACCGGGCGCGGGGCCGCCGTTGATGTCGGCGGCGAGAAAGCCGTTGTAGCGCACGACCATCTCCGGCCCATAGGTTGGCGTCACCTTCACGAGCGACGACAGCGGCACCATCTCGCCGCGCTCGTTGCGCGTCTTCAGTTGCAGGATGCTGTCGGCATTCGCGCGGAACGGCGCGTCGGCTTGCGCCCGGACCTGATACACGCGGCCGAACTTGTTGAAGTCGTTCACATAGAGCGAACCGAGATAGATCTGCATCGTGTCGAACACGTCCGTGACGGAGACACCCAGTTGCTTTGCTTTCTCGCGGTCCAGCTCCACGTTCAGTTGCGGCACGTTGATCTGGTAGCTCGAAAACGACGGCCCGAGTTCGGGTGCCTTCGCGGCGGCGGCGAGAAACGCCCGCGTCGCCGCGTTGAGCGCTTCATAGCCGAGCGCGCCGCGATCCTCGATCTGCAGCTTGAAGCCGCCGATCGTGCCGAGACCCTGAACCGGCGGAGGCGGGAAGGTGGCGATCGCCGCGTCCTTGATCGCGCTGTACTGGTGGTTGAGGCCCGCAACGATATCCGTGCCCGTTTCGCCTTTGCCGCGCTCCTTGGACGGCTTCGCGACCGAGAACACGAGACCGCTGCTCGACGAGTTCATCAGCCCCGTCACCGATAGCCCCGGAAACTCGGGTGTGTGTATCACGCCGGGCTGCTGGCGTGCCATCGCACCCATCTCGTTCACGACCTTCTCCGTACGATCGAGCGACGCGCCTGCGGGCAACTGGAGGATGCTGACGAAGTAATCCTTGTCCTGTGCCGGCACGAAGCCGCCCGGCACGATCCTGCCGAGCAGAACCGTGCCGCCGAGCAGCACCGCATAGACGACGGTCATCGCCAGCTTGCGGTTGATGATGCCGCTCACGCCTTTGCCATACCCTTCGGAGCCGCGATTGAAGATCTTGTTGAAGATGTTGAAGAACGGCCCGAGCACGCGATCCATCGCACGCGTAAGCCGGTCCTTCGGCGCGTGATGGTCCTTCAGCAGCAGGGCAGACAAGGCAGGCGACAGCGTGAGCGAGTTGAACGCGGAGATCACCGTCGAAATGGCAATGGTCATCGCGAACTGCTTGTAGAACTGCCCCGTGAGCCCCGACATGAACGCGAGCGGCACGAACACGGCAACGAGCGTCAGCGCAATCGCGATGATCGGTCCGCTCACTTCGCGCATCGCTTCATACGAGGCTTCGAGTGGCGACAGGCCTGCAGCGATGTTGCGCTCGACGTTCTCCACGACCACGATCGCGTCGTCGACGACGATGCCGATCGCAAGCACCATCCCGAACAGCGACAGCGCGTTGATCGTGAATCCGAACGCCAGCATCAGCGAGAACGTGCCCACGATCGATACGGGCACCGCAAGCAGCGGAATCAGCGACGCACGCCACGTCTGCAGGAATACGATCACCACCAGCACGACGAGAATGATCGCTTCGAACAGCGTGTGCACGACGGCATCGATACTCTCGCGAACGAACTGCGTCGGGTCGTAGACGATTTCGGCTTTCACGCCTTCCGGCATGTCCTTTTGCATGTCGGCGGTGAGCTTGCGGATGTCGTCGGAGATCTGCAGCGAATTCGCGTTGGGCTGCTGGAAGATGATGATCTGCACCGCCTTCTTGCCATCCATGCTCGCGCGCAGCGCATAGTCCGACGCGCCCATTTCGACGCGCGCGATATCGCCGAGATGCGTGATGGCGCCGTCAGGCGAAGTCTTCACGATGATGCGGCGGAACTCGTCCTCCGACTTGAGCCGGCCCTGTGCGTTGACGCTCAGTTGCAACGGCACGTTGGTCGTCATCGGCGCGCCGCCGACGATGCCTGCTGCGACCTGCACGTTCTGCTCGCGGATCGCCTTCACGACATCGGTGGCGGTGAGATTCTGGCGTGCGACTTTGGTCGGATCGAGCCACACGCGCATCGAATAGTCGCCCGAACCCCACAGCACCACTTCGCCCACGCCTGGCACCTGCGCGAAGCGGTCCTTGATGTTGATCAACGCGTAGTTGCGCAGGTACGTGAGGTCATAGCGGCCGTTCGGCGACACGAGGTTGACGCCCATCGTGAGCGTGGGCGACGACTTCACGGTTGTCACGCCGAGCCGCTGCACGTCTTCAGGCAGACGCGGCAGCGCCTGCGACACGCGGTTCTGCACCAGTTGCTGCGCCTTGTCGGGATCGGTGCCGAGCTTGAACGTGACGGTCGTCGTCAGGTTGCCGTCGCTGTTGGCCTGCGACTGCATGTACAGCATGTTCTCGACGCCGTTGATCTGCTCCTCGATGGGCGAGGCGACCGTTTCCGCGATCACTTTCGGATTCGCGCCGGGATATTGCGCGCGGACCACGACGGACGGCGGCACGACTTCGGGATACTCCGCCGTGGGCAGTTTCGTGAGCGCGATCACGCCCGCGAGCAGGATGACCACGGATAGCACGGCCGCGAAGATCGGCCGGTCGATGAAGAACTTCGAGATGTTCATGATGAGCCTTTTGCCTGATCAGGCAGCGGACTTCGCGGCATCCGTCATGTCGACGGGATGCGGCTTTACGGTGTCGTTGGGACGTGCGCGCATCAGTCCATTGACGACGATGCGCTCGCCCGGCCTGAGTCCGGCGCTCACCACGCGCAGGTTGTCGTGCAGCGCGCCGAGTTGCACCTCGCGGTACTGAACCTTGTTCGCGTCGTTGACGACCAGCACGTATTTCTTCGACTGGTCGGTGCCGATGGCCGCGTCGTCGACCAGCACGGCGGAATGCGCGTCGCCGCCGCCGACCTTCACGCGCGCATACAGCCCCGGCACGAGCGCGCCGTCGCGGTTATCGATGATGGCGCGCACGCGGATCGTCGCCGACTGGGCGTCCAGCCGGTTGTCGACCGAACTGATCGTGCCCTGGCGCGAGTAACCATCCTCGTTCGCGAGTCCGAGCGTGACGGGCACCCTGGCCTGACGATCGCGACCGAGATAGCGCAGATACGTTTGCTCGTCGACATCGAACGACGCATAGATCGGCGAGACGGAAACCAGCGAGGTGAGCAGCGGCGCATTCGATCCGGCCGATACGACGTTGCCCACCGTCAGCTCGGCGCGCGATACGCGGCCGCTGACGGGCGCGACGATCGTCGTGTAGCCGAGATTCACCTGCGCGGCTTCGAGCGCTGCATCGGCGGCCTTGACGGCGGCGGCGGCTTCCCGTGCCGCGTTCTGCTTCTCGTCGTAGTCGCGTCTGGCGATTGCGTTGTCGACGAGGAGACGCTCCGCGCGCGTGGCATCCATCGACGTATAGAGCGCGCGCGCCTTCGCCGCGGCCACCTGGGCGGCTGCGCGATCGACCTCTGCCTGATAGGGACGCGGATCGATGGTGAAGAGCGGGTCGCCCTTCTTGACGAGCGCGCCGTCAACAAAATGCACGGCGACGATGGTGCCCGGCACGAGCGGGCGCACGTCGACGTGATCGACGGCTTCGAGCCGCCCCGAGTAGCTTTGCCAGTCGGTGACGCTGCGCGAGAGTACGGTAGCAACGTCGACTTCAACGGCGGGCGCGGGCGCATCGGCGGCGTGGGCATCGGCAAACGCGCCCTGGCCGACACCCCGAACGAGTCCGGCTCCCGCCGATATACCGAGCACGGCAAGCGCGCCCACGGCAACGGACAGGCGTTTCAGATTAGGTGACATGAATTGGATTCCTGAACAAAAATTGATGATCGAGATTCGGCATGTGCGATTGAGGACCGGGCCCGGATACGTCGGAGACGGACCGCGCAGCGTTGACGGAAGTATGGGTTTCACCCACGGAGCGATAAAGCCGGCCCGGGTGGTTTCTTTGTCGCGCCGAAAGCGACAATGCCGGGCGCTTCGCGTGTGTCGTGGCCGCTCGAGCGCTTCAGACCGTGGCCGCTTCTTCAAGCAGCGCCGATGTGCGCAGGTCGACGGCACGCAGCAGATTGCATTGCGCAAAACGTTCGACGGCCCAATCGACGAACGCACGCACGAGCGGCGACAGATAGCGATCGCGCGGATAGACGGCCGAGATCGGCAGGGGCGCCGGGCGCCAACGACCGAGCACCTCGACGAGTTCGCCCGCTTCGAGATGCGGTATCGCGAGGAAGCGCGGCAGCTGGATCAGACCCAGTCCGTTGAGTCCGCATTGCAGATACGCATCGGCGTCGTTGGCCGCGAGCCTGGAATGCAGGCGCGGCGCAGTGGCTTGTCCGTCGACGATGAAGTCCATTTGCACAATGCGCCCCGTCTTGCCCGGGAAATAGTTCACGGCCGTGTGTTGGGCGAGGTCCGCGAGCGTTTCAGGCACGCCCGCGCGTGCGAGATAGGCGCGACTCGCGACAGTGACGACGTCGGCTGTGCCGAGACAGCGTGCAACGAGCGTCGAGTCCTGCAATTGCCCCATGCGGATCGCGCAATCCGTGCTGTCTTGCACGAGATCGACGGCCGTATCGCCGACGCCGAGCATGAGTTCGATGTCCGGATAACGCGACTGGAAATCGCCGAGTGCGGGCACGATCACGTGTTTGCCGATCGACCCCGGCATGTCCACCTTCAGCTTGCCGCGCGGCGGCACATGACGCGCGATGACGCGCTCGGATTCCTCGATGTCGGCGAGAATGCGCGCGCAACGCTCGTAATATGCCGCGCCGTCGGGCGTGAGGCTGATTCTGCGTGTCGTGCGGTTCAGCAGACGCACCTTGAGATGCGCTTCGAGCGCCTGCATGATGGTCGTCACGGAAGAGCGTGTGATGTGCAGCGAATGCGCCGCCGCAGAAAAACTGTTGCCGTCCACGATGCGCGTGAACACCTGCATGGCCTGTAGTCTGTTCATGATCTTATCGATGCCACCGCATCCGTCATTCCGGCCCGACGGCGTGCGTGTGCAGGCGACCGATTTCACCCGCGATCGCGTCCACATAGGGATCGCGCAGTTCGCAAGCGTGCAGCGCGTGTTGCAGTTTCATCGACAGAACGCACGATGCCAGCGGTGCAGCGTTGCGACGGCTTCAGCGTTTCGGTGAGCGACAGCATGATCTGTTCGCGCTTCCAGACGCACGGCAACGACCCGAAATGCTCCAGATACGCGCCGGAGTGAATGGCCTCTCGTGTCAACATCCCATCGCCTGTTCGAATCTTCGTAATGGGCGTGAGTATGGCCATCGTCCGTTCGCGGATAAACGCGTGTCCGGGAGACGCTTCGGCGAATGGCGCGCGACAATCGGGCTTTTCGGTGGGGCGCGCCGCGTTACGTCAGCCCGAAGTCACGCGATGCTTGCGAGGCGCTGCAAGGCAGGAATCAGTTCGCTCGGGTCCGGCCGCTTCGTGTAATCGGGGCTGACTTCGGCATAGGCGATCGTGCCATCCGTTGCGATCACGTAACGAGCCGGCATCGGCAGGGTCCAGCTGGGCTCGCCGTTGATGACCGGCAAGTCGACGTTGAAGCCCTTGTAGGCGTCGATCAATTCGTCCTGCAGGCGAAAGCGGATGCCGAACGCGTCAGCCGTCTTGCCGGCTTCATCGACGAGAATCGGATAGCTGAGTTTGTTCTGCCGTTGCGATTTCAGGCTGTTTGCGGCCGTCTGCATCGAAATCGAAACGAGCTGCGCGCCCAACGAGCGAATCTCTTGCGCGACGTCTTCGATCGCCTGCAAATCGATGTTGCAGTACGGACACCAGACACCCCGATAAAACGTGACGACCAGCGGACCGCGCGCGAGCATGGCCGTGGATGAGACGGGCTCGCCTTCGGCAGTGACGAGCGTGAACGTCGGCGCGATGTCGCCGACCTTGAGGGATCGCTCCGCCTGGCCCGATGCAATCAGCTCGGCTGTCGTCCGGTGAAAAAGCTCGACGACGTCAGGCGGTGCAACCTTGCTTTCGAAGTTCGACCTGAAGGCATCCAGTTTCTGTTGCAGTTTCATTTCCAGCTCCATGTTTGCTCGCCGGTGATGGCGTGAAGTCATGGTGATTCATTTGCCTGGAGATGGGTAGAATGCCAGGATGACTTTTAGTTATTCGCCGCTCAAATGAATGACAAGCTATCGGTGTTGCGGCTGTTCACCCGCGTCGCCCGTACATCGAGCTTCACGCGAGCCGGGCGCGAGCTTGGCGTGAGCCAGCCATCAGTGTCGAGACAGATTTCGGAACTCGAGGCCGACGTCGGCACGCCGCTTTTTGTCAGAAGCACTCGCGCAGTGAGGCTGACGGAGGCGGGCGTCGACTATCTGATGCGCGTCGAAGCCATTCTCGAAGCGCTCGAAGAGGCCGATCACGTTGCGCGCGGGAGCGCCGATCTGCGCGGTCATCTCCGGGTGGCGCTGTCCGCAAGCTTCGGGATTCGCGAGGTGATTCCACGCATCGGACGATTCATGGACTCGCATCCCGCGTTGCATGTCGAACTGCTGATGTCGGACGATCGGCAAGACCTGATCGCGGAGGGTGTCGACGTGGCGATCCGGTTCGGCGCCTTGCCGGATTCGAGCGCCCGATCGAGATTGCTCGGACGTTCTCCGCGCATGCTCGTTGCCGCGCCGGACTATCTGGCGCGCGCCGGACATCCCGTCGCCCCCTCCGATCTGAGCCAGCATGCGTTTGTGATTGGGCCGTCCAGTGCAGCGTCGTTGGGATGGAGGCTGAGGAAGGATGGACGCGAAGCATCGTTTCGCGCCGAAGGGCGCCTCATGACCTCCGTGAACGAGGGCGCGACGGCGGCCGCCGTGGCCGGACTCGGTATATTGGCAGTTGGCTTGTGGGGATGCCGGAACGAAATCGAAGACGGACGCCTCGTACGGGTTCTGGACGACTGGACGCTCGAACCCGTCGAGATTCATGCGATGTTTCCACCAGGCAAAGCTTTACGGCCAGCTGCCCGCGCGCTTGCGGACTATCTCGCCGAAGAGCTGAGGTCTATATCTGCGGCGTGACGTAAGTCCGTCGATGTGAGTCGACGACCGCATCCTCACTGCATGAGCGAAAAGGACTGCGTAGGTCTTTCCGTCGCGAGTATCTGGTCCGTTGGAGGACTGGAGGTCCAGTCCTTTCCCGGCAGCGGCCATTCGCCTGATTTGTCACATGGATAGACGACCGTTCGTCGCGAGAGCCTTACTGCCGCGCCGCGACTTGCACGCGCTCGCCTGCGCTGCTTCGGGCCGAAGCGATCGACATACCCAGACCGAGCAGCGTCAGGCAGACGACGGGCACCAGCATCGGCGCGCTCGCGTTACCTGCGACCTTGCCGATATAAGGCATCAGGTTCTGCGCGAAGAAACCACCAAGATTGCCGATCGAATTGATCGCCGCGATGCTCGCTGCAGCGCGGGCGCCTGTGAAGTATCGCGGGGGCAGCGACCAGAAGCAGGGGTAGAGCAGCGGAATGCAAGCCCCGCCCAACACGAGCGCGGCAAATTGCAGCGGCAGACCCGGCAGCACGAGACTGAGCGCGAAGCCGATCACGCCGACGCCTGCCACCATCGCCATTGCCTTGAGTACTACGCCCTCACGCTTGAGCTTCGCGGGTAACCACAGCAGAAGCAGCGCGGAGAGCATCCACGGAATCATGTTGAGCAGGCCGTTGAGCGACGAATGCGAGACGCCGCCGCTTTTCAGCAACGTCGGCAGCCAGTACGTCACGCCGTAGAGCGAGGTGGACATGAGCATGTAGCCGCATGCGAACATCAGCACGCGTCTGTCGATGAACGCTCGCCACGGATGCCCGGCGACCGCTTGCGCCGGCGCTTCGCGCCGCAGCGCCGCGGTCAGCAGGGTTTTCTCGTCGTTCGACAGGAACGGCGCACGTTCGACGGACTCAGGCAGAAAGCGCAACGCAACGAGTGCGACGAGGACGGCAGGCATACCCGTTGCCACGAACACCCATTGCCATCCGGCGAGCCCCAGATTGCCATCCAGCGACAACAGCAAGCCACCCGCGAGCGAGCCGAGCATGTTGGCGAGCGCACTGCCTAGCGTGAAGAAGCCGAGCATGCGCGTGCGATGGCTCTGCGGAAACCACAGCGTCAGATAAAAGATCACGCCCGGATAGAAGCCAGCTTCGGCGACACCCAGTGCGAACCGGAACACATAGAACAGTCCCGTCGAATGTGTGAATGCCATCGCCACGGTGATGACGCCCCAAGTCGCCATGATGCGGGCGAGCCACAGGCGCGCGCCGAATCGATGCAGCGCCAGCGTGCTCGGCACCTCGAACAGCAGGTAGCCGATAAAGAACAGCGACGCGCCGAGACCATATGACGCTTCCGACATTCCCAGTGCATGCACCATCTGCAGCTTGGCAAAGCCGACGTTCTGCCGGTCGATAAAGGCGATCAGAAACATTACGACCAAAAGCGGCATGAGCCGCCAGGCGACCTTCTTCACGGTGGCCTGCTCGGCAATCAGGGTTTCGTTCACAATCAATCTCCAATCAAAATTCATATATATGTTTAGTTGGCTGAGCGCTTTCAACAATGGGTAGAAACCCGTTATCCGCTGTAATACGGCCTATACGCGGGTTAATACTGATCCACCCATGACGTCGATCGTGAAATCATATATATGAATATGGAGGAGATTCCCGATGCCAGCCGATGACCGCTTGCCCCGTTACCAGCGTTTGCGCGACGAAATGGTTGCCCTGATCGCGGCCCGTCATTGGCGGCCGGGTGAAGCGATCCCTACCGAGCAGGCGCTGGCCAGCAGCTACGACGTAGCCGTCGGGACGGTTCGCAAAGCCGTCGATTTGCTTGTCGCGGAGGGCTTGCTGGAGCGCTTCCAGGGCCGAGGGACCTTCGTGCGCCGTGCGAGCTTCGACAGTTCGCTGTTTCGTTTCTTCCGCTTTCAGACGCGGCAAGGCGAACGGCGCGTTCCGGAGAGCCGCATCTTGCGGCGCGAGGTTGTGGACGCACCGTCGGCAGTCGCAGCGATCCTGCAGATTTCGAGCAGCGCGCGCGTGATCCAGATGTCGCGCCTGCGGCTGATCGACGGCGTGCCCATGCTCGCCGAAGAAATCTGGCTGCCCTACGTACGTTTTGCCGCATTTGCGCAGATGGACCTGAATGAAGTCGGTGACCTGCTGTACCCGGTGTACGAGGCGCAGTGCAATCAGGTCGTGGCGTCCGCCACAGAAACACTGACCGTCGAAGCGATTGGCCCGTTGCATGCGCGGTTGTTACACATCGAGCCGGGTACGCCCGCTGTTGTCATCGAGCGTCTTGCGTACGGATACGACAGACAGCCGCTCGAATGGCGCCGCTCACGCGGGCCCGCCAGCGAATTCATCTATCAGGCCGAGATTCGCTAGCGATCGCACGCCTTGACACACACGTTGTTCCCACGCAGGAACGACGACCCAGGAGACAGCGATGTTCAAATGGTTCAACGAGATATCAGGCAATGAGCGCCGGACATTCTGGGCGTGCTTCGGCGGATGGGCACTCGATTCGCTTGATGTGCAGATGTTCAGCCTCGTGATTCCGGCGATCATCGCCGAATGGTCGATCAGCCGCACGCAGGCGGGGCTCGTCAGCGGCGTCACGCTGGTGGCGTCGGCGCTGGGTGGCTGGATCGCGGGCATGATGTCGGACCGGCTGGGACGCGTGAGGACGCTGCAATGGACCGTCGCGTTTTTTTCAGTGTTCACGTTCCTGTGCGCGTTCGCGCAGAACTATCCGCAGTTTCTCGTGCTGAAGACGCTGCAGGGGTTTGGCTTCGGCGGAGAATGGGCGGCAGGCGCCGTGCTGATGGCCGAGACGATCCGCAACGAGCATCGCGGCAAGGCAATGGGTAGCGTGCAGAGCGCATGGGCCGTCGGCTGGGGTGCCGCAGTGCTTCTCTATGCGTTGATGTTCTCGCTGCTGCCGGGGGACACCGCGTGGCGCGTGATGTTCGGGGTGGGCCTCGTTCCCGCACTGCTGATTCTGTACGTTCGGCGCGGGGTGCAGGAGCCCGCCGCGCCGGCGCACGCGATGCGCAATGCGCGGGGGCGTCAGCAAGAGCGAACGCCTGGTCTTGTCGCCGGCATCTTTTCTCCGCAAGTGCTGCGCATGACGCTGCTCGGCGCACTGCTCGGCGTTGGCGCACATGGTGGCTACTACGCGCTGATGACCTGGCTGCCAACGTTTCTGAAGAGCGAGCGCCACCTGTCGGTGTTAAGTACGGGCGGCTATCTCGCCGTTGTGATCGTCGCATTCTTTTGCGGGTGCCTCGTGAGTGCGCAACTGCTGGATCGCATCGGGCGCCGCAAGACCATTCTCACGTTCGCAATCTGCTGCGTGATAACGGTGACTGCCTATCTGTTTCTTCCGCTCGGCAATATCGCGATGCTGTTCTTCGGATTTCCACTCGGTTTTTTTGCAGCGGGTATTCCTGCAAGCATGGGCGCGCTGTTCAACGAGTTGTATCCGCGTGGAATGCGCGGCACAGGCGTGGGGTTTTGCTACAACTTCGGGCGCGTCGTATCTGCGGGATTTCCGGTGCTCGTCGGGCATATGTCCGCAAACATGTCGCTCGGGACGGCGATCGGCATCGATGCGGGACTCGCCTACGCAATTGTCGTGCTGTCCGTACTGATGCTGCCGGAGACACGTGGCCGCGCACTGGGCGAAGCTACGCTCGATCCGGAACACACAGGCGCGCTGTCTCACGCGCCAAGGCATTGATGCGCGGCGCGCTCGCCCGCAATCGCGCAAGACTGGTGATGAAGGAATAGCCGTGATGGAGAAACCGGAGATAGACGCGAGCCACCGGCAGGTGGCACATCGTCCTGCCCACATTGCGTCTGTCGATACGCATGCTCATGTGTTCGAGCGCGGTCTGCCGCTCGCCCGGCAGCGCCGCTATGCACCCGACTACGACGCCACACTCGATGCATACCTTGCCCAACTGGATGCACACGGCGTATCGCACGGCGTGCTCGTGCAGCCCAGCTTTCTTGGCACCGATTGCAGCTATATGCTCGATGCGTTGCGCCGCGCGCCGGAACGGCTACGCGGTGTCGCGGTGATCGAGCGAGATTGTCAGGTCGATACGCTACTGAAGATGGCGCAAGCAGGTGTTGCAGGGATTCGGCTGAACCTGATTGGGCATGCCGATCTGCCGCTCGACAGGTGGGTGAGCGCGCAAACGCTCGCCCACGTTTGCGACCTGAAATGGCACGTCGAAGTGCATGCGGAAGCTGCGCGGTTGCAAGGCATCGTCGAGCCGCTTCTGGAAGCTGGCGTGCATGTCGTCGTCGATCATTTCGGCAGACCCGATCCCGATCGCGGTGTACGTGACGCGGGCTTTCGCCGTCTTCTGGAACTGGCCGACACGCAGCGTGTGTGGGTGAAGATCTCGGCGGCATACCGGAACCGGCGGCAGCTTCGCGCGATCGACGATGATGTGCACGACGTATTTCATCTTCTGAAAGAGGCCTTTGGCGTGCATCGCCTGATGTGGGGCAGCGACTGGCCGCATACACAGTTTGAAGCGGAGGAGGATTTTGTTCAGGCGCTCGCGCTTCTGGACGCGCTGCTTCCGGTTGAGGAAGAGCGCAGGGCGGTACTGGTCGACACGCCCGCAAGACTTTACAAGTTCGACGTTGCGTGACTCACATCGCGTGTCGCAAGGGCAACGTGAGTGCGTGCGCGTGGTGCTCGATCACTTCTGGCCGAGCCGCCTGACCGGGGCACAATTGTCGACGGTCGGCTGTCCATCGGGACGAGAGACAGGAACGATATGTTTGAAAGTGTCTTTGGTCATGATGGATATCCGGCGCGCCAGCACGCCGGCCCGTGTTTCTATTGCAACACCGCAGCGCAAAGCTTCGCCAGCCGATCGTCGAGTGAGCGGCCTTGAACGTCGATCTGGGCGCTGTGGAACTGACTGAGTTGGGTCGACGGCTTGTCGTACTCGATAGTCGTGCCACCCTGTGCATTCTCATACACCATGATGCGCAATGGTGCGTACAGTCCCGCCGCCATGTTGACGCTGGTCATTTCAGTCGCCGTAAGAATGTTGCCGGTGAAATACTCGGTGCCGTTTTTGCGCTGTCCTTTCAGCATGAGCCAGTCGCCATGCAGCCCAATGTAGTGAATCACCAGCCCGTCATTGCCAGCGGCTTTTTGAAGGGCGGTACGCAGTTCGTCGACCTTGTCCTGCTTCAGCAGCGCACGGATATGATCGTCGAGCCGGCCGAGACGGCTCTCCAGATCCTGTTTGACGAGTGCATAAGGTTTGCTGGACGAGACGGTCACATGATCGATAATCGTCTTTGTTTCCGATACCTCGACAGTCGCCGCCATCGCGGACGCACACAACCCGCTCATGGTAATCGCGGCAATCGCGGCTGTGGACAACGTACGTCGTAAAACGGTAGTACATAAGCGAATCACTGGGTGTCTCCTTGGTGGACAGGTAGTTGGATTGAACTCTCTCGCGTCAGTGTTTCGACGCGGCTTCGGCGCCAAGACCGCTTAGCATTCGAAGTTGCTGCGTATCGAAGGAGCCGTCGCCGGCGTTCTGACGTGTCGTGACCGATCCGATCCAGCCCGCTATAAAGCCTGCGGGAATGCTGAACAGACCGGGATTCGAGAGCCAGAACGGCGGGGTGGAGTCCTTGAAGATGATGCCTTTCGCTCCGATGACGGCCGGTCCCAGCAGCACGAGGCCGATCGACGAAAGCGTGCCGACAAGTACCGCGGCGACGGCGCCTCGATCCGTAAAACGCCGCCAGTACATCGAGTAGAGAACCACGGGCAGATTCGCGCTAGCCGCGATGGCAAATGCGAGGCCTACGAGAAACGCCACATTGAAGGTCTTCACGAGCAGCGCAAGTCCCATGGCGGCGATACCGAACACTATCGTGGCAATCTTCGCGATCACGACCTGCCGGCGCTCCTTGTCACGCGACGCCGAGAATAGATGGCCGAAGATGTCGTGAGAGATGGTCGAGGCCGAGGAAATCATGATCCCCGAGACGACGGCCAGAATGGTTGCGAATGCAATTGCCGAAACGCACGCGAGCAGAAGTTCGCCGCCCACAGAACCCGCGCCACCGCCGAGTGTCGTGGCAAGCAACGTGATGGCGCTGTTTCCGGAACTGTGCGTCGCGAGAATCGCCGCCGGTCCCACGATCGCGGTAGCGGAAAAGCCGAGCACGATCATCATGACGGCAAAGGACGTCATCACGATCAGGCCGATTTTCGCTGACTTTCTAGCAGCGATGGCGGACGGCACCGTGTAGAACCGGGTCATGACGTGCGGCAGGCCCGCTGTGCCCAACGCCAGAGCGAGTGTGAGTGACAGCGTATCCAGCGGGTCCTTGAAGTAGCCGCCGGGCACGAAGTACTGCGCTGGATGCAGCGATGACAGGCGTGCCCTGGTGAATAGCGCGCCCACGTCGAAGGAAAAATGCGCGAGAGCAAGCAGCACGAGCACCGCCCCGGCAGTCCAGACGAGGACAGCCTTGACGATCTGCACGTAAGTCGCAGCCACCATTCCGCCGAACAGCACGTACGCGATCATGAGTACGCCGATCAGCACGATTGCGGCGTTGGCGCCGATCGGCAGTAGCAGACTGGCCAGCGCGCCGGCGCCGACGAGTTGCGCGAGCAGATACGCTAACGAAATGATCAACGAAGAGCCCGATGTCGCCGCTCGTACGCCACGGCTGCGCAAGCGGAGTGCGACCACATCGGAGAGCGTGTATTTGCCGCAGTTTCTGACGGGCTCCGCGACGATCAGCATGATCATGATCCATCCGGCGATAAAACCGACCTGATACACGATGCCGTCGAATCCGAACAGGGAAACGAGTCCCGTCACACCCAGAAACGATCCGGCGGACATGAAGTCTCCCGCCAGCGCGAGGCCGTTCTGGGTCGGCGACAGATTGCGTCCGGCCACGAAAAATCCAGAGGTTCCGCGCGATCGGCGCGTGCTCCAGCCGGTCAGAAGAAGGCTGAGTCCGATAAACCCCACGAAGGCGATGATTCTGAGTCCGCCATGACTGATCAGGTTATTCATGTCGATCACCGTCCGGTTGTGCAGACGCGCTGCGAAGCAGTTCGGCCGCTTTCGGGTCGTAGGCTCGCTCGGCCCATGCGCAGTAGCCCCAGAAGGTCGCGATCGTGAGCGCGAACTGGACGACTACCGCAAGCAGTCCGAGGTTGAGTTCGCCGTAGACGGATACGGACATCGCGCCGGGAAACTCCAGCACCGCGATCAACAGGCCGAAGTAGAGTCCCAGCGAGATATAGAGCAGCGACCATACGAAGTGGTTGCGAAACTTTGCGAGCGCTTGCGTCTTCTCGACGAGTGACGTGCCGGATGATCTGGCTTTCGTCATGTTTTGCCGCTCGAATTCGGCGTTGATCGATTCCATCGATTGCATATCGGGTCTCCTCCGTTATGGTCTTTCGTGACAGACATCTGTCGCAGTCGTCGCTAGCACTTTGCCGGCAGCACTTCGCCACGGCTCTCTCCAAAGCCGATTCGTGCAAAGCCCGCCTTCTCGCAATAGCCGCGCAGAATAATGGCGTCGCCATCCTCCACGTAGCTGCGCTGTTCACCCGTACCCAGCGTGATGGGTTCGCTTGCGTTGCGCGCAAGTTCCATCAGCGCGCCTGCTTCCGATTTCTCCGGACCTGAAATGGTGCCGCTTCCTAGCAGGTCTCCCGGACGCAGATTGCAGCCGTTCACGGCGTGATGCGCGACCATCTGCGCGATGCTCCAGTACTGATGCCTGAAACTCGTGCGTGAGAGTTGCGTTGCCGGGAGATTCCCGGCTCTATGGTGAGAAGTCTCCATGCAGACTTCCAGTTGGATATCGATGGCGCCCGTCGTGCTGTTACGGTCCGAATCCAGATAAGGCAGTGACTTGCCATCCGCGTCCGGGCGCGGCAGTGGGAGCCTGAAAGGCGCCAGCGCCTCCATGGTCACGATCCACGGCGAGATCGTGGTGGCAAAATTCTTTGCCAGAAACGGTCCTAATGGCTGCATCTCCCACGCCTGAATATCGCGCGCGGACCAGTCGTTGAGCAGACAAAGCCCGAACACATGACTGTCGGCCTGATCCAGTTCGATCGGTTCGCCCGGCGCATTGCCTTGTCCAATGTAGATGCCGAGTTCGAGTTCGTAATCCAGCTTGCGCGAAGGCGAGAAGATCGGCGCCTCTTCACCTGGAAGCATGATTTGACCCGCCGGGCGCCGGAACCGCTGACCACTTGTTCCGATGCTTGAAACCCGGCCGTGATACGCGATGGGTATCGACTTGAAGTTGGCGCTGACACCGTCTAAGCCGAGGAGCTTGCTGATGTTGGTCGCGTGATGAATCGACGTGTAGAAGTCCGTGTAGTCGCCGATCTGCGCAGGCACGCTGTACTCCACTTCCGATTGTGGGATCAGAGATGCGTCGATTGCCGCACGGTCGCTGGAAGGGGCACGCTCATGAAGCGCAGCGAATAGCGCGTGGCGCAATGCGCGCCATGCGGAAGGGCCCATTGAAAAGAACGCATTGAGCACGGGCTGCGCGCATGCACGCGCGGCCTCGCCCGCGATTCCATCCAGAGCAGCACGAGACGCCCACGCGGCGATGTCGACGACATGATCGCCGATGGCGACCGCGCCCCGAAACGCCTCATCGGCATTTCTTTTGCGGAAAACCGAAAACGGCAGGTTCTGAATGGGAAAATCGCCTGCCTCTGCATTGGCTGAGTCGACCCAACTGCGCGCAGCGGGATCATGAGTTTGATTCAGTGTGTGTTGCATGTTCGTCTCGATTCATTCGTAAATCGGCGCGAGCCGTGCGCAGCAGGGCATCGACATTCAGTCGAACGGGCGCGTGGGGCCCGGCCGGCTGAGAAGTATTCCGCGTTCCTGCAAATCCCGAATGAACGCCGCGCTTAGCTGACGCTCGGCGAGCACCTCGGCGTTGTGCTCGCCCTGAAAAGCGGGGCTGCCCGGCTGCGGCAATTCCGACTGGCTGAAATGCCAGGGCGCGCCGGGCATGCGTGTCGTGCCGCCCGATCTGTCGTCGACATCGACTAGCGCACCCCATTCCTGCACCCACTCGGATTCGGCGAACTCATTGACGCTGCGAACCACACCGATGGCCAGCCCTGCTTCGCTGACCTGCGTCTGCAGAAGGTCGAGATCGTTGAACGTGAGAATCCACGCGCGGACTTCGGCCAGCAAATCGGCAATGTTCTGCCGCCGTAACAGCGCTGTGCCGAAGCGAGGATCACTCAGCAGATCGTTGCGGCGCATCATCGCGCAGTAACGCGAGAACATCGGCGTGTAGATCGGGCTCCCTGCGATAGTTAGCTGGCGCCCATCGGGCAAATCGAAGATGTGCGAATCGGGCGCAGAGAGAATGATCGGCTCGCCGTCGGTGTCGATTTCCGACAGTTGTGCGCCTACGCGTTCGTTCACCGACAACATGGTGGCGGCCATCGAGACATCGACGTGTTGCCCTTCACCCGTACGCGCACGATGCGCAAGCGCGGCCAGGATGCCGATGACGCCGTGAAGTCCCGTGTACATGTCGGCGTGGCTGCATGCGTCGTTGCGGACTTCCGTGAGCGCATCGCCGAAATGGTGCTGGACTATGTCCGTCAGTCCCGATTCCGCCTGCACGGTCGGCGCGAACGCAGGCCGGTTACGCCATGAGGTCGATTGTCCATAGCCACTCAACGAAGCGTAGATCACGGACGGATTGAAAGCGCGCACCTGCTCATAGCCGAGTCCAAAACGGTCCAGCGTCCCTGGCCGAAAATTCTCGACGATGATGTCTGCGTCGCGGCACATGTCGACCATGATCGAGCGTGCCTCTGGAAAGTTGAGGTCGAGGCTCACGTTGCGCTTGCCTGCGTTCTGCTGCACGTAATACAGCGACATGTCGCCGATATGCGGCATGCTCACGCGGCCAATATCGCCGGAGGGCGGTTCGATCTTGGTCACGGTGGCGCCGAGATCGAGGAGTGTTTTGGTGCAATGCGGTCCAGCCAGCACGCGCGTGAAATCGATCACACGAATACCTTCGAGCGGTGCTGACATGATCAGTCTCCCTTGAATTCGGCGGTAGCAGGCCCCGTCGCGAAGAACGAAGCGAAACCGCGTTCGCGATCGCCCGTCTTCCAGATCATGTTGTTGAGGTTGATCTGTTCCAGGTCTGCGCTGCGCACGCCGCCATTGGCAGCGAGATTGGCCTGCTGCTTGATGCCGTTGAGAACCTTGGTCGGGCCTGCCGCGAGTTGGCGGGCGAACGACAAGGCCGCTGTCTGGAGCTCTGCTTCGGGCACGACGTGATTGATGATTCCCCAGCGTTCGAATGCCTCCGCCGAATGCCGACGCCCGATCAGCGCGATTTCCTTGGCGCGCACGACGCCCGCTCGCTGAACGAGCCGTTGTGTGCCGCCAAGCAGCGGGATCAAGCCCACGATGTTCTCGACCTGGCCGAAGTAGGCCGTGTCCGCGGCCACGATCATGTCGCAGGTGAGCGCCAGTTCGAGGCCGCCGCCGAGCGCTGCGCCGTGAACGGCGGCGACCGTCGGGACGGGTGCGTTCTCGAGCACGTCGAGGAACTCGAGGAATTGATCGGCGTTGTGCTGGATTACTGTCTTGCCATCGGTAAAGGAACTCATTTCTGCGCCTGCGCAAAAGTGCCGCATGTCGCTCCTGAGGATGATCGCGCGGGCGCCATCCGCGACGACACGGCGATACGCAGCGAGCAGATCCGCGATCATCGCGTCGTCGATCAGGTTGTGCGGTGGCTTGGCGAGCGAAACGATTCCGACGGCGCCGTCCATATCAATCTTTACTGTGGTCATGGTTCTCTCTGCAATGGGCGATAGGCAAAGCAAAAGTCACGTGCTTCGGGCAGTTCATGCCGTGCTGCAGGCGCGGTTGGGTGAGGTGACGAGTCCGTTACGGATGTCTTTGATGAAGGCCGCCAATGGGGATCAGCGGACGTGTTGCATCGCCGCATGGGGACCGATCGCGCCATCCTTCCATTTCGGATGGGTGTTGATCAGGGTCGGTCGCGAGTTCCGGCGCGGGTCTGGCTGAGGGCTTCAAGGCTTGTCTCCATCTGTTTTCCGGCTTGCGCCGTTGATGGTTACTATCTCAGCGAGACCTTTTGGCGGCAACGTTCAACCCTGCCAATTGCCGCGTCAAAGTGTGCCAACCGCGCTCGACGAAGTTTGGGAAAATATGCGAGCATTATTCGCAACTGAAGCGAGACATATCGTGCGTCCCCCGAAAATCATTACGCCGTTGCATCCGGATCTCGATGCGCCGACTCAAAGTCTTCTTGGCCTGGCCGCGCTTGCCGCAGAACTGGCCGCAGAGGGCGTGTCCGTCAATAAACTGTTCGCGCACACTGGCGTCCATGCGAACCAGTTGGAGGATTCGCAGGCGAGAATTTCGCATCGTCAGCGTCTCGCCATTTATCGAAACGCCCAGCGGCTCGCAACAAGAGCCGATGTCGGATTGCTTGCGGGTGCGCGTCAGAGGATCAGTGACTTCGGCATATACGGCTATGCGATGGTCAGCAGTACGACCTTTGGGGACGCCCTTAAATTCAGCGTCGAGAATGTCAGGATGGCCGGCGCGGTTTTGCAGATCAGCTATTCAACAGAGGGAGACACGGCCATTCTGAGCAGCCACGGGCTCGCATCGTTGGGTGACATGCTGCCGTTCGTCGCCGAATTCTGGCGAAGCTCGATGACGGTATTGTTCAGCCGGGTGCTGGAAGCGCCTTTTCCTTCGAAGCGGATGGTCATGGCGTATCCTGCGCCGCCACACTGGCGAAATTACGAAAGGATGTTCGACTGTCCTGTGGAGTTCGGCGCAGACACGATGGAGTGGCATTTCGACGTGCATGTACTGGATCGTCCGTGTCCAAATGCGAATCCGATTACTGCGCAAATCTGCCAGCAGCTTTGCGATCGGATTCTCGAAGAACGGGATGGCATTCCCGAACTTCCGAGGCAGATCCGCATGGCCTGCCTGAACGCGCCGGGCGTGTTTCCATCCGCAGAGAAGATGGCTGCACAGCTCGGCATGTCGCTGCGAACCTTGCATCGACGGCTGGCCGAAGATAACTACTCGTATCAGACTTTGTTGAACGATGTTCGCCGGTCGCTTGCCATCGAATTTCTGGAAAATACGAGGCTTCCCATTGAACAGGTCGCCGAGCGCATCGGGTTTTCGGATGCAGCGAGCTTTCGCCGGTCTTTCAGGAAATGGACTGGAAACTCACCTGGCGTGTACCGCAAGGGTGTGGGTAAGGATGCGTGACGGGCGTTGTCGTCTCCCTCTGGCCGTTGTGCATCCATGAATACGTCATTTTTTTGCGCTGACTTCCCGTGCCGGATTATCCCGTGCTGTAGTTGGCGGCGTTCGTTGGCCGCGTTCGTGACGTCGGTTCGCGGGTTCGAAACGGCGTTCGACATGACTCGTCGATTACCCCTGCGAAACCGGACGTTTTGAGATCGCAGCGTTTCCAGATGAACGGGTGCGGAAGGGCGGCCCGAGCCTCAAGCGACGGGAATCGGGTTGTCCCGAAGCGAGAGGTTGAACTGGTCGACAAACGCATTGCTGCGCAACCTGCTGAATTTGTGCGCCGTCCGCGATGTCGAGTTCGATCGTGTCGATGCCCGGATTCGCCTTTGCGACCTCGTCAAGCAACGCCTTGCAGCGCCCCGCGACGATAACCCTGTTGCCGCGCTGATGGAAAGCTTCGGCGAGCGCACGGCCAATACCCGACGTGCCGCCAGTAATGAATATGGTGTTGTCCGGCAGTTTCATGCTCGCTGTTCCTTCGAGATGACGATGGGTTCGATACGAATGTCAGTGCGTGGCCGTGTAGCGCGCGGCCGGAACGTTGGTCGACAGCAGGGGCGACATCGTGCGTCGCGCGCTTTCGTATTCGTCCCATCTGGCGACATCATGCAGCGAAGGAATCGTTACGAGCTCGCCCCGATCAAACCCGACCAGTGCGGCGTCGACCATGTTTTCAGCGGACATCACGATCGACTTGTCCAGGTTTTCGAGCGCCAGGCCACCCGTTTGCCAGAACTCGGTAGCCGTCGCGCCCGGCAGCACGGCCTGGATCTGAATGCCTTTGCTGGCGAGTTCGTGATGCAGGGACTGGCTGAATGCAAGCACGAACGCCTTGCTGCCGCCATAGACGCCATTGAGCGCTTCCGGCGCTATCGCGACAATTGACGAGATATTGATGACGGCGCCTTTGCCGCGCGAGAGAAAGCCCGGCACGGCGGCATAGGTAAGCCGCATCAGGGCCGTCACGTTGAGATCGATCATGCGCGACATCGCATTGACATCACTGTCCGCAAGAGGTGTGTGCGTGCCGACACCCGCGTTATTGACAAGCAGGGTGATTGTCGCGTCCTGCTTCAGCTTCGCTTCGACGATCGACATGCCATCCTGGGTGCCAAGGTCGGCGTCGAGAATTTCGACGCTGCGTTGCGTTTGTGTCGTGATGCGGCTGGCAAGCGCAGCGAGTCGCTCGCGGTTGCGTGCAACGAGAATGAGTTCATAGCCGCGTCGCGCGAGGCGCTCCGCGTACACCGCACCGATGCCAGACGATGCGCCTGTAATCAGCGCCGTGCCCAAGTGTGATTGCGTCATCATGTCACTCCGTGTCAAAGACGATGGTGGGAGTGCATTGTGGTGCCGGAAAGAGCCAACTCAAATGACGTTTAAGGTCATGTTTTAGGACATGCCTGGCACTGTGGGTCGTAGGGAGAATGAATCGCGAAACGGAGGAACGGGGCAGGAAGTGGGTCTTGATCTGGAACCGACCCGGTCGCACGAAATCGATTTTCGTTACAACGATTATGGAAGTCACGGAAAGCCGCGGTGTATGCGGCAATACCGCATCAATGTATTAATCGTCGATAGGGCGTTCATTGTCAGTCACATTCCGGGACTCTCGTCTTAACGACTGCGGCGTCATTTGATAGGTTCGAGTGAAAACTTCACGTAGGTGGCGCCTGTCACGAAACCCCGTTTCGCGAGCGATGGTTTCAAGCGAATGACGGCCACGCTCAATCAGATTTCTTGCCGCTTCGAGACGCAGGCGTTCGATTGCCTTGGCGGGCGATTCGCCGGTCTCGGAAAGGAAAATGCGCGCAAATTGTCTGCTGCTGAGATGTGCTGCTTTAGCGAGATCGTCGACGCGCAGGGGTTTGGACAGATTAAGGCGTGCATGTTCAAGCGCCATCTGGATTCGATCCGACTTCGGTGCAAGCGCCAACATTTCAGAGTGCTGCGACTGTCCGCCTGAGCGTCGATGTGGCATGACCATCGCACGCGCCACCGATATCGCGAAATCCGCGCCGAGATCCTTTTCCACCAGGCCAAGCGCAAGGTCTATCGCCGCCGTCAACCCCGCTGATGTCCATATCGAACCATCGACAATAAAGATGCGGTCAGCTTCGACGTGAATATGCGGCCAGCGTGCCTGCAAGGCGTCTGCGAAGGCCCAATGCGTGGTCGCGCGCTTGCCGTCGAGAAGCCCGGCTTCAGCCAGAACGAATGCACCCGTACAGAGGCCTGCCGTGCGCCGCGAGCGCGCAGACGCATCGCTCACGAACCTGAGTTCTTCAGCGGTCGTGGCGCGGTCGGTTGGATTGGCCACGCCGCTAATCATCCACGTGTCGGCTGTCGCGTTCGAATCCGCCCGCTTTGTGATGACAGAGACACCGAGCGACGAACGAATTTCTCCGCCCCGCAGTGAGTAATTCGTCACATGATAAATCGGTTCGCGCGCAACGATGTTGGCGATTTCGAATACGGTCTGTGTCCCAATGGCCATGACCTGGAAGTCGTCCGTCAAGAAGTAGCCTATTCGATGCATTAATTCCACCAGCCGCCATGTCCGAAAAGGTGAGTATAAATGTCGTAGGAAAAAAACGTTTGTGACGTGGATGATAAGCACCTGTGAATCGCGTTCGACACAGGAATGTCTTTATTGCATTAGCCGGGACTGGATTTAGACGGTCGATAACAGTTTCGAACCGGTATCGCGTGAAAGTTTCGTTAATCCATCACATACTTGTAGAAACATGTTCGTCGGTCAGAAGTGCGACGCCGCGCCCGCAAGACGTTCGACATGGATCAGATGCGACTGCCGCACGGTCTTTGTACGTTATCAACCACCAGCGGTTTTATCTTATGAGAATGCTAATGCCTAAAGCGGCATCACCGTCGGACGACGGCGAGATTATCGAGCGGGCGCTGCTAAGTTTGCTTTGTCCTAAGCCTTTGTTCCTCACTCCGCCCGTCGAGACCTCGTTCAAAAAGAAGATGCGCCGGGAGAGATTGCCGGCTGCGCAAAACAGTCACCAGGCCGAATGGATCCCGCTGCCAGCCCGGATTGTCGTGCAAGAAATACTGTCGGCCCATACGCTCAGTATCTACTGGAGCGATTCCCAGACCGGACATTATGCAGAGCAGATCTGGCGTCTGGGTCTGGCACGGGACGATGGTTTTTGCGTGCTCTCGGGGCGCCCCATCGTGCGAGGCGATGAAGTGTTTCGCCCCCGACGCAGCATGACGCTCGTCCCGGCGAACTGGCGTCGCATGATTCTCGCGTCGGATGTGATCGCGACATTCGCTTCTGCGCGGCACCAGAGAGCCGCTGCGTAACGTCATGCCGCTTTACCGTGAGTGTCGCGCCGTGCATCCGGTTCGACCAAACGGGTTGCCGCGGCGGTGGGGGACGGTGCCGCCGTCGTTGCACAGATTCATCGTCATCTTGAGCGAGCGATCGCTCAAGCAAAAACGCCGTGAATGGATTGGCGTGCAGCGCACGCTGCGTCCGTTGCCGGCTTTCAGCGTGCTGCCCATATCGGGTTTTGTAATCGACGAACAAACAGGAATTCCGCGATGACAACGATCGAGCATTTCGAATATGTGTTTCTTGGTGGTGGCAAGGGTGGAAAGACACTGGCGATGGAACTCGCGCAGGCGGGCCGCAAGGTTGCAGTGATCGAGCGAGGCATGATCGGCGGCTCGTGCATCAACGTCGCGTGCATTCCGACCAAGACCCTGATTCAGACCGCGCGCACCGAACACATCCTGAATCGACAGGATGGTACGGGCGCCGACATGGCGAAAGTCTCGCAACGCGTGAAAGCCGTGGTCGATAGCATGGTGGAGATCAACCGCAATGCGTTTCGTGATTCCGGCCTCGAACTCGTGCTGGGTACGGGGCGCTTCGTCGGGACGCGCCGGCTCGAAGTGAAAACGAATGACGGCGGGTTACGGTTGATCGAAGGCGAACATGCGTTTATCAATACGGGCACGACGGCCGCAATCCCCGACGTACCGGGATTGAAGGCTGCTGAACCGTTGACGCACGTCGAGGCGCTGGTGCTCACGACATTACCGGAAACCCTGATCGTGCTCGGCGGTGGCTATATCGGACTGGAGATGGCGCAGGCATTCCGTAGACTGGGCAGCAACGTCACGGTGGTGCAAGACGCACCGCGCGTGGCGATGCGCGAAGACGAGGACGTCACTCAGGCGATCGAAACCGCGCTGAAGGAGGAGGGCATCGACATCAGAACCGGCGCGAGACCAGTCAACGTGACGGGCAAGTCGGGACAGGCAGTGACGGTTGCATTGCAGGACGGCACCACAGTGAAAGGCAGTCACATTCTCGTTGCGGCAGGCCGCACCCCCGTCACGGCGGATATCGGTCTCGATGCCGCAGGCGTCGAAGTCGACGCGCGCGGCTTCATCAAGACCGACGAACGCCTTGCCACGACAGCCGAGCGGACATGGGCAATCGGCGAAGTGGCGGGCACGCCCATGTTCACTCATGCTTCGTTCGATGACTACCGCGTGTTGCGCTCGCAACTCGCGGGCGGACATCTGACGACCACGAACCGCATCATTCCGTACGCGCTCTTCATCGAGCCAGAACTCGGCCGCATAGGACTCAGCGAAGCCGATGCAAAAGCGCGCGGCATCGCGGTGCGCGTTGTGAAGCTTCCGATGGCGGCAGTGCCGCGGGCGCGCACGAACGGGTCGACGCGGGGCTTCATGAAGATGCTTATCGATGCGAAAACGGACGATATCCTTGGCTTTGCCATGCTTGGCACCAATGCCGGTGATGTGGTGACAGCGGTGCAGATGGCGATGCTCGGCGGACTGCCTTATACGGCTGTGCGCGACGCGATCATTGCGCATCCCTTGATCTCGGAGGGGCTCAATATCCTGCTGGCGAAGGTTCCACAAGTTGTTGGGGAATGAGCCAGTCGTAGGGCGGCAAGCATTGCGCCCAATGCTTCCCTGCAAAAAAAACGTATCCCGGAGCACGTGCCCCGGGTACGATCGCTGCGGTATCGCATGCATGGTGGTTGATTGTTTCTGTCAGGCCTGTTCGTTGTTCAGCATGCTCTTCGGGATCGAGAGGATGAGCACGCAACTGATGAGCAGGCACGCGCCGAGCGCGTAAGTCCCATTGTTGATGTTGCCCGTCAGGTCCTTTGCCACACTCGTGATCATCGAGCCTGTGAAGCCGGAGAGATTACCGACGGAGTTGATGAGGGCAATGCCTGCTGCTGCGGCAGTTCCAGAAAGAATCTGGCCTGGAAATGTCCAGAATATCGGCATCAGGCCGAGGATTGCGCAGGTGGCAATCGTCAGGAAGAGAATAGACAACGGCACATTGTTCGCGAAGGTGGCGCTGAGGATGAGGCCAACGCCGCCGATGCACGCGGGAATAGCTGCGTGCAGCCGGCGCTCGCCTGTTTTGCGCGAGTGCCGCGCATTCCAGATCATGGCGACCACAGCACTCAGATACGGGATAGCCGTCAACAAGCCGATGTTGAATGTGCTCTTGACACCGGATGCCTTGATGATCGATGGCAGCCAGAACGCGAGACCGTAGAAGCCCGTGTTAAATGTGAGCAGGATGAAGGTCAACAGCCATACACGCGGACTCTTGAGTGCCGCGCCAATACTGTGGGTTTTCTTTGCGCTTTCCTGTTCGAGATTCTTCTGGAGCAGTGCTTTTTCGGCTGCCGTCAGCCATTTCGCCGACTGGATACCGTCGCCCATGCGGAAAAGCACGATGAATGCGACGAGGATCGATGGAATGCCTTCGACCAGCAGCATCCACTGCCAACCGTCCATGCCGAACGCGCCGTGTGTATTCTCCATCAGCCAGCCGGAGATCACACCGCCCAGCGTCAGGCTCACGGGAATGGCGATCAAAAATCCTGACATGGCGATACTCTGGCGCCGTGCGGGGAACCAGTAATTCATGTAGAGAATGATGCCGGGGAAGAAGCCCGCTTCACAGACACCCAGCAGGAAACGCAAGGTGTAGAACATCGTGGACGTTTCCACATGAAAGAAGCTGGCAAGCGGTGCGATGAAGGCGAGGGAGGAAGAGACGATGCCCCACGACACCATGATGCGTGCGATCCAGAAACGTGCGCCGTACCGGTGAAGAAGCAGATTGCTGGGCATTTCGAAGAGGAAATAGCCCCAGAAGAAGATGCTTGCGCCGACGGCGTACACGGCGTCGCTCAGTCCCAGCGAATCGAGCATCTGCAGTTTGGCGAAACCGACGTTCACGCGATCGAGATAAGCCACGACATAACACAGCAGCAGCAGTGGCAGAATCCGCTTCAGGACCTTGCGGTATAGCTGTTCTTCAGTTTCATCGACCGCGGCGGGCGACGCCGCGGTCTGAGCGATTGTCGGCATTGGAATGTCTCCTTTTTTCATGTCTTGAGCGCTACGACGGCGCAAATTGTTCGTGTGAATTCCAGGCGTTGCTCGCGGGCAAGCCTCAATCTGTTCGCCACAAACAAACAATCAGGCCGGATTATGTTACCGATAACAAATCGGGCTGCAACATTTCCGTCGTTTCGGATGTTATCGGTAACGAAGTTAGCACGTTGTGTCCTGAAGAGGCAAGCTAGGGGAATCTACCTGGTTCGGGATGGGCGTCCCATTTATCATGGCGTCTGATTCTGAGCCGACGCGTCTGCGCAACGGCTTGTCCCGCACATGAGTACACGAAGCCCGATGGCCACCACAACCCGAATCCCGCGAAGCGTTCTACCGAAGCGCACCGTTCATGCACAGCCCGCCAGTCCGCCGCGTATGGCCGACGTCGCGCGGATTGCGGGTGTCTCAAAGATGACGGTGTCGCGCGTGCTGGCAGGGCAAAGTGCTGCGCCCGCGACGAGAGAGCGCGTCGAGCGGGCGATTGCGCAGCTGGGATATGTGGCGGACGCTGCGGCAGGCGCGCTTTCATCGGGACGGTCAGATTTCGTCGCGGTGCTCGTGCCATCGCTCGCCAGCTCGAATTTTTCGGATACGGTGCGCGGACTCACAGCCACACTCGAACCCGAGGGCTTGCAACTGCTACTTGGTGACACCGACTATGGCCTCGAGCGTGAGGAGCGGCTCGTGCGCTCCATGTTGCGCTACCAGCCGCGATGCGTTGCGTTGACGGGTTCGCAGCACACGGATGGCACACGGCAACTGCTCGAACGCGCACGGATTCCTGTTGTCGAGATGTGGGATATCCCGACTCATCCAATCGATATGGCCGTCGGCTTTTCGAATGTCCGGGCTGCGCGCGAGATGGTGCGCTATCTGAAAGAGAAGGGCCACCGAAGGATCGGATTTCTTTGTGGGGCGAGCGACCTCGACCGTCGCGGCCTCGAGCGGCTCAAGGGTTATCTGCAGGAAATGAAGGCCCAGGATCTGGGCGAGCCACGCGTCGTGCGTTTAGGCGAATCGCCCATCACGATGACGCACGGCGCGCCCGCGCTCGATGCGCTGCTCGACCAGTGGCCTGATACGGATGCCGTCATGTGCGTGAGTGACATGTCCGCCTTTGGGGCGATCATGCAATGTCATCGTCGTGGGTTGAGCGTGCCGCGCGACATCGCGGTTGCAGGCTTCGGCAATTTCGAGGTTGCAACCTGCTCCAATCCAACTATCACTACCATCTCCGTCGACGCCTACGGCATCGGCCAGCGCACCGGTGAGCTGCTTCTCGAAGCGCAGGCCGGCGACATGCGTGGCGCACAGGTACAGCGAAAGGTGGTCATCGACTATGCAGTCGTGGCGCGCGAAAGCGCATAGCGTCTTCCGCTCTCCGGAGATGCACGCTGCGTTCGCGCGTGCTAATATCAAAAGATGTTACCGATAACAATCATGCGCGGATAAGCTTTTACGCGGTTAGGCCGGGAGCACGCCGAGCCGACATCCGATATCTGCACAAGAGACGATTTGCGCCCGTTGATCTTTCGACGGGCCATGAAACAGGAGTACAGCATGACCTCATCCAATGCACGCCGCCTGCGCAGTCAGGAATGGTTTGACGACCCCTCGCACGCAGACATGACCGCGCTCTATGTCGAGCGTTTCATGAACTATGGGCTCACGCGCGAAGAGCTGCAGTCGGGGCGTCCGATCATCGGCATTGCGCAGACGGGCAGCGATCTCGCGCCCTGTAATCGACATCACATCGAACTGGCCGAACGCACGAAGGCGGGCATCCGTGACGCGGGCGGCATTCCGATGGAGTTTCCCGTGCATCCGCTAGCCGAACAGAGCCGCCGTCCCACGGCCGCGCTCGATCGCAATCTTGCGTATCTCGGCCTCGTCGAAATCCTGCATGGCTTTCCGCTCGACGGCGTGGTGCTTACAACCGGCTGCGACAAGACCACGCCTGCCTGCCTGATGGCGGCCGCGACGGTCGATCTGCCCGCCATTGTTCTTTCAGGCGGCCCGATGCTCGACGGCTGGCATCAGGGCAAGCGCGTCGGCTCGGGCACGGTCATCTGGCATGCGCGTAATCTGCTTGCGACCGGCGAGATTGATTACGAGGGATTCATGGAACTGACGACGGCTTCGTCGCCGTCCATCGGACACTGCAACACGATGGGCACGGCGTTGTCGATGAACAGCCTTGCGGAAGCACTCGGGATGTCCTTGCCGGGCTGTGCGAGCATCCCCGCGGCGTACCGCGAGCGCGGCCAGATGGCATACGCGACAGGCAAGCGTATCGTGGACCTCGTTCGCGACGATGTGCGGCCGTCGCACATCATGACCAAAGCGGCGTTCGAGAACGCCATCGTCGTGGCTTCTGCATTGGGTGCATCGAGCAACTGTCCGCCGCATCTGATCGCGATTGCGCGGCATATCGGCGTCGAGTTGAGCCTCGACGACTGGCAACGGGTAGGCGAGCAGGTGCCGCTTATCGTCAACTGCATGCCAGCGGGCGAGTATCTTGGCGAGAGCTTTCACCGCGCAGGAGGCGTGCCAGGCGTGATGCGTGAACTCGACAAGGCGGCACTGGTGCATCGTGACTGTCTGACGGTGTCGGGGCGGACCATGGGTGAGATTGCGGACAGCACGCCCGAGCCTGACCGCGAGGTCATCAAGACGACCGCTGAGCCGCTCAAGCACGGGGCGGGATTCATTGTGCTGTCGGGCAATTTCTTCGACAGCGCCATCATGAAGATGTCGGTGGTGGGCGACGCGTTCCGGCAGACTTATCTGAGCGAGCCGGGCGCAGAGAATACCTTCGAGGCGCGCGCAATCGTTTTCGATGGACCGGAGGATTACCACGCGCGCATCAACGATCCGGCGCTCAACATCGACCAGCATTGCATTCTGGTGATTCGCGGAGCCGGCACGGTGGGATATCCTGGCAGCGCGGAAGTCGTCAACATGGCGCCGCCGGCGGAACTGGTGCGTCAGGGCATCACCTCGCTGCCAACGCTTGGGGACGGACGTCAGAGCGGCACGTCCGCAAGTCCGTCGATTTTGAACATGTCGCCGGAAGCGGCCGTCGGCGGCGGTCTCGCGCTGCTGCAAACGGGCGACCGGATTCGTGTCGACCTGAATGCCCGCAAGGTCAACGTGCTGGTGGATGAACAGGAACTGGCGCGTCGGCGCGAGAGCGTGAGCTTCGCGATTCCCGAGGCACAAACGCCCTGGCAGGAGCTCTACCGCAAGACAGTCGGCCAACTTTCGACGGGCGGTTGCCTCGAGCCTGCCACGCTCTATCTGAAAGTCATCGAAGAGCGCGGCAACCCGCGCCATTCACACTAACCGGCCCGATCAGGAGACATCTCAATGACCGCCAATCCTGCAGCAACTTTCCTTCCGCACGATCTCCAGCAGGCGCTGCTCGTTGGCCGCGTGTGGCGCAAGTTTAGTACGCGCGCCGGTGAGATTGAAGGGCCGTGTGTGGTGCTCGTGCGAAATGGCGAAGTGCTGGATATCACGGCGAGCGCGGCGACGACGGCCGATCTGTTCGAGCGTGAGGATCTCATCGCGTTCGCGCGCGCCGTGTCGGGCGAGTCGCTGGGTTCGGTGGAAGCGTTGATCGAAGCCACCTTGCGTGCTGGCCCGGCGGACGCGCCACGGCTGCTCGCACCCAATGACGTGCAGGCGATCAAGGCATGCGGCGTGACATTCGCTGTCAGCCTGATTGAGCGCGTCATCGAGGAGCAGGCGGGTGGCGATCCTGCCAAAGCGCAGGAAGTGCGTGCCACGATCGCGGCGACGATCGGCACCGACCTGTCGAAGATCCGGCCAGGCTCCGAAGCGGCGATGAAGCTCAAGGCTGAACTCGAGCGTCGCGGCGCGTGGTCGCAGTATATGGAAGTGGGCATCGGGCCGGACGCGGAGGTTTTCTCGAAGTCGCAACCGATGTCGGCTGTCGGCCTCGGAGCGGACATCGGTTTGCTGGCCGCATCGAACTGGAACAATCCCGAGCCGGAAATCGTGCTCGCCGTCAATAGCCGTGGGGAGATCGTTGGCGCGACGCTGGGTAACGACGTCAACCTGCGTGATATCGAAGGCCGCTCGGCGCTGTTGCTCGGCAAATGCAAGGACAACAACGCGTCGTGCTCGATCGGGCCGTTCATCCGCCTTTTTGACGATACCTTCAACCTCGATACCGTGCGCACAACCAGTGTGAGCCTGCGTGTGGAAGGGGCCGACGACGACTTCGTGCTCGACGGCGTGAGCCACATGAGCGAAATCAGCCGCGATCCGCAGGATCTCGTTTCGCAGACGTGGGGTCGTCATCATCAGTATCCCGACGGCTTCATGCTGTTTCTCGGCACGATGTTTTCGCCAATCAAGGATCGCGATACCCCGGGCGGTGGTTTTACGCATCATCTCGGCGACACGGTTACCATCTCGGCGCGCGAGCTGGGCGCGCTCGTGAATACCGTCCAGCTGAGCACAGAAGTGACCCCCTGGACGTTTGGCGTGCGCGCTCTATACCGGAATCTGGCGCAACGCGGACTGCTTCAGGCGAGCTGACTGTCCGGCGGGAGCGAGCGAAACAGACCGATTGCAGGAATGCTGGCCAAGAGGCTCATTGCGAGCCTGCAGCCCGCATGGCCCGATACTCCCGCCGCACGATATCCATCAGTTCCGTCACCGAAGTCAGTGCGCTCTTTTGCTCGTACGTCACGCGACCGCGCTGCATCAACATGATGCGATCGGCGATATCGAGCGTCTGCGCGTAGTTGTGCATGATCATGATGATGGACAGGCCGCCCTTTTCCTTCAGACGCATCAGCAGATCGATGATGAGACCTGCCTCGCGCGCGCCCATCGCCGCGAGCGGTTCGTCGAGCAGCAGGATCTTCGCATTGGAGTGCACGGCGCGTGCCACGGCGATTGCCTGACGCTGTCCACCGGAAAGACGTTCGACGGGTAATTCCACCGAAGGCACATGGACGCCGATGTCGTCGAGACATTGCGCCGCGCGCTCGCGCATCTGCTTGTGATCGAGCAGCTTGAACGGTCCGCGTCGCACGATCTCGCGGTTCAGGAACATGTTGTGATAAATGCTCAGCGAATTCGCCAGCGCGAGATCCTGATACACGCATTCGATACCGAGCGACCGCGCATGATCGACGGAACGCAGCAGCGTCTCCTGGCCGTCGATAAACAGCGTGCCGCCCGTTTGCTGGTGGTAGCCCGTCAGAATCTTGACGAGTGTCGATTTACCCGCGCCGTTATCGCCGAGTATGCCGAGAATTTCGCCCTTGCCGAGCGAGAGCGACACGCCGTCGAGCGCGGTCACCGCGCCGAAACGTTTGACGAGGCCCTCGCCGCGCACCGCGAGCGGGGTGTCACGCGTCGTATCTGGCGGCGCGCTCGCGCCGGGAAAGGCAGCCTGAGGTTCGTCCATTAGCGTCCTGCCTTGCGGCGAATCCGCCCGACGTGGATGTTGAAGATCATCGCCGCCAGAATCGCAGCGCCGAGGATGATGTTGAACGTGAACGCATTGATGCCAATCAGCGTAAAGCCGTCGTTGAGAATACCGAGCACCGCCGCGCCAATCAGCCCGCCGACGATCGTGCCCGAGCCGCCCGTGAGCGGCGTGCCACCGATCACCGCGGCAGCCACCGCAAGGAACATGATCTGGTTGCCGCCCGCTTGCGGATCGATCGAGGTAATGCGGAACGCTTCGAGAATGCCCGTCAGACCCGCGAGCACCGCGGCGAGAATGAAATTGCCGAGGCGCAGTCTGTTCACATGTATGCCGGCCTCGCTCGCACCAATCGGATTCGCGCCCGCCGCCTGCGTATGCAGGCCCCATCGGGTATGCCGCAGCAATACGTGCATCAGGAAGGCGACCGCCACGGTCCAGATGATCTCGCTGTAGCCCCACGCGCCCATGACCGCGGAAAATGCGGGCGATCCCGGCGTGGGCGCGGGCGTGCCGCGCGAAACCGTGAGCGTAATGCCGTTGATGAGAAACAGCGTGCCCAGTGTGGTGACGAAGGAGGGCAGCCGCAGCCATACCGTCACGGCGCCATTGACGAAGCCTATGATCGCCGCAGCGACGAGCCCTGCGATCAAGGCGAGCCACATCGGCGCGCCCGCGTCATTCGCGAACACCATCATGAACGGCGCGAACGCGAACACCATACCGGCCGACAGATCGATGTCGCCGCCGATCATCAACATGATTTCGCCGAACGCGATGATCGCAACGGGCGCGATGAACTGCGACAGGTTGACGAGGCTCGCGTTCGTCAGCAGAAAATCGTGGTTGGCGAACTCGAAATAGGCAGCCAGCAGCACGGCCACGAGCAGGATGCGCAATTCGGCCGCCCAGTGCGACGCGAATGTGCTCCCCGCGCGCCGGGGCGCGCGGGCCGCCTTGACCTTGCTGCTCTCGTTCGCTGTATTCATCACGACCGGATTGCGCCGGTCATCGGAACGATTTGCGGCTTGGTGGTCTTGCCTTCGTAACGCGTCGACGTGTTCAGGTAGGGGTCGACGGTCTCTTTGGTGACGAATTTCAGGCCGGTGTTGATATCGGCCGGTCCCACCAGTCCGCCTGACGCGAGGAACACGAACGCCTCCATCACCGTATAGAAACCTTGCACGTACGGCTGCTGGTCGATGGTGAAGTCGAGAAAGCCATCCTTGATGAGCTGGATCGTGGTCGGCAACAAATCGAAGCCGCCGCCGTGCACGCCCTTCGACGGCAGACCGGATTCCTTCATCACCTGCGCGACACCTTGCGTGCTGCCTGCATCGACGGCGAACATGCCTTTCAGGTCCTGATGGCCCAGATAGAACGACTTGATCTTCGATAGCTCCTCGTTGACCGTTGCACCCGTCGCCACCGTCTGGATGTCGATCTTCTTGCCGGACTTCTTGATGGCGTCGCTCGCGCCGTCCAGGCGTGGCTGGATGTTGAGTTGCCCCGGCGTCGCGATGAAGAGCGCGACCATGCCGCTGTCGATCAGGCTCACGATACGCTCGCCCATCTGATAACCGGACAGATACAGGTCCTGGCCGATGTAGGCAAGGCGCGGATTTTTCTTGCCGCGCGGCGCGTCAGCGTTATAGGCGAAAACAGGGATGCCCGCATCGAGGGCGGCCTGAATAGGCTTGTCGAAGGCCCCCGGATCGACGATCGGCACGGCGATCGCATCGGCTTTGGCGGCAATCGCCGAGTTGACCGCGCGGACCATTTCGCCCGCGTCCGAAGTCGCGGAGCCCGTCCATTGATAATCCATGCCGAGCAGCGAACAGGCGTCCTGAATCCCATATTGTGTGGGCACGAAGAACGGATTGGTCGTAACGTGATTGACGAAGACGACCTTCCACTTTTTGTGCGCGGGGAAAGCCGTCTCGGCGGCCTGCGCCGCGCCGATCAGTCCACCCGCGCCGCCCAGCGCGCCCATTAGCGAAAGCGCCGCGCCCAATCCTGCGCCCTGCATCAGCCCCCGCCGCACGGTGTTCAAGCCTGTGCGGTCGTGTTCCTGGTCGTCCTCGCGTTGCTGTGCCATGTCTTCCTCCGGTTTCTTTCTTCGTTGGTCGATGTGGTCGACGTTGCGTCGATCGCGTGCGGATGCTCGGCGGCGGCGGGAGTGCGCGGCAGCGTTGGACTTCGGTGTTCAGACGCGCCAGAACGGTTTGCAACGGCTTAACGTGCGCCGACGATACCGGAAAAATGGTAGTGCAACGCGGTTACGCCATCTAATCCATGTATACCCGTAACTAGTCGGACTATTTCGTTATGACTTGATGGCGGTTCGTGCAACTGCATGCGACGAAGCTGTCGTCGCCGCATCATGGGTGGTTGGTTGGCAATCTGTTGCGCCGTTATTCGCCAGACACCGGAGACGATGGCGCGAGTTGCTTGCTGACCAGCGGACACTGCAATGTCGGCTACGCGCCAGACACGAGATGTCTGGCGCGTAGCTTGAATCAGGTGGGCCTTGGGCGGCCCACCGTCGCCGCCGTTACGATCAAACCGGGAGCGCTGGCGCAGCCGGAAAATCGACCGGAACCTGCGTGGTTCCATGCAGATAGTTAGTCACCGTTTTATCGCCGATGAGAACGACGACATCCACGAGGTTCGCCTTTCCCCAGCCGGCCGCAATAAAGGCGTCCACCAGCGCGGGGTCGGCGTGGCCGCGGTTCAAGACGATGTTGCGCGTCAGTCGTGCCAGCGCATCCAGTTTTGCGTCGAAGCCTGCCGTGCCCGCGCGGACTTCGAGGATCTGTTCATCCGTCAGCCCACTCATTTTACCGATGACGGTATGCGCCGCGAGGCAATACTCGCACGCATTGACCTGGCTGACTACGAGGTTCACGACTTCGCGAGCCTTTCCAACGATTGAACTCTTCGCATTCTGGAACGCCAGGTAGTTACCGAGCGCATGTTCCGAATGCGCCAGCGTCGCATACAGGTTCGGCACCATGCCGAGGCTACCCTTGAGCTTGTCGAATATCGCCTGGTTAGCGGGGGAAACTTCTTCACGTGTGGGGACATTGATGGTCGTCATGTCATACTCCTTTTGCTACGGTTGAGAAAACTGAAAGTGCGTTTCAAGTGCCGTGCGACGAACCCCATCGCACAGCGTCAGGTATCGTTTAATGGGTTCTGGCAAAGAGCCGCGGCAACGACGTCATCAGAAGACTGATCGAAGATGCGAGAAGCACCAGGTCCTTGAGCAGAAATTGACCTGGCAGCGCGGAAATCGCCGGGAAGCCGCCGGCAGTCGCCTCGGCTACCCCAGGTGTCGTGAAAAAGAAAGTCAACGTGATCAGGTAAGTCATTGCCGACATCGCAGCGCCTACTGCAGAAAGCACGGGAACAAATGCACCGGCAGCAAGTGCGACTGCGGTGGAAAGCTCCAGCGTGCCGATAACATAGCTGGCACCCTGAATGCCAAATGCCACGTGCAGCCAGCTCATGATCGGGCTGTTTGCGATGAACGGGGCAATACCATGTGCTTCGTAACTCGTAAACTTCATACCGCCAAACCACAGAAACACGATAACCAGAGACCATCGCAAAAGGGCCTGAGATGCGTAAGCCCCTGAGGCTCGTTCGGCGACTGCAAACTCAGATAATGTCGATTGATTGGTCGATGCCATGATGAAACTCCATATAAAGACAATAAGGAAAATGGTCTCCCACTCGCGACACATCCGAGGCTGCATGCGAGTCAGAGATCTGACTCAAGTGCTAAAGAAGGACTTGATTTCTGCTGCAACCTGGCTTGAGTTTTCGTCGAGAACGAAATGTCCTGCATCGAGCCAGACGAGTTTCGCGTCCGGCAGATCGCCGAGATAAGCTCTTGCGCCGCGTGGAATGCAGAACGGGTCGTTCTTTCCCCACACGATCAACGTTTTCGGCTTGTGATCGCGGAATGCCCGCTGCCAGGTCGGGTAGAGGTCGATGTTCGATTTATAGTCTTCGAGAAGATCGACCTGATAATCCTGTACACCTGGGCGGTCGAGCAGCGCCCGGTCCAATAGCCAGTTATCCGGATTGATCGCCGCAGGATCTTTCGCACCTGCCAGCCAGTGATAGCGGGTTGCTTCCAGGCTGACGAAGTCGCGTGCCGGCTTTTCGGTTTCGTCAGTTCGTTGCTTCCACAACGGTAGAAGAGCCCTTTTATACACATCGCCCAAGCCTTCCGTGTATGCGTTGGCATTCTGGATGACGAAACCCTTCACGCATTCCGGTCGCTGTGTGAAGAGACGAAAGCCAACGGGGCCGCCGAAGCCCTGCATGTAGAGGATGTATGAATCGAGTTCGAGTGTATCGATCAACCCCAACACAGACTCGGCCAGATTGTCGAATGTATAGGTGAACTCGCTGCGCAGCGGCGCTTCCGAATTACCGAAGCCGATATAGTCGGGAGCAATCAGATGAAACCGGTCTGCCAATGCCGTCATAAGGACACGGTACATCTGGCTGCTTGTCGGCAATCCATGCAAAAGGAGAATCGTCGGCGACTGACGGTCTCCCGCTTCCCGATAGAAAACCTTTCGACCGTTCACTTCTATTGCGCGATGATATGTGCGCGTGTGCATTACTGGCTCCGTGGAATGAATCGCTTTCGAGTGGACCGCCGTGTTGACGTCGTGAAAGGATTCTGCGCATTCCCGGAAAGTGGCGATAGACAGTAAAATGTGAAAGCGACCTCTCATTTTCTGGAAGGCCATGGATCAACTCGATGCGATGGCGGTGTTTCTCGCGGCAGTGGAGACAGGGAGTTTTTCGAAGGCGAGCCGCAAGCTTGGTGTTCCGCTCGCCACGGTCAGCCGCAAGATGGCCGATCTGGAGACATACCTGAGAGCAACGCTGTTGATACGCTCGGCGAAAGGGCTCGAATTGACTCCCGCTGGCCGGTCTTACGCAGCGTCAGCGAAAGCGATTCTTGAGCAGGTGGTCGAGGCGGAGCGGACCGCCGCGGGCGAGTATGCAGAGCCGAAAGGCGACCTGGTCGTGACTGCGCCGATCATGTTCGGCAGGCTGCACGTACTTCCCGTTGTTACGCGTTTCCTCGCTTCGTATCCGGAGGTTTCGATTGGCCTGATCCTGACCGATCGGATCACCCATTTTCTTGACGATCAGGTTGACGTGGCGCTGCGGGCGGGTGATCTGCCGGATAGCAATCTGGTCGCGGTGAAATTGGGCTCAATCAGACGCGTTGTCTGCGGCAGTCCGGAATATCTCGATACGCGCGGCGAGCCCACCAAGCCGGAAGATCTGGCCTTCCACAGCGTAATCTCGTTTGAAAGCATTTCGGCGTCGGTGCAATGGAGCTTCTGGTCTGAAGGCGAGGAGATCAAGACTCCTATATTGCCGCGCTTGAGCGTGAACACCATCGATGCAGCAATAGACGCAGGGCTATCGGGCACCGGGCTGGTTCGGGCGATGTCCTATCAGGTGGCTGAATATGTACGGCAGCAGCGGTTGCGTGTGGTCCTGCAGAAATTCGAGCCTGGGCCGCGCCCGCTTCATCTCCTCTATGACAGGCAACGCAGACTGCCTCTGAAACTGCGCACATTCGTCGACTTCGTGGTTCCGCTGTTGCGAGAACGGGTCGTGGAGGCAAGTCTATGAGAAAGGATGAATTCGAAAAGCGCGGTGTTGCTGCCATCGGGCCCCAGTGGTTCCGGCAATGCGTCGCCTAGTGCCTCGGGATCCGTCTCGTAGGGGATGATGGGATATTTCCCGGTCGATGAACCTGTAAGGGCCACGCGGACAGGAAGGAAACGCAGCGGGCATGGACGGCAGGGCAATGTCTTCACGCTTCATGGTGCTCTCCAGGATCGTCTGATGTTGCAGAAAAAAGGGTGATTCAGATGCCAGCACGGACGCCCGCGTCGACGCGTTGAGTCGCGCCAGGTGTCGCAGCGGCCGCATGAGCGGATGTCTTCAGATGAGCCTTTCCCGTTGTCGGCATGCCGCCGACCGGCGGCACATGGCCATTGATCTCATCGGCCTCATTCGAGCGTGTGAAACGTAAATGGGTGATATCCGTCGGGAAAAACATGCTCCAGCTCCATTCCACAAAGATCCGCAGCTTGCGGCCAAGGGTCGGAATTCTGGCGAGGTAAAACGCACGCCACAGCAGCCAGGCGGGGAGGCCGGTCAGGCGTATGCCGTAAATTGACGCGACGCCTTTCATATGTCCAATGGTGGCCATCATCCCTTTCGCCACGAATGCGAACGGGCGAGTCTCTCGGCCCGTCAGACGACGCACAAGGTTGTCTGCGAGTTGATGTGCCTGCGCGACCGCGTGCTGGGCGGTCGGCGGCGACGGTTGACCCGTCGCCGCGTTGTGCACCAGCGCGCAATCTCCCGCTGCCCACAGAGCGGGGAAGTCACGCACGCTCATATCGCCATGCGTGGTGATCCGGCCGCGCTCGACGGGCAGGCCGATGCGTGTGGCGAGCCGTTCGATCAGCGGGTTGGGTTTCGTGCCGATCGTGCAGATGACTGTCGAGCCGTCCATGCACTCGCCATTCTGCAGTACCACGCCTTCTGCGCTGACATGCGAGGCACGCGTGCGGAGTCTGACGTTGATGCCCCTGTCCGCCATCCGCTGCGCAGTGATCAAGCCAAGCGATTCTGGCATCTCCGGCAGCAGCCGGTCGCCGTCGTGCAGTATCGTGACGGCAAGTTCCTCATCCCGCACGAGCCTGTAAAAGGGCCGCACGCTATGGAGATAGTCGGCCAGTTCGCCCGCTACCTCGACGCCGGAGAATCCCCCACCTACAACGATGAAATGTCCAAGCCTGCGCCTGACTTCCGGGTCTGATTCCAGTTCGATGCGCGCAAGCCGTCGCAGGACCTGATTGCGGATGAACATCGCGTCGCCGATCAGCTTGAGCGGCAAAGCATGTTCCTTCATGCCCGGTACAAGTTCGAGATTTGCACGCGTTCCGAATGCGAAGATCAGATGCTCAAAGGCGATTTCGCGCGTGCCGGCCAGTGTCGTGCCACGTACGGTCCGGCGCTCGTAGTCGATGTCCTGGACGGTTGCCATGATGAAGCGGGAGCGCTGGATCATCTGCCGGATCGGCACAATGACCTGCTCCGGAAAAACCGATGCGCCCACGACTTCAGCCAGCATCGGATTGAAGGTGGTGAAGCTTTCGTCGCTGATGAGCACCACACGATAGGGCGCAGGCAATCGCTTTTCGAGGGCCTGGGCGAGCGTCGTACCGGCAAAGCCCCCGCCGATGACCACGATGTTTTTCTCGGCTTCCATGTCAACTCCTTACGTACCCGTCGGCCGGAGTGGCCTGGGTCTGGTAGGTAGTGTGCGAACCGCTCCTCACGTGCGCGTCGCCTGGAGTTCACTTTTCTGTCACGGCACCCGGACAGTCAGGTCCGTCTCGGCGGCCAGATCCCCGACTGACCGTGCAGCTCTTGTCGACCTGATCTCCAGATAGCCCTGGGACGTCGCCAGCGAATAGGTGGCATGTGGCGCGATGGCCCGTGTGCGTTCGCGTTTGTTGTGTTTCTCGAGCTTTGCGGCCAGATTGACCGCGTCGCCGATGACCGTGTATTCGAGCCGCCTGCCGTCGCCGGCGATCTTCGTGCACGTGCCGGCTGGCAGCAGCACCCATTCGTCGCCGGCTGCATCCCGCGTGGCGCGGTCGACATAGCCATGTCTTGCGGTGCCGCAGTCGTTACGGACGGCACGCACTACGCCGAAGCATCGCTCGCGACTGAATGTGAAGGTCGCGCCCAAGTGAGGGCCGAGATGGGTATTGCGGTCGAATGGCGCCAAGCGCGCTGATGACCACAATGACATTGCCAATGCGGTGGCTCATGCACGCTCGCTCGTTTCGTGTTGCCGGCGCGCGTGCAGCAGCCGGCGCGACAACGACACAATGCCGATCGCGAAACACATCGCCGCAAATGCGACCCATGCGTATGGCCGCAAGAGAGGCATCGCTACCAGAACGAGCGAGTCGTTCCCGCCAGGAATCATCAGGCTTGCCCACCCCATCAGCGCACCGCCACTCAGGCAACGCGCCAGTAGCGACGGGGTGACGCGCGTGCCGCCTGCACGTTCGCCGCGCATGGCGCGGCTGATCCCGGCTGACATCGCACCCAGCAGCAGTGCACCGAGCAGCAGTCCGCGCGAGGCCGTAGCGCCGGCGTGTCCTCCCTGGGCAAGATCGGCGAGCATATCGGTGTATGTCCAGGCGCCATCGAGCACAAACAGCAACACGAACGTAATCCCGATTGCGGCAGTCGCGCTGTGCGGTAGCCACGATGCACGATTGTTCTCAGCCGGATCCGTGTCTGGCAGCCGGGATGGCGATCCCGCGTGGCGTGAGCGCAGAGCACAGGCCGAAAGTGTCGCTGCTATTGCAACGAGTAACACCGCGATAGATGCGGGCGCATGCAGCACGGGCGAGTCATGCAAGGGGACGCGGATCGCAGCCGTCAGGCCACGCGCGGCGATGTGACAGCCGGCGTAATAGCCAATGGGCGTTGCGACGTAGCTCCACTGACCTGCGCCGATACGCGCGATTGTGCCCAGCGCGCACGCGCCGTTCACCGAGGCACCTAGTCCCAGAATCAGACCACCCCAGACAGTCGCGCGAGTCACCGGCGAGCCAGCAGGAAACGATGGCAGCGCATCGAATGATCTTGCAATGAACAGGCCGCCAAGCACGAGCGCGGACGCTAGCAGTATCGCGAGCAGACGCCCGCATTTGCGCTCGTCGATGAGCTCGTTGACAGCGGCCACGGTGCAGGTTGCCCCGCGCCGGATGGCGACACCCATCGCCAATGCGCAGAGCACCGCAAGTGTTGTCGTGATGGCACGAGGTGGGACATCGATCATGACCGTGCTCCTGAAAGAGCCGATGGAGTAAGCCCGTTACAGGAACTCGGCGCGAAGATCGATGCTGGAGCGCTCACCGATCGCGTCGAAGTTGTCACGTAGCCACGCTTCGGCACGGGCTCGCCCCTCGTCGCGCAGATAGCACAAGAGCGACCAGTCGGCGTTGAGCTTGCTCGACAACACCCAGCGCTGCCATCGCTTCGTCGCAACGGATGGAGTGGATCAGCATCTCCATCATGTCAGGGCGATCGATCCGGCCTTGCTGGATCGGCGATGTGACGAAACTGACGGCCGAAATCGTCGAGCATTACATCCGCTCCGTGGGCGGCGAATGCGGTTGCGATCGCGAGTCCGATGCCGCTCGTCGAACCGGTGACGATGGCTGATTTTCCTGTGAGCATGAGATTCTCCGGATTGCACTGTGCGCAACGGCCTGTCTGGCAGGGGCTCGCGGACTACAGCGCTGCAGTTATGGGCGTGATGAGGTGTGACCCAGCCAGCGGCCGATCAGGTAGTCGAGCGACAGCTTGCCAGGGCCGTGCAGCAGCACAACGAGCAGAAAAAGGCCCCAGTACTGGTGATCGCGCAGACCGACTTCGCCCAGCGCCGGATAGGAGATGACAGCGATGATGTTGAAGATGAAAAGCCCGAATGCCGCGAAGCGTGAGCCGAGCCCAAGCACGAGGAAGATCGGAAAGCCCAGTTCGGCGGCCGTGCCAAGATAGGCAGCGAGTACGGGAGGCAGAAGCGGCACCGAATACTCACCCTGAAAGAGGGCTAGCGTGGAAGACCAGCTCGCGATCTTGGTAAGCCCGGACTGGAAGAACACCAGGCCGATGACGATACGAATGCCCAAGTCGAGCACGGGCGTGGCGAAGTCCAGCGCGCGCAGCGCAGAACGATAAAGTGAGAGTGCCTTGCGCGGCACGCTGGAAGGTTCGGCATCGTGCGTCGCGGAAAGGGGCGATGAGAGCTTCATGTTGGAACCTCGGGTCGTAGTGAACTCAGGCGGAAGTCAGGCGGCGCCGCAGGCGGCTCGATGCGGCGCCGGAGCAACGAGGTTGATATCAACCCGCAGCTGCCGCTTTGGCGGTGGGACTGAGCACGCCGCTTTTTCCACCGGGTTTGGCGAACTCCGACATCTGCAGATGACCGCCGGCGATCTTGTCGCACGTGCCCTTGGGAACGAGGATCCAGGCTTCCGTGTCATGGTCCATCTTCGCAGTAGCGGCGCATGAACTCTTGCTGGTGCCGCAGTCGTTCTTTCCTGCCTTCGCAATGCCTGCGCATTTCTCGAAGTCGCCGGCTGCAAATGAGGCCGTGCTTGCCGTCGCAACGCCAATCGCCAGCAGACTCGCAATGGCGCCTTGAATGATGCGTTCGCTTTTCATGGTGCTTCCTCCAGGGTGGTGGTCAGGTCAGGCGCGATTGCCTGCGTCCCGGGATGAAGTGTGCAAAGCGCTGCTCACGGTTTTATCGCCCGAAAATCAAATTTTCGTCACGACGTGCTTGCGCGCTGGACACGCCCTGCTGGCGATCTAGAATGATCTGGACATCATGGAATTACCTGTTTCCCGCAGGCGACATGGTTTGTTCAAAAGTCCAGTGAGGATGCCGTCATGTCTCGCAACGTTCTGGTGATCGAAGACGACAATGACATCGCCCAACTCGTACGCATGCAGCTCACGGGTCTCGCGTGCGAGACGACGGTCCTTAACGACGGCAGGGCGGGGTTGGCGGAAGTGCTCGCCAGGCCATACGACCTGGTGGTGCTTGATCTGATGCTGCCGGGCGTCGACGGCCTCGAGATCTGCAGGCGTTTGCGGTCGGAACGGCGCTATACGCCTATCCTGATGCTGACCGCGAAGTCGACGGAACTCGATCGGGTGCTGGGCCTGGAGATGGGCGCTGACGACTACCTCGCAAAGCCGTTCAGCGTGCTGGAATTCGTTGCGCGCGTGAAGGCGATTTTCAGGCTCGTCGATATGCTCGCCAATACGGCGGCTGGAGAGCACACGCTGATCGAATGCAAAGATCTGAAGATCGACGTCGAAAGGCGGGATGTGACCGTGCGCGGCGCTTCAATCCTGTTGACCGCCAAGGAGTTCCAGTTACTGCTTCATTTTGCGCAGAATCCGGGGCGCGTCTATACGCGCGCGCAGTTGCTGGATCAGGTGTGGGGCTACAGTCATAGCGGCTATGAACACACCGTCAATTCCCATATCAACCGGCTGCGCGCGAAGATTGAAACCGATCCGAACGCGCCGGAATACATCCAGACGGTATGGGGCGTCGGCTACAAATTCCGCAATGCAACCGAAAACTGATTTTCATCTGTTCGCCACCTTGTATGGCCGGCTCGCGTTGTCGCTGATGGTGGTGTTCGTCGCGATCGGCGCCATCATGATCGTAGCGTCGCAACGGATGTTCGAGACACAGCGACTGTTCGAACTGGTGGCCAACCTGGTGGTCGGCACGGTTGTATTCAGCCTGATCGCCGCGCTTGTCGTTTTCCGCTTTCTCACGCTCAGACTTCGCAGGCTGGCGTCCGCGATTGAAGCCTTCCGCGCGAGCGGATTTGCTGACCCGATACGGGTGGAGAGGACGGATGGCAATGACGACGAGATAGGCCACCTCATCGCCGCATTCCAGGAGATGTCGGAGCGCATCGCGATGCAGCTCTCACAGCTTGAACAGGTTGACCGGCAACGCCGCGAACTGCTTGCCAACGTGTCGCACGATCTGCGAACACCGCTTGCCTCCATGCAGGGCTATCTGGAGATGGTACTCATCCGGGACGACGGATTGTCCCAGGACGACCGCGCCCGGTATCTGCAGATAGCAGTGAAACACTGCGAGCGGCTTGCGAGGCTCGTGCGGGACCTGTTCGATCTCACGAAGCTCGAGGCAAATGAAGTTAGACCGCAGGTCGAGCCATTTCCGATCAGCGAACTTGCGCAGGATGTCGTCCAGAAGTTTGCGCTCAGCGCGCAAAAACGGGATCTCAGATTGAGCGCAAATGTGAGTGCGGACTGCCCGCCCGTTTGCGCAGATATCGGCATGATGGAACGCGTACTCGAGAACCTGATTGAAAACGCGATGCGCTATACGCCGGCCGGCGGGGAAATCAGCGTTGGCGTGCACCGGGCTGGAGACCGGATCGAGCTTCAGGTGAGCGATACGGGGCAGGGCATCCATCACGACGATATCGGCAACGTCTTCGATCGCTACTATCGCGCGGATCGCAGCGAATCCAGCGACGCGGGCAATGCGGGCCTTGGGCTCGCGATTTCGCGCCGCATCGTCGAACTGCATGGCGGGCAGATTCGCGTCGAGAGTACGCCGGGTCTTGGCACGACCTTCACAGTCGAACTGACGATGGCGTAGACATCGCGCTGCTCTGCCAGAGTTCAAAGCTCGAAGCCAACGATGGTCGAATCGAGGATGCGGCGCTGGATGAACTCGCCGAGCGCGAACGCAGGATCGCGCCGCAACGCAAGGTCATAGGCGTCGTCCACGGTTTGCCCTTCGTGCAGTGCCGTCAGCATCGCGAACTCGCTGCCAGGTAACGCCTGGATATCGACGGCGAAGCCGACACGGTGGACAAGAAGCTGATCGCCACCAGCCTTTGCATCGACGCGTTCGTTGCCTGGAGATTCCGGCTGGTTGACCTCCCAGATCCTCAGTACCGGAAACGCAGAGGCGAACAGGCGGCAAGCAGGGTGGAGCTTCAGGCTCAGTGTGGAGCATTCTGCGCCGGCGAGACTCGACAGTTCCGATAGTGGAAGCGGCGCGTGATCTGCGGCATGAAAGACTTCGTGCACGAGCCATTCGAGTGTCGCGGTATCGGCCAGGTAGCGCAGGGAGATGGCGGGAGGAAAGCTCCCGAGAAAGGCTGGAAAACTCTCGCCGAAACGTTGAATGTCGCCGCTTTGCGACGGATGGTCGCGTATGTACCGGTTCGCCGCATAGTCGAAGAACTGCTCGCCGACGAGCCTGTCAACGACGGGATAGACGGCGCGCAATGCCTCACGCAGGTTGTGATACGTGTTGCCGATATAGACCGCCAGCCGCTCCTGCGTGGCGTCGCCGCATATTGACTCGTGGATCGCGGACGCATCCTGCTCGAGAAGCGCGGCCGCAAACGCGACCTGAAATTCATGAAGCGAGTGCATGGCGAGCCCCCATCACCATCGCCGCGTGACTGGATTCTTCGAGCAGGACTTCGAGCGGCGGGATGTCGGTGTCCCATTCGATCAGGGTCGGGACCGGGCCGAAGCGTTCGAGCGCCCGCGCATACAGCTCCCACACGGCGGGTGCCACGCGCGCGCCATGCGTGTCGATCAGCAGGGCGCCGACGCGGTCGTGTCCGGCAAGATGAATCTCGCGGATTGCTTCAACGGGCAACGCATCCAGATACGTTTCGGGATCGACGTCGTTATTTGCTTCATTCACATACAGGTTGTTGACGTCCAGCAATATTCCACAACCCGTCCGCCGCACCACCTGTGCGATGAATTCGCCTTCGGGCATCGTCGAATGACGGAACTGGATATAGCTGGATATGTTCTCGATGAGAATCTCCCTGTGAAGGCACTCCTGCACTTCGTCGATGTGATCGCACACGACGTCCAGCGCCTCCTTCGTGTATGGCAAAGGCAATAGATCATTGAGATGTCTCGATCCGACGCGCCCCCAGCTCAGGTGCTCGGACACGAGTCCGGGCTCGACCCGGGAAACCAGATCGCACAGATGCTGGAGATGCTCCCGGTCGAGCGGGCCCGTCGATCCAAGGCTGAGTCCGACGCCATGCAGACTCAGCGGATACGCGTCACGGATTCGCTCAAGGTAGTGGAGCGGCTGGCCGCCCGCGCCAAAGTAGTTTTCGCTATGCACTTCAAACCATCCGACGCGCGGCCGTTCACGCAGGATCTGCTGATAGTGTGGGGGGCGCAGGCCGATCCCGGTCAAGTTGGGCACGGGGTGCGCTACGGCGAACGGTGAGGCGGAGGAGCGCATCGGGCAATCCTCGTTGGCGGTGCGAATGAACTGTACTGTCGTCGATAACGATCACGAATCCGTCACGATTGCGTCCAATTTTTGATCTGCGTTCGCCCCTTCTATATGAGCGGCCTTGCGGCACGCGCTGGTGCAGAGCGGGATGTTCGCCTATCTTTTGGAAGAGCGGAACACCCTTCGACGCGAGAAATTGGGGCCTTCGTATGAGTCTCAAATGGAAGCTGATCTGGCCGGCCGCCGTCTGTGCGCTGCTCATGCTCGTTGTTCTCGCTGCCAGTCCCATTCCCGCGCTGGTAACCGGGAATGTTCGATCGGGTCTTCTGATTGTCGTTGCGGTGACGCTTGCGATACTGCTCGTGGTCATGGGAGCGGTGTCGGAACTTCGTCTGTGCCGTCCCCTTAGAGCCATTCTGCATACGTTTGGAGAGGCCGCTATCCCCAATGCAACGCGTGGAGCGGTCGACGAAGTGCAGGCGGTGCAGCGCGCGGCCGGACAATTCATCGACAAGGCCGAGGCGCTAGGTCAGGCGCTGAATGCTGCCGAAGCAAAGCGTTCGGCCCTCGCGGCCGAACTGCAATACAGCGAAGAGCGGTACGTACTCGCCATGCGGATCGCGGACGACGGTCCATGGGAATGGAATCTGCAAACGAACGAGTTTGTGCTCTCCACACGATGGAAATGCATGCTCGGGTATGGCGACGACGAGTTCCCGGATTCACTGGAAAACTGGCGCGGACATATCCATCCCCTTGACCTTGCCGGCGTGGATGCGACGTTGCGATGTCGCCTGGAAGGACAGGAACGCCAGTTCGAGCATCAGTTCAGGCTACTGCACAGGGATGGCCGGTATCGCTGGGTAAGCTCGCTCGGTACCGTCATACGGTACGCGAGCGGTAAGCCGCTGCGCATCGTTGCGCTCGATACGGATATCACACGGATAAAGCATATCGAGAGCGTGTTGCAGCATATCGTTGATGGCACGGCGGGGATGGGGGGCGAGGCATTTTTCCGGGCGCTGGTGCGCCACTTCGCGGCCGCACTGGACGTGCCGTGCGCCTTCATTACGGAATGCACCGGCTGGCCACCCAAAAGCGTGCAGACGCTCGCTTACTGGCTTCGCGATGACTTCCGGGAAAACATCGAATTCGAACTGGCAGGCACGCCGTGCGAAGCGGTGTACAGCAACGGCCGCCCCGTATTTCACGCGTCGGGTGTCGGGAAATTATTCGCCCGCGACAAAGCATACGAAAGCTACTACGGCATCCCGATCTTCGGTACACGGGGCGAGGTGATTGGACACATGGCCTTCTTCAATGACCGGGAAATGAAGGAACAGGACGTCCTGACCGACGCGGTGTATCAGATATTCACGACACGCGCGGCTGCCGAAATCGAACGCAAGGCGGCGCTTGATCGTCTCAGTCACTCACGGCTCCTGAACGGGCAGGACGCTTTCGGCACTGATGATGTACCGCGCTCTGCATCGAATGTGACGAACATGTGATTTCCGGTTGATATAGGCGTGATGAGCGCCAACCAGAATCGCTCCTGGAAGTTCGGTATGGAGCGGTTCACTGCGAATGTTTCTGGACGAGGTCCGGAAAATAGCGCTCCAGCACAGGACTTGTCGTAGCGCGTCGGCCACGGTGGCGGCGCATTTCCTTTTCTGGAGCAGACATGAAAACCTTTCGCAACGCAATTCTTTGTGCTGTCGTTCCTCTGGCTTGTGCAATCGGCGCGACGCATGCGCAGGCACAAGGTATCGGCCGCAGCGGGATGTACGGGCCATGGTGGGATAGTCCCGTGACCATGTCGATGGACAAGCTTACTGCGCAGCAAAGAAATGAAGTGGTGCAGATCAAGAACAAGATGATGCAGATGACCATGGAACATGACCAGACCATGGCAAAAATGGAAATGGAATTCATGCAGTCGATGATGGACCTGCAGAAGCAGTTACTCGACGTGTTCCGTGGGCATTGATTGTTGGGCGTCAAGCGCGGCGTTCAGGCTGAATAGCGATTCGCCGCGCGTTACGTCCTGTTGTGGTGTCTGGCGAGAACCGGCCACCGGATCTTCTCTCGTGCGGAGAATCGAACTCGAACAGGCGCGACGAACGGTCTATGTACGAAGTCCCAGGTACGACGATACATGCGTGCATGCGCGACGTGCTCCAGCACTGATCTGGCCGGTCGTCGTGGTCGCGATGCAAATCGGCTAGCGGGCCGGGACTCGCGCAGGATAACTGAGAAAAGTCCGGTTGTTGTTCGGCGGGAATACGCACCAGCCATCATCGTGCCGGAAAAAGAACATCGACAATGTATCGTTCTGACGTTTTGTTTCGACGCAAACGTACCGCTGGTTTTGCCCGCTGGCTGGACGGAACCGGGTTACCCGGATCAGGGTAGTCGCGGTTGGTGCGAGCCATTTGTCGACCAGAGAATGCAAGGACCGAGGACTAGCGTTCATGACCTCCTCCGACTTCATTAAGATGCCGGCCGCAAAACGCACAACGCACAACGCTTTCGAGGCACCCGGAAAGAAGTGTGGCAACCGGAATTCACGTCGCGATCAAGGAAAAGTCACAAGTTTGTCGTCCCGAGGCGACACTGTTCGAAACAGTCAGCTCGATTGTTGCGCAAATTGTTGGTGCGAACGCCTCGATATGCCATATGGCAAAAACGTGAGGCCCTTTGTTTGCAGCAGCCACATAACCCCGCCTATGCTTGCAGTGCCTCGCGATCAAACCTTGCTGTTCGCGGGGAGCGTGAACAGTTGCTCGTTTCGACCATGAACAACTCTCAGGGAAACAGCCATGAAACTGACTCGCTGGACGGCCGCCCAATTCGCGCTTGCCGCCACCGCGCTCTTCGTGACGTACGCGTCGAACGCGCAAGACGCCCGGTACGACCCGCTCGTCAACGCTCCCTTTGATAAGGACTATCCCACCGCCGACACTGCCCGATTGTTGCGTGATGAACTGATCTTCCAACGTGCGACGCAAGCGTACCTCTGGGCCTTGCCCGCCATCAACATCTGGGCGATGAAAGAGGGTTCGGAGAAAGTCTTCGGCGCGGGTTACAACGTTTTGCCCGTATGGAAGGAACGTATCCAGGCGTCGACGCTCGTCACGACACCAAACTCGGACGTGGTCTATGCAATGGGCTATCTGGATCTCCACAAGGATGGTCCACTCGTGGTTGAAGCGCCACAGGGCGTGCAGGGCATGTTTGACGATTTCTTCCAGCGTCCGCTCGTCGGACCGACCATCGGAGGGCGAACCTGGATCGGTGACGTCGGTCTTGCTGGACCCGACAAGGGAAAAGGCGGCACCTATGTGCTCTTGCCGCCTGACTACAAGGGTGAGCCACCCAAAGGCAGCATACCAAACGGGGCATTCGTTTACCGCTCCCGCACGTATAACGTGTTTCTGTTCTGGCGCACGTTCTTCACGGACCCGAATGACCTTTCAAAAGCAAACGCGCAGATTGCCGCCACGCGCATCTATCCGCTTGGCCAGAAGGCGAGCGCCAAAGCGATGCAGTTCCCCGACGCGAACCAGAAGGCCGCCGACCTGCTATTTCCTCGCGACATCCGCTACTTTCAGATGATGTCGCGCTTCATCGACAGTGAATACGTCGACCCGTCGGATCTCGACATGCGAGGCTTCCTGCACACCATAGGCATCGAGAAAGGCAAGCCATTCTCTCCGACGCCCGAGATGCAGGCGCTGCTCGATCGTGCAGCGCAGGCCGCATTCAAGATGAGCAAGGTTGTGATCACCGATCTGCTCGTCCAGGAACCGGGCGGCAAGTACTACGCCGATCGCCAGTGGGTCAATGTGTTTGCGGGCGAGGATACATCGTTCCAGTCGAGCCGGACATTTACCAATCTCGAACAACGCTCGGGGTACTTTACGAGCGCGTATTCTGCAAGTCCGGGGATGGTGAAAAACCTCGTCGATGCAGGCGCGAAGTATCCCGTCACGTTCCGCGACAAGGATGGCAATTTCCTTGATGGCGGGCAGTCGTACACGCTGCATCTGCCGCCGAACGTTCCCGCGAAGAACTTCTGGTCAGCGACGGTAGATGACGCGACCACTGCGTCCGGACTCGATAACGGCCAGCCGCATCCGTCGTTGAACAAGATGGATAAGCCCGTGCAGAACACCGACGGATCGATTGATCTTTACTTTGGCCCGAGCGCACCAGCCGGCAAAGAGAAGAACTGGCTCCGGACGGTGTCGGGCAAAGGCTATTTCGTGATCTTCAGACTCTACTCACCGGAGAAGGCGTTTTTCGATCAGAGCTGGAAGCCCGGCGACCTCGAAAAGACCAGTTGATACACCCGTCTCGAGGACAGACCTTCAAACTAACGAGGCAGACATGGCCGATCAAAACGACGTGAATGCGACACGAAGACTGGTCACCGCGCTGGGCGCGGCACTACCACTTGCTTATGCATCGTTGGCCACAGCGCCGCGGGCAGAGGCTGCCGATCGGAAAGGCAGCATGCCGAAAGCTGCGAATGCAGATTCAAATACACCGGTGAAGGAGACGTTGCCGCCGCGTGGCATTCTGATGCACCCGGAATATGCCCAGGTGATTGCCCGCATGGCCTATATCTGGGGCTGGCCGATGGTCAACATGATCAACCGGTTTAACGCCATTACGCGGGCGCCGTACCCTGGACTACTCAATGGTGTGCTTCCCGCTGCGCCACGCGGACAGGTGGGAATGCTCCATGACTACATCGACCCTGCTGAGACTTTCGTCACTTGCCCGAACCAGGACGTGGTCTACGGGCTCGGGTTTTTCTCACTTGATGAAGAGCCAGTCGTTGCGCAGGTGCCCGACTTCGGGGGCCGATTCTGGGTCTATGCGCTGTACGACGCGCGCACGAACCAGTTTGGTCACATAGGCAAACCCTACAAGACAAAGCGCGGCTTCTATCTATTGGTTGGACCGAACTGGAAAGGGAGCAAGCCTGCAGGTATTACCGAAATCATCCGTTGCCCGACGTCGCTTGCCAATGCCATACCACGCGTGTTCCAGAACGATACAGCAGAAGACAGGCAGGCAATCCAGAAGGTGCTCAACCAGGTCGTCTTCTATCCGCTGAAACAGTTCGACGGTCATATGAAGACGATTGAATGGAACAAGGCACGGGAGATACAGGGGCCGCAATCCGATGGCAGTGGTGAAACGAAGTGGGTTATTCCCGAGAAGTTCTTCGACCAGTTCGATCAGGTGCTCGACACGGTGCCGCCGCTGCCCGGTGAAGAAGCGCTCTATGCGCAGTTCAGATCGTTGATGGAGGTAGCGGCACGCGACCCGGACATCAAAAAGACACTGATCTCGACAGCAACGGATACCGAGCGGGAAGTGATCGGTCCGTTCTTCGAATGGCGGCATAACGGGCTGCCGGCAGGCAACAACTGGAACCGCTCGACCAACAACGCGCAAACCGGCTTCGATTACTTCGACCGGACGGGGACAGCCAAATCGAACATGTTCGATAACAGACCCAACGAGACGCAGTATTTCTACACCGACTTTGACAGCTCGGGTCAGTTGCTGAACGGCGCGAATGCTTATGAAATCACGTTTGCCAAGGGCGAAGATCCGCCCGTCAATGGCTTCTGGTCGCTAACGCTATACAACGAGAAGCATCTCTTTCATCCCAACGACCTGAAGCGCTATTCACTCGGCACCAAGAACACGGGTCTGAAACGCAATGCCGACGGCTCGCTGACGCTCCACGCGGGCGCGACATCGCCCGGGGCCGAACATGAGTCGAACTGGCTGCCTGCGCCCACCGGAAGCTTTTCTTTGTATATCCGGGCGTATTGGGGCAAGCAGGGCATTCTCGACCAGTCGTGGAAGCCACCTGTGATCCGGAAGACGACCTGAGCGCAGCGGTATATGCGTTGCCTGACGGAGCGGAATCGGCCCGTCTACGCAGAGATGATCCTCGCTGCATGAGGCGGCCCGGTTCCGATGACAGGTCCTTTAGTGGAGACATGCATGGCAGCGTTTATCGCTCATCCGGTGGTTCTGTTTGTATTTCTGGTCGTGCTGTTCATTGCGGCCGTCGCGTTCGGTGCATATGTGTTGAGGCGCATGCTCGCGTTGCAGGAAGGTGAACGTGAGGACTTCAACCTCGTCCAGACGTCGACACTGACACTCCTGGCGCTTCTGATCGGCTTTAGCCTGTCGATGGCGGTCGGACGGTACGACCAGCGCAAGAATCTGGAGGAGGGCGAGGCGAATGCGATTGGCACTGAATACGCGCGAGCCGATCTGGCCGATCCCGAGGTCGCGGCGCAGATCAAGGCCACATTGGTCCGTTACACAAAATTGCGGCTTGCAGATTTCAAGACACGTGATCCGCAGGAGCTTGCGCGCTTAGGCAAGGAAACGGCAGACACGCAAGCAGAACTCTGGCGACTTGCCGTCCAGGTCGCGAAGGAGAAGCCTGATCCGATAGGTGCGCTGGTCGTTGCCGGGATGAACGATACCCTCAACTCGCAGGACTACTCCGAAGCGGCACGGATCAACCACATCCCGATCGGCGCATGGATTCTGATGATCCTGATTGCGCTATTTGGCTGCATGGTGCAGGGGTATGGTGCGAAAGGAAAGCTGCGCCGCGGGTTGTTGATTACAGTGCTGCCGGTCACGGTCGGGTTGTCGCTCGCGCTGATTGCGGATATCGACAGCCCGCGTGGCGGCATCATCCGGGTTCAGCCGCAGAACCTCACGCGACTGATTCAATCAATGGGACAGTGAACCGCTCATGCTCGCGTGGCTAAAGACTGGCGCTACGTTACCTTTCGCGTCCCGGCAGGAAGCGTTTGCAAAATGTTTACATCGAAGTAGTCAACCTTGGCGGGGTCTTTACACACTGGGTGCTGGAATAGAAGCAGGTGAGTATCCGACAGAGGGTGGGATGTTAAAGCTGCTTATTCCGGTGCTTTCTCAATCGGGATCAATGGAAGCTGCGCGGCATGCAGCGTTCCTGTTTGCGGAAAAATGTGTGTCGAGGGTCGAGGTGCTTCAAGTGCTGGAGGAGGTAAGCGAGGGTCGCGCTGTCGCGTTCCAGTCGCGTTCCCAGAGAGCGTGATAACTGTGCGCGAACGGCGAATTGGCCCAGACGAGCGCGAGCGCCGCGGCTGCCATCAGAACGATGCCGCTGGCGGCTTCGACGTGCAGAAAATGTTCGAGCGCCGTGAAGGCTTTCTGGGCGATGCGATAGGCACGCGATAGCGTGTTCGATGAAGAGTCGTGTGGTATGAGCGAGCGGAACCTTGCGTGGCGGCCCGACCAGCGCAGATAACCTGTCTCGCTGCGACATGCAGCTGACACTCTGCGTGGATTTTACACGTGGCCTGGCGTCGCGACGGTCAGCCTGTATCCGAAGGTGCGCGGATGAAGCGTCAGCGCGCAAAATACGGTCCCGCTCACGTGTCGCGGTCTGCGAGGCTCGCTACAGAATTGATGAGCAGCACGGGGATCGTGGCCCGTTGGAGGATAGTCGACGCCACCGATCCCACGATGGCCGTCACCATCGCGCCGCGTCCTTTTGCACCGAGCGCGATGACGTCCGCATCGACCTCCGAGGCAAGCCGCATGACTTCGATATCCGCATCGCCATGCAGCCAGTGCAGATGGACAACCGACGCGGCAGGCTCGAGCACGGCTCGGGCTGTTTCGAAGACGCGTTCGGCCTCCAGCCGGTTCTCTTCCTGGAAGTCTGCGGCGTGAAGACCCGTTCTTCCAAGAACTGGCGATACATGGACCACATGCACGATCAGCGGTGGCAATAGCAGCGGACGCTCCGCCAGACGTTGAGCCGCCGCTGCGCTGTGCGCGGAGCCATCCATCGCGAGCACAATCACCGTCATGTCGTCGCCCCTTTTGGCCATATGTGAATCAAATAGTACACGTGATCGGCGTTTTCGCGTGCAAGCACGGAGTACGTTGAAGAAATCAATACCCGTCATCTCCGGCATCATCATGTCAGTGATGATGAAGTCGGTCTTGATGACATGTTCCACCCTGGCCGACTGTACAAGGTTCGCCTTCGTGCGCCCGGTGTATCAGCGCAATGCCTTGCAGGAGTCGTGTGACCGTCGAATAGTTGCGAAGGCATCAGGATCTCCCGGGTCGCCGCAAACGTCGGATTGCTTTCCTTTTTACGCGATCGCACGTATCGCGGACGAAGAAGGGCAGAGATTACCGGTTTTCCATTCATCGCGTGAACTGATGAAAGTCAAATTGGGTGACGCGACAGGCACGTCCGCGACGCATTCAAAACGTGAGGCGTGCATACCCGATGCCTTAACGCAAATAAAGTTCTACTACGCTGCATCCGCTCACGTTCGAGCAACGTAACGCTAATGAAGACGCGACCGTTGCCTGCCACTGACAAGTCCGTGTCTCCGTTCATGCCGTCTCCGGCATGGGTTCAATTGAACATCGAAAGGAGCAGGATCATGTCAGATTCAAAAGCACTTCTCGATACATTCGACCGGCGTGCCGAGCGCCGCAGGAACCGGCGTCAGTTCTTCAGAAACGCAGGTGGTCTTGGTCTTGGCCTCGTGGGCGGCACGATCATCAGTGCGTGTGGCGGCGGATCGGGCAATAACGCTGGTGCGGCCGGCGCGCCGACCGATGCGGAGATTCTCAACTTCGCGCTGAACCTCGAATACCTCGAATCGCAGTTCTATAGCTATGCGACGACGGGAGCCGGCTTGCCGGCTTCGATGACCACGGGTGTCGGCACGATGGGCGCTGTGATTGCCGGTCAGCAGGTGCCGTTTCAGGATCCGTTGGTCAAAGCGTACGCAAACGAGATTGCGAAGGACGAGCGCGAGCACGTCACGTTTCTGCGCAGCGCGTTGGGTTCCGCAGCGGTCGCACAGCCTGCGATCGATATCGGCGGCACGGACCCGAACGGCGCATTCTCGAATGCGGCGCGTGCTGCGGGACTCGTCGGTGCAGGCGCCGCATTCAACCCCTATGCCAGCGACAACAACTTTTTGCTCGGCGCATTCATCTTCGAAGACGTGGGCGTCACGGCCTACAAGGGCGCATCGCCGCTCATCACGAACAAGACTTTTCTGGAAGCAGCGGCGGGCATACTCGCAGCCGAGGCGTATCACGCGGGCCTCGTGCGCACGACGTTGTATGCGAAAGGGCTCGACATGACGAGTCTGGTATCGGCGGCCAATGCCATTTCTGCTGCGCGCGACAGCCTCGACAATAACGGACACGACGATCAGGGCATTTCCGGCGCGACGGCGGATATATCCAACATCGTTCCACTCGACAGCAACGGGCTTGCGTTTAGCCGTAATTACGCAAACGTACTCAACATTGTGTATCTAACCAGTTCAGCAGCCATGAAGGGCGGCTTCTTTCCAAACGGTGTGAATGGCACGCTCAACATGAGTGCGTAAATCCGTATTGCGCGGGGTGACCAGCAGCGGGCAACACGAAGTTTTCGCCCGCTGTCCTTTTTTTTGCGCGCTGTCTTGTGGGTTGATCGACGCACTGGAGCTATGGATGAACAGAATCGCTGTAGATACCGTCGCGTCCCCATCGCTTACCGAGCGCTCGCGCACGACGATGCATGCCGCACTCGCCGGCACGCGCCGTGGTCCGCGCACGATGCTCGCATTCGCCGGCCCGGCTATCGTCGCCTCGGTCGCCTATATCGATCCCGGTAACTTCGCCACCAACATTCAGGCGGGCGCGGGCTACGGTTATGCGCTGCTATGGGTCGTCGTTCTGTCGAATCTGATTGCGATGCTGTTCCAGTCGTTGTCGGCGAAACTGGGTCTCGTCACTGGTCACAATCTCGCAGAGCTATGTCGCGACTCACTGCCGCGGCGATGTGTGATGGCGATGTGGCTGATCAGCGAACTGGCCGCGATGGCGACGGACCTTGCGGAATTCACCGGCGGCTCGATCGGCGTGGCCTTGTTATGTCATCTGCCGATGTTGCCCGCAATGTGCATCACGGCCGCCGTCACCTACAGCCTGTTGCAGTTCGAGAAGCGCGGCTTTCGTCCACTGGAACTGACGATCGCGGCACTCGTCGGTGTGATCGGACTGTCGTATCTGGCCGAACTGACGATGACGCAGGTGAGCTGGAATGCGGTCGCTAGCCATGCCATCACGCCTTCCATTCCCGACGGCAACGCATTGACGCTCGCCGTGGGCATCGTCGGCGCGACCGTGATGCCGCATGTGCTGTTTCTGCATTCAGGGCTGATGCAGACTCGTGTGTCGGCACGCAACGATCGCGAAAGGGCTACGTTGCTGAAGTTCTCGAATATCGAAGTGGTGGTGGCACTCGGCGTGGCGGGTCTCATCAACCTGGCGATGGTGATCATGGCGTCCGGCGCGTTTCATCAGGGCAACCCGGACATCGTGAGCATCGAGAGCGCGTGGCGCACGCTCACGCCGTTGCTTGGCAGCGCCGCAGCGGGGTTCTTCCTCGCTGCGTTGATTGCTTCGGGCATATCGAGTTCGGTGGTCGGCACGATGGCGGGACAGATGATCATGCAGGGTTTCGTGGGCTTTCATGTGCCGCTCTGGGTGAGACGGCTCGTGACGATGGCGCCCGCGTTCGTGGTCGTCGCATGCGGCGTTGACGCGACGCGCGCGTTGGTGTTGAGCCAGGTCGTGCTGAGCATCGCGTTGCCGGTGCCTATGATCGCGCTGGTTTGGTTCACGTCACGGACTGCCGTGATGGGGCGCTTTCGCAACAGGATGATCACGAATGCTGCTGCGCTGGTTTGCACGGTGGTTGTGCTGTGTCTGAACTTCGTGTTGATCGCGCAGGCGTTTCGCGGCTGAGAAAGCGTCTGGTGCGTAGTCGTCTTGATGTTTGTGCGCGGTGAATCGCCGCCTTGCGCCGAGTTCGCGCGCTGACCGACACATCTGGCTACCATCTAAGTCGATACGCGACGAATGGCGGCTGTGCTCGGAAAGGCATTGCACGGGTCGTAGCATAGCAATCGACAGGTTTGGTGTGTTTGCTACGACCCGGATCTAACCTGGAACAGTCACTCGCGCGCGATCTGGATGTCTCCTCCTTCCGCCTGGACAGCGCGGACCCGGATGGATCCGTCATCCGCGGGTGCTTTCGTTGCTTTCGGCCACCAGTTGGGTTGGCAGCGGGAAATCGATTACGGTGTCGTTGATGCGATTCACCAGGTTTCCAAACGTGATGGAAGCGATTGCCAGAGTCACGCCGATCACCTGATGTTCGCTGTAGCCAGCCGCACGAAACGCATCCAGTTCCGCGGCGGGAAGCGTACCCCGGGTTTCGACAAGAACCCGAACGAAACGTACCAGCGCATCGCGCCTTGCGTCATCAGTGCGCTTTCCTGCGCGGACCAGCGTCATTACCTCCTGAGACAGGCCCGCGAATTTGCCTTTCAACGCGTGAGCCGCCACACAGTAATCGCAGCCCGAAACCTCGCTGACGACCAGCTTAAGCGTTTCGATATCAGCGTCCGACAGTTCGCTTCGGGTGACTGCCATGTCAATTGCGAATATGGCCTGCAGTCCATCAGGGCTGTGAGTGCCGATCGTCGCAAATGCATTGGGAACTTTGCCCACGTTTTTCTTGATCTTCGCGAAGACTTCCGCGGTTGCGCCAGTCGCGTTTTCAAGGGTGGCGGTAGTAAGACGGGTCATGTTATTTCCTTTGATGTTTCTGTTTAACAGCTATAAATCGCGTAGTGCCCGGGCGACTACAACGAAGAACTTGAATCGTTGCATTAGATGTGCAGCTGGTTGCTGGCGCTCTACATATGAGTGGAACAGTGAAACCATTTTCAATGCTGAGACGCTTCGCGGTTTCTGGCAGCAGCAACGGCGGGCACGAGAATCGCGAAAACGACGATCGCCAGAGCGACGATAAACAGTCCGACAAACGTCAGATGAACGGACTGATGCAACGCCAGACGAATCGCGGCAAAGCTGTCCGTACTGCCGGGGACTGACTCGATCACCTTGCGCAGTTGATCGGAGGTGACGACGCCGAGCGTCTTCGAATGAGCCAGTCCGTAGTTGAGCAAGGCGCCGAAGACGGTCGCACCGAGTGTGCTTCCGAGGTTGCGTGAGAACAGGTTTGAGGCGGTAGCGCTGCCACGTTGCGACTTGTCGACCTGCTCCTGGATAAGGACGAGAGAAGTGACGCTAAGTGCGCCCATTCCGAAGCCCATGACCAGCGATCCGATAGCGGCCAGAAGCGGGGCGCTATGAGGTGTCAACGAAACGAAGACCATCGCGCCAATCGGGATCACGGCGCTTCCACCGATGAGCAGCTTGCGCAGATCGAACCGGTGAAAGGAGCGGGCGGAAAGCGTGGCGCCTAGCGGCCAGCCCACCATGACCATGGTTAGCGCAAAGCCTGCGACCACCGGCGTGCGATGCAGCACACCCTGAACATACATCGGCAGGAAAGTGGTCAGTCCCATCAAGGCCATGCCGGAGAAAACCGTCGCGAGGTTGGTCATCGCAATGGGCCGATGTCCCCACAGGCTAAACGAAATCATCGGGTCGGGGCTTCGCAATTCCTGCCAGACAAACAGCGCTGCGCTTGCAACGAACACGCCGCCGCTGAGTATCGCGTGCGTATAGTCCGCTGTACTCAGGCTCGTCAGGCCGATCATGAACGCTGCGATGGCGACAGTGAAGAGAACCGCACCGCCGATATCGATCGACGGCCGGGCATCTCTTTCCTTTTCATGCAGGAACAGGACAAACCCTGCGGCTGAAATCAATCCGATGGGGATGTTGATCCAGAAGATCCATGCCCACGAAAAGTCACGGACAATGAATCCGCCGATCATCGGCCCAAGGACCGCCGCCGTCGCCCACACGCTGGCCAGATACCCTTGAACCTTTCCACGCTCTTTCGCCGGATAGAGGTCGCCGACGATGGTCAGCGTGACCGGTTGTATAGAACCGGCGCCGATGCCCTGAATGAGTCTGAAGACGATCATCGCCGGCATCGACCAGGCGAAGCCGGCCAGCACCGATCCGATCAGAAAAATGGCAATGCCGGTGAGCATGATGCGCTTGCGGCCAAAGATGTCCGCGAGCTTGCCGAAGACTACCGTCATGGCGGTCTGCGTCAGCAAAAACGACGAGAAAACCCAGCTATACAGGTGCAGTCCGCCGAGTTTCGTCACGATCTGCGGCATCGCGGTCGAGACGATTGTCGCTTCGATGGCGACCATCGCCAGCGAGGCCATCACGGCTGCGATGACAAGTGGCCTGGATGTCTCCGATCTTGAAGACAGGTTGGCTAGCATTGTGTTCATGGTATTCCTGCTGAAATGGCGACGGTTCAGGACAAGAATCCACGCGTCACCGAAATCGATAGACTCGGCAAGCCGTCTATCCCAAACAAGCGGGAACACCGGATAGCCTGGGTTCAACTGTACGGCCACGCTCTCCGCTTTTCACTGCCCGAAAGAGTCGAAAATCTGCTCAGGCGGCTCAAACGGATGTCTCCCTCATTGCCCGACATGGGGGACTATCTACGCGGAGTGGCTGAAAGCCGGTTGCGCGCACCGCCTGGTGTGTTTGAGAGCGGCCTGGCCACGGGATACTTGTCGTCGAGCGTGAAAAGCGCGCGTTCATCACTGACCGGATCGGGGACTCTTTTTGCCGTTGAAGCGTCCCCGGCTGAGGTCACCCTGCTTGCGACCGTGCGCGAAGTCTTCGAGACCAACACGTTCGGCACGATCGCGATGACGCGGGCGGTGATACCGCAGTTTCGTGAGCGTAAGGCTGGCGTCGTCATCAACGTCACGTCGAGCGTGACGTTGAAAGCGGTACCTATTATTGCCGCTTATCGCGCTAGCAAGGCCGCGGTTGGTGCGTTCACCGAGTCAATGGCAATGGAACTCGAGCAGTTTGGCGTGCGTGCTTGCCTGGTACTTCCGGGGCGCGCACCCGAGACTCCCGGCTCCATGACACCCGCCGGCACAACTGTTGTCCCGGTTGTAGGTAAGCAGCATCTGGCGAACGCCTAAATTCGCAAATAGCTCGACCATAGCGGGATCTTCGAGCAGCATATTTGAACCTTCGAGGTCGAACGAAACCGCGAGCTTTCGATGTTCACGCGCATGGTAAATATCGTCCATGGTGCCGACCAGCACGAAGTCTTCCGCGTGCTGAGTCAGCCAGTGTCTAAAGCCCGCGATCACCCGTACTACGGTATCGAAAGGCGTCATGTCCATGCCCACATTGACCGACACATGGTGGAATCCGGCGTCCCGATAACGCTTCAGACTCGACATGTCCTGCCCTGGAATCAACGGAAGACAGGCATGTGCCTCCCACTGAATCAACTGCGTGTTACTGGATTCTGATTGCCTCATGTTCATCTCTTCCAAAGCCTCCGATCTCCTGGCTGACTAGAACTTGTCGCTTAAAAATTCACCGAGGGCCGACAACACTTCGTTCGGCGCATCCTCGGGTAACAGATGACCTCCCGGCAACCCCGCGCCCGTAACATTCGTCGCCCAACGGGACCACGTATCGATGGGTGAGGTGTTTCTCGCCTTCTGTTCCTGCTCGCTCCAAAGCACCAGAACCGGACAGGCGAGCTTTCGACCCGCCGCAAGGTCGCTAGCGTCGTGTTCGTGATCTTCTGCTGCAGCGGCGCGGTAGTCTTCGCACATCGCGTGACGCACTTCCGGATTCCGAAAGGCGGTGCGATAAGCGTCGAGTGCCGTAGGATCGATGCGCGCGAGCCCGCCTGCCATCTTCGTCAGCGCTGCGTCGAGGTAAGCGTCTGGATCGGACGCCAGCATCCGTTCCGGAAGGTCGGCGGGCTGCGCCAGGAAAAACCAGTGCCAGGCGTTTAGCGCAAAGGTCTTGTCGACACCCGCGAACGCGTCGAGGGTAGGGATAACGGTCAGCGATGCATAGGCGGCGACCCGCTGAGGGTGGTCCAGTGCAAGCCGGTATCCGGCGCGCGCCCCCCGATCATGTCCGACCACCGCGTACCGGTCATGCCCGAGCCGGTCCATCAACGCAACGAGCGCACCGGCGACGCGACGCTTGGTCCAGCGCGGCTTATCGTTGCGGGTCCGGCTGTCGCCATATCCCGGCAAGTCCGGGACGATGACGGTGTAGTGCTTCGCAAGCTCGGGCGCAATCAATCGCCACGCAACGTGAGTCTGCGGATAGCCGTGCAACAGCAAAACCGGCAATCCCGTGCCACCGACTCTGCCATGAAACGAGACATCTTCCGTTTCGATATCGAGCGTGGCGAAACCGGGGAAGAAGTCATTCGTAGCAGTTCGCGCGGTGTCGGTCGTCATGATTTTCTCCTTGTGGAACGTGACGTCATTGTCCGGATACCGATCTGACGAACTCCGCCAGATCGTGGTTGAACCGGTCCGGCTCTTCGATGAACGGCGCGTGTCCCGAACCGGCGTACACCTTGCTGGTGATACGTGGATTCAGTTCGGCCGCGCGGGCCAGCGTCGCGTTTGTATCAACCAGTGCATCGTGGCCGCCGTAGATGAACAGCAATGGCACGCGCGCCTTGCTGATCCCATCAGCGGCAAACACCGTCATGGTCGGGATTTCCTTCTGCATGTCCCACGACGCCATCGCGGCGTTGGCGAGCAGCCGGTTAAAGGTGTCGGCATCCGGACGATGATTGAAGCACAATCCGACGAACGTACGTGCCCCGTCGAGATGTGTCTTCAGATCCGGAGAGTTCATGTTCTGATAGACCTCGGGGTGATCCACGATCTGTCCGGGCGCAAGCTCAACCACGCCATCGACGTACACGGCGCCGGCAATGTCGCGATCGCCGTAGGTTGCCAGGTAGTTGGATATGACCACGCTGCCGAGCGACCAACCCACTACAACGGGTTTGTTCGCATGCGAGCCCTTGATGACGGCGGCGAGGTCGTCGGCCCATTTCCGTCCGTCGTGATACGGTTGCGCACCGGATGGCTTATCCGTAAGGCCGTGACCGCGCAGATCGTAAGTAATGAGCCGGTATTGGCGCAATTGGGGGCTCTGCACCTGTGCGTCCCAGTTCAGGCGACTGCCGAGCAGGCCGTGAACCAGAATGATGGCCGGCCCGTTGGGGTTGCCGCTTTCCTGAACGGCAATTTTTACGCCATCGTTCGATGTCACGCTATAGCTGGTCGAGGCAGCGACTGCATCCGGTGCCGCTGCAAAAAGCGTTGCCGCCGAAAGTGCGCCGGTCATGAAAAAAGTGAGCATGCGGGTGGACACAGAATGATCCTCAAGAGTGAACAGTGCATGCAGTCTCAACCCTCACGTCAATGTGAGGGTCAAGCGAAATGTGCTAACCTGATTTTCATGAACGGGACGCCCTCGCAAAAGCTGCTGACGATCGGAGAACTGTCGCAACGCACCGGTACAAGCGTGCGATCGATCCGGCATTACGACGAACATGGTTTGCTCGCGTCGGCGCGCGCAAGCAATGGCTACCGCATGTTTCCCGAGAAGGCCGTCACACAGGTCAGGCAGATCCAGCGCATGATCGCGACCGGTTTCACCATCGACGACATTCGCAGCTTTCCGGATTGCATGCTTCTCATCGAAGGCGCGCGCTCGTGCGACCAGATCACCGACGTCCAGCGGCAACGCCTTGAAGCAATCGATCGTCAGATGGCGGATCTCGAACGGCGCCGCGCGAGGCTCATCAAGACCTTGACGGAAGGTACGTTTCCGCCAATCGACTGATGTGAAGCTGTTCGGCTCGCTGAGAAGTTGCATTTCAGAACTCGAAGAGCGCGCCTTAAACAGGTACATTCGACGCGGATTTTTTCTTGCGAAGTTCTGCCCGCAGCCAGCTGTATTCCTGTTTTCCGACCGGCGCGGCATCGCGTTTGCCTAGCGCACTGACCGGTAGCCGGAACGTCTCGCGAGCGGTCCATGCGCCCAATGCGCCGATTGCGCCGATTGCCAGCGTGATCGTTCCGACAATCAGCGGAATGTGCTGGGTTCCGGGCGGCACTGCGACTGCAATGCACGCGGGCAGAACTGCGGTGATGGCCGTGCCGGCGTTCTGGCCGATAGCCATTGCCGTGACGCGGGTGCGTGTCGGAAACAACTCCGGCATGAAGCTCGTCTAGACCGCGTTAAAGCATTGATAGACCACGCCCCGCATCACGATTGCAACGGCAATTGCCAACGTCGCATTGTGCAGACTGATTGCATACAGATACACATACGAGAGTAGTCCCGACGCGAGCGCGCCGAATATGATGAGCGGGCGGCGATCGCGATGCGTGCTCGCTGCGAAACTCCATAACAAATTGGTAAGGAAAATAGGTAGGAAACCTGATCGTATGACTGAGCGAATCAACAAATCTGACAGGGCTTTTAAGTTTCCATCGGTCGGAGTCGGAGCGGGCAGCCTCGCGAACGCAGGAGGCGAGCAGGCATTCTTCGGAATGGTTCGTGCCGCGTGGGGGAGTGGCGTTCTCGGAGGCGTATCTGGACGGCGAAAGCGAGCAGCGGTTTGGCACAGCGCTGGCGGAATTTCCTCGAGAAGAACTGTTCCTGTCGACAAAGCTCGGCGGATATTTGCGCCAGCCCGGCGCAAGCGCAATGCCAGGCGGGGGCGACTATATTCTGGACTACACGTACGATACGGCGCTCAGATCGATTGAACGCAGTCTGGCACGGCGCAAGGTCGATCGGCTCGATGCTGTCTATATCCATGATCGCGATCCTGGCTTTGCGGGAACGGCATATCGCGACGAGCTCGAGTCCGCGGCAGAAGGTGCTTTCGTTGCGTTGCGGCGTTTGAAGGAGGAAAACGTGGTCGGAGCAATCGGTGTTGCCAGTATGGACTGGCGGGCTCAGACCGCCAGATTTGGCACGAAACAGACGATTACCCTTATATCCGTCAGTACAACAAGCAAGCCGCTTCATTGAAAGGAAGTACGCCGGCCAAGGCGCCGCATCCGCTGCGGTTCATCCGGTTTGCTGGACTAGTGGCGAATGGTTAGAGGGCGCCAATCGGTCTGATCCGTTGGCGGGGTCCATTTTTCGTCGACGACGTCCGGGACCGGTTGATACGTGCCTTTTTTGGGTGTTGGCTCCAGAAAGCGGCACCAGTTTTCAGGCTTGTTTTCCCAATCGATCTGGAGGCAAAAGCGGCCGTCATCGGTTACGCTCCACTTGCCGCTTGCGCTGTGGGATTGGACAAAACCACCGCCCGCCCAGTAGACGGTCAGTGTCCCGTTGGGGACGTTGACCCATTCTCGCAGTGCGCCTGCCGTATTTGTTCTCAGTATGGTGGCGCCCGGCATCAACGCTATCAGCTGGTCTCTGGTTAGTGGCAGGGGGCGGCCGCTGGCCGAGTGCGGCGGGTTGCCCTGGGCGATAGGGTTGGCCATTGCTACCGCGCTTGCGTTCACTGATTCACCCGGTTTTACCTGCTGCTGCCCAGCGGGCGCTGGTGCGGCCCCAACAGCGGAAGACACAGGCGCAAGTGGGACAGCAGACGCCGTGGACGTGTCGGCCCCCGATGGCTTTGGTTCGGACGCGGAAGATTGCGCGCCGCGTGCGGTCGTCGAGGCGCCGGCCGAACTGGCAGTTGACGGCGGCCGGTTGCCTGTTGCCCGTTCGACCGACGCGGCAGGTACGGAAGCTGCCTTTGCATTCGGCTTCGTCGCGGGTGCTACGGCATGGCGTTGTTCAGCTTTGCGCTTCTTTTTCGCATCGGCTTCAGCCTGGGCCGCCTGGTCGAGAACGAAATCCACACGCTGGACCAGAGCAGGGACATCGGATGGCGTAACGTGGACGTACCTTGGTGACTGTTGCAACTGAGGCGACCACTGCGCGCGATCCCGTTTCGCAACGACTGTCGAGTCGGCGAAAAGCAGTGTGAGCAGCCCTGATAGCACGCCCGCGCGAATCGGCCAGATCATCGTCATTCGCAGTTGCATCCTCCGCTAGTGGGCGGGGCTGGACAGACAAAATACCCACCAGCAACCTTGTCGGAAAAGTACCGCAGTAGCATGGGGAACTGCAATCGGCAGTTTTCCGGTCTGTATTCGAATCGTATTCGCGAGTTTACACGCGTCATGCTGATACTTCAGTTGAACGAGTCCGTGGCGCCCGTCACCCTGCATGGCAGGATGCAAGACTGTGCCGCGATAAGGTGGCGTCCGGCGCTTTCGCACCATAGACAACTTTTGCCCTTCCCTTGGGAAATTGAATCGTGGTCGAGTACTTATTGCGCACGTTCAGGCGTGAGAGCAGCCGTCTGCACGCTGAATTTTGAAGAGACACTACCGCGCGGCTACACAAGATGGTGGTTCATTATCGATACTCGCCCGCGTCACGCACGCGCGAAGAGACATTGACCCCGAAAAAGCACTGACGGCCGGGTCAATCCTCGCGTGATCACCACGACCACGGCGGCCGAAATCTTCCTCGCTGCTCATGGATTCACAGCTACTGAACTCTCAAGTGATCCAGTCCGAACTAGACGATATCGCCCCATCCCGACAATACCAACGAGTGAAATAGCCGACAGCAGCGAGAAGAACGCGGCGAGCGGCAACCACTCGCCGTTGAATCGCTGTGCGAGCATCGTGCCGAGTAAGGGCGTCGTGCCGCCTGCGATCATCGTACAGAGTTGGTAGGCGATCGAGATACCCGAATAGCGCACACGTGTAGGAAACGCGGGCGTGATGAAACCTGCGATCACCGCATAGATTGCCGACAGCGTCACGACAGCGACCGAGATCCCTACGACGATGGCAACGGGGTTCATGGTTTTGACCAGCAGGAACATCGGGTAAGGCGTGAGCATCGACAGCACGGCTGCAACGGTCAGAAAGCGAGTCTCGCCGAAACGCTGAGCGAGCAGCGCGGAGATCGGCTGCGACAGCAACTGGATGATGGTGACGATGAAAAGGCAATCGAGAATGAACGACTTCGACATGCCGAGATAGGTCGTCACATACGAAATCATGAACGTGTTCGTGAAGAAGAAGCCAGCGGAGCCAATCGTCGTCGCCATCGCGGCGAGAAGTATCGGATACCACGCGGTGCGCAGTACTTCGCCAACGGGGTTCTTCGCTACGGCATTGTTCTTGCGCACGCGCTCGAATTCGGGCGACTCCTTCACGCCCAGGCGAATAACGATACCGATCAGCAGCAGCACGAAGCTCGCCAGAAAGGGCAGACGCCAACCCCACGACACGAAGCTTTCATGATCGAGCGACGTGACGAGCCGGAACGAGATCAGCGACAGAATCAGACCGGCAGGGCTGCCCATCTGTGGAAACGATGCGAAGAACGTTTTGCGCCCTTGCGGTGCGTGTTCGCTCGCCATCAGCACGGCGCCGCCCCATTCGCCACCCACGGCGATCCCCTGCAATATGCGCAATAGAACCAGCAGGATCGGCGCCCAGATGCCGATCGTCGCATAGCCCGGTAGCAGACCAATGCCCGTCGTCGCGATGCCCATCAGGAACATCGTCAGCAGCAACATCTTCTTGCGTCCGATCCTGTCGCCTAGATGGCCGAATACCGCGCCGCTCAACGGTCGCGCGACGAAGCCGACGAAGAAGGTCGCGAACGATGCCATCGTGCTGACGAAGTGATTGCTGCCTGGAAAGAACACCTCACCGAGCACGAGCGCGGCGGCTGTCGCGTACGTGTAGTAATCGTAGAACTCGACGGCAGTGCCGATGAATGCCGCCGTGGCGGCGCGCACGGGTTGATGGGTGCTGGGTGTGAGATTTGACATGGGCGTTCTGTGGCGCTGTCGATTGGGGGCGGCGAGTCAGGTGTCTCTTTATCGGTCGCCGAATTGGATTCGTAAAATTCGGGTTTTTTATCGGGAGCATTAATGGCGCTTATGCTCTCGCAATCGGGATGTCGCGGCGATCTGGCTTGCCGCTTCGTATCGTGCGAGCGTGCTGCGGGCATTGTTGGCCTCGGGCGCATCGATCCAGCCCATCGCTCCCGTGACGCCTGTCGTCTGTTGCGCGCGATGTGCGTCGAGCAGGATCCGCGCGGACTGCGCGTCGGCAGCGGACGGCGTCATCACCTGATGGATCGCATCGACGTGCTCGACGAATACCGCGCACTTCGAGCGAAACCCGAGTTGCGTGGAGCGGTGCAAATCGCCTGCGAGTACGGTTTCGGCGCGATACGTGCAGGGCAGATCGATAGGTTGGCAGCCTGCCGCAAGTGTGTCGAGCAGGAAGCGGCTGCGCGCGTAAAGCAACTCGTCTGCGCCCAGTGTGCGGCGCACGCCGAGACTCGCAGCGAGATCCTCGGAGGCGAGCATGCAGTAACGGATGCGGGGACTGGCTGGCAGCAGGGTGGCGAGACGCGCCAGTCCTTTCGCCGATTCAATGGTCGGCACGATTTCCGTCGCGCCATGATCGATGCCGTTGCGCTGTTCGAGCGCGCCCAGATGCGCGTCGAGTGCCGCGAGTTGCTCGGGCGTTTCGGTATGAGGCAGAAAGATTGCCTGCGGCCGGCCGGACATCACGCCTTCGAGATCAGCGAGGCCATCGTGCTCCAGCCGGTTGATCCGCACTGCGCCGAGCGCACCGCAACTGTTTATCGTATCGAGTAGCGTGACGATCAGCTCACGCGCGTGGGGACGCGCGGGTGGCGCTGTCATTTCCTCGAGGTCAGCGACGATCACGTCGGCGTTGGAACACAATGCAGCCGTGTGGCCAGCAGGATCGGCACCGGGTACGAAGAGCCAGGTGCGCCGTAGGGCAGCGTGCGTGCGTAGCGGGTAAGTCGTCACGACCGTTCCTTTTCGTTTTCAGTGGACATGTGCCAGATGGCGACGCTATGCGCGTCCCGCGCGGGCCAGCATCGCGCGCAGGAGCACGTCCGCGCCGCGCGCGACGTCTTCCGGCAACGCGTCTTCCGCTTCGTTGTGACTCAAACCATCGACGCAGGGAATGAAGATCATCGCGGTCGGGCAATGCTTCGCCAGATGGATCGCGTCGTGACCCGCGCCGCTCACGATGCGCTGGTTCACATATCCCAGTTCGTTCACGGCCTCCTGTACCGCGTCGATGCAAGCGGGGTCGAACGGAGTCGAGGGGCTGACCCAATGCTGCGCAATATCGATCGTCAGACCGCGCCGCGCGGCGACCGCTTCGAAACGTGTCCGTACGGCGGCTTCCATTTCTTCGATTGACGCGTCGCTCGGGTTGCGCAGGTCGACGGTGAACATCAGATCGCCGGCAATCGTGTTGCGCGACGCATTGGCAATCTGCCATTCGCCGATCGTCGCGAGTCCTTGCGGGAAAAAGTCGGCGGATATGGCTTCGAGTTCCGATGCCATATCCGCTGCACCGAAAAGCGCGTCCTTGCGATACTGCATCGGCGTCGTGCCGGCATGCGCGGCGCGGCCCATTACCCGCACGTCCAGCCAGCGGATCGCCTGGCCGCCCGTCACCACGCCAACAGGGACGCCCGCTTCTTCCAGCACGGGGCCTTGTTCGATATGCGCCTCGAAGTAGGCGTCGAAGCGGTCGCCGGGCACCGCGCGTTCGCCCTGATAACCGCTGGTAGCCAACGCATCACTGAGCGCCACGCCATCGGCATCACGCGCCGCGAGCGCGGTTTCGAGCGGCATCACGCCCGTGAATGCGGCCGATCCGAGCATGGCGGGTGTGAAGCGCGCGCCTTCCTCGTTGGTCCAGACGGCGATCTCGATGGGCTTGCGCGTGACGATATCCGCGTCGTTCAGCGTTCGCACGACTTCGAGCGCGGCGAGCACACCGTAGACACCATCGAAGCGTCCGCCTTCGGGCTGTGTATCGAGGTGGCTGCCACTTGCGACGGCGGCTGCGCCCGCTTCGCGGCCTTCACGCCGCGCAAACAGGTTGCCGACGCGGTCGACGGAAAGGGTAAGACCCGCGTCGCGGCACCACGCGGCGAACAGCGCGCGGCCTGCGGCATCCTCGCTCGTCAGCGCGAGACGGCGAACGCCGCCTTTAGCCGTTGCGCCCACTTTCGCCATGTCCATGAGGCTCTGCCACAGCCGGTCTGCATTGATCTTCAGCATCATTCGGTTTCCTGATAGTCGGCGTGCGCTGCGTGTCGCACGCGTGGCCATGTTCGTCACACCGTCTTTATCGAAAATTCAAAATAATTAGTCCAATTTCTAATTGTTATCCTGAGTATAATTTTGGCGAATACTTCGATCATGAGGCTCGCGATGAGCAAAGACCGGCCCGACACCTATCTGAACGACCGTCTCGACTGGAACCTGCTGCGGACGTTTCTGGCTATCGCACGCGAGAAGAGCGTGAGCCGTGCGGCGACGCGCCTGCATCTGACGCAGCCCGCCGTGAGTCAGGCGCTGCGGCGGCTCGAAGAGCAACTCGGGATGCGTCTGGTCGATCGTCACGGGCCGCGTATCGAGGTCACGCAGGCGGGTGTCGAAGTGCAGAAAATTGCCGAGGATATTTACGGTACGGTTTCGCGCCTGTCGCTCGCGGATGTCGATCGAGACCACGATATTTCCGGCACGGTGCGTATCGCGGTGGTGAGCGGCATTGACTTCCCCGCCTACGACGACTTCCTCGCCGAGTTCCATCGGATTTATCCGCGCATCGAATTCGAGAGCCTCGTGATGCGCAGTGCCGATGTCGTCAACAGCCTTCAGCAGAAAGCGTCGACACTTGGGCTGACGCCACGGCGCGCGTTGCCGAAGCGCATCGAAGGGCGCGTGTTCCTGCGTCAGCGGTACGCGTTGTTTTGCGGCAGACATCACGCGCTGTTCGGCCGCGACGACCTGAGCGTTGCCGATCTCGCTGGCCAGCAGTTCGTGTCCTTCACGGGCGACAAGGTCGGCGATCATATGTCGCCGCTCACGATCTTTCGAGACGAGATGGGCTTCACGGGTCGCGTGATCGCATCGTCGTCGAGCATGGCCGAAGTGAAACGCTTTATCTTCTCGGGGCTGGGCATCGGTTGTCTGCCCGAGCACATCGTGAGCAGCGACATCGAGCAGGGCCGCTTTCAGCGGCTGCCGCCCGATGATGGCGTGGCTGACGTCGACGTCTATTTCCTCTGGTCGCAGGACCGCAAGCTCAGTGCGGCGGAAGCGGCCTTCGTGGAGGCGCTGAACAGATTCATCGACGCCCGGGAAGCGTGATTCAGTATCCACGCGTGATGTCGACCACGTTCTGAAGCGGTTCGCCGTCGAGCAGCCGCTGGACGTTCTGCGCAACCTGCAAGCCGATCGTTTCCGAACTTGCGACAGAAGCCATGTGTGGCGTGACGATCAGATTGGGTGTGTTCCATAGCGGATCGTCAGCGGGCAAGGGTTCGGCGGGAAAGACATCGACGATCGCACCGCCCAGCCGACGGCTGGTGAGTGCTTCGACGAGATCCGGCACGACGAGATGTTCGCCGCGACCGACATGAATCAGCTTCGCGCCGTGCGGCAGATGCCCGAACGTATCCGCGCACAGGATGTTGCGCGTTTCGCTCGTAAGGGGAAGCAGGCAGACCAGAATGTCCGTGCCGGCGAGAAACGGATGCAAGCCGGCATCGCTCTCGAAGATATCGACGCCAGCCAGGCTGCGCGGCTGACGCGCCCAGCCTCTGACAGAAAAGCCAAGCCGATGCAGGTCGAGCGCAACGCGGCTGCCGATTTCACCCAGCCCCATGATGCCGACCGTGCATTGCGATGGATGCGTCTGGTCGGGCCGAAACCAGTGTGAACGCCGCTGGTTCGACATCACCCGATCGAGCTGGCGATAAAAATGCAGCACGCCCCACGTGACGAATTCGCTCATACCGCGCGCATGCTGCGGATCGACGACGCGGCACAGCGGCAGCGAGGGCAGCGCCGGGTCCGACAGAATGTTGTCGACGCCGGCAGCGATGCTATGAATGAGGCGCAGGTTCTTCATGTTCGCGAGCACGCCGCGCGGCGGGTCCCAGCACGCGGCAATTTCTGCGTGTGCGGCGCGTGGTTCGCCGTGCATGACGACATCGAGTTCAGGCGCGGCACGCTTGATCGAGGCCACGAGATGCGACATGTCGTAGCTTTGGCTCAGAAGGGCAATGGTGGTCATATTCAGGTAACGCTGCGCGGGCTCCGGCAGCAGGCATGAGAACAGGAAGTCGGGCCTTCAGCTTCGATAGTCGTTGTGCGGATCGTCGATCAGACGCAACGCGGCGCGCCAGGCTGTTTCGGTGATTTCAGCGGACTCGTCGCGCATGAACTGGCCGGCAGTGCGCTCGCAGACATCGGCAGGCGGGATGGTGAGTTTCGCTCCTCCCGACATGGCCTGGATTTGCGCCTGACACGCCCGCTCCAGAAAGTAGATTTCGTGGAAGGCTTCGGCAGCAGTTGCACCACCCGCGATGAGCCCGTGATTTCGCAGGATCATCGCCTTATGTCTGCCGAGATCGCGCACGAGGCGCTCACGTTCGCCAAGATCGAGCGCGATGCCTTCATAGGCGTGATAGCCGAGCTTTCCGTAGAACTTCAGCGCATGCTGGCTGATGGGCAACAGACCGTCAGCCTGCGCCGATACGGCGATGCCCGCTGCCGTATGTGTGTGGACCACGAAATGCAGATCGTCACGCGCCATGTGGATTGCCGAATGGATCGTGAAGCCCGCGGCATTCACGCGGAAGCGCGCGGGGTCGCGCTTTGCGCGTTCATCGATCACGTTGCCGAGGTGGTCGATTTTCACGAGATCGGACGCGCGCATTTCATGAAAGAGCAGTCCGTAGCGGTTGATCAGGAAGGTCGGGGCGTCGCCTGGGTCGCCGGGCAGACGCGCGGAAATGTGCGTGTCGATCATGTCCGTCATGCGGAAATGCGCGACGAGACGATAGAGCGCAGCAAGCTCCGCGCGTACCGCCCACTCTTCATTGGAGAAATCGTGGCCGCTTTTCAGGCTCTGGACGTTGTCGAAAGATCGCATTGAAGTGTCTCCGTGGACTTGCGATGAAAGCGGGCTAGTTTTTGCGTGGAAGGCGGGTGCCGTCAATTTCATTGTTCTAATGCTCTTCATTAGCGTGGCGAATGCTTGGTGATGAATAGCCCTGCAACACGGTTGCAATGGGTTCACCGGCGTTCAGGCGCGCGAGCAATTCGGGCTCGGCACGATCGGAGGCGAGCGCGGTTTCAATCACGTCGGCGAGCGTGGTTGCATCGGCAAATAGCAGGCCGTTGTCGTCGCCCAGCACGAGCATGCCCGGGTCGACGTTCACGCCACCGCATTGAACCGTTGCGCCGAAGTGGCTCGCGCCCGTATCGCGGCGCTTCGTCGTCAACGCACTGGTGCCGCGTGCGAACACCGGCAAGCCGATTTGCCGCAGTTCGAGAATGTCCGTCGCCACGCCGTCGACGACCACGCCCGCCGCGCCCGCACTCAGCGCGGCCGTGGCGGTGACGGCGCCCACAGGCGCATGACTGTGGTTGCCCTTCATGTCGATCACGAGGACATCGCCCGGCGCGAGTTGCGCCAGTGCGCGATTGACGGGCAGTGCATCGGGACTGCCGAGTTCGAGCGTGACCGCGCGGCCGATCATCCGCTCGTTGGGCACGAGGGCGCGCATGCCGTAATGAGCAAAGCCTGCTTCGAGGAAATGGCCGAGTGTCGGAAAGCTGACCTGGCGAAGTTGGTCGAGAAGCGTACTGGAGACACGTTCGATGACAGGTGCTCGTTGCATCACGTACGCTCCGTAGCACGCGCGCGCTGCCGAAGATTGCCCGCGAGATCGGTCCTGAGCGTTTCCGTCAGCAGCACCAATGCAATTGCAGAGACGAGCGCCGAGCCGATCATGTACCACGCGATCGACGAACCGTGGCCGGTTGCGGACAGCAGAGCGGTGGTCACAATCGGCGTCGCCGCGCTGCCAAGCAGACCGGACAGCATGTAGCTGACAGAGAGGCCCGAGTAGCGGACCTCGGTGCCGAAGAGTTCGGCGAGAAACGTCGCAATCGGCCCGTAGTTCGCGGCGAAGGCAGTCATCATGAGGACGTAGCCGAGCAGCGCGAACGAAAACTCGCGCGTGTCGAGTAGCCAGAACAGCGGAAACGCGAACAGCGCCTCGGCAACGATGCCGCCGATGATGACAGGCTTGCGGCCAATCCGGTCGGACAGTGTGCCGAACAACGGCAGCATCACGATGCACAGCGCGCAGGCGATCAGCGCGATGGATAGCATCGCGTTGCGGCTGAAGCCGAGCGTTTGCGTGCCGTACGTGAGACCGAAAGCGACGATCAGGTTAAACGACGTGCCCGTCGACATCGTGGCGACGCCGCCCAGCACGACCTGCTTCCAGTGTTTGGTCAGCACATCGGCGATGGGCAGTTTCACCTGGGCCGCAGCGTCCTTGACCTTGCGGAACGTCGGCGTTTCGGAGGTGTTCAGGCGGATATACAGACCGACGCCTACCAGCAATGCGCTGGCGAGAAACGGAACGCGCCATCCCCACGACAGCAAAGACTCGGCGGAAAGCGCGGTGCTGGTGAAGAGAAAAGCGAGGTTGGCGATCAGCGTGCCCGCGGGCACGCCGATCTGCACCCACGAGCCGTACAGACCGCGTTTTCCAGCTGGCGCGTGTTCGACGGCCATCAGCACGGCACCGCCCCATTCGCCGCCCAGCGCAAGCCCCTGGATAATGCGCAGCGTCAGTAACAGCACAGGCGCCCAGATACCGATCGCAGCATAGTTGGGCAGCAGGCCGATGCAGAACGTCGCGCAGCCCATCAACACAAGCGACACCAGCAGCATCGATTTGCGGCCGAGCCGGTCGCCGAAATGGCCGAACAGCGCGGCGCCGACGATGCGCGCGAGGTATGCGGACGCGAACGTGCCAAACGCGAGCAGCGTGCCGATGAGCGGAACGAAGCCCGGAAAGAACACCTTGTTGAACACGAGCGCGGAAGCCGTCGCGAACACAAACAGGTCATACCATTCGACCGTCGTGCCGATCACGCTGGCAACGGCGATCTTCTTCATTTCGTTGGGGGCTGCATCGTCTGCGACGGACGATGCAGCGGGACGGACCGTACTCATGGTCTTCTCCGGAAAGTGTGGCATTGACGGGGGATGCCGCGTGGGGAGCGCGGCGTTCCCCGTCTTTATCCGGAGCCAAAAACAATAAGTAAAAGTCTGATTCCTAATCCAGTGTATTAATGGCGTTGATGATTCAGTTGCGACGCGCGAGGTGAATACCGGCGAGCATGCAGCGCACTGAGCCGCCCGCCAGTTCGATAGTCGGCACATCGAGTGGTAACAGCTGCGCCGACCGCTCGATCAGCCTGCGCTGCCGCTGTGTGAGGCAATCGAGCGCGCGCCGGGAGAGCGCAAGCATCCGTCCGTCGCGGCCCGTCAACTCCAGCGCGTTGCCAGCGAAGTTTCCAATCTGCGCGTTGTCGAGGGCAATTACCGTGCGTCCCGTTTCCGTGAGACGTCGAAGAACCTGTTCGCGTCGGCCCGCGTCGCTGATCAGGTCGAAGCCAACCAGCGCGAAATCTGTCGCGATGCTCATCATCACATTCGTGTGATACACGGGATGCCCGTTGGCATCGGCGGTATCGAAACACATGGGCTCGAAGTTGAAATGCGTGCAGAAGCGTTCGAGTGCGATGGGATCGGCGCGCCGCGAACGCGCCGTGTAGGCGATGCGCGCTACGTGATCGAGCACCATCGAGCCCGTACCTTCCAGGAAGATGCCGTCGTGCTCGAGGCCCGAATAATCCACGACATCCTGCACCCGATACTCGGTCTTGAGCATGTCGATTACATCAGCGCGACGCTCACGCCTGCGGTTGTGGCAGTACATCGGATACAGCGCAACATGGCCGCCCGGATGCGTCGAGAACCAGTTGTTCGGAAAGAGGGAGTCGGGCGTGTCATTGTCGCCATGGTCATCGAATAGATGCACGCGGACGCCCGCGTCGGACAGGCGTTGTGCCGCAGTCGTCACTTCGTTGCGTGCGGCGTCCGCCAGTGACATTTGTTGTTTTGTGCGCAGCCCTGTCGGGCTGCGGATCATTCGTGATACAGCAGGCTCGCCGCGCATCTTCGCGTCACGCGGTGGAAGCGCAGGCGCTGCACTTTCGTCGCCCCACCAGGAACATGGGAGGATCTTGTCCACACACAAACAAAAACAAACAAACCCACAACTTGTGTCGAGGCCAGATTCAAATGTCGGCCCGATAGAAATGTCCGGGTTTAAGTGGTTAGGTTTTGCTTCTCATGGGTTAAAGATCACGCAATGTCGAAGTTTGGTTTGCTTTTGTGAGAAACCGTCATTCTCGATGCGTCCCATTTCCGTACAGCCCGTCGATCCTCACCCTCTTTGAGCGTCCGATTTTGCGACAGTTGGCCTGCAGGCGCGGCCGTTCGCCGCTGCAGATGACACCTCCGCCCGGCCGCGGACAACGGCTTAATAGCTACCTTCACTTTTTGGCACAGTCGTTGCGTGATCGGCGCTCACCGCGCGAAATGACGCCAGTCACTCGGCTCATGCATGTCATGGACCGAACATGAAAGGAGGAGACAAAAAGTGAAAGCCGCTGTGCTACATCAGTACGACGAGTCACTGAGCCGCGAAGAATTCGTGCGCTACGAAGATGTCGACGATCCAAAGATTGTCCGCCCAACCGATGTCATCGTCCGGATTGGCGGTGCGGGCGTGTGCCGAACCGACCTGCACGTCGTGGAAGGTATCTGGCGCAGCAAGGTGGATGTGCCGTTGCCCTATATCATGGGCCACGAAAACGCCGGCTGGGTCGAAGAGGTAGGGCGCGGTGTGGAGAGCGTGAAAGTGGGCGACCCGGTCATCTGCCATCCACTGGTGACGAGCGGACATTGCCTTGCCTGCCGCCGCGGCGACGATATGCACGCCACGGACAGCCGGTTTCCCGGTATCAACGCCAACGGTGGCTATGCCCAGTATCTGCTGACGGGTGAACGCTCGCTGATCCGGCTGCCGAAATCGCTCGCGCCAAAGGACGTTGCGCCTTACACCGACGCAGGTTTGACGGCGTACCGCGCCGCAAAAAAAGCGTCGCGCCATTTGCTCCCTGGTCAATTTGCCGTCGTGATCGGCGCTGGTGGCCTGGGGCACATCGGTATCCAGGTCTTAAAGGCACTTTGCGCGGCTGAAATCATCGTGGTTGACCGATCCGATCTTGCACTGCAATTGGCTAAGGATTGCGGCGCGCATCATACGGTCAAGGGGGATGGCAGCGAAGTCGAGTCCGTGCTTGAACTGACGGGTGGCAATGGCGCGGAAGCCGTCATCGATTTTGTCGGCGAAGGTGACGCAATCGCAAACGGCCTCGCGATGACGCGCAACGCGGGGTTTTACTACATCGTCGGCTATGGCGGAAAGATCGAACTGCCGACCATCGACATGATCACCAGCGAAAAGACCATCGTCGGGAATCTGGTCGGCACCTACCCTGAGCTCGTCGAACTGATGGCGCTTGCCGAGCGCGGCCTCGTGCATCTGTCGACGCGGGAATACCGTCTGAGCGAGGCAAATCAGGCGCTCAAGGATCTGCATCACGGCAAGGTCAAAGGCCGGGCGGTGCTGATTCCATAAATACTGTCGATCAGGTGACCCTGGCATGGAGGCAGCTTTGACTCCGGAGCGCAACGCGGCATCGCTTTTCGAGCGCATGCATCTGGTTATCGCACTCACCGACGTCAACTCCCGCCATTTGAGCGGAGAAAGCAGACGTGCGGGCGCGGAGATCGAACTGGCGTGCGCACTGGCCAGTGAAGCACGCGACGGTGTCTCTCCAGAACGAGCGGCGCTTATCGAGCAATTGCGCGAGCGTCTCAGCGAGGCCGACAGCGCGCTAAGGGCGATCGAATCCGATCGGGATCGACTTGCAAACGAACTGGCCCGTCTGGACAGTCAAACGCCGTCAGACACACGAGAGGCCCGGCAATGAAGCGGATCCCGGTTACCGTCATCACGGGCTTTCTCGGTGCTGGAAAAACCACACTGCTCAATCGCATCTTGCGCGAGCAGCACGGTCGGCGCTATGCGGTGATCGTCAACGAATTCGGCGACATCGGCATCGACGGGGGGCTTGTCGTCGGCACGGAAGACGAGGTCATCGAACTGAACAACGGCTGCGTCTGCTGCAAGGTTCGCGGCGATCTGATTCGCGTGGTGTCGGGTCTGGTCAGGCGGAACGGCTTTGACGGGATTCTGATTGAGACTTCCGGGCTGGCCGACCCCGCACCGGTGGTACAGACCTTCTTTATCGACGACGAGATCCGGCAGCGCACGCGGCTGGACAGCGTCATTTGCGTGGCCGATGGCGCACATCTGCAGGCGCGCCTCGCGGATAGCCGTGAGGCCGCGGAGCAACTCGCACAGGCCGATTTCGTGCTGGTCAACAAGATCGATCTCATCGATGCGCCGGGTCTCGCTCTGGTTCAGGATGCCGTACGTCGCATCAACCCGGCTGCCGAATGGCTGACCAGCGTGCGTTGCGAGATACCGCTGGCCGCGCTGCTCGATCGCGGCGCGTTCGATCTGGCGCGCGTACCTTTTCGCACTTCGCCGGATGAGACCCGCGATGCGCCACGGGGCGAGCGGACTTATCGCTACGTGCCGCATCGCGTTGGCGTCGGTGTCGGTGCCGCGATCGAACAAGGGCGCCATACGCACGGTATCGATAGCGTATCGCTGCGCGTAGAGCGGCCGCTCGACAGAACGCGCTTTCTCGCCTGGCTCCAGCAACTGGTGGTCGAGCAGGGCCAGGATCTGCTGCGCGCAAAAGGTATCGTCGATCTCGCGGGATCGCAGCGGCGCTTCGTGTTTCAAGGCGTGCACATGACGATGGATGCCGATTTCGACCGGCCCTGGCGAGACGGCGAGCACCGTGACAGCCGCCTGGTGTTTATCGGTCGGAACCTTGACCGGAGCGAGTTGCGGGAGAGCATCGCGCACTGCGAGATCGACGCATGAACGCGCCGCATGTTCTGATCGACCTGCTTGGGGCGTGTTGGGTAACCGACACGTGCGTCGTGGACGCCGTTTGGGACAGGTCGGGGAAATGCGCTGGCTTCGCATTAGGCGACGGCACGCTCGCGCTCGCGACGGGTGTCTGGGAGGGTGGCCCTCGACTCAATCCGCGCGAGAGCGGCGGCGTCGAATTCGTGCAGGCGCAAGCGCCGCCGGCGCCACTCGCGCGCTTCAGCGTGCATGAGGGCACATGCTTGGCTCTTGCCGCTGACGCCGCGGGTGGATTCCTCAGCGGTGGTGATGACGGCCGTCTTGTCCATCTGCGTCTTGACGGCACGAGCGAACTCGTCGCGCACGAGCCGGACGCATGGATCGACCATGTGGCCGCGAGTCCGGTGTGTGGTCGGGCGTATGCGAATGGCCGCAGGGTTCAATGGCTGGGGCCGAAACCTGCGTGTCTGATGTTGCCTGGATCGGTCACTTCGCTTGCCTTCGATCCTGCTGGTACGCGCCTGGCGATATCCCATCAAGGTGGTGTGACGCTTTGGGCGGCCGATACGCTTCGCCAGCGTGAGCTCGCATGGCCGGGTTATCACCGTGCCGTGGCGTGGAGCCCGGACGGCCGCTATCTGGTGAGCGGCATGCAGGAGAACGCGCTGCATGGCTGGCGCTTGTCTGACGGGGCAGACATCGAAATGGGCGGCTATCCAGCGCAGCCGCGCTCGTTATCGTTTTCCGCGGATGGCCGCTTTCTCGCCACCAGCGGCGGCATGCGCGCCGTGTGCTGGCGCTTCGATCCGCCCCGTGCAAATGACGAGCCGCATGAATGCGGTATGGCGGGTAAGGCGCCGGTAAGCCGGGTAGCTTGCCATCCCGTCCATCCTCTGATTGCGGTCGGTTATCAAAGCGGCGCGGTGTTGCTATGTCAGCCTGGCAGTAGTGGCGTCCTGTTCATCAAAGGTTTCGGCGACAGTGCGATAAGCGCGCTGGTGTGGTCGCCGGACGGCCGGCGCCTCGCGCTGGGCACCGAGGCGGGCGAGTTGGCCCTTGTGTTTCTGCCGGACGAATTGTTTCGCTTCGGAAGCCCCGGTAATACATAAAGGACAAAGCACCGCGTTTCTCACACCCATTCAGAGAGAGAGCCATGAATAGCGGACGCACTTCTAAAGAGCAGTTTTTCGAACGCCTTGGCGCGATGGCCGACGAGATGAATGAAGCCTATGGCAAGGACTTCGCCTTGGGTGCGCTCATTCTTACGGCGCGCTTTGTCGCTGAAGGAAGAGATCCAGGTGACGCTGAGAAAAGCGTGATTATCACGGATGAGAACCGCGGCAGAGTTGCCACATAGAAGATGTATCGCTTTGCTCGTTATATTTCAGGTAACAGTAAATAAGGTATGCGAAAGAATATAGATTTATCAGCCAGAATTTTCGATCGCATCTGAACGTCCCAATATCGGACAGCATCGGGAAATAAGGTTGTCGCAGAACAAAACATGACGCACTGCGAGATTTTATTCGCATAAGCCTGGGTCCTCGCCCGGCTTGATATGGAGAAGAAGAAATACGCATGGCACGTTTATCGCTCCATATGAGCAAGCCAATCCGAAAGCGTTGGCGTCAAGAAGTTCAAAAGGAAAAAATCAGGAGACGGCATCATGAAGACCGGTTTTGCAAACCAGTCCTTCGATTCACTCTCCCGACTTTCGCTTGCTAACGAGACGGCCTGTCCGTGCTGTTGACTCTGGTCCTGGCGCTAGCCGGCCCTGCCCGAAGCGTCGCATTGCGGCAGTTTTCGAAATGGAACTAGGAGAGCTCAATGTCTGATGGATTAACGCTGAACAAGATCACGTCCCAGCGCGGGATCAGTATTGGCGAAGCGGCACGCCGCGTCGCCGACCTCGGCTGGACTCCGAGTTACGTTCAGGAAGCGATGACCTTCCCGACGGACTACAAGATCAGCAAGGCACCGCGCGACCCGATGAAACAGGTGCTGCGCTCATATTTCCCGATGCAGGAGGAAAAGGATAATCGCGTCTATGGCGCACTCGACGCGGCATTGCGCGGCGATATGTTCCGCAACGTCGAGCCCCGCTGGGTGGAATGGATGAAGCTGTTCCTCGCAATCATTCCGTTTCCGGAGATTTCGGCAGCGCGCTCGATGGCGATGCTCGGCCGTCTCGCACCCGGTGAAGAACTGCGCACCGGCTTCACGATGCAAATGGTCGACGAGTTCCGGCACTCCACGATCCAGATGAATCTGAAGAAGTGGTACATGGAGAACTATATCGACCCCGCCGGTTTCGATATTACCGAGGCAGCGTTTGGCAAGTGCTACGCCACCACGATTGGCCGTCAGTTCGCCGAGGGGTTCCTCACCGGCGATGCGGTCACCGCTGCTAACGTCTTCCTGCAAGTGGTAGCCGAGACGGCCTTCACGAATACGCTGTTTGTCGCGATGCCATCAGAAGCCGCCCGCAATGGTGACTATGCGTTGCCGACTGTGTTTCTTTCGGTGCAATCGGATGAAAGCCGTCATATCGGCAATGGCCACTCGCTGGTGATGTCGATCATCAACGATCCGGACAATCATCTGCTACTCGAACGCGACCTGCGCTATGCGTTCTGGCAGAACCATGCGATCGTCGACGCAGCTATCGGCACCTTCATCGAGTACGGCACTACCGACCGCGACAAGAACAAGGAATCGTACGCCGAGTTGTGGCACCGGTGGATCTACGAAGATTACTACCGCACCTACATGCTGCCGCTCGAGAAGTACGGCATCAAGATTCATCACGACGACGTCGCTGCCGCGTGGGATCGGATCGTCAAGCAGAACTACGTGCATAAGGTGGCACAGTTCTTCTCTGTCGGCTGGCCTGTCAACTTCTGGCGCATCGAAGCGCAGACCGAAAAAGACTTCGAATGGTTCGAACACAAGTACCCGGGTTGGTACGCCGAATTCGGCGACTACTGGAAGTGGTACGCGAAGAAGAGCGTGCCGGGTGAAACCAACATGCTGTTCGATCAGGAAAACGGTTACGTGTATCCGCACCGTTGCTGGAGCTGTCTCGTGCCCTGTCTGATCCGGGAAGACTTCGTGGTCGACGAGGTTGACGGTCAGCTGTTCACGTATTGCTCCGAACTGTGCCGCTGGACCCATAAGGTCGCGTTCGCGGACGAATATGAAGGCAGACCGACTCCGGCAATGGGGCGCTTCAGCGGGCGGCGTCAATGGGAAGAGTGCTACCACGGCTGGGATCTGGCCGATTGCATCAAGGATCTCGGTTTCGTGCGCAGCGACGGCAAGACGCTCGTGCCGCAACCGCATCTACGCTTCGATGACAGACAGATGTGGACGCTCGACCATGTGCGCGGCAACACGATCCAGAGCCCGCTCGTGTTGCTGCGGGGCATGACGCCGGAAGCGCGCGAAAAACACATCGCCGAGTATCGCGCCGGCTTCAAGATCAATCCGGTGAGTTGAGGAAAGCCTGCGATCCGGCGGCGCGCACGGTGCCGCCGGACGGCTCGGGAGACCAGCATGAGCGACACGCAAGAGACGAGGCGAGAGATGGCGGCCACAAACGATGACAAGATATACCACACTGTTTGCTTCGAGCCGGTTGGAGTGCAGATGTCGGTGGCGGAGGGCGAGACCGTGCTCGATGCCGCGTTTCGTCAGGGCATCGCGGTGATGCATGGCTGCAAGGAGGGACAGTGCAGCAGTTGCAAATCGCTGCTCGTCGAGGGCGACGTTGAGCTGAAGAAGTATTCGACCTTCGCACTGCCCGACTACGAACGCGAGTCCGGCCATATCTTGCTATGCCGCACACTCGCCTATAGCGACCTGACCGTCGAACTGCTGAATTACGACGAAGATCTGATGCGCCGCTCGATTGCGGTAAGCGAATATGATGCAACGCTTACGAAGATCACGGCGCTCACGCACGACATCAGACTGCTGGAAGTGAGGCTTACGAGGCCGTTGCGCTTTTGGGCCGGCCAGTATGTGGATCTGACGATTCCGGGCGCGGACATCACACGCTCGTTCTCGATGGCCAATACGCCTGACGGTCAGTCGGAACTGCAATTCATCATCAAGAAGTATCCCAACGGGGCCTTCTCGTCGCAACTGGATGGCGGCCTGAGGCCAGGCGACAGGCTGGTCGCAAAGGGGCCGTACGGCACGTGTTTCCGGCGCGAAGACCAACCCGGACCGATGGTGCTGGTGGGTGGAGGGTCGGGGATGTCGCCGTTATGGTCGATCCTCAATGATCACCTGCAAAGCGGCGAAGAGCGCCCGATCCGCTTTTTCTACGGTGCACGCAGCCGGCGCGATCTGTTCTATCTCGACGAGTTTGCGGATATGGAGAACAGGCTGCCGGACTTCCGCTTCATTCCTGCGCTCTCGAATGCCGAACCGGACGACGGCTGGACGGGCGAGACTGGCTTCATTCACGAAGTAGTAGGCCGTACCTTGCGCGACGAAGCGCTCACCGGTGATATCGACGCCTACGCATGCGGTCCCACTTCGATGATAGAAGCAGTGATGCCGGTGCTGCAGATGGCGGGTGTCGCACCGGAGCGTCTGTATTTCGACAAGTTCACGCAGGCCATTCGCTGACGGCATCTGACACAGCGCCTGTTCGAAGTGTCTATAACCGAAACACGAAGGAGGACTAACATGAGTACGTTAGCAGAGCAGTCGCCGGTGAAATCGGGTGCGGCTGGAGCGGCCCAGTTTGCTGGTTGGGATAGCCGTAAATACAACTACTTCGAGCCGAAGGGCCGCAAGGCGAGCCACTACGAAGACATGACCGTGGATGTGCAGCCCGACCCGAACCGATATCTGCTGCAAGACTGGATTCTCTCATTCGCTGACGGCACGCCGACGTATTCACAAACTTGGACGGCGGCCAAAAGCTCTGACTGGCACAAGTTCCGCGCTGTCGACGAAGAATGGGAGCGCACGCATTACCAGCGTCAGTCGACCATCGTTGGCATGATCACCGGGGCGATCCAGAATGCGCGCCGCTCGGGTGCGGTGAAGCGCTTCGACAAGACGTGGCTCAAGGTGCTGGAAGCACATCTCGGCGCGTACAAACACGCGGAGTTCGGTCTGGGCACATCCACGATGCATGCGCAACGCTATGGCTTTACCCAGATGATCAATAGCGCGATCCTCACGAACGCGTCGTACAAACTGCGCTTCGCTCAGGACCTGACGCTTTACCTGGGTGAGATTGCATTGGATCTTCCCAATCTCGATCTCGATGCCGGCAAGCAGCACTGGCTGACCGACCCAATCTGGCAGGACACGCGCCGGGCAGTGGAAGCGATCGGCGGGGCCACCGATTTCCTCGAAAAGTACTTTGCCGTGAACGTTGTTTTCGAGCCGCTCGTGGCAGATCTGTTTCGCAGCGGTTTCATCATGCAGGTGGCAGCCGCGCAGAACGATTTTCTGACACCGACGGTCGTGTCTGCGGCGGAAGGCGACTACGAGCGCAATCTGGCCAATTCCGTTGAACTGTTCCATATGCTCGCTAACGACCCGCAGTACGGCGAAACCAATCGCAAGCTGTTCGGCGAATGGTTGGAAAAACACGGTGCACTCGCATCAGCGGCAGCAAAGCAGTTGCAGCCAATCTGGTCGCTTCCGCATGTGAAGACAGCGCAGTTCAACGACTGTCTGAACAGCGCGATAGAACGCGCGGAGATGATAGCGAGAGAAATCGGCGTTCACTTTCCTTCGTCGATACGCGCCTGAGTGCGCTGCACGAATCATTCAGACCAACCGCGCAGAGGAGTACGCCATGTCAGTGCATACCGCCAACATTTTCAAGTCAATGAAGGACGTCCGCTTCGAGCAGACCATCTCCCATCAGTGTGGCGTGACGATGAACGACAGTGTCGAGGCCCGGGCAATTGCCGAGCTGATGTCCGCCAAGCCGGGCATCACGGTGACCTATCTTCCCGCGATGATCCGCATCGACGGGCAGGGCAAGATCGAGTTCAAGATGAGTGAAATCAGCGAAGCGCTCGGCCGCGAGATGACGCCGCATCTCTTCGAGATATCCACCTCGACCCATTACGGAAGAATGGTGATGATCGACGACGAGACGGTCGTACTGTTCGGCAATATGGACGATGCGATGGCTTACGAGTGAGCGAACCCACCACCAGCTATATACGCGGCCGGTTTCGTGCAAGGACGACGGGCCGCTCGCGCAACCAAGGAGACGAATGCCATGTATCGAACCGCGGACGGTGAGGAAATTTTCATCATCGACGGGCACGTGCATCTATGGGACGGCAGCAAGGCCAACCTTAAAAACGTGCACGGCCAGCAATTCATTGACTGCTTCTACGCGTATCACTCGAACCTGAGTCCCAAGGAGTATTTGTGGCCGAAGGAGAAGTTCGATAAATACGGCGAAGAAGCGATGTACAACGACTTGTTCGTCACGGGTTATGACGACATGGCGATCTGTCAGCCAACGTATCTGACGGACTTCTACAAGAACGGTTTCAACACGACTGAATCCAACTATGTGTTGAAGAAGAAATATCCGCACCGCTTTATCGTCAACGGCGCATTCGATCCGCGCGACGGCGAAGCGGGACTCGATCGTCTGGAGGAGCTTGCGTCACTCTACAAGATTCAGGGTGTCAAGCTCTACACGGCGGAATGGCGCGGCGACAGCAAAGGCTACAAGCTGTCGGACCCCGGCGTGCAACGCTATTTTGAACGCTGCGAGAAGCTGGGAATCAAGAATATCCACGTCCATAAGGGACCGACAATTCTTCCGCTCAATCGCGACGCGTTCGATGTTGCCGATGTCGACGAGGCTGCGACCAGCTTTCAGAACCTGAACTTTATCGTCGAGCACTGTGGTTTGCCGCGACTCGACGACTTCTGCTGGATCGCCACCCAGGAGACGAACGTCTATGGTGGTCTTGCCGTGGTGCTGCCGTTCATCCACACGCGGCCTGAGTATTTCGCCCATGTGATCTCGGAACTGTTGTTCTGGATCGGCGAAGACAAGATTCTTTACGGCAGTGATTACGGCATCTGGTCGCCGAAATGGTTGATCGAAAAATTCATGGCCTTCGAATTGCCGGAGTCGGTAAGCAAGGAGACGGGCGTGCAGTTGTCGTTGACGGCCAAGAAGAAAATCCTTGGGCTCAACGCGGCGCGCCTGTACGGGATCGACGTCGACGCGCAAAAGGCGTTGCTGGAGGACGTCCGGCAACCGGCGGCGGTTGGCGCATGAGCACCTCGCACGCTGCGCGGACGCCCACCGTCGTGATGTCGACGGGTGCATCGAGCCGGGTCGATGAGGTCTGGTCCCGGCTCGATACGGTTGCCGACCCTGAGCTCGACGAGTCGGTGACGGAGCTGGGTTTCGTCACCGCAGTGGAGGTCGACGGCGGTTGCGTATCGATCGGATTCCGCTTGCCGACCTACTGGTGTGCCGCCAATTTCGCGTACCTGATGGCCGACGACATGCGGCAGGCGATAGCGAGCCTGCCGTGGGTGACGGACATCACGATCACACTCGACGAGCATATGTACGCCACAGAGATCAATCGCGGCGTTGCTGCTGGACGGTCGTTCCAGCAAACCTTCGGCAGCGAGGCCAATGGTGAGGTGGAAGACGTGCGGCGCGTGTTTCTCGTCAAGGCCTTTCAGCGGCGGCAGGAGGCGCTTCTAAGCTGGCTGCTGGTGCAAGGCAACGCGCCATCGGTGCTGGTGGGCCTGAGCATGGCGCAACTATCGACCCTTGCAGACGAGAGTGCAGACGATGGCAAAACGCGGCGACTCGTAGCGCGATATTGCGAGCGGCGGTTTGTAGTGGGGCACTGTCCGGCCGGGACAGAGCAGGCAGATGAGCCCGCTTTTATCGACGCAGACGGCGGCGCGCTGAATCCAGAGGAACTGGGTGCGTACCTGCGCGCATTGCGAAGAGTGGGTGTCAACGCCGAGTTCAACGGTGCGCTATGCCGCGGTCTTCTGGCTGCGCGTTATGGCGAGAGCTGCGCCCCGGCGCCGGCGGTCGAAATCAAACCGGTGCACTTCGTTCGCACCGGAAATTCGATCCCCGGATGTACGGTCACACCGGCACGAGAGATACCCGCAGAACCAGCTTAAAAAAGAGCAATCGGAACTAACCGGATCAGGAGACACAAGATCATGCCGAACATCATGCTGCATGACGACGACGCGCGCAGGGCGCTAGGTCGAGGCGTCGCGAAACTCGCGAGAGCCGTGCGAGGCACGCTCGGCCCGCGCGGAATGAACGCAATCATCGACCGGCCAATCGGCTCGCCGATCATCTCGCGCGATGGTGTCAGCATTGCCAATGAGATCGAACTCGAAGATCCATTCGAGAATATCGGCGCGCAGGTGGTGCGCGAGGTGTCGAAGCAGACCAACGAAGTCGCCGGTGACGGGACGACCACGGCGACTGTTCTGGCCGACGCACTGGTCCAGGACGGTCTCGCCTGTCTCGCGCAGGGCGCTAACGCTGTCGAACTGGTGCAAGGTCTGGAACTGGCCGCCGATGCGGCAATCGACGCACTCAAGCGCGTCGCGACGCCGCTGCGCAGCGGTGACGAAGTGCGCGCCGTGGCGGTGGTGGCAGCCAACGATGAGTTCACCGGGAAACTCGTGGCCGAGGCATTGGAGCGCGTGGGCGCCGACGGGATTGTCGATGTGGAATACGGCACCACCGTCGAAACGCGACTGGAAGTGGTGGACGGGATGGCTTTCGATCGTGGCTACCTGTCTCATCACATGGTGACGGACATCGAAAGAATGCAGGTCGTACTGGACAACCCGCTCATTCTGATGACCGACCAGCGGTTGCAATCAATGGACGAAGTCGCGGCACTTCAGGCGCTCGCGACCCAGAGCAAACGGCCGTTGCTGATTATCGCTGAAGAGGTCGCGCCCGCCTGCGTGATGACGCTGCTTGCGTGGCGCGACAATGGCGGCATGCCGGTGGCGGCGATTCATCCGCCGGAGTATGGACACTGGCGCAAGGCGATGCTCGAGGACATCGCTATCGTGACAGGCGGCAAGGTCGTTGCGCGCGACCTGGGCGGGAAACTCGAAGCCACCGCGCTGAGCGACCTGGGACGTGCGCGCCAGGTACGCATCTCGTCGAACCAGACCATCATCACGGCGGGCGGTGGCGATCCGGCGGCGGTGACGGCACGCCGTCAACAGGTGGCGCGCCAGTACGAGATGGCGCCGGAAAACGTCGAGCGCGACAAGTTTCAGGTACGCCTCGCAAAACTGTCCGGCGGCACCGCGCTGATACTCGCAGGCGGCGCGACCCCGGTGGAACAGAAGCGACGTCTGCATCTGATCGACGACGCAATTCACGCGGCGCGCGCGGCGATTGCCGAAGGCGTCGTGCCGGGCGGCGGCATGGCCTTGTTGCAGGTCTCGTCCGAACTGGAGGGCGTCGTCGCGCGTACCCAGGGCAGCGTGCAGCAAGGCGCGCGGCTGTTGCAGGGTGCCTTGACGAAGCCGCTCTTTCATATCGCGACGAATTGCGGCCTCGACGGCACGGCTGTCGTAAGCGAAGCCGTGCGCGCAGAACCGGGAATGGGCCTCGACGCACGCCGAGGCGCTTTCGTCAATCTTGCCGAAGCGGGAATCATCGACCCGGTCAAGGTCAGTTATAGCGCGGTTCGCAATGCGGCTTCGGTCGCAGGGCTGATTCTTACCACCCAGACGTTGATTGCCAAAAAGCCGGAGACGACCGATCCGACTGCTGGACCGGCCTTGGGTGCTGGCGCCGAACTGCTCGGGCGGGCATAGACGCGCGAGATCGACATCGCCGGCCTCGTCGACGGGGTCGGCACGGCAAGGCCGCAACCGGCACAGACCGGGCGGCGGCCGGTGGACGGAGACGAACAATGGCTACAGGAAAGGCCGGTGCGACGGTGATGACAGTCATGCATCCTGGCGCGATGCGTCTGGTCAGGCGCACGCTGGGCTGGGGCATCACCCTGTGCGGGATGTTGATTCTGCTGAACGATGTGAGCGCAGCGATCGGCCCATTTTTATACGGTGTTGCCGACGCGATCATCAAGACAACATCGTGATTGCCTGCATTTCCGCTTGATCGGGCCGCATCTGCGAATTGCGGGAAAAGGAGAGAGCACGCATGGATGATCGCGTCCGGCCAACGAGCTTGGCGAATTCGGGGGCAAGCACAGCCCGTACGATGCTCGCGGCGCGAGAAATACTGGAAGGACGCCGTCGCGGTGCCTTGAATCTGATGCCGTTTGCTGGTCCCGCGGTCATCGTCTCCGTTGCCTATATGGACCCGGGCAACTTCGCGACGAATATTCAGGCGGGCGCCAGATACGGCTATGCGTTGCTGTGGGTGGTGTTGCTGGCGAACCTCGTGGCCATGTTGTTTCAGGTAATGTCGGCCAGACTCGGCATTGTCACCGGCAAGAACCTCGCGCAGTTGTGCCGCGAGCAGTTTCCGAAGCCGGTTGTGTTGTTGATGTGGGCGGTGAGCGAGATCGCGGCGATGGCCACCGATCTCGCCGAATTTCTCGGCGCGGCAATTGGGCTTGCGTTGCTATTTCACCTGCCGCTGCTCGCGGGGATGGCGATTACGGCGTTGGTAACGTACGGCCTGCTGCTATTTGAAAGCGCGGGATTCCGGCCGCTTGAACTGGCGATCGGCGCACTGGTGAGCATCATCGGTCTTTCGTATCTCGCCGAGCTGTTCATCGCGCCGGTGGTCTGGCCGGAGGTTCTCTTCCATGTGTTTTCGCCGAGCTTGCCAGACAAGGATGCGTTGACGATCTCAGTCGGGATCGTTGGCGCAACCGTTATGCCTCACACCTTGTTCCTGCATTCAGGGCTCACGCAGGATCGCGTATTCACAAGGACCGCAAACGAGCGCAGAAAGCTGCTGAAGTTCTCGAACATCGAAGTGGTCGTCGCTCTGAGCATCGCCGGCGCCATCAATATGGCCATGGTGATCATGGCTGCCAGCGCGTTTCATCATAGCCATCCCGAGGTCGCGAAAATCGAGGAAGCGTACCGCACGCTGGTGCCGCTACTTGGTGCAGGTGCGGCGGGCATCTTTCTGGTGTCGCTGATCGCATCGGGACTGTCCAGTTCGGTCGTGGGCACAATGGCGGGTCAGATGATCATGCAGGGCTTTGCCGGCTTCCGGATTCAGCTGTGGTTGCGCAGGGCGGTCACGATGGTGCCTGCTTTCGTTGTGGTGGCGCTGGGTGTCGACGCGACGCGCGCGCTTATCCTGAGTCAGGTGGTATTGAGCCTCGCGCTGCCGGTTCCGATGGTAGCCCTGCTGTGGTTCACGCGTTGCGAAGCGGTGATGGGTGTCTACCGGAATCGTCGGTTGACAACGTTCATCGCCACATTGGCCTCGCTGGCGGTTTTATCGTTCAACCTCGTGCTGGTACTGCAGACATTTGGTGTTGATTTTCTCAATTGGCGCGAATGAGAAAGCAGCTTACAGAAAGATGTACAGAAGAGCCTGGCGAGGAGCCGCAGCGTGACGTGAGGGCCGTATTTTCCCCAAAAGACTTGTTGAAGCTCTGAGCATATACTGGGTGCGCGTCAGCTTTTTGTGTCTGAAAAGTAGAAATCAGCAACACACGTCCCACCATAACATTCTAGCTAGTCAGGACGGAGCCAGCCGCAGAGCCCGGTTCCGCGTTGACCGATCGCCCAAGGAGGAAGTTGTGGCGAGGAGACATCAGCTTGGCAGCATGTTGGGTCTAGGTGATCAGGTTGCGATGCGTGGCATCGTGGCCGACGCGCAGCGCGCCAGCCTCCGTCATTCCGACCGGGGCACGATGCTCGCGTGGGAGCGTTTTCTGGCGGGCGAGCCGTCGACCTCCGCTCCCCCGGCGCTTCTCGACTCATGGCAACGCAGCTTGCGATCCGGCGTGAGTCCGACTGCCGTCTCGGCACCCATCGCGGTACATGGGGACGACGTGGCAGCGCTACTCTGGCGCCATCGGGATTTGCTGGCAGCAGCAGACCGCCTGTTCACGGTGACCGCAGATCTTTTTGCCGATTCACATTCAATCCTGCTGCTGACCAATCAGGACGGCGTCATCCTTAAAGCGGCCGGCGATTTGCGCATACAGGCAGCCGGCGAAAAAATCCATTTGACGATTGGCGGCGATTGGGGCGAGGGCAGTGCGGGCACCAATGGTATCGGCACCGCGCTGGCAACCCGTCAGCCAACCTATATCCATGCGTCGGAGCATTTCTGCGAAGGCATCAAGTCATGGAGTTGCGCGGCAGCGCCGATATGCGAGCCCGGCACGGGCGCGGTGATCGGTGTACTCGATATATCCGGACCGCCTTCCACCTATCAGATCAATAACCTGACGTTGGCCGTGACCGCCGCGCGGCAGATCGAAATGGTACTCGCCGAGCAGGCCGCGCGCGAGCATATGCGTTTATTGGCCTTCTGTCTGCAGCGGATGTCGTCGTCCGATGCCACCGGGATGGTTGCCATAGACCGCAGTGGCCGGCTCGTGCACACCACGGGCAGAGTCAGTTTGCCGGTCGGTATTGGCGAGCGCTTCCCGGGGATGAGCGAGAGCTCCGCGGTGGAAGACTGGGCGCAGCATTTGCCTGCAGGATTGAACGCCGAATGGTTCAACCCGGTCGTCGTTGACGGCGACACGATTGGGGCGATGCTAGTCGTGCCCGTTCGAAGCCGAGCCCTCAACGTGCGGGTCGCCGTGCGCCACGGAGAGGCTGATCCGCAGCGCAACTGCTTCGCGCAAATTCAGGGGCAAAGCTCCGCGATGCAGGCCGCGATCAATCGCGGGCGTCAGCTCGCCAGCAGGCGCGTACCGGTGCTGATCGAGGGTGAAACAGGGGTTGGCAAGGAACTGTTTGCGCGCGCGATTCATGGTGAAGACGGCGAAGGCGGTCCCTTCGTCGCGTATAACTGCGGGGCGGCTTCGCGAGAACTGATTGCCAGCGAGTTGTTCGGTCATGTGCGCGGCGCATTTACCGGCGCGACATCGGAAGGGCGTCCCGGCCGGTTCGAGCTGGCTCACGGTGGGACGCTCTGTCTCGACGAGATCGGTGAGATGCCGCTCGATCTTCAACCCGTTCTATTGCGGGTGCTCGAAGAAGGCGTGACCTATCGGCTTGGCGACACGCAGCCGCGCCGCGTCGACGTGCGTCTGTTAGCGATGACCAATCGCAATCTGCGAGAAGAGGTCGAGTCGGGCCGCTTTCGCCGCGATCTTTATTACCGGATCAGTGTGACACGGCTGCGTATTCCGCCGCTGCGCGAACGGGACATCGATATTGATCTGCTGGTCGAGCACTTCAACCGGAAGCTTGCCGTGCGTCACGGTGTGCCCGAGCGAAAATTCAGCGCGGAGATCATGGCGCTGCTGCGTGCCTATTCCTGGCCCGGCAATGTCAGAGAAATGCGCAACGTGATCGAGAATCTGCTTTTGACGTCGAGCGAGCCAGCCGTGTCGCGCGACGATTTGCCATCCGAATTGCTCGATGGCATCTCAACGTCTGGGTTGACGGAGCCGCTGCTGGACGATGGGTCAAGTCTTGAGGCGACAGAACGTCTCGCCATTGCACGGGCCGTGCACAATACGCACGGCAACCTCGCGCAAGCCGCGCGCGCTCTCGGCGTCTCGCGCAGCACACTCTATCGCAAGATCGAACTGTATCAGCTGGAAGGTATCGTCAAACCGGCGGCCAAGGGTTGAAGCTCACGTGAACCGGCGCGGTGATGTCGAAGAAATTCTCGATGCAAATGGGAGGCTTCGGGCTATGGCGATTGACGGACCGAGGTAGTTTGGGGTGTTGCGGGAAGCGAGGTTAGACACGATGCAGGATGCGGGCTGGTGCTGTGCCGAAGTGGTGCAGTCGCACAATCGTGATGGAGAATCGGATGAGAGCGGAACCGTTAACGGACATAATAGCGTTTCTGTCGACGCGGTTAGCCGAATTAACGCACATTGTTCATCACATAGATTGAGCGAGCGGATTGAGCACGGATGCAGGTGCACGGCGTCGCGCGACCTGGCATACAGCCAAAGGTGCGGTTGATCCGGCCGCATCTGCGTTTGGCTTCAGGCGGAAGAGGAACTTCCAAGGGAGCAGGGGGAAACTGTCGACTAGGATAGTGGTCGGCTAGCCTCGCCTCGGCGCTTTGCGTTTCGAGGGAGATGACCAGGAAGTGGCCGATGGACGGATGATACGTCGTGGATAGTGGCAGGCGGCTGCTGCCGCGGCCTCGAGTCGCTTTTGACGCAAATCCCGCGCGATCCGGTTGCGGCACTTCGCACGAGGATTGGGCCGTTCCCTGAGTAAGTCGACGTCGAGGTAGGACTGGATGACAGGGTTGACCGCCCAAGGGCCGGTATTAGGTAATCAGGGCGGTCGGCACAGCGCACTTTAGCTGATCCTTTTAGTCACCGAACAACCATACGACTCACCATAATCTTATTTTAGCATTTAATTATTAGGAGTCATATGCAAAGAGATCGATTGGTTGACGATGTTGGTTTGGGCCAGTCGCTCACATGTGCTTGGTCCTGACGGCTTTCTGAGCAGGCGTGACGGCCGCTCGCCCATTCCGATAGCGTATCCGGAGCAACCCGTCGCCCGCTCGAATATCGCGATCTAATCGTTCAACTTCGTGCACGAGCGCCCGATTGTGTCCGATATCCTGCACCGCGTGCCGCTCGGTGAGATGGATAATCGGACCGCCATATTCACCCTCAGTCATATCGATTTGCTGCCAGGTTAGGTTATGGGCCGACACGAACGCCTCGGCCTCACTGGCGGACCTCTGTCGAATGGCGTCTAATTCCGCAAAAAATGTGCGGACGACGCTTACTGCCTGATCGAACGTTGGAGTGTAGTTCAACATTTCGATTGAGGCGAAGCGCTCTTTCATCGCGAGGGGCGGTGCGTCGAGCGCATCAGCAAGTGCGTCCAGATGCCGGTACATGAACGGTCGCACGTGTTGCAGCGCGTTGGGCTCGCGCTCCACGACCATCGACAGGTCGAACAGGTCGCGGGCGGTTCCCTGGTTTCCCCTGTGATACATCTTCTTCGCGACAATCTCCGCGGCGGTCTCAACGCGAACGGGACGCTGGCAAAGCTCCCACGTTTCAAAGGCATGCTCATCAGGCAACAGGTTGGGGGAGGCAACGAAGTCGATCTCGCCCTCATCCAGATGCAATTTCACAAAGTTGGACGCCTCTGTATATTGTGAGTCGCATAGGGTATCGGCGACATCGCTGAGGCGGGGCGTTACGTATCCAAGCGCCTGAGGATCGGGCACAAAGAAATCAATGTCTTTGCTGATGCGATGCCCGTGCCGAAGCATCAGGACTGTGCCGCCCCCAAACGTAAAAAACGGATCGGATACGCCGCCGTGCTTCGAAATCTCGTCGACAAGTGTCAGTGCCTTCAGGAGCAAAGTCTCCCAAGGGCCCGCCGGAAGCTCTTTCGGCTGGGTCATGCCCACAGATCCTTCCGGTTAATTGAATGTCGCTGCGCGAGGCGTGCGACATTCGCCCATATCTCGGAGGGCGCGCGGTGCTCCAGTTGGGCCGCTTCCTCAACCGCCATGACCACGTAGTCGAGTGGTGACTCGTCGAGAAAGTGGCCAACGTGCGCCTCGAAGCCCGGTGGCACCTCAGCCGTCGCGAGCGCCTGCTCCAGCATGTCCGCGGACAACTCTCCGCGATAGCTGACGCTGGCGTTTTTCGCTGCCATCCATAGGCCACGCTTACGTTTGCGCGCCTCCGCGCTTGGAGAAAACGACAGTCCGAGGACGCCCAGAGTCCGCATAACCCGGTCAAAGCCCAGATCTTGCAGCGTGCCGGCTTCAAGCGCCTGAATGGTGCGACGGGACAGGCCGGCCATTTTTGCCAGACGTTCTTGTGTCAGGCCCAGTGACCGGCGCCGTTCGCTGATCGTCTTGCCAAGTGTGCGGATGTCCATGATCGCGTCCCTCCGCCTTGAGTATAAGCCGACTGGTCGGAAGGCGCAAAATATTGCGCATTAGCGGTCCAGTGATATCCCGCTCGAACCATTACTTGACATAATTTTATTTATCAACGTTTTGGGGCCAGATCATCCAAGTCCTTCAGACCGTCTTCGGCCCAGCTCAGAAAAGCCTGCACCGCCAGTCGCACGTCGTCCAGTCCCGCAGGATCGTCAACCGCCTTCAGGTCGTGCACGATGATCTTCCACGCCTTGCCCGTCGTAACGAATCGCTTGAGCAACCGGCGACGGTTTTCCATGAGATGTATCTTGAGGTCGTCAGCAATCGGAATCTGCATGTCGAGCGATTTGCGCCACATCTCCATCGACGCGAGCATGAAGTCGGGATCAAACTCCACGACGATCGGCATGTATCGCCTGGTTGCGTCTTCCATCCGTTAGGCACGCTCCGTTCAGATTGCTTGACGCGTGGCTTCTGCGTACGGACCACGCGACCGGCGACGGCCATCCTGCAAGCATGACGCCGTTCGGTTCCCGCCACGATAGCATGGCACCAGGCGGCGCCGGCAGGCGGTCCAGTACACTGCGCTTCTGGCCACGTCATGAGCGGCACGCACGACGGACACTCAGAGATATCGGGTCCGGTGAGTTCGTTCATGCGTCTTTCGACGCACTGACCACTGGAGCACAACGGCGGATGCGGCAATCACTTATGGCCTGGGCGACGCGGCTCAAGCGCGACATCGTCACACTTATGTTTGCCAGTCGTGATCCTGCCACACCCCTGCTGGCGAAACTTCTCGCAGTAGCAACGGTTGCCTATGCGCTCAGCCCTGTCGACCTGATTCCCGACTTCATACCAGTCCTCGGCTATCTGGATGATCTGGTTCTGGTGCCGCTCGGCATCTGGCTTTGCCTGATCCTCATCCCGAAGGCAGTCATCGACGCCAATCGTGCCAGGGCCGAAGCCTGGTTGGCTGGCGATCGTGTGAAGCCTAAAAGCATGCTCGGCCTTGTCGCAATTCTTGCCGTCTGGGCGCTCTGCGCCTGGTTGTTGTGGCGTTGGCTCGCACGATGAACCGATCGCGCGCCTCGACTGGGGTAATCGTCGTCTACCCCATACAGGCGTGCCGCTGACGCTCCGCTGGCGGTTCATGGCTTCTTCTGCCGGCCGAGGTGTCTAAACCACTTCCGGCCCTATCGTCACGAGCACGCTGCACGTCACCTTGCACAGATCGAACGAATACCCCACGTCCAACACGAGTCTTACGCAAAGAACTCGATCATCGAGCGTGCCACTGCCGAAGCATCATTTTCCGTCGGAATATGGTCGGCCCGCGGAATTCTCACCAGCGTCGATTGCGGAATCTGCGCGACAAACTGCTCTGCGTGCTGAACCAGTTGAAACGAGTCATCCTCGCCCCAGACCAGCAATTTCGGCGTCTGCGATACGCGCAGTTGTGGCACCAGCGCCATCGTATAACGGCTATCCGCAGCGCCCGCCAGTGCGAGCCACGAGCGGGCTACGCGTGCGTCTTGCCACGGATCCAGGTATTCGCTGATTTCCTCTTCGCTCGCGGGACGCCCAAGCGCAGTCACCACTGACTTGCGTCGCGCAGCCAGCACCTCATCATGTGTCGTCGCTGCCGCGACGGCCGGGTCTCGGAAACGCGCGACGCCCGGCACAGGCCACGAATCGAACATCACGGCATTCATCAGCGCGAGTTTCTCGACGCGTATCCTGCCATCCACGAGAACGTGTTGCGCCACGCCGCCACCGATATCGTGACCCGCCAGCAAGATCGGTTCGTCGATACGCAGCGCCTGCAAGAACCCGGCGACCCAATCCGCGAGCGCGGGAATCGAGGCCGTCTCCACGGTCAGTTCGCCAGCCGAGCGGCCGAGCCCCGGAAAATCCACCGCAATCGCGCGAAAGCCGGCGCTTGCCAGATCATCCATCACCGGTTGCCAGACACGGCTCCAATACGTGCCGTGAAGCATGAGGACCACGGGACCGCTTTCGCCCGCGGCAAGATAGCTGGCCTGTGTGCCCGCCACATCAACAGTCAATCGTTTCACTTCAACTGCTCCTTTCTGCGCTTTCGTTAGCGGATAAAACGCTTCACATAGTCCGCGCCGAGACCAATCGCTTCGTAATGCTTGCGCGCCGCATCGATCTTCGTGAACACATCTTCGTAGCCTTCGGCAACGCCTTGCGGATCGACATACGTGTAGCCGCCCGTCACATGGAACCAGGTGATCATCTCCGGGACGTCGTCGGGCACATACAAGGTGTGCGTTTCTCCAGCCGGTTCATGCGCATAGCTCCCCTGTTCGGCGATCCATTCATGTTCGAGGTAGTACCAGCGCCCTTTGAGCACCAGCGCATGCACCGGCCCCGTGTGCCGATGGCGCGACAGCACGCCCGACTGACGCACGCGCAGCAGGTTCACGTAGTAGCCCTGGCTTGCGTTCAGCAAAAGGGGCTTGAACGAAACCGTAGATGTAGTGGGCACCCACAGGTTGTCATCCTCCAGCCAGCTATCGAGCGCGCCCAGATGGACGAGGTCCGCAGCCATGTCTTGCGGCTGGGGGTGTTGATAGGGAATAGCCTGTTCGTCGGGTTTTCGTAGGTTCATTTCAGCTTTGCCTCTGTTCGGTTCGGGTACGGGATACTTCACGCTTCAATATTGACATCTCAGTCAATCTTGACAGTGATGACAATCATAGGCCGAAAATTGGCATCGTGCAGACAACCTGTCGGATTCGAATGTGCACTCTCAAACACGTTTTGTATCACTCGATATACAATTTGCCAAATGCATGAACGACGACGTTCATGCAACGCAGGAGCCCAATCATGGCAAGACCAAGAGAGTTCGATGAAGAGCGCGCGCTGGAAGCGGCGCGCGACGCGTTCTGGGAACACGGCTACGAAGGCACGTCCACACGCGACCTGGTGAAGTACACGGGGATGACGCAGCCGAGCCTCTATAACGCGTTCGGCGACAAACGCGCTTTGTTTCGCCGCGCGCTCGAACATTACCTCGATCACACGCTGAGAAGCCGGCTCGAAAGGCTGGAACACGAATTCACGCCTGCACTGGCTATCACCGCCTATTTCGCGGAAATCATTCAACGCAGCGGATCGGACATCGGCCAGCGCGGCTGCATGATGGTCAATGCGATACTCGAAAAAGACCAACACGCCGACGGTTTGCAGGAAGCCATCGCGAACGAGCTAGCCGAGATACGGGGCTTCTTTCTGCGCAGCATCGTTGCCGCGCAGAAGCGCCGCGAAATGCCCAAAGGCGTGAGTGCCGCCGACGCGTCCGCGCATCTCCTCACGCTGCTGTTGGGCATGCGCGTAATCGCGCGTATCGGTCCCGATCTCAAGCTATTGCGCTCGGCGGTGGAAGTATCACTGGCCACCCTCGGTTTGCCATCTTTACAGCAAGTAAAAACCGCCAGGCCGAACAAATGACTTTTTCGCCTCACGGTGAAATGTGCCGCCACGACGTGGCCGAGCAACCGTGCATCTCTACTTTGTCTTTTTCTCTTTTAGTGAAGCATCATGACGCAACGTACTTTTCTTATCACCGGCGCGAGCAAAGGCATTGGCCGCGCGCTGTCCGAACGGCTCGCCCGCGCAGGTCACCAGGTTGTCGGCATCGCACGCCGCACCGATGATCCGTCCTTCCCCGGCACGCTCGTGAGCATCGATCTCTCGGATCGCGAGGCAACCGACAAAGGCCTGCGCGAACTCGCGTCGCGCTTTGCATTCGACGGCGTCGTCAACAACATGGGGTACGTGAAGCTCGCCCGCCTTGGCGACATCGAACTGGACGATCTCGACCGCACGTTCAGCACCAATCTCGTGCCCGCTGTGCAAACGGCTCAGGCATTGCTGCCGAACATGAAGGAAAAGGGCTGGGGCCGCATCGTCAATCTGTCGAGCCTGGTAGTGCTGGGCGTAGCACAGCGAAGCACTTATGCCGCCGCCAAGAGCGCGATGATCAGCTTCACGCGCACGTGGGCGCTCGAACTCGCCGACTCCGGCATCACCGTCAATTCCGTTGCGCCTGGACCGACGGAAACGGAGATGTTCCGTGAAAACACACCTGTGGGCAGCGAAGCGGAGAAGCGTTTCCTGTCGCTCGTGCCGATGAAGCGCTTCGGCAAACCGGACGAACTCGCCGCGAGCGTGGAGTTCTTTCTTTCGGAGCCGGCCGGGTTCATCACTGGCCAGACCTTGTATGTCGACGGCGGCGCGTCGATCGGCAAGGCAGCGATCTGATCGCATGCCCCGCGCGATTGAACCTCAATGCGCCGCTTCGCACTCGCGAGCGGGCGTCGACGCGAGATCGCGCCACACAGGCTGCCCCGGTGCGTAACGGGTGCATGAAGGGGACTTCCCGTCCGTACGCTGCGGCGGACGCCCCGAATCGGCATCAAAGTGCCCTCCTCAGCCTATCGCAGCGTGGACGGCGCAAGCGGCACGGAAAACGGAATCGCATTGGCTGGAGCGCTGATAGACGCATTCGGTGCGCAACGGCTCGTGTGGGGCAGCGACTGGCCACATACACAGCATCGCCATCTGATCGATTACGCTGAAGCCGCGAACGCGGTGCAGGTTGTGTCGCGTTAAGGGCGATGAGACGATCAGGAGACCGAGATGAAGAGGATTGCTTACGTCACGAGAGAATAGAATTCTTCGGCTGCAGTCGAGGCGGCGCCATCGTAACACATCTGCCCCTTGCGGATCATGTGCGCGACCTCTATGCAAGACAGGATGATTCACGCACAGTGGAAATCCTTGAATCCCATCATCGGTTTGATGATGCGTTTGATGGCATGGTGATCCTGCTCGACGACGTTGTTCAGGTATTTGTTTTGCCGAACCTTGATCGGCGTTGAACGCTCGGCATTGAGCGCTTCAAGCGCAGCCAGATTCGCACCGCTCTTGTCCACGGTAATTATCTCGGGCTCGCCGTTCTTTTCAATCGCCTTCTCGAAGTAGCGGCGAGCAGCGGCCCTATCACGATGGGCGCGCAGCAGGAAATCCACCGTATTGCCCGCCTTGTCGACGACACGGTACAAGTATTTTCATTGGCCTTTGACCTTGACGTAGGTCTCATCGACGCGCCAGCTCTTGCCGACAGGCCGCTTGCGTTTGCGGAATGCTTTTTCAAACACAGGCAGCAGCTTGATAACCCACCGGTGCACGCTGGAATGATCCACATCGATGCCCCGCTCGGCCATCATTTCCTCGCGATTACGTAGGCTCAGTGAGTACGCCACGTACCACCGGACGCACAGCAGGATCACGTCCAGCGGGTAGTGCAGCCGCTTCAGTATCTTGCCAATGCCAGCGGGCAGCGTTTTGCGCGGCGTCTTCGTCTTTTCCATCATGCTTGTCATGCGTTGCGGTCGACGGATTTTACTTGACCGCGTTAATGCGACAAAACCCTGCTGCGTGCTGACGAGGATCTGCGGCAGATCCTCGGGTATCGCGTGCCACGCAAAGTCTCCAATGCGCTGACCGTGCAGTACGACCTGATGTATCTGCTCGATGACACGCCCGTTAGTCGTGGGCTGATGCATGAATACGTCGAGGTCGTTGATTACCCCGACGGCGCCATCGAGGTCCAGGCCAGTGGTATGACGCTACCGTACCGGCAATACGATCGCATCGCACGGGTCGATCAGGGCGCCGAGGTCGAGAACAAGCGGCTCGCGAGCGTGCTGGAGGTGGCCCGTTGCGTATAGGCGATCCGTGACGATCGCCAGGCGGCGGGCTCTAGAAGCATCGGCTAGGCACGTGTGCACGATGGTCGAGAGTCGGAACCCGGCTGACGAAACCGTAATAGCCGATGGTCTGGAAGAAATTGATGATGACGTGTAGCCACTTCACTGATTCCAGCGCGTGCAACGGGTTTCTTGCGAATCAGCTATCACCCAGGACGTCACCCATATCGAACAACCCCGAGTCCCGCCCCATCAGGAAGCGCGCAGCCCGCATCGCACCGCTCACGTATGGCAATCGGTTGAGCGTCTTGTGTGTGATTTCAATCCGCTCGCCATCGCCGATGAACAACACGGCGTGCTCACCCACGATATCGCCACCTCGAATGGCCGAGAACCCTATCGTGGAGGGAACCCTCGGCCCGGTCATTCCTTCTCTCGCAAACACGGCTCGATCGGCCAGATTGTGGCCAAGGGCTGTAGCGATGGTCTCGCCAATCGTCAATGCTGTTCCAGAAGGTGCGTCCACCTTGTAACGATGGTGAGCTTCGACAATTTCGATGTCATAGCCCTCGGCGAAGTTCTTCGCTGCTAGCTCGATAAGCCGAAGCGTCACATTGAGGCTAGCGCTCGTGCTCGACGCAAACATCACGGCGATTTTCTTCGACGCTGCCTGTATCAGGTCCAACTGCGCGGCATCGAAGCCCGTCGTCCCGATAACCATCTTTACGCTGTGGCGCTGCGCTACATCCAGATAAGCAAGCGTCCCCTCTGGCCGGGTGAAATCAAGCAGGACATCGGACGATGACAGTACAGCGTCAGCGTCGTTAGAAATAACAACACCTGTCGTCTTGCCGACAAATGCACCAGCGTCCTGTCCCAGAGCGTAGCCACCCTCCTTGCTCAGCGCACCGACAAGCGTTGCGTCTGATGCATTCAAGACAGCGTCAATCAGCATCCGGCCCATTCGACCCGTGGCGCCCGCTACTGCAATTCTCATCAAAACTCTCCGTGAAGCTCGGTGAGGTCGGCCCATGACACCCGGTTGACGGTACACGGACCCCGAGATGTCATTTAGCGCCGCAGACGCATATCGGCCAACGCATCCTTTTGGACAGCGCCCAGCGCGCGCTGATGTCAAACCCGCAATTTCGCGCAGTAGCCGCGGCCGGGGTAACAGGACGCACCAACTCCAGCCATCCGTCCGCCCGTCTTGGGAGACGTTCGATGCTACTGGTTCATCAGGCCCCGTGACGTCAAATTTTCGTACAAGGCGCGTACACCAAAGGTCCACGGGGTAATCTCGTCAGACCGGCGGACGGTATTGACCAACGCACCCAATGACGGTGCCGAAATCGTAACTACATCCCCCAAGTGATGCGTAAAACCGGCGCCCTTGGCGTCCCGGTCTTTGATTGGCGAAAACATCGTGCCGAGGAATAACATGAAGCCGTCGGGGTATTGATGATGCGGACCATACGTCTGGCTCACCAGGTCAGCAGGATCGCGACTCATCTCGCTCATATGACTGACGCCCTCGAGGACGAAGTCATCGTCACGCCCTTCAATCTTCAGCGACACGCTTTCCTTTTGGATGGAATCAAGCGTGAAATGCTCGTCAAAAAGACGAACAAACGGTCCGATAGCGCAGGAGCCGTTATTGTCCTTTGCCTTCCCCAGCAACAAGGCGCTACGGCCTTCAATATCTCGCAGGTTGACGTCGTTTCCCAGCGATGCGCCCACAATCTGGCCAACGCTGTTGACAGCAAGAACAATCTCCGGCTCAGGGTTGTTCCAGACGGATGTCTTGTAGAGCCCGATGTCGGCGCCGAGGCCAACGGCGGACATCGGCTGCGATTTAGAGAACACCTCCGCGTCGGGGCCAATGCCAACTTCCATGTACTGCGACCAAGCGCCACGTCGATCCATCTCTGCTTTCAGCTTCTGCGCGCTTTCGGAGCCGGGCTTAATTTTTGAGAGGTCAGCACCGATCAGCGTATTGATCGTCTCCCGGATTTCCTTCGCCTTGCTCGCATCTCCGCCGGCCTGCTCCTCAATCACGCGCTCAAGCAGACTGACAGCAAACGTCACACCGCACGCCTTGATTGCCTGGACGTCGCAAGGCGCAAGCAGCCTGAGTCCCGTGGCATTCGGGTCGAGGCTTTTCGCAATTAGCGCGCCCACGCTCCCCAATGATTCGCCCGGCGCACTGCGGGCAATATAGAGCGCGTCGTTGCTGTCAAAAAGGTCTGCAGTTGTCCGTACAGTGCTGGTGATATCGAAGACTTCACTTTGTCGAATTGCAATCACTGCCGGACCGTCATGCGGCGCAGGGCGCCACACCCGACCCACAAGTACCGCCCGCTCCCCATCTGCAGGGAGGTAACTATTGGGAGAAATGGTCATATACGTTCGTCGCCCATCACGGAGAAGAAGCGCGCATCCTATGCCTCCGGATATGGGCCGTCCAATCTGCTGTTAATATGTCCAACAGGTTGGACACGCGGTAAGTCAACTTGCAACTGGATGCTATCGTGATGGAAAAGGCGTATGAAGTGCCGGCGCTGCGCCGTGCCCAGGACATTCTCGATGTTTTAGCCAATGCCAGAGAGCCTGTTCGTGTGGCGACGTTGCGCGAGGCAACAGGGCTGTCGCGCAGCACCCTCTATCTTCTGCTGGATTCATTGCAGCGACAGCATTGGGTAGAAAACCGCGGTGACGGCTACCTCATCGGAGTGAAGCTTTTTGAGCTCGGCAATGCGTATGTGCGTCACGATGGCTATCAATCGGTGTTCCGAGCGCTGGCAGCGTCTTTTGTAGCGACACACGACGAGGTCGTTCAATTGGCTACGCTCGACGGCACTGACGTCGTTTACATTGCCCGCGAAGATTCCCGACGCCCTGTCCGTCTTGTATCAGACCTCGGCTCGCGGCTGCCAGCGCACTGTTCCGCGTTGGGGAAAGCGCTACTCGCGACGCTATCTGATGCGGAATTGATTGAACTGCTCCCGGAAAGACTCACCGCAATGACTCCACGAACCGTCACCCGACGCACCGCCCTGCTTCGTGAGCTCGAAGTTGTTCGTGAAACGGGTCAAGCAAGCGAGCACGAAGAATCGGCCGCCGGGCTAGCCTGCTTTGCCGCGTATGCGGGGCAGACTGCGTTCGGAAAGAGGCTCGCAGTTAGCACGAGCATTCCGACCGGCCGAGTCGAACATAAGCGCGAGAAGCAAATTCGTCTCGCTATCATGCGGATGGCAGTACAAATCGGTGCTCGGCTTGCCAGTGCTTGATGAATCACGCAACAAACCCCACGAGGGTGGCACGCGGGCGGAATAGGTGTCTAACGCTATCGGCGTAGCCTTTCGCACCAGTACGAAGATGCTTATAGCTGGCAATATGAAGGAACTCCGCAAGTCGGCCGCCGAGCGTGTCGCGAATGGCAAGATGTCGGATAGCTCCCAGATGAATCTCGAACGCTTCTTTACATTAGCGTCAATCGTCGCTGCGGCGCCGCGCAAGAACCCCTCATCACAAGTTCAGCGTCGACAGTCAGTCTCCGTCGCGGCAGCTTTGGATTGTCCAGCCGCTCCATCAAAAATCGTCCCGCAGCCTTGCCGAGTTGGTCATGGCTCCAGCGAACCACGGTGAACGCAGGTGTCGCGAGAAGCGCAACGTCGCTATCCGCTCCGGCGATAACCGATAAGTCTTGCGGTATGACAAGTCCCCGTTCGCGCGTTGCTTGCATGACCCCCGGAAGCAGAGAGGTGCCGCCAGCAACAATAGCCGTCGGTGGTTCGGCTAGCTCCAGTAGATTACGAGTCTCTGTATAGCCAGCATCTCGGGCGAACGTGGCGTGCCGAATCAACTCAGGTTCCAAACTCAGCCCGCGTTCCTGGAATGCATCGCCGAAACCCTTCAGGCGACTTTGAGTGGGATGCAGACCAGGCTCACCGGAAATGATTGCAATGCGACGATGTCCGAGGTCGGCGAGATGATGCACCGCCTGTCGAACACCTGCCGCGTGATTGACCGTGACCGAATCAAGCTCGGCAGGCATTTCACGGTCTAGCAACACGATCGGGAACGGTGCCTCCTGCAACATCGTCAGAAGCGCTGGGTCCTCCTCCGATGACGTGGCGATGACCAGACCGTCAATGCGTCGCTGCTGGAACCCCTGCAACAGTTCTAATTCCCGCTTGACGTCGTGATAGCTGGAGGCAACCATCAGCGAAAAGCCGAAGCCTTCAATCTCCTTCTGCATCGAGTCGACGAACATACTCAGCACAGGGACAGTGAAATCACGCATCACACAGGCGAACGTCATCGACCGGTGATTGCGCATGCTCTGGGCAACCATATTCGGTACATAGCCGAGCTCAAGGATGGCGGCCTTCACCCGCTTACGCGTATCTTCCCGGACGTTCGGATGCTCGTTTATCACGCGCGAAACGGTTCCCAGCGCTACATTCGCCAGAAGCGCCACGTCGCGGATTGAGGGCTTGCGCTCATCGTCAGCGGACGCAACGGCTGCCGATGTCCGGCGTGTAGAACTGCCTTTCGATTCTGTGCTCATTCTGTGGGCATAAGCCTTCGTCAAACAAAAGTGGAATAGCTCTGTATGCCCGCTCACCGGCCCCATCGCTCAAGCGTGTAAGGTCCGGGAAAGCCAGCAACTGGCGCGATGCCCGACCCTACGCGGCTCAGTGGCGGTCGAACTTCTTCCGACCATCGCCTTGTTTCGCTTTCGTTTTGCTGAATTTGGTGAAACGTTCCCAATTTTCCCGGCTGCATCTGCTTTGTCAAGTAACGCGACCTAGATTCCCGGCTTCGCCCCCCAGGTCGCGCTGGACGGGAGTCACCGGCCCCACGAGAACATCGAATCCGCAACCTCTAGGGAACCACCGCCTTGACAAGGCTGATTGACGCTCTAATATTGGAAACGTTTCATTTAAATCGCTCGACGAGGAGATGTAGGCATCATCTCGTCTGAAGTTTAATTTTGGAAACGTTTCATTCTAATTTGCGAGATACCGTGAGCATACGAAGGCTTCCGCTTGAGGGCATTTGCGTGGTTGAGATTGGACACAGCCTGGCCGCACCGTACGCGGGAATCATCTTCGCGCACCTTGGTGCGCGGGTCGTGAAAATTGAGAACGCTGCCCAGGGCGACTACGCCCGCGGATGGGGGCCACCCTTCATCGATGGTGCCTCCGCACTCTTTCATGCGATGAACCACGGCAAGGAAAGCATCAGCGCCGATTTCAGCGACCCTGCTTGCACAAGACTGATTCGAGAGTTCATCGTCGCGAGTGCCGACGTGGTCCTGCAGAACCTGAAGCCCGGCAACCTTGACCGCTACGGTCTTGGGGCGAAGGACATGACGGAACTGTGTCCTTCCCTCGTGTATTGCAACCTCGGAGCCTTCGGGGCCACCGGCCCGTTGCGAAGCAAACCCGGATATGACCCGCTGGTGCAGGCCTACAGCGGAATGATGAGTATCGTTGGGCACGCCGACGATGCGCCCAGTCGCGTCCCGGTATCAATCAATGACATGGGCACAGGCATGTGGGCGGTCATTGGCGTCCTGGCCGCGCTCCGGGACAAAGACCGCGGCGACCCCGAACGCGGCCAGATTGTCGACGTGTCGCTCTATGAAACCGCCCTCGCGTGGATGACGGTGCCCCTCTCGGACTGCCTTGCTGGCGGCCCGGAACCCGCGCGAATCGGGTCAGGCAGTCCGAACATCGTGCCTTATCAGGTTTTCGACTGCGCCGATGGCGCAATCCTCGTCGCCGCAGGCAACGACACGCTGTATCGACGTCTGTGCAACGTCATGGACCTCCCTTCCCTTGCCGATGACCATCGATTTGCGACCAATGGCGACCGCGTCCTGAACCGAAAGGCGCTGATTCCTCTTCTGGAAGCCAGGTTTGCTCAAACGCCCGCGAGCGACTGGCTCCGTGTACTCGAGGCCGAATCGATTCCGTGCGGTCCGTTACAGACGGTCGATTGCGTGGTCAAGGACGAACAGACCATGTCGCTCGACATTCTTCGAGAGACGCCTGACGGACGAACCAAAACTGTCGCACTGCCCGTTTCCTTCGATGGTCGACGACCACCGTTGCCGGGCAACACACCCGCACTCGGCGAGCACAACCATCTGCTGACGATACCGCCAGCAGACAACCTGGCCGACGACCTCGTGCGACAGGAATGCGACTGACGCGAGTTGTATCCGTGGCGATTTAATTTCATACACACTTCCATCAAGGATTCCTGGACGTTGGCCTCATAAGGCAGACGAATCGGGACAATCAGGAGACAGCAATTGAACCAGACCTTTCTTGAACCCACTCCGGCGTCGTCGGAAGAACTGCCGTCCGCGGCGGTCGTGAGCGCAGACGAGCGCAGGCTTTATCTCCGGGTCGCTCTTCGCATCGTGCCGCTCCTTTTCGTTTGTTATGTGGTCGCTTTTCTCGACCGCATCAACGTCGGCTTTGCGAAACTGCAAATGCAGGATGCCCTCGGTTTCAGCGACGCGGTTTACGGTCTGGGCGCTGGCATCTTCTTTCTCTCGTATTGCCTTCTTGAAGTGCCGAGCGCCCTGCTCCTGAAACGCATGGGAGCAAAAAAAACCATCGCTCGAATCATGATTTGCTGGGGTATCGTCGGGACCTGTACGGCGTTCGTCACCAATGTGACCGAGTTCTACATCATCAGACTGCTACTTGGAGTCTTCGAGGCCGGATTCTTTCCCGGCGTGATTTTCTATCTCAGCTCGTGGTTTCCTGAAAACCGGCGTGGCGTCATCATCTCCTGCTTCATGGTTGGCTTTCCGATTGCAGGTCTGGTCGGCGGCCCCATCTCCGGATGGGCGATGACGAGCCTGGCGAACGTTGCCAACATGGCCGGATGGCAATGGCTTTACATTGTCGAGGCATTGCCAGCAGTCGCCCTCGGCATCGTCACGCTGTTCATCCTCGACGACAACATCGACAAAGCAAAATGGCTCACCGAAGCAGAAAAGAACACGCTGCGGGAGGGGTTCCGCGTCGAAACTGAACGCAAGCGCAAGAACAATCAGCACGGGCACGGGACACTCGCGCAGGCCCTCGCAGACCCAAAGGTCTACATGCTTGCGTTTATCGATTTCGCTTTTGTTTGCGGCACCTATTCGGTCACCTTCTGGTTGCCGACCGTCATGAAGAGTTCAGGTATTTCCAACCTCTCGCAACTCGGTTGGCTCTCCGCTATCCCCTACGGTATTGGCGCGATCGGTATGGTCACTATCAGCCGGCACTCGGACCGGATGCTTGAGCGACGCTGGCACGCAACCATCGCCGGCGTGATAGGCGCGATAGCCCTCCTTTTTGTGTCGCAGTCGATGAGCTCAGCGGTAGTGACAATCGCATTGCTGACTGTCGCGTGTGTCGGCATCTTCGCGATAAACGTGCTGATCTGGTCGATTGCCGCCGACTATCTCCATGGTTCGCCCGCGGCAGCCGGAAGTATCGCATTCGTGAACTGTATCGGCCTGCTCAGCGGGTTCTGCAGTCCATTTGTCATCGGATGGCTGAAAACAGCAACAGGGACACTTAATAGCGGCCTCTATGTGATGACTGCAGTACTGTTTCTCGGAATCTTCGTTATGTTCGTGGGATTCAAGCCTAAGGCTATCAAGACGGCATGAATGCCGATGAACATTGCTGGCACGATGCGCAATAGCAACTATCTTCACCTTTAAACGAATCACCGGGTGCATAGCTGTCGTGCCATCCGGTATCAACAGTAAAGAAACTCATGCACAAAATCGCAATTCTCGACGACTTCCAGAAGACCTCCCTGAAGTTCGGAAACTGGGACAACCTGCGCAAGGATGCCGAAATCACGGTATTCACCGACCATATCGATAACGAAGATGCTCTCGTCGAACGACTCCAGCCGTATGACGTCCTGTGCGTCATGCGCGAACGAACCTGGTTTCCACGCAGCGTTCTGTCCAGACTCAAGAACCTCAAACTGCTGGCAAGTACTGGCCCGTGGAACGCCGCCATCGATATCGAAGCCGCGGACGAACTGGGCATCACTGTGTGCGGGACCGCGTCTTCGCTGACCGCAGCGGCCGAACAAACGTGGGCACTCATCCTGGCCGCGGCACGTCACATCCCGAGCGAAGTCACTTCGTTCAGAAATGGTGGATGGCAAGTCTCTGTCGGCAGAGACCTCAGTGGCAAAACCATTGGCCTGCTTGGGCTAGGTTACTCCGGCAGCGTGACTGCACGCGTCGCACAGGCGTTTGGTATGAAGACGATCGCCTGGAGCCAGAACATGACTACAGAATCCGCCGCCAGGCATGGCGCGCAGTATGTATCGAAAGAGGAATTGCTTGCTGCCAGCGATATCCTGTCGATTCACGTCCGTCTATCCGAACGAACACGGAATCTGATTGGTGCACACGAGCTTTCGTTGATGCAACCTCACGCACTTCTTGTGAACACGGCGCGCGGCCCGATTGTGAATGAGGAGGCCCTAATTGCCGCGCTGAATCGCAAGCAGATTGCGGGGGCCGCTATGGACGTCTTCGATGTTGAGCCACTGCCTGCGAATCATCCGTATCGGACCATGGAGAACGTAATCGCAACTTCGCACATCGGATACGTCACCGAAGGTTCGTACGAGTTCTACTATGGTGAATCTGTTGAAAACATCCGTGCCTGGATAAAAGGCGAGCCGATTCGAACGTTGACCGCGGAAAGGCGTGAAATAGCCTACCAGACTACCTCTTCCTGACACGCGAAATCTTGACCGGGAAAATGCGGTTTTCCCTGCCGCATTTTCTTGGCCACGCGTCGCAGTGGGTTATATGAAAGGCGCGACCGCCGCTCTGAAGAGCAATCAAACATCAAACGCTCAAGACCACGACAGCGTCCATCCACGCCTCTCAACGTTGCTAGTTGCCCTTCGCAAGGCAAAGGGCAACGGTATCGACATCAGACCGATTGCTACGATGCGCAATCACAACACGACCGAAGTGTTCGTCGAGGACATGGGGCTCTGTCAGATTCGCGCACGGGTCGCCAGGTGCGCAGGCGGCTGGCGTGCCGCCGTTTAAACTCAGGGTGTCTCTTGAAGTGCTTCGGCAAGCAGTTGATTGTGCTCGCCGAGTTTGGGTGTAGACCCAGTGTCGGCAGGCCGCCTGCCGCCGAACGACACGGGAAGGCCGACAAACGTGGCGGCACCGTCTTCAGTCTTCTGCAGAATATCCAGCGCCTTTGTCTGTTCATGCGCGACGACCTGGTCGACCGTTTGAATCGGGCCACACGGAATCCCCACCTTGTCGAGACGTTCGAGCCAATGAGCAGCCGTCTTCCTGCCAAACTCGTGCTGCAGCAAATCAATAAGCTCGATCCGGTTGCTAACACGTGCTCCGTTGGTAGCGAAGCGACTGTCGTCGGCCAACATGCTCACTTCTAGCACTTCGCAAAGCCGACGGAAGAGTCTGTCATTGCCTGCTGCAACCATAATCGTCGAGTCGAAACACTCAAACGCCTGGTGGGGAACGATTGCAGCTGTTCCTGAGCCCCATCGCCCCGGCAGGACTCCAGAAGCCAGATAGTCCGCTATCTGCATGCCACCCCAAGAGAGCGCAGTCTCATAGAGCGAGACGGAAACGACCTCGCCCAGGCCAGTCGATTGCCGCCTGAAAAGTGCAGACAGAACTCCGATGGCCGCCCACAGCCCGGTTCCCATGTCGTTCACCGAGATGGGAATTCGGCTCAACGCTTCGTCCGGCTGCCCCATGAAGCTCATCAAGCCGCTAAATGCCTGCGCCAACGGGTCATAGCCCGGCTTGTCCCGCAGCGGCCCGACAGTTCCGAATGCTCCCAGGTTGCAATAAACAAGCGATGGTTTGAGCGCGAGCATCTGTTCCGCGCCGAGGCCATATTTCTCCGTCCCGCCTGCTTTCAGATTCTGGAGAACCACGTCAGCCTTCCGGACGATGAGTTCACGTAGTGATTCTGCTTGTAGCGGGTCTGATAACGACATGGCGATACTGGACTTGCCATGATTGACAGCGTGAAAAAGGGCTGCGGCACCATCGATGAACGGAGGTCCCCAGTCTCGCGCATAGTCCCCGCTTCCGGCGCTCTCAATCTTGATTACTTCGGCGCCGAGTGCCCGCAACACCATGCCCGCGTAGGGTGCGGCGAGACTGTGTCCAATCTCGACGACGCAAACGCCGTCGAGTGGAAGCTGCTTCGTCATTTCCATACTCCGTTTGTTTCCAGTCACCGGCTTACGTTGCCTCCGCGGCGACTTCAAATTGCTCCGACTGAATCAGCTCAAGGTCAAGCTGATAGAGGCGAATTGCCGCGTCGCGACTGATGTAGCCGTCCGCAACGTCGGCCACCACCAGCGCGCGCTCCCGCTGTTTTGGGTCACCGAAACCGCCGCTGCCTGCCGGCTGCACAACAACCCGGTCATTTCGATAGACAACCGTCTGACCACCCTTTGCAGGTACGACCATCTCCTGGCCGTCCGCACGCTGTACCTTGCACATGAACGGGCTGCCTGCGAGACCACCGAAATGGCCTTCTGGGGCCGTGTGCCCGCGCTCTCCCGAAACGGTGAACGTGGCTTCGTCATACTCAACCCGGTAGACGCGCCGAGAGGTCAGCCCCCCGCGCTGCCGCCCGGCGCCACCCGTATCGGGTACAAGCGACCACTCTTCCACCAGCAACGGCGAAGTCCGTTCAATCATTTCAATCGACTGGCTACCAGCGTTGCCCACATAGACCCGGATGCCACTCACTCCGTCCTTTTCTGCCCGTGCGCCCATGCCGCCAGCGTGTACGTCGTGCATCGTGACGAATTTCTCTCCCGTCTCCGCGACGCGCGCCTGGTTCGTATCGCGCCCGCTAAAGATGCCCGCGCACGCTGCGCAGTTGCTTTGCCCAAGGATACGATTCGGGACAGCCGGCGCAAGAGCCTTCAGAAGAAGGTCGATGACCCGCGGCGACGTCTCCGTGTTACCAGACACGACCGACGCTGGATATTCGCAATTGAGAACACTGCCTTGCGGGGCGATGATGGTCACCGGCCGATAGCAACCCTGATTGATTGGAATGCTGAGGTCTGTCAATGCTTTGACCGTGAACCAGGTGCTGTTGCAGGTGACGGAGAACGGACAGTTGATTCCACCTCGCACCTGAGCGCCTGTGCCTGTGAAATCGAACGTGATATGGTCATCCCTTACTGTGACTTTGACTTTAAGCAGCGGACGCTCGTGATTCCAGCCCGGCGCCTCGATGGGGTCAAGGTATTCCTCGGCCTCGTAGACCCCATCCGGAATCTTTGCAATCTCGGCACGGATGAGCTTTTCAGAGTGGTCAAGACTCTGGCGCATCACGTCACTCAATGCATCGGCGCCATACTTCGCAACAAGGTCCACAATGCGGCGGTCACCCACGAAGGTGCCCGCGTACTGCGCCTGAATGTCCAAACGCAACTCGTGAGAATTGCGGCTATTGCGAGTGAGGATTTCCAGAACGTCGCGAACCGGTTCATCGTTGCGATAAAGCAGAACCGGTGGAATCCGGATGCCTTCAGCAAACACATCCCACGTTGCGATTGCATAGCTGCCGGGCGACTGCCCTCCAATGTCCGTCCAGTGCCCACGCGTCATCACGAAGGCGACGATTTCACCGTCAACGAAGACCGGGCGAGTGAACTGGACGTCCGGCTGGTGATTACCGCCGCCGACGTAAGCGTCGTTGCTGACGATGACGTCGCCCGGTCGCAGATTCTCGCGACCCATGGCCTCAACCGATACACGGGTGGAAATCACTGCCGAGCCCAGCATCGTCGGGATGTCGTTGCCTTGAGCAACGAGTTGCATGTCAGCGTCGAAGATAGCTGCCGACGAATCGCCACTTGCATGCATCAGCGGGCTGCCGGCCGTGCGCATCATGGCGATCTTCATTTCCCGCGCGACTGCGAACAGACTGCTGCGGATGATTTCGTAAGTAACGATGTCCATGTTCATGCCGCCAGTTCAATGACAAGGTTCAAGTCGTCGTCGACACGCGCTGTGTGCGCGGCCTTCAAGACGGCGCAGCTGCTGTGCTCTTCAATAACCGCGGGGCCTTTAATCTGGGCACCTACTGGCAGCCGGCTTCGTGCAAACACCGGCAATGCGCGGACATTGCCGTCGATGTAGACATCACGCGTACGAACAGGCGTAACCGCTGCTCCCTCGTCCGAGTGCGCGACGCCGCCGCGCCAGCCACTTGTCGCGATGAGTTGCAGGCGGAGGTTTGCGACCATAATCGGCTTGTCCTTGCTGACAAAGTTCCAGAGCCGTTGATGTGCCGCTTCAAACTCTTCCGCCAGCACAGCACATGAGGCGTCGTCGGATGCTTCGACAGTAATGACATCCGGCTGGCCGACGTAACGGCAATCTGCCAGGCGCACTGCGCGGGTCTTATTCGCCTCGACGCCATGGCGCTCCGCTTCACTGCGGCCAAGCGCAAGCAGTTCATCAAACTCCGCGTGCAGTCTTTCGTCACCTAGCTTCGCGAGGTCACATTCCACCGGTCGTTGATAGTCGTACTGTTGGTCGGCGACCATCATGCCGAACGCGCTGAAGAGGCCCGGCAGCGGCGGAATCACAACACGGCGGATTCCCATTTCGTGCGCGAGGTCAACTGCATGGACCGGACCGGCGCCGCCGTAGCAGATGTACGAGAACTCACGCGGGTCGTAACCCCGCTCCACCGTCATGATTCGAATCGCCTGTGCCATCAACGCATTGGCGACCGAGCGCACCGCCTGCGCCGCATCCGGCACACTCATTCCCAGAGGCTTGGCAATGACTTCCTCGACCACGCGCCACGCAGCCTTTGCATCCAGCTGGAATTCGCCCCCAAGGAAGTTATCCGGGTCGATGTAGCCAAGCACGAGGTTGCAATCAGTGACCGTCGGTCGCTTGCCGCCGCGGCCGTAGCACGCGGGGCCCGGGTCCGCCGCAGCACTTTCAGGCCCGATGCGCACACCGCCGCCCGCGTCAATCCAGACGATAGAGCCTCCGCCCGCTCCCACTGAGTCGATGTCGATGCTGGGCGAACGCACGGTGTAGCTGTGCAGCAGGCTCTTGTTCCGGATTTCGGGTCTGAAATCACGGATGAGGGAAACGTCAAATGTCGTGCCGCCCATGTCGCCGAGAATTGCGTTGCGCAAGTCACCGCGCTCGCAATTCCGGATCGCCGCGCTGACGCCACCCGCAGGTCCCGACTCAAGCAGCACAATCGGACGGTCGGCGACGCGCGCGGGGCTCGCCAGGCCGCCGTTTGACTGCATGAAGAGGAACTTGCCGGCAAAGCCCAGGTGTGCGAGCGCGTCCACCAGACGACCGATGTAGCGACCGCAGACCGGTCCGAGCATCGCATTGATGACCGTCGAACTGGCTCGCTCATACTCCATGGATTCCGGGTTGACCTCATGCGATGCACACACGAAACGGTCAGGCAACATTTCGCGCAGCGCCGCAACGGCAGCCTTTTCGTGCTCGGGATTGACGTGCGAGTGCAGGAAACACACGGCAACCGCTTCGACGTCAGACTCCCGGATGCGTGCGGCAATCTCGGTCAGCTCGCCGTGCGAGAGCGGTGTCTCGACGTTCCCATCGAAACGCAGACGCTCTGTTACCTCCAGCCTCCAATGGCGCTCGACCAGCGCGCGTGGATTGTCGAACAAAAGGTCATAAAGGTCAGCACGGTCGTGACGCGACGCGCGCCGTATTTCAAGGATGTCCCGGAATCCACGAGTGGTCACCAATGCAGTTTTGGCACCCGTGCCTTCGACGACCATGTTCGTGGCCATCGTCGTTCCATGGCCAAGAAAAGAAATGTCGGCGCTCTTTGAACCCGATATTTCAAGAATCCTTCGGAAACCTTCGACCGTTCCTACGACCCGGTCTTTGGGCGTTGTCGGCACCTTGGTCGACCACACCTTCCCGGTCGAATCGTCCACCATCACGACGTCGGTGAAGGTGCCGCCGACGTCAATCCCTATCCGTTTCACGCTTGTTTGTCTCCGTTGACAGGCATGAGCCTCTTGGAAATACCGGTCGGACGTCGAAACGCGCTACTCGTACCCGCACCGAAGTTAGTGCTGTCCACATGCATCGAGGCAGAAATCGCGGTTACACTGCGCGACAGTGATTCGTGCGAGTTATCACCAGACGTCAAATGCCTCGTGCAGTACGTCTAAGGGCGCGGCGTTGGCGTGCGCCGTCGTCCGAATTGCATATGCGTCCACCGACCAGTCCAGTGTACTGGCGCGCCCTCTGAGGCAGATAATGAAAGGTTTGAATCAGGTGAACGTCTGGGGTTATATCCGTGATAACCAGTAACGATGCGATTCTGAGGCGCCTTCGCGGCGCCCACATTGCGCTGCTCATCGCGCTCGACGACCACGGGTCCCTGCGCAAGGCGGCCCAGCAAATCTCTTTGTCTCAGCCAGCGATAACCAAATCGCTGCAAGAGCTCGAAGCCATATTCGGTGTCGAATTATTCTCCCGCTCGCCCCGCGGAATTGTTCCAAACGACCTTGGGAGATGCGTAATACGTCATGCACGAACCCTTCGGGCAGACGTTGGAACGATGCGAGACGAAATGGCGGCAATCCTGCGAGGCGGCGGCGGCACCCTCGCCATTGGCGCTGTGATGGGCTCGCTGCCAGTCTGGCTGGCCCCCACTGTGAAAGCGTTGCGGGAGAGTCAGCCTGATACCTCAATCGAAGTATGGGAAGACAACAGTGCTCGCCTGCTGGCAATGCTCGACCAGCGGCTGCTGGACCTGGTAATCGGGCGGCCTAGTGTGAGCGTCCACCCGGAAGCCTATGATTTCATCCCGTTAGAGGTCGAAGAGATATGCCTGGTGGTAGATGGTGCCGACCCTCTGGGCGACAGGACTGAGGTGCAGCTGGCTGACATTATCGGGAACCCCTGGATTGTCCCGCAGGCAACACTCCCAATGCGCTCACTCTTCGAGCAGCTTCTTGATGACGAAGGTCTCGACTTTCCACGCTATGCGATGGAAACCTCGTCCACGTTCGCCACGCTTGCTCTGCTTCAAAATGGAGGCGGCACGGTCGGGCTGATACCGCGCAAGGTTGCCGAGTATTTCGCGGTAGGTGGCCTGGTTAAGATACTGCCGTTCTACATTGAGCGACGTGGCGCCCCTTACGGCATTGCAACACGCCGCGGCGCAACGCTTACGCAACCGGTCCAGAAGTTTATCGAACTTTGCCAGAGTCGCATCGCTGAAACGTGAACCTGCAGATACAGGCGGGTACTTCTGGCGCCCGCTCTTCGCTGACGCGCTGCTCGCTTCTTCACCTTGCCACGTTTCTCGACACGACGTCGTCGAACGCGCGAACCTTCGGCGCGATTGCCTCTTGCTGGGCCGCAGAACGCGACTTTTTAAGTCAGAGCCAACACGCGTCTTAGCCTATAAGGGCGTGCGTGCGTGCGTGCGCGCGCACGCCGCTCCTCGCTAGCTATTCTTTGTCAAAAGTAAAGCGGAAGGTGTCGCCGTGGCTCACCACGCGACCGGCCGTCGGGGACGGGAAGTGGGCCGTCAGAATTTTCGTTGTCGTATCTGCGTACCGGCTCATAACACCGAGGCGCGCCTCATGGGCCAGCTTGGCGTCGAAATCCGCCGCGTTAGCAAGCGAAGGGTCAACAAACTGGATTGGGTGGTGGATGACATCGCCGGTCATAACAGCATGTTCACCATGCTCATGCCCAAGATGTATTAAAACATGGCCAGCCGTGTGGCCCACTGCGGGAGTAAACCACACATCCTCGCCGAGTTCGTGCTCGAACGAATGGTCCATTTCGACAAACGTCGCCTGGTCGTGCTCGACGATGGGCAGCACGCTGTCGACGAACGAGCCACGATTCACCGGCATTTCTGGATTCGACTGATGCAGTTTCAGAAGATAGTCGTACTCGACTCGCGAAAAGATGTACTTCGCACGCGGAAAGGTCGGAACCCAACGACCGTCTTCGAGACGAGTGTTCCAGCCGACATGGTCGGTGTGCAGGTGCGTGCACATGACGTAATCGATGTCTTCGGGACGGGTACCTAGCGCAGCCAGGTTCTCAAGGTACGGCGTCTGCAGGTTGCTCCATGCAGGCATCGACGGACGATGCTTGTGATTGCCATTGCAGGTGTCCACAAGAATTGTATGATGCCGCGTTTTGACGACATAGCTGTGAAAGCTGAGATACAGCTTCAGCTCGCGCGGCTCAATCAGAGTGGGACCAAGCCAGCTGCGTTGTTCTCTTACGAAATCACGGTCGACGGTAGGAAAAAGCCAATTGGGCTCAAATTCCAGACTATCAATCTCGCTAAACTTGCTAATCTCGATGTCGCCGATTTTCTGCACGCGCACTGCGTTCTCCTTCTTCCAATTCAAATAATCTCATGCTCGGGACGCAGACCATTGCAGCCGAGCTATCGCCGCAATATTGGTAGCGCCCTGTGATAAGCAATCTGGTCTGCCACCGCGGTATATGCAACTCGGCGCTCGGCGAAGGCGGGGTCGACTTAAATCCGACGGGTCATGAAGCCCCTCCAAGGCGTTCCGACATGCTCAAGATGGCGGAAAAAATGCTCGGACCTCGTCCGGCAGCTCCCAGATTGACTCTGGATATTCCGGGCGCACACGGTGCAATGCGTTGCCCATGAACACTCACGGTTCTCGGACGCACGTCATAGCTCTGCTCACACCGTCTCCGCCTTGCGCAAATCGAATGTCTTCGGCAGGCCTGCCCGCGCAATCGCACCCGTGAACGGTTCGCCCGGTAACCAGCCTGAAATCGTCTCCCTGATTGAAAGCAGTGCATTTACATCCATGCCGGTATCGAGACCTTCGGATTCCAAGAGGAAGACGGTATCTTCCGTGTTGATATTCCCAGTGGCATTCGGTGCGAACGGGCACCCGCCAAGACCGCCCAGCGAGGAGTCAAAGCTGCGCACCCCTGCGTCGAGCGCGGCGATGACGTTTGCAAGACCAACGCCTCGGGTATCATGAAAGTGACAGGCGACCGGCACGTCCCTGGTGATGGCAAGAACCTTGCGCATTAAAGCCCGTACCTGCCCTGGATTCGCGTAACCGACCGTATCCGCAATTGTGATTTCGTCAGCACCGGCTTCCAGAAGAGTTTCGACAAGGCCGAGCACCCTGCTTTCTTCGACACGGCCGGCGATAGTGCACCCGAACGCGGTCGCTATACCTGCGCCGAGCGTAATATCGCGCGGCGCATCCTCGCCAGTGTCACGCTCCACGACAATACGCCCGAAGTCTTCAACTGACTCAGCAGTCGTACGTCGCACGTTTTTCAGGTTGTGTTCATTGCTGGCTGACAGCACGTAATGCACCTTGCTCAGGCCAACTTCGAAGGCGCGTTGAGCACCCTTGAGATTGGGAACGAGCGCGGCGGCATGCAGTCCCTTTATATGAAGCGCGCCCCGTGCAACATCCACCGCATCGGCAAACTGCGGGACAATTTTTGGAGGCACAAACGACGTCACTTCAATCTCAACCGACCCCGCATCCACCATCCGTCGGCACCACTCCAGCTTCTGCTCGGTCGACAAAATCGTTTGCACCATTTGCAGGCCATCGCGCAGACCTACTTCGCGCACTCTCACCTTTTCTCGTTTCGTCATTTCTCAATCTCCTTCGAAAACGGATGACCGGCACCGACGTCTGTCAAAGCATTGCATTCGCTGCTGCAGATTCATCCAACTTGTCAGAGGCCAGGCCGTCGACTGACCTAGAATCGGTCGTTCTGGGCGCAAGCACAATCGCAACGAGCGCGCCGACAACCATGAGCAAGGATATAGCGCCGAGACCTCCTGCCATGCTGTTAGTCGCCGTCTTGATTGAACCGATAATCATTGGGCTAATAAATCCTCCAAGCAGACCAATACAGTTCACCACGGCCACGCCACCTGCTGCTCCGCTGCCGCGGATATAGTCCGTCGAAATGGCCCAAATGAGAGGGTTGGGCGCAAGAATCCCTGCCGTCGCGACCGAAAGAGCTACCAGAGACCACGCAAGACTGCCGTGAATCAGACCCGCAGCAAACAGACCCACCGCACCGATAATCATCGTGATGCCGCAATGCCAGCGACGCTCCATCGTCCGGTCGGAGTTCCAGTTCATCCCGATGAGCGCAATCCAGCTTACGAAATACGGAATTGCCGAGTAGATACCGATTTCGAGCGGACTGGTCAGCCCCGTGCTTTTGATAAGTGTCGGTAACCAGAACCCGATTGCAAACACACCCGCTATTTGCGCAAACCAGACGAACCCCATCACATACACGCGCGGGTCGAGAAGTGCACGCCCAAAAGTGTGTTCCACGTGCTTGTCGCTCACCCCGGAACTCTGCTTCAGGTCTGTCAGAATTTGCGCCTTCTCAGCGTCACTCAGCCACTTTGCCTTCTGAGGACCGTCGTCCAGAAAAAAGAATGCAACGATGCCCAAGAAGCTTGCCGGCAAACCCTGCACGATGAACATCCATTGCCAGCCGTGCATGGCACGGATGCCTTCCATGTGCGTCATAAGCCAGCCGGACATCGGGCCGCCAATCAGACCCGCAATGCCGGTCGCACAAGTAAAGATTGCGATGGCTTTTGCACGACGCTCGACGGGATACCAGCGGGTCAGGTAGAAAATGATGCCCGGATACAGACCGGCTTCAGCAAGACCGAGCAGGAAGCGCACGGTGTAGAAATGCATCGGCAGCGTGACGAATGCGGTCGCGGCAGCCAGAATGCCCCACAGGACCATGATGCGTGAGAACGTCCGCTTCACTCCGATTTTTGTCAGCAGGAGGTTGCTCGGCACCTCCATGAGCACATACCCGAGGAAGAAAATCCCTGCCCCAATGCTGTACGTGAAGTCGCTGAAACCAACGTCGTGCTTCATGTCGAGCTGCGCGATGCCGACATTGACGCGGTCGAGAAACGCAAACACGTAGCACAGAAAAAGGAACGGAATCAGACGCCTCGTGATTTTCCGGTACGTTTGCTCTGCCAGCGGACCAGTCGTAGCGTTGATGGGCGAACTCATGCATGTCTCCTCCGGCCGAACGCCGGTTAGTAGGCCGCCAGCAGCGGCTGGTGGCCTTCCCTTGTTGTGCGACTAGCGCCCCTTGAAGACAGGCTGTCGCTTTTCGTTATATGCGCTGATACCTTCCAGACGGTCTTCCGTCGGGATAAGTCGGTTGTAGGCTTCAATTTCGATGAATAGGCCCGTGTTCAGGTCGGTCTGCATACCAAGGTCAATCGCCTTCTTTGCTTGCGAGACCGAGAGCGGCGCGCTGGTGCAGATATCTCGGGCAGCTTCAATCGCGCGTGCCAGCACCTGGCCCGGCTCGTACAACTGGTTCACGACGCCCCACGCAAGTGCTTCTTCCGCCGAAAACTTCGAACCGCGGAAAATCAGTTCTTTCGAGCGGCGCGTACCAATCGTGCGCGGAAGTTGTTGGGTGCCACCGCCACCCGGCATGATTCCGCGTTTGACCTCGGTAAATCCGAAGACCGCCTTATCCGAGGCGTACGCAAAGTCACAAGCCAGCAGCAGTTCGAGCCCGCCTGCTACTGCCGAACCGTTGACAGCGCAGATAAGAGGAATCGGGCAATGGGTGATTGCGCGAACCATGCGTTCGAACAGATAGTGCTGCGTGCTGAACTGCTCGTCCGTCATGCCTTCACGTTGCTTCAAATCTGCGCCGCCACAGAAGGCTCGCTCACCTGTACCCGTAAGAATTGCGCAACGATATTGCGTGGGGTCGACCTCCAACGCGCCAAAGACCTTAATCAGCTCTCGGCCCATTGGTGTACTGATTGCATTCGATACTTCAGGACGGTTCAACCGAATTACGAGAATATGGCCATCGATCTCTTCCAGCACTAGTGTGCCAATCGCGGCCGGATCAAGGTGTTGAGCAATCTTCAATGTCACTCCTGAGTCATACCTATCAATAAAAAACTGTACTGGTTAAGCTTCGGCTTCCAGCTCCTTCCGTGCTCGCGAGTTCCGGAAGTGGTTTGATCACATTTGCAATAACTCCCAAATTCCGCATACGTCCCGTCTCATAGGTCAGTGCGAGTTGATTTGTTGCCGCCTTAGAGCGAGGGCTCATGGTCGTACTGTTTGCTCATCCCACATCGCCATATGCGTCCTCCGACATGAGTGAGCTACGCGGCCACTGCTTCGCGGTTTGAACTATGCACATTCACACTGCCCATTCGAGTTTACTGACGCACCCTATGTACGGGTAATGAAACCTTCCAATCACGTGAAAGTGATAGGTTATATCCGTGATAACCACTAGCGCGATAGGCAAACGGAGGAGGGATTGGGCTTGCTGACATATTTCGCTGCAGCACAGCATAGAAATATGCTATTGAGGTGATACGGGTGAGTGAAATTCGGTTCGCCTGCGCGTCGGCCACGCGACGGATCGACGGTGGATGGTTCCAGGCGAAGACCACTATCTGGCGCAACGAAGGAGAAGTACGAATCGAGATACGAGACATCTCGCACTCAGTTAATCACCCTCTGCTCAGGGTGAGCAAATCGTATCGGCTGCGGTTGGACTAGTGATCGAACTGTTGTTGTCGTCTCTCCGACTCAGGTGACTGTGCTTGAGACCGACGTAGAAGGCGCTATGGTCCGATGCTAGAGGTCAGGGAGAGGCCGGCCGCACCCTTTAGATCGGTGAACGAGGCAATCCGCTTCGCTCTTCGAACTGGAGCGGAATCCACGGCACATCGGCCATGTCGCTCAAACACGCGATTACCGGCCTTAAGTCTTTCTTCACGGTCGAGATCGACCGGCCGAGTTGATGGTCAGGACGCAACTCGTGCGCATTTCCCCGCATATTGCCCGTCGTGTTTAATCCCGGTGAAGTGCGGCAGTTCATCGAGGCGGCCGGCAACCTGAAGTACCAGACCGCGCTGTCGGTCGCATACGGTGCTGGGCTGCACGCCAGCGAAGTGGTCGCACTAAAGGTCACCGACGTCAACAGCGGGCGCACAGGCGACCGTGATCGAGTTCTTGTGAACATCCAGACCGACGTGCCGCGTGCTATCGTGTTCCGTGCTGGCCTCCCTGCGGGCCAGCCTTGGCCTCACGGAAAGTCGTAGTGTCTTAACAAACTGAGGCAAATCCTTTCCAGACAATCTCACGACCTAGCTGCCCCGCGCTCACCGTGAGTCATTCCACCGAAGCAAGCACGATCTGCGAGATATCGGCATCCCCAAGGCCATCATCCACAGCACGTGTCAACCAGTCGCGTACGCGACTCGCGATGGGCAGCACGATTCCGCACTCCGTCGCGAACTCGTTGATGGCATTGAGATCCTTGAGCATGGTGCGTATCGAACCCGAGGGCTGCTGCGGCGGCACGACCATACGAGGCTGCAATGTTTGCAGAAGGACCGAATCCGCCCAACCGCCCGCAAGCGCGGTGGGAATCCGCGCTGTGTCGATGCCACCATGCCGCGCGAGAAGCGTGCCCTCTGCGATGGCTGCGATCGTTGTCATCACGATGATCTGGTTCACAAGCTTCGTCGCCTGACCTGCACCGCTCTCCCCCATGCGCGTGACTCGCGCGGCGAATGCGGCAAGCACGCGTTCGATTGCAGCGATACGTTCCGCTTCGCCGCCAGCCATGATGGCAAGCGTGCCGGCCGCTGCGCCTGCAACCCCGCCCGATACAGGCGCATCGACCCATGCACCGTCCGCTATCGCCGACTGCCAGCGACTCGCCAGCGAGCGCGCCTGCGAAGGTGCAAGCGTCGAATGATCGACGATGGTCAGTGCCGCAGCGGCAGTCACGCCTGAGGCAAGACCATCCGCGCCAAATGCGACATCCTCGACGGCATTGCCATCGGCGAGACATAGCAGGACGATGTCGGATCGTGCAGCAACGTCGCGAGGCGTTTCACACGCGATGCACGAAGACGTCGCAGCTTCCTGCACGAACGCCTGGGCTTTGTCGTACGAACGATTCCACACCGCTACACGATGTCCCGCCGCCACGACACGTTGCGCCATCGGCCCGCCCATCTTCCCGAGTCCGCAAAAGCCGACCCGCATCGATTCATCCGGCGTACTCACGCGTCGTCTCCGTGCGTGGGCGCATCGTACGGCCATTCGAGCGCCCCAGAATGCGTAACCGCTCCAAGATTCGCGGGACGCACCAGCGCCTCGTATTTTTCGAGCACACCCGCCAGCCGACGCGGCGCACGAGGTGCCAACGCCACGCGACGATGCTCGAATTCGTCGTCGCTAATCTGAACGTTGAGTGTGCGCGCTATCGCGTCGATGACAATCCGGTCGCCATTTCGCAGCAACGCAATCGGGCCGCCCATCGCGGCCTCCGGGCCGACGTATCCGATACACATGCCGCGCGTCGCGCCAGAAAAACGCCCGTCCGTGAGCAACGCGACCCGTTCGCCCATGCCCTGCCCGTATATCGCTGCCGTCACACTCAACATCTCGCGCATGCCCGGCCCGCCCTTCGGTCCTTCATTTCGGATCACGAGTACGTCACCTTCGTTGTAGCTGCGTGCGGCAACCACGGCCATGCAGTCCTCTTCGCATTCGAAAATGCGCGCCGTTCCTTCGAAACGCAGCGACTTCAGGCCCGCGACTTTCAGGCACGCGCCGTCCGGCGCGAGGTTGCCCCGCAAGATCACGAGGCCGCCATTTTCTCCGAGGGGCGTCTCGCAGGCGCGCACCACTTCGCCGTCCGGATCGGCTGCGTCGACGAGTACCTCTTCGAACGTGCGGCCATCGAGCGTCAGCACGTCGCCGTGCAGATATCCGCCTTTGAGCAGCGCCTTCAGCACCGTCGGCACACCGCCCGCATTATGCAGATCCTGCGCGAGATATCGTCCGCCCGGTTGCAGATCGCCGATTAACGGAATGCGGGCAAACACGCGTTCGACGTCGTCGAGCGTGAAGCGAACACCTGCCTCGTGCGCAATCGCGGGAATATGCAATGCGGCGTTGGTCGAGCCACCCGTCGCCGCGACTGCAGCGCACGCGTTTTCCAGGCTCTTCATTGTGACGAGGTCACGGGGAAGCGGGCCGCCGTGCATCAGCGTACGCATCACCGTTTCGCCGGCGCGTCTCGCAATCGCAATGCGTTCGCTGTAGACGGCCGGCACCATCGCGGAACCGAGTGGCGCGAGACCGAGCGTCTCGGCGACCATCGCCATGGTGTTCGCGGTGAACTGTCCCGGACACGAGCCGGCAGTCGGCGTACAACGTTTTTCGATTGCATTGAGTTGCGCTTTCGTGATGTCGCCGCGTTGCGCCGTGCCGACCGCCTCGATTGCCGTCAGGATCGTCGCCTGTCGCTGCAGTCCATGACCCGTGCCACCAGGAAGCTGGCCAGGCGCAGTGCCCGGCAGCATCGCGCCGCCGAACAGGAATACGCCCGGCACGTTCACGCGCACCATGCCCATCAGGATACCGGGCAGCGTCTTGTCGCAGCCGGCGACACCGACCAGCGCATCGTACGCGTGCGCGCGCACGAACAGTTCGACGCTATCAGCTACGACCTCGCGCGATACGAGGCTCATGCGCATGCCCTGATGATTCATCGACGTGCCATCGGAAACGGAAATCGCCGAGCCGCGAATCGGTACACCACCGCCCGCGGCGACGCCGAGTCGCGCGTTGTCGGACACTGCGTTGAGCGACATCGAACAGGGTGTGTTTTCGCCGAACGTATCGACAATCGCGACGAAGGGCTTTTGCATCGATTCGTCGTCGAGACCGGTCGCGCGCAGAAACGCGCGATGCGGAGCACGCGTCACACCCTCGGTGACCATGCGTGAACGGTGTTTGCCGAGTGGCTTCCTGCTCTGAAAGTGGGACATGTCGTTAGTATCAGTGGGTTTAGCCGTTGTTGAGCAACAGGCCATTTTCAGCGGCGATGACCTGCCCTGTTATCGCGGGCGCACTACACAGGAACCACGCAATATCGGCAATCTCCCCGGGAAGGGACACGCGCTTGAGCGGAGCGTTGGTCGTCATGTGGTCGATCACGGCGGCATAGCGCGTCGTGTCGAGCACACGCAGCAGCAGACCATCATCGACCATGCCCGGTGCAATTGCGTTGACGCGCACGCGCGGCGAGAGAGAACGTGCGAGCGACAGCGTCATCGTATTGACTGCGCCTTTGGATGCCGCGTACGCGAGCGACGAACCCGTTCCATTCAGTGCTGCCAGCGACGAGATGTTGACGACGCTCGTGCTGCGGGTATCCGTCGCGGTTTCGCGCAGCAACGGGGCAGCCGCACGCGTCATCTGGTACAGGCCGATCGTGTTCACGCGATACACACGCTCGAATTCGTCGGCGTCGAGATGGTCGAGTGCGTCGTGCGCGATCACCTTCGTTGTTCCCGCGCAGTTCACCAGCGCGTCGAGTCGGCGAAAGCGCGTTGTCACGCTATCGACGGCCGCGCGACAATCTGCGTCGTTGCCGACATCGGCGTCAAATACAAGCGTGTCGCTGCCCGCATCGCGGCACGCGGCTGCTACGGCATGCGCGCTTTCTCGAGTCGAAGCATCGAAGTTGCCAATCGCGACCGCATAACCTGCACGCGCGAAGCGCAACGCCGTCGCCGCGCCAATCCCGCTTGCAGCGCCCGTGATCATGCACACAGGCCGAGTGTCTGGTTTCATCGGAAGATCCATTACGACAGAGGTTTGGACTGACGCGCGGGCATCGTCAGCACCAGCAGCGCGCCGATAACCAGCGCGATGGCAATCGCGATCATGCCTGGCAACAACTTGCCGCCGCTCAGATCGGAAAGCCAGCCCACCACAAACGGGCTCACGAATCCCGCGAGATTGCCCGTGCAGTTGATGACCGCGATCGCGGCGGCCGCACCCGCGCCGCCCATCATTGCAGTCGGAATGCCCCAGAACACCGGCGCGATCGAGTTGATGCCGATTGCCGCGACCACCAGCGCGACGAGCGACAGTCCGACGTTCGATGCGCACAGCACAGATGCCAGCAGCCCAAGTGCGCCGATCGTGCAGCACACGGCAACATGGCGACGACGCTCCCCGCGACGGTCCGCGTGCCGCGCAATGAGCACCATCGCAACCGCGCTGATGAGCGAAGGGACCGCCGACAGCCAGCCGATGTTCGCAATGCTCGCGACCCCGCTCGCCTTGATGATCGTTGGCACCCAGAATGCGAGGCCGTAATTGCCCATCGCGATACAGAAATACGTGAGCCCGAGCAGCCAGACCCGGCCGCTGGCGAATGCGCCGCGCACCGAGTGTTCGACACGCGTCGCGGCATCGCGGCGCAGATCCGCGGCAAGGCATGCCTTCTCTTCGGCGCTGAGCCATTTGACGGAGTCGATGCGGTCATACAGAAGGAAGAACGCTGCGATACCGACCACGAGCGAACCGAGACCTTCGACGACGAACAGCCACTTCCAGCCTTCTACGCCATAAACACCGGCAAAGTGGGACATCACCCAGCCCGACAGCGGACCGCCAATCGCGCCCGACACAGGAATGGCCGTCATGAAGAGCGCGATGATCTGCGAGCGCCGGGCGGACGGGAACCAGTTAGACAGATACAGCACGATCCCGGGGAAGAAACCCGCTTCGGCGACGCCAAGCAGGAAACGCAGCACGTAAAACGAGGTCGCGTCCTGTGCAAACATCGTTGCACACGACACGATGGCCCACGTGACCATGATCCGCGCAATCCATCGGCGCGCGCCGACACTGTCGAGGATCAGGTTACTGGGCACCTCGAAGATGAAGTACCCGAGAAAGAAGATGCCCGCGCCGATCCCGTAGACGGTTTCGGAGAGATGCAGGTCGGCGAGCATCTGCAACTTCGCGAAGCTGACGTTCACACGGTCGATGTACGCGACGACGAACGCGAGAAACAGGAACGGCAGAATGCGGCGCGTGAGCTTGCGGTAGAGCGCCGGATTTGCCTCGTTCGCGTCCTCGGCACCTTCGCGCCTCCCGCCCAGGCTATCGGGCGCCACATGGCCCGGGGACTTGCCGTATGAAGTCATGCTCATGATGTCGTCTCCAGTCGTGTCGTTTTGTTATGCTTGCTGCCGATGCGATGACGGATATTTCGGCATAGACGTAAGCGTAGCTGGGCTTGCCGGCCAGTCGCAAATCACTCTTTCGGTGTCGCGCATAACCTTTTGGTTATGCTGGATCAGGGAAAACGCGAATGTCTGCCACCAGTGACTCGATCGAACGCTTCTTTCGCAGCGGCCTGAAGCTGTCGCAGCTGCGCATTCTCGTGAGCCTTGCCGACCTTGGGCAGGTCACGCGCGTCGCAAGTGCTTTTCATGTCACGCAACCCGCGATCTCGAAGCAGATTTCCGAAATCGAAAGTGCGCTGGGCGTGCAGGTCGTCAACCGCACCGGCAATTCGGTTGAACTCACGGTGATTGGTCAAGTGATCGTTGCGTGTGGACGCGAGGTACTGCGTCACATCGACCTCGCTCGTCGCGATGTAAGCGCCCTAGCGTCAGGCACGGGCGGCCATGTACGGCTTGGCGCGGTTGCGACGATTCCCGAACCGTTGACTGCCAACGCTGTGCAACTGTTTCTGCGGCGCGCGCCCAGCGCGTCGCTATCGTTTGTCGAAGGCACCCTCGACAGACTCATCAAGCTGCTCGACGACGGCGACCTCGACATCGCGCTCGGCCGCAACCGGATAACGAGCACGCAAACCCCACTGGCGCAGGAAACGCTATATCGCGAGCCCTTTGTCTTCATCACCGGTACATCGCATCCGCTGGGCGCGCCGGAGCGCGAAATCGACTGGCATGATCTCGACGCATGCCGGTGGATCACGCCACTTCATGGGTCGCCTGCTTACGCCACGTTGATCGAAGCATTGAGCGAGCATGGGGTCGCGCCCGCGCCAGGCAGCGTCGAATCGAGTTCGCTCGCGTTGAATCTCACGCTGCTACAAGGCGGCGAGTTCGTTTCAATACTCCCACTATCGGTTGCACGGCAGCACACATTGCGCGGCACCATGCGCGTGCTGCCGCTGGCACCGCTCGAGCCGTTGGGGGAAGTAGTCGCATATTGGCGGGCAGACGTGACGGCACCTGCTGCGCACCTCTTTGCGGAATGCCTGAAGGAAGTCTCGGGCGAATTGCTCGGCGATTGAGGAGCGGACTCTGTCGTGGAGAGCTTATTGGCTAGCCGGCAAAAGTGTCCGGTAACGCTCAATGAAACCGGCGTTGGTCGAGATGAAATGCGTCATGTCTTCCTCTGTTAAAGGAAGGCTCAGTGTCATGTACCCGCGTCGCGCTATGTACACGCCGTTCTCGATCAGGTGGAAGAAGAACAGGTCTTTGATCCTGTGCTCCAGGCCCGCAAGATCATCGACGGAACAGATTGCATGGTCAGTGGGCTGAAGGTTCATCAATGAACCAAGTCCGAAGAATCGCATTGCTATCCCAGACGCGCCGAATTGCTGATTCAAGGCATCGCGAAACCGGTCACCCCGTTTGTTGAGTTCCACCGCGGCCTCCGGCGTGTACAACTCGCGAAGTCCAGCGACGCCTGCCGACATTGTCAGTACGTTGTTGTTGAAAGTGCCTGCGTGTGCCAACGCGCCGTGCTGGCGTGGATCGAACTGCGCCATGATGTCCTCACGCCCGCCGAAGGCGCCGAACGACATTCCTCCACCGATGTATTTCCCGAGGGATGTCAGGTCGGCCGCGATGCCGAGCCACTCCTGCATTCCGCCCGGTGCCAGCCGTGAAGTCATCACTTCGTCGAACGCCAGCAACGCGCCGAATCGCGTGCACACGTCCCGCAATGCGCCAAGAAATTCCGGCTGCCCAACGATACAGCCCGACGCACCTTGCATTGGCTCGACAAGAATCGTGGCGATGTTGCTGCCGTGCTTTTTGAACAACGCCTCGACGCTGGTAATGTCGTTGTAATTCGCGAGCAGGAATTCATGGGGGACGTTGACCGGGTTCTGACCAGAACCGAAGGAGAGCACGCCGCCGTGATATCCGCCGTTAAACACGACAATCTTCGACCTTTTCGTGTAGGCCTTCGCTGCAGCCAACAACAAGAGATTCGCTTCCGTTCCCGAATTGGTGAATCGCACGCGTTCGACTGTCGGGAAGCGCTCACAAACAGCTGCTGCCAGCTCTGTCTCGATGAGATTGTGGCCGCTGAGATTGATTCCGCCATCAAGGGCCACATCGATCGCGCGACGAATCACCGGATTCGAATGACCATAAATGCCCGCACTGAACTCTGCGATGAAGTCGCGATACTCATGTTCATCTGCATCCCAGAGCCTTGCTGCCTGGCCACGTGCCATGGCGAGCGGGAATGGCGAGTAATAGAGCACTGAGCGCGTGTTACCGCCTGGCATGGCTGCCGTAGCCTTCGCATATTGCGCCGCGCTTTTTGGATTTGCGCTTGCGTATCTCTTCGCTGCTTCGTCTAGCGCTTCAGATAGTGCTGTCGAATACGTCTGCTTATCGAAATTCGTCATGTCAACTCGTTCGGTGTTTCGATAGTTCGTGCTCTAGACTGTTTCGGAGTACCTCGCCATCTTTCGCCACGCCAGCCCTTCCTCCACATTTCCGCGAGGCTTGTACTCGCATCCAATCCAGCCCTCATAGCCGCGCAGTTCAGCTTCGTGGAGCACCTCCACGATATCCACGTCACCGGCACGCGGCTCACCTCGATCCGGTACGGCCGCAATCTGGATATGACCGATCCTTGACCAGTTTCTTTTCAGCACGTCTCGAACTCTGCGGTGATGCATGCCGACGTGATACGTATCGAACTGGATCTTCAAAGAGGGATGCCCGACATCGTCCAGTAGCTGCGCCAGTTCATCGACCTCATGATAGAAATATGCCGGATGAAGGGCGCGGTTCAATGGTTCGAACAGTAACCTGACGTTACTAGCACTCGCGAGATCGGCGGCCAATGCGATATTGGATTTGAACGCTTCGAGGCATGCATTACGCCAATATCCCGACGTGTTACCCGCCATGATATGCAAGGCTTGCGCACCGGCCGCCTGACAGTAGTTCAACCCCATATGCAGGCTTTCAGCAAATTCGTCTTCGCGACCCGGAATCGCCGCGAGGCCGAGTTCTCCGTTGGCAGGATCTCCGGGCGAAGAGTTGATCCCTAGCAGCGTTAGATTGAACTCTTGAATCGCGCCGCGAACCTGGCCTGGCGCGACGGTGTAGGGAAAGTGCATTTCTACCGCACGAAAGCCCGCGCGCGCGGCAGCTTCAATGCGTTCGAGAAGCGGCAAGTGCGACCACAGCATTCCGACGTTAGCTGAATATCGTCTCATCTGACAGCTCGGATCAGGCTTTCCGCGCGGCCGTCAGCCCGCGCGTCACCGCCGAAATGGTCTGGTCCACATCGTCATCCGATATGGCCGTCGAGCCGACGAACATGTTGCGAAGAACATGCAGCCCTTCCGCCGCCATCAGCTTCGGCATGATCGCGGATAGCGCCGATACCTCCGGTGTCTGCTGGGTATAGAGGTCGCGATAATCGACGGGAATGCTTTCCGTAAATAGCACGTTGGTCATCGAACCTCGATTGACAACATGCCCCTGGGTTCTGGTATCGGCGAGAGCGCGCCTCAACCCATCGGCCAGCCGCTGACCTTGGGCCGCCAGCATGTCGAACGCGCCCGGCGTCATGAGCGACATCGCCACGAATCCGGCCGCCATTGACATCGGGTTGCCTGTGAATGTGCCGGAATGCTTTACTTTAGGCTCGCCTTCGTCGACCGAGAAAACGGACATCACTTCACGCTTACCGCCGACCGCTCCGACGGGTAATCCACCTCCGATCATTTTTCCCATCGTCGTGAGATCCGGTGTGACGTCAATGATGCCCTGTGTGCCGCCATAGCCGGTACGCAGCGACCACACTTCGTCGAAAATCAGAACCATACCGAGTTTTTCAGTCGTTTCGCGCAGCGCGACGAGGAACTCGCGTTCTGCGTACACGCCCGCTCCCAACGACAGGCCGCTCGGATCGATAATTACCGTGCCGACCTCAGACGCATTGCGTGCCAGGATTTCCCGCATGGTCGCAATGTCATTCAGCGGGAACAACACAAGTTCATCGAGTAATGAGTTGGGCGTGCCGGCGTTGTGTGCAAGCACTGCCGGGTGTTCGCGATCACCCCATTTATTGGCTGACGGCATATAGCTGGCCTCTAGCAGATCATATTGACCGTGGTAGCCGCCTTCGAGCTTTGCCACTTTCGATCTGCCAGAGAACGCACGCGCTGCCTTGATCGCGATGAGATTCGCTTCTGTCCCAGAGTTCATGAACCGAACCTGCTCGACTGAAGGAATTCGCTCGACTAGCAGTTCTGCGAGGCGCACTTCCCATTCGGCGGGCATCGTGGCAGATAACAGGCGCGCGGCCTGCTGAGAGATCATCTCGACAACTTCGCGCTTGTTATGACCGTGAATCAGCGAGGCGAAGTTGTTGACCCAGTCGATACGCGTCCGACCGTCTGCATCCCTTATATATGGCCCGTCTGCGCTGACAGCATAAAAAGGATGAGGTTTCGTGACGAGCATGTTCCGGGTGTAACCCGAAGGCATCACAGCTCGGGCGCGCTCAAAAAGTTGGGCCGAGTTATCTTTGCTGATTGTGTCGCTATCAAAGTTCATTTCTTTCCCGTTGAATCTTTCCGGTTCCTGTGCGGTAAGCGTCAAGCACATAACCTTTTTGCAATTCGTCTCTTCCCATTCGGGCACAGGATTGACAGGGCTCCACAGGTTAAATCCTACGCACCTGTGCTCTAGTCCGGCAAGAATAGGCGACCAGGAATATCGTTGACAAATCACTTTTCAAGTCACTACATTACCCCTAGGTAATATGACCGAGACACAAGACGATGTTGACTCCCATAGAGCGATTTTTTTCGAGCGGCCTCCGGTTGTCGCATCTACGACTGCTAGTCGCACTGGCAGATCTCAAGCAGGTCACAAAGGTGGCGGCGGCCTTCAATGTCACGCAACCTGCCGTGTCGAAACAGATAGGCGAGATCGAACAGGCGCTGGGCGCTGCCGTAACTGAGCGCGTCGGCAAGGCCGTACTTCTGACGGACGTGGGTATCGTCCTCGCACGGCGCGGTCGCGAGATTCTCCGGCAGGTCGGACTCGCCCAGCGCGACGTCGCATCGCTGGTCACAGGCACCGCGGGCCATGTGAATCTCGGGTCGGTAACTGCTGTACCCCCCTCTTTTATTTCACAGTCGATGGTAAGCTTTCTCACTCGCGCGCCAGCAGCCTCTGTCCGATTCATCGAGGCTCCGTTAGACAAACTCCTCGAAATGCTACGCACAGGCGAGGCTGACCTTGTACTTGCGCGAGCCAGAGCGAAGGACGACCCTGACCTGTTGACGGAGTCCCTGTACAGTGAGCCCATCGTCTTCGTAGCAGGTCCCGCTCATGCGCTGTCCAGAGAGCGACTCGTCACCGTGAAGGACCTCACGGCATTTACCTGGCTGGTGCCGCAGCAAGGAAGCCCGTCTCACATAGCGCTCGCCCAGTTGATGGAAGAAGAAGGCCTCGACATCCGTGACGCGGTCGTTGAGTCCAGTAGCATCACTCTGAATATTGAGCTGATGGCGCGTGCGCCTTTCATCGGGTTATTGCCGTTGTCCTATGCAACCGAGTATGCAGCGAGAGGCCGCATATCGTTGATCAACTTTCCGGCTCTCACACAACTCGGCGAAGTGGTGCTATATCGCAGAGCGGACCTGACTAGCCCCGCGCCACTTCTGCTGGCGCAGTGCATGCGCGAGGAAGCAGCAGCTAGCGCCTCACACGACGACACAAGCACCACGTGAATGCAGCGCTTTCATTTTGGTCACATTACCCCCGCGTAATACGAGCATCCGAAAGAGTCAATTGTCATCGTCTTTTTGCACCCATAGCCTTTGTTTCGCTCTCCGCGACGTGGTTTGCGGGAGAGCTTCAACAGGTTGATTGCTATTGGGAGCGGGAGAATGACCAGTCATATCAAAACAGGATTCGCGGTAGTGGCGCTGTCGTTCGTGTGCTGCATGTCGTATGCGGTTGATGACGTCAAGATCGTGAAAATCGGCAGCGCAGCGCCGACCACCGGGGCAATTGCGAACCTCGGAAAGGAAAATGAGAACGGAGCCCGGTTGGCAGTGGAAGACGTTAACCGCCAAGGTCTTGTCATCGGCGGGCAAAAGATAAAGCTGGAACTTGTCACCATGGATGACCAGGCCGATCCTCGCCAAGGGACCCAGGTTGCACAACGCCTGGTCGACGATGGTGTGGTGGCGGTTGTCGGGCACCTGAATTCCGGCGTTTCAATTGCCGCGTCGCGCATCTACCACGACGCCCAGGTTCTGCAAATTTCACCGGATTCAACCAATCCGCAGTTCACGCAGCAAGGCTTCAACACAACATATAGACTTGTTGCGACAGATGCACAACAGTCGCCCGTGCTCGCGCACTACGCTTTGCAAACCCTGAAGGCGAAGAAAATTGCTATCGTCGACGACAGCACAGCATACGGTCAGGGACTCGCCGATCAGTTTTCTGAAGCAATCAAGGGCGGCGGTGCACAAGTCGTCGCTCGAGAAGCGACCAACGATAAGGCCATCGACTTCAAGGGGCTCATTACCAAAATAAAGGGGCAATCTCCTGATGTCATCTTCTATGGTGGCATGGATGCGACGGCCGGACCATTTATCAAACAGGCAGCACAACTCGGACTCAAGGCGAAGGTGCTCGGCGGCGATGGCACCTGCTCAGATGAAGTCGCGTCGCTGGCCGGCCAAGCCGTCGACAATCTGGTTTGCAGTATCGCCGGGCTCCCGCTGTCCCGAATGAAGACGGGTCCGACATTCGAAAAAGAGTATGAGAAGCGGTTTGGAACTTCTGTCCAGATCTATGCGCCGTACGCCTATGACTCAGTCATGGTCATCGTCGATGCCATGAAACGCAGTGGTAGCACTGACCGTGCAAAAGTGCTGGCAGCCGCTCGTTCGACTGACTATCAGGGCTTGATTGGCGACATTCAATTCGACGATAAAGGCGATGTGAAGAGCCCGAGGCTCACACTATACCGTTATAAGAACGGGAAGAAGACCCTTCTCACTACCATGACGCCTTGAGCATTAAACATCCTTTGGCGCCCGCTGTCGTTCCGCGGGACAGACTTCACGCGTGCATGAAGTCTGTGAGCTTCTCGCCTGCGTGCAGTTACGATCGATCCCCTCGGCCACTCGTATTCGTTTTCGTTATAGCGTTGGGCTTCATCGCAAAAGAGCAGAACCGTCCCGCTGCCAGCCCGCGCAGCCGCTTCGCGGCGCGGAGCGACAGCCGCATACGTTTCGCGGGGTTGGTGCCCGCATTCGGTTCATGATCGCCGACCGCTTCGAGCAGGTTTGAAAAGAACGGACCTTCCGCGTGCCTCGGCTTGTGCTCGCACTGGGCGTGATAACTCGTCACTTTCGGATGTTCTTTGGCAAGCAGAAGGCGCACGTATTCTATCGAACGCGTCTTGCCGATTCTCGGAGCGCCGTAAATGAGTGTGCCCGTCACACGGTAGCGAAGGCAGCTCAGGACGAGTTCGTAGAATGATTCGATGGCCGGTGTGGCAATCCGGTAGTTGCCGGTGACGAGCGGGTGTACCGATGGATCGACCGGACGCGAGACCTGAAGCGACATGGCTTTCTCCCTATGAGTACCACTCATCAGAATTGCCTGTTAGAAGACCTGCCCTGTCCCGATTCCATGCTTGCGCGGACGAACCGATTCAACGGGTGCTGGATCGGCAAGCGCGCCAGTCACCTCCGCTCCTTCCGGTAACGGCGTTGCTGGAACTGCCTCTGGCCCCAGCGGGCCTGTCGGTGTTTTGGTCGTTGGCGCGCTTGCGAGGAGGCGAAGTGTCCGCGCTGCATCGGAGGTCGCCCTGCGTGACCTGCTTGCTGCTTCGACCTCGGTCTGGACGTAGGCGTCAATGGAATTTTCAGCTGGCAAATATCCTCGGCCCCGGCTGCTTCTCGCCTTCAGGATTTCCCTGCGTAACGCCTGGTTGTGCGGCATCACACGACAGGTACCCTGTGCGTCAAGGAAGCCGAGCTCACTGCCATCGGCGAGGAAAGCACGCACGCAGCGCAGATCGTCAGCGTTGATGTAGACTTAAAGTGACTGGCCAATCAGCGGGGCGCTGCTGGCAAGGACCGCGCAGGTATAGCGCACACCGAACAGGTTGACGTGAGGACGCACGCCGAGCGCCAGGTAGCCGCGCACACGGCAGTGCCGCGCGGACTGCATCAGACATAACGTACGTCGACGCACTTCCGGCAACCAGGCCAGCAACTGCCCCCCCGCGCAGCCGACAAACACCATTAGCTGTACAAATCCGATTCCGCCATCAACGCCCGCGTCCCTATCACCTCGTTGATTCCGTCGAAATCGAGCATGCGATCTTTCCACGGAAAAGTCGTTCCGTGCTCGCGCAGACTGGCGTAGTAACCCTGCAACGTGTGCGCGAGCGCGCGCGCCGTGCCTCCGGGGAAAATAACGATGCGGAATCCCAGTTGCGTCAGCGCCTGCGCGCTCTGCACGGGCGTCTTGCCTCCCTCGACCATATTCGCGAGCAACGGAACACGTCCTGCAAAGCGATCGCAGGCGGCTTTCATCTGCTCGACCGAGCGCAGCGCCTCGATGAACAACGCATCGGCACCGGCTTCCAGATAGTGCTCGGCGCGATCGAGCGCCGCGTCCAGTCCCTCGACGGCCACTGCATCGGTGCGCGCCAGGATCATCGTGTCGCGGTTCGATCTCGCATCGACAGCAGCGCGTAACTTGCCGCACATCTCCGCGGCCGGGATCAGCGACTTCCCGTCCAGATGCCCGCAGCGTTTCGGGAACGTCTGATCTTCAAGCTGGATCATGGCCGCACCCGCGCGCTCGAAACCACGCACCGTGCGCTTGACGTTCAACGCGTTACCAAAGCCGGTATCGGCATCGACGATCAATGGAACATCGACACGCTCGGTAATCCGCGCAAGCGTATCTTCGACTTCGGTCGAGGTCGTCAGGCCTACATCCGAGCGGCCAAGCCGCGTGTAAGCGATCGATGCGCCAGACAGATACAGCGCCTTGAAGCCAGCCTGTGCGGCGATCAACGCTGTCAACGCATCGAAGACGCCAGGTGCAAGGACCGAACCTTGCTGAAGGATGGTTGCCAGTCCGTTTGATTGTGTCGCCATTGTCTCTGCTCCTTTTCCGGTCGGGTGACGCCGCCGCTATCCATAGCGACGAACCCGCCTCATTTTTAGTTACGCGCCAAGACGGGCCTGGAAAGCCTCACAGGTCGTCACCTCGCCGACCGTGCAAAGATCGGCAAGCGCCGCATCGTGCGCCGCTTGCATCGACGCCGCACAGCCGTCGGCCAGCACGAGCACGCGATAGTCGCGCATATGCGCATCACGCGCGGTGCTGGCCACGCCGCCGTTGGTCACGATGCCGCAGATCGCCACGGTCTCGATGCCCGCGCGACGCAACACCCAGTCGAGCTGCGTGTTGAAGAACGCGGAATAGGCAACCTTCCACACCGACACATCGACCAGATCGTGGAGTGCGGCAACGGTCGCGTGACCGTTCGACCCGGCGACGAAGTCACCTCGCCGCAGGAATGGGCGCAGTTGCCTGAGATGCGGCGAGATCATGGGCTCACCCTGGGCGTCGGGCCATAACGTGAACTGACTCGCCGCGACAAAGCCACCTCGCTGCTTGAGCACGCGAGCGACAGGCGCCACGCGCAGCGGCAACGCGCGCGCCGCGTCCGACGCCGCGCCGCCGCGATCATAGGCGCCGCCTTCGCTCACAAAATCGTTTTGCAGATCGACGATGATGAGCGCTGTCTGTCGTGGATCGAGTTGCGTGCCGGAAGTCATCATGCGTAGCCCTCAGGTCGTGCGGCGTGTGATCAGCAGGTTGCCCAATGTGTCGACCCGACCGCTGAAACCCGGTTCGAGCCAGATCGTTGTGTCGGCCTGTTCGAGGATCGCCGGACCGTCCACCGTTGCGCCCACCGGCAAGTCGAGGCGTGCATGGCGCACGGCGTCCCACCACCGGCCGTCATGGAACACTGCCTGCGTGCCGGGCGAGGCCGGCATCGTCGTGGCCTTCGGTGCCAGCACGGCCAGATCGAACTTGGGCCGCACCCCGATGCGCGCATAGCGCAGGTTCATGATGCGCACGGCAATGCCGTCGAGCGCGCGCCCGAACGCCGTGCGGTACGCGGCTTCGAACGCAGCGCCGATCGCCACACGATCGAGCGCGTCGCGTTGCACTTCGACGCGAACCGTATGGCTCTGGCCGACGTACAGCATGTCCAGCTCGACGCTCTCACGTACCGCTTCGAAGGCGACGCCCACCGAATCGAGCCGCTGCTGGCACGCGTCGGCCATGGCCGCGACGCGGGCGCGCAGATCGTCGACATCGAGTTCGGCCAGCCCCTTGTTCAGCGTCTGCACGGCGTCGTGGCGCATGTCGGCGATCACGCAGCCGATCGCCGAGGTCACGCCCGGAAAACGTGGCACGATGCCCGTCGTGGTGCCGACCTCGCGCATCATCGCGCACACGTGGAGCGCGCCGCCGCCGCCGAACGGCATGTAGGCGAACTCACGCGGGTCATGGCCCCGCTCGATCGACACCAGACGGATCGCACCCGCCATCTTCGCGTTTGCCACTGTCAGGATCGCTTCGGCTGCGGCATATGCATCGAGTCCGAGCGGCGCGGCGACGTGCATGTCGATCGCCTCGCGCGACTTGCCAGCGTCCATCCGCGACAGCAGCCCGCCGCCCAGCGGACGATCCGCCGCGATCCGGCCGAGCAGCACATTGGCATCGGTGACGGTCGGACGCATGTTGCCGCGTCCGTAGCACGCGGGGCCCGGCACGCTGCCCGCCGACTCGGGGCCGACCTGCAGCAGGCCACCCGCATCGACCGATGCAATCGAGCCGCCGCCCGCGCCAATCGTCTCGATCTGGATCATCGGCGCACGCACTACCATGCCGAAATCAATCGAGGTCTGCGCGGACAACGACGCTTCGCCGCTCGCAACCAGCGACACATCGAACGACGTGCCGCCCATGTCGCCCGTCACCAGATTCGGAAAGCCCGCTGCACGTCCGATCGCGGCGCACGCAATCACACCCGCGGCCGGACCGGACAACGCCGTGCGCACGGGCACATCGCACGCGGTCTGGCGCGACATGATCCCGCCGTTGCTCTGCACCACGAGCAACTCACCGCCGAATCCATGCGCTTTCAGATCGCTCTCGAGACGCGTCAGATAGCTGCCCACGACGGGCTGCAGCGACGCGTTCAACGTGGCCGTCGAGCATCGTTCGAACTCGCGGATTTCAGGCAACACTTCGGTTGCTGCCGTGACGTGCGCATTGGGCCAGATCGCGCGCACGGCTGCTACCGCTTGCGCTTCATTGACGGAGTTGGCATAGGCATTGACGAAGAACACGCACACAGCCTCGCAGCCCTGTTCGAGCAACGCGCGCGCGGCGGCCTTGACCTGGGCAATATCGACGGGTGTATGCAACGTGCCGTCGGCCAGCACGCGCTCGCTCACTTCGAGTCGCAGATTACGCGGCACGACGGGCTCGAACGTGCCACGCAAGCCCCATGTACGCGGCCGGTCGCGGCGGCGCATTTCGAGCACGTCGCGAAAGCCTTCCGTCGTGATGATGCCGGTGCGGGCCACCTTTCGTTCGAGCAACGCATTGGTGCCCACCGTCGTGCCATGCACGACCGTCGCGATCGCACGCGCGCCGCCCTGTCCTTCGCGTTCGCCACCGATGCGCTCGATACCGTTCATGAAACCGCGTGCTTCCTCGCCGCGTGTCGACGGCACCTTGACCACCCGCGCGGTGCCAGCGGCTTCGTCGAGGACGAACAGGTCGGTGAACGTGCCACCCACGTCGACGCCGACGACGAGAGAACCGTGTGCCACATCCTTCATGCTTGTTGCTCCTTCAGACCCACCGTGACATAACCCATCGCGCGGTCGTGCTCGCGCGCCGCATCCGATCGTTCCGACGGCACGCCGTAGCCGCCCCCGCCGGGCGTTTCCAGCCGCACGCGTTCACCGCGCTTCAGGCGGATGCCGAGCATCTTCGACGCCATCGGCGGCGTGTGCCATTTGCCCTCCTGCTGATAGCGGAACACGTTGCGGACCGACGCCGCGCCGCCCGCGATGCCTTGCGGCGCGGAGCGTCCGCGCTCGCCGAAAATGAACGCTTCCGCTTCGTCTTCGAGCAGTTCGATTTCATAGATCGCACCCAGCCCGCCACGATAGGTGCCGTCGCCGCCCGAGTCAGGACGCAACGCCCATTGCGTGAAGCGCACGGGATAGGCAGCTTCGAGAATTTCCAACGGCGGGATCGTCGCCGTCGAAATCGGCGCGTTGCCGTGGCTCAGGCCGTCGCCTTGCGAATGTCCGCCGTGACCGCCGCCGAAGAAACTGAACATCACCCAGCGCTGGCCTTTGCGTGCGCCGCCGCTGCGGTGACCGGCTATCGACAGCGCGTTGATCGTGCCGTAAGCCTGTGCCATCGCGAGTTCCGGCGCGGCCTGAGCCATTGCGCAAAAAATCACGTCGATCATGCGCAGGATGGTTTCCGTGTAGCCGCCAACGGGACGCGGCCGGTCGGCGGAAATCACGAGCCCGTCCGGCAACACGAACGACACGGCATCGAGCACGCCCGCATTCGCGGGCACGTCGGGGAACAGATGCTTGAGCGCGACATAGCAGGCGGCGATCGCCGTGGCGCGCGAAATGTTCACAGGCCCGGCGCAAGCGGGCGACGTGCCGGTGAAATCGAGTGTCAGCGTGTCGCCTGCCACGCGCATGCACAAGGCGATCTTCAGCGGCTCGTCGCGCACGCCGTCGTTGTCCAGCATATCGTCGAATGTGTAGTCGCCATCGGGCAGCGCTGCCACGTGCGAGCGCATCAGCTTGACGGCCCGTTCGCGCAACAGCGCGAGCGATTCGAGCACCACGTTGTCACCGTAGTCGCCGAGCAGATCGTTCAGGCGGTGCGCGCCGAGTTCGAGCGCGGCAAGCTGGCCGTTCAGGTCGCCCCACAGGCTATCGGGCAAGCGCGTGTTCGCCTTGAGAATGGCGAGCACGTCGGCATCGAGTTCGCCGCGACGCACGATCCGCACAGGCGGAATCTGCACGGCTTCCTGCCAGCACTCCGTGGCGGCGGGGTTGTAATTGCCCGGCACCGCGCCGCCGACGTCGTGCCAGTGCGCCGCCGACGCGAGAAAGCAGAACAGCTTGCCGTCGCGAAACACGGGACGCACCAGCTTGAAGTCGTTCGCGTGCGTGCCGCCTTCATACGGATCGTTGAAGAGCCACGTCGCCGTCGACCATGCCGCCACGCTCGCTTGCCGCGCGGATGGCCGCCTTCACCGCGAACGCCATCGCGCCGACGAACACGGGCAGACCCGACTTGCCCTGCACCAGCGTCGCACCCGACACGGCGTCGTAGATACCGTGGCAGGCGTCGTGTGCTTCCGCGATGATCGGATTGAACGCGCTGCGGTACAGCGTCGCGTCCATTTCATCGGCGATCTGTTCCAGCCGGCCCTTGAGGACCGCCAGCGTGACCGGGTCTAGCATGAGATGACTCCGTTGGATGTGGGGTAGCGCTGCTTGAGCAGGTTGAGCAGACCGCCTGCGTCGACCATGTCGAGCAGAAATGCAGGGACGGGATCGCACGAAAGTTCGCGCCCGTCGGCTAAGCGGATGCCGCCGCCGTGGGGGTCGATTGCAATGCGCTCGCCCTCTTCGATCGTTTCGGCGTCGGCGCATGTCAGCAGCAACAGGCCGACGTTGAATGCGTTGCGAAAGTACAGCCCATTGAATGCCGGCGCGATGACTGCCTGCACGCCCAGACGTACCAGCGCAGCCGCCGCCTGTTCGCGCGATGAGCCGATGCCGAAGTTCGGCCCGGCCACGAGCACGTCGCCCGGTTGGACTCCCGGCGCAAAGTCGGGGCGCTCGTTTTGCAGACAATGGCGAGCGATTTCGTCGATGCCGAACTTCATATACGCGCCGGGCGCGAGCGAATCGGTATTGATATCCGCGCCGACCCGCCAGACGCGATGCGTATCAGCGGACGCCATGTGGCACGCCGTCATGCGAGCACCTCGCGAGGATCGGTGATGCGTCCACGTAACGCCGACGCCGCAACCGTATAGGGTGAACCCAGATAGACCTGCGCGGTCTCGGCGCCCATGCGGCCTTTGAAGTTGCGCGCGGTGCTCGACACAACCGTGCTGCCTTCGGGAATCGAGCCGCCATAACCGGCACACGCGCCGCACGTCGTCGCGAGCACCTGCGCGCCAGCTGCTTCCAGCACATCCATCACACCTTCGCTTGCTGCTTGCGACTGGTCACGGATACTGGCCGGTGCGACGACGAGTTGCACGCCGTCGGCTACCCGGCGGCCGCGCAAGATGCTGGCTGCCGCGCGCAGGTCTTCGAGTTTCGCGCCCGTGCACGCGCCGATATAGGCGACCTGCACCGCGACATCGCCGAACGCGCTGACGTCACGCGTATTCGCCGGACTGTGCGGCGCGGCCACTTGTGGCGCAAGTTGAGCGGCGTCGAAGTCATGCACCTCGACACGAGCTTGCGGATCGCTTTGCCAGCGCGCTGCATCGATTTCATCTTGCACGCCCACGGCGCGAAGATAGTCGACCGTAGTCGAATCCGGCGCAATCAGGCCGACCTGCGACCCCAGTTCCGCGCTCATGTTCGACAGCGTCATGCGTTCCTGCATCGACAGCGCGCTCACGGCCTCGCCGCAAAATTCGATGGCCTGATAGCGGCCGCCATTCATGCCGAAGCGGCCAATCATATGCAGCATCATGTCTTTCGCCGTCACGCCATATGCAAGACGATGACGCCAGTTCATCTGCAAGGTCTCCGGCACCTTGACCCAGATCTGCCCGGATACCGCGACGCCAAGCATCTCCGTACTGCCGATGCCGAACATGTAGGTGCCGAACGCGCCGCCTGTCGGCGAGTGCGAGTCGCCGCCCACGCAGAACATGCCCGGTCGCAGGTGCCCACGTTCGGGCAGTACGACGTGGCAAATGCCGACACTGTCGTAGACGTTCGGCAACTGCTGCGCGCTCGCCCATTGACGCGCGATGCGCACGATCCGGCGCGATTCGTCGTCGGCCTCCGGCACATAGTGGTCGATCACGAGCGCAATCTTCGATTTGTCCCACAGCGATGCGCCGAGTTGTTCGAGCATCGGCTGCAAGCGGCGCGGGCCGCTCGAGTCATGAAACATCGCGAGATCGACGTTACACGTGACGATTTCCCCGACTTCGACTTCAGGCCGCCCGCAGGCCGCCGCAATCAGCTTTTGCGCAAGCGTTTGTGCTGCTGCCATCGACTACATCCCCAAATAGGCGCGACGCAATTCGTCGCTGGCCATCAAATCCGCACAGGTGCCGGAGTACTGGACCAGCCCGTTCTCCAGCACGTAGCCGCGCTGCCCCGCTTCGAGCGACTGGGCAACGTTCTGTTCGACCAGCAGGATCGCGAGTCCGTCGCTACGCAGCCGCGCAATCAGCGCAAACATTTCTTCGACCATCAGCGGCGACAATCCCAGCGACGGTTCGTCCAGAATCAGCAAACGCGGCTCGGCCATCAAGCCGCGACCGATCGCGAGCATCTGCTGCTCGCCGCCCGACATCGTGCCCGCCGGCTGATCGAGCCGTTCGCCAAGACGCGGGAAAATCTCCAGCATCCGCGCGAGATTACGGCGGCGGTTCGGCTTGCCGCGCGTGTAGGCGCCAAGCTCGAGGTTTTCGAGCACGCTCAGGTTCGGAAAAATTCGCCGCCCTTCCGGCACCTGGATCAGACCGGCTCCGACCACTGCGCGGTAGTGCCGCCCCGTGAGGTCGTGACCGTCGAAACGCACGGCGCCTTGCCATACAGGATTAATGCCGCACACCGTGTTGTTCAGCGTGGTCTTGCCGACACCGTTACTGCCGAGCAGCACGACAATCTCGCCTTCGTCGACACGCATGTCCACGCCGCGCAGCACTTCGGTGCGCCCATAGCCGGTGCGAAGCCCGCTCACTTCAAGCAATGCGCTCACCGAAGTTCTCCTTCACGTGCCAGCCGTTTGGCCGTGCCGTGACCGAGATAGGCTTCGATCACCGCCGGGTCCGATGTCACTTCACGTGGCGTGCCGCCTGCGATCAAGCGGCCTTGCGCCAGCACCCATACGTGTTCAGCGAGACTCATCACCGCGCGCATCACGTGCTCGATCATTAGCACCGTCACGCCGCTGTCGACGAGACCGCGAATAACCGGGATCATTTCGTCGATCTCGCTTGGGTTCAGCCCTGCGAGCACTTCATCGAGCAACAGCAAACGAGGCTTCGTCGCAAGCGCTCGCGCCAGTTCGAGACGCTTGCGGCCACCCACGGTCAGGTCAGCCGCGGGTTTATCGAGGTTGGCATGCAGGTTCACCCGTTCGGCGACTTCTTCTGCAGCGGCCAGCGCGGCCCGCCGCCCAGGTTGATGCAGGTGTGCGCCAACCGCAATGTTCTCACGCACAGTCTGTGCGCCGAACGGCTGCACGATCTGGAACGTGCGCGTCAAGCCGAGCCTGGCCGACTGATGCGGCGCCATCCCCGTAATGTCGCGCCCGAGATACTGCACGCGCCCCGCGCCAGGACGAAGAAACCCCGATAGCAATGCGAACAGCGTCGTCTTGCCGGCACCGTTCGGACCGACGAGTGCCGTCAGCGTGTTGGGCATGACATCGAGACTGACGTCCTGCACCGCCTTCAGGCCACCGAATGTGACGGACAGGCCACGAGCCTGCAAAAGCGCATCAGACACGGGCTTCCTCCTTGCGCTCGCGGGCGCGATCCAGTTTCGCCGGCCGGCCCATCATGCGACGCGCCGACATGCCCGCCCCCGTCAGGCCGCGCGGCGAAAACATGACGATCACCACCAGCACCACGCCATAGATCACCATGCTGATACCCGGCAATTCGCCGAACAGGTTGCGCGTCGATTCACCGAGGACATAAAGAAGCGCTGCGCCGACTACCGGTCCCCATAACGTGCCGACTCCGCCGACAATCACGCCCACCAGCGCTTCGATCGAGATCGCCGGACCAAACGCGATACCTGCATCGATGTACTGGAACATCTGCACATAGCACGCGCCCGCCGCACCCATGAACGCCGCCGACAACGCAACCGCGCCCAGCTTCACGCGCACGGGATCTACGCCGATCGCCCGCGCGGCGCTTTCGTTGTCACGCACTGCCTGCAGGTATGCGCCGAAACGTGAATGACGCAACCATGTGGTGACCAGCAACGCAGCCAGCACGAATGCCAGCAGCAGATACACATAGCCGCGCCTGGACCCAAACTGGAGATTCGCCGCGCTTGCATGCAACGGCACCATCAGACCCACGCCGCCGCCCGTGAACGACACCGACACCGCAAGAATGCGCGCCACTTCGGCAAAGGCCAGCGTCACCAGCGCGAAGTAGGAACCCTTGAGTCCGCCGCGAAACGCGAGCGCGCCCACCACCAGCCCGGCAAATGCGCCGAATGCGATTGCAACCGGCAACGCAAGCCACGGATTCCAGCCCCAGCTCAATTGCGCAATGGCCTGCGTGTACGCACCGACGCCGAAGAACAATGCATGTCCAAACGACAATTGCCCGCCATAGCCGCCGAGAATGTTCCATGATTGCGATAGCAACACCGCATAGAGCGACATCATCAGAAACGTGAGCAGCACGCCGGATTGCAGCACGCTCGCGGCCACGGCGAGCAGCACACCGAAGATCAGGATCGAACGAACGTCGCGCATCAGTCAGGCCCTCGCACCGAAAAGCCCTTGAGGGCGCACCAGCAGCACAAAAATGAAGATCGCGAAGATGCCCATCTGGCCAAGTGAATCACCAAACCACAAACCCCCGAGTGACTCGACCACGCCGATGAGCAGGCCACCGACCAACGCGCCCGCAAAGCTGCCCATGCCGCCCAGCACCACGATCGTGAACGCGATCAGCACGAAGCCGCTTCCCACCTGGGGATTGACGTAGTACGTCGGCAACAGGAAACAGGCCGCCGCGCCGAGACATGCCATGCCGATGCCAAAGGACAGCGCGTAGACCTTGTCGACATCGATACCCATCAGCTTCGCGCCGTGCTTCTCGCGTGAAACCGCGCGTATCGCGCGGCCCAGATCGGTCATGCGGATGATCAGGAACAACACCGCCGCGACGACCAGCGCCCCGAAAAAGGCGATGACCTTGGGCAAGGCGATCATGGCCGGGCCGATTTCGACCGTCGACAGCGTGTACGCTGTTTCGATGTTGCGCGTATCGGAATGGAACCAGACGAGCGCGAGGTTTTCGAGCACGATGGACAGACCGAGCGTAACCAGCAGAATGTTTTCGTCCTTGCCGTTGCTCGCGCGGTTGATCACGAATCGCTGCAGCAGGTAGCCAAACGCGAACATGCCGAGCGTCACGATGGGCAACGCCACGTACGGGTCGATGCCCAGCCGCTCCTTCAGCAGAAAGACCGCATAGAGCGCGATCATCAGCGCCGCGCCGTGCGCGAAGTTGATGATACAGCACGCCATAGATCAGCGAGAGGCCAAGCGCAATGAGTGCATACACGGCACCCGTGGTCAGTCCGTTGAGCAGCGCCGACAAAAGGATGACGGGATCGAACATGCGCCGCCTCAGCTCTTGAGCGGAAATTGCGGCGCGACTTCGCGATACGGGGGCGGCAGCACGACCTTGATATCGCCACCGAGTACCTGTGTCAGCAGCGGCTGCGCGCCCGTGTTCTGACCGTTGACGAAATGCGTCGGTCCATACGGCATCATGTGATCTTTAAACGTGCTCGCTGCAAGCGCCGCGTTGATTGCCGCGCGATCGGCCGATCTGGCGCGCTCGAGCGCATCGGCAAGCAGCATCGTCGCGGTGTACGTCATGAACACTTCATACGAAAAATACGCGCCCTTTGCCTCGACCCGCTTGCGCAATGGTCCGACGCGCGCATCCTTCGGATTGAACCAGTGGTTGCAATCGATGATGCCGTCGGCAATATCCGGAAACTCCTTCAGGAACTTGTAGCTCGACGCCGCGCCGCCCAGCACCGAATAGATTGCTTTCGGACGAACCCTCTGCTGCTTCATCGCGCGCAGCAGCAGCGCGTACTCGTTGTAGTAGTTTGCCGGGATGACGATATCCGGATTGACTGCACGCATGCGCAACACGATATTGTTGAAGTCGCGCGTCGGATTCGGATGCTTGATGACTTCCTTGATCTCGAAGCCGTACTTCGGCAGTTCGCTGCTCAGCAATGCAGCCGTACCCGTGCCGAACAGCGACTCTTCGTGCACGATCATCACCGTTTTGGCGGGCTTGCCGGCGTCGGTATTCAGTGCGTTGAGATTCTCCACCGCGCGCGCACTGCACATCCGGTAGCCGGGACCGAAGCGGAATGTATTGGTCAGGCCGCGCTCGACGATCTGATCCGCCACGCCCACGTCGACGACATGCGGCAAGCCGTATTTCGCAGCCGTTTGCGTCGTCGCGAGACAGATTGCCGATGCATAGGCACCGACAATCGCCGAGACGCCGGCCTCGTTCATTCTCTCGACTTCGGCCGCACCGGCTTCGGGACGCGACTGCGCATCGCCCAGTACCGGCTCGATCAGCGCGCCGCCCAGCGACTTGATTCCGCCCGCGTTGTTGATGTCCTCGATGGCCAGCAGCGCACCGAGACGACATTGCTGCCCCGAATATGCCACCGCGCCCGTGACAGGATGCAGCACACCGACCTTGATGCTCCTGGCGTTCGCCGCGCGCGCGACCCAAGGTGCGGCAACCAGTGCGGCTGCGGCGGTGGACTGACGCAGAAATATGCGACGCGAACTCATGCGAACTCCGTTGGATAGCGTTAGTTGAATGTGGCGGACAGTTCTTCGCTGACCCAGACCTTGGCGTCGATGTCGCCGATTCGCGAGAGCTGTAGTTGATATTGATAACGGTCGGGCCTGTACAGGCCTTGCAACAGTTGTACGGGTCGCTCGTCGGTGTCACGCACCAGGCGGGTGACCGCGAGCAGCGCCGAACCGACCGCGACATCCAGATGGCGTGCCACTACGGCATCGGCAAGGCACGCGGAAATGGTTTGTGTCGCGCCGCCGAGTTGCACGCCCGCTTCCTCGAGCAACATCAGCAAGGGCTTGCGCTTAAGGTCGCGGCTTTTGATTTCCGCCACGGCTTTCGGCACGTGCGTGGTGATGAACGAGACAGGGCCCGCCGACGTGCTGCGCACCCGCACGCTCTTATAGACGGCGTCGCCCACAGCCAGGTGCAGCGCTTCGGCGACTGCTTCCGAGGCGAGCACCACCGTACTGTCGAGCACTTCGACCGTGGTCCGAAGGCCCATATTGACGATGTTTTCCAGCAGGCCGGTCAGATGCGCTTTCTGGCGCGAAACCGGCGCAGCTTTCGAATCACCCTGCTTTTTTCCTGCGGCAACGCGCAGCGGCCACGTACCTATGCCGGGTCGCCGCGTTACCAACCCATCCGCGACGAGCATCTCCATTGCCTTGCGTATCGTGATGCGTGCGACTGAAAACTGTTCGGCGAGAAGGTGTTCGCCGGGCATGCCTTCGTCGTCGAAGCGGCCTTCCTGAAGTTGCTCGCGCAACACCAGGTAGATCTGGTGATATTTCGGCAGTGGCAGCGTCGTTTCCATGGAGGTCACTCTAGAAGTGTCGTAATGTCAGGTCAATAGAACAAACTGGAAAATAAAGATTGTTCTACTTCGTACGCGCCTATGAAGGCCAAACTCCTCGTAAGAGGTTCGCAAGCTTTGCTTCCGTCGCCGGATCTTCTCCGGGGCGAATCAAATACATGCACGCAACGGGTTGCATAGCCGGTACCGTATAACCAGTGGAACAAGCACCGTACCAGCTTGTTCCATCGGGAAAACACCGAAAAATCCGGGCGCCGCAGACGACTCAACATTCTGCGCGGCAATAGGACATTTTGCGCATCAAATGTTCCATTGACAAGACAAAATAGGCCGCTTAATTTTCGTCGCAAATAAGAGCCGCTGCGATTCTGATTGCTACCCGTCGACTACGATGCGCGCCAGTCGTGCCATCGGAACGCGCATGCACGCGCTATTGATAGCCCCCGACAGTCAAGCGATCACACCGGTATTGCATCAATCTAGTTTGCTTAGGATGCCTGCTTTGCAGTTAGCCTCGCGGCCGGCGAATCATGACCGTGAAACTTGCTCTTGGTTTCGCACTAAGGGACCCATGTCAACAAATAATTCTGGAAACAGGATGAAAAAGTCAATTTGTATCGCCGGAGTCATCGGAGCACTCGGATCGTATTGCGCAGTCGCGCAGGCGCAGAGCAGTGTCACCCTTTACGGTATTGTCGATGAAGGCCTGACGTTCAACAACAACTCCCATGGTTCACACCAGTACAGCCTCGTGAGCGGTGAAATTCAGGCGAGCCGGTGGGGTTTGAAAGGCGTTGAAGATCTTGGCAGCGGCATGAAGGCGCTTTTCGTCCTCGAAGGCGGCATGGATCTCAGCAGCGGGAAGCTCGGCCAGGGCGGGCTGCTCTTCGGGCGCCAGCTGTACATCGGCCTGGGCACACCGTATGGCACGGTGACACTTGGCCGTCAGTACGATTCCGTGGTCGACTATGTCGGTCTGTTCGAAGTCGGCGATCAATGGGGCGGCTTCTACACCGCGCATCCGGGCGACCTCGACAATATCAACAACTCGAATCGCGTCAACAACGCGATCAAGTACACGAGCAGTAACTATGGCGGCTTCACGTTCGGCGGCGTGTATAGCCTCGGCGGTGTAGCGGGAAATATCAGCCAGAATCAGATCTGGTCGCTTGGTGGCTCGTACTACAACGGCCCGCTCGGACTCGGCGTCGGCTACCTGAACATCCGGAATCCGAACACCTCGTTCTACGGCACCAGCGCACTTGCGAATACGACGGGCTCCGCGCCGCTCGCGTCGCTGAATAACATCGCGTCGCCGGTGTTTTCCGGCTTTGCCAATGCGCGGACCCAGGAGGTATACGCGGCGGGCGGCGCGTATACCTATGGTGCTGCTACGTTTGGCGGTACCTATTCGAATACGCGTTTCGACGATCTCAACGGCGGCGGATCAGGTCCGAATCCATTCGGCAATCGCGGTACCGCGATGTTCAACAACGTCGAAGTCAACGTCAAGTATCAGATAACGCCTGCATTCCTCGTCGGCGTGGCCTATGACTACACGAAAGGCAGTTCTGTAAGCGGCCGGGACGGCGCAACCTATCATCAGGCGCAGGCAGGTGCGGACTACTTCCTCTCGAAGCGCACGGATGTGTACTTCGTCGGGATCTATCAGAAAGCATCCGGTACGGATTCGACTGGCAGCAGCGCGGTGGCTGCGATTAACGGCGTCACGCCATCGAATGACAACCATCAGCTTGTACTGCGAGTGGGGATGCGTCACAAGTTCTGATGTGAAGCGGCGACGTATGTCGCCGCGTTGAGAAGCACTGACCGATGATGGGACACGCTTCCATCCGGTAGAAGGCAATTGGCCATCCGTCTTAAAAAAAATGCTTGCTTCCCTGTCCGGGGTAATCGAATGAAACGGACTTCCCCTCCTGCTGGCGTTGACGAAGCCTAAACTTTCCATCATGGCGCTTTGATGCCGACTCGCGGCTTCCGCCGCAGCCTCGGGACGGGGAAGTCCCTTTCATTCGAATACCCCCGTGAGCACACGTTCGCTCACTAAAGCAAAGTTGTGCCTATCGTGGTGCGTCGTGAAATTCCCCGCTCAGGCACACTGGCAAAGGATCCGGTGGCAATTTCCATTGCAAGTAAATCTTTGGTCCGCCCCAGTTTTGCAACCCCTGAAGCTTGATGCAGTGTTGGCTTGCTCGAATCTATCCGGCGTCGAAGTGGGGACAACTTCCCCGCGCCACGATGAAGTTCGCGCCTGCGGCCCCCACAAAGTTGAGCGGCTTCGGGAGCCTCTTTACTTGCCGGGGTGTTCCGCAGGCCGGTATGCCGTTCACGTCATCAGGTTTCAGTCGTCGCAAAAGCAGAGAGGTTGATTGAGGCTGTGCGTGTTCAAGCCGGCGCTTTAGCAAGCCCCGGATCAAAGGTTGTGTGGCGGGTAATAATCGCCCAGGCAGTGCGCGCCAGCTTGTTGGCCAGTGCGCACGCCACGACGTTGGAATGGCGCCGTGTCAGAAGCGCGCGAGTCCAGTCTGCCAGCCGCCCGGATCGCTTCTCCAGACATCGCATGTAGGCCCTTGCACATTGAACGAGCAGGCTTCGAATGTTCTTGTCGCCGCGTCGACTGATTCCGAGCAGGTTCGGTCTTCCGCCCGTACTGTACTGACGGGGAACGAGGCCGAGCGAAGCCGCGAAATCGCGGCTGCATCTGAACTGCTTGCCATCGCCCATTTCGGAAGCGAGCACGCTTGCCGTGATCGGGCCGATGCCCGGGATGCTCATCAGCGCTTGTGCGTTGTCATCGTCCGCGAGCTGCCGTGCAAGTTCGCGATCGATCTCGCCGATCTGCTGCTGCAGGTATTGGTAGTGCGTGTGTAGCCGCTCGAGGATCGCGACCAGCCGGGGTGGCAAAGAATGGAAGCTCAGAACCTCCGGCAGCCGCACAATTCCGGTTTTGCCGACTGGCAGGCTGACACCGAATTCCAGCAGGAAGCCATGCATCTGGTTGATCGTTCTCGTTCGGTCTTTGACCATCGTCTCACGTACCCGGTGTAGCACTCACAACGTTTGCTGGGACTCGGTCTTCGGCGTAACAAAGCGCATGGCTGGACGCGATGCAGCTTCGCAGATCGCTTCGGCATCGACAAAATCGTTCTTGTTCGATTTGACGAACGGCCGCACAAACTGCGGAGAAATCAGCCTGACGTCGTGGCCGAACGCAGCCAGCCTGCGTGCCATAAAATGGCAACCGGCACATGCCTCCATGACGACGGTGCAGGTGCGCGTAGGTGGCGGAGAATTCGATCAGTTGCTTGCGTCCGAGCTTCCTCCGGAACACAGCCTTGCCCTTGCTGTCCTGGCCGTGAACGTGAAAGCTGTGCTTGCCAAGGTCGATACCAACCAGCGTCGCATGATCCATGATTGTCTCCCGTTACGAGTAGGCGCCCCTAGCGTAACCCGCCTGGTGAGGCGGCGCGGACCATGTCATTAGTTGTGTCTATCGAGGCCTGGCCCTGCAAGTAAAGTTGTGTCGCGATGCACACTTCGAAAGGATTTCGCAACAAAATAGACAGCAGAACGATTGCGAAGCGATCACGACGTGCAAATCAGACGCCAACCTTCTCCCAATCGGGAGAAAACGTCGTATGCAATGGAAGGTCGCCGGGATAGACACAACTTTACTTGCAATCTAGACACAACTTTACTTGCGTGAGCGCGGTTCTATATCTACTTCCTGAAAAACCAAACCGCGCTATTGCGATAAGTTTTCTTATCATAACGCATCGATTTATGCGTTAAACTTGGCAGATTCAAAAAATAGCTGAAACCAGATTTCTGTTGATATGGCCCTAATAAATCCGATGCCGGCCGGGTTTCCGGATGCCAGCGAACTCGCCGCGCTGCGCGCCTGGTACGCGGGCCTGCCCGTGCGGCAGGCCGTCGCGCACTATCTGCCCGCCTCGCTCGGCGGCGGCAAATCGGCGCGCGGCGTGATCGGCCAGCTCCGTCGCAGGCTCATTGCGCTCGCCCGCGCCGCCCATCGCGACGATCTTGCGGAACTGCTAGACCATCCCGTCACCGCGCGCGAGCAGCACGCGAAGGCCGTGGGTCACGCCATCGACGTGCTGCGCACCGCGCGCCCATCGCAACCGCAGATCGCCGACGACATCGCGCAATGGTTCGCACCGCGTGCCGTACGGGTACTTAACGCCCACGGCATCACGACGCTCGCCGATCTGACCGTGCGCATTCCGCGCCGGCGCCAGTGGTGGAAAGCCGTCCCTGGACTCGGCGTGGCCAGCGCACGGGCCATTGAAGTGTTCTTCGCCGCGTGGCCTGCCCTCACGGAGAAAGCGCGCGCGCTGGTGGTCACCCGCCAGCGCAACGACATCGTGCCGTGGGAAGCGATCCGCCTGCCGCACGAGGTCGACGGATCAACCGGCACGTTCCGCGCCCCGCCCGCCACCTGCACGCTCGATGCAACCAACGACTATCAGGCGGTCCAGACGTGGCTCGCGCTGCACGAATCCCCCGCCACCCAGCGCACCTACCGCAAGGAAGCCGAGCGCCTGATCCTGTGGGCGATCGTCGAACGTGGCCGCGCGCTGTCGTCGCTGACCACCGAAGACGCGATCGCCTATCGCGCCTTCCTGCGGCAGCCCTCGCCCCGCGCCCGCTGGGTGGGTCCCGTGCGCGCCCGCACCTCACCCGACTGGCGCCCCTTCAATGGTAGTCTCTCCACGCGCTCGGTGGCCCATGCGCTGTCGATCCTTGGCGCGCTGTTCCGCTGGCTCGTCGAGCAGCGCTACGTGCTGGCCAACCCGTTTGCGGGCGTCAAGGTTCGCGGCAGCAGTCCGACCGCGCTCGATGCCTCGCGCGCCTTCACGGACGGCGAGTGGGCGCTGGTGCGCACGATTGCCGACGGGCTCGAGTGGTCGTACGGCTGGAGCGCACCCGCCGCGCAGCGGCTGCGTTTCCTGCTCGATTTCGGCTATGCGACCGGGCTGCGGGCCAGTGAGCTGGTTGGCGCCACGCTCGGGCAGGCGGAAACGGATGCGCGCAGCGAGCACTGGCTACGGGTCACGGGCAAAGGCAAAAAGCTCGCACGCGTCGCGCTGCCGCCGCTCGCCTGGGATGCACTCGCGCGCTATCTGGCCGAACGCGAATTGCCCGTCGTGCCTGTACGCTGGCATCCGGCAACCCCTATCCTCGGTAGCCTGGAAACGGACAGCGGCGCAGCCATCAGCAGTGCGCGGCTGTGGGTCGTGATGAGGCGGTTTTTTGTGCTGGCAGCGAAATCGATCGAAGCCGATCACGCGCCCCTAGCGGACAAGCTCCGGCGCGCGAGTCCGCACTGGATGCGGCACACGCACGCCACGCACGCGCTGGGCAATGGCGCCGAGCTCACTGCGGTGCGGGACAATCTTCGGCACGCGTCGGTGTCCACCACGTCGATCTACCTGCACAGCGATGAGGTCAAACGGGCTCGCCAGTTCGCAGAAGCCTTCGCCATTCGAAAATGAAGTTGCGGTGTGCGCAAACCGGGTACATGTGTGGCCGGCTAACGGTGAGCTTCTTCGGGATCATCGAAGGCGAAGCGTCACATACCAGGCAGCGAACGGGTATCCCGATATTCACGCCGCATTCTCTATGCAACAATCATTCACCCGCTTCTCTTGCCTTCCCTGCTGATTCTTATGGACACCCTTGAAGTCGCCCCTCAGGTGCTCGCCGGTCGCGGCGTCTCATTCAGTCTTCCTGGTCCCCAGGGGATCGTCGAATGCGTGGTGACGATCAGGGCGCTGCAGGACTGCTTCTGGCTTGAACCGCACGCGGATGACATCCGGATCCTGCGGGCCTTCCGCGATGGTTATGGCCGGATCCGCGCGATCGCCGAACGCAAGGTGCTCGCTCATCCAGCCACGCACCTTGAACTGACGGCCGCCGATTTCGCGCGGCCGTGAACGCGTAGCCATATCGATAGTTTTCGACGACGAGGCCGGAGCAGAAATGCTGTGCTATCTCGTGGTCGGCGAACTTGTGGCCATGGCACGCACCGGTGACTGACTCAGGACGGATCATGTGGTCGAACTCTCGCTCGTCTGGATGCGCGCCAACGGTGCGCATCCAGAATGGGGGACAGAGTAAGCGTCGTCCGCATGGCGGTCGACCTGGCACCTGACGTCCTCGTGACCTTGGGACGCAGCACTGAGAAGGCAGTGGCGTCACTTTTTACTTGAGGTGGGTGTCTCGATTATCGCGTGCCCCTCGTCGGCAAAATCCATGACCAATGTGCTGCAAGGCTACAGCGCGAATAGGCATGCTTCGCAAGTACTGCAGGTGTGTTGGTCCGGCCACCTGGGCGTTGTCTCACAAGGCATCGCCTCGTCCTAAAGGCCCCTTTCCTGCAAGCAGGTTTCTTGGCGAAGCTGGATCTGTTATTTGATAGCCAGACAGATAGTTGCGCAATCTCGTCGAGCGAAGCTGAGTCTGCCGTGGCAGTCACGATATGCTTCGCGCCGGATCTTCCGCTATGTCTCTAGTCTGTACAGTCTCTGAAAGAACTTGCTGAATCCCGAAAACCGTCTCGTATTTAAATCATTCAAAGCTACGTAGGCAAGTCCGGCCTACGCGTGAGGCCCCTCTCCGCATCGGATGTTGCCTGTCGTCTCTGTTCAACTTGCCTCTGAACGAACGATCCGATAAATGCACCCAAAGTGAGCTTTGCAAGATCGAGAAAGCTCTCAGCGCGAGCGATAGGGAGTAAAGACATAAACGAGAAAATCAATGTCAGCGCGACTGTCGTTAAAGGCAAGCCAGTAATACCAAGTTTTGTGAAAGTACCCGACATGCCCGTGAGACTTCGCAGTCTAACGTACTGGTCAATTGGTTCAGGCTTCCCATCTTTTACCGCCTGTTCAACTAGCTCCAAGTCTTCGTAGGGGATAGTTCGCGCATCCGCCATATGTACGGTTATCAGCAAACCTTTCCCAAGACTGGCCGCGACGACTGCGATTATGAGCAAACTGATAGTCCCGGACTCGTGCTGCAAAAGATCGAGCATGTCCTCATACCGCTTGGAACCTGTCGTACCAAGGGATTCGTGAAGCTTTAGCCAAGCAATTACGCCAAAGCACAAAACCGAAGCAATGATCAACAAATAGCCGCAAGTAGCAAGAAGGCGGTCGCCATAACTATGGCCCGCCGTCCCTCCTTTCGAATACGAAGGGTCGTCGTTAGGTTGCATTTCCACGCTTCCTCCCTGCCTGCGGCAGTTAGCGTCCTTCACTTAGGCTATGACGCGGCAAACGTGTCAAGTCAGCAGCCTTATCAGCATGCAACTTTTCCTTTTTAAGTCTTAACGTTTACGGTTGATTTGTATGTTCGATAACGAACGGAACAGTTGGGCATTAACAGTGGCGCGTCGCAAGTGGGCCGGCGGCTGACCTGTGCGAGCGGACATACGGATGCCTAGATGCCCTCAATCGCGAATGTCGCCCCATAGCCGAGAGCATCAGTTCAACGAAGGTGACCTTCAGCTGCCGTTGAAATCTTCAACGGCAGCGTTCGGGCAGTTCCTGTGAACGAGTACAGACCGCCAGAAGCGGCCGTTGGACTCTCAAGGCTGGATTGTTGACAATTTGCAGTAGTGTGATCGTTCGCCGTTTAGCGGCTGACAGTCATTTCCCTCAGCCATCATGCGCTTCAGGATTGCGCGAACAGAGCGCCGCGACGGATCACGAAGCTGCGCGGCATGGCGTCGGTAGCCCGACGGGGCAATCCGCAAGACCTTGCAGATCGGCTCTTCCCCGAAGGTGTCGAGATGCTGATCGATGAAGGCCTTCAGGACTTGAAACGGCGGTCGAGCTCCGCCTGGGCGAAAAACGCGCTCGCGACCTTGAGAACTTCGTTGACACGACGCAACTCCTTGACTTCGCGCTTCAAGGCCTTGAGGCGCTCGCGCTCGTCTGTGGTGCCATCGCGCTCACCGTGGTCGACCTGGTCGCGCTTGACCCACTCGTGCAGTGTCTGCGGTGTGCAGCCGATCATCGGCGCAATCGATTCGACCGCCGCCCACATCGATGGATGTTCGCTACGCGGCTCGCGCACCAAACGCACTGCGCGCTCTCGCACTTCCGGGGAAAACTTGGTTACCTTCTTGTTCATGGCTCCATTTCCCTCAAGAGTTGGAGCCTCCACAAAATCCGGGGCGATTCATCCAACGCGCGGCGACGAAGCGAGCGATAGGACACAGCGTCGCGCTGGAGTCAAAGCGCGAATTGCCATACATCGCCGAAAATTGGACGGAAAGCAAATCCTCAGCCCGTTTATCGCTAGTGAAGCCCGTTTCCAACCGATGCTGTTCAAACGTCCAAATGCATATGATCGAAAAAATCGTTCTAATATCGCGCGCAAGTCCAAGCGGTGGAGAATCTTACCGCGGATGAGACGCAGCGGTATCGCGCGGCCCGGCGAAGCGATCGACAGGCGAAGCCCAGCTAGATGAATCACGATCGATGGGCGCGCGAATCGTGCGCCTCGTTGGCTTAGTCAGGAAAGGCACATTCACCCTACCATCCGTGGAACGAGTCGTTGCTTGCCGCAAACTACGCGTTAGCGGACGAAGCTCTCCTTGCTACCTCGTTGAAGCTCGCCTTCTGTCTGCTTCCCCGTCATTTGGAGGGGCCAACGTCTTCCACGACGGCGAAAACTCTGCGCCTCAGTTCGCCGACGCGGGATCCGCACTTCTGGGCGGACGCGCTGCGCTTGCCTATGCTAGGAGTGCAATAAGTTAAAAGCCCGAGACTTCGTCGAGTCGCGTACCGTCTGCGACCAACGGAGCGCGATGCCAGCCCTTAGAACCGCGCACGAGCGTCAGCAAATAGTCGTTTCCGACGTGCGGTCGAACGCGAACAATCGCTTCGAGGTCTCCCAGCGGATGCAGGCTGTTTTGGACGAGGGCAACCGAAAGAGGTGTCTCTGCAAACGTCCTAAAAAGCTCCAGATTAATGCCACCTAGATCGGCGGCGACCAACGGACCATGCCACTTAGGCTTAGGCGCATCGTTGTCGCGCCAATAATGATGTACTTGCTGCCCGACAGGCACCAGTAACTCGAAGTTCCCATTCTCACCATAGCCCGATTGGATGAGCGCCGGATTCCCCGTTAAGCCTTGAATCTGCCCCCCCTCAGCAAAGATAGGCCAAGGCCCGTGCCATCCGTTGCTATCCATCTCGAAGAGCACGAGAGTGTTCGCACCCTCCATAGCCTCAACTAGAACCACCGCCACGAAGCTACCGAACCCGGGGCGACTCTGTATCAGCGAAACGTGAGTAGGCCAACGGGCGAGTTGGGCACGGTCGATATTAACGCCGGCAGTATAACTCCAGTCATGCACTAAAATCGGCCCTTGCCACGGCAGATTCGGATGATCGTTGTCCCGATAGTAATGTCTGAGTTCGGTTCCGACTGCTACAAGCAGTTCGAAATTCCCTTTGTGACCAAAATCCGATTGTATGAATGCCGGGTTTCCGGTAACTCCATCGAGTAACCGGTTGTCAACGCGAATAGCCCGTGAGGCATGCCAACCGCCGGCACCACGGACTTTATGCTCGAGCCAGTCCTTTCCAACTGCTGGATGGACTCGAATCACCGCTTCGAGATTCCCCGGACTTCCGTAGTTACTCTGAATCAGCGACACCGCAACCGGCACCTTTGCGACGGGTGCCACCGGCGCGACCATGCCGGTCGGATCAGCTGGAGGTTGCGCAGAGTCAGATGCGCTTGCGGGAAATGGCCCGTGCCACAACGGCGACAATAGATCATTTTCTCGCCAGCAGTGCATGAGGGATCCACCGATGAGAGCAAGTAATTCGAAGTTGCCGCGCAAACCCCACGTTGACACAATTAGATTTTGACTGCTGTGACTAGAGGGCCATAGACGAGCAGAATCGATATCTACTGCCTCATCTAAAATAACGACCTCTGCGATGTCGGCGTCGACCGCATAGTCCAACACTGCCAGCTTGATTCCCGTAGAGCTGCCATCCAGCCAGCGCAATGGCGGGGTGACCTTTCGAGCGCTCCAAAGCCTCGTGCCGCCGATCTGGAAATCCGGATATGGTTGATCCAAAATCGGATCTAAGCTGCCTCCGGGGTCAGCGTCGACAAAGATACAATTATATTTTTTGGGTTGGCCGTCCGGCCCCAAGGGAGCATGCTCGATCGGATTAAAGGCGTTGTCTGTCTGGACATGCCAAATCGCGATACCCGTGGTTGAGGCATTCGCGTCGTAACCCGAGCTGGCCACGCCTGCGCCATCTCCCCTTCCAGCGGATTGTCGTGGATTTCGGAACTCAAGGATAAAGTACTCGTTCGTTCCTCGGCCCTGATCGTAGAGGATAACTGCGCCAGCAGGATCCTGAGCCCCGGGTGCAGTAAGGCGCAGCGGCATGACATCTGGCGTCAGCTGATGCAGCCGGGGCTCGCACCACCCGAACCGCATTTTATGCCAAGGGTCCAGATGCCAAGCTTGAGTTCCTCCATCTTTACCTTCGTGTGGACCAGTAAGCGTTAGCTGTGAGTTCAGATTTCGGTAACCGTAGAGATCAATGCTTCCTAGCTGGTGCGCGAGCTCGTGAGCGGAAAGCGTCAGGCTCGTGATACCACTCACAACGCTTATCCGTTTATAGGTGTCATCAGTCTGGCCAATAGAACTATCGCCGCTATCAATGATTAGTACACCTATTTCACGCTTTGACGGATCTGAATTCCCCCATGGGTAGTTATAATCGGTGAAGTTAAACAGCCCACTGTCGCGCACGATATCCACTATCGCTGGTCTTCTAGCCCCGAGGTCCATTTCACTTAATTCAGGCGAAAGGTCGATTGGTCCGACGGTTTTAGCATGCCGCCACGTGAAACGCCCGCATGAATTCACAGAGTAGTAATCTTTTACATTGCCCGGATAGTATGGCCCGGTGTTGTTGAATGCGAAAATACTGGGAAACAGAATCTCTTCATAGCTTGAGGTTGGATGCTGAACCGGCTTGCCATTTAGATTTGCGAGTACCACCAACAAGTCCCGTTCGCCTGCCGCGTGTACTTGTGGCCCGGTGGTCAGGCCGTTGTATCCGAAGTCATAGAGTGTCGTCATCGACGTCTCCCTTTGAGGCTCCTCGTCTAGGCTCGCCTCACTAAGAAGCATTAAATGATTGCCTTGGTCTGTCAACTTCCAACGATTACTTTTGATCTCGTCATTGTTTCAGTGACGAAGAGGCCATGGCCAAACTACTCGATCATTAGTTGTGGGCACTCATTGAACCCTCTCTTGCTGCCCCCAGCCAAACCTCGCCGCTCACGATATTCCAGACGCAGACCACTGGATGACCGGCCGTGCTAACCGGCATCCTGTTCATCTTGTAGACGAGCCTGCGCGGGGACCCGCTGGCACTCGAGATGGGTTACGGCATCGGCATGAGTTGCTGGCGCCGTCTACGAGACTGGCAGGCTGCCGGCGTCTGGGACCGGCTACACGAAGTGCTGTTAACACCTCTAAAGCCTAGTCTCGATGCCACAGTCTCTCTTGATAAAGAACGGTGGTTCATATCATCGAGATAGTTTTCATAGGCATGTCCCGGCGCTCAAATGCTCAAACAATCATAGGTGTTCCGATCGCAAGTAGCTAGTCTCCGAGAGACTTATATGCCGGGACACCCGCTGACCACTTCGGTTTAGATTTCACCAATTTATGTCGCGTTCCGCTAATTAGTCGACCCTGAACAATCTGCAGAGCCATCTCTAGTGAGGCTTTGGGTCGGAAATGGTGTGAGAATTACAGGGACCTGGCATATTGATGCGTGAATTCTGCAATTCCCGGTGAGGTGCAGATAGGTCCGAAGACGCCTGTGTCGGAACAAGATTTCTTCCGGCATCCGCTGCGCGAGCAGATCAATCTGAAGCATCCGTTGGAGCGACTGGCCGAACTCATCAACTGGGAACGGCTGGGCATGTTGATGAGCGAGAGCTTCGTGTCCAGCAAAGGTCGACCCGCGAGTTCGCCGCGTCTGATTGCCTGATTGCCGGGCTACTGTATTTGCATCACGCGTTCGATCTGTCGGACGAAGAGGTCGTCTGGCAATGGATGGACAACCCGTATTGGGCAGGTGTTCACGGACGAAACTTACTTGCAGACCGAGCCGCCGATCGACCCGTCGAGCCTGACGCGCTGGCGCAAGCGGCTGGGCGAAGCCGGCGTTGAAGAACTGCTGACCGAGACGATCGAAGCCGCCAGACGCGCCGGTGTGATCAAGGCCCTCGCGCGTTAAGCGCGTGATTGTAGACACGACGGTTATGCCGACGGCGATTGCCCATCCAACCGATTCGCGATTACTCAAACGGTGTCGCGAACATCTGGTGAAGGCTGCGGCCCGCAACGGCCTGAAGCTGCGCCAGAACTACAACCGCGAGGCGCCGCGTCTGGGACTGCAGATTGGCCGCTACGCTCACGCGAAGCAGTATAAGCGTATGAAGAAGGCGTTGCGCACGCTGCGCACGCTGCGCTCGCGCGTTGGGCGGATGATGCGCGATGTGGAGCGACGGGTCACCCAAGTGGCAGAGTCAGGCCGCGTCGCCTTGCAAGAACTGATTGACCGCACGAAGCGGATTCTCTCGCAGAAGCCGAAGGACAAAAGCAAGCTCTACGCGCTGCATGCACCGGAAGTCGAATGTCTGGCCAAAGGCAAGGCGCGTACGCCCTATGAGTTCGGCGCGAAAGTGTCGATCACGACGACGCACAAGGAAGGACTGATAGTTGGCATGCGCTCGATGCCGGGCAGTCCGTACGATGGTCACACGCTTGCCGAAGCGTTGGAGCAGGCGGCGATTCTGAGCGAGGTGAGGCCGGAAGCCGCCATCGTGGATCGCGGCTACAAGGGTGTCGCCATCGACGGCGTGAAGATCCACCACCCGGGTTTGCGGCGTGGTATCACGCGCGGACTACGCGCGATGATCAAGCGGCGAAGCGCAATCGAGCCTGCCATCGGTCACATGAAAGCAGACGGAAAACTCGATCGCAACTGGCGCAAAGGCGCGCTCGGTGACGCGATGTAGGCAGTGTTGTGCGGCGCAGGCCACAATCTGCGGATGATCCTCAGGAAGCTGAAGCTTTTTTACGCCCTCGTCCTCATCGCCTTGCTAAACCGTACCGTTGCCGTCGTGCCAACAGCATGAGTTGAGTGACCGACGAAAAGAATTGTTCAGGGCCGACTAATTAAATATCGTCATTTTCCAATGCAATGCGATTCCGTCTTACATGTCATCTCGGAATTTTGCACACTAATTTTTTTATTTTAACGATCTGTATACATAGAAATATTGCAGCACGACTCCGGGACTTAAATCGTGAAATAAGAAAGTCGAAATGAGGGCACTCAGCTGTCTGTCGCCGAGTATTCAGAGCTGCGCAATGTGAATCCCCCTAGACGCACAGTTCCGGCGCCGCACAAGGTCGGCCCTCACAACGGGCAGCCAAGTGCAAACTATAACCACGTAATTAGCCGCGAGCGATACGTCAGATCAGTTTGCTGAGGGATGTTATCGCCCGTCGGGCGCTCGCATCGTCAGTGTCTCATAAAAGCACACAATTTACGGAAATGGCAGTTCGCCCTCTACACCGTCAATGACATGAGTCGCTCGAAAGCTTCAAGTTCAGCGCAGCAGTACTCTCCATCGGTCCGGCGTTGAGGCATGATAGAAAACGGCACCGACGCACTCTCCTGTAGTTAAAAAATCTAAAGTCTGTTCGGCTTCACACAGATATCCAAAGATTCAATTCGGTAGATGCCCTAACATCAACTGCGAAAAACATCACCTAATCTAGTCTTCAGACAGCTTGCAGATAGTTTAAAAAAATAAAACAATCCAAATATCTGACACGGATCTCGAATCTAGCAAGCCGTCGTGTCACTGGCAGCAGCAGTCAATGAGTCGTGGCGATGCACTGCGATTACGGGAATGGCTATCAAGGCGACTTTGGATTTCACGCATTTATTGAGTACGTGAAACTAATGTATTTAGTCTCGGATAAGAAGGAATTAAACCGACATGTTCATCCCAGCAATCACGGTGCGCGACCTTCAATCTGGCCAAAGAAATACTGTATTCACACTACCCGTCGACAAATTTTGAAATTGTGCTGATCAATCTTCGGACGTGCGGTCCAGCAGCGTCGTTAGTCGCGGCCGGGCGGCCCCCAGCGCGCCCGCCACGGCTTTCCGAAAACGAGGCGGAGGTCCGGGCGAACTTGGCGATGCAGGGAATAACGGCGAGACCGGTGAAAATGGCTCAGACGGCACTTTCGCTTTGACTTCTCTCGCTTGGAGCTTGCGACCGTATCGAATGCTTTGCTTGTTGGGTGCGGGCGGTTTAAACCTCTGCTCTGATCCAACTTTGGGGGGCTTATGGCGGATTTGGACTGGGACTTCGGCGCAGCTCAACAAACCGTCAGTCTTGCCCTAACGGCAACAAGCCAAGCCGAATCGGCCGATGAACTCTTCACGGTCACCAACTACAAGCTCGGGTGCGTCATACGGGTCATCAGGCCTCGTGATCATGTCGACCTCCTCTTCCATATCAGGGGGCTGACCTGCACCGGACTCAGCACATCTCGAAGACCGCATCTCTCGCGAATAGGCGGGGTTCCGCGGCGAAAGCTGCGCGTCATTTTCCCCCCGCAGCATGTCGCGGAAGGCATCAAGCAAAAGCCGCTCGCAACGGGCTCGTGCGAGGAGGCCACCGACTGGGGGCCGATGCCGGTGCGCATGGCCCAACCTTCTCGGCTGGTGTTCGCGATCCCGGATCAGATCAACTGGTTGCCCGAGCTGAGATTGAGCGATCTGACCGACTGGACCCCGCTGCAGCCCATCGTCCACCGACGGGCAGGCATCGGCCCGGAAATCGCTGACCAGCTCGCGGCGGCTTTTCCGGGGATGACCGTCCCGGATCTCAAGAATCTCTCGCTCAACGACGCGCAGGCGGCGATCGCTGCAGGCCTCGAGGGGCCCGCGAATGGGGAAACCGCCATCGAAATGCCGAGCCGGCTCATCCTCTCGCCTTCTGGCGCCGGGAAATGGGTCGTGCCGAAAGACTTTCCCGATGCTGGCGCAGCGCCGATCTGGACCGCACGTCTCGACAGGACCGGACGCAGATCTGTTCGCGCCGTATGGTCGACTCGGCTCGAGCCCCATGTCTTTCCGGCCGATCTCGACGAACCGCCGGTCGCGGCCGTCCCGATGCTGTCGCTCAGCCGGCGTCATCATTGGGAAATCGTTGCGCAGACATCCGTCTATGGCCTGCCTGGGCTGCGCCGCCTCGTCGCTGATCCCGCGGCCAGCGAAGATCTCGTGACAAACAGCGCCGCCGTTCCCCGCCCAACAGTAGTGCGGCCAGATATACCTATCGGATTTCTGACCGCAATTGACTCTTGCCATGGCTATGTTAATCGTGACAGCGGAATCGCGCTGGCCACGCCTTTCGAGGACGGTGACCTGATCGCCAGCGCTCTCGGAGGATTTGCGAACTTCACGTGGAAGGGCGACCCACCGAGCCTGTTCTGGGACGCAAAGGGAGATCCGATCGGCCTCAACCTCGAGCGGCTCACCTATCGCGGATACCTCGGCCGCGACACGCAAGTTGTGGCGGTCGAAAAGGCATATCTCTTCCCGCACGGCATCCGAGCCTCGCTGATCACGGTTGTTGAGCGCGCCATCTATCCCGACTACGCCCAGAACCCGATTTCCTATCTCATCAAGCGGCACTTTATCGTGACGCCCAAGAAGCCGCGCAGCTACCCGGGTCCTTACCAACCTTTTGACGGACGAGAGTTCCCACCGCGCCGTGTCGAACTTAAGACGCTGGTGACGCCCGACCTCGCCCCAATCCTCGACATACAGCTGACACTCCCCTCTGATGCCAAGCCGATCCCCCAAGGGGCGATCTTCTGGCCACAAGCGATCGAGGGCAACACGCTCTCGGACATTCTCTTTGAATGGTCCACCGAGGACGCGGCCAGCGTCCGCAGCAAGTTCATCTTCGTTCGCAATGACGTCATTAGCCGACAGGACGTCATGCGTGCGCTCGTTGACTTTTACAATGCCCAAGACGACGACCGCCGGTCCGCGTGGCTCGGCGGCGCCCGCCATCGGTATGCCAAGCCCAAACGTGAGGGCGACACCAGCTTCGATACCACGCGATGGATTCTCGCCGCGCAGGGGCGGCGCGACGGTCCGGACGGCGGAGAACATTTCGCGCGCGACGGGCGGATGGAAGGTGCGGACCAGCCGGCGTTTTACCCGCTCATGGAGCGCGGTTTCGTCGCCATGCAGAACATAGAGCAAATGCTCGGCCTCCCCCATGGCCAGGTCGAGGTCCGCTATTTCGACGGCTACAAGCGAGAAGGCATCGACACGGCGCACCAGATATTCCTGACGCTCGGCCAATCGGCTTTGCCGATGCGATCCTCAGCGCGCGCCGATCGCAGCGGGGGCGTCGCATCGGCCGATCTCAACGTGGCGGCCGTCTCACGCTTGACCGGCCCGGTCGGCGGATCGACGAAGCACGCGCTTGCTAGCAGCCCACCGGATTTCGGCCTGGCGGTCGCTGGCGAATTCGATCCAGGTCAGTTTTTTGGGAACGACGCTAAGCTCCTGGGCGTCGTACACCTCGCCGATATCGTCAGAGGTGCAACCGCCATCCTGTCGCTCGATCAAGCTCCGCGACTGCTCGACGAAACCATGCTCGGCGCACGCACGGAGTTCGTCCTGGTACAGAGCGTCGCACGTGGCTTACGCGAGGCGCTCTATGTCGACCCCGATCTTATCGGCCGCCTTGAGGCCGGAATCGCGAAGGCCGATACGCTTCTCGTCAAGTCAAAACTCCATCTCCAAGATGTTTATCCGAGCCTGATGCAGGCCATTGCGCCCTTCCGTGGTAAGCCCTCAGCGGTCCGCGAGCGACTCGACGAGGCAATCAGCGCCAACACGGCTGAAGAGATTCGTCCACCGGTCGATGCACTTGCGCCTCTCCTTCGAAACATACTCGACGCGGTCGCCGACGTAATCAAGGATCCGGTCCCCGACGTGTTCGAGGAAGTCATCGGGGCCGTCCGTCAGTCCTTTGAACTCCTGGTCGGCAAGGCCGACAGAGAAATCAACGACAAGGCAACTGCAGCATGGTCCCTGATTCTAAAATGGGTCCGGGACGCCTTCTGCGCGGCGATCGACGACGCGAACTTCGGCACCGTTCTCTTCGGAGCCCGAGGGATGCTGAGCTGCACCGAGATCTTCAAAGATCCGGTGGCGGCGCTGCGCGGACTTAAAGAAGGCCTCTACGGAGCTGCCTTTGATCAGGCCTGGCAGAGCCTTCTTGAAATCCTGGATCGCGAAGCTGACCTAGGTGCCCGTCTCGATCTGGCGCTTGAAGACCGGCGCGCCACAATTGCATCAGCTCTCAGGGCCGGCGTATCCCTTGTCGCCGATCGCCTCCAGCCTTATGACCCCCGTGTCGACGATATCCGAACGGCGCAGATCCAACAGGCGTTCCTTGATGGACTCGCCGGAGATTTTGCGAAAATCGTGACGCCATCGAGCGGCACAATGTCGCCCGACGAAGCGCTTACCTTCGTGACTGGCGTACTCGACACGTTCCCGGCCGAGGCGACCATGGCGCTCAAAGGCCGAGTTGCCTCCCTGCTTCCCACGGTGCATGCAATCGCGACCGAAGATGCGAGTGCGCTGCTCGAGGAACTCTCCATCTTTGTTGGCAACCGCCTCAAGCGGGTCGTTTTCGCGCCCCTCATGGACGAGGCAAACGCGCTTGCCGCACGCTTAAAGGCGCTTCTCGAGAACGCCGCGAGCGCAGCCTTCTCGCACGCCATTGCCATCGTCGTCAACCTATTCGACGCAGTGCTCGGGTGCAGCGAGATCGCGGCCATCGCAAAGGCCGGGCGGCGCCTGCAAGGCGTGTGCGACTCCGTCAGTGCGGCCGCTAAACTCATCGGCGACGGTGTCCTTGCGGCAAGCGCCGACCTCGATGCCGCTGCACACGCGATCAAGACCGCCGCGGGCCAGATTCAGGTTCCGCCGAACCCGATCGGATTGCCGCTGCGCGCGGCACTCGCCGCGATCAATGCAGCGACCGAAGATGTGCTCGAAGCGATCACGCGCCTCGACGCGCAGCGGCACAGGCTCGCCCAGGCGGGGGACACGGCCTGTGCACTGACGCACGACTATCTCGATCCGCTGGCAGCCATAGTTCGACTGCGGCGGTCGACGACGGACAGCCTCGTCGAGATCGCCCGCGGCTGCGAAGTAATTGAGGCGCATCTTTTGCACGGCAACCCGGTGCCGGCAGTACAAACCTCGTTCGACGAGATCGTGAAGCAATGCGCCGCACTCTCGCGCGGCCTGACGGGCATCGATGCGCTCGCCGGCCCACAACCGCTACTCGATGCCGCGATCGCACAGATCAAAGCGGCGGCCATTTCGCCTAAGGACTATCTCGACAGGCTCGACGCCGCCGCCCGAACGGTCGCGCTCGATGCCGCCGCCCTCCGGGCCGAACTCTCTGGCGCGATCGAGACTGACCGGCTTCGGGCGCTCCTCGATGGAGAGGTCAAGACGTTCCAGGAGGCACTCGATCGCCGCCTCGCCGCATTCTTGATGCAAAGTGTAGGCTTTACTTCCGACACTCTGACAGCGATGGACAAGGCCATCGAGAACGTTCTTGCTCCCTTCATGGCGGCGTTGATTCCGATTTACAGCCTTGCCGAGACGGTGTTTGCGCGCATTCTCGATACCGATCTCCACAACGAGACCCTGAACAAGGTCTACCGGCTGGCGCTCGGCGGCGATGAAAAGATCGATACGCTGGCTGCTGCGCGCCAAGATGTGGCGCTTGAAAAGGGCGAGGTCCAAGCCATCGCCAACAACCCCGATGTCACGACGGTCTCAGCGCTGATCGACCGGTATCGCCGTCACCAAGGCGCGCTAAACAAGGCTGTCGCCGCCGTGGAAGCGCTCGGCCTTACGGATGTAGGGCAAACGCTCACCGAGGCATTGCGCCACGAACTCGAAAGGATTGAAGAAGAAGTTCGCGCGCTCGTCCTACAGTTAGTACCCACCAAGCTCCAGACGCGCTATTTCTGGCCGACTGCGCTCAAGCGCTTTCCTGATTCGGAGAATGGCTGGATCTTCAAGCCGACCGACGATGCGCCGCCCGGCAAACGTCCAAGCGATCCACCGATTGGACATCCCGCGGCAAAGGCTGGATTTAATTGGCATCTATGGATCGACGGCCGTTTTTCATTCGACGTCGTGACCGGTAAGCGCGAGGTCGATATCAACGGGGTCCTGCGGCCCTTCGAACTGCGGCTCCTCGGAGCAGATTTTTGCATGCTCACCATCTCCTTTGAGGAGACACGCTTCACCTCCGTCAACGGCGCAACACCCGACTTCGCAGTCCAGGTCAAGGACGTGAAGATCGGCACGTACCTCAAATTCGTAGAAAACCTGCAGCAATGGCTGACGCCTCAGGGCAGTGGCTTTTATCTTTGCGCTGCCCAGGAATTCCCGGGGATCGAGGTCGGCTATGTCTACGATGCCGGCATCATCCAGATCGGCTCGCTGCAGTTCATCAACGTCGCTTTCCGCATTTCCGCCATCCTTCCTTTTTCGGCTGACAGCGTCTCGAAGGGCCGCGCTCTGTTCCGCTTCGCGCTCGCAAGCCGGGACCGTCCATTCCTCATTTCAAGCCCGCCTTATGGCGGCGGCGGCTGGATCCGCATCACCTGTAGCACCGACGGGATCGAGTCCATCGATCTCGCCTTCGTGTTCGGCGGCGTTGCTGCTATTAAATTCGGTCCACTCGACGCGCAAGGGCGGATCGTGGCGGGCATTCGCGTCGAGAGCCTCACAACTACCGACGGCAAGAAAGCGCACCTAATTACGGCGCTCTTCGAAGCAGTCGGCGAGGGCAACATCGCCTGCTTCTCAACCAGCGTCAGTCTCCGAGTCGCGCTTACTCAAACGACAGGCGGCGCGCTCTTCGGCGAGACCACCTACAGCTTCTCCTTTAAGGTCGGCTTCGTGCGCTTAAGTTACAGCGTATCGGCGCGCTACCGCCTTAGCAACGGCAGCGACCCGCAAGCGCTTAACCGTCTATCGCTATCGGCCACGACGCCCACACTCATCAGGACCCAGGTGCCAGTCAAGGAAACACAATGGCAATCCTATCGCGCCTTCTTCGACCTTGAGCTCCTGGAGGCAGCATGACTACGCAACGCTCGACCGCCGGTGCGGAGTTGCTCGCCATTCCCGACCGCGCAGACAGCAACACACTTCGGATCGGCATCCAGGTGACACCAAGCGCCAAAATCGCAGGTGCCATCGCGATCGACAGCTGGCCAAAGGAGATTGCGCGCCTTGCCGAACGCATGCGCATTCGCATCGGGACTTTGGCTGCCGGACAGGTCACTGAGCTGAGGGCAGTGCCCGCTCGCTCGCAGCTTGGCGCGTTCTTCGATCCTAGCCAATACTACAAGGGCAAGACGCGGCGCGATGCTGCGACAGCGATGTGGCAAGAGATATTCAAGCCCGTGGGCTTTACCGCGCTCATGGACTCGATCGCGTCCATGAGCGCCGAGCCGGCGATGCCGCCCCCCATCGCCTCCTCGCGCGTCGCGGATCTCCAGCTATTTCTCGACAAGCTTCACCTATGGCGCGAGGCGCGGGTGCCTCTTGACCGAACCGGACTCGCGCGCGACATCAGGGGGCTTGCCCAGCGCATCACAGGCTGGATGGCCGCCGGACCCAGTCCGCTTGCCGCGCCCTTAGCGAAATCGCTTGCTAGCGATTCGATGGCCGCGCGCGCCGAGCAGCTTGACCGTCTAAGGCGCGGCATCGACCATCTGCTCTCTCAGGGCGACGATCCGGCCACCCATGCCCTTGTCTTTGCCGCCAAGTTCGAGGCCGAGATCGCGACGATGTTCCGCGACCATTGGACGCGCCTCTTCGGCGAGAAAGAACCCAAGCCGCCCGTCAAAGAGCCGGATACGCTGGACTGGGGCGCCAAGCCCGAGCAAGCGGCCGGGCGCAAGCTGAGCGCGCTCCTCGCGCTGCCGACCCTGACCCATTACCTCGGGCTTGGCGTCCAGGTCGAGATCCCGCGCTCCAGCCTCGAGGGCCTTACAACCGGCGCCATCGCCGCCGAGTTCGTTGACGAGGCAGGGAACCGCGTCGGCGGCGAGACGGCCTGGACCGCCTTTGACCTCGACGGTAGCTATTTCGGACCTGCGCCTAATCCGGATGCTGTCGCGTCAGCAAAGCTCTTTCGCCAAGGTTATCTCAACCTCGGCGCGACGATCGACGGCAGCGAGCCACGTTTTGCGCTGCGCGCTGATGATGCGGTCAATACCCTCCATGACCTCGTCAGGACCACGGAGAATGAGAAAAGTCCCGACCTCAAACGCTATCGGCGCGGCCTCGCGTTATACGACCGAGCGACCCCGCAGCAACTGGAGGAGACAGAGAAGCGCGCGACGAGCGGCCCCATCACCGTCAACTATCTCGAAGACATGCTTGCCGGGGTGAGACCCGATATCGGGATCGCGAAACGCGGCGCAGTCGGTCTCGGCATGCCCCCGGAGCGGTGGCGGCCGGTGACGGCAAGGACAATAAGCTGTGTGCACGACGAGCTCGACCCGGCGTTCTACGCTGAGCCGCTGATCGCCCAACTCGCGCCGCGCGACCATGGCTATGCGCTCGCCATTACCGAATATAAAGACGGCAAGATCAGCCGCGAAGACGAACTTATGGTGTGGGCCGGCGAGAGTCTCGCCGTACACGTCCAGCGGCCGGGCGATCCCGCGCCGACCGTCGATCCTGCGCGCGACCTCGCCTTGCAGTTGACCTATAGGCTTCCGGATCCCCACACCGGCGTGACGATGCCGCCGCTGCGCGAAAGTATCGGATATGCCTGCGGGTGCCGGCTGGTGTATGTGAACGGGTCGGGGCCCCTCTTCGACGAGGCGGCCTGGAGCTATGCGCACAACCCATCGATCGTGATCGGCGACGACCGTGGCAGACCTTATCTCTTCCCGTCAGTGCAGCTTCCGCCGCCCGACGTACATCTCGCTTGGGACGATCCGATCGTCCTTGCGAACGACCCGGAGATTGAAACCGCCGGCGAGGCGAACGAGATACTCGTGGTTCGCGACGGCGAGGGATCGGCAAGGCGGCTCGTGACACCGCCGCGCGGGAGCTTCGATGGCGCCGAACAACAGCGGCTCTTCGACGCGCCCTCGCTCCACGACGACCGGCCGCTCGGGGCCTTCTCGGGTGGCAAGGCAGCGCTTTGGCTCTTCGGAGAAGACGGGCGCTTTCCCGAGGCTCGTTTCGGGCGGTCGCTTGGAAGCATTCGCTTCCTCGAGGGTAACATGCTGATGCCGGTCCCCTTGGACGGCCGCCGACGTCCTGAGATCGAAATTGGAAGTCCGGACTATATGAAAATCAAATATCGCCAGTCCCGCGGTACTGTCGCAATCCTCGGTCGACGGCGAGCACCGGCCTCGCCCACTGCATCATTCTTCCCCGACGCAAATGGTGCTCGCCTCATGGCATCGCTTGAGCGTCTCTCGGTCCTCGGAAGCGACACGCCGTTGACGACCGCCGACCGCGACTTCTGGAAGAGCCCGCAAGGGCCGGCTGACGCGCTCCCGATTATCGTCGACCTTGTGCCTGCTGCGGATGCCGCCTCGTTCGCTGCCACCCGCGAGATCGCACTTCGCGATGTCGACGGCAGGTCCGTAAATCTCCCCTATCTCAAAGCCCAATTACCCAAGGGCGAGACCTATCAACTGACCCTTGCCGGCGACACCAAGCTTGGCGATGGCGGAGCGGTTGCGCTGAAGCTTGTCCACGCCGTCAGAAAACCTCTGCGAAGCCCCGATTTTACTCCCAAGGAAACGCCAGACGAGATGCCTAGTTCGACTGGGATCGGCCTTCGCGCTGTAACTGTTACTGTCGCGAACGATGATCCTGGCTCTCCGCCAGCCGGCGCGCTCGAGACTTGGGCGCAAAAGGTCCTACGCTATGAGGCGAGCGGCATCGATATGCGCTGCTGGTCCAGCGAAGAGGGTGGGACGACGACCTTCTTCACCGGCCGGGTGGATATCGATCGAAAGTCGACGGGAAATCTGCGTTGCGAAGCGGTTTGGTGCGAATTCAACGAAGGGACGGTGAGCCGCGCCGCCAACGGTCGCTGGATTCGGAACATCGCATCCGAAACCGCCCAATTGTTCGCGCTCGAAGTCGAGCGGCTGGGCGGGGAGGGGCAGATCAACCTCCTTCGCTCGGCCCCCGAGCCCAGATTGTCCAGCCTCGCGGCGCAACGGCATGCACGCGTCACCGGCAAGCCCGGCGAACTTCGTATGCTCACCCACGCGTTCCGGGACGGCCGCGCCCGTGCGCTCGCAGTCAAAATGGTCGCGACTTCGGCCTTCATCCCGTTCTATCCTGAGGCGCCCGACCCGCCGGCGACGGGCGAATGGATCGGCCGCTACGACGTCGAATCCTCCCGCTTCGTGGCGGCGCCGACGGTCTGGACCGACTGCACCTTCCGGCCACCGCCGCCCTGCATCGATCGCGCGCTCCCACTCTTCTCGTGGAGCAAAATCGCCGGGCAGCGGGAAAGCAGTCGCCGTCTCGCCCATGTGCGCATCTTCCTCGATGAAGGCTGGTACGCCTCAGGCGAGGACGAGCGCCTCGGCGTGATCCTCCTTGGCGAAGACAACCCGGAGACCGTTTGCGACTATGAAGAGGGCCGCCTCGCGCCATATCATCGTTTCATCAGCCAGGCGGGCGCCGACCCAGTGCGCAACGGCGCGCCCGTACCCTTGCGCCTCAGCAGTCATCATTTCCGCGATGCGCCGCCCCCCGTCGAAGCCGCCCTCTTCCTCGGCGATGGGGACGGTGTTCCCGCGCTCGCCCCATCATCCGTCTCGGGTATCGCACCTCTCCGCGTCAAGATCCTGCCCTTTGCGCCGCGCTTCAGTGAGGAAGATGGGCTCTATTGTGATATCGAGCTCGATATTGGCCCGGCCTACCTCCCATTCGTTCGCCTCGGGCTCGTGCGTTATCAAGCCCATGCCGTCGACCATCTTCGGCTGTCCCATCCAATTGCTTATGACGTGCAGCTCCTTCCGGAGAGGCGTCTCTGGGTCGAGGTGCGCGACCCCAAAGGCGCAGGCAAACGGACAGTGGTAGTCGAAGGGCCCGGCTTTGAGGTTCCCGCGCTCGGGCAAGCGTCGCACAAGCCGAATATGTTGCGCCTCTCCTTGCTCAGCTGGGATGCGGTAAGCGCTGGATGGCGGCAGCACTCCGTCATAGGCGCTGCCCTTTCTCCTGAAATCGATCCACTCGCCAGTGGATATCGCTGGCGAAAGGACTTCGACCTGCCGCTGGTGGGCTACGACCCGCAGTCGTTCATGCTCGTCGCCGAAGAATATGAGCTGCTGCCTCAGGACCATCCGACTGGCGCTTATCAAAATGGCGAGTCGCTGTACGACGAGGTCGACGGCGAACGTTTGAGCTATGCCTGTTTCCAACTCCTCGCCTATCCGCGAAGCTAACGGCTAGGCCAGTCGGATGCATTCGAATCGTTTCTTCGCAACCAAGGAGAGCCAAGATGCCAAGTGTTGTGACGCTGCACATATATTCCGGGCGACAAGATCCGTCTTGGGAGCTTGATCCCCCACAGGTCGCCATCTTGCAGTCGCTTTTGTCCTCGCCCCGGGGTGCGACCTTCGCAAAGCCATCGACTGTAGCAAGCCGCCTCGGCTATCGGGGCTTTTCCGTCGAAAGCAGCCGCGTGCCCCTCCCTGCGCTCCTGACTGCGGGAGGAGGGATCGTCGAGGAAACGCGTCAAGCGCCCTCCCTTGTCGACAACGACAAAGAGATCGAGCGCTTTCTCCTCGAAACCGGCAAGCCTTATTTGACACCCAAGCTTGTTGCAAATGTCGAGCGCGAGCTTGCTGGCCCGCATCTGCTCTCGAACGACGTCACGATCTTCGCAGCGCCACCCTACAACCCGGGCAAATGGAACGACGATCCCTACATTCTCGATAACAACAACTGCTACAACTATGCCTGCGACCGGATCACCAACAGCCGAGCCCAGCCCGGTGTCGGCTCGGGCGCGAAGTTTCACCTTCTCGCCTGTGGTGATGTGGGTGCTGCATCGGTGCGCGACGGTCTCACTTCTGTCGCCGGACCCAATGGTAACCCCGCGCCGAACTCCCATTTTGCAGCGCTCGTCATGGCGCCAGACGTCGATTTCCATTGGTATCGCTTCGACACCAACGGCCGCTGGTCGCACAAGCCCGGAAGAACGAGGGCGACCGACCTTGATCAAGCTGGTCGCGTCATTCTCAACCCCGAAATTGCCGACCGTGGCGCATATGTCGATTTCTGCGGCTACTATCTGATCGATACAACGAAGGTCCGCATCGAGTGACGGCGCTGTTGACACGACACATCGGCGCTCCCGCGCAGATTCGCACTTCTCACCCTGTCATCTGGCAGTAGCGCTTGCGTGGAGCTTTAAAATTGTTGTGCGCCTTGGGAGGATCCACCGTAACAAGTATCGTGTTCAATTCGCTACCCGCGAGCGCATCTGACGTTCCACCGCGTGTCTATCCTAAGGAGCTTCCCCCTCCCGGAACCATCCCCTACGGCCGGATGATTTGCATGGGTGACGGTGAGTGTCCCGCTGGACAAATCACTCATGTAATCGGCGGCAACAACGACTTGGGAATTCGTGGAACGAGAGAAATTTGTCTCGGTTTCACCAGGAATTGTGTCAATTGCGAACGTTCGGTGCATCTCCAGAACAATGAATCACATATTCAGATACTTGCATGCGAAGGAAATGCGTTACTGCATCCACAACCTGTTTTCCGTCGAACAATGCGAGTCAGTGATTTTGGTACTTGCGGCAACGCTGTGTGAACCGATACGGGAGCATGTATCGCGAATCTGCCCCATCAGAGGCAGTGATCAATGTAGCAGCGAGTCATCGCAGTGCGATGAGCAGATTGCATCGGCTTTGCGTTATCCGGTGCCCATGTCACGCCACCCTGCCGCGCAAAACAGTGTGCGCAGCGATACCTGGCCTCTAGAAGTTGAACATTGACGCGATAATTCGCCTCACGTCCGCATCGCCAACGCGCTGATTTCAGCATGCAATGGTGAGCTGGACATGTGCTTAGCCACTCGAGTTGATGCACAACACTGTGATAACCGCGGACGAGGCAAGTATGGCAGTAGCGGAATTTGTCGCTGTATCGGTGCCGGCCTACCGGATCGACGTAGTACAAGACAAAACTGTCAACCTTTCCAAAATAAGATTGTCAATTGATTTAATGGCGACCATCCCGAGTGATAAAAACATCATAAAATCAATAGACTAGATATCCTGCACTGGAACTATCGGCGCTTCCTTCATGCGAAGCGTCAACTGAAAGGTCGCAACGCGAAATTCGACGTGCGGACTTGCTAAGAGGATCGACAGGCATCACGTCATCGGTAAGCGACGCCGCTAGTCAATCGCGGCCTATGCGGAACTGACCTTGTCTCGGATGGTCTCGGGGTATCGGCATCTAAGGTTACGAAAAAGCCTACCTTTCCAGCATATGATTTGCATCGGGGCTTGCCATCCCTCAATCAATTCGCAGTCCATATCAAATAGAAACTGGTTCTATAAATGGAGACCGTTTATCTTCTAGGCGGCGAAGACCTCTAAGATCAGATACGAGTGCCGCAAGTCGGGTCTTTTGATGTTGTAAGCTATACCTACCGCCTCGCCGTACTCGCAACGACGAAAAACACAATACTATCAATTGTTTGGGTGGCCACTTTGGTCTTCGAACATCAGTTGACTACTTTAATCCGATCTCATGTGAGTTGACGGTTTTGTTTCGTTGGAAGTGAAATTGATCTTGTCAGCCCAATCCCGCGCTTCCCTATCCAGCTTGCCTTTTCGGGGATTCTGGATTGACAGAATTATTTCGGCTTACGGCACCCGCGGCGCAGCGGCTGCGCTTCCTGCTCGATTTCGGCTATGCGACCGGGCTGCGCGCCAGCGAGCTGGTTGGTGCCGCGCTTGGGCAGGCCGAAACGGACGCACGCGGCGAACACTGGTTACGGGTCACGGGTAAAGGCAAAAAGCTCGCGCGCGTCGCGCTGCCACCGCTCGCGTGGGATGCGCTCGCGCGTTATCTGGCCGAACGCGGATTGCCGGTTGTGCCGGTGCGCTGGCATCCGGCAACCCCCATCATTGGCAGCCTCGAAATGGACAGCGGCGCGGCCATCAGCAGTGCGCGCCTGTGGATCGTGATGAGGGGGTTTTTCCTGCTCGCGGCGAAGTCGATTGAGGCCGATCATGCGCCCCTGGCGGACAAGCTGCGGCGAGCCAGCCCGCACTGGATGCGGCACACCCACGCCACGCACGCGCTGGGCAATGGTGCAGAACTGACCGCCGTCCGCGACAACCTTCGGCATGCATCAGTGTCGACCACGTCGATCTATCTGCATAGCGATGAGGTCAAACGGGCACGCCAGTTCGCAGAGGCGTTCGCCGCGCGCAAATAGCCAGCAAATGCCACTTCATACAATCCCGCCGACATCCTCGTGAACTACAGGTATCATTCCCGATAAACATAAAAGAACCATAAAAACACGCTATGACCGCCTCGGCTCAAATTGACACCACGAACTTGCTCACCATATTAGGCGTCGTCGCTGCAGTGTGGGCCTTAATCTCCCCCACCAGCAAACTTCGACTGCGATTTTGTCTGGCGTGGGGAGATTGGCTAGTCGGCAGCACTGTGTTGCTCTTGGTCCATTATTTGGTATTTGCGCCAGCCCTAGAAAGGTTAGGGCTCTACTACAGCCTCGGGCCGTGGAAATGGCAGATCGACAGTTCCAGCGCTGTCTACTTGCTCATGCTTTCCCTCGCTCTCTATTTTTTTTGGCGAACAAGATCCCCAAAATTGGTTCGAAGCAAAATCCACGTGTTTCACGAGTTGATTGAGAACCTTTATCTCACCAAGCGCTACGACGAACTAGTACTACTCGTCGAGCCACAACTCCCAAGGTTGATCCTGATGGCACAGCAACAGCCACTACTTGCCCGATGGATTGATCATCTTCAAGAACCCCAAACTAATCTAGCCGCATATCTGCTCGGAGAAAAACCTCGCGCCAAGTCGACCTGGCGGCAAACTTGCATCACCGCGCTAAAAACCGTGAAATCTTGGAGCATTGGACATGCCAAGGCCAACGCTCGGGCCCACGAGGTGCTGTTGAATTTGGTCTTATCCCCTGATCTCACAACCCATCTTGCCGTGGCCCATCCGTATTTCGGCCTTCAATTCCTGAGAACGGATGAGGCGATACGTTCTGAATTTATTAACAGCTACATCGATGCTTTGCTTGATACCCCAACAAGCCGTCTCTATGTAGAACTCAAAAACAATCAGAACCTGATGTCGGGAAGTCGCCTATTTATACCCGACAACAATCGCCTGTTGCGATTCTTCTTCTCCGATGCGGCCGCGGCGATAATGTACGGCCTTGATGAGGCAATTGGCGATGCAGTGCTTCGAAGACTGGACGAAGACCGCAGACTGGTTGGTCGGCTCAACGAGCCCCTTGGCTCATATTACGACTTCGGAAGGTTTCGTTGCCCGATCAACTCCGGCATAACGCTCTACGAGATCATGGTTCACGAAGGGATTCATCAGGGCCTGCAGGACCACATGTGGCTTCATTATTTCGGACACTTCGCTGAAAAAATATTAAAACAGATGGGCACACCACCTGATGACGATTCGTATCAGGAGTGGCCTACACCCTTTCATTATCATTTATATCGTTTGGTCAGCATTGCCGCAGATTGGGCTGAACAATGCCAGCATATCGATAGCTCAGAGATTCCAGAACAAACGCGAGATATCAAGAATTTTGATCGATTCTACATCTCAAAAGAAGCCACCAAGTTGCTTGGATCATTGCTCCAAGACATCATCCCGAGCGAGAAGCTTTCCATGTCGTTCAAAACATATCTGCTAGACGTTGCTCTTCGCTGTCATATCAACCTTCAGGCAAATCGCCAGTTGATTGACATCGCATCGTCATTGAAGACCGCAGTGATCTCGGGTGCAAGCATGCCCACGAGAAGGTCCTATCGACTCCAGCTTCGAAATGTTTTCAACAATGTTGATCATAGAATGCGGCACGAGGCAGCGCAGTTCGAAGAAGCTTTGAATGCCTCGCTTGTCGATGCCTAAGGTGCGAAAAACGGAGTCTGTGCATCAGCCTTGATCTGCGGCGTCGTGTACTGTTCAGGCAGTCCACCGAAATCGATCGCGCGATTTCTGCTGAGCGCCTCAGTTTCACGTCCACGATGCGCTGCTACCCGGATTAGCAAAGCGTCCGATGAAGCCGACCTCCAACAGGATGACCGTTGCCAGAGTCTGGCCAATCCCCGGAACCGTCGCCAGCAATGCGTGATCGGGGTTCTTTGCCACTCTTTCCTGAAGTCGCTTCTCAATGATCGCAATCTGGGCGCCGAGCGTCGTGATGGTCGCGACGTTTGCCTGAACCGCGAATACCGCGTCGTCGGGCAGTCCCATCTGGCTGACCGCCGCTTCGTCCAGTCGGCCGACCTGATTGCTCGTGATGCGCCGGCCGAACCGGCGGGCCGTGATGTTCTCGACCGCGAGGATGTGCGTGGTGCGACTACGTACGAGTTGCATGCGCTTGCGAGCCAGGTCGCGCAGGTTGCGCGCTTCAGGGGGCAGAATCGTTCCGGTGGGCAGGATTCCCAGTCGCAGCAGGTGGGCCAGATAACGTGCGTCCGTTTCGTCACCGCTATGCTTGAGCCCCTCGTACTTTTTTATGGCCGTCGTGTGGGCCAGATGCACGGTGAAGCCTGCCGCCTGCAGACCATCGACGAGCCAGTACCAGTTGTAGGTCGATTCCACTACGACGCCTGCCAGTTCCTCCTTCCACCCGGCGACAAACGTCACGATTTTCACCAGCTCGTTTGGGAAGCGTCTCTCCGCCACCACATGGTCGGATTCGTCAATCACGCTCACCACACTGTTGTTCGAATGCAGGTCGATGCCGCAATATTTCATGATGGCTTCCGTTTCGGCAAAGTAGTCGGTGGACTTACTTTACCTCCGTCGTCCATTCGGATAACGAACGGAGGCCCGCTAGATGATTTTCATCTTTTTAGCGCGAGCTTTGGACATGTGGATCTGGCTTTCACATTGTATGTGGTGTTGTCGAGGCGACAACTGGGCTCATGTTAAATCACCGTTAATCGGGTCTATGTCCGGCCAGTTATTCGCGACTGGCGTCCCGCTTTCGATCGCGCGTACCTCAACGCTTGCTTGCGCGCCACGTTCGGCGCCGTATCGCAGAGCGATAACATGAGTGCCTGGCGAAAGACCATCCACCGATGTGAGGAACCCGCGGCCGACCTCCATGTCGTCCACGAACCACGCCAGATCTACCTCACGTGGGCCGCCGGGCCGCTCGGCGTCTGTGCAGGCTCCCTGCAAGATCACATGAGTCTTCGCGACGAGCCTCGCCCCGGGCGACGGCTGGATGATTGATGCTGAGGGACCGTGGCGCTGCAGCATAAACGGGGCGGTGACGGCGTGTGCTGAGCGCAGTCCGTTACTATAAGTCGCCGCGATGAAGCAATCGTCGCCACCCGGCATTTCCGCTAGATCAAGCGCGATTTGTTTTTCGGGCGGGCCAAGATATACAACGCGAAACTGCCGCGGTCCCCATCGATATACAAGCGTCAGATGTGCGTCGTCAGAAGGCTTACTAAACCGGAATCGAAGCGTTGGAGGCCTTGTGCGAACCACTCGCTTGCCCGGCCCTGTCATACTCAATTCGGCGGGTGATGGTATCTCCCTGCGCCATACGACTATCTCCATGCGCCGAAGGCGCACAAACGCCGCGTCGGGGCGCAGCTCTATATACGCGAGAACACGGAAACGATGCGCATCGCCAGGTTGGCAACCTTGGTCAGCCTTCACTTGCGCCAGTTCCCGGTGCAATATTGTCTCGTCGGAACCGAGCAGTTCGACGACGATCGGGCTTTCTTCAACCACGGGCCACGCGCGTACATGCTGCGTCGACCGACAGCGCTTCGGTGCAAACTGCCCTGCCCGGTCCAGCAATCCGCGAATGACTAGCACCTCCCGAGCTTTGCCTTCCATAGTCGCTCCTTAACTGCCAATCTCCGTCCATAACCGATCCCAACGTACCGGCATCGGCCAGGTGTTATTTGGCGTTCCGCAATAGGTCATGACGTCGAAGACACCCGTGCCAACAAGTGTCAGGGCTACGTTTCGGGTGACATCGAACGGCACATCGGTCAGTTGAGCATTATTGGGCCAAACGCTCGGCGCGTCGCCGCCTTGCGCTTGTTGACCATTGCCGCACAATACGCCGACGTGTCTTTGGTTCAGGCAGTGCGACAACTCGTGAGCCGCATAGGGTCCATCAGCTGGCGGGGTGAAACACACATTGCTCGGAATGTCTACTGCCTTGCCTTGAAAGAATGCACCGGGAATCAGTACCCAGATGGCCCCATCGTCATCTGGACAGTCGGAGCCCAGCCATTCGGTCAACGCTTCCCAAGTCGAGCAATTGTGCTGATCGTCGAAATCGTCTAGCAGGCTGTCTCGATCGGCGACTCCTGCACCGCCTGGGTTCAGGACACCAGCGCCGGCTAGGGGCGCGATATTTGCCGTTGGTGTAGGCAGTAAGGGTATGGCATTTGTCAAGGTCGAGACGCATACGGCGTCACTGGGCACGCTGCCGTTCCAGCGGACGCGTATGTAGCGAAACTGTAGGACACGTCTTTTTTCAAATGTGAACGCGCTACTGCTAAACGTCGCAAGACCGTCAAAACCAGCAAAGCCAACCAGCGATCCAAAGCCAGACGTGCGGACCTCGACTTCGAAGATTACGGTCTGGGTGCAATACATCGGGGGCAAGATGAAGTTCAGTGTGTCATCTGTGTTGTTGCGCTGCGGGTTCGCCACGACGGTAATAGAAGCGCCAGGCGTGGGCGCCATTGGAAGACTGCCGTTAGCTGCGTCGATCCATCCAGAAAGAATTCCGTCGTGCCGGATGCGAATTCGTCCTTTTACATTCGCCACGGCGTTGCTTCCGAATCCTGAAAGGCCGTGTCGAACCATTACTCGGACGACAGTCGCCTTTCCGTCGACCAACCGCACGGCCGCATTGGATGTCTGGATACTTTGAGTTACTTCGATCCCGCTGATGATGAGCCGCGGTCGTTTTGAAGCGGCAATCGTGAGATCACGCGTTACAGTCCCGCACGGGCCCGCAGCGGTCAAACGATAAACGCAGTTGACGGCGAACGTATGTGTGAAAGGACCAATAAGGCGACTAGAAACGGTAGGGTCGGTCAACAAGGTCGAACCGCCAAAGTCAGGACCTGTCGCGGATATACGCTCAACCCTTAAATGGTCCGCGTTACGCACCGTCCACGCGAGCGTCACGACTTCGCCTGGTTCAACGGCAACGGTTGACGCGCCATTGACCGTGAAAGATTCAATGATTGCAGACCCGGCGTGGAGGTGATTGACTCCGATGTCGGGCGGACACTCGCCGAACGGCTTCACGAGTTCTATTTCGCCGAACAGAGCAGCACAGGTGAAACGCCGGATATCGTCCGCAAGCGCATTCTGATGGGCGGCCCAATTGTTATATGCCGCGACATACGCCGCGTCTCCGAATCCTATCGCTCCTGAAACAACACCCGCCGGCAACGCCACGGTAATGGTTCTGTCGGTCCAGCGCAATGAGCGCACGCCCACCGCGTGACAACCGTCGGCAAATGGAAGCAACAGCACGGCAGATGCATGGAACTTAGAAAATCCCATCCCTCTGACGACTAATCTATCTCCGGCGCAAGCACCCGAAGTTTCAATCGACGTGATGCCGTCGATCCAGGTCACGCGAGTTGGTCGTGCTGGCGGCTGAATTGCCAAACGAGCCTTGATTCGGGAAAGCACTTCGCGCACGCAGGCGAGGTGGTCGAGCCAGCCGGGAGGGAAGTACTCGGTGGGATCGTGCCACCACGGGAACGGTGGATCGAGTTGCTCCGGGTCCCAGTCCTTGCGCCCCTTTAGACGAGCGATGATCTGCTCGATCGGATTGAGGCCGGGCAGGTCAATCTGGGGTACGCTAGGCAAGTCGGGCGTCGTCAAACTAGGTATGTCGGGCACCTCCGGCGGCACAGATAGCGAAAGTGTGTGCATAACGCTCGGCAACCTGACCGAGAGCCGATTGGACTCGACCAATTGCTTTAATTCGTCGAGCAGCGCGCTCGACCCGCCTTCGCGATATGCGCGGGAAAGGGTGACGATTGGCTGTGCTGACCGCAACAGGACAACGAGCGCATCGAATGCAGTGCTTTGACACACCGCGCCGGCGGTTACGTGTGTCCTGGCAATGACCATTGCCAAGGCGGCAATACCCCTTTCGTCAAACACCTCGTCTTCAACGCGTCTAAGCGCTTGTTGGTTTAACGCGGTCGAGACTAAGTTTCCATTACAGAGACAACCTTGTGCAGATTGAGTACCCAAAAAATCTTCGCCGGCAAACAGATCGGATATGCCTCGCGCTGGGTAGGCCAGATGCATTATAGAGACGAGCTTCGTACGCAGCCTGTTACCGGCAAAGCTGTCACCATCAACAACACTCTGCGCGAGTTTAGCCAAACTATCAAGGCTACGTAGTGGGTCTGTTATTACGGTCAATAACCGGTCAAGCGCCGTAAGTGCCGGGGGGCGAGCATTCGAGATTATCGCGCGGGCCGTTGACGAAACCGCGGCCCAGTTGACGACCTGTCCGATTGCGAAGGCCTTGGAAGTGGCGCCTCCTTGAATGCGGTGTTTTGGCATGAAGGCTATTCCTTTCACATTTTTTGAAGCCGTACCGACAACTGCGCTTCGAAATCGCAGTCGCCTATGTCAGGACCTGAGTTTCGTAGGTATAGGTCAAAAGCTTTCAATTGGGAAGGAGAAACGTTAAGAGATGGCTTTCTATGCTTCGATGCGGACCACCATCACATCGATCTAACCGGTGAAGAAGTACTCGCTATCTCACGGCATCCCGGCAAAGCCGATGAACCATGCCAGCTACTGTTACCAGAATCGCGGCTGTGTGCGGACCGACGCCAAATCCCTGGCGGAGCCGACGAGCATGCTAATCTGTGAGCTTTTCCAACATCGCGTCGCGAATTTGAGTTCGCGGTCCGGTGAACTGCGACAGCCCTATGGATTGGGACCCGAATAGGCATCTATGCCAATGTGTTCCATACCGAATCGCCGCCTGAGGCCCTTCTTCGTCTCGATAAAATGGCCCTCTACGTCAACGCTCGTCGCCCTCGACGCAGTGCGCGCTTTAGGCTAGAGACGTGTGAGTCTCGATGCTGAGAATTCGCCTTCTACCAACCATTCCAGCGCATAGACGTTCAGCAGTCGCACTGCTTCGGCGGCGAATTTCAATTGAGTCTTTCCGCGTAATTCTGGGGCATCTGCCTCGTCGAAGGGTAGATTCTGAACAAGACGTCGCTGCTTCCAACTATGGAGGTCTTCTAAGTAGACCTGATTCACGAGCAGTGCGGGGCTCTCAGCGCGGCGCGATTTCATGCAGGAACGAGCGGCGAAATGCCAGGCGAGGGGCTTGTCGGTCGTAAAGAACGTGATCTGTTCGGCGAACTTTCTTGTCGAACGAACACTTTGGGCCGTACCCAATGATGTGCCGTGATATAGGAACTCGATTCGTTCATCATCGTTCATCTGCCGCTCCAGTAGGTCCGTCATTTGCAACGGGAGGTGACCTCTTAGTTGAGGCCCCGATCGCCATTTCGTCTCAAAAGGATGCGCGAAGCATCCATGGGCGCGGGGCCTTTCAGCGGTCGTGAATTTCGTTCGCCACCCACTTCCTTATTCAACATAGCCGGTACTTGAGAGAGTTCAAGAGAATTGTAACCGTCTAGAGCATGTTAGGAACTTCTGAGTACCGGTCCCTCGTGAACGAGCATAAGCATCGCGAAGACAACGAAATGAAGACCGGCAAGGGTTTCGGGTAGCCGTTCATAATCTCGCGCGAGGCGGCCGAATCGGTTGAGCCAGCCAAAGCTGCGCTCGACCACCCATCGCCGGGGAAGCAGTACAAAGCCCTTTTTTGCTTGCTGCACCTTGACCACCTGCAATTCAACGCCTGCATCGCGCGCGGCCTGTGCAGCTTCTTCATCCGTGTATCCCTGATCCGCAAATGCCACCTTGACGGTGTGTCCCGTGATTTCCTGAGCCTGACGCGCAAGCTCTGCCACCTGTGCGTGCTCCTGTTCATTGGCCGGTGTCACGTGCCCCGCCAGCAACTGCCCCGGGGCATCCACCGCGATGTGGACCTTGCTGCCGCGTTTTCGCTTATAACCGTCGTAGCCCCCGCGCGGTCCGCTCTTGCAGGTTGACTGCAAGGTACGGCCATCCAGGATAACGGCGCTGGGTTGTCCTTGCCGCCCTTGCGCCACGCGTATTACCGAGCGCAGGTCGCAAACCATGTTCTCAAAGCAGCCGCCTGTAACCAGCGTTGGGTCTGCTGGTACACCAGTTCCCACGGCGGAAAGTCATTGGGCAGCATCCGCCAGGGCGCGCCGGCCCGCGCAATCCAGCGCAACGAATTGAACATGTCGCGCAGCTCATACTTGCGCTGTGGCGCGCCGACGTCCATCAGCGTCAGATAGGGTGCCGCGAAGCTCCAATCTTCGTCCGATACATCAAGCGGGTAGCCTTTGCGGTTTGCTCCTTTCATACCGCCAGGATACCGGGTCCAACATAAAGTACCTATCACGCTCTAGGCGGCCTGCGCAAAAACCCTAGGTTTTTAACGCTCCCCTTTTCAAACGATACGAGGCGTGTGAAAGAATGCCAGGATTTGTTGGTCACGTATGGCGCGAAGCATTAGAGCGTGTCACGAACTTCTGAATATCGGTGCCGCATGAGCAGGCATAAACATCGCTACGACAGCGAAATGAAGGCCCACAATATGCGTTACGCCGGATTGCGCGGGCGGTTGCGCCCGATGGTGCCCAGTGACTTTTTGCAGTGGCAAGCGATGGCTAACGAAAATACGATATCGCACATGCATCGCAGACGCACACCGTGTTGCCCGGCTCATCATGCAATGCGTGCGGGCGTTCCGATAAAAAAGCGGCGTCATGCACAAATTCACAACAGCAGGCTGGCTTCCCACTGCCCCCGAACAGGCGGTGGGACCACTGCTCTCATAGTGACAGGGAGGTACTTGACTACGCCTGAGCTGCCGGGCGCCCCGTTTTCGATCGTAACGATATGAGCCAGTGCTCTCTTCCAGGCGGTCCGCCCAGTCGGATTCCGCGAGGGAAACACGATGACATATCAGCCCCGGGCGGTACGCAGACTTCCGTTGGCAGATCCCGAACGCCACCTTCGACAACCCGCGCCTATCAATGCAGCGCATGACACGCCGGCTCCCCTGAGGAGCCTGATGCACGCGCTGGCCTCAGTACTCAGGCACTTTTCTTGATTATTTCCCACCGCCCTCCGACGGTCTCCACCGGATTCTCACGGTACCAGGCAAATTCGTCCTTATCGGGAAGCGTGGCGGGATTCTTCAGGTTGCAATCGCTCAGAATGCAGATGGACGTTCCGGCGGCAGTCAGTTTCATATGCGTTTCAAGCGCCATCGCAACTATCCAGACGCCTGATGCCGGACACCATTCAAAATTGTTGAAACTTTGCCTGCTCCAGGTACCATTTTCACGAAACAGGATTACAACTTCCGCGTCTGAGCTCAGATCAGTAAAGCCGTACAGCCTGATGGTAATGTCCATGGCCCAATCTCTCCCATATTGAATTGACCTTGTCTGGCTACTCTCGCCAGCCAGTCTGCTGGCTGCGTGGCGCAGGTATGTACGCAAACGCACATCCGGTGCAAAAAAGAAGGCGATTTTTGCGGCTGGCGTAACCAGCCGCATGTCATGAGCTTCGATGCAGGGTCCGTAACGGACGTTCCAGCGATATGTTCCTGACGTTTCCCTTGATATGCTGCCTGCGACCTCCTACATTGAATCTGGGACGCAGGTAGACCGAACGCGGAAAATATGCGCTGCTACGGCGCATGCCCCCCGTTTCCAGACGCGGAAATGGCGCAATCCAGCGGCCCGTAACACATCCGCTATTCGTCGCCAGCCGGATACCCCCAATCAAGAATTTCAAAAACGCGTTACGCACGCCGATTATTTCGGGATACGAATCTAATAAATAAGTCACGTCTATCTGTGCGGCCCGCGCCGTACCTGGGCAAGGCAGCGGACGACCTCATCCGCCAGACGTGCCAGTACGATTGCCGAAGTAGCGGGGCTCACAACACCCAGAAAACAAGACGTTCTGTGCAGATACCGCGTCATTAGGGCTTCATGCACGGCTCTCACAGAATCCGTGCGGAGCAAAGCGTGGCGACAGATGCGGCGAGCCTTGCCATTGTAGGCACAAGCCCCCCAATAAACGCGCTCAAAGCGTATCTGCCCAAGGTAGCGCGCTCGCATGCAACCGCGCTTGTGACGGGAGAAACGGGAACGGGCAAGGAACTCGTCGCGCGCGCCATACACGAACTCGGCCCGCGTGCACAACGACCTTTTGTGGTCGTCAACTGCGGTGCGCTTCCGGACACGCTGGTCGAATCGGAACTGTTTGGGCACGCACGCGGCGCATTTACTGGTGCGCACACAACCACGCAAGGCAGGTTCGCAGCGGCCGACGGAGGGACCCTGTTCCTTGATGAAGTCGGTGAACTCAGCCTCCCGGCTCAGGCGAAGCTCCTCAGGGTACTCGAATCAAAAGAGATTGAACCGTTGGGGGGCGGCCCGCTTCGCAGGATCGATGTACGGGTGGTCGCTGCCACCAACCGCGAACTGCAGACCGAAGTCCTCGAAAAACGATTCAGGGCCGACCTCTTCTACCGTCTGAATGTTGCGCGGCTGGACATCCCGCCACTTCGGGAAAGGCGCCCGGACATTCCCCTGCTCGCCCATCACGCGGTAGCTGAATTCAACAGGCGGGATCACTGCCGTGTCGGCGACATTGGCGAGCCACTGATGGAATGTCTCATGGCGCATGACTGGCCGGGAAATGTACGCGAATTGCGCAACCTGATCGAAGCGGTATTTATTGACCCGCCCCAAGGTACGATCAGGTTCGAAGATTTACCCCCCGTTTTCCAGAGACTGTTCGGCAAGTACAGGACGACATCCCCATCCGAACGGGCCCGCATGATCGACGCGCTCGAACAGAGCCGTGGCAACAAGGCTGAGGCCGCCAAGTCGCTGAAGTGTTCGCGCATGACACTTTATCGCAAGCTTGCCAGGTACAACATCACTTCGACATTGCCCGAACGGGAAGACTGACGGCGCACATTGCCCATACGTGTATCCGTGCGGGCGTGGCGTTCACGCCCCCAGCAGTGATCACGCGTCACACATGTCACACGTGTCACATGCCAGCCGGGACCGCGTGACACCCATGCTGTTACACGGGCGGTGCCTGGGTAACAGACAGGGCCGTGTCTGCACGATGTCTGCACGTGCTCACAGCCCTTTCTCCCGATGGCATGCAGCTTGCCTTGAAGAGACGAACTTCAGGATACGCCGATGCCGCCTTCTGACCGGAATCGAAACAGTCGGCCCAAAGCACCGCTTGCGCGCTACGCCAACTATTTCGAGATCAGCCACAACGCGTTCGAGTTCCTGATCGATTTCGGTCAGTATCAACCGGACACACGCCGCGTCCAGTTGCACAGCCGCATGGCAAGTAGCCCGACGCATGCCAAGCTGCTTTGTGCGGTGCTCAGCATTGCCGTGCGCGAGTTCGAAGAGGAGTACGGAGAGATTGCAGACCTGCTCGACACTGACGATCTGTTCGAGCTGATCCTGAAATCCCTGCCTGACTTCGAACAGCGCGCCGCTTGCGCGCGTCACCAGGAAGTTCGCACCGAAGAACCTGAGAACCACAGCAGACCTCGACAGAAAAAAAGGTGAATCATGCCCGTCCAGATCCGCCCCACCCGGCTCGAAGTGAGCGACCGGTTTCCGATGCTGGGCTTCAGTATTCGAACGGATGGCCCGCCCCAGCGTGTCGAAGTGGCAATCGGTGCCGAACCCGGTCTTTTCAGCCGCGAGGGAAAGTCGCGCAGAAGCGCATCAAACTTCTATTCCACCCGGGTTGTGGGCCCGCTGCAGATCGCGGCAGGGCAAGGAGTCTACGTCGTACCGCCAGAGGTGCTCGCAAGACTTGTGGGTAACGAACGGCTTTACTATGGCCTCGCCATACAGGGTGATGATCCATCTTCGGTCATGAAAGTCGCCGTGTCGCCCGCCGAAGGTAGCCCGTACGTGTCCCTGAAGGGGTTAAGCGCGCGAAGCATGCAGCGCGTGCGTGTGATTCCCAACCGCCAGCAACGCGCCGCCGGTTACGGCAATGTCGGCCCGGGAAGCCTCGACTGGGCGGGGGACGATGCCACACCCGGGATGGAACCCGCGGGCGGGAAAAACGGGCACAACGTACCACCGACGGGCAACGGTTCGGGCACGCCCGATCGTGCACCACCGCCACCACCACCTGCCCCCTATGACGACGGGTTCGGACCCATGCCGGTATCAACATCACCCACGTCGCCCATGTCGCCAGTTTCAGGCTCACCCGATCCGCGCTCACCCGCTCCCATTGCCCGCGATCCATCCGACCTGCCTGCCCCGCCTGCCCGCAGCATGGAGGCGAGCCCAATCACGATCACGGGACAACAGCAGCCCGTCACGCCGCCGTCCGTGCGGCAGCTTGACAGTGTCCAGAAGGCCCTGATCCTGAGCGCCCTGGCAGCAGCTTCGGGCCCCGTTGGCCTCGCGCCACTTCTGGCCACCTTCCCCGTCGCCGCACGCGCCGCGGGTGTGTCAATAGGTATCGGGCCATCAGTGGGCGGTGGACTCGGCGCAGGTGGCGCATTGGGCTGCGGCCTGATCTACGGGCCTGATGGTGAGCTGGGTGCCTACGGATCAGCGGAAGTCGACATCGGCTTCATCACGTCAATCGGCGCCACCGTACAGATTACCGTGACGCGCGGTGGAATCGCGAGCTTCAATGGCTGGTCCATGGCGCTAGCCATCTCGGGCGGAGAAGGTGTCGTCGGCGGAGCATCCGCCCTGTTTGATACGATCGGCAATTTCCAGGGGATCAGCGCCTCGGTCGGCATCGGCGCAGGCTTCTCGCCCGTGGACTTTTATGTCGCGGCACAAAGAAGCGTCAGCACGCAGCTGGGCATGGCCGCAAGCCTCGGCTACACGCGCAGTGCACTCACCTCCGCACGCATCGCGCGCGCACCCGGCCGGATATCCCGGGGCCTAGCGTCAGACACCGGGCAGATCGAGCTCAGGTACCGCATGTTCATTCCATCGCCCCTGATTGATTCGCCCACGGCGGTGTGGGAGGGTGACGGTCGCGACTTTGCCTTCGATGGCGGCACAAGCCGCGGGGAAGTCCGCGCCATCGTGCGCCTGACACCGGGCGGTGGCATTGCCGGCATTGACGTGCTTGACAGGCATTGGGGCAAGAGCTGCGAATACGCATCGTCTGATGCGCACCATGTCGATGGCAAGCCATCATGGTGGCTCGATCGCAATGAAGGCGCACAGCCCCTGCGATGCGACACGCTTGCCGTCACCGACGGGAACCTGCGCATCTATGCGGGTGCGTCAGGCACCACACGCCCCGCCCAAGCCATCGCCGAAGGTGCCTCGATCGTCACGATCGAGGCAAGCGGCGCGCTCCCCCTGTCACCCATTGCGCCCGCCATTGATGCCGACATTTCGGTAATGATCCGCGCGACAGGTGATGGTCTTGAAGTCAAGGTGGAAGGCGAGCACGACGGTTTCCCATGCCACGAACTGTATGCCAATGGCGTATGCATTTACATATTCGATCCGGTGGCAACCGGAAGCTCTCCCCTCGCCTTGTTGCCACCCATGGACATCACCGTCAGCACACCCTGGACACAGATCGGCCCGATGGTACCCTCCTCCGCCGGAATGGCGCTCTCAGACGACGCCTGTTCATTGAACTGGGACGAGGTCGAGTCGGTCGCGCAGCCCACCGATGCAAGCTGCTGGGCTACGGCCGCTGCCATGATCATTGGCTGGCGCGATCGCGTGAGCGTGACGCCCGGGTTCGTGGCCGGCATCGGACAACGCTCGATCAGCCGCGGCCTTGACCCCGCAGACATGAAACAGTTTGCAAGCGACGTCGGCCTCGCATTCGAATACCCGGTCTCATACACCGCCGACGCATTGCGCGCGCTACTCGAGCGCAACGGGCCGCTGTTCGTGACGGCAGCCGTGCCCGGTCTGCACGCGATTGTTGTGACCGGGTTATACAGCGGCGCGCCCGACGCCAGCACCTACGTGCGAATCACTGACCCATGGGATCGCGCAGTTGGCACACCTGGCGCACCTGGCGCACCAGGCAGCTACCTGTCCACCCACGCGACGGGATCACGATACATCATGAAATGGCAGGATTTCGTGTCCGAATACGAGCGCGCGGCAATAGACTACTCCGGCGTCACACTGCAGATCCTCAGCTCAGGGCCGCAGACGGGCCGCATCCCAAACCGGGGCACCTCGACACCAGTGGGATACGCGCAGCAGCAAAACGACAGCGCCCCCCCGACCAACGTGCAGTTCGACGCCCGGGCATGGCCCACCACAGCGCCCACCAGTCTGGAGCCGCAGGACAGCGCGGCCTCTGGCGACACCAGCGCGCAACGGCGCCTCGATATCTGGCAAGGCAGCCTGCAGCAGATCGCAGGAAACGTCTCGACAGCGCTGACGCACTTGCCCGCGCTCGCCCGCACCCGAAGCTGGACCATTGCCATTACAGGCGGTCCGTCATCCGGAATTGCGCTAGGCAGCGCGATCGGGGCGGGCATCGCACTGGGCGCCGATGGGCGCTCCTACACTTTCGGCCCTGCACAATCACAGCAGCAAAGCTCCGCCCCGGCCAGTCCGGGAGCACCGGGCGACATCCCTCGCATCGACCAGGGGACGTTACAGTTCACGGTGGTCGAGGGCGAAGACGCCGCTTCCATCACGCGCTGGACCCAGGCGGTCCGCTTTCGCGCGGACGATGCGCGGGTCCATAACGGCGCCGTTCTGCTCGCGGGCAATGGCACCTTCATCGGTGTGACCTTTGGTCTGAACCCGCTGGAAGGTCTTTCGCCCGAGAGCGTGTTCGATGCCGTCAAGGCGGCATACGCGCAAGGCGCAGGTCAACCGCCCTCGATCACACAGGCACTCCGGGCACGCCAGCTTGCACAGACGCCCACTCTGGAGTCACCCCCGCCACAGACACCACTACCGGCAGGCACACTGCGCCGGGTCACCGGTTCGATGAACGGTGTGACCTGGGATCTCATGCAGTTCGACGGGATGAAGGTACCGGCGAACGGATGGCGTGATGCGGGCGTGGGCGTAAGCCGCGGAGCGAAAGTCGACCTGGGTGACTGGCCCTATATCAATGCAGTGGGACCCGCGGCTGCGGCAGGCCAGCGCTCGTGTGCGCCCCTGAGCATCGACTGGTCGTACCAGGCAGGAGCCGTGGGAGACATTCGCATCACGCCTGGCGCCCTGAGCACATTCGATGGCCGCTCGATCACGGTCGAGGCGACGGTCGCGGACGGCACAGACACACCCGAGATGGTCAGTCTGCGGGTGCACGTGCGCACGACCTTCAGCCGCGCGGGCGAGGCCGATGACGTCGCCGTGACGAGCGTCACCCTCTTTGGCGATGGCAGGCCGCCCGTGCGCGAAGATGCGTGGGAGATGGCCGGCACCAAGATCGCGGCCTGACTCGCACGCGTGGAGTCTTATCGTGACAAGCTCCTACGAAAAACCCGAGCTGCCCGCGCCCACGCATCCCGTGGGCGCCACCGTGACGGGCTACTCGCTTGCGCGCGATGCGTTTGGGCGCGAAATTGTCGAGCCTGCGGCGCCCGTTGCCAATGCGACGCCCGCGCCCGACGCGACAACCAGAAAGGAGATGGCAACCGATGCGATTGGCCGGCGAGCGGGCGCGCTGAGCGACGAGCTGGATTTTCCTGCCTTCGTCGCCTCGCTCATGCACGGTACCTTCGACGCGATGGTCGATTCGTCAATTCGCCAGATGCAGGCCTTCGCCGATCTGGTGGCCGCCGTTGCGAAACCGCTCGAACAGTTCACGCAGGAAAATGTTTCGGTTAACCAGGCACGTGACTATCTGGTCGAGCAACATCCCCGCGACATCGCACTGGCCTCAAGCGACGGGGAAATGACGCTGGTGCCCGTGACCAGACCCACTTCGGACGACGGGTTCACCTCCGGCGACGACGACGCTGCCTCGCCCCGATGGCTTGCAGACTACGGTCACGACGGCGCGCAGCTCACACCGGAGTTTCTCGAGCAGGAACTGCTGCCTGTCGCACGCGCGCGCGTGGCGCGCTCACGGCTTCAGACGCTCTCGACGATGGTACTGCTTGGCATGAACCGCATCGTGATCAAGGATGGCACCATTGGTGCGCGCCTGCGCTTTCGCGCGGCTGCAGCCGATCACGCGGCCGTGCAGTACGCAACATCGGGCGACCCGGCAACGGGCGGGGAGAGCTGGGGCCGGCGCGCAGGTTCCAGCGAGCCGCCTGCAACGACCAAGGTTTCAACCGTCGGCGTGAACGTGCAGTCCGATAGTGAACTGAAGGCTGAGCTCTTTGGCGAAGTAAAGATCAATTTTGCCAGTGAGACGCTTCCGCTGGATCGCTTTATTGACGAGGCAAAACGAACGCTGCTGGAGGGTCATTCGCGTAGTGCCCATAGCCCCCGCGAAACCGACGCGGCACGCCGCGTTTCGCAACCCGCACTTGCCGCCCCTGCAACGCCAGTCGCCCAGCTACCGCCCGCGATCGCCGTTGCGCCGGCAGCACCCATCGTGCCGTCCACTTCCGCCGTGCCGGCCGACACGCCACTAGTGGTCACGCGATGACCGAGCGCCGCGAACTCGCAGACATGCTGGTAGACGTTGCTGACGGCGCCCTTGCAAGCGCCAGTGCAACGGGCATTCGCGCGACCTCGGTCGAAGTGTCGTTGCCTGTCGAGGTCGCGCTGCAGATGCGTGCCGGCGCACTGGCCGTTATCGCGGAGCTACCGCGTTTTGTGTTTCGCAGCAGCTTTGACGCGCCGCCCGGCCGGCTGAAGGTGATCTGGTCAGAAGGAGGCACCTCATGACGGAGCCCGCCACCACACTGCCGCTGGAGAATTTCATTCAGGCTGTCCAAAGCCAGCTCGACAAGGCGCAATCGGCCATGGCGATGAAAGCACGCAACCTTAACCTGCCGCTCACGTTCGCGATCAAGGACATCACGCTGGACCTGCGCGCCCATGTCGAGTTCTCACGCAGCGAAATACGCATCCGGCCTGCGGGCGCCAACGACGCCCAGGCGAGCGTCTTTCACCTCGTTTTCGCGGCGATCACACGGCCGATGATTGAAGAGAATGCGACCGCGCTCACCGATGACCCGAACGATCGCCCGATCGACGATCTTGACGACGATAGCCTGACCGAGGAAAACCGCCGGCAGCTCGAATGGATCGGCGTACGCACGGTCGACAAGCTCCGGGAACTGAGCGCGACGGGGGGCGTACCTGCCATCGGCCGCGTCACCGGGCTGCCCGTGGAACGGCTGCGCCGCGCGCTTGAGCGCGCCGCCGCGCCCACGGTCGAACACGTCACTCCGGTCGAAGCCCAGCCTGGCGAAGGCGCGATGGCACTCATGCGGGTCAGGGGGCGCAATCTGGTCGCACAGGATGCCAACGGCTCGGCGATCCCGCGCGTCACGCTCGATGGCCGGCCTGTCGCCATCGTCAATGCGAGCGAACGCGAGTTGCTGCTCGCACCGCAGGCCCATCAATGGGCGGGCGAGCTGTCCATCGCACCAGCGGCGGGCGCGGCCACCACCCTCAGTTTTGATCTCTCGCCGTTCGCGCCGCCCCCGGCAACAGGAGCCCCGTCATGACGATCCGCGCGCTGGCGATGCCCTGGGCAGCACCGGGTGAACGCATGTACTGCCTGCCAGGAAGCTTTCTTCTCAAGATGGAGCTGGGCGAGGCGCCCGATAACGTGCCCTCGCTGTTTGACGTACGAGGCGGTCACGCCCGTGCCGCCCCCAAGCTCGATGGCGGTCCAATCGATCGTATCGTGCGCCACTTTGCTGGCGACACGGCCGTTGCACGCGTACACGTAGCCGCCGCATCGCTGGGCAGCCCGGGCAGGCGGCACTGCCGCTTTGACACCGCAGAGCAGGTATCAGGACTTGCACGGACCTTCCTCTTCCGTGTCCTGCCCGGCACGCCGATCGGCGCGCTCGCCCAGGCGCTGGCCCAGTTGCCAACGGTAGCGTCCGTAAGCCCGAACTATGTGTCCGTCATTCCCTTCGAAGGCACGGCGGCCGAAACGGGCAGCCCGGACAGCGATGCGGCATGGGCGCCACGCGAGATGGTGCGTGCGCCTCAGGCGCTTGCCTATGAGCCGGGCGACGCGGCCACGCTCATCGGCCTCGTCGACAGTGGTGTCGCGCTTGAGCATCCCGAGATCTCCAGCCGGCTGCGCGCGGGCTTCGACACTGTGCATCTTGGCAACGACGCGGTCGCGCCCGGCATCACGCTGCTTGGTGAACATCATCGATATGACACGAATCCGACCGATCACTTTGTGGGCCACGGAATGGCCTGCGCCGGCATCATCGGCGGCGTGGGCGTGCGCATGCCGCCAGGGCTGGCGGGCGACTCGCAGATCATTCCCATGCGCGCGCTCGCCGCGGCACGGTTGCCCAACCGGCCCAATCCCGTCGGTCTGGGTGCGATCGCCGACCTGGATGCGGCCGTCAAGCTGGCCGTCGATCTGGGTGCAAAGGTGCTCAGCCTGAGCTTTGGTACGGAAGACAGCGCGCTGGCGGCATCCAGTCCCCGGCCGCACGCCGATGTTGTGCGCTACGCGCTCGAGCGCGGCTGCATTCTCGTCGCGGCCAGCGGCAACAGTGGCACGCAGACGCGCTTCTGGCCGGCTGCACACGATGGCGTCATCGCTGTCGGAGCGGTGAATGCGCAGGGGAGTGTCTGCTCTTTCTCCACCCGCGGCGAGCACGTGGCGCTGTGCGCGCCAGGCGAACGTGTGCTCAGTACAGCGCTGGAAGGCTACCAGATCGTGACGGGGACCAGCTTCGCCGCGCCCTTCGTCTCGGCTGCGGCAGCGCTGCTCCTGTCGCGTGCGTCGCGCCGGGCCATGCCCCTGGACGGCGCGGCCGTGCGTGCCCTGCTCGTCTCGTCGGCACAACCGTTCATGAGCGAAGCGCCGCCCGGTTGCGGCGCGGGGATCCTGGATGCGGCCTCGACGCTTATCGCCCTTGATGCCGCCATTGACCGTTCACGCGAGGACGAGACGCCACAGACGGAAGACGGATGAGCACCGCGAAGCTCACTCGATGGACACAGACAGTTTGACAAGGAGAAAGCCATGAAGGTGACAGACATCCGCTTTCGCGACATAGTCTTCGCGGAAACCGCCGAGATCGCTCAGCTCAGAAACCGCATCAGCCAGCTCGACAGGATCAAGGCCAATCGTGCCGCGTTGTCTGCCAGTGAAGACGACGAATATCTTCGCGTCGGATCGATCCTTGCCACGCTCGAGGCATTTCCTGAGGACGAGGTATGCGATCCGCGATTTGTCGCGATGCGCGACCTGTTCAATCGCAGCATGGCATCCTCACCGAAGCAGCCCCAGCCCTGCATACTTGGCGTGAAGCTGGCCAACCACGCCGGCGGCAAGCTGCGCAGCGAACCCGGCGCGAACGCGGCTTCGCTAGGCGAGGACCAGATTGTCATGGCCTCGCTCACGCTCGGCCTGTCAATGGTCGACCAGACGCCGCCGCCGCGCGTGCTCACGCGAGAGGTCAAGGGTGCCCAGTCGCGCATCATCTCGGACGTTGCGGCGCCAGAGTACGCGGAGTTCAGCCGGGGATTTTTCGCCGCGTTCGGCGAAGCCCAGTCGATGTTCGAGCTCGCGAAACTGGTTTTGCCGCTGCTGTCGCGTGAGGGCGACACGCTCCTTGATGATCGCACGCCGGGATCGGTGGATGCGGCCGAGTTCGCCCGCGTGATGCGCGCACTGCGCGAAAAAGGCGTCACCTCTGTGAAGGAGCAGCAGTTGCGCCGGCGAATCAACGAGTGCCTGAACCAGATCCAGTTTGTCGGTGAGGATGGACCGGTCACGGAAATGGGCATCGACCTGCCCGATCTTGACCAGGCCACCGATGCCGACATCGTGCCGGAGAACGTTCGCCTCATGGGCCCCATGATCTGTGCTGCCATGTTCGATGAGCTCAAGGCGTTCCAGGTGGTCGACAAGCTCGTCGAGCTGTCACAGCAGGGGATGCTGCCCATCGGGTCGGGCCCCGCGGGCAAACTGCTGTACCGGTACTGGAAGGACGCGCCAAACCGCATGTCCGAAGCCGAGCGCAAGAACTTCTATTCGATGACAATGGGCATCCCTGGTGGGGAGTCTAGTGGCATGGTCAACCGCGACTTCAATGATCTGTGGCTACGCTTTGTTTCGTCCGTATCGTCGTTCATACGGCAAAGCGAGGTCGACAAGCTGCTTCGTGCATCCGTGCCCAACACGGTGAGCCAGCAGCAGGTGCGCAAGGCCGCGCGCGATCTGGCCGTGAACCTGTCATTGCACGGCTATGGCATGGCGTACTACGCAGCGCTTGATCTGCAGGCACAGATCCGTTTCATGATCACCCTCCTCTCCGACGAGGATATCCGCTCTGCATACGGCGCGCGCGACATGTGGCAGGTAGTTGACCAGGTCGCCACGCTCGAACTGGGCGGTGCGAGGACGAGCTCCCGGTATCGCACGCTCGCCACGTGCGGCGCCATCATCACGGCCTGGCTTTCGAACAACGTGCAGCGCATCATGCGCTCGACCGTGCAGATCATCGACATGGACTGCGTGCGCGCACCATCGGAGCGGCCAAGCGGCCAGAAAGCAACGACCACCCCGAGCGACTATGACCTCGTGAATGCGTGCGAGCTGTGGCTTGCCGACACCGCGACGCCGGACACCCGCGTCGACGAGATGGCACAGCCCCGGGAAGCACCCGTGATGACCTCGCGGCCCGTCCAGATTCCGAACATCGCCCGCGAGATGCTCGATGGCGCGGGTATCGGGATGGGCATGGGGATGAATCTCTCGGGCATGCGTCACTAGACGCGCCTTTGCGCGAAATTTCACACCGAGGAGAACGAGATGCGTGCGCAACCTCTGGCAGCAAAGGTGGAACGTCGTCTCCTGGCTGCCGCCCAGCGGCTGGGCACGGCTGATCCCGTGGCGCCCATCCAGGGGCTGATCGAGCGGACATTCCCTTTGCCCGATGGAGATGAGCGCTACGGCAACAACGCGCTGACCCCGATGTCCGCCCCGATCGAGCCCAATTTCTCGGAATTGCAGCCGGGCAGTCTGCGCTTCACGATCGAGCCGCTAGGGCCAGGTGCTTCAGGCGCCGATCGTCGCGACGAGGCAACGCGTGAAATGCGCCGGCTCGTCGGAAGCTTTTTCGGGCGGGACGCGCTGCGCTGGTTCGATGAGCGCTCAGAAGCGTGGCGTGGCTTCGCCAGCGGTGGCGCACTGAGCTACGGTGCCTTCTTCGGAACCAGCTACGACCGCGACGGCCTGGCAGGCACACGGGTGTACTACGAAACACGCGCGGACCAGATGGGCGCGATGCCCCCAGGTCTCACGCGTATCGTCAGCGCGGTAAGGACACTCATGCCTACGCTCCAGCCGCTGTTCACGACGATCTCCGCCATGCGTGAGGCGGGTGCACAGCGGCTGACCTTCGTCCACTCACGCCCCGTGCGCCTTGCGGACTTTCAGCCGGTGCTCGACGCGCTGGGCCTGGGGCACCAGATGCCGGGCATCCTGCAGACGCTCGGGCTCACACTGGGGGGGCGCTTCGATCTGCCCGCCAGTTCGACGCTTGTCGCCTTTAGCGATGGCGCGGATGGTCCCGAGTTCGAGATCTATGTGATGCTCGGCATGATTTCTGATCTGCCCGCAAACTTCATGTCCCTGCTATCACTCGGCCTGAACGAGCGGCCGCGCGAACTCGTCGCGCTCGAACGCTGGCTCGATGCGTTCACACCCGAGGACGAAGTCTGGCCCGGGCGGTTTTCCATCCTGAGCCTGCGCACCAGCCGCAACTGTGCGCCCCGCGTGAGTCTGTATCTACGCCCTGCCGAGTTTGAACTTCCAGCAGGTGCGTCGCGCAACGCACCCTGAGCCGTGTGCCGCGTTCGCCCGAGGTCGACCATGTCCGCCAAACCAGTCAGTACTGCACAGCAGAGCCTGCCCTCCCCCCCGCGCCCCGAGGTTCGTGATGCCGTGCGCAGGCTGCTCACGCAGACCGAATCATTTGCACGGCTCTCACCCGAGAAACAGCGCCAGGTCGCGCGATGCACCGCGCTCATCGCTGACTACCTGGCCGCGCCCGAAGGATTTGCGGGCAACACCCTGCCCGGGGGCTTGGCCATGCCGCCCGCAACGGCCCTGGACGACCCGCCACCGCCCCAGCGGGAAGCTAGTTACGACGTGGCAAGCAAGAACGTCAGCGAGATCGGCGAGGGAGAATTTAGCGCAAGTGCTGCACGTGAAGGCGCAAAAGTAGCAGGCTTGCTGCTCAAGCAGGTGAAGTTCCCCACCTTCGTGGCCAGCCTGATTGAAGGAGTGTTTCATGCGATCGTCAAGTCTTCTATCGAACAGATGGAAGCCTATACAAAGATGATCGATTCCGTGGCCAAATCACTCCAGCAGTTCACGGATGACAATGTCACCGAGAACCAGGGGCGTGACCACATGGTCGAGAAGTTTCCCGACCTGTTTGAGGTCGCAGTGGACGACATGAGTGACACGCCCAGCCCGAAGCTCAGATTGCGCGACGGTGTGGATGAGGATGCCGCGCTTAAACGCGTGAATCAGCAACTGAACTTTGAAGGCAGCCCATTCAAGAGCATGGACCTTTCCGACGAGAACGCCGAAAAGGCGCTCGTGCTCGCCGCTCGCATGCAGCTGGCCAGACAGCGGCAACAGCTCATGGCGAGCCTGGTCATGATGGGCATCAATCGCATCGTCGTCACCGATGGCAAACTTTCCGCGAAGATCATGTATGACTTCACCGCACGCGATTCGCGCAGCGTGCGCAAAAGCGCGGCTGCCTACGACTTCGCCCGCAATGCTGATGGCACGATTCAGACGACGCGCGCGCAGGAGGGCACCTACGACTTGGGCGGCGATGAGTCGCGCTCACGGCAGCATGGCAAGGATTCGTCCAGCGACGACTATAGCGCCGACTACTATGCCAAAGGCACCTACAAGGCCGAAGACAAGCCCGTGATGACCGCGATGAGCACGGCATCAGAGGCCAGTGATTCGCAGCTGCAGACGCGCGTGCAGCTCGCTGGTGCGGTGGAAGTGAACTTCAAGAGCGACTATCTGCCGCTTGACAAGATGGCTACGCCCGGCATGATCGCCGCAATCCAAGGCAACTCCACGCCCGTCGATCCAAACGTGGTGCCCTCGCCGGTCAACCGCGAGCCCGCCACATCCGGTGCCATCACACCGGGCGCCGCCGCACCTGCGGCGCGCGCACCCGCGCCAGCTTCCCCTTGACGGTGCGAAAATGAACCAGCCCATGCGGCCCGACTGGACAAGCTCGCAGGCGCTCGATGCGGTGCGGCCGCAGGTACGCGGGCTGCTCACTGCCATACCCGCATTCGGCGCGCTGAGCGCTGAAGAGCAGCGCGCGCTTGCCGCCAACATGGTCAAGGTCCTCTCCTATATCTCAGATCCGCATGCGATCGCTCAGGAGGTGAGCACGATGCCCGCCTCGCACGAGTCTCTGTCCCGGGCACAGGACGACGCGGTAGAAGCGACTAAGGCCTCGCTGTCAAAATCGCCCGGCATGGTCGGGAAGGATTTCAAGGCAGGTGCGGTTCGCGAAGGAGTCGACCAGTTCGGTGCGCTCGTCAAGAAGGTCGACTTCCCCAAATTCGTCGGCGGCCTTATCAAGAACGTCTTCCAGGCGATCGTGGAATCCTCCATTGAGCAGATGCGCGCCTATGGCGAGCTGATCGCGAACGTGTCCAAGACGGTCGATGCATTCATGCAGGACAATATCTCCGCTGGCGCCGGACGGGACTGGCTTGCGCAGAAGTATCCCGACGCAATCGGTGTCGAAGTCAACCAGACGGCGGGCGCCTTCGAGGAAGGTCCGATCCCCGTTGCGCCCACGGCGACGCTTGTCACCCGCGGCGAGAACGCAGAAGTCAGGCTTGCCGAGATCAGCCGCGACCTTAACCTCACGCCCCCCGTGAGTGACATTACCGATGCCGATGCCGAGCTAAGACTTGTCACAGCAGCCCGGCTGCAGATGGCCAAGTCCCGCCAGCAACTGCTCGCCTCCATGGTGATGCTGGGCATTAACCGGATTGTGGTCACAGATGGCGCGATCACGGCGAAAGTGATCTTTGACATGCGTGCCGAAGACAGGGCGCGGCGCAATTACACCGCATCGATGTACGACGAGGAGTCGCAGCGCGCGAAACAGTCACTTAACGCGAGCTATGGCGGGTGGATGAGCCCCATTGATGCGTCGGTGTCCGCAGAAGCCGAACAGGCTCATGTCGCAACGGTCGGCTCCTCAGTTGATGAAACGAGTGAATCGAAAGCCGAGGTCAAGGCAAAACTCTCGGGTGAAGTCCGCGTCAACTTCAAGAGCGACTATCTGCCGCTGGAGAAAATGGCAACGCCAGAAATGATGTCCACCATCCAGGGCAACTCGACGCCTTACAACCCGAACAACTCGGGGGCGTCGCGTTCAACATCAGGCACGCAGCCGTGATTCTCCCCCTTCCCCCCAATGCCCGTGGTTGCGACGACCACGGGCTCGATCAGCAGCTGCAACGTTGCGCGCGACTCGTTGACGCCGCGGCGCCGGTGGCGCTCGCGCTCGATGAGCTCGGCGACATCGCGTTGCCACTGTTGCCCGCCACGCGATTTGATCAGGCGCAGCTGCGCGTACTCGCAAGTCTGTACCTCGCCTCAGAGCTGGAGATGGCGGGCGTCGTGGACGCGGTCGAAGCGCTGGCGGGATTGGGGCGCGGCGCAGGCCTTGGCGTGGACCTCGGCGCGGCCGCTGCGCTCATCGCGCAGTACTGGAGAGGACGCAACGAGCGGGCCACGCCCGATGAGCGACGCGCGTGCTTTGACCGGGTGTTCGGTGTGCAAAGTGGCTTTGACGAGGCGATGCTGGAAGTGTGCGAGGCGCTCTACAGGCTCGACGAAAACGAAGGATACAATGCCCACGGAGGCGTGGCCGTGCAGGCGCGGGTGCGTGCAGCCGCCGTGCACATGGCGGAGCAGCTCGTGGGCGCGAGCAGCGGGACTACCGTCTTCATTGCGCAGGATCTGCTGCAGAACCTGCGTCAGTCGCTTGCCATACTGGGCCATCCCGCGCTGCGCGGGGCGTTTGGCGCGCGTGACCTGTGGAGCGTGCTTGTCGCGATCGACAGGTTCGCACACACGGCTCATGGCGACGCACGGATTCATTTCAGGCGCGGCCGCGCGGGTATGACCGTGCTTGCATGGCTTGCAGAGGTATCTGCTCACATGAGCGACATGGCCGCCGCCTTCGTCGCGCTCGACCATCCCGTGATAGGTGCCGCTGTCGAGTGGATGCAGGCGTCACTTGCACTTGGCGAGTCAGCGACCACCGCGCGGGGCACTGCGCCGCCAGCGGCCGCTCCCGTCAACCCTCGCGCCCCGTCGGAATCTCCGTGGGCTGCGATGGCAGGCTAGTCATGGCAACCACACCGCGCGCAATGACCCGCTCGCCATCGCCGGCTGTGCGCCAGTCAGTGCGCGCGCTGCTTGACGCAAAACCCGGCTTTCACACGCTTGACGCCCCCACCCGCCGCGACGTGGCAAGCGCACTTGTCCGTATTGCAGATGCAGCCACTGCCCTCTCAAATGAGGAACAGGCTGCGCGCGCTGCCCCCCGCGCGCAGCGCCCGGCGCTGTCTCGCTCACAGGATGCGGGCAGCAGTTTTTCCGGAGTTGCCGCATCGAAGGTGGCCCGCACCACCACCGAAATCCTGAATGCGGTGTCCTTTCCGCGATTCGTGACCGAACTGATCAATGGTGTGTTCAAGGCACTGAACGACTCGAACCAGCAGCAATTGCACAGCTACGTCGAGCTCATCCAGAATGTAGCCGCGAGCACGGATGGTTTTGCCGATGCGAACATTGGGATTGCGGGCGCGCGTGCGTGGCTCGCCGAACGCTTCCCCGGCTCGTTTGTCGTACAGGCGGATGATGATGACGCGCTGGAACCTCCCGAGGCGTCGATGTCTCCCGAAGATCGTGCGGCCGCGCAGGCCGAGCGGGACGCCACGACGCGGCTGGTCCTGCGCCAGGGTGCCTCAATGCCAGGTGAGGCGGCACTCAGAACGGCGCTCGGCCTGGGTCCACAAGACCCGGTACCATCGGGAGACCCCGAGTCGATTGTTGCTCCCGCACGCGCAGCGCTCGCGCGCAGGCGGCAACAGATGCTATCGACAATGGTCATGATGGGCCTGCAAAGACTGGTCATCGAAAGCGGCCGTCTGACGGCCGCCATGCGCTTTCACATCGACACGCGAAGTGCTGCGGCCGACGACCGCGGCTCCAGCTTCGATCTGCGTAACGATGCCGAGGTCAGCGGTGGCGCGAAGCTCGGTCCGTGGGGCATCGAAGCCAAGGTCAAGAATACGATTGGCTATGTGTCCACGCAGCGAACACAGACGACCGAGGAAATGAATACCGACCTCGACCTTAATTCCTCAGTTGAGCTTATTTTCAGGACGGACTATGTTGCGCTGGACCGACTCGCGGGTGGCCCCGCACAGGAGCGCATCCGTGTGAATGCGCTCAATCCCGAGGCTGAGGGGCGGCTCGCCTATGCGGACAGGGCCGCACGGCGTACCGCACAGGGCGCCGCTGAAGCACAGCGCGGCTCGCAACTGGCCGAGCGCATGAGTTCGCCTCCGCCTACCCCCCCCTCGCCGACTCCCACACCCGCGTCGCCGGGCCCTGCACCCGCCTCACCTGCAGCAGCGTCGCCGGCAACGCGAACGCCAACCGGCACCTCGCCTGGCGCCACCAACGCAAACACCGGGGGAAACGCAACCGGTCCCGCAACCCCTGCAGCCTCTACCGGTGCAACCACCAAACGTGCCACCGGCGTCCAGACAACGCCTGCTCGCGCATCCGGTCCACGATAGTCCGCTGGAATTCAACCATCATCAAGCAATGCGTTTTAGCTTCCGTTGGAATGGCAATAGCACATGCAAACGCAACACGCCTGGGGCTGGTTGATTCAGTTCTTGACGTTTGGGTCAATTGAGCCTGAATATATCTGGTCCAGGCCCTGAATTCATAAGATCGACGCACCCAGCCCAGCCTAATGCCATCGAACGAACCTGAAAACAGGTATCGCGATCCCACCCATCAGGCGCCGCACCAATTCTCTCGACTGATGCGTTTCGTGTGCATTTTGCACGGGCCCAATCGCTGCAGGCTGTCTTGCGCCAATGCGAAGCGGATCGCGACGACGGATCCAGACATGTCGGCAACGCCATTCGCGGGTCGTTCGATCCTGTCTGTCGGGCCGTGCGAGCGCGCTGCGCCTGTCATTCAGATCACGTCCCGGATCGGATACACGTACACCAGATAGAGATAGAAGAACGCTAGCGACAACGCAAGAACGATGACGCCGAGCATGGAGGACCTGACAACAACGCCTTTGGCCGAAACCTCAAGCTCTGTCTTTAGCGTATCGTCAACACTGCTAGCCGCATCCTCCTGTTTTGCCGTATACGTGCCAGCGCGCCGCGAAATTGCAAGTGCAACGTGAAATTGCACGGCGGCAAAGTAGACACCGGCGATCACCAGCAAGACCACGGCGACGAAGATGAGTCGTGAGGACAGCAACTGCCACTCGAACACACGGCTGCGGTAAGCGTAGCCGTTGGCACGGTACTCATAGTAGTGCTGCATGGCGCTCAGGTACATCCTGCGCGTGGCCGGATCAGCGAGCACCGCACTGCCCGGGTCGTCCGCCATGGCCGCGGTGGGCGGCGCTGGTGCTGCGTATTCCGCTCCCGCCTGCACCGTCGCACGCTCCATGCGCGTCTTCTGCGCGGAGTCGTCCTGGATCGCCGCGCAGCAAAGCACGGTCACGATGCTCAAAGCGACGGCTGCCGCAGCTTGCACGATCGGCCTCATCGATAGTCTGCTCAGGTGCCAGCCGCGAGGAACTCCGCGATCTTCGTGCGATAGCCAATTTGGCGGTACACGTCAGTGCCTGCTTCCTTGCGCTCGGCATCGGAAAACTTCTGCATTTCCGATTCGTCGCGCCGTACCATTGTCCGTATCACCTCCAGCAGTGCCGCGTTGTGCTGGTCGAGCCAGAGTCGACCTCGTTGCGGATCAGCGGGTAGTTCCGGTGGCGTAGGCATCTGTGCGTTCGAAAGGATGTGCTGCGCGGGGAAGAACTCCTGCTTGCCGTCCGGGTAGGTTACCTGGCTCCCATTGGGAAACTTGCGCACCACCGTTCCATCGGCCTTGCGCGCTTCCACATAGGGCCGACCCGCTGCGTCGAAGCCGCGGCGTACCGATCCGCTGGCATCAATGGCTGGCGCCGACCCTGCCACTCCGGGTCTGGGCACCACGATGGCCTTGTCCGCGAGGATGCCGGACCTTGCGCCCAGCCTGCTGGCGGCCTGCACAGCGGGTGCTGCGCCTGCAGCCAGCACCTCATAGTTCGCTACTGTCAGCGCACGGCCGGCGAACCCTATTCTGCACCCGCCGGAACCCGCCGAAATCGCGCCCAGGGACACGCCGTTGCCCTGCTGGGCACGACAGGAAAACTGTGGCCGTCCATCCACCTCGCGCCCGAGCGCGATGGCACCGGCAGGAACCTGCCCTTGGCCGGCCTTGATCCAGTGGCTACCTGCCGGCAGCTCTGCAGCAGAAGACGACACCATTGCCATACACCATCCGCACACTGCAATCAGCCGGTTCATCTCGTGAGCTCCTGCGCAAAAGCGGGCGAATGCCTACGATACGGTTATCCTGGCTGGCGCGACAGAAGCGTCAAGCCGGATCTTCGGCGTCGAGAAACATACCGTCATGGGACGCGCGGTACTGCACCGGCAGACTCCTGAGTGACGCATCAACAGCACACGGCCGCAGGCAGGTTGCTGACGTCCAGCGTAGCCATGACCACGGCGCCCGGCTTACCGGGTGAGAACCCCACTACGACCAGACCATTCCTGACGGGCTGTGCGGCCAGCATGCTTCACGATGAACACACTGACGGACTTCGGAAGCGATGATCAGACATCTTAATTATTTTCATTAAGTACAGAATGCCTTTTTGTTCTGCCGGCAGATATGTTCTACAACACAATATTCACGTCGCAGATGAGAATATCCAGTAACTCTAGTAACGCATCGAACTGTGTCAAGATCTTTCCGGCAGGTCGGCTTTTTTAAAGTCTGCTTAAGACGCACGCTGGAAAGGGGTTGAATAGCGGCCGACACAAGATCAGGCATGCACTACCGCACATTTGCCGGGTTCTGTCCGATTTGGCTTTAACAGGAGCAGCGCCCGGTGCGTCGACCGTGTCGAACGCGTGGCCTGATGCCGCGAAAAATTTGCTTGTGCTGGTACTGGCCGGCTGCAAGGCGAAATCGCGACGCCGAAACAGCACCGGGAACCGATTAAAAAAATGCACCGCCAACAGTCACCGGTTGCACAAGCGAAATGCGCGATGTTCTCGGGCCCTTGCATCATGCGGCTCCTCTCAACCGATCTCCCGATCATGGCCGCCTTCAGGATCTTTTTTTTCCAGAAGGATCAGCTATATTTCGGGCACCAGGTATCTCCGCATTGCGGAACTGGCGTCATAAGCAAAGCCCGGGCTGTCGCAATTGCACAATACTGTCATATGACAAATCGCATGGAGTCTTTACGCATGGAGACCCCGTATGGACCTAGCCACCACGACACGGTTGCAACTGCTTTTTCGTGAAAGACTCGCGCGGCAAACTTTCGAAATTGAACGCTCGCTGCGGCAAATCGCGGCTGGCAATCCTTTAGGCGCAGAGCCTGACCCGGAGCGTAGTACCAGGCGCATGGCCTATAAGGCTGGACTGCCTGCGCGCGACGCTGCCGCACTCGCAGGCATCATTCGCCAGACCGCCGCGACCATTGATGCCGGTACCGATGACGGCGCCGAATCAATGCAAGGTCCGACACTTGACCTCGTGGGCGTTTCATTCCTTGCAAAGGGGCGTCTGGTCGCGAATGCGGTTGGGCGCGTCGTCTTCAGGTCCGGCAGGGCGCAAGGCAGTGGCTTTCTGGTTGGCCCGGGCCTTTTCCTGACCAACAATCACGTCATCCCCTCTGCGAATATTGCCACCCAGATGGTGGTTCAGTTTGACTATGAAACCACCGGCGACGGCGTCGCCAGCCCAACCACGACGTTCCCCCTCGATCCTGGAACCTGCTTCATTTCCGACCCCATCGACCTGCTCGACTTCACGCTTGTGGCAATCGGCCCGCGTCTGTCGGGACCAAAGACACTTCAGTCCCTGGGATATGTCGCACTGTCTGACGCCTCAGACAAGCACATGCTCGGTGAGATTGCAAACATCATTCAGCACCCTCAGGGTGGATACAAGCAACTGGTCGTTCGCGAGAACAACATTATTTCGCGCGACGAAACACATGACGTATTGCACTACCTTGCAGACACCGAGAAGGGATCGTCAGGTTCACCGGTGTGCAACAATGATTGGGAGCCTATCGCACTCCATCATTGGGGTGAGCCACATTTTGAACTGAAAAATGCGCTCGGCACGCCGCTGCGACAGGATGTCAACGAAGGCATCCGCATCAGTTCCATCGTCAGGGCGTTGAAATTGCGCGCGAGTTCCATGACCGATAAGGCCAGCGCGCGTGCGGTAAATGAACTTCTGCAGGTTTGGAGCCTGTGCGCTCGCAGTGGCCCTGTGATGACGCCTGAGAATGCATTCAACGGCAGCGAAGAAGCCTGCCGCGCGCCGCCCAGATCCGGCGCAGACGGTATGTCCGCCCCGTCTATTGCCGCCGACGGAACGCTGAGCTGGAGTTTGCCCATCGAGTTCAGCCTGAGACTCCCTTGGGTCAGCGCGGGGCAGACGAATCAACCTTTTACGCCCGATTTCGCGCCGCCCCAGAGAAGCGAACCGCAACCTGAGGAAAAGAAAGAAAAAGCCACTCCGGCGTCCGACGATTTTTCTGACCGCAATGGGTACGAACCGGGGTTCATCCGGGGCTTCGTTGTGCCACTTCCCGACTGGTCAAAGGTCCCGTACCGGATTGCAAGAAACCAGCAGGCCCTTCACGGAGATGATCCTCACGAGCTGCGCTACCACCATTTCTCCATCGTCATGAATGCGGATCGCCGGATTGCACTGTTCACCGCGTGCAATATTGACGGTCGGCGTCTCGTGGCAATCAACCGGCAGGACAAGTCCACTAACACCAGTCCAACGCTGGCTGACCTCGGCATCGAATCGCTTGGCGCCGAGGCGAGCGACGATTTCAGTCCCGACCCGCGGATCCTGGAGAATGAACAGATGGCAGTGGAGTTCTATCAGGATCAGAAGGTCCCGGGCTACGAAAAACCACCATACCCGGGCACGGACGCATCGGCTGAGGAAAGGCGGATATATGCAAAGGCTATGAACGAACGGACCGCACGCATGTTCCAGAAAGGCCACATTACGCTTCGCAGCGACCCGGCATGGGGAACGGCTGACCAAGCGCTGCTTGCGGAGAGCGACACTTTCTACTATACGAATGCAGCGCCCCAGCTGGGTTTCTTCAATCAGGGCAGCCCCGAGAAAAGCCCGGCTGCAAAGGGAAAGCTTCGCTGGCGTGCTGTGGAAACCTTCGTTGAGAGAAACGCATTTACGACACACCAACGGGTCAGCGTTTTCGCAGGGCCCGTGTTCGACGACGAGAATGATCCGGAGTATCGCTTTGGTTCCAAGCTGCCAATGCGGTTTTGGAAAATCGCTATCTGGAAAGGATCCCACGGGTTGCAGTCAGTGGCGCTGCTGGCAGACCAGCATCCCGTACTTGAGCGTCTCACCAAAGGGATGCCAGAAGGCATGGAAGCCTACGATGACGAAGAAGAACTATCCAGGGTATCCGAGTTTATATCAACGGTCGCAGAGGTTGAAAGGCTGACGGGACTGCGGTTCGATAGCCAGGTTCGAGACGGCGATATCCGTCTCGGCGCTAACGGAAATGAGTCAGCATGGGACTTCGTTTTTCCAGCCTGACGCAATCGGGCCAACTGTCAACACTCACGTCGGCAAATGCTTCCTGATCCCGATGTGCGCTCTCCTGAAGCGGTTGGCAGGTTGGCATGCGTCGATAACGCACGCATTGAGAATCTCGACGGGGCCGCCCCTGAACTCGTGCCTGCAAAAGCTTGCGCTCCGCGAACCCTCCGCGGCACATTCGCGCTGCTCGGCCGAGGATGAGCGAAATTCAAGCGTCGTCACGAATCCTTCAATGGACAGGTGACACTGAAGTTCAGTCCGCCATTCTCTCAGGGTCTTGATCTGGTTTTATTCGCTTAAGAGACAACCGCAAAATTTCACAGTCGATTCACCCGGTATACTGTCTCCACGGATGTCGGCGGTGGCCAAACAGCGTTGGACGTCGCGCACCCTTGCGGGTCAGGCATGTCCCAGTTGCCCCCGTGCAACCCCACTATTCTTCAAAATTCGTCAGCAATGTTCAGGTGACAACCAATGGGGCGCTAACGTCCGGAGTCGCGACGGCCCCAGCGCGATCCGCGACCGGAAGTTTCAGAACCGAGGAAAAAGCTGAATACGCTGGAATCTCCTGGTGTCACGCCTCGATGGACGACCACGAATCGCGTGCCCACGAAAAGTTCTACTGTCTTTCAAGTCAAGATTCCTGGGCGACCTAGCCCTTGTAGCTAATAACAATTAGCAACGGTCAGTTTCTGGGTGCGAACATTTGCAACATGCGGCTGCTATTTTCTCCTAGCCAATGACATGACCGATACGGTTCTCTCCACATCGAAGAAAACGGCCTCTTCATTAAGACCACTTTATCTGGAATCAGACAACGATGTGTATTGATATCTCCGGGCCAGTACGAGCGGCGCCCGGCATTAAGTCTTTGCATCATTGAACTCCACTAACTAAAGTTGCAAGCGGAATCTCGGCGCCCGCGCTAATGGGGCAAGGGTTTGTTAAAGACCATCCGCAGGAGCTTTCTGTGTCGCTCAAATTTCGTGAACCGGCTTCCCGGATCATCGCGTTAGCGGTTCTTTCTTGGCCGTTACATCTCGCCGCGGCGAATTGCGTAGCGCAGATACTGGAGCAAAAAACAGTTGAAAACGGAAATTTTCGACAGATTGTTTTCAGTATCAAGGTCCCCGCCTGCCGAAGCAACGGCTCGATAGATTACCTCATCGAAACACGCCGCGAGAACGCCGATGACACCGACAGCCAGATAAGAACCGCGAGGTGGAATGCAGAGGATAGAGGCCAGTTTTCATTTTCAGACAATGCCGGCGGCATTCCTCTACAACTTGCGGTAGTCAGTGTCGTGGCCAACGGTGCGAAATGCACGTGCATTGATTGAAAAAATGGCCTGACAAACTCTCTGGGGTAACAGGTCGTTCAACGCCGGTCATTTGCATGGCTGCGTTTCGTGTAGCCATATCATGAGGCAGTCCATTTCATGTTCCATGTACGCTGTCTCTTTTTTATCGTGTTTGCGCTGCTATCTGGAGGCGAATTGCACGCGCAAAAGAAGCTTCTTGATTATGGTCCTTACAACGGATACACGCTCGGAAAAGGATTCCTCGGAAACGATTTTACCCAGCCACTTAGCAGCTGTCTCAAGGGGAAATCAAACCCATACCGGGCCAGTAGATCCAGGATGGTGGCCAGCATTACCTATTCGTCGTCCGATTACGAAAAAGCGTTGCACATTGACCAGGCTGCCGAGGCGAGCTTCCTGAACGTCGTGAGCGGTAGCGAAGAACTGCAGCTCGGTCGTTCGACGACCGCGTCCGGCTCACTGTTCGATATCGTGATTGAGGCTTACAGCGAATTCAATGGCGAGACGCTCGACAACATTGCATGGGATAGCCCGTATGACGGGTGGATGGCATCTGGCGACCCTCAAAAAATCGAACTGGTTCGTCAGACATGCGGGGACAGCTACATCGAGACCGCTTTCAATGAAGCCCGTTTATACGTGGTGTTGCATGTTTCATCAAAGGGAACCACCGCGCTCACGACGTTCGCAGGAAAAGCCAGCGGCAGCATTGGCCTGGACGTCGGGTCGGTCAGTTCCTCCATCGGCGGCGACGCGACCATCAAACAAGCGAATAAAAGCGGAGCCATTAAAGTCGAGGTCTTTTCAGTCGGTTATGGGAACCCGCCTCCGGCGGCCGAGCCAATAGGCATCGCTCCCGCCGATGGGCTGGATGATATCGCCACAAAGGTAAACAAATACCTTAAAACGCTGACCATTACCGGGCAGCCCGTCAAATATCAGCTTGCCCCGATGCCTGGCATGAGAAACGGTTCGTTGCTGGATCAGCAATTCACCACTGCCATAAAGGAACTCAAGGCTGGCTATCTATCGGTGGAAGGTCGGGCAACGAATGTCACCCGGCTTCAAGGTAGCGATCCCCGCCGCGTCGCCTTCAGACAGCCAGACGCCGACAATGCCTTACAGTTATTGTCCCGAAGCCTTTCGCAATACTCCCGGGCAGTCGCGCGAGCACATGAGATCTGCCGGAAGGCCTCGGACATCAGCGTTTGTGATGCCGCCGTTCGGGAAGCCGGTCTGCCGCCTCCCATAGAGAGCATTGAACTACCGCCTGTTTCGTCACTGGCAGGCGAGCCGGTTAACGGTAATTTCATATTTGCCGTCGATGGCCGCCCCGTCTCACCGTCACAAAACATTTCGCTGTCAAGCGCTGCGGGGCAAACTCTTCTGGAAGCCGCGAGGAAGCAGGTTTCACCCGATGCTAAAAATGTCGATCTGATCGCGCCTCTACCCTCCCCATGGGTCGCGTACGTTGACTTGCTGATCGAGACACCACAATGGCCCAAGCCCTCTGTCATCATCGGTCGAACCCGCTTATTTACGGAGGATCTCGAACTGCCATATTATTTTCGACAGCGGGGGCTCGGGCACTATGCGATTCAGGTCGCACATGCTGACGAAGCAAGGCCTTGTAAAATCGGCGCGGCGCCGAGCGCTATATTGCCGCTTAGCCTGCTTGAACCCTCCTGCCTGACAGCGACCGGGCAGATCCTCCGGAATGTCGCATCGGCGTCAGCAGCGAGCCACGCGCTGTACGCAAAAACTCACGGTGCGATCAATTCATCAGAGATTCTGACCGCTGTTATTACGGATTGCTTCGGGAAACACATGGCTGCCAACGCCGCTAACCTAGCCTTCACAGTTTCGCTTGGTACAAATATCTCAGCAATGCATTCATTGTCGGTTCAAACCGCTGGTGGGATCTTCCAATTGAGCGAAGGAACCGAATCGCGAAGTTTTTCTGACTGGCAGAAGGTAGCAGACCAGCGCACAGGTGAATTAACCGGACCACGACAATTTCTGTTCGCGCCGTCGTTGTGCACGAGTCATTTACCGTAAAGCCGTAAATCTGGCACATCGCGCAGGGTCAACGCCAATTACGTTCGTTCAGATGGCCGAGATGGAATGGACACCGCTTTTTCCACTAGGGATGAATCACCGTTTGGAGCACTCGCGTTCAATCGGTCGATCTCGCGCTGACGTACCGTCTCGAGCTCGCCAGACCCCTTTGGGGCCCTGATTTCTACAGCCATCCTCATCGGCTTTAGCGCACTGGCAACCACAACTGTTTCTACGAGCCGTTTTATGTTGTCGGCCAGCACTTGACAACTCATTCTGGTGTGCACTCGCCCAAGCGTGGAGGTTACGTCGTGGGTGGCAGCCATCCATTGCCTGAACGTATCGAATACAAGCCCGACAGTGCTTCTGCGCATGGTCATTGTCCCGCGCTTGCGCTCAGGACGACGTTACACGGCTTCCAGTGTGTATGCATGTCAGTGCGTATTCCCGTCGCCAACTGCATCAATCGTCTCGGGGCGAACAACGCGCCATGAGCAGGAAATGCGAGCAGGTGCTGGTCCTACACATTCCGTCGACAGGGACGGACCGAAACAATGAGGGTACGCAAGACGCTCAACAGAAACAACCCATTCGTGTCGTAGCGGGCATTGCCTGCTGAACCCTGCGCCCGTAGGCAACCGGTGCGCCTAGGCGCGAAGGCAGTGCGTCGTGTTTTATGTTTCGGGCGTTACGCCCGGATCCACGAATGTTCGATGCCGCACAGACGACGCAGGAATTCCAGGCGTCCAATGGACGCTAAACCATTGACAACCGCTGCCTGCATGCCCCCCGCTGTGACGGTGATTTCACAGACCGTCCAGCCCCGCTTTCCCGATACCGGCTGACCATCCCCCCTCGTCACACCCCGGGTGAACGGCTTGGGCACAGACACAGATCGCGGGCATTGCACTGATTCATGCGGGCGCATCGATTCCGGGCCGATCGTGAACATCCTGCAGATGGTTGAAGCACGTAGGGCACTCAAGGTAGCAGCAGATCGCCCGGACCCGCCGCAGAGGGAACCCGCCAGCTGTCGGCCGCCCGACGCACCCGTGTACACGCCAGCCCCCGCACACCGTGTCTACCCCGTCTCATGCCCGCCCGGGTCCCGACGATCCCACCGGACGGTGCGTGCACGCATGCCCCGCGCACACGCTCGCCGGCACCCACCGGACTTGCGCGCACAACACCCTGTGCAGCCACACCACGTTGGCCATACAGCCTGGCCAGCCCCCGCGCCCGGATGAGTGGCGCCTTCCTAGCGCCAGGTGCAGACCATGCATTACGCGACGTGCTCCCCCCAGGAGATGTCCGGCCAGACAGTCGCGATCAGCTTTTCCGGGGGCCACGCGAAGATGACCCGCTCCAGGTCCACCTTCGCACCGCCCTGTCAAAGACCGGGAGACAGACATGGATCTATGGTATGGAACGAGCTGGGACAAGCGTCAACAGATCGATGTGGGCAAACCCGGCAGCCCGGTCACAGCGCCCGGGCAGGTGTGGATCGGTCTGAATGCGCACACACGAATACTGCTGCGCACGGGAGTCGCCACTATCCAGCGGCACAGCGCAGTCACCGTCGTGCAATGCGACCCGCAATCGCTGCTACCCGGTGACCGCACCCTGTGCGAGGTGACGTTCGAGCTCACCGCGTCAGCGCTCACACTCAAGGTACGCGGCCCATCACCATCGCATCGCTGGATAACCGTTGATCTGGACGTGAAGGCAGACGTTCAGGCGCGCTGGGGCAGCAACCTCCCCGTACCCCAGGACGCATGTCAGCGCGTCCTCGCGGCGCTCGCGCACCCGACCGAGCAATACAGTGGCAAGAACCTCATGCTCGGCGTGGGCCTCGCAACCTTGCCGGGTCCTGGCCGGGACGAGTTCGAGCCTGCGTGGATGATCTACCCGTACCTGTCACTCAGGTCAGGCGTCAGCCAGCGCGCGCCCATCTATCTCGCGTATCTGCGAAAGCTGGAAGTTGCCAACGACAGTGGCATGACGGCCTACACGGGGTCCGGCGTATTCTGGAGAAAACTGCCCGTCGCCTCTGCGCACACCGCACGGTGGTACGGGCTCATCGACAACTGGCCGCGCGTGCAGCGGGCCAGCCCAAGCAATCCGGGCGCGGCGCCCGGGCGCGGCCTGATTGCACAGGACGCCCTCCAGGCGTGGAACCGGGCCGCGCTTGCCGGGCTCTTCGGGGCGCGCCAGGTGCGCGCCGGCACCCCCTGGTGGTTCGTTCCGCTGATTCAGGCGAAATCACCCGGCACGCCCGCGATGTTTGTCCAGGCAGGCCCATCGGGGCTCGACGTGCTCGGCGCCTTTCCAGCCGCCCAGGGCCAGCCCGGCTCGCTCGACAAGCTCACGCTTCGATGGCCGTGGCAGGCCACAGGCCTGCCACCGTATGCATCGCCCGCACTCGACGGGGAGAGCGATAACCTTCGCGAACCGGCCCTCGTGCTTGAGTTCGATCTGGACCCGCAAGAGGAACAACATCACCTGAGCCTGGGGCGTGACGTCACAGATTTCAGGCCCGCGGCGGGAGCGGCCATCCGCGATCTCGTTTCCTTCATGCAGCCCAGCCCCCCGCGCCCCCTGATGGAGCTGCACCTGTGCGGCAATCCGAAATCGCCCCCACCGACACTCAGTTTCGTTATCGGCGGCCTGGCGTTCCGCCTGGACCCCTCTCGCTGGCACAAGGCGCACGCGCGCCTGAGCATGAGCGGCGTGTGGCGCTCATCCACGTGCGATGTGTACCCCGACGTATTGCTGCACCTTCCCTGTTCGGTCAGCCTCTCGGGTACAGCTGACGTTCAGGATAACGATACAATGGTGATTCTGGATGGCGGACACACCCTCATTGACCGGCTTCAGCGCCCGTCGGCGCCCATCATTGACGGTACAACAGAACTGATGCAGCAGGCCATGCTCGAGCTGCACGTAAAAGGGGCGAGCGGCCAGAGCCTGGTCGCAGCCCTCAAGGTGACAGGCACACCCGTTGAGAACGCAGCGGGCGGGGCCCGGCTCATCCAGATGCGACCTTTCATGGTGGCCGAGCTCACGAAGGTCGTGTTCGAATCGCAGGATGCGTTCACCTGGCGCAGCGACGACCCGGATGGCGCGCAGTGGCGCGTGCCCTCGCAGACGCAGACGTTGCGTCTGCCGCCCCAGGCCGTCGGTGAAGAAATGGAGCGCGGCTGCCGGTTCTGGACCGACACGGCCGCAAACGCAGATGGCAGCCTGCGCTTGGTGAGCTACATCGACCCCGTCCGCCCCGTGCGCTACGTGTTCTCGCCGCCCACATCGATCACGCTGCGGCCCGTGAAGCGCCGCCGCTACACGACGCTGCCCGCCAACCTGCTGGAGACCGTCGCGGACTCGGCCGTGGTCTCCTTCATCACGGAACCCGTCTATCCGCTGCAGATCACCTTCAAGCGCGACGAGAAGGATCTGCCCGATCTCAATCTCGCCGAGCTTGGCACATTTCTCGGCTCGCCTGCGCCCGCTCTGCCGGCCGCGCCCGCGCCCGCACAGGGCGCCCCAAACCTGGAAGAATGGCGCGTGCTGCTGCGCCGGGTACTCGTCGAGGATCTGGTGGATGCCGTGCCCGATGCCCGCATTGCAGATGTGGCGAGCCGCTACGATGCGCTTCGCCTGCGTGCGGCCATTGCGCGCGCGAACTTCCATTCGCGTCTGGCCGTCCTGAGACTTTACGATCCCGGGCGGGCGGACCGCGGATTGCGCCTTGATCGGGGCCTGACGTTTGTACTGCGGGACACGACGCTTGGCGCACCAGCCATGCTCAACCCCTTCGCGTACGGGGAGGATCTCACCGCGCGTGAGAAGACTCTGGTGGCAAGCTTTCTTGACGCGCACGGGCAATGGGGCACCCGCGCGGCGGGCTCGCTGGCCGCAGGCCTGCTGTACAGCATCGAGGACCCGGGCGAGCTGCGCAACATCCTCCAGAAACCCTCCAGCACTATGGGCACCATCGAGCGGCTGAGCTTCTCCGCGCTGGGCGCGTCGGGTTCACTCTCCGTCGCGTTCGATTCCGGCCTGACCGAGTTCACGGCGACCTTCGAGTTTGGCCAGCTCATGCGCCTTGAACGCCGCCGGCTCGGACGCGCAGGCCTCATGTGGAACAGGGCGCGCCACGTGGTCGTCTATGAGCGCACAACCGAGCGCTCGATTCAGTTCGAAAACGAACAGAGCGCCGGTTTCGATGGCTGGCCGATCCTGCGCAAGACAGAGGAATTTGTCGAGCCGATCGAAAAAACGCGCCGCTTCGCAGAAGAGAGCAATGCCCCGCATACCGCGACCGTCCCCGTGGACGCGGGCCATTTCGCCTCTGAACGCATCTATGTCAACGGAGCGTGGCGCAGGCGCACAGGGCCACCCGGCAACGAAACCGGTTACGAGATTCCTCTGTGGGACCCCGATGCCGATGCGCAATCGTATCCGAAACCGTCCATCGCCATTCTGGCGCACAACGGCAGTACCGAACGCTCACGGCAGCGCATTGCCAAACCCCAGAACGTGTATTTCTATTCACGCACCGCCCCCGACACGGATCCGGATCCGGACAGATGGCCGTCGCTGCCGGGTCTTGATGTCTCGCGGCTCGGGCGCGTCGGACTCGCCGTGCGGCCAGATCAAGGGCGCGACGGCTCTGCGCTGCAAAGCGCAACTTACCTGGCGCCAGCGGTCGGTTTCGCGGAGCCGCGCTTTGCCCTCGAGGTCGAGCCCGACGGACCCACGAACCTGCTGCACGGGCGCGGCGATGACGTGCTGCTCGCACCACTGCGCGTGATCCACCTCGGACGTGCAAGCGCACAGGAGCCCCAGGCGCCGGTAGCCAGTACCGATCGCGCCGCGCAGCTGGAGCGCATGGCGACGGCATCGGCACGGCTTGCGCGGGTGGACGCGGAATTCAAGGCATTCGTCTCGCGTGTGAACGCCGTGCTGGCGGGCATTTCAAGACTCGATTGCGCGCAGATCCAGCGCCAGCTTCACCGGGAGCGGGAAAACTGTCTATCAGGCCTCTGCAAATCGTGGCAGGCAGCACTCAGGGAAGATCTGACGGCGCTGGTGCAGAAGCAGGGCACGCAGGCAAACCCGCGCTGGCAGGCCGACATCCGGCAACAGCTGCTCGTTGACCCGCAGATCCTGGTCGAACTCGTACCTGGCCTGCTTGAGCGTTTTGCGCGCATCCGGGACATGACCGATGCCGCCATTGACGCCGATCGCGACGGCTGTTTGCAACGTATTACCGCCGTGATGGCCGAGGCCTTCACGCTGCTCGCACGCCTTCACGACAACGCAGCCGCCATCACGCGCTTTGAAGAGGCGGGCGAAGCCCTGAACACGGCGGCAGTCAACGTGCTTGCTGCCCTCCCGGGCTTTGACGCCACCCTCGCCGCCTACCTGCGCGCGCCTGGAGCCCCCGGTGCACAGACGCTGCTCGCCAATGCGAGGTCACAGCTGGACGCCATCCACATCGCGCTCGCGCCCCTTACGGACAAAAACTACCGGGACGCGGGCAGCGCGCTGGCCGCCGTGGCTGACATGGCGAACGCCGCACTGGCGATGGCGATGGCGATGGCACAGTTGTCCGATCCACAAGCGATCGTTAGCGCAACAGCGATCGTTAGCGCATGCAAGACCGCCAGCGGCGCGCTCGCGACGAAGCTGGACGCGTGCCACACGGCACTCAGGGCATTCAATACGGATGTCGGCCACGTGGCCGCTACCGTCAGTGCGCATGTGGCGCAGTCAAAGACGCTCGCCGAGCAGGCGGTGACGACGGCAGAGCAGTACGCTGCAGGCCAGGCGGGCGTGAGTGCAGCGCAGGTTAAACAGGCGCTCGCATCCACGCTGGGCGAGCTGGAACAGTTGCTGTGGCCCGTCGGTGAAACGCTGGAGTCGGCCGCGCACAGCGCCTGGCGTGAGCTGCAGGGCATAACCGGCAATGCACTTGCCGCGCTCGCCGCAGCCGTCTTTGACATCATGACGGGTATCCAGAATGAGATCACGGCACTCCAGCTGTCGGTCGGGAACGCCTCAACCCGGATCGCCAATAATATCGAGCACGTCATCAAACAGCTCGACACGGACATCACCGCGATCATTGACGCGGCAACAGCCGGATGTGCGAACCTCCAGCAGCAGCTGGAGGACGTCATCACAAAAACGCGCGACAGCGCACAGGACCAGGCGCTGGCGCTGCGCTCGCGCTGGCTTGACAGTGAGGCGCAGAAGCTGCTCGCCGAAATCGGGGCAGATGTCACCGAGGTGAAGGACATCGCCGGCACGAGCATGAAGCTCATGAAATGTGTGGGCGGCCTGCCGGCCTTGCCATCCATGACCTTCAACATCGAGCAGGCCGAATACGTCTTCCTTGACGACATCAGGACGGCGATTGGCACATCCGGGCTGGTGGCCCGCCTGCACGACGCCGAAGGCTATCTGAAGGAACTGGGGCTTGCCCTGCCCACATCGTCGATCGCCAGCCACATGATGGCCGACATGGCCCAGATCCAGGCCATCAAGGCGCGTATCGGACAGATCATGGATGGCCTGTCCGGGTTCGACATGCGCCTGTTCCAGTTTGATTTCCCCCATGCGCCCGACGGTGTGCGCATCGCACACGGGCTGGACAAGGCCACGCGCACAGCCTGGGTCGCCGCAGAAGTGAACATGGCGCAAAGCGGCGAAAACAGCCTCTTTGAAAAGTTCGGCTTCGAGCTGCGGGCGCGCGATGTTCACATGCAGGCGCGCGCACAGGTGACGGTTAGGCCCGGGTTCGCACCCGTGAGCACCCAGACAGGATCGCTCACGGCAGACTGGATGCTGGTGTTCGCCGGCGAGAAGCTGGCCGTGTTCCGCCAGACCACCCTTTCCATGGGTGCCAATGGCAGCTTCAGCTTCGACTGCTCTGCCGAGCGCATCGAATACCACGAGGTGCTCAAGTTCATCGCAGACTTTGCGCGCCGGTTGCAAAATGCCGTGCCCGATGACGTCACGCTGGAGTGCGACCCCAACACGGGCCGCCCCGTTGGCGTGAGCGCATCGGCCACGATGCCCGTCGCGCTGCCCCCCCTGGGTGCCGTGGAAATCGCGCCTTTCGAGATCGCGTCGGGCTTTGGCATGCGCGCAACCCCGGATGGATTCTCGCTGTTTGCAAAAGTATCGGTCGGCTCAAAGGCGTCGCCCGTGTTCGTGCAGATCGGTTACCTAGGCGGCGGCATGTGGCTTGAGGCCAGGGCCGAGCAGGTGAAGGGGCAGCTCGTGCCCCACGTCTCGGCTGCCCTGGCTGTCGGCGCCATGCGCGCTTTCAACCTGGGCGGTATTGCCCAAGGCGGCTTTAGCATCCACCTTTTTCTGGAGGTCGAGGTCGATGCAACGGGCGGCCAGCTGCATGCGGGCCTGCGGCTCGAGGGTGGCGCCCGCATCCTGGGCTATCTCGACGCGTCAGTGCGCCTGCTGCTCGAGGTCGAGCACTCGGGCGGGCAGATGAAAGGGCGCGGCACGCTCGACGTCAGGGTGAAAATCTGCTGGTGCTACACAGCCCGCATCCGCAGACAGGTCGAGCACGATTTCTAGCACGGGGAGGATTGGGCCATGGCAGCATCGAAAGCGTTCGGCTGGTCACTGCACGTCTCGCGCTGTGCTACGTGGGATGATCCCGCCCTCGGACGGGCCTTCAGCGTCAACCTGCTCCTGCCCTGGGGCAATCCGGAGGATGCAACCTACAATCCCGGTGCGCCCACGAACGACAGCAGTACTGCGACCTGGGACACGAGTTCGCATGGTGAGCCCGAACAGATGGCACCTGGCCTGTTTCGCCCATGGAAGTGGACATTCGACGCCAGCCCCTGGCGCGCCTTTCGGCGAACGACCCCGGGGACATGGGAAGAACTCGACCATGTGCAGGTCATGGCGTGCATCCCGCTCCCACCCGCTGAGCTCACGGGTCTGCGCGACGCCGTCGACGATGATTTCACGACGGCGACCCGCGACTGCAGCAAGCCCTTCTCGACAACTCAGGAAACCATCGCCATCGCGCACAACGCGAAGGACGGATATGGACAAAGCATGGCGCATCTTGCCTGTGCGCTCACACACCAGGTCGCCGTACTCACCAGGCAGGTGCTCGGCATGAACTGGATGCTTCATGTGGACGGGCTGGCCGATACGGACACGATCCTGCTGCTGCCCTCAGCGCAACTGGAAAACGCCATGACGCTCTCGCCCACCGTCACCGCGCGCGTTCTGGACGTGCGCGGCGAGAAGGCCGGGATCGTGTGGGCGAGACTCGCGTCAACGCACAATGGATCGACCGACGTCCAGTTCGTCACCAACACCGCCTCCGTCAACGATCCTGCGGATGTCGCCAGTCAGATCCTGCCTGCTGCAATCGAGCTCGACAGTGTGCCCGTCCAGAAACTGGAGTCGCTCGCCATAGCGCATCTGAACCCCATATCGCTTTTCGGGCTGGGGCTCGCCCGCGTCGAGCCGCAGCAGCCAGGCTGCCCCACGATCGAGGACCTGGCTGAATCACTCGCGACGCTGTGGGGCCTGGGCTTTGAAGCGCTTGAGCAGGACGAAAGGCAGCTACCCGGTATCGTTCCCCGGCACGTCGCCGAGCTCAGCGAGCCGTTACGGACACACCTCGCCAGTGCCCCCAACACGCAGGGAAAAATCTGGCAGCAGGCGCTCTTCGATGCGCGGCTCGACGCGAGCGTCGTGCCGCGCGTCGTTGCGCAATTCTGTGACCGCCTGAAGGCAGCCGGGCTTGCCGATGATTACGCATACTTCGGCCAGCTCGACAGGAATCGCGGCGTGCCGTTCAATGGCTGGCATGACGTGGCCGGGCGTGTCAGTCAATGGCAGTGGACGCTCTGGCGCCACTGGCTTGTCGCAACGCTGGTCGTCCACCTCGGGGCGTCAGAAACGGAAGTCGCGGACATCACCGAGGCGCTTACTGCGACGCAGCGTGCTGACTGGTTCAGGCGCATGGGGCTGGGCGCCTGGGACGCACTCGGGTTTGACCCGGTGCCGCTGAAAAATGACGCGCAGCAGACTATCGAAAATGGCGCGAAGCAGCGTCTGTCGAAGGTATGGAGTGCGATCGAACCAGGGTGGACAGCGGCCCTGCAGCAGGCGCTCGATGAACTGGCGCGCGCCACTGCGAACGCGCGCGCCCAGCCCGGTGTCGATCACCCGCCCCGGTTGTACGTCAACCCGGGCTCGCATCCCGGCAACGAGCGCGAAATACAGGGCATCGCACTGTGTGTGGGTACAGGCGTGTCAGACGCAAGCGGAAAACTGACATGGGGCGCATCCGCCTGGGTAACCCAGCACGAGCTCGCCTGGGGCGCGCCCCGCTCACGCACGCGCACACGCGGCGTGATCGCACAGGGCGCGATTCCCGTGAACATGAGCGACGGCCGGCCGGGCCTGGACCACGGGTATGAGGGGCGACCGTGGTCGGGCTCAGGTGCACCCGACATGGGCACGCCAGTGTCCATCAGGCCCGTGTGGTCGTCCGCATGGGAAGTACCTGCGCTGGGCTTTGGCCTGGTCTATCGTGCGGCGTTCGTGCCGATGAACAATGTGGGTGCCCCTGTTCCCCAGACAGGCGGTCTGGACAGATCCTACCCACCCGTGTTCCCCCAGGCCGAGGCGCTGCTTGACGACCTGCAGCCACCCGCCTCCACGCCCTACCTGTCGCGTGTCAAGCCTAACCGGGTTGAAGTTACCGTGCTCCCCCAGGCACCTTTCACGCTGCAGGACATGACGGAGCTTGGGGCGCAGTCCCGCGCGCTTGCGACCCTGCAGGACGGCGAAGCGCTCACGCAGGCAAACCGCACCGTCCATATGCTGCAGGGACCCAACGCCCACAGGTGGTACACGCCGCGCGCAACAAACCTCACGCTCAGACTCGATGTCCCGCGCGCAAGCGTCCAGTTTTATGAACGCTGGATAGCGGGTGATCTCGTGCGTCGCAAAGCTGGGATTCGTGACGGGTTGACGCCCTCGCTTGATGCGATCGATCTGCTCACGCTCACGCACATGCATGAGCAGGCCATGGCGTTGCAGGACACGCGCATCACGCAGCAGAACCAGCCTGATCTGCAGACGTTCGCGCACCCCGCCGTATGCGGCTACGGCATCAGCGTGACCTTCAATGACAGACCGGATCCCAGCGTGTTCGTGATGCCGCTCGCCCCGCATGCGCACACTGCCTCGCTTGTGGTCGAAGGCGCAACGCACTCCGGCGTGGACGCCGGGGCCGCACGCGTGAGCGTGGCGCCCGGTGAGTTTGCGGCCGTACGGGTTTTCGCACTGATCGAGGAGCACTGGTTCAGCTCGCCCGGTATCAGCCGCTTCACCCCCGCGCTCATCTCAGAATACCCCCTGGCGGGGGTAGACCCCCACTACCGCTGGTTCAGTCCGCACGAGTTCCTCTTCGAGGTGGTCCCTGACTTGGATCAGGTCTCGGCTTCGGCACCCCTCACCCTGACGCTGCCAATCCTCGTCGACCGACTGGACACAACGACGCTATGCGTGCGCAACGAAGCCGATGTGAACCTCGACCAGATCGCCGCCGTCTCACTCACCAGTCACGTTCCCGAATGGAGCGGTCTGCCCGTGCAGTTCCCAGCCGACATGGATGGCCCGGAGTTGCTCGCCGAAAGACTGCTCGCGACCGCAAACAGCGCAACGCGTCCGCAGCCCGAGCGCAAGGTGCTCACCGCCAGGCGCGATCGCACGAGCGGCACCTGGACCTTTCCAGCCGCCCAGGCACTATGGGACAGAATGCAGCCTGCCGAGCGGGGCGCACGCCTTCTCGCCGTGGTCGCCCGACCCGAGGCACGCTTCGCCAAGTGGCTGTTGCCGGGCCTCGTCAAAACCGTTCCACGCGCGACGATGAAGCCTGTGCGCGGTGCCTCCTCGTGGGTCGACCATGGCCGCCTGCCCCCGCCTGTGCTGATGCAGCCCGTTGCGCTCACATCAACCCTGCAGCAGGTGGGCAACACCGGCATGAAAGCGGGCACCAACGGCTGTCTGATGCTCTTTGACGAAGCGATCTATCGTACAGACGATCTTGCCCGCTACGGCGGCATCGGGGAAGTACTTGAGCTTGAGGTGGAAGACGCGCGACAGCAGAACCGCTCACAGGCGGGCGTGAACCCCATCGTGCATCCGCTGAAGGACAACGATGACCTAGGCGTGAAGCTGTCCATGGGGACACCTTTCGGACTGTCACAGGACCTTGTCGCAGGGGGACTGCAAACCCAGACGGCCGTGATCGTGACGCCCGGATTCAAGGCAGGCTCACCGGCGAGCCGATGGATACTCGCCAAAACCCGTGTGCGCCGCATGGTGCTCCCGGAAACCCTCGAGCAGCCAGCCGCAGGGGTCGCGCCACCGGGCCACGCAACAGGATTGCGCGTGAGACCGTCGCAGGGCGGATGGGTCCCGTACGACTTCTGCCTCGATTGCACGAGCCTGCCAGCTGCGCCCGCGCAAGTGATCCTGAGCCTGCGCAATTCGGCGGGCACTGCGTGGCAGTGCACCCTGGCACTGCCTGCAGGCGCGAGAACATCGCCGGGACCCTACCGTTTCCTGGTAACGTGGCACCAGGGGCGCTGGCAGGGTCAGGGCGACCCGATATGGCGCGCGCAGACGCTCCTCCAGGAGCGCTCGCCAGACGTCCTGCTGTGGCGCGAAACAGCCAGACTGAGCGCCTGGCAGCAACCCGGCTCGGAGTTGCCGGCCGCGTGGAGCGCGGACCGTGGACAACCTCTGGCCGCCATCAACGCGGGCGCCGGCTTCCTGCCCGTCCTCTATCCACAGGTGAGCGACTATGGCGAGCCTGTATGGCTGCATTTCATCGGGTCCATGGGCGAGAGCGTCGGCCTGCCAGAGAACTACCGGTTACGCATTGGCGCGGATAACGCACTGACACTGTTCGAGCGAAACAGCAGCACCTGGGTGCCAAGCCAGCTGCGCCTGCCTGGGCCGGGCTCCCCCAATCCCCTGGCGCCAACATCGTTTCACCTGCTCCTCGTGGTGCGCCCGGTGGCCGACCTGATCCGCGGCGATCTGGCACCCGACAGCGGCGCGCTCATTGCCGTATACGAGTGGTGCGAAAAAGGAAAAAAGCCGCCGTGCGCCGGCTCCTTCATTCCATTCGGGCAGCGCCAGAGGTCCAGGCCAGGAAGCGGCGACCTCGCATATGTCGTCACCTTCATGCACCCCAACACCGATCTGGCGTTCACCCCGCCCACGTCATGGGATGAGATCTGGCAGCAGATGTTTCCCCCTGCGCCAGTGCAATCGGCACTGCGCATGGATGCGCGATTCCTTGGACCGATCCTGCTGGAATAGGCAGGTACGCGCGGGCGTGCAGGTTTGCTGCGTCAGACCTGCGTCCGCCGTGAGCCCGGGCTCTTCATGGACAGTCCCGCGGCCACGGGCACTAACGCAGGCGCAATCAGTCGTATAGGGCGGGACCCGGGGATGCGTTCGAACACCGTATCATAGTGGCAGCTATTTTTCATGTAACGCATTAGACATCCTAACTGTGATACAAATCGTATGCGGTCGAGAAACGACACTTTAATCAGAACGCTCCATTGCATTGCATAACTAAACATAAGGCTAGTGTCGCCAAACGGCGAATCTAAACTGGGGCTGTGCGCGATCGGGTGCAGTACCTGTGACTGATTGAAGGCTATCTGACGCTGAATTGCATGCGGCCGCGATACGATGGCTGCTACGAGTGACACGGCGCTGCTCTTTGTGAGGTTCATCATCGACATCAATAGGGGAATTCCGGAATTTGATGACGCGTTCTCGGGAACGTCAAACGCGTCGCTCGAATGCTCGTAAGCGAGAAACGCAGCGAACGAGGTGGCATTGCAGGCGTCGCATCGTTGTGGTGCGGCTAGGGGTAAGAGACCCTCGAAAGCATCGCTCAACCCGTGGTCGGGGAGTTTTTCAATACAATGCTATAAGCAGCAGCCACTCGAATGATCAAGTGACGGATGCAATGAATAAACCGCTCGTGGACCGAACTCTGCCCGACACAGACCGCGATCGCTCGCCGCTCACGGAAATCATGCGGATGGCGTAAACCGACCGTCATCAACCGGTCGTAATCTCGAGATGGGATTGACGATCACTTCAGACGGCTGGATTGTGTCGGGAGTTTCACGTGACGTCACGTTCGCGATCATTGTTGCGCGAATGCATGTGCGCAAGCCCACATAAGGTCTGAACTCGGGCACCTGCCCACTCCTATCATTCGTTCGAACAGCCTGATGGGGGTGTCGTTTGTCAGTGCTGCAGGCTCTGGTACAACTGCGCCCGTCTGCATTCGACCCTGCGCCATGTCAGCCCAATGTGAGTCGAGCTAAACTGACTTGCGGCTCACCCTAGGCAAGCCAACGCGTGACTCGGTTATCTTTCGCGACTCTGATGAGGTTGGCACTGAAATCATCTCGATCATATTTGAAATGAGGAGCTGGGGCGATCGCACCGCGACGAAGAACAGGAGCGATGACTTGGCCCGATTCAACTTCCTGATCGCCACGTCCTGTACGGGAAACAGTCAGAGAAACAACCCGACGAGCAGTGATCGCTGACGGAGTCGGATTCACGCTCGATGACGGGCGACGCCGCGTCGAATTGCGCCCTATGTGTATGAAGATAAATGCATCTGCCGGGAAGGTCGAATGAACACGAGATACGTGTTCCGCCGTTTGATCGCTATCCTGCCGGTATTCCTGGCTGGTTTAAGCATTGCGTTTTCGCGGGCGGCCTCGTCAGCGCCAGCTTTTGCGTCTGCTTCTTCAGCGACAGAAGCGTCCGGCGCGCCATCCATGATCGTGGCAGATCTGGCAAGAGCTCTTGCGTGGCCCTTGACCGCACTGGCAATTGCGGTTATTTTCCGTACACCGCTATCCCAGTTTGTCTCCGCAATCGGTGGTCGCGTCAACAAACTGTCGGCCTTCAAGATTGAAGTTGAACTCGCATCCGCGAGTGCTCCGACTTATGCGCCACTGCTCGACTATATCCGTACCGGCACAAGCATAGCGCCTCTGGCTGACTCATCCAGCACGCTTATTGACCAGCTCAAATCGACAGAGCCTGCGGATTTTGCGGTGATCTACATTGGCGATGGAAAGCAGTGGATAACCTCGCGCCTATTTCTCGCGTCGGTCATGATGGAACGTATGCGTAGCGTGAAGGTGTTCGTGTTCGTCGAACGCGCTGCCCAGACAGACCGGCATTTCGTTGCCGTGATATCGGTTCGGGAACTGCGCTGGCTGTTGGCCATGCGGTATCCATGGCTCCAGGTCGCATTGGTGAAAGCAGAAGCGGACACGCTACAGTACGACGACCCGGCAACGAGTGACGTGAAGCGAATCACCACAAACACTGGTGCAATCGAAACCTACAGCGCGCAACAACTTGCAGACAATTTTATGAAGGCAATACAGCGGCCGATCCAGGACGACGCCGAGCAGGGGATTGTCGGAGCCGCTGCAGTTCCACCCAGAGGCTGGACGAAGCTCGAGACCTATGAGGAGCGTGCACGATGGGTAACACGAGCCTTTCTGACATCATTCCTTCCGTCCGATGCGTTCGAAGCGGCAGCAAAAATCCCAAGTGAATATTCCAGAGCCAGACGTGCCCGCGCCCTACTTCGCTGCCGTGCCCCCTTCGTTGCGCTGATTGACGACGATCGACGATTTGTTCGCCTCGTTAACCGACTGGCTTACCTTGAAGAAGTGGCTGCCGCGCTCGGCGAGGAGCCAGACTCTGGGAGCGGCTGACGTAGGAACACTGGGAGCGCAAACGCTCCGTTTCGGGGACGTTCACGTCCTTCGTCTGATCCGGGCGCACCTCGGCGTGATAAATGATGGTGCGGTCCTGGAAGGTGTGCAGTCACTCAAGACCCGGTCTATTGCCCCGATGCAAGCTCGTGGCCTGTCTATGCAGCACCGCGAAGAAGCGGTCGAGCTCAGTCTGCACACGGGCACAGTTGCAGCCGAGAAACCAGCTGATCAGTGTGGCGAAATCCAGTTTGCGGAGACGGCTGAAATGTCTCGGATCGGCAACATGACGCGTGCGCAGTTCCGCGAAATGAAGGTAGCTGATGAACCCGCTCAGTATAGGGATAACCCGAGTTCATATCGTGATAATGAGGACTACGGCAGCCTGCAACCTACCCGTTCAGCCCGTGTTTACAGGCGAAAGCGCTTAAATTACGAGGATCGGGTGAAGAGGCACAACGCACAAAATATCATTGATGCGCATGGAGAGGCCCTGCTAGAAATAAAAGCGCTATACCCAAGAAACATGGAAATACCATCATTGAGGAATTCGGGGGAAGGGTGAAAACGTCAAACGGAATCAGGTCACGGGCGCCGAGGTCGATGAAGCTTGCCTCGTGAAACTGATCCGAGAAGACCTGCCACCGCCTAAGAAAAACTTCTATCGAGAGGCAAGAACCTGTAGCGAACTATCCGCGCTGCACAGATTCCTAACCGACGATAGTGTACTAGTCGCAGGAATTTGCGACACGTTTGACGGTCGGATCAAATCGATTCCGTATATGATATTTGTTCGGGATTAGGAAGGCCGAAACCTTGATCTGCCGGAGATGTGCTCCAGATCTTTTACGGGCTAGTCCCACGCTCGCTGGACCACCGGCCGCCCGATCGTGCGAGACATCGTGCCTGCCGATAACACAAAGGGGGTATCACCGTCATTACTCATGGTCGCTCAGCGGAACGGCTTGAACGGTTGCGAGCGCAGGCAACGCACATGCCGCTGCGCATCGCGCGCCGTGGGGCGAGAGGGCTCGTACCGGAAAACACGATCGACGCGTTCAGGAAGGCCGTCGAGCTTGGCAGCGATATGATCGAGTTCGACGTTCATCTCTCCCGCGACGGGCATGCCGTCGTCATGCACGATGACACGCTCGTCCGATGCAGTGATGTAAAGCGCCGCTTTCCGAACCGCTCAAGCTACTTCGTGTCCGATTACAGCCTCGCGGAGCTTCAGTCGCTTGATGCAGGTAGTTGGCATGTCGATCAAATCAACCTGCCAGCGGACGTTCGGCAGGCTTATCTTCGGACGTTGCGGCCTGACGAGCTGTGTCGTCACGTTTCCGATTCGGAATGGAGGTGGTTCGAATCGGGGAATGTGCGAATACCTTTGCTAGCGGATGCTTTGTCCTTCTTTGCCGAGACCGAAATATTAATCAACATCGAACTCAAGACGATTCCGCGCATGTATCCGGGTATCGCCAAAAAGGTGACCACGCAGATCAAGCATCACAGCCTTGAGACCCGCGTGCTCATTTCTTCTTTCGACCATGAGCAACTTTTGAGAATCCGTGCGCTCGACTGTGACATGCCGACTGCGGTCCTGACAAGCGACCGACTATCCGCGCTGACGAGCTACCTCGACGCGATCGATGCTGACGCCTTTCATCCGGGCTGCTACGCAGAGTACGACACGCTGGGATTCGGTTCGGTTGACGGGGCACTGCAACTGCAAACCGTCGCCGAAGTGTTGGCATCAGGTAGATGGGTCAACGCGTGGACTTGCAACGACGAAAGTCAAATCAGTGCCTTATCCGCGCAGGGTTTAGCGGGATCATGACGGGCTATCCAAACCGCTTTGGACCTTTTTAGCGACGCCTCCAAACCAAAAGGGATGCAAGGTCAAGTCCAAACCGAGTTCCCACATAAGTAGTATGGACGTAACAGCGCTTGCGGGTGCCGGATGGCAGCGTGCAGTATTAAGCGGCGGTTGGAATGACCTCCTCACTGGATCGGTGAGCGACAGCAAGTTGCCGGTTGCGCGCGCTGAGTTGTACCGGCTCAACGCGGCCACTGGCCCGAGCGAGCGGCACCTTCCCGACGGCGGCCCTACGAGGCATGCGCTGAAAGCATACAATCGGCCGAGAGCCGCCATTTATCGGTTGTATGAGCCAAGGTAGGCCATCCGTCCGCGGCGTCGAACAACATGTTCTAAGAGGTTTTATTTTCGATTGATCGGACTCTCCGAAGGTTCGAATTCGTCTGGAAAAGCGTCAGTAAAATAAAAACACGAAAGCTCGCGTACACCAAATGTGGCGAACGTTTCTGGATGGAGGTCCGACAAGCAGATAACGTTAAGGCGAAGGAAAATGATTGGCCGTTGCAGATCCTCTCGATGAAAGGGGTAAGCGTTACGATCAAAACTTTCACAAGCGCTCGGACCCTCGCATTCGATCTCAGCGCGACAAGCCATTTTCCCCGTTTCTGAGCCAGCCCATGATCCTTAAACTCAGGTCGTAATTTTCGACAAGGTTCGAATGGTTGATCTCCAAGTACTCCGGATACTCGCGAAAGTGTCGACGGCTAGAGAAGCAGCCTGCGAACAATTGGCTCGACAGCGAACTGCTCGTTTCGGAAACGAGCCCGTCATTGTCACCAGGGTTCAGGAGTCTCTGGAGTCGAAAATTCATTGCCGCGTTGTAGAGCGGATTCTTTCCGAACTGCAGCCGCCGCCTGCCACCGGAGATGCTGAGCACGGGAATCGATTGCGCATTCGGGTTATTTTCGCTCAGGCGATCGAGCAGTGCGGGGCGATCCTCATTACCTGTTAGCTGGCGTGCAGACAGACAGCCCTTTTCGGTGAAGCCGGGCACAGACTCAGTGACGAATTCCCCCCATCGCAGGAAACAACTCACGATGAAGCTGTTTCCTAACGTTCCACTATGCGGGGTGCCGAGTGTGACGATCCGCTTTACATACACGCAAGCGCCATGTCGATGCGTAAATGCGCGTGCTACCAGCCCGCCCATGCTGTGACAGACCAGATCGAACCGCCTGTGCTCAATGGTTCCCCTGGCGCCTAAGTCGACCAGCGATAGCTTATCGAGTCCGGCAATTAATGCGTGCAAGGTTTCCGCCGCCTTTTGAATTCCCCGATAAGAGTTGTAGTTGAAAACGAAACAGTTGAAACCGTTTTCGCCGAAATAACTGCTAAGTGTCTTGAGATAGGTCCCGTGAGCCGTGAACCCATGTATGAAAATCACGTTGTCCTTGTGATCGAAATCTGCGATTTTCGCGCGCAGGTTCGTACTGCAATAAATCAATTCGTCGCCCTGAAAAAGATGCCGCAGGGCCGGATTCAGTTCTTTTGGCATTTAGCCAACCTCCACGCCTACGATGATTACTTGCGACTCTAAATTTCCGTTGTAGGCCGATTCGTCCATGTCCGCATCGGGATCTAACAATTCGAGGCCATCGCTGATTTCGATGTGTACTCCGCGTGCGGAAGAATGAATGACCTTGCCTATGCTACGGATCGCGCCGCTGCCGAAAACACCCACAACGCCAACGCTCGGGAATAGGTCGGGTGCAGCGATTGTCTCGAGAGACCACGCAAGCTCAATCTCCATCGTGGGAATGGAAGCTAGATGCTGAACGAAATCATCCAATGTCGAACATGGGTCTGTTTTCAATGCGACACCAAGGCCCGTCGTACAAATGTAGTCGGCGTATGGCGAATCGTGTTTTTCGAGTAATGCTCGAAGTTCCTGTGGTTCGATCCGTTCCGATATGACCACGACCTTTGCTCCATTCTCCTTATGGAGTCGCTTGGTACCATCTTCAGGCATCCGTTCGGGTTCGGCTTTCGTGAGCCTCTCTCCTTTTGCTATGCGCTGAACCGTTCTTTCGATAGCCCGCTCCACTTCGCGCATATTCCTGTGTGGCATCCCACCTTCGCCCGCGTGCACCACAATATAGAGTTGGGCAAGCGGCCACTCGTCTGACAGATACGGCCTGATCTCGACACTGGCGCCATTGAACGCCTTCATCAGCATTCTGCCAATGTGGCGGCGAAGTTTACTGTTAAACGCGTCGCGCGGCACGAACACAAGGCAGGAGATGAAACGGTTGAATGGGTCGCGACCTACGAATGCGCGCGTACTTGGATATCGATCAAGGCGAAGGATGCGCAAAGTCAACCGAACGAGCGCCGCGGTGTTTGCCTGAAACAGTTCTTCCCGTGGAAGCCGCTCGAAGAATGCGCGTAACCATTCTTCAGACGCCCATTTACCCACGCGTTGCACGATGGTAGCGCACTTGCGGCGCACGATCGGAATCTCGAAGGGCGGGACCATGTAGGCGGTCGACGTATAGAGGCCAACAAAGCGCCGCTCGCCGATGACCGCGCCATCCATGTCAAGCCGCTTCACGCTCACGTAATCGAGATATGCCGGCCTAAGCACCGTCGAGCGCTCGGTGGACTTGGTCAGGAAGATTGGCGCCTTGTCTTCGAAAATCGCAACTGCTTCCCGTGACAGTGCAAAGGTGCTGTCCTTGCCGGATGGACGCAGCGTCTCGCGCAGGATGCCCGCGCCTGATTCCGGTCTGCCGCGCAACGTCAATGCGCCATCGGTGCCGAAGAGATCGTAGTCACCATAGCCGAGGAAGGTGAAATGATCAGCGATCATCCATTCCAGAAACGCGCGCGCCTCGATGCCATCACGGCTCTCGTTCATAGTCCTAAGTCTGCCGACGGATGCGCGCGCCAGACTGACGATCTTCAACCAATCTTCCACGGCGGCACGCACGTCTTGCAGGACGCGTACTATGCACAGGCGCAACTTGACGAGTTCCGATTTCTCGTCGCAGCGGTCAACCTCGAAACGTATGAAGGCTTCGATCGAGGACCTACCGTCGCCGGATCGATTTTGCACGACGTCCATACGCACGATCTCGCGCGAAGAGCCGCGCCATACTCGAAAGACAGGATGTGCCGGTGCGCGTAGCGCAAGTTCAAGTTGGTTGATTGCCGCCGTCACGGAGTCGAGGAGAAAAGGCATGTCGTCGGCGACTATTTCGACGACCGTGCCATCTGAGCGGTAGCCGTCACGCTCTGGGTCGGGGTTGTAGACGCGCACCACGTAGGCGCCCGTCGTGAACCTCTGCGCGAACCGCCAATGCGCCATGGCGGCGCCGTACAAGTCCACAGGATCGATGTGCTGGAGGTCGTCAATGTCCGCGAGTTCGTAGTATCCTCTCAGGAAGGGTTCAACGACCGTGAACACGTTGAGTGGTAATGTGGCACGCGCAATCTCCACTATCCCACCGAACGTTCTCTCAGCGATTTGCTCGTTCGTTTCCGTGATGGCCTCCGGGGGTGACCAAAAAGGGCGACATATAGTCGGCCCTGATCGAAACTGCGTGCATCGGCGACGGCAAGATTATCTCTCGAATTTCGACACTTAAATATAGCCGCTTTTGAAGCGACTAGGCTATTTTAGACGACCTCGATTGACTCCCGGAAAATTAACCGTTCGCTTCGGCCTCCGCGAGGTCCTGCCGGTCGACACCCGGTGCGCCCCTGTTCGAGCGACACTGGGCGTACGCATGTACCAGCACATCCTCACAATAGATCGCGTCGTCCAGAGCATAGAGCGGTTCCCGGCTTCTGCCTTCGCTTTCGCGTGTAACGCCATCTGCAGCTTCTGAACACGAATCGGAGTTGATAGGTTACCCAATGTCCACGTCCTCTCTACGTACTTAGCGCTTAAATTTTCTCTTTCTGGATCCAACGCGTCGCACAAGATCAGAAAGTAACCATTTCGCAACCAGTTCCGGACTCGTAACTCCATATTCGGCAAACTTGATTTCACTCCCGTAATAGTTGACGTCCATTCGCCCAGAGTATGCGACCCATTGCCAGCAAGACTTTCCACTGCTCCCAGAGAAGCACCTCATAAGCACACTGCTTCATTCCCAGCAACAAGAAATCCTTGCCATGCCTATTCGTCAAGGCCCAGAGAAGGTGTGCGCGATGGCACATCTCGTGCTGTCTACTTTCGACGAAGAGAGTCTGATCGCTCCACCGCGCTCCACACCTTGACTTTAGAGAATGCACATGACGTCACAAATCGAACTGGAAAAATCACCGCTTTCATCCGGCACCGACTACGAACTACTGGCCGCCAAGTTCAGGCCGATCTTCAAGCGCATTGCGGAGGGTGCGCTCGAACGCGAGCGCGCACGTGCGCTGCCTTATGAGCAGATCATCTGGCTGAAGGAAGCCGGGTTCGGCGCCGTCAGAGTGCCGGTCGAGTATGGCGGTGCCGGCGCGTCGCTACCTCAGCTCGTGCAACTTCTGATCGAACTGGCCGAGGCCGACTCGAGCTTGCCGCAAGCATTGCGTGGCCACTTCGCTTTCGTCGAGGATAGGATCAACGCGGCGCCTGGCGCTGCCAGGGAGAAATGGCTTCAACGCTTCGTTGCGGGTGAAATTGTCGGCAATGCGTGGACCGAAGTCGGCGTAGTCAAGATAGGCGATGTGATCACACGCGTGTCGCGCAACGGCGGCCAATGGGTTGTCAACGGGACGAAGTACTACAGCACAGGAAGCATCTTCGCCGACTGGATCGACGTCTACGCGCAGCGCGACGACAACGGCACCGACGTCATCGCCGCGGTGAATACGCACCAGTCAGGCGTCAAGCAAAGCGATGACTGGGATGGCTTTGGCCAACGCACCACCGGAAGCGGGACCTCCGTATTCGAAAATGCGATTGTCGACGAGGAAAACATCATCGACTTCTCCACGCGCTTCAAATATCAGACGGCGTTCTATCAACTCGTGCTGATCGCTGCGATCGCGGGAACGGGCCGCGCGGCATTGCGCGACATTTCGGATGAGGTCCGCAAACGTACACGCATTTACAGCCATGGCAACGCGCCACGCGTCAGCGAAGATGCTCAGGTGCAGCAGGTGGTGGGACAAATCGCGGCGTGCGTGTACGCTGCAGAGGCGGCCGCTGTACGTGCGGCCGAACCGTCGCAAAGGGCGTACGAAACGCGCTTCGGCACCGACCGCAGTGCCGAACAGGCCGCAAACGTGGCAGCGGAAATCGAATCTGCAAAAGCACAGGTGGCTGCCGCGGGTCTGATTCTGCAGGCGACGACTGACCTGTTCAACGCGCTCGGAGCTTCCGGCACGAGCGAAAACAAACTGTTAGACCGTCACTGGCGCAACGCTCGCACCGCGGCATCGCACAACCCGCTGATTTATAAGGAACGGATCGTCGGCGACTGGGAAATTAACGGCAAGGAGCCGCCCTTCGTCTGGCAGATCGGCAACAGCCGAACGGCCACCTAGTCCGCTACCGCCAAGGCGTGCGTCGTCGAGTGGGTCGGTCTCGCGGCCGGTCCGCTTCGATCTCCGATGCCACGCAATCAACTGCCTCGACGACCACGCGCTTGCGTCTACTTCTGCGCCGAAATCTGCTTTGCGCGAATCGTAGAAAAAAATAAGTTTGTCACCTCTTGCGGAATAAATTCGTCAACCCAACGCTAGTCAATCTGGTCGATAGCAGGAATCTCACACAATCAATGGATTGAGACGAGCGAATTAAAGTTGACACCTCTTGTCCACACGCGAAGTGTCAATCCGAGATGAAAACGACTGAAGCCGACGATCGATTGCTCACGTTCTGACGTTTAACCCCAGCATCGCGCAAAATAACGACGCGTGAATGCCGTGCGATGCTCCGGTATCATCGGCCGTGCAATATTCGGTAACCAGTAAGGTCGGGTGTATGGCATCAGACAATTTCCACACCGGTATGGTGCCTCTAGTAGTTGCACGTTCACGCGATAAGGAGCCTCACAGCCACAGCGCTGACACATCGCTTCGAGCGCGCAACGATGTGCTGGACACTGATCCGTTCCTTCGAACTGGTGTACGACACTGTGATACCCCCGCGACAGGCAGCGTCGACAGTAGCGAAATACGCCTTTACAACTTCGCTGCTCCCTTTGCCTGATCAGCGAGGCGCGAAGCGTTTTTAACGGCAAGCCGAGTGTGAGCCGAAGACGATCAACATCGATGACGTCCTGACAAGGCGCAATACCTTCATAGGGGTCAACGTCCGGCCCCACGAGCCGCGCAAGTACAGTGCCGGACAAGCCATTGGCTCTTTCAAATTTCCATAGTATCGAGATCAGTGACTCATGCGGGTAGAGCCACTGCTTCCTGAACACATAACCCAGCGCCGGTGTCAGCCTGCTTTCGTCTAGCGCGAGAATCGGGAATTTCAGGGCCTGCAGTGGCGCGACGGGCGCGACGCTACGCCGCTGCGACAAGGACGCGGCCGGTTGCATGGCGGGTCTGTATATAACCACACTGGCGCACTGCGTGCTCCCACAGGATCTGGTCCGGACAGTAATCGCGCGCGTCTCTCAGTTCACTGTCCTTGAGAACGATCTCGACTGCACGTGCGAACGACTCCATCGGAATCTCCAGTTGGCCAGGGAGATTTGCCTTGTGATGAGCGGCCTCGAATGTATTCCACAGCGTATCGGCATCATTGACCAAACGATATCCGCCATCGAAGGCTTGCGGAACGTAGAAGCGCGTGAAGCTCCATGCACTTCCTTCCGGGTAGGCGGTCTGATCGTAGCCGTCCAGACACGTCGCAACATCGTGTGCATTGCGAATACCGTAAAACGACAACTCTTCAACCATCAGACGTGCAACGATCTGAGTTTTGCCCGCGACCTGCAACGCAGTCTTCTGCGCGAGCAGTTCCTGCTGCCCAACCAGGAACGTGAACAGCTTGATCTGTTGCCGGTCTAGCGCATCGTGTACATCGCGTAACCATTCATATTCGTTGTCGTTGTAGCGCTGTGCTTCATCACAGAATAGCAATACCACGCCACTACCTGCACGGGATGCCGCCTGGCGGATCCTGAGCGTCAAACGCATCCGCTTTGACTGGCTAGACCCGGCGTTGGGATCCGGATCACCCACCGCCTCCAGCAGATTCGAAAAAAACGGTCCTTCTGCATGCCGTGGCTTATGCTCGCATTGTGCGTGATAGCTCGTCATCCGCCGATAATTGCGCGCCATTAGCAGTCTTACATATTCAATCGCCCGGGTCTTCCCGATGCGTGAGGGACCGTAGATGAGCGCACCCATGATCCGGTAATGCAGGCACCGGGCGACGAGTTCATAGAACGCTTCGATCGCTGGTGTGGCGATGCGATAGTTGCCTGTCACCAGCGGGTGTAGTGACGGATCGACTGGACGAGGAATATCTAGCGACATAATGCCCTCCAACGAGGGAGTGTTAAAAGACCTGGCCGTTACCTATAGTGAGTCTTCGAGGACGCGTCGGTGTCCGCACTACGGGTTCCCTTTCTGGCTTTGCTTCCGGCGACCGATTGGATACCGTTGTCGCGACCATCGCGGCTTTGGCGGGACCGACAGGTGTGCGTGCAGTTGGTGCAGCGGAGAGCATTCTCTTCGCCTGAGCAAGCTCGGAGGCCGCCCTGCGCGCCTTCTTGGCCTTCGTGAGTTTGTCGTGCACGTATTCTTCAATCGGGTTGGCATAACCCGCCGTATCCGAGCGTCGGTTTCCCTTCTCCTTCAGGATTTGCTGTCGAAGTTTGAGGTTGTGTGGTACCACTCGCCACGCTCCCTGTGCGTCAAGAACGCCAAGCTCTGCGCCATCCGGCAGAAATGCACGCACGCTACGCAGGTCATCGGCATTCACATAGACAAGCAACCGCCTGCCAATCAGGTGCGTGCTGCATGCGAGCGTGTCACTCGTATAGCGCGCGCCGTACAGGTTAATGTGCGGACGGACGCCCTTCTCGAGATAGGCTCGCACCGGGCACCGCATCGCTGACTGCATCAGGCATAACGTGCGGCGATGATGTTCTGGCAGCCACATAAGCAGCTGCTGCCTGCCACGAACAAAATACTCCATCGCCTCCAGTGGCGTGACGTTGTTGAGACCGGCGTGCGGCGTTCCGTGGTAGCTCGCGATCGCGAACTCGATGAGTTCATCCAGCTCATCGAGTGAAACATACAGTCGCAGGTTGCCCTTCGGGTCTGCCAGTGCCCGTCGGAGATCACGGGTATGTGAGCCCGTGTAGCCCGGTAGTCGGGACGACAGTCTGCTGGCTATGGTGCCAAAGAACCGCTCGATATACGGCCGCTCATCTGGGCTATACGTAGGCCCGGCGTCAACACAGCAGCCGACAAATTCACACAAGGCGGCACGCGACTCGTTCGCTAGATTCGCCTTCGCGTTGTCAAGCTTCATCCATTCCCATGTGACGTAAGCGAGTTCTGCCAGCCGTTGGGACGGGAATCCATCACGCGGTCCATACGCAAGGCCTGGAATCGTAAAGCATCTGGCGCGATGCGGTTCCAGCGCATTCTCAATGGTCTTGATTACGTCATAGCGGCTGTATTCGCGTCCGAGCGCGATGTGATAGCCAAGAACCGCCCGGGTGCACACGTCGATGATCGCAAGCAGCCACACCCGCTCAATCTCGAACGCCTGCTCGACACCCAACTGGTCAAGTACTACGACTTTAAGCCGGATATCGAGCCGGTGACCGTCAAATTCCACGACCTGATATGGCCTGGTAGCAGCCGGACTGCGAGCTTCCTCGCCATGATAGGGCAGACCTTTAAGATGCGAGGCTCCCGCTGAGCGGGCGGCCGTTGCGAACGTGTGCAGCATCTCTGCTTTCAGATGCGCAGCAAGCGAGCGTATCCCGCGGCCATCTGTATTGAATGGATAATCTGCAACTGTGATCCCTGCATCACGGCATCGACAGAGAAACTCGGCGTGCAGCGGTTTCAGTCCTCGCAGTCGCGTATGCAAACGGCCTTCAGTATGTATCTGGACGAGTACCACGCGACGACGCTTGACCTGCAGACGTAACCACGCTGACAGGGCAGTGTGGCGTTCAAGAAGCTGAGAGAATGCACCAGCAAGTCCACGGCTGCCCCGCTCTCCTCTCACCGCAATCTGGCCAAGTCGGGCATATTCCTTGACCCTCACATAGCTTTGCAACCCGCGGAAGCCAAAAATCCGTCCGTCCGGATGAGGTGCCAGTGCACGTTCCAGCCATCGATAGATCTGGCGACGGTTCACACCGGCTGATCGCTCGATGTCCCCTATAGCGTCACCGCGTGCAAAGCGCTCAATCGCCTGTATCCGGTTCGAGAAAACCTTGCGCGCCCTCGCCTCATAATCCGTCCATGCAACAGTAGGCCACGACGCGAGATCGAGCGCCTGCAATTCAGGCTTGCGACGACTCATGATAGGCGCTCGCGGGAAGTAAAGCGGGTCATCAACGACAATGCGTCGGACCACAGTTCAGAGGCACTGGCGCGACCCGCATACAACAGCCAGAACGCCGCCGCCCGGGCGAGAATTGGATCACCACCTGAAAACTCGCGCTCGATTGCAAGTAGTGACTGTGGGCCGGAGATAAAGCACTGCACGGCATCAAGGAGGGCAGCAGACATCAGGTCGCGTGTGACCACGATACTGGGCAGCATGCGCTTCCAGTTATCAATCCACATCCGCGCCGCAGCCAGATCTGTGTAACTCACGGCCCGAACGCTCGCCGCCTCGTCATCGCGGGAACCGAAGTCATACTCGGTGCCGTCCTTGATTACCGCCCCCGGCAGAACGATCAGTTCCTGCCGATCTGATAAGGCAATCCAGAAGTCCACGAGTTGTCGCTGTCCATCAGCTTCAACGTATCCGGGACGCTCGCAAAACGTGCGTACCGTTGGGTCGGTTTCGATCAGGATCCACTGATCAAACGCGCAGCGCCGATATAGCGTCAACCGCCGGTTCAGCTTCGGACTGAACGCTTCTATCCAGTGCGCACCGCGTGGCCGGACGAGTGCAACGGGCTCAGGAGTCTTCATACATTCCTCCATGAGATCAATACATTAGTCGCGAGATTCGAAGTCTAGAACGCGAATTGACGAATTTAATGCGTATTTATGCGAATTGACTGATTTATTTGGCCTCGATTGCGAATAAAAATGTCAAGCTATTCGGCGGTGAGCCCCCGTCGCGCCCTTAACCGCGATTCTTGATTGACAAATTCATTTGGATTTACGAAAGCGGTGCCCGGGCTCGGCGTGGCCAGCGCCCGCGCGATCGAGGCGTTCTTCGCCGCGTGGCCGGCTCTCACGGAAAAGGCGCGTGCGCTGGTGGTCACCCGCCAGCGCAACGACATCGTGCCGTGGGAGGCGATCCGCCTGCCGTACGAGGTCGACGGGTCAGCGGGTACCTTCCGCGCCCCGCGTGCCACCTGTACGCTCGATGCGACCAGCGACTATCAGGCAGTCCAGACCTGGCTCGCGCTGCACGAATCCCCCGCGACCGTAGTACAAGACAAAACTGTCAACCTTTCCAAAATAAGATTGTCAATTGATTTAATGGCGACCATCCCGAGTGATAAAAACATCATAAAATCAATAGACTAGATATCCTGCACTGGAACTATCGGCGCTTCCTTCATGCGAAGCGTCAACTGAAAGGTCGCAACGCGAAATTCGACGTGCGGACTTGCTAAGAGGATCGACAGGCATCACGTCATCGGTAAGCGACGCCGCTAGTCAATCGCGGCCTATGCGGAACTGACCTTGTCTCGGATGGTCTCGGGGTATCGGCATCTAAGGTTACGAAAAAGCCTACCTTTCCAGCATATGATTTGCATCGGGGCTTGCCATCCCTCAATCAATTCGCAGTCCATATCAAATAGAAACTGGTTCTATAAATGGAGACCGTTTATCTTCTAGGCGGCGAAGACCTCTAAGATCAGATACGAGTGCCGCAAGTCGGGTCTTTTGATGTTGTAAGCTATACCTACCGCCTCGCCGTACTCGCAACGACGAAAAACACAATACTATCAATTGTTTGGGTGGCCACTTTGGTCTTCGAACATCAGTTGACTACTTTAATCCGATCTCATGTGAGTTGACGGTTTTGTTTCGTTGGAAGTGAAATTGATCTTGTCAGCCCAATCCCGCGCTTCCCTATCCAGCTTGCCTTTTCGGGGATTCTGGATTGACAGAATTATTTCGGCTTACGGCAGCAGTCCGACTGCGCTCGACGCCTCGCGCGCCTTTACGGACGGCGAATGGGCGCTGGTGCGCACGATCGCTGACGGGCTCGAGTGGTCCTATGGATGGAGCGCACCCGCCGCGCAGCGGCTGCGTTTCCTGCTCGATCTCGGCTACGCGACCGGCCTGCGGGCCAGCGAACTGGTTGGCGCAACCCTGGGCCAGGCAGAAACGGATGCACGCGGTGAACACTGGTTACGGGTTACGGGTAAAGGCAAAAAGCTCGCACGCGTCGCGCTGCCGCCGCTCGCGTGGGAGGCACTCGCGCGCTATCTGGCCGAACGGGGTCTGCCAGTTGTGCCTGTGCGCTGGCATCCGTAAACGCCCGTCATCGGCAGTCTGGAGACGGACAGCGGCGCGGCTATCAGCAGTGCACGCCTGTGGGTCGTGATGCGACGGTTTTTTTTGCTTGCCGCGAAGTCGATCGAAGCGGATCACGCGCCGCTGGCCGACAAGCTGCGGCGGGCCAGCCCCCACTGGATGCGCCACACGCACGCCACGCACGCGCTGGGCAGCGGTGCGGAACTGACCGCCGTGCGCGACAACCTCCGGCACGCCTCGGTCTCCACCACTTCAATCTACCTGCATAGCGATGAGGTCAAACGCGCGCGCCAGTTCGCGGAGGCCTTCGCCGTTCGAAAATGACGCTGCGGTATGTGCAAACCGGGTACATGTGCGGCCAGCTTACGGTGAGCTTCTTCAGGATCATCGAAGGCGAAGCGTCACAAACCAGGCAGCGATCGGGTACCCCAATATTCACGCCGCATTCTCTGTGCAACAATCATTCAACCGCTTCTTTGCCTTCCGTGCTGATTCCCATGGACACCCTTGAAGTCGCCCCTCAGGTGCTCGCCGGTCGCGGCGTAGCGTTCAGCCTTCCTGGTCCCCAGGGGATAGTTGAATGCGTGGTGACGATCAGGGCATTGCAGGACTGCTTCTGGCTTGAACCCCAGGCCGATGACATCCGGATCCTGCGCGCCTTCCAGAATAGCTACGGCCGTATCCGCGCGATCGCCGAGCGCAAGGTGCTCGCTCATCCAGCCACGCACCTCGAACTGACGGCCGCCGATTTCGCGCGCCCGTGAACGCGTAGCCATGTCATGTTCGAGTTTTCCGATCAGTAATCGCCGCCGTTGCGGCCAGCGTGCTCGAACCATTTGCGATTAGCAGCTTGCGCAGTCTCCGGGCTGTATTCGCGGCCGGACGCAACCAGCGCAGGTTCGTCAACGTCCGTTCGGCGCCATCGATGCTGTCCGTGTTCCGATCGCTTCAAGTTGCAACCTGAAGCACGTATTGAAGCGCCGGTTTTCCGCTGAACTGATCCGTTATCTTCTGCGGCTCGCCCAACCCGATCTTTTCGGCTACCCGCTGCGAAACAGCGTTGTCAGCGCCGACGATCGCTTCAATGCAAAAGCTTTTCACGCCTGCGCGCCCAAACCCGTGTTGCATTTCGGCAATCGCTGCAAGAACTAAGTCTGATGCAGATCCGTGCCCCCTATATACGGGAGGCACCGCATAGCCGAGTTGAAAGCAAGCAACGCCTTCGATCGGCTCGACAACGACGAAGACACCAAGCGACGTGACCGTCTTGCCATCTAGGCGTACGTAGGTAAAGCGAGGCTTACCGTTGGGATGGTCCAGATGGACAAAAAGCTCGCGATCCAGCTTGCATCTTTCGGGCGTCAGTAAGCCATCACGCAAGGCTTCCTGAAATGCAGTGAGCGTGTCGGTCGGATCAGTCATTCGCGGCACATCGTTGCCACGCTGCTTGGCTTGCTCTACTCGCTGAATCCCGCGACCCTCGTTGCTTTGCTTGTCCCATGTGCCTCTCTCGTTTTCCGTTCTCTCTGATTTCGGGCACGCGAAAATCGCTGTTGTGTTTCCGTTGTCTCAATGCCCTACGGAATTGTGACCGCGGCGGGAGGCCCGAGAGGCCGCCGCGCCTACCAGCATCGCGATACCTGCGATTAGGAGCACCACCGGCAGCCGGAATCCGACGATGACGTATCCAGATAGCCATTGAAAGACCGATTCGAACGCCGCATCGGGTGCTGGCAAGCCGACTACGAAAAGCAAAGCGCCAAAATAAATCAACAGCGCGGCGGGCGCGAGCCATAAGCCGAAAACGCGCCCCATGTCTTGAAAAAGTCTAAAGACAGCCCACACTACCCCGATCGGCGCCAGCAGCACGAAGAAAAGCACGCTAATCATTTTTAGTTCCTGTTTTCCTACGGGTTCGAGCCTGATTTGTCGCCCTTCATAAATCCAATGGCGATGCAGGACATGCCGCCGATCAACCCAACGGTTGCGCCGACAGCAGACCACGCATAGCCGTGTACTAAGTGGTACGGCAGAGTTATTCCGCACATGCCAACCATCAAGCCACCGAACGAGCCAAAGAACACGTTGCTCTTGGTCATATTGCTGTTTTCCGTTATTCGGGATGAAATTCTCGCGACAGCACGTCATCGACGGACCACGGTAGTACTTCGGGGAACACATCAAGATCAAGGCCCGTTTCGTTGCTCGCGAGACTACGCGCCTTCGACCAGACGATGTCGAGCCAAGCCGCATCGTTAAACTTGCCGCGTAGGCTCGGCGCTTCATTGAGCACGTAGTCCACTTCCTTGCGCTGCGTGCGGATCGTGAACTGCCAGCTTTTGCTGCGACGTGACGGCTGAAATTGCCATTTCAACAGATGCGCGAGAAGTACCGACATGCGGCTCGCCAGTTCACGTTGCTCACTCTTGCCCACGTCCTCGATCTCCTCGGCGATATGCTCGACGTCGATGGCCGACAGTTTGCCAGCGCGCAGCAGCGCGGCTTGCTCGCCCGCCCACGCCACTACGTCCTGTTCGTATCTCGTTCCCATGACAGCTCCCTATCGAGACATTGATTAGATTATATGGTGCACATGTGCACCTCGTCAATGCCCTTTTGGAACCTTGCCAATCGTCTTTCTGGCATGTTCAAGGACGTTGATTGGGCATACCCGCCGCCGTGCACTATCAGGTGCTGCGAGATATGCTTTCCACGTGGATAGGGCAATTGGGAACGCTTGCCCCTTGTTCAGGGCGGCAAGCGCATCAGCCTGCGTAAGTCCGGCCTGCTCGATAAGGGCGCGTAGCGCGATGCCGTTGTCAGTAGCCTCGTTCATAGCTCAACAATTTGGTGTACAAGTGCACCAAGCATAACACGCTCGACAGTGCATTACCGGCCTTCGGGGCACACCCCGGCGCGCACCGCTGGCCCAGAGGCAGGCCCCGCATTCGGGGATTGTGCTACCTCGTGGTCGGCGAGCTTGTGGCCATGGCACGCACGGGTGTGGCTCAGGACGGATCATCTGGTCGAACTCTCGCTCGTCTGGATGCGCGCCAACGGTGTGAATCCAGAATGGCGGGACCGTATCGGCATAGTCCGCATGGCGGTCGACCGGGCACCCGACAGCCTGGCGATGTTCGGGCTCACGACCGAGAAAGCCATGGCTTTACTTTTTACGAACGGTGGCTGTCTCGATTATCGCGTGCCACTCGTGGGCCAGATTCACGATCAGTTTGCTGCGAGATTGCAGCCCGCGTAGACACACCGTGCGAGCCTCTATCCGCGAAGGGCCTTCCGTGAGAAATTCTCGCCACGAAAAAACGCCCACGGCCGGTATGGGCGGTGGGCTTCAACACGCACCAAAAGTCAGGGGTACTGCTTCTTTTGGAGCCGTCGATGCTACATGGGGTCCGTTAACGGAGCAAGCCACCCGACCGAAAACAGTCAGGTGATCAACGCTCCCTCGCGGTAGCCAGGCCGCCCGTCATGTCGGGCCGATATCAGCCTGCATTGACAGCGTCCTTGAAGGCCTTGCCTGCCGTGAACTTGACGGTCTTCGCCGCCGCAATTGTGATGGTCTCGCCGGTAGAAGGATTGCGACCGGTGCGTTCCGCGCGGGCCCCCGTCGAAAATGAGCCGAATCCGATCAGCTGGACTGTGTCGCCGCGCGTGACTGCGGCCGTGACGGCCTCGAGAATGGCGTCAATGGCTTCGCCTGTGCTGGCCTTGCTTTCGCCTGTGGTAGCAGTAATAGCGTCAATCAGTTCGTGCTTGTTCATCTGTCAGTCTCCCTTTGTGTAATAAGGTCCGCGATGCTCGCGGACCGGTCGCCACCCTACCGCACGGGCGCTGTCCCGGCAACCTTCGTCTTGACCGAGAACGTAGCACCTCGCCTCACATGCCCCCGTCCTGTCGGCTGCTTTTTCGGCGCAGCTGGATTGGGTTACGGTGTGCCAGACAGTTAGTTGCGCGATGGCTCACTTGCAGTTCGCAGTTCTGAGTCTGCATGGTCAGGATCGGTATGCTTCGCGATGATTCTTGACCCACGATGATTAAACAAAAACCCTACGGGCTCCACACATGCAACAGCGACGCATGACTACACGACGCTCGTTAGTGGTCGCTGGTTGCGCAACCCTTCAAGCGAAAGCGCCCGACCTCAAGGATCTGAAGCCCCCAAAACGGCAACGTGCCACGTCTCAGGATTTATGTAAAAATTGGATAACGCTGGGCACTTTCAGCGCGACAACTCTAAGACTAACCACCTTCTGGCAGCCTCAAAGGTCGTAATCCGACTAATGTCGAATTCCATCTTTGCGATTCGGGTTGCATAGATGATCACCAATCGAAATAAGCGCGACAAGACCGTTCGATGCAAAACCAATATTTGAAGTTACTACGGGGAAGAAGCAAAGACGTTCCTTCCCATCGAAAGCTTCCGATCTAAGTGTCAAGATAGCTTTCCGAGGCTAGGTGTTGATAAAACTACAGCGGAATACATGTCGTATCGTGCCTTAGGCCAGATTACGACTCTCCCGGGCGACATGTCCCATGTCCTCTCTTGCGATATTTTAAACACGTTGCCCGACTACTATGAATCGTTTATTGATGCCTGTGCCACAACACTGATTCATTCTACGAGCGACGTTGAATTATCGAAGGTCGTTTCAGTACTTATTGCACTCGATTCCGCAGGTTTCACAGATTTTCGAATCTCAAAACTCCTATTTCTATGCGGCGTTAGCTGCTCACTGCAGTCAAATGGGACCAGTGACCGCTGCTCTCACAACACAAGCACTAGTCTACGAATTTCGACCGCGGGTGGTGGTAATGACGGGGATCTGCGGTGGGATTGACTCCAAGATTCAACTAGGCGATCTAATCATCGCTGACCGCAGTTGGGACTGGCAAAGCGGAAAGTGGAACGCAGATGGAGAGTTTGAGGCGGCACCTGATCAGTTTTCAGCGACACCGGGGTTACTCCAGGCGGCGCAAGCAGAAAGTGCCAGTCTTCCCGAACTTCGATCCTTATTTAGAGGTCCCGCACCGAAAGAAGTGAATCTCATTCCAGGCCCAATGGTATCCGGTAGTGCTGTCGTAGCCAGAGCGTCGATGCACGAGATGTTTAAACGCCAGCATCGGAAAGCATTGGCGGTCGACATGGAGTGCTTCGGCGTATATAGCGCATGCAACTCTGTCACGTCAGCGAAGCCAGCCGTCGTTTGTTTGAAGTCCGTTTCCGATCTCGCAAACCGCGATAAGGGAGACGATTATCAGCCATTTGGCAGCTATATCAGCGCGAAATTTGCGGAGCGTATGCTCGATCGATTTTTTCAAGACTTAAAGTATTGAAGTCTGGATCGTGCCTCTGACCTCTTGCGGGCACGCTCGATTCGCGGTATCAAGATTCATCAACTCGACTACGACTACTCGGAACTCACTGGCCGCTTTTCAGTGCGCGAGGTCACCATGCAAACGCCGTCCAGCGAACTGTCCAAAATTCAGTCATGCAAACGAGTCATTACTCGATCTTGGTAGATGGTTTCCACATTGGGAACAGTCTCCTGGGAGTTCACTCCTCGAATCATCGCACGTCGAGTCTCAGCATATTCGCGCCCGGCCGCCGTAGCCCTGCCCATGACCTAGTTCATTGTTGGTATTGCCGGCGCGGGCTTGGCAGCATCATCGGGAGCGGCGTTCACCGCGACCTCGGCCCGCTCTCCGATTTTCGGATTTTCTTGAGCACCTTGGGCATGGCGTTCCGGCTTTTATCGGGCAAGGCGAGACGTCGGCCTTTATCCGCGTCCGTCGCCATCAACAGTGCCAATACACCACGAGCCAGCGGATCGGTTCGCCGCGTGCCCGGTGCGTCCGCCATGCCCGTTCGAACCAAGTCAATACCGAATCTGCCGCCAATCTGTAAGCACGCACGTGTCTGGCAATTCTGTCTCGATGAACCGATCCGCGTGTGTCAAGGCGCCGAACGACACGCCGGCTTGAGTTTCGATCCAAGCTAGCGATCGCTGATATGTCTTGAACGCACCGAAGACAAATTCATCACCGGTGACGAGTTCTTTCTGCGCCATCGAATAGCCGGTCACGCTCAACTCTCCGGTCGTGTCGTGTACGAACGCAATCACTTTCCAGAACGTCAGCGGAATCCGCACGCCGTCGCGCAACGGGTCCGAAGCAAGCAATACCGGGCCGCTGATGACGCAGATTTTCATGCTGTCTTGGCGCGCGTGCTTTAGCGCATAGTCTTCCAGCCCGAGCCACAGACCGGCGTTGAGGCTTTGCATTTGCGGTACGACATTAGTGACGTGCATCGAATCGGCGTTGCCGCGCTCGGCTTCGGCGGCTGTGCCCCATGCCGGATCCTCGCGTCGCGTCATATGCCCCCGGCTGAACTTCGGCGGATTGCCGTAGCACTCGCGTAAGATCTGCCGATCTTTCGGAATGCGCGGGTCCAGCATCCATCCCGGCCGGATTGTTCTTCTATATCGATTGCCGTCTATATTCACCGCGCTGAAGAAACACATCCGGCGAGTCGCGTGCATCACCACCGAAAAATGTAGATAGCGAAGTTCCGTCTCCCGCTCGTTGCCATCAAACGAAAAGGAGAGCACCTGATCGGCGTCACGTACTACGCGCGGCAGCGCCACGTCGATGCCGTCACCGAGAAAATTGCGCAAGAACCCCTGCCGGCCCACGTAGTCCTGAGGTTTGCCTTCCGGTTCGACCTCGATGTCTGTGTCGGGCGATGAGGGAGCCGCAAGCGAGGCCACGACGCTGACCGACGATGTCGCGGAAGGCGTCGACGTGGCATGCACGCCGCCGTCGAGGCGAGCGATGAGGTCGCCAACATCGATCGTGACGTGAAGCGGAATCGTCAACGCAATCTGCTGGCGCGGCGACGCAGCCGGCTGAACCTGTACCGGCAAGCCCGGCCATTGCTCTACGCCCTGCTTCGTCGCAGACAGTGCGGACCGCTTGCCGCTCAGCACGCGATGTAATGCCTCTTCGAGTAACGCCGCCGGAACCGCGTAGTTGGCCTTCAGGAAGCGTCCAGCAAAATGCAGCCCGAGCGCGTGTCCGGTGGCGAGGTCGACGATCAGCGATCCCGAGTTGCCGCCAAGCGTCGTGCAGTCGTGGAGCAACGCCGCGTCGTCCGCGAAGGTGATCTGCCCCGGCGCGAAGCGCTTGCAGTCGTACACGTTGCCGAACAGCCGGTCCATCAGCGGCGCATCCGGAATCCGGCTGTCGCGCGCAGGATAACCGATAACGGCCACGGTCTGCGCCAGACGGCTGGGACGCGTCGACAGTTTGACCGGCGCCGCGAAATCCGACTCTGCAATGCGGAGAAAGGCGAAATCCGGCCCGTCGTCTTCTTCGATATGGAGCACCTCGCGTAGCGCCAGTACACGCCGTTCTTCACGCTCGAATTCAGCGAGGAAATTCACGTCGACTTCCATCGACGGTTGACCGACGCCGATCCTGAACGTGAAACCGTCGCCGGAGCGCTTCGCAAATTCGCGCGCCACGTGGCGGTTGGTGACCATCACGTCCGACCGAATCAACCATCCGGTTCCGACCCAGGTCAGGTACGGATGGCCTTTCAGTTCGATCCGTCCGACGCCGCGAATTGGCTGATTCAACACGGCGCTCGCCTGCGCAATCCGCGCGCGCCACGTCTCACTCTCGGCAAACTGCACGTCGAGGCGCACCGCGTCCTCGCGAATCCCCAGCACGGGACGGCCGGTGCGTAATACGATGGTTTCCGGCGTCAACGCGGCCGCATCGGATCCGTTTCGTGGCACAAACGCGACTTCCGGCGTGGCGGCCCGAAGACGCCGCTGAAGTTCCTCGCCGAGTTCCGGATCCTGCGCCCGGAGCATGCGAAGCTTTTCGATAACCGCTGCCTGATCGACCATTGACGGAGTCCTTTTTGCTGGAAAACGATGCCTGCGCGACGTGCGTCGCGGCGGCTAGAGCTCAATGCCCTTCGCAACAATGCCCCGCAACACCCGCGCGATTGCAATACCTTCGTTTTTCGTCAGAGCCGCCTGCCCCGCTACTTCCTGCGGCCGGCCGCCCGCTCGGTGCAACGCAATGACGTTGCCGTCGGGGTCCAGCACGGGCGACCCCGACGAACCCTCCTCCGTGTCGCTGAGATATTGCACGACCTGATCGTCGCAATACGTGATCTGGTTGCGCGCATACGCGATCCGTTTGCGCTGACCGTTCGGGTGCTGAACGATGAAGGCGCCTAGGCCGGAACGCGCGATGACGCCATGATCCAGACGAAGCGTCGGCACGCCGTCGGGAATCGGCGCCGCGACGCGAATCACACCCCAATCGTCCGCGCCGTCGGCGATGATGGAAGCGGGCAGGCACGCGATCGCCCGGCCGTCGAGTCCAGTGCCCGCGGCATCGTCCTCGTAGCCGAACGTGGCGGTGACAGCGACAGGGTCCAGCCCCTCCGGCCTGAGTACGTGACAGTTGGTCAACAGCAGGTCGGGGCCGATACGAAACGCGGTACCCCTCGCCTCGCCGAGCGCAATCGTGACCTCCAGACGACACACGGCGGGCATCAGCGCGTGCACCCGTTCCAGAGCCGCAATCAGCGGTTTCAGTTGACCGCTGCGCAGCGTCAGATCGTCGTGAAACAGCAGCGCTTCAGGTTCGCTGACGTCATCACTGCCGTGGCGGAACCTCGGTTTGCCGTCGCTGTCGCGCGGTTCCGGCTGGACGCGTGGACGACGATCGTCCAGTAGCGCGGTCAGAAAGTCGTGCGACGGGCTGCGCGGAAACTCGGTCGCCGCAAGTTCGACGATACCTCGCGTCAAGCCTGCGGGCGCCGCGCAAGTGAGAATCTCGTACCAGATCATGTAGGGCGACTGGTCAGTATTGATCCGGTAGGCCCCGATCCCCGCCTTGTCTGCCGCGAACGCCGCCGCTTTCGAAGTCGGGTAAAGCCGGGTCAGCGTAAGATGCAGATCGCGCGCGACAGACAGATGGAACGGATACTGCGGTTCGTCGAATAGCGAACTCATGTCACACCCCCTTGGAAAGGCTGCCCGCGAAACGATCCACCAGCATCTCGAGCGGATTGGAGGCAGTGCAACAGAAAGCGAGCGCGCTCGCCCGGGCCTGGTTTGCTTCATCCAGCCGGACATGGCGATCGGGACTGAAATTCTCCAGGTACCAGTCGATCCCGCGGTCAGACAGAATACTTTGTGGTGTGAGTTTGCCGAGAAGATCGCGGACGTCGCTTTTTCCCACGGTGAGCCGCAAGCCGGGAATCGCCGCGAAAATCCCCAGCGTCGACAGTATCGAGTTCGTCAACGCGTTGAACGTGTACTGCTCCATGATCTGCATGAAAACATCGAACAGGCCATATCGCGACGCGATGGCCCATCGGCGCCAAGCGCCGTCGAGAATAACTCTGGCTGCGGGAGGAACGCTCCTTGGCCACGAGGCGACTTCCACGGGCCGGTCCCGGGAGATGCCTTGCCAAACAGAGTCGAGCCCCGGTGGTTCAGCGCCCCAGCCTTGATGCAAACGCCTAAGTTCCTCGAACGTCCGAAGCAGACTGCGAGGTGTGTGTGACTGTGCCGTCAGATCGATGGTCACCCCTAGATCTTTCGATAAACGGGCCCCTTGCGCCAGTGCCGTGGCAAGTCTCGGCAATAAAACGTCGACGGGGGTCAGCCACGTCATCCGTCTGCGCTGGTTCTCGGTGGCGCCTTCCAGTTCCTGAGCGAGTTGCAATTCGTCGTTCAGGTGCATGTTTAAGCGTATTCGCGTGGCGAGGACAGCGCCGAGTTCGACCACATGATCTGTCCGGTCCAGCCAGCGCTCGGACAGACACCATTCCTTGAGGATGTCGTCCGCTTTCTTGAACTGGCTCTTTTCCATCTGAATCAATGCGGCAAGCATTGCGCGCTCGCGCACGATCGAAATTTCGGCCGTCGTACCCGCCCGGGTCAGCAACTCCAATGCAGAGGCGGAAAGCGTCTGCTTACGCAATAGATAGGCTTTATGAAATAGCAGAGGATCCTGATCGCCACGCTCGGCGCGTTCGTCGAGAATACCCGACACGCTCTCATCCAGCCCGCGGGAACGTGCGGACCGGATGCGCTCCGCCGCATCCGCTTCCCATACCTCCAGCGGAACCTGATCCAGCTGCGCCATGCCGAGACGCGCTTGTAGCCACCGTTTCGCGTCGCCCTTGAGGCTTTCATCCGCATAGACCAGATACGCGCCGCAGCCGTCGCGCCAAGCGCTGTTAGCGCCTTCGACATCGTCGAGGCGTAGCCGGTGATAAACGAGCTCGGCGGCCATTTCAGGGTCGTCTGTGTCCTGCGAACGGTACCACGCCGACGCGCGTTCGTCGATCTGGCGAACCATCGCGCCATCGGCTTCTTCGAGCACCTCAAGCGCCGAGGCCCGTATCTCGTGCCGCAGCCTTACGGCTTCGGTGCCTTCGACCAGCGACACCTCGCGGCAAATCTCGCGAAACCACTCGTCCGGCTCGCCGTCAGGCAGCTCGACGATTCCCTCCAGCACCGGCCGGATCATATTCGCACTAAACCGTCTTAGCACCAGCGTGCCCATGGTCAGTTTCTGGTAGGCAGGGTTCTGCACGCGATTGATGATGCGGTCGTATAGAAAGCCTATGAGGATTTTCTCGGGCAGTTGCTCCGGCAAATGGTCGATCCGGCCGCCGGCCAGCGCGAGACGGTGCGCCAGATGTAGGATCAGCGGCAAACCTCGTGAGCGCGTCACGACCTCTTCCCGCACAACCGGTTCCGAGATGCCGTGCGTGGTGAGCCACGCGCGCGCGGTATCTGGCGGCAGACCGCCAAGGGGCAGCGAGCGGACCGCGCGTCCGTGCAGTTCCAGCGCGTATTGTGGCGCCCGCCCCGACACGATCACGCGCAGCCGATCGAGTGTGCTGCTCAGGCGTTCCAGCACCGGCCAGAGTTCCTGATACCGCTCTGCGTACTGGGCGACTTCGAAGCTGTCGAGCACGAGCAGCAATGGCCGACTACCGGCCTTGTCGTCGATCTGGCGGGCGAGCGCGTCGGCGCATCCGGCCCAGTCTTGCGCGTCGATATCGACGGGCTCGAACCCGTCGATCTGTGTTCTGCACTGGTCGAGCAGCGCCGCGAGAACCGACCGGGCGTTATCAGGCGCGAGGTCCGCGCGATCGAAGTCGAGCCACAGTAGCAGCAGGTTCTCCGGCAACGACTGAATGAAGCGGGCCGTCAGCGCGGATTTGCCGACACCGCCTACGCCGTAAATCGTCATCGCAGCCGGCTGGGACTCGTCGAACCACGCCGCGAGTACCTTCAGCTCTTCTTCGCGGCCGACGAAATCCTCTCCGGCGATTGTGAGCAGACGGTTGCGCGTGCGCCGCTGTTGCAGTGCCCGGTTCACTTCGAACGACGTAGGCAGCTCGTTCGGGACGTCGGCGAACCAGCGAATGATCTGAAGCCACCAGGCAAGTTCTTCCTCGGTGGTGTCCGACAGCGCGTACGGCGCGCCGGCCAGCACCCGCGCGACCACCCTGCCCGCCGCGGACTGGTCGTCGACGGGCGCGGCGAGCCGCAACGCTTCCAGCGAACCCGCCGCGCGGATGGCGGATTGCCGTGCCACCGGCTGCAACGTCCACTCCTTCGCATGCGGATTGACGACCAGGGGCTGCATGCGGACGCGATCCGTTCGGGACAATCCATCGGGGGAGAACGTGGAACGCAGTGCGAAACCCGTCAGTTGCCGGTCGGACGTTTCGGGTTTGCCACGCTTGTGCGTCTCGCTGAGCGCACTCGATGCCCGCGATACGTCGGCCAACTGGTGATGCCGATAGATCTCGTCGCGATATCTGGAGGTTTGTAACAGCTCCAGCAACCTCGCCCGCGTGATGCCGCGGCTGATGTCTCCCTGAGACGCCATGTGAATTCCGATCACGCGCCAGTCGCTATCGAACACCGGTGCGCCGCTGCTGCCGGCTGTCGTATGCGCGTCATAACCCAGCATGGTGGCGCTGCGCTCGACCAGTTCTCCGGGGCTGAAGCGCACTTCGTCAGGCGGAAAGGACACCACCGAGATCGGGGCACCGGGATCGAGCGTTGCCACGCTCAGGCGCAACGGCGGTACGCGGGCTATCACATCCAATTTCACCAGCGCGATGCCGTAGCCGAGTTCGTCGCCCAGTCGCTCCACAGCCTCTATGGTTGTCCGCACAAACGACTGCTCGTACGGTGCGCGACCGAGGCTAAATCGCACGGTCAACTCACTTTGCGCCGAATCCCGCCCGTCGAGAAAAATATGATCCGGGAAGACGACGAGCGACGGTGTGATTAGCCAACCCGTACTATCGGTGTACGCGCGGCCCGATTCGACCGTCACTTTGACGACCGCCCTGATCGCCCGCCGCAGCCCGCTCGAGAATTGCAGAGCGTTGAACGACGGCTTACTGGTCTCGATCATGAGAGCGCCTCACAGGTTCGTCAGAAGGAGGTTCAGATCGTCGTTGATGGTTTCCAGCCGTTGCGCGTCCGGAACCTTTTTCGCATCGACCCGCGCGATTGCTTCGTGTGCGAGCTTCGCCGCGTCTTCAGCGGCCAGCGCTTTCCCGTGGTACTTCGTCCAGCGAAGCAGGAAGTCGCCTATCTCGCTTTCGTTAATGTCCGCGACCCGCAGCCGGTCTTCCTCCCAAGAGCTCTTCTTCCATCTGGTGGGGACGGGTCCCTCCGGATAGTCGATAAGCACCAGCCGAAACCACTTGGCAAACGTCGGCTTGAGCATGTTTAGCGCCATCTGATCGAACAGGGCGCGAATCCGCGGGTCGAGCGCCGGGACACCGTCGATCAGACCGAGATCGTCGGCTACGATCCACGCACCCCTATTGCGCTCCTCCGCACGGCGAAGCATGCTGGTGCACGCTGTCTTGAACCAGGCCTCGTCGGTGGTCTGCACGTCCGGCAGCCCCCCTCCACCCAACTCTGCGAAGATCTGATCGAGTACATCTTCGGCGGTCGCGACCAAACCAGCACAGAGATAAGCGCAATTGATGCCCAGCGACTCGGCCTGACGAAAGACGATTTCTCTGGAATACGTCTTGCCCGATCCCCGTTCTCCGCGGATCAGCAGTACCTTCTGCGCAGCTTTCGGCTGCGCGAGCCGTTTCAACGCGTCACGCAGATTCACCCGATTCACGAAAATCGGGCCGTCGGACACACCGGCCGCTTCGACCGGATCTTCCGCGTCTTCCAACGCCTTGAATGCGGTGTTGACGAAAGGAAAGTTTCTTTCGCGCAAAAGCTCGCCGAGTCGACGGAGCAATTGGGCAGCCGCCAGCCTGTCCAATACCTCCGTCCACATTATGTCCGCAGCCCCTGGAGCGATGGGGGTGAGGCCTGGCCCGCACGAATTCATGAGCAGCGAGATCTCCGGCTGCAGCTTGAACGCTGTGTATAGCTGGCGATGGAAATGCTGCGCTTCCTCGCGATGCCACGGATAACGTTCCGTTTCGAAGTATGGGTGAGCCAAAACCGTTCTCCTGCTTGCGTGCCTATCATGCTCAAGATTGGCTATTCTATTTTCGCCGCAGAGTTTAATGGAGCGGCCGGTCGATGACCATGCCATATTGCTCAACATTTTGGCGAGGGCCGGACTGTCAGGGTGAAGGCGCACACAGGCAACCTCGGACTGGTGTTGTTCGTCGCGAGCGAGATCGCAAAAGCACACCACGGCACTATCGAGACTCGATCTGACGATACGGCTACAACTTTTTCGGTGTCACTGCCACGCAAGCGTGGAGTCGGGCAAAGTGCCTGAGAGGTCATGACTCGCGATGCTTGGAACGGCCTAACCCCTACTCCGTGCGGTGACCATCGTGCGGCAGGAGGCAGAATACGCGAGGCTGCTGGGAGCGCACTGTGGCGGCGACGTCGCTGTCGGGAGGATGGACTCGGCGTACGTCGGACGCACGGAAGATGACGATGTCAGCCGGGAGGACTTGATCGCGATGTGGTCAGGGTGGTCGCCGCACCAATATCGTGAGCTCGTAACGGCGGCAGAAAGGCGCCAGCGCTTATCATCATCTGATGCGCCTGCCGCAATTCGTCAGCGGTGAGGATGCCGTTCTTGAGACACCGCAACAGCAGTCCAATCGTCCCTGTCAGGCGTGGTCGACCTAGCAACGCCACGACCACGCCGCGTGCCTTCCTGTCGTCACTGCATACAACCAAGTCGTCAGAGGCAATAGCGTGGGCCAAACATTCTGTTTCACCTTCGCCGAGCCCGTACTTATCAACGAGTTCCAAAAAAACAGCGGCATTGAGGTCTTCGTTGCGCAATCGCACAAGCGTGCCCAATGCGAAATGTTGGGTGAGTAACTCAGCAATGGTTGTCGACTCTGCTTCGACCAGCGGACCGACTACGTACAGAGTAAGCGGAAGCGATATGATCCCTTCAAATGCGCCTCCGTTCACCCAGTTTAAGAGGCAACAGGTGTCTACTACGATTCGCTCAGTGTAGCGTGTTGGAGTTGTAGTCATAGAGCTGCGGGATAGTCATCCGAAGCATCGACGAAGCCTTTCCAATCGACAGTTCACCTCTACGCACCTTCTCGATTGCCACGTCGATCAACTCAGTAGGGACATTTCGGAATTCGATGTCCGGTCGGGGCGGTAGGCCAAGTGCATCCGCCCGTCTTTCCGGACTGACGTGTTCTTTCACCAGCCATTCATACAGAGAACGCGCGCCTCCCGCGGGAAGAAGCTGCAGATCCTCGCAGCGTCGCGCGGCAACTTCAAAACTCACGCCAAAGATGCGGGACAGATAAAGAATCTCGATGTCTCCGAGATTTCCGCTCGTTTTGAGAATCGCTCGAAGCTTCGACAGCGCTATGCCGACACCTTTCGCCGGAAGCAACAGCGCCGACGCAAACGCATCTGCAAACAGTTCACTCTTCGCACGTGAACGGGAGAGCGTGCCCAACGAGTCAGCTTCATCGACACAGGCGACTTCATTCCCGCGCAGATGACCTGCCACCAGGTGCCCAAGTTCATGTGCAAGCGTAAACAGCATTCGTGGCTTAAATGTACGCGGCGACAAAAAGATAAACGCGCGGCCACCTACAATTGCCGACGCTCCTTCGATCCCCTGCTCTGGCACGACGAAAAGTAATACACCCAGTTCTTCACTCACAAGCTTCGGAAGTCCAAACAGTGGGCTCACAAGATCTTCGCGATAGTGAAGTGCGCGAAACCGGTCGGCCAGCAGTTCGGCCTCTTCGTGCGTCTCCGCCTCTGGTCTGAATGATTCAAGCCATTGCAGCTTATGAAATAGCGGTGTGGCGAAATCAAGGCAGCTCGACAGTTGATCACTGATACGGCGGACCGACTCCCATGACCTGCCTGCCTTGGGAGTACTCTGGCGAAACAGCATTTCGGTTCGGGTCGCCTGGTCCGAGTGCTTCGCGAATTCGGACGCTTTGATGCCCAACGCACTGGCAAAAGCGCTCAACTCAGCCAAGCTAAGGTCTCCCCCGCCGAGGACCGCTTCAACGCGCTCAATACTGAGGCCTGACTTCTTCGACAATTCGCGAGAAGTCATCCCGGACAACAACAATCGTTCTTTAACGCCTTGCATCGCGTGCTTCTACCTTCAGTTCAGACAGCGCGCCTCTGAGGTCCTCGATCTGTCCACCGCTCATCTTACGAAAGCGCCCGATTACGCCGCTGATGCTCTGGGCGTAATCCCTCGCAAAAAGATGTTGCAACAGCGCCAGAGAGCGCTCTCTGCCTAATTCAACTTCTTTCGGCGTCTCAAGCACGACGGGGTCACGGCCGACAACGTAGTTTTCGAGGCGACGCTCAAAGTTACCGTGGTAGTCAAAGTCGTTCTGCCGTCCGTCATGCCCGACAATGATGTTGCCCCGCAGGCTACCGTCACCTTCCCGAGCTTGACGGTATTCGGGGAAACGCTCATAAGCGGCGAGAGCATGAATTTTCTCGTCAACTGCAAATCCGCCCACGATATATTGCTGCACGCCCGATACTCGCCCGCTGATGACGAAAATCTGGTCGCCAGGCTGCACGAACCGCCGGATATTAGGCATGCATGCGCCGAGTGTCGGACGCTTCCCAAAGATAGGATCAGTCATATTCCAGCCCACCCCAGGGTCCGCCCCTGCAAACATTGTATAGATATACCCTTTCACTCGCTCACCCCATCCCAAAAGACGTTCCTTCCGGTCGCAGCCTGGAACATACCGTCATAGTGCAGACTGGTTGCCACAAAGGCGTCTGCGACGCACTGTTCAATGACGACCCAACCATGTATGGCCACTGCCTCATCCGCAATTGCGAGCGCTCGTGCCGCATGTTGCTGGTCCAGTGGACCATGAACGAGATAGGTCTGTGCGGCATCCGGAGATAGTCCGTAGATACCCGTATAGGCCTCATAGATTCGCGGGCATAGCGAGGCGTAGTAGTGCTCCACCGCTCCTGCCCCCAGAATGTGACAAGCGGCGCCTCGCAGGCCAATGTCGCGATAGAGTGCCATCGCTGCTGCATTGCCAGGCGTAGGCCGCGCCCTCTCGATGTCATCCTTCGTGGCGCCAGCAGCGACCACCAAGCTTTTTATCATGTCTAGATGACTGGGCATTCCATCGTGGGCCGTGCATTCTTCCAGATATGTATCGAGCACCGCTGCAAAAATCGTCGGGCTGATCGCCTGCGCTTCGGAAACCGCCACCGCACGAAGCTTTTGTCCCGCCGCAGTACGGATGCAGTGCTGAATTTCAGCGGCAACGACCTGCTGTAAGGAAAACTGCCCGGATAACACCGCGTTCCACACGGGATGCCGGTGGAACGGAAAACGATCGTACAGCGAAAGCAATTTAGCCTGCACTGACATAATCGGGTCTCGACGCAACGTTTTTTTCAGACAATACCATACTGGCGCTGGCATGTTTGTTCCGCATTGCAACACAACAGTGCACACTGGTGCCCTCATAGTTATGGCCGTACCGTTGGTGGGTCAACGAGAATGTCGACTTGCCCACACAAGTCAAGCCGCACACGAACCAGTGAGCCATGCGCGAAGCGCTTCAATCTTTGTCGGCGATGACCGCTTTCGGTGAACCGGGTCTGAACTTGTCCGTTAGAGAGTCGAATGCTGCAAATATTGAATCGACGCCATACCCTGCGAGAAAAGCGATAGCGAGCGGGGGCAGGCTAAACTTGGCTGAGAGATCCGCAAACAAACCTACAACCGAGCCCATCAACACTCCAAGTGCCTGCCTAACAAGATTGCGAGGTCGGGATGCGGGGACGTACGCCCCATCTTCAATTTGCCGAAGGATATGTCGAATCACAAACGCGGTCGCACCCAAAAGGCCAAACAAAATTGGTAAAATGAAGGACGTCAAGATCCCGATATACAGAGATAAATAAGTCTTCAAATCTTTAAATTGACTAATCAGATTCTCGGGTTCAAGCATCGGATCGACTGAGTGCGTCTCTTTCTTCTTTGCCTCTGTCTGCAGGGTCAAAGATTCGAGGAATTGCGGCGGTGTAAATGGGGAAATATTTTTTATGGTTACCGCAATGCCTCTAAGTCTAGCTGTATCGCCTTTTATTTCTGTTAGGAGATCTACTGCCCGGATTTCTTTATAAGTATCACTTTTATCCCTATTTGAATCGACGAGATTCTTGAACTGCACAATATTGATCGCCATTGTGGCAGCCAAGTCATCCCCTTCTTTGAACAAGCTAGTTCCAAACCATGCGTAGAGTTGAATTGGCAGGATGGCTAAGATTAGGAAAGTCAGCCCTACAATATAGTTTCGAGAAATAATATCCGCATCAGACACCGTTCTTGTTCTAAACAGCCATGCTGGAGCGCGAGTCGGCTTCGTGGCGCGCATTGCCCTTATGGATTCGATTGTGACGGGCTTTATCAGATTGCATATCACATTAAAGTTGACCCAAAGCTTGCCAGATATCGCGGGAGACCAATGCCGCTCGGTCGCCGCCGTCTGCGCTTCCTCAATCTCACGTGCCAAGTCCGGAGGAAGTACTTTAATATTCTCGGACGCGAACCTCAAAACGACGATCGCATCCTCGAGAAGTTCGCTCTCATGTGCAGATGGTTCTGTGGTTTCAGGCTGATTTAGCATCGCTTCTCCGCTCACGATTGCATGCCCATCGCAGATTGAGGGCTTCCTTAGGGATAGTAGATCAAAAGCGTCTTTGCTACGCTCCCTTTTTTTGATTCAGGCAAGGAACACTCTCGCGAATGGGAATAATCAGATGCTGTCCGCCCGAATAAAAGCGCGCGATACCCATTTTGGGGGCGTTGTTGGGCTTTTCGTTGTAAGGCTAGTCTCTCGGCACGCAAGGTGGCCATGGCTTGCATGCCACTGACGACTCATAACCAAGGACATGATCTGAGGCAAAAAGGCGAACGATGCAATTGACTTGATTCGAGCACAGCGTTGCCTAAGCGGGAGCGAACCTTCGAATCCCCGTGTGAACTCATACGCCGACGACCGTAGTTTGCCGTCTCTGCCCGACGCAGTTGACCGTGGTTTCCTATGCCATTTTCGTGGCCCACCAGCACCACGCGTTTAGACTAGTCGTCTTGATGCTGGTGGACCGTTTGCAAATCCGGGAACGTTCTCCGGGAATTCATCCCTCGAATCACCACAGATCGCTTCTCGGCATGATCGCACCAGACCGCTGTAGTACTGCTCACTGTCGGGCGGCTTCGGCGGCATCGCCTCGTCTATAATCGGCACATCCAGAATCCACACCGCATGGAGCCGTATTTTATGAGTCAAGCCCGCGGGCGATATGCGGGATCCCGGCGCAACGGTCAACGCCAACTTCCACACGAGAAAAAACCTCCACCCCAACGGCAGGGGTCCTCGTATGTGAAGGCGCCGGCCAAAGACGCCTCGCAGACCGCCTCCATCTTCAAGACACGATCGTTTCAGTTTCTGGTCGATGCGGTCGGTGCAGAGAATATCGCCATCGCACTCGAATCGAACATGACGCGCGTCGCCGAATTGATGAAAGGCGAGCGATTCACGCCAGAGACCGCCTTTCACATGGAAACCACGCTGGGGTTGCCGCATGGCTTCTTTGACCAACCTAACCCTGCGCTCGCGGACGAGACCATTGCCCGTCTGAAGTCACCGCTCGACCTCGTTCAGATCGATGAGGGATTCGACGCAGCGTCCGAAGCACTCGAGCCGGCGGCCGCCACGACAGTCGACCAGCAGGCCGTTCCAGAAGTCAGTATGTCCGAGGAAGTGCACATGCCAAAGAAAGTCGGTGCCGGCTCACCGGGAGCCGTCAAGAAAAGCCGAAGCAAGACGCCAAACCAGTCTGTGCCTCGCGCCCCGCTCAAGGCTTCGACCTCGAAAGACAGGACTTCTTCCAAAACGCCACAACAGCAACCGCTGGCACTGAGCGACAGTGCTGAGCTGGAGACCATCCGGCGCACCAACCTGCGCCTTCTCACGCGTCGCAACGGATCGAAGGTAAAACTTGGCGTGGTCATGGAGATGAGTGGGTTCAACATCGCCGATCGGCTCCACGGCAAGAAGCGAATGGACAGTGTCGAAGCTAACCGCTTCACGGAGCGACTCGGACTGCCAGTTGGCTGGCTGGACGGCCCGCGCACCGAAGCCGACATTCCAGAGTCCGTGTCGCTTATGCTTGCACCGGCTCCGCGTGGGCGCGCATCCGTCAGGCAGGACGAGCCGGTAGCGCCAGCCACGAACGATGGCGTCCAGGCGAAACCCGCCGGCGAGGAAGCGCGTACGTGGCGCAAGCGTGCGAACGCTGCGGGTGACCTGGCGCAGCCCTCACCTGCCCCAGCAGCTGTCACGGAAGAAAAAGACACAACCACCGCCAGTCCCGAGGCCCACGCGAATGGATTCCATGACGATCCCACAAGCCGCACACCGGCACAAAGTCATGACGCGGTTCCGGTATCGCAATTGGCGAGCCCCGGGTCGATGCCGGAGTCGTTGCCGGCCTCCGGGACCTCGGGACAAGATCCGGCTCTGCCCGACGTCACCTCCACGACAAGTCTGGACACCCTGCACGGTATTGCCCCAATCGCAGAAGCGTTGATCAAGACGCTGGCCGGTAAGGCACGCACGGGTCGGCTGGACGAGCTGAAAGCGCTGGAGCTGCTGCAGCAGGCGATCCTGCTGTAGGGGTCGCGAAGGGCGTGACGGCGTCGGTCTACCCGCGACGCCGCCACCGCCGGTCGGCATGAGCGCCGGGCGCCAGGCAGACCGACGCCTGCCGTTGATATCGCGCGTTATGTCGAACCGCCACATCCCGACTCGCTCCGGCGCCCTCCCCGCCCTCGCAAGCTATATCCGCTGATCGGCCATTGCCGACATTGGGGTGTCGGCCACCGTGAAGCTGCTGATCGGCGGTTTTCCGACGTTCGCCCCGTCGCAGTCTCGAATGTCGAGACCCGATCCGGGCGAAGAGTACTTGCGACCCATCAGCGCCACTCAGGAAATGTCTACGACTGTCCGCTCCGCTGTCAGCATGAGACGGACCCCACACTACCGAGGATTGTATTTATCCCATAATTTGTTCCGAAATCGGTTGCTCGGATCCACTAGCGAAGCGGCGGCACTTCAAGATGAAGCACACACAGCCTGTGAATGAGATCCTCGCGAAAGCCTTGCTGCAAGGGGCCCCTCACGCCGTTACCGCCAGAAAATGCACGGAAAGTACGATCCCCCTGATTGGGTTCGATGCCTTGTGGGGAAAATCAGAGCGAGCGTGTGCAATACGCGCGTGGATGCGCTCAATGGGGGTTTTCGCTCTCTTCCAGTTGCTGGCACCTTTGACCTCGTGCGCCGTGCAGCGCTAATACTTCGTAAGCCGCTCCTTATGCTCGCGCGGCGACGCGAGCAGCGTGTTGAAGCTGTCGTCCAACATGGTGGCGAAGCGTGCAACACCTTCGTCGATGCCGAGTTCAGAGTCGTGCGCCCCCCCAAAGAAGGAAGTGACTTCCGTGCGATCACTGCACACGGAACATATGCAGATGCCTTTAAACTGTGCCACAGTCGCGACCAACAGACTCGACAGCTCATTCATCGATTCGCACGTATTGATCAGCGTACGACCGGCGCGAACACCGATGGCAGTCAATCCACGCTCTTCATCCAGCGGCAATGCAAAAGACCATCTCCCGCGTCGAACGTTTTCTTTCTGGCGAGCGCCTTATGAAAGCGCCAAAATCAACGGACACATGCAGCATCGTTTGCTCTTTTACTCGCTAACGTAAGCCGTTATAAAGTTGGCTCTGCGCGCTGTGTCAGGAAGGTCTGCTCATCAAACCTTTATTGCCAAGTAAGGCTCTGAAGGTCGATTCATGCTTCCGCTGCCACTGTTACGCGCAAATTCGGCTTCATTAACCCAGTTTCCTCGGTGTGCGTTCTGCGTCCAACCCAAAGCGACAAAGTCCAAGGCGATTGCTTACCTCGATATCGCGTTTCCACGTCGCGGACGGTTGCGCGATCTCGCTAGCTTGCCACAAATACACACCACAAGAAACGCTGCACTGCGTTGTCTTCCTGTTCAGCATAGCTCAGCTGGAACGCCTTGATCATCGCTGGCTATATGAGAAGGCAGTTTTCAGTCGCGTCTGTCTAGTCACGTATGCACAGATCTCACGGTGCCCGCTGGCGACCTCGAAGGCGTCATTTGCATCTGGATTTGTACGCTGTGTCAGGAAAAGGTCATCGGTTCTTCTCCATTGACCAGTAAGCCTGAGAGCCAGAGTCTGCGATTCCGCTTGCCGTCTTATGCGCAAATTAAACGGATGGTGAAGGGAGCCCGGTATTCATCTTATACAACGCAGGCCACCTCTGTCCGGCCACGTAACGCGGGGGCTGACACTCTTCGATCGGGCAAAACTGAGAGAGCACACTCCTCCCTTTCGCCAGGTCAATTTGTCGCCATATCTGGTAGTTCTCTTGGACTCAAACGCAGATGGAAAGCCTCCATCACCCTGGCGAAGCTATTTCTGGTAGATAACCTACCCGAACGCACTCTTTCACCGAAATTGGGCCGTCTGATGACCGGGACTTCACGATCAGTGACGAACTAGAGCGCGTCAGCCAGAATATGTCTAAACCCGCGCTGACGCGACGGTCGATCTGCAATGCAGTACGCTGTTGACTGGCGAAGGGACGGTGTATGAGAGTTTTGTCTGGGAGGAACTGGGGGCTTTCTCTGACGTCATCCAGGACCGTTGACCCAGTAACAGGTACTAGTCCCAGACAACCTGAACGGAATCGGGCGACGCGGCGACCACGCGACTTGATGCTTCGGCACGTCAAGATAACGGGGCAAGCCATTATAGCTCCCAGGTTCAATCACGTACCGTGCTCGAACTACGATGATGCCGTGTGGCGTGCCAACGTGCGAGAGGTGCGTCAGCAGGGATGCTGTGACTGTGCCAGTCTGATCATACGGTTTAGACCCCAATTTATTTGCAAACCTAATTTGTTGTATGTGTGAAAGCTAACGCGATCGATCCCCATCGCGAGAACCTTTTTTGTGGCGCGACACAGGCCAGCCTTGATGTTACTAAGAAGCCTTAACAAAATTATTACTTTGATCTGTTAACTTCCAACGATTGCTGTGAACCTCGTCATTGTTTTGGTGACGAGGAGGCCACGGCCAAAGTACTCGATGATGAGTTGTGGGCACTCATTGAACCCTCTATGAACGCGTCTCTATGAACGCGTCCCGTTTTGCAACAGTTTTCTTGTGCTCAGACTGACAGGATGGGCTGCAGCTCTCTATCCGGCCTTCATGCAGCCGATACCGCCGCTGCGGGCCCGTATGAAATCCGCTGACTCGCTCCTCATTCTTGCAACGAGCTCGGAGCTCCCGGTTCAATTCAGGTTTTGCGAGTCCCAGGTCCTACCTGACTGGTCATCACACTCGATTGCTGCGCAACCTTTCGACGTTCACCCTTTGTTAAAGCGTTAATCTTCTAAATCGCACTACTCGTTCAGACTGGCTTTACGCTCACGTAGTCCTTCTGGTAAGGCCGGTTTTTGGCCAGAACCGCCCAGATCGTGCGAGCCATCTTGTTTGCCAGTGCGACGATCACCACATTCTTCGGTCTTCGTTTCTGGATCTTCTCAACCCATTCGCCGGGTTCCTTCGCATGCGTTAGGACCGACCGTGCGCCATGGATTAGCAGGGTGCGTAAATACGTGTCGCCTCGCTTGCTGATTCCGTGCAGGTTCACCTTGCCACCTGAACCCGTTTGTTTAGGTACGATCCCAACCCACGCAGCAAACTCCCGGCCGGACTTGAATGCTTTCGCATCGCCCATTGCGGCGACAACTGCCGTTGCCGTCAACAAACCGACACCCGCAATCTCGCTTATTGCCTTTACGTCCTTGTCGCTCTTCTTCCACTCGCGCATCCGGCGCTCGATCTGCGCCACCTGCTCATCAAGCTTCGCCAGCCCGTTCCATTGTTCGCGCAATGTGTCAACGACTACGGCTGGCAGACGCTCTGCGACACGCTCAAGCACTTCCGCGATCTCCTTGTCCAGCTTCACGCGGCTCTTGCTCATCACCTCGCCGTACTCTGTCAGCAGCCCCCGAAGGCTGTTGATCTGCATTGTGCGAAACTTGATCAATTGCTGGCGCATCCGGTGTAGCGCCAGCATCGCCTGCTGCATCTCGGTCTTCACTGCCACCGGCTTGCCGGGCTGCTGCACGGCTAGCCAGATCGCCCGTGCGTCCGCGGCATCATTTTTGTTTCGGATATTGAACGCCTTCACGAACTCGGCTGGCATCAGCTTTACCTCGTGACCCATCTTCTTCAGTTGGCGAGCCCAGTGGTGCGCTCCCCCGCACGCTTCCATTCCGATCAGGCAGGTAGCACGGTTCACGAAGAATTCGAGAAACTTCGCTCGCTTGACCGCCTTGTTCACAATCTCCCCGGTTTCCTGATCGACGTAGTGCACCTGGAACACCGACTTCGCAATATCCACACCGACTGCCGTACAGTTGATCACTGGATCCTCCGGTTGCTTTGGGGAAATTTCGTATTTTCCAAGTTTTCCACATCAATGCCGGCGGCACGAGAGGATTCACCTTCCTTTTCCTCCTACGCGATCAGGGGGTGGGACGCGTTCATTTCATTCTTGCTGCCCCCACCCAAACCTCGCCGCTCACGGTATCCCGGACGCAAACCACTGGATGACCGGGCCATGCTTACCGGCATCCTGTTCATCTTGCAGACGGGCCTGCGCTGAGACCTGCAGCCACGCGAGATGGGCTGCGGCAGTGGCATGAGTTGCTGGCGCCGTCTACGAGACTGGCAGGCTGCCGGCGTCTGGGACCGGCTACACGAAGTCCTGCTCGCGAAGCTACGCGAGTCCGACCGGATTGACTGGTCCCGTGTCGTTGTCGACTCCTCCTCGATCCGCGCGGTGGGTGCAGGTCAAAAACGGGACCGAATCCCACTGACCGCGCGCGACCCGATTCAAAACACCACCTCATTGCCGAAGCGCAGGGCATCCCGCTCGCGGTAATCCTCACCGGCGCCAACCGTCACGATGTCACCCAGCTACACGCGCTGGTTTATGCGATCCCGCCCATTGCCGGCAAGCGCTGCCGGCTGCTTTCGAAGCCCCGCATCGTTCAGGGCGATCGGGGCTACGATCACGACAAATACCGCCGTCCGCTGCACGCAGCCGGCATCGCTACCGAAATCGCCCGACGTGGCCAGCCTCATGGCAGCGGACTTGGCAAAACCCGCTGGGTCGTCGAACGAACCATTTCGTGGCTTCACAACTTCCGGCGACTGCGCATCCGCTTCGAACGCCTTTGCCTTCATCCGCGAAGCCTTCATGACACTCGCCTGCTGCATCATCTGTTGGCCAAGGCTGAAGAACTCATTTTGTTAACGCCTCTAAAGCGGGATTTTCCGTTCGAAGACGAACGTAGGCTGTGCCATAGAAGGCTTCAACATCTTTAAGATCTCCTGACAGGGGCAACACTGGCGCAATTACGAGTTGAATCGACGGTAGCGCGATGAAGAATCCGGCGTCAGCTATAGGGTGCTACGGCCATGTTTGGACTTCAGATGCACATAATCCTGATGTTGTCACATCTGTCGTTGAAATCCCGCGCTTTAGCAGGAGCGAAGACAGTCATTGGCTTTGCCGGGGCCGCAGGATGAACGTGCCGGGAAAGCATTTCCCGTATCTGATCCCGCGGCCGCGACAACAACTGAAGTATGCAGAACAAATCTCAATGTATTACTCGTCCAACTTTGCTATTCTTCATCAAACAGGATTTTCGTGATTTCAACCCTGACTTGCTCTGACGCGCCATCTACAAACTCATACCATTGTTGTTCAAACTGATCCGCCGTTATCTCCAGAAACCGTTCTCCGCCGGAGGAAATACATTGGCCCATAACGTGCAACTCGAGGTTGCAGACTTCCTTTGCGCTGCTAGAAACCAGGCGAAGATGAAGTTCGCGGAGCATGCTTACTGTGACAGCGGCAACGGCCTCCGCGAGCAGATAACTCAGCCCAATACCACGACATGCCGGATCAATAAAAACTGTCCCAATCTCAATTTCTGCGTCGAGAGCACCACCGTCGCAAAAAGACATCAGAGTCAGCGTCACAGTACAGTATCCGGCTGACTTATTGTCAGTCGAGCACAAGACAAAACGATGGCAAACAGAAACGCATGCGTAACCTTCATCAGCCGGTACAGCATTGACGCTGGTATTCGGCCAGATGCCCGACTTCTTTGTCAGATCGAACCCTGTCAACCAGTTGTCATGGAATGACGATGACTGGTCGATTTCGCGTGCCGCCCGGATTTTCCGCTTAAGCGAGCGCATCGTGGAGAGTTGGCTCACGCCCGGTGCGTTATTCTGGAATACCGCCCACTGCCATTGACCATCCGGGTCATCCACCTGGGCAAAGGGGGGCGACGCATCGCCAATGATCTGAAATGGGACTGACATCGCGTCCTCGATGGCTTGCCTTAGACACGCGTTGACAGACTGACCTTGCTCACATCCCTTGGTCAATGCCCATGTAACAGCATTGGCCTCTAGCTCCATGTTGCATTTCTTCATTTACTCTCCGTTGATTTAACTTTGTCGCCCGGTATTTCATGCCCACCGGACATCCTTAAAAATCCCATCGTCGGGGGGCCTTCTTCCCGTCCATCTCGTTAGATCGAGGCCGGTCGCGCTCCTATCCAATTGCCTTCAATGCAGCCATGCCGGCAAGAAAGTCGGTAGGTAGTGTTCCTGGAGGGAGTGAAAGCGAATTAAGATGAAGATCCGATTCGGGCGGTGATACCGCATTCAGATCTGTTCGGCTTGCTTCCGTGCTGACGGGTGCAGATTCGTCGCGAATCCACCGCAAGGTTTCCGCTGCGAAGCGCTTCAGAAGCGCCGCGCGTGCACGTGGATTTTGCTGCTCCTTCAGGGCGGCGTACAGACTTGGGAATTCCTCGTTCCGTACCGTGACCCGCATATCAAAGACCTGACAGCCGGATCCCGCGGGCTGCCTCAGCGGCATCCGCGGCATGTCACGTGAAAAGCGATGTGAACTCGAATATGAAGCACGCACGCCCTCCTCCGCAAGCCATTTGAGCCAGCCAGTTCGGGCGCGTGCGTCTGGCAGCGAACACAGCTCGGCGGCCAGCGATGCGTATACAGGACCACGAATCACCACAGTTAATGTTAGAGGTGCAGTCATTGCGGCCTCATGACTTGTGTTGTTCGCCATACAACAAGAATCCGGCGACGTTTGTGAACCGACTTTGCTGTAACTCGATGAGATGATTCTTTGGAAACACCTTGGATAGTGCATCCCGGTACAGATGACCGCCTCCACCCGTCAGGATCAGCGTGAGATCCTCCGCGCTACGCACCCTGGCACGTATCGAGCGCGCGGTATCCAGGGTTCGTTCTGTCGCGCACGCCAGAAAGCGCTGGATATTGACGGGATGGCCGAAGGCCTGCAGCGGGGTGCCAGTCCTCAGCGCAAGTTCGATCTGGTCGATGCCCTCATAGGGTTCGTCGAGCTCCGCCGACAGGCCCTCGGCCATGGCGCGGTACACATGGCTTGCACCACCTGGGCGGCCACCGCTACGTTCGTAACTTATCGAGTACTTTTGACTGATGAGCCAATCGACTGAGTAGTGACCAACGTCGATCAGACAGGTCGTCGCTCCCTCGAGGCTTGCATCGCCCTTGGCGGTAAGGGTCAGGAGCGACCCGACAGGTTCGGGAACAATCAGCACCCGGTCCACCAATACGTGGCGCATCCCGAATGAAAGCGTGCCCTGGAAAGTTCTCTGAAGGTCTTCCGCGTATCGTGAAAACCTGTGCATGGGCAGCCCCATGACCAGGGTCCCGACACGGGTGGCGTCGAGATGAGCGAGCGTCGCGAACACCAGCGCGCGATGCTCGGGGCGTCCCGCAAAGTCGTTGGTTTCGTTCCTCTCGCCCGTCGATTTTCTGATGGGCGAGTTTTCGGTCACATCGACATCAAACTTTTTTCCGTCGACCATCACTGTCTTGACAGATGATCCCGTCTGGGTCTGTCGCATCGATGCGGCAAGCATTGACTCGTCGTGTGCAATCGCCTGTGAACGGAACGAACCTGTGTAGATGCGCCCGCTTGCCTCACGATAGGCGTACTTTGTAAACCCGTGCCCTGGGTCCAAACCGAGTGTGGGAATGTACATTCTTAACCTCCAGTCTGTTAATCAAACGCCCCGCTGCGTCGTTAGCAACCCTTAATAGCGTGTAACAGGCACCAGGACAGCTTGCCCGCACCTGTTACCAGGCAGCCGGGCATCCAACCCAAATCGACAATCAAAAAAGGAACAACGAACTGCATGAAGCACCAGCAGAGAGAGATCACACCCTGACGGGTGGCGGCTGCCCGCAGGCAGCCTGAGGTCCGCCGGACTGCGCGGGAAACGTTGCTGTTTCATGGGGCCGCGAAATAGCGGCGGAGAGAGATGGATTTCGGAAGCGCGCACCACCTGGGTAGCGCAAACGCGATGGCTGCCGGGTCGGGAACCCGATCCGGATGTTGATGTGGGCTGGCGCCCGTCGCGCTAGAGATAGATTGCGAAGACAAAAAAGCCCGCAACCGCTTTCGCGGTTCGGGCTTTCCGGGGCAGCGGAAACGCGCTTGCGTCTCACATCCTGCCGTTGGTCTCATCGGACATGGCTGTCCGATAGAGATATTCAATACTTCATAAATTTACACGTCGTGCCGGGGAGTCCCCTGCATCAGAATAAGACTGCCAAGCGAATGGCTGGTTCCAATATTACTCTATCCTTTGGAAGAAAAACAAGCACCCTTTGCAATTTCCCCTCCATGCTGACATAACACACACAGTTCACGAAACATTCCGCGTCGCCGGGAGAGTAAAGACAGTGCAAACTCCGATCCGGCGTCACTCATCGCTTGAGTCGCGTGAATTCGAATTCGACATAACCTTTTGTCTGGTGCGGACCTTTGCTCTCCATTCGCGTACGTGCGTGACTCTCGCGTGGTCGAGCAGCAATTCTGCTTCCGAAGAAAAATTGGCAGTTCGCGATGGCTGATGATCGATAAGCCAATGTGGCTCGCAGCGACGTGCCGCCGGAACCAGGTCTGGTCGACCAGCACGCAGCAGCTCATCGATCGCGCGTCGAACCGCGAGGTCGAGCGCGATGGAAAGGCGCCTGCCCACCCTGCCTTCCATCTCTGCGCCATGACCCAGGAGGAACAATTCGTTGAGGATGTCCTGAGGAAGGTGGCGTGCGACGATATCTACCACCTCGATTTGAATAGCCTGGTCCTGAACACGCGCAATCCAGGGACACACTTCATTCGTCAATCCCTCGCTGGCTGCCCATCGCCACACTTGGCGTAGTCTCCTGATCAGCGTCTCGGTTCTGACCGAGCCGATCCGTGATCCGCGGCGAAACGCCTGGCAATGGGCATCATTCAATTCCACCACGAGCGGGTCGCCGATTTCTTGAATAGCCTGATTGAGCAGGCGTATTTCCCTGCTGAACGCGACGCGCGCCTTGCCCTCTCCAGGGCGGTGTCGCTCTCCATATTCAGTAACGATCCACGACACCCGAAGGGGCTGCGGGACAACCATCGACCGCCGCCTCATTGTTAGCCACTCCGTGTAGGCCGCGTCCCAGTCGGTACCAGCATGGACCTCCTGCCCGCTCTCGGGAGCATAAACAGCAAAGCGGTATGTTTTGCGTGCGCCCGCACGGATGATCAGGCCCGGAGGATGAAATTTGATGCAACCCATGTTCATCCCTGACGAGGTTGATAGTAGTCCAGAATCGGACGGAAGTGCCCAAGCTCGATGCTAACAAGCCTGATAGCCTGCATGAATTCATAGTTCGACGCCATCAACTCGCGCACCCGGCGCTGGGCGTAGGCATGGCGCAGACCGTGAGCGCCGCAGGAAGTGCCGAGCCCGCGCAAGCTGGCGTCAGAAAAGCTTTGGCTAAATGCCTGACCACCACCGATCCGGTAATATGACTGGAGGCGCACGCCCCGATCCACAATGATCACAGGCTTCGGACGTCGCCGCGCTTCGAGCGCCTCGGCCAGGCAGCGCGACAACGCGACTGGACGCCGCAATCCACCCTTGCCGGTAACGATCATCCGCACCACGTCGTGTCGACCCAGAAACATGGTTTGCGGCCAGACGCGATGGCGAGATGGCTCAATTTCGGTCGCGCGGCGCAGCGTATGCAATTCCACAGCGCGCAAGCCGGCGTCGAGCGCGACCAGGGTCGAAACTGCGTTGGGCTCGGACTGGTGCGACGTGGCGGCTTTTACTTCCTCCCACCGCGTAGCACGCCCTGCCCTGACTATCTCGATCAGGCTCTCAACGGGAGGTAGCCGGAGCGACAGGACCCGGCCCAGCGCAATGCGGGTTGTATCCACATCCGACTGAACGTGCATCTCCGCATACTCCTGTATAAATTCCAGTACCTCAGCCTTGAGATAGGGACCATTAAGGTCGAGACCGTTTTCTTTGCGCCATTCCAGAAATCGCCGCTCCGCCTGTATCGTCACGCGTTCGGTGCCGATCGATGTGATGATCGTCCTGCGGAGGTCGCCGAGTTCCGATTTCGGCACACCGTGCAAGGCCACCGACTTGCGGATGTCACTGATCACGTTCGATTTGCTCATTTTTGATAACGCTCCATTCCATCAATCAGACCCCAGACGACCATCCGTCGCTGAAGAGTTGATACTACAAAACGGCGACCTGAATGACGCTCAATTAATTGCGCAAGGCGTGCATATGTATAGTGCGACCGGTGTGCCGATTGAGCACGTCGGCGGATAAAGCTCTCTGCAATATGGCGATAGGCATCAAGCCCCGAGCGGCGACGGCGACGCGGACGTCGCAGCAGGCTCGACTCGCTGCCCTGGTCCTCAGGGGCAGATGCAGCGTCCGACGCTGGCGGCGCTGCTCCATAGTGCGATTCCAACTGAAGGATGAGCGCTAAAACAGGCGGACCAGACATGGGTACTCCTAGGCGATGAAATCGATGAACGGGGCAAACGCACAGCGGGTAAGACACGTGGCCGATCGGGCGGCCGCGAGACGACGCGAAAAGACGGGATGATTTGCGGACGACGAGATTCTGATCGTGATCCACGAAGGCAAATGGTGGCGTAACAGCGCGCCAACGCGACGGCAAAGCGGCCGTCAGGTACGCGTTCAGTGGACGTTCGTTAATCGAAACGGGAAGGAGATTTGCTGAACCTCGGCGAGCACAATGGCCCGATCCGAGATTGAGTTCAGCTGCATCAGCCTGACCAGGCAGATGCAATAGTTTGCTTGCGCCGCTTTACGGGAAGCCCACGAAGCGAACAACGATGAAATTACGAGTGAATCGTGCCGAGCAAACGGCTGCGTGGATTCTCGCACCAGAATTCTTCAACGTCAACACCGCTCGCGACGTGTGAGTTGTCGTCTAACGGAAATGGCACGGTCAGGAACCAGAAGATCGCCGATCGCGCTTTCACACCGCTGGAGAGGGGACGCGAGCGCGCCAAACCGCGATCGGTTGATCCGCCGACGCCCTACGTGCTTCATTTCATGTTCATCTAGAAACGCCTGTGTGCGAGTTGCGATGCGTTGGGACGACTGCAGTGGTGTTGAAGCCTCTCCAACGTCCAGACAGACGATTGCCCATCCAAAAAATCTGTTCGTCTTCCACTCTATCTCAGCTGGTTTTGATACGAATCCAAGCCTTCTCGCTCTCTGTATCGCGAAGTTGCGTAGGGCGTTTCGTCATAGAAACTTGTCGGGTGTCTTCGAGATGCGTCCCGTCTTGACGGTCACATTCTTTAACTATCTGAGATGGAGTACAAATGAAATTTATTGGAAAAATCTGGTCGCGTTTCTTTCCATGCAGAAGTGACGAAATCCCAGCTATTTGTGTCGCGTTTTCTGTATCGGCATTGAGTTGCGGCTGTGTTGTGCTGTGGTTGTGGATTGTGCACACGCCCAGCTCATTGACAGCAACGGATGACGCGCATGAAACGTGTTCGAGTCAGTTCCAAAGCTCTTGTAGTCCAACTGCAGATTAGCGCGTTCGAAATTGCCAGATAACCGGACATCAAGAGGCAAATGCGATGGGAAATTTCAGAACCTACTGGAAGATATTCTGGACTGAATGTTTTGAGCTGTTCCTCGATTTGGTCAGGCCGTTGATCGTCTTTATCCGTTGGTTGTGCGGAAGAGACAGGACCTGATCCATCAGCTGTATTGCACCCATACCAGAAATGGTATGGGCGGCGCGTTTTCGGCGCTCCACCTTTCCCTTGTTCCCCATTTTTGACGAGCCTGTCTTGCATTAGTCCGACTCGCATTTCTTGGCAACCAAGACCTTCGACACAACGCGCCGGGAATTCACGCCTTCATGCACCTTCCGATCAACTCAGGTCTGCCTCTCATATGGAGCAGATTTTCCATGAACTTGCGTCTCGCAGACCCGGTGCGATCCTGGTGCTACCTGCAACGGTAGATGCGGGCGGAACAGGAGCCGGACGGTAGCCGGCACTTGCCACTTCGATCTGTGATTCGTCAGGATACCAAACACGATAGATGGACTGGGAATCATCGACGGTTACCACTATCACCGGAAAACTGGATATGAAATCAAGACGTTTTATTTTCAACAGAAATGCTCAGGAAGTCATCGAGGTGACGCACGGCGATGTCACCGGTTACATCGCAGCCTCCATTTCGCCAGAAGTACTTCGACTCTGGCACCGTCGTCTCACGGCACGACTGAAGCGTATGCAACGACCCAGGGTTCGCGCGCGACCAGACAAATGCCTAAGATCGAAACCAAAACGCACTCGCCCACGTCGGCAACTTCCGAAAAAACGCCATCGTGGCCGAGTCCGATTCCTGACCGGCGGCTGACGTTGGGAACCCACGCTTGCAACGTTAGGGGTACAACCGATACGTGACAGTGCGCTCGCACGCGCCGTTTTGCAGCGTTGCGCGCTGGCTGGAACCGTCTTCGAATTGCTTTTTGAGGTGAGAAATGAATCGATTTAATATGCCTGGCCTGCTCATTCTGCGTTGGGTTTTTGTCGCGATGTTTGTTCTTATTGTCGTCGGATCCTTGCGCCCTGGCTTGCACGTGGGTGCGGACCAGTTTTATGTATTGCTGATTACGTCCGTTCTGGCTGCCGCCGCCGTCTCGGCCCAGAATCCAGCGAGTGCCAGGTGGATTAGCTTGGGTATATTCACATTTACCGTTGGAATCCTGCGGCTCCTGTATGCATTCAATGAGTACAGCGTATATGCCGCCGCCATTTGGAGTCTTGCCGTCATCGCGGTGGTCACGATCCGCAGGTATGCAATTGCGACGCCAGATCTCGCTCTGCAGCCCATGTGCAGGAAAGCCGTGACACAACCTGCACATCATTCTGAAGAGCCTGTTAGGCCTAACTATTCGTTCACCCGAAACATTCGCCGTGCCCGTTACTCGTTTGACGATCTTGTCGGAATGGCCGATACGAAGAAACGTCTTTTCGCAGCCGGCGAATCCATCATCGACCGTCCCGGTGAAGGACGCAATGGCATCCTGCTCTTTGGCGAACCTGGAAACGGCAAGACGATGTTTGCCGAAGCGCTGAGCGGTGAACTTAATGTACCGTTCTTTCCAGTCACCTATGGCGATGTAGCGTCGAAATGGATCAACGAGACACCTCAAAAACTTGACGCAGTGTTCAGACAGGCACGAGAGGCCGCGCCGTGCATTTTGTTCCTGGATGAAATGGATTCCATGGTGAAGCCCCGCGAAAGCTCCCATGCGATGGATAGAGACCTGGTCAACGTGATGCTCACGAACATCGCTGATCTTCACGGCACGCAGGTTGTGCTGGTTGCTGCGACGAACTTCATTGACAGCCTGGATCCTGCGGCAATCCGTGAGGGTCGGTTCGATTTTCGCGTTGAAATTCCACCGCCGGACCTTGACGCGCGTCGGGCCATTTTGCGCAGATCGATTGGAAACGCGGTGGGTTATGGAATGGTCGACAGCAGGCTCATCACGAGCCTTGCGGCAAGGTGGGAGGGTTTTAGCGCAAGCCGGCTGGCCGGCGTGGGTGGCCCCCTTGCAGATATGCAGCGAGACGGCGTAATCGGCCCGGGCCGCGTCACCTTCGATCATGGAATGCGCGCCATGCGCATGCTGCAGGGACGTTGTGGTCGCCTCCCAGAAGACGTGAAATCCCTTGATGAGATTATTATGCCTCCCGCTTCCCGGAATGCGTTGCGTGATCTCGCATTCAGGATGAAGCAAATACATCGGCTCGAACAGATAGGTGGCGGCCTGCCTACCGGACTCGTTTTTTTCGGGCCGCCCGGAACCGGCAAGACCCAGGCGGCGATGGCACTCGCAAAGACAAGCGGATACGCATTTCTGAAAACCACGGGTGCGAACATCATCGGTAAGCCGGAATCATGGGACAAACTGGTACGCGAAGGTAAAGATATCCGACCCGTTGTAATCCTGATTGATGAAGCGGATGACATCCTGGTTGATCGCCGGTACTCATCCGTTGTCTCGCTCACGAACCGGATCCTGACGACGCTTGACGGTGCCGATGGCCGTATCGCCGATGTCATCTATATTGCGGCAACGAATCACTATGACAGGCTCGACAGCGCAGCGATTCGCGGCGGGCGATTTGAGGAAAAAATCCGATTTGACGTGCCGAGTTTTCAAGACTTGAGGCAATACATAATTACCAGCCTGAAGAAGATCTCCGATCAACGCTACACGATCGTAAGCGGTGTGACCGAACGTTGTCTTTCTATTTTCACGGGTCATTCAATCTCAGATGTCGATGCCGTATTTTCCCGAGCAATCAACTTTGCCGCCGTTCGAGCGCTGCAGGAAAACGTGGCTGAACTTCGCCCTACCGATATTTCAGCCGCGGCTGAGATCGTGCTGATTGATTAATGCCGTTCGATGGTTTAAGCACACACCTGTCATTTGCTGACCGTCTTCACGATAGTGGTTAGACGCGTCAATACATTTGCATCGTCAGCCGAGAAACTTATCCTGGAACGATACCGGATGAAAGGCACCGGAACTCACCGCCTTTATCTAACCGGTCCAACACCACTTACCTGAAGGAGAGTTTTATGAAAGCAAAGGATAACAAACGAGACCTGAAAATTATCGATGACAGCTTCGACCTCCCTGAGGTTGTCGCCGCGTTGATCAATCTTGTCGGCTACGTAACAATGGCGCTGCCGTTCGCCACGGTCCTGATCGCTCTCTTCCTGGGCATGTGGGGCGCGGACGAGGTCGGCGACGCCATTGCGGCTGCACTGCCCGACTGGCGGGCCGTGGCAACTGGCGTTGTCACTGGCGTCAAGCTACTCGTAGTGCTAATGGCGGCGCGTACCATTTTTGTGACGCTGACCGCTCTGCCACCGTTCCTGCCCGAGTTCATCGAGATCATACGGCGCGAGTTGCGCAAAGACTTCGACTTATGACGCCACATTCGCGGTGAGGCGAAACACTCCTCGCCAGCCCTCGCCGTCAATTGCAGCTCTCGAAAAAACTGGGCCGTTGAGGCTGCATCGCCCCTGCTATTTCCAAGGGGCGTTCCAAAAGCCCCATCATGCGAGCGGGAAAAACCTCTTACAGAATCCGTCGCATACGTCCAACTGGAAGCCACGTTCCGGGCATCTTCGTCGAGGCGCAAAGCGTCGAGGCAAGGCGAGCCGACCACCACCACAATCTAGGAGTGTCCGACCGGCGGCATCACAAAGAGGCGTTCGTCCCACACCACAGGTTGCGGCTCGGTAACGGCAATCCGTGTCGCGTCGGGGTGTGCGGGATTGACCAGCACGTTGAACTCTGCACGGACGACGACGGAAGGTACGATCAGGAGCGCGGTACGCGACTCGGACAGCCAGGCGTCGCCGAACTCCCTTGCCGCCTGCAGTGCTGGCGCATCCCATCCCCCCGGCAACGATTCGGCCGAATGGCGTTCGACGCGAATATCGTCGGGAACCGCTGCTTCAACCCATCCGTGTGTCTTCGGTACCTTGCCGATGCGCGCATGAACAAGAACCTCGAGCATCGCACCGGCGAAGGTCGACGCGGCGTAGATGACCGGTCGCCCCGGGCTATTGAAGCGGCCGCCCACCAGCATCGCGCCGGTGCCACTCCAGATCGTGTGTCGAGTGTCGGCGATTCGAAACAACTTCACGCCGGCAACCCATAAAACAGTTTCCAGAGCAGCTCTTCGACCCGGCGCGCGCCAAGTTCGGTCAGCGCAACATCGAGCGGCGCCCGCCCTTCGAGCTCCGGATGCGGCGTCGCCAGGAATTCCCGCGCGTCCTCTTCGTCGTTCCAGACGTAGGTCGTCGTCGCGACGATCCTGGCCAGCCGCTCAGTCTTTTCCGATTCGTCTGGCGTCAGCCGATCGCGACGCCGCTTATAGGTCGCTTCGGGGATGATGCGGGCAAGTAGCGCACGCCGGGCGTCGGCACCCTGCGTCGCATGTTCGACGCCCGCGCGCAGCGCGGACTTGGGCAGGCCGTCGCGCACAAGTGCCTCGAGTTCCGCGAGCGTGTGCGGGACCTGCCGCAGTTCCATGACCGCGGCCACTGCTTCAGGCGTAATCAGTGACATGCGACCCCCGACTAAAGTATCAATTGATACCTAATGATAGCGCAATTGATACCGTCCGCAAACCCATCTTCAATCTGGCGGGCTCCAGCGGGGAGACTGTCGAGGCAGCCACCTCGGCATCGTCCGTGCCATGCGAGGATCGCTCACATTGCACGACGGCACGTTACGTGCCTACAGAAATCTTTCATACACGAAACGCTCAAGCAATTAAGCATCCGCTGGCGACAGGAAGCCGCACCGCGCACGCGGATAAACCATTTATAGTGCACTGCACAAGCCCGTTCGATCGGTGGGTGCGATCTGACGGTCGTGTTATAGCGCACTGCACAAACCCCGTCCGATCGGCAAGTGCGATCCGACGACCGCGTCCGGCGTTCCCGGGTTGCGGACAGACATGCCGCTGAAGGTGATTCGACACGCCTGTCAGCTTCGCCCAGTTTCTGTCTACACCATCAAGATGAGGTTCCTATGAAATACCTTCCCCGCATCGCCGCGTCTGGAGCACTCCTGGTCGTCGCTCTCGCTATCGTCACCTTCGCCCAGATCAAACTCGCGCCGCAATCCGCAGACAACAACCCGCTCGCGCGGATCGTCCTGAACATCGAGTCGCAACTGAACGGCTGAGTGACTCCACCGCTGTATGTAGCCCGCGCCCCGCAGGCAAAGAAAAACCCGCCATGCTCAAAAGAGAACTGGCGGGTTTGAGCGACTGATTTCGGATTCGCATACAGGCAATGACAACGGAGTTGTCGCGTGCTCAGGCTCCTCCAGCGACCAGTCAGCCTCCATGTCCACGGCATCCAGCACCTTGGGCAGGTCACCAATCGTCAATTCGAAGCGCTTCATCGTGGCCTCGTGATACAGACAATCTTCCCCTTCGATCAGAAACTTGAAGAGCGTGTCGCCACACTGATCCAGCGTAAGCCAGCCCTCCCCGCCTTGCGAGAATTGTCACTGCGCAACCTGAAGGCATGGCCGAATCCAGATTTTGTGCAGCGGCCTCCTGCACAAATTGAAATCTCTCGGCTCGGCAAACATAGGATTACGAATTAAATATCGATCAATTGATATATGTCGAATGTCAATTGATGCCACAGCTAGCACTCGAATGCCTAAAGTCCCGCTCAAGATAGCGGTAAAACGTTCAGCTAGGCCGCGTCACGCGAATCGGCACAAAAACAGCGGCGATTCGCGCGGTATTATCCTAAGCCTGCGCCGGCGGCTCCTTGTCAGAATAGTGGCGGACCCAGCATATAGTCCACCGCACGCTCGGACCCCGCAGGGAATGGATCGCCTTGCGCTTCAACGGAATGTCGGTACGCCTCCTGCTCCGCCTCGCGCATGAAATCGATAAATCCGACCTGTCTTCGCTAAGTTCAAATGTCGTGTGGCCGGCTACATAGAAATGTCGGGTTTTGCCCTGTTCTTTTTTCTGGTTGTGGGGTGGGGCGGCGCAGCCGCGCTCCGCCATCGTCTTCAGCAGCTTCCCCTGCTCAAGAGGCAACAGGCGTGACAGCTCATCCCGATGTACTTCGAGTGCATCGGCGTATGCGTTGAGGTACTTCTGGCGCCCGTCGTAGCCTAGCGCAGGCCAGGCTTTGAACGCATGACTGGCGGCTGCGACGGTTTCGTGAAGCTGTTCCGCTGTGGCTGATGGAGCCTTGGCGAATGCTTGACCTGTAGCCAGGTTGATTACGTCAAAGCTATCGTGCGACTGCAAAAGATTACCAGCGATGCTGAGGTAATAAGGGCCGTTGAAATCCAACGGACTTAACTGCTTGAGGTAATGCAGACACAAATTATTCTCCGGGGTATGGAGGGCTGAAGTGCTGCTGTCGCGAATCCCGCCACAAATCGAAGTGGATTTTCGGAGTCTTGTAGGAGTACTTTATTCAAAAAATGAAACGTTTCATGCATCCGCTGGTACGGAGAACGCCGGCTGCGTGCATACGCTGGGCCTCTCCTGCATTCTTTCGTACCACTCCAGTAGCGCGGTGCATTCAGCCGGCACCGGCAGCTTGACGATAGAAGCGAAGACCAGGCCGCCGATCACGGTGATGTCGGCCATTGAAAATTCTTTACCTGCGACATACGGCTGGTTTCGAAGAACAGCATCGAGGTAATGCATTCCGCGCAGGGCCTTCGCGCTGCCTGAATCCCCATTCGGCGTTCTGGTACAGTTCAACCTGCGGCCCCAATCCCGGCGTTCCATGATGGCAATAAACGCTTATGGCGTCGAGCAGTTCCAGTTCGGCACGCTTGCTCATCATGTGGATCAACCCTTTTTCGAGCGGTGCCCTGCCAGTCAGCGTCGGCACGCCATCGAGTCCGTCAAGGTACTCCGTTATGGCCGTGCACTCGGCAATACAGGTCCCGTCATCAAGTTCGAGCACTGGCAGCGTGCCCGAGTAGTTCTTGCTCCCCATGAATTCGGGCTTCTTGTGCTCGCCCGCGTACAGGTCGACCAGCACGAACCGCACTCGCGATTGCAGATTACGCAATGCGCACACGCGTCGGATACGGCCCTTGCGGGAAGTCATAGACCGTCATTGTCGACGGCTGATTGTCATTGATACTCGTTGCAATAGCACTCATTTGGCTTTCCTTTCGCAGTGGTGTCGGGGCGAACGGCAATCGCGTATACCCAACGTTCGTTAGATTTACAACATGCATTACAATCCGGGTTGTCAACACCGCGTAGTCATGCGGAGAACGGTACAAATACGGAACGAATCGAACTCGGGCTCCAGGGAGCGGATCCTGGCGGCGGCCACGAAGATTGCTCAGGCCCACGGCTACAGTGGATTGAATTTTCAGGATCTCGCGGAAGACGTTGGTATCAGACCCGCCAGCATCTATCACCACTTCACGAACAAGGCTGACCTCGGCGCAGCGGTGGCACGACGGTATTGGGAGGACTCGGCAGCGGTTCTTGAAGCTCTCCAGTCCGAGTCCCCCGACTCGTTGCACTGCCTGCACCGCTATCCCGATACGTTTCGCAAGGCGCTGAAAAACGCAAATCGCATCTGCTTGTGCAGCTTCATGGCTGCCGAAAGCGATGACCTCCCCGGTGGAGTGATGCGGGAAGTCCGAACCTTCGGTGAGGTGCACATTGCCTGGCTGAGCAAGGTTCTCTCAGCGGCGAGGGTTGTTGACTCAAAAGGGAGTGATCCACGGGCCCACGCTATCTTCGCCGCCGTGGCTGGCGCACAGCTCATTGCGAGGAGCCGTTCGGATGTCTCGCTCTACGACACACTGATCGACGGTTATCGTGCTGCCGGGCTACTTCCTGCCTGGCACGCTTGTGAATTGCGTGAGCGACGCGCGTATCGCAAACGGTATTGAGTTGTCGACGAACGACTCACGGCAACCGACCTACCGGTTGTAGCCGAACTCGACCAGATAGCGAACTCAACGCAAGCGTGCTCGCTCCCCTTCGAGACCCGCATACAAGATTCAACGAAGTGGCGAATTATCGGTCGGTATCCAGATCGTCGATGTCGCGTCAAAAAACTGATCTGGTCCTCCCTTGGGCGGCCACACGCCATCCGCGTATGACTTCGCGCGGATCGCGATCCGCTCATCGAGACTTTCCCACGGCCAGACGTGGGTGATGCGAGGAGCGCCGTCAAGCGCATACATATTGACTGTCAGGGGTGAGCGTTTCGAGCGCTCAGGCATCGCGGTCTTCCAGGCTTCAATAGTCGGCTCAAGTCCACCCGGCCGCAGCCAGTATGTTCGGAATTCGTAGTATTTGCCGAAGGAGCCCGGCTCTACCGGAGGAAGAAACGAAAACCCGGCGTAACTCTCCATCTCGATCCGACAGTCGCTTGTAGTTGCCCCGAAAGGATTCGAGTGATGGAGCGCACGTTCTCGTTCACGCGTCAGTTCGTGAGCGTTATTGAATCCCCGCAGTATCCGCAGGCTGCCAAGCGGACCATTTTCGGAGGTCCATGCGCCGAGCCAACGCCCCGATATTCCAGAGCGATGGAGATAGACCTCCGCGTTCTCGATAACCTGGGGCAGTTTAAGGATGTGCGAGGACAGAGTAGTGAGTTCGTAAAGCATGTCCAATCTCCATCGTGTTTTGGACGATCGTGTGCGTCCGATTGATGACCAGATTAGACTCAGACGTTCTCGCTCGGTATTCCCAATACGTTCACACGCTCCGTCAAAAATTCACTATGTTCGACTGGCAAGATTTGCAGTACTTCCTCGTGCTCGCACGCACTGGATCACTCTCAGGTGCTGCCAGTGAGCTTTCTGTTGAGCACGCAACGGTCGGACGTCGCATAGCATCGCTCGAGGCGACGCTTGGGTTGAAACTCGTACATCGGCTACCCAGGAGCACCCGATTAACGGAAGATGGAATGGTCGTTGCCGAACTCGCCGTCAGGATGACGCAAAGCGCACAGGCAATCGACGCATTCGCACTTCGGACCTCGGCCGTGATGTCCGGGTCGGTGCGGATCAGCGTGCCGCCTACGATCGGCAATTTCTGCGTTGCCCCGTATATTCAAGAGTTCCGCGAGCGCCATCCGTCCTTGAAGCTCGTTATGGCGAGTACCCCGGAAATCGCCCCGCTTGACAGGGGTGTTGCAGATATCGCGATTCGAATGTTCAAGCCACAAGAGGCAAGTCTACTTTCGCGCCGGGTTGGTGCAATTCGCTTCGGCTTATACGCAAGCCGCGCCTATGCAGCACGCCCTTCCGCACAGTGGGCGTTCATCGCCTACGACACGTCGTTGGATCACGTGAAGCATCAGGTCTGGCTGCGCCGATTTCTCGACGGCAGACCCATCGTGTTCGAAACGAGCGACGTTGTCGCACAGCAGATGGCCGCGCGCAACGATGTTGGCGTTGCGGTTCTACCCACGATGCTCGGCGAGCGCGACGCAGAGCTCGTCAGGCTACACGTCGATGTCAACCCGCCCGATGCAGCATTGTGGCTTGTTACATATCCTGATCTGCGGCGCACGCCGGCTATCCAGGCGGCTATGGCATTCCTGGCGGATTGCATACATCGCGAACCGCAGTTGAAATGATTTAACCGCGCGCCCTAACCAGACACTCAATCTGCAGGCGGTTTAATTCAATAGACTAAGTATTTACCCTAGTGTGAAATACGAACTGTTGCCGCGAAAGAAAAGCGGCTTACTTCACGCAAAAAGGGTGGACCATGAATCCCGTCATCAAAGCCGCTATCGTGACCGTTGCCGTCCTGCTTCCCGCAGCGGCCTTCGCTCAGTCGAACGAACCGCTGACACGCGGACAGGTTCGCGCGGAACTGCTTCAGCTCGAAGACGCGGGTTACAACCCGCTCAGCAATTGCACCGGCGATTGCCCAGGCAGCCTGCGACGTGCCGAAGCATTGCTGGCTCGACGTCAGCAAAATGCCAGCGCCTCTTACGGCCCTGGCACGGGCGGCACGGAACAATCGGGCAGATAACGAAGCAATGCGCCAGCATTACCTGGCGATATCGCTGGGCTGCGAGCTTCCGCTCCTGCCTGCATCGTAGCCAGTCGGGTCCGCAGCCGCCCTGCGCGCCGCTTTGCGGAATTCAGCGGCCTGGACCTCGCCATACGGGAAATCCGCCCAGGCTGTCGGACTGTATCCGGCCTTTTCCGCCTGCACGAGCTCGGCACGAACTTGCGCGCGGGTGAGTGACGGGCTGCCCTGTGCGAAGGAAATGACTGGCGCAGCGAAGGCCAGCGCGACGACTGCGATACGGAGCGATTTCATGGCGACATCTCCCCAGCATTGCTCGACTGCACTGCGTCGCCGGCTCGCGCGCGGTGCCCAATACAGTCTAGCAGCCTTGCGGGATGGCCTGCAGTCGAGGCAACTGCATCGTCGGCGCCGTAAAGCTGGGCGGATAGACGCACCATGAACCGTCGCCATGACGGAAGAAAACAATCGCAAACGCCGTCGACGAACGCATCACCTCGATGCGGACGGCGCGCCACGGCATGTTTCTCGAACGCGCGGGCCGACTGACGCGGATGTTGTCCACCTGGCCCAGCCAGTCATGCATGAGGAGCCGAAGCGATGTCGTGCGCTTGCTCATGAGTTGTCCCTGTCAATATCGATCAAACCTCAATGCAACGCATCGCGGTTTGCGAGGGGTTTGAAGAGCCGGCTCCATGCAACGCTGACCAGCACCGTGGCAACCCCGCCAACCACGACCGAGCCGATCACACCCAGCGCCGTCGCACTCACGCCGGATTCGAATTCGCCGAGCTGATTGCTCGCGCCGATGAAGAGCGTATTCACGGCGGCCACGCGTCCGCGCATGCGATCAGGCGTTTCCAGTTGAATCAGCGTTTGCCGCACGATCACGCTGATGGTGTCCGCGCCACCCGAAATCGCCAGCAGAAGCAGCGACACGCCGAACCATCGCGACAGCCCAAAGCCGACGATGGAGATGCCGTAAATAGCCACGGCAATCAGCAGCTTTTTGCCGACGCCGCTGACAATCGCCCGTCGCGAAAGAAATAGCCCGACGCACAGCGCGCCGACCGCGGGCGCGGAGCGCAGCAATCCCAACCCTTGCGGGCCGACGTGCAAAATCAACCTTGCGTAGACCGGCAGCAGCGCGGTCGCGCCGCCGAACAGCACAGCAAAGAGATCGAGCGAGATGGCGCCGAGCAGCAGCGGACTGCTCCAGATAAAGCGCAGGCCTGCCAGAATCGTATCGACGGTAACGGGTTCGCGCGGCGGCGGCGTGTAGTCGTAGCGCACCAGCGCATACATCACAGCGCTGACGCAGAAAAGCAGCGCGCTGGTCAGGTACACCGTGACCACGCTGACGGCAAACAGGATGCCGCCCAGCGCGGGGCCCGCGATCACGGATATTTGCTGAACCACCGTGCTGAGCGCCATCGATCGCGCGAGCAGCTTCGGCGGAACGAGCATCGGCAACAAAGCCTGCTGTCCCGCCATCTGGAACGGCCGGATTGCGCCAAGCGCGAGCGAGAGCGCCAGCAGCGCATCGCGTGTGACGCTGTGACTGGCCGTGGAAATAGACAGCAACGTCGCCGCCACGGCCTGCAGCGCGAGACATGCCGCAACCATCCGCCCGCGGTGCAGGCGGTCGGCACAATGCCCCGCGATGAGCGTCGTCGCGAGACCTGGGACGAACTGAAACAGTCCGACGAGCCCAAGATCCCATGCGCTCGATGTGAGATCGTACATATGCCAGCTGATCGCCAGCATCAGCATCTGCTGCGCGGTGATGGACCCGGCGCGGGCAACCAGAAAACGCGTCAGCGGCGCGTGCCGCAGCAACGACGTGGTGTCGCCGGAGCGCGTCCGCATGGCGGGCGACGAGGTATCGCGTGAAGGCGTCATGAGAAGTCACGCGTCAATGCTTGGGTTATCACGTTGCACACCGCCACGCCTCGCCATCCGTTTCATGTCAACCCAGACTGCCGGTCACATCGTCGAACAGTTCGTCGACGGACAGACGCCGCGGAATGATCTTCTGGTCGAGCGCCCAGTCGACCGCGAGTTGCAGACCTTTGCGGTTCGCTTCCAGCCCGATCGGCGGAAACACGACGGGGAGGCTGTCGGCGGCGTTGCGGCTCTCGACCACCATGCGATACAGCTCGCGCACGATGTCCGGCCGTTCCTTCGACAGCTTCTCGTGCACGACGAACATATGGTTGATCGGCACCACGCCCGTGCGCGCGAACCAGTCTTTCGCGGTGGCCTGCGCATCGGGCACGAGCGTGCGCACGCGCTCGTCCTTCGGCATGTCTTCGCCTAGCAGCGCAGCCGTCAGCTCTCCATCGAGCATCAGTTGCGGAATCGACGATCCCACCGGCAAACGCTGGCAATTCGACGGGTCGCTGTACTCGGCGAGATGGCCGTCGCCGAGCGTCATCCATGTCACCTTGTCGAGATCAACACCGTATTCGTGGCGCAAAATGCCGCGAATCCACAGCGCGGTGGTCTGCGTGTACGTACGCACGCCGACCTTCCTGCCTTCAATATCCTTCGGATCGAGATGGCCGAAGTCGAGGTTGTATCCCGCGCAGTGATGCTGGAAACGACCCGAGATCGGCGCCGGCAGCAACACGTAAGGCTTGCCGTAGGCCTTCGCCTGCAGGAAGGTGACGATCGCCAGCTCGCCGGCGTCGAAGCGGCTCTCGCGCACCATCGCCTTGAAGCCGTTATGCGCGGGCGTCGGGCCGCAAAAGTCGAGATTCACGAGGTCCGATTTCACGCGTCCGTCGCGCATCGCCTTCGTCACGGCATACTCCGCGAGATTGACTCGCAGCGTCGGCGCTTCTGTCTGCGTCGTTGTCATGGTGTGTGTTCCTGTTGCTGGTATCAGTAGCCCGCCAGTTCCCGTGCGAGTCCGACCACGCCATACGTGCGTGCCGGCGCCGACATCAGGAAGCGATAACCTCCTTCCTGCAGGCGGCGATGATTTTTCGCCGTCACGTGCGGATTGCCGACCACGACGTTGTGCTTGTGGCAGATCTCGACGATCTCGCGCATCGCGGCGAGCACTTCAGGATGTTCGTACTGACGCGGCAGCCCCAGTTCCTGGCTCAGATCGCCTTCGCCGATCAGGATGAACCCGATGCCCGGCACGTTGGCGAGCATGTCGTCGAGGTTCGCGATTGCCTGCGTGCTCTCGCACATCAGGCCCACGAGCAGTTCGCCTTGCGGTGCGAGCGGCCAGACATCGGCCTTCTCGTAGTATTCCTGCATCGACAGGCCCCAGTAGCGCGCAGCATTGGCGGGGCCGTCACCGCGCACGCCTTTCGGCTCGTACAGCGGCGCGCTTTTTGGGCGCGCGTAGCGGCACGACGCGACCGCGTTGTACGCCTGCTCGACGGTTGCGACATGCGGCCAGATCACGCCATACGCGCCTCGATCGAGCACCTGCTTCGCAAAGCTCTGGTTCATCTCAGCGCCGTTCGCGGGAATGCGCGCGAGCGGCGTCACCTTCGGCGCAACCGAGCCGGACTCGGCGATCTGCTTGCGGCTGAGCATGTACTGAAGCGCATCGCCGAGCGCCGACACATCGTACGGGTTGTGCTCCATCTCGAAGACGATGCCGTCATACGGCGAATCGCTCATTTCGATGGCGGTCTGCTTGTCGAGCTTCGCAAAAGCGGCATGCGCCGGCTTGCCCAATTCAAAAGCGCGGATGATGCTGTTCAGGCGGGTGTTTGACATGATGGTCTCTCGTTGTCGCGGCGCGCTGCTTTGAGCGGGGCACGCGCGGTTGCGATGTTTCCGGCTTCAGCCCAAGGCGGGATAGAGCTTCTGCGCCGTCTTGCCGAAGATCCATGTCCGGTCTTCGTCACTGAGGCAGGCAAGCCCTTCCTGAGCCGTGGCGAGAATTTCGGTGAGCGAGCCTGGCGAGGTCGGGAAATTCGAACCCCAGGCGAGGCGCTGCGCGCCGAATGCTTCCACGACGCGCGGGAAAAACGTCTCTGCGCTCGCCTGCTCTTTCCTGACGTCGCCGAAAATGCGCGGCGTGAGCTTCATGTAGATGTTCGGCAGATCGCGCAACTCGAACAGTCCGGCAGCCTTTGCATACGGCGGGCCGTCGAGCACGTCAGGACGCGCGAGGTGATCCAGGATGATGTTCACGCCAGGAAAGCGCTCGGCGAGCATGCGCACCTGCGGCAGGCCGATGGGACCGGTCTGGATGCACATCGGCAGCTTCAGTTCCGCGAGCATCTCCCATGCCCTGAACGATTTGGGGTTATCCAGTTCGCTCGGATCGAAGTCCTTGGTCGAGCCGCCGGTGAAGATGCGTAGCCCCGCGAGGCCCTTATCCGCCCAGGCCCGGATGACAGCCGGCACGTCGTCGGCCAGCATGTCGACGGAGCCCACCGCGATCAGGCGGTCCTTGTACTGATTGCAGCCGTCCACCACGTAGCTGTTATCGAAGCCGTACGTCGTCGACGAATGCACGACCGCCGCTTTCGCAACGCCGGCTTCGTCCATCGCCTTGATCAGCGCCTCGACGGTGTTCGGGCGCTCCTGCGACCAGTCCGAGCGCTTGCCGAACAACGGCGCGGGCGGATAGCGCTTCTCGTCGTCGGAGATGATGTGCGGATGAATATCGATGATGTTCATGGTTTTCCTTCTGGCCGGCGCTTACAGGCCTTTTGCCTTGAGGTGCCGGTCGAGACGCGGATAGACGCGGCGTGCATTGCCTTCGAAAATCGCCTGGCGGTCCGCATCGCTGAGCGCTTCGCAGGCGTCGATATAGCGCTTCGTATCGTCGAAATACTCGCCGGTATCCGGATCGCGGCCGCGCACGGCGCCGATCATTTCCGAGCCGAACAGCACGTTGCTGGTCGGCACGACCGTCGTCAGCAGTTCCACGCCCGGATGGTGATAGACGCAGGTATCAAAGAAGATGTTGTCGAGCAGGCCTTCGAGGGGCCGTTTGGCAATTTCCAGCGACATGCCGCGATAGCGTCCCCAGTGATACGGAACCGCGCCGCCGCCATGCGGGATGACCAGACGCAGCGTCGGGAAATCCTTGAACAGATCGCCTTGCAGCAGCTGCATGAACACCGACGTGTCCGCGTTCAGATAATGCGCACCCGTGCCGTGATGACACGGATTGCACGATGCCGCCACGTGGATCATGGCCGGCACGTCGAGATCGCACAGCGCTTCGTACACGGGATACCACTCGCGGTCCGTCATCGGCTTGCCGGTCCAGTAGCCGCCGCTCGGGTCCGGATTCAGGTTGCAGCCGACAAAACCCATCTCCTCGACGCAACGGCGCAACTCGGCCACCGAGTTTTTCGGCGGCGCCAGCGGCGATTGCGGCAACTGGCAGACGGGCACGAAGTTGTCCGGATACAGGTCGCACACGCGGCGCACGAGATTGTTCGACACCTCGGCCCATTCCAGGCTGGTTCGCTCGTTGCCCAGGTGATGGCTCATCAGGCCGGCGATCGGCGAGAAGAGCGTGAGGTCGCCGCCGCGCTCCTGTTGCAGACGCAACTGACCATTGCCCACGCCCTCGCGGATGTCGTCATCGGAAACATGTGCGCCGGACAGCGGTGGTGCGTTGGCGGGATCGTCGGCGGACGCGATCTGCTTCGCGCGCCAGTCGCGGAACGAAGCGGGGACAGTCGTGAAGTGACCGTGGCAATCGATAATCATGTTGTTGGCTTTCCGTGCGGGTTTCAGACGCGGGGATCGACGAACAGCTCATCCATGGACATGCGCCGCGGCGTCAGGCCCTGCTTGAACGCGGTTGCTTCGAGCGCTTCGATGGTTTTGCGGTTTTCTTCGATGCCGTAAGGCAGCGGGTCGTTGCCGACGATCTTCTGCAACTCGACGTACTTCCTGTTCTTCTTGTCGGTCAGTTCGCCTGCATTGAGCTTCGCGAGCCAGTCCTGCTTCGCCTTGTCGAACGCGTCGTAGATCGACTTCGCGACCCACGGATGCTCGGCAAGCACCGAGTCCTTGACGACGATGGTGCCGTGCATCGGATACACGCCGGTGCGCGCGTAGTATTCCGCTTCCAGTTCCGCGGCATTCGGGAACATATCCGGGTAGTTCGCCTCGACTTCTTTCCAGCCGCCCGTCGGGTCGCCCGTGCGGCCAATCCCTGCGTTGCCGTGAAAGCCCGCGACCAGTTCGCCGCTGGCCATCATGTCCGCGAGCGACGTGCCCTTGGGCGCGTGAATCACGTTCGGCGGCAGTTGCAATTGCGTGACGTGCTCTTCGTCATCCACGACCCACGTGACCTTCGACGGATCGAGCCCGAACTCGTCGATCAGCACCTGGCGCGTCCACGCGCCCGTCGTCACCGAGTACGCACGCACGCCGACCTTCTTGCCTTCGAGATCCTTCGGCGTCGTGATGCCGGCGTCCGGGCGCACCAGCAAGCCGGAGTGATGGAAGCGGCGCACCACGAAAATTGGCAGCGCGACGAACGGCGCGCCATAGGCACGGGCGATGATGTACGTGGTCGGCGCCAGTTCGCACACGTCGAATTCGACATCGCGAACCATGCGGCGAAACGCGCCGATCTGCGGATGCACGGTGATGAACTCGGCGTCCACGCCTTCGATCGGGATCGAACCGTCGCGGATTGCCGCGGTATGCGGATGCTCGGCGATCGCGAGCTTGAGATGAACCTTGCTGGCCAATTTTGTCTCCTTGGTGGGATGATTGATCGAGTCGCCTGCTTCGTTCGTGGCGTGATGACGCGGCGAGTCGGACTGCTACAGGGATGCGTTTTCGTTGACAACATGATCTTTCGACACCACCGCTGCCGTCTATTGAATTAACTGGCGCGGGACTTAACCGTTTGGTAAAGGTGTGGACGTTTCAGATGCCACGCAAGTCTTCTACTTAGTACGGATGACTAACTAATAAAAGCAAATTTTAAGCGCGACCAAAGATCGCGCGCTCAGGTCTTCAGGCAATACCGCTTTGCAACTGCTGGGCAGCTTCCTCCAGACAGGCAACCATCAGTTGCGCGCTCGGCGTCAGTCCGCGGTTGCGGTTCCAGAGCACGCCCGACGGACGCAATAGCCGCGGCAACGTCAACGGCAGCGCATAGAGCGGTTGCGCGGCATCGTTGGCAGGCGTGCCGACCATGACCGCGATGAAGTCCGATATCTGCAAATGCGCGCGCGTCACATGGACCGAAAGCGTCTCGATGTAGTTGTTGGTCAGCGGTACGTCATGGGCGCGCAGCGTACGTTCCAGCGAGTCTCTCAGGATCGAGCCTTGCGGCGGCAATATCCACGGATAAGGAATCAGATCCGACCAGTTCAGATGCTTGCGCCGCGCCAGCGGATGATGCCGTCCCGTCATTAAGGTCACGGGTTCTTCGAGCAGCGCTTTTTCCTCAAAGCTGCCGAGCGTGTCCGGTGCGGGCAGGCGCCCTACGATCAGGTCGAGGCGACCTTGCCACAGCTCAGGAAGCAGCGCGCCGCGCGTGCCTTCCACGACCCGCACATTGGTTCCCGGCGACTGGATCTTCAGCAGATTGAGCGCCTGCGGCAACAGCGCGGAGGCCGAAGCGGGCAACATGCCGATATGCACCTTGCCCTCCGTACCCGAACTCAGCGCTTTCATTTCATCGCGCGCCTGATGGAGGATCGTCAGCATTTCGCGCGCGTGACGTATCAGACATTCGCCATGCGGCGTCGGCACGAGCCCTTGCGCCGTGCGTGAAAACAGCGTGAGTCCGAGACCCCGCTCCAGTTCGGCCAGTGACTTCGATACCGCCGGCATCGTGACGTGGGTGACTTCCGCCACCTGCGTCAGATTGCGATAGGTATCGATGGTCACGATCAGGCGGAGATGCCTCGCCTTCAGATTCACCTGCAAATAGCCGTCAAGCCCTGTCACGATAGATCTCCCACAGCTTCACCACGTTAATCGGCACTGGCGGTCCGTTCAGTCTTTGGGCTTCAGCGCATGCAAGGTCATGCCGAGCGAAATCGACGTGAAGTAGCCGATCGTGACGAGCAGTTCCGCGATCGCCGCACGGCCCAGTTCCGCATCGTATCGGGCGAAGCGCGCGTCGTTGATCGATCCACCGGCGAGGATCTCGCTCACCGCGTCGCACACAAGTCCCAGCCGTCCCGATGCGCCTTCGGGCCGGCGCTTTTCCAGAATCGCCGCTACAACCGGCTCGGGGATGCCCGATTTCAACGCGTGCCGCCGATGGTTGGCGATCACATACAGCGCATTCCAGAATACCGCCGTCGAAAGAATCGCGACCTCCGTTTCCGCCTCGCTGAGCACCGGCGAGTGATCCACGTGGGTGCCGATGATCTCCATGCCTTCAGCCAGACGCGGGTTGTGCAGCCAGATATTGAACGGCGTCGGAATGCGTCCTCGCCCTTCGCCCAGCTTCGCGATAACCCGTTTCTGTTCGTCGGTTGCCTGCTCTGCATCGATGCGCGCCAGTCGATCTTGGGTCATACGTTTTTCCTTCTCTTCAAAAGACAGTCATCCAGTGTGGCTTCGCTTTCTCGCGCTGCAATCAACCGCCGCCCAGCGCCGGCAGCCACTGTCCGAGAAAGCTGTCGGGCCAGGGAATATGCAGGATCTGATCGAACACGATGTAGAGGAACACCGTCACGCACGCGGCAAGAATCAGACTCAGCTTCCATGACTCGCGCCCTTCGATCCGCATATACGCGGCGATCATCAGCGGCACCGTCGGCAACATGCCGATCACCGACACGCACGCCAGAAACGCGACGAACCAGCCGAAAAAGCGCGCGGCGCGCGCGAGCACGATCCGCTCGGGCAACTTCTCGTCGTGATCGCTGGATACGTCCATATGGACGCCGCCAGCGCGCGCCACGCCGTGCGCCGGAACCACAAAAATCTTGTACGCGAGACTCGTTGTTGCGGCGATGACCAGAATGCTGGCCACGACCGTCGGCCCTATTCTCGCCATCAGCAACCAGCTTTGCGAACTCACCAGCATGTACAGCCCGATGCCGATAAAAAAGACATAGACGAGGTCTTCGCGCTTCACGACGATCGAACCGCTCGGTTTGAATTGCGCCATTCCGCCCGTACGCAATGCAGTGAAAAGCGGCTTGAAGAACACCAGTGCGGCGAGACTCAGCAACACGATGACCACCGGTCGCGTGAGCCAGTCGGTTCCGTAGCGGACGAACGAAATCGACATATACCGCTCCATCAGCACGCCGAGCACGAGGCCGAGAATCAGCGGCGGACGCGCCCATCTGAGCCGCTTCATCGTCCATCCGATCACGCCCGCGATCAGCAACACGAAGAGATCGCCCCAACTGCGCGAACCCTGAAACGCGCCCACATAGATGACGGGCATGATCACAGGAAGAATCAGCGTGTAGCGCAGCGTGGAGACTTTGGCGAACTGGCCGCTGAGCAGGAAGCACAGACCCGCGCCGAAGATGTTGGCGAGTGCGATCGACCAGACCATCGAATAGGTGAAGTCGAGGTGCCGCGTCAGCATGTCCGGGCCGGGAATAAAGCCGTGAACCATCATCGCGCCCAGCAGGATGGCCTGCGCCGCGCCGCCAGGCACGCCGAACGACAACATGGGGACGAGACTGCCGCCCTCGCGCGCATTGTTGGCCGCTTCGGGCGCGATCACGCCGCGCACGTCGCCCTTCGTGAACGACTGCTTCGCGCCTTTGGCGGTCTGCAGCGCGTGGCCGTATGCGATCCAGTCCGTTACCGCGCCCGTGATGCCCGGCACCGCGCCGAGGATCGCGCCGAGGCCGCCGCAGCGAAGCACCAGAAACCAGTTGCGAAAGCTGTCGATGACACCCTGGCGCATGCCTTCGCGCGACGTGAACTGCACGTTCTCGGCGATGGCCGTGCGGCGGATTGCGAGCTCGCACAACTCCGGCAGCGCAAAAATGCCGAGGATGATCGGCACCAGCGGGATACCGTCCTGCAGATAGAGAATGTCGCCCGTCCAGCGCATTTGCCCCGTCGCGACATTGGTGCCGATCATGCCGACCAGAATACCGAAGCAGGCCGCGACCACACCGCGCAGCGGCGCATTGCCGGACAGCGCCGACACCATCGACACACCGAACACCGTGAGCGACAGCATCTCCGGCGTGCCGATCGACAGCACGAACGGGCGCACCAGCGGCAGCGACACGGCCAGAATCACTGCGCCGATCAGTCCGCCCATCAGCGACGACATGTAGCATGCGCTCAATGCCCGTGACGCCTCGCCGCGTTTGGTCATCGGCAGACCGTCGAGCACGGTGGCCTGAGAGGCCGCGTGGCCCGGAACACCGAACAGCACGGCGGGAATCACATCCGAGGTGGTGATGACGGATGCCATCCCGAGCAGCATCGCGAACGCGACATACGGGTCCATCGTGTACGTGAACGGCACGAGGAGCGCAAAGCCCGTCAGCCCGCCGATACCCGGCAACAATCCGATTGCGAGCCCGACCGTCACGCCGAATACCAGAAAGACGATCCGGTTGAACTGCAGGAGCGTCGACAGCGCATGACCGGCCGCCATCAACGTCGCATCATTGAAGAACTCCATATGTCATCCTGATGGAATGGTGAGCTTCGTCGGCTCACCTGTTTTTCGTCCGAGACAAACCTGCTACTTCGGTCAAGCCCCGGCGTGCGTGACGGGTTCTGCCAGCATCGGATAAAGCGCCTTGGCGGTGCGTCCCCAGATCCACGCGCGCTGTTCGTCGCTGAGCCCAGCGAAGCATGCACTGCCCTGTTCGACCAGCTTCTTCAACGGTCCCGCCGACGCCGGATAGTTCGAGCCGAACGCCAGGTGATCGGCGCCGAACACTTCCACGAGCTTCGCGAAGACCGGCTCGGCGCCGCCCGGCGCGGCCTGAGCGAGATCGAACGTGCGCGGCGTGATCTTCATGTACACGTTGTGGTATTTCGCGAGCCCGAACAGTCCCGCGCAATTCGCATACGGCGGGCCTTCTTCCAGATTCGGCCGGCCGCAGTGATCGAGCGCGATCTTCACGGTCGGGAAACGCTCGGCCAGTTCCGCCACCATCGACAGACCGTCGGGCGTGGTCTGCACCGCCATCGTCATGCCGAGCGCCGCGCAGCGCTCCCAGATCGGAAAGGTCGCGGGATTGACCAGCCAGCTACCGTCGCTCTGATGCGTGGCGCCGCCGGTGAAAAGACGGATGCCGCCCATGCCATGCGCGAGCCAGTAGTCGAAGATTTCCAATGCGTCCGGCGCCAGCAGATCGAACGAATACACGCCTGTGAAGCGCTCCGGGTATTGCGCGACGCTGTCTGCAACATACGAGTTGTTCGTGCCGTATGTCGTCGACGAATGAACGATCGCGGCTTTCGATACGCCGGCTTCATCCATCTCGGCGATCAGCTGTTCGAACGTGATGGGCCGCGTTGCCGACCACTTGGAGCGATGGCCGTGATGAGGCGCGATCGGATAGCGCTCCGTGTCGGTCGAAATGATGTGCGGATGAATATCGATGATTTCGGGCGTCATATGGGTAATCCGTTTGATGAGGGCGTTCTGTCGCGCCGCTTCGCGAAAGCGGCCGATGCGCACAGGTCAGTGAGAGCTGAAGATGAGCTTGCGGGCGTCTTCGAGTTGCGGCTGGGGCGTGGCGTAAAGCTTCGTGACGATCTGCTCCACCGCATTGCCATCGATCGGATCGATCGGATAACCCGACTGCTTCATCGCGTCGATGAAATCAGGATCGGCGATGGTCTTCGCGAATGCATCGCGCAACGCGTCGAGCCGGTCCTGAGGCACGTCCTTCGGCACAGCGATCGGACGCCCGGCCTGAAACGGCAGGATGAACAGATTGAAGAGTGCCTTCACGTCCGGCTGCGTGATATAGGAAGACAGGTTCGGAACATCCGCGAACCCTGCGGGGCTTTTCCAGCCCAGATGCAGCAGCACTTTCATCTTGCCGGTCTTGAGCAGGCGCACCGGTTCGCCCTGCTGCAAACCGTCGATGGTCGATGCCCAGCCATCCACTTCGCCGCGCTGCATCGCCAGATACACTTCTCCGCGGCCTGTATAGCCCGGCACGATGTTCATCTTCGCGCCGATATATTCGTCGAGCAGCGCGGGCAAGGTGCGATCCTCGTTGGCGAAACCGGTCGCGCCGATATAGATCTTCTTTTTGCTCAGATCATCTGCTGTCGTCACGCCGGAACGCGTCATCGCAACGAGGCAGTATTCGACCTTGTTGAGGCTGCCGAGCCAGCGGACCTTGCGCGGATCGAAACGGTTCTGCCGTTCGTCGAGCAACGGAATATAGAGGTTGTTTCGCTGCAGAAAGCCGATGACGGTGCCATCGCTCGGCTGGCGCGACTGGAGCGATGCAGCGGCGACCATGCCGCCCGCGCCGACCACGTTCATCACAATGGCTTTGGGATGCCCCGGAACATACTTGACGAAGAAACGCGAGAACTGACGCGCGATGATGTCCGTCGGCGTTCCCGCATCCGCGCTAACCATCAGCGTTAGCGCCTTGCCGCGATAAAAGTCTTCCACGGACTGACTGGACCCAGGGCCCGCATATGCCGTGGCGGCGAAACCGAACAGCGCCGCACAAGCGCAAATCGCGGTCCTGTAATTCATCATCGTCCTCGTCTCCGTGTAGATGAGCGCAACTGTCCGTGCCCTGACCGGCAAGCGGCTTGCCGGTGCCGGTTCGCGTCGTCGCGCGTTATCGTTGAGTGCGAGTCAATTGTGCCAGTGCGTTTCACCCCGCGGGTTGAATAAAAGTGCCCCTGGGTTGACTGATCGGTTAAGGTGCGGGAACGCGGTCTTCCGCTGCGTTCATGCGCATGCCGGCGGGGGGACGTTAGTGCTTTTTTTCTGCTTCTTCTGCCAGACGTTGCGCCGCTTCTTCGAGACACGACACCATCAGTTGCGCGCTCGGCGTGAGCCCTCGCACGCTGTTCCACAGTACACCAGCAGGCCGCAGCAGGCGCGGCAGGCTCAGCGGCAGCGTATGGAGCGGTTGCGGGTGGCCGGTGTCATGCGCGGACGTATCGGCCATGACGGCGATGCAGTCGGACACCTGCAGGTGCGCGCGGATAACGTGCAGCGACAGCGTCTCAATGTAGTTGTTTGTCAGCGGCACACCGTGTGCTTCAAGTGCGCGTTCCAGCGGATCGCGCAGGAGCGAGCCGACGGGCGGAAGTATCCATGGATATGGCAGCAGGTCCGACCATTTGAGTGTTTTTTTGCGCGCGAGAGGATGCTGACGCCCCGTCACAAGCGCGACCGGCTCTTCGAGCAATTCCCTTTCCTCGAAGCTTCTGAGCGCATCGGGCGCGGGCAGGCGGCCGACGATGAGATCGAGATGACCTTGCCACAACTCGGGCAGCAGCGACGCCGTGGTGCCCTCGACAACCTTCACGTTGGTGCCCGGCGAGCGATGCTTGAGCAGGTTCAGCGCTTGCGTCAGCAAAATATACGCCGACGCCGGTAACACGCCAATTTCGATCTTGCCCTCGGTCCCGGCGCTCAGCGCTTTCAGCTCATCGCGCGCCTGATGCAGGACGTGCAGCATCGCTCGCGCATGGCGTGTCAGACATTCGCCGTACGGCGTGGGCACGAGGCCCTGCGCCGTACGCGTGAAGAGCGTAAGACCGAGACCGCGCTCCAGTTCCGTCAGCGACTTCGACACCGCAGGCAGCGTGACGTGCGTGACTTCCGCGACCTGGCTCAGATTGCGATACGTATCGATCGTCACCAGCAACCGCAAATGTCGTGCCTTGAGGTTGATCTGCAGATACCAGTCGAGTTCCGACATATCGCGCACATCTCCCGGTATGAGCAAATGGTTAAGTCATCGGCCATTTTACTCAATCGACCGTGTGTGGATGCGTCGGCACAATTCAACCGTAAATCGCGCCGGCCGATTGCGCCGTGGCTTCGCACGCACAATCGACGCCGGACAATGCAGGGCCGACGTCGTGCATGGCGATTCGCTGCGCACAGAAACCCATTTCTATCAGCTGGCTCGACCAGCATCCGGAGACACGCAGATGACGTACAATTCATCCCGCCGCAGGTTCCTGCGCAAAGCGGGCGCCCTCGGTATCGGTCTGGCAGCGGGGAGTCTTGCCGCGCCTTACATCGCCAGAGCCGCTTCGGCTGAAATTCGCATCGTCAGCAATCCAGGGCTGGAGAATGCGACGCTAAACGCGCTGATGGATGAACTCGGTTACTTCAGGATGTACGGCGTCAATGCGCGGATCATCCAGGTGCCCGGTCCGACCGGGCCGTTCGATGCGATTGCGCGCGGCGCAGCGGACGTCTGCATGATATCCGGGTACAACCTGGTGCTCACGCGCATCGAGCAGGGCGCGCCGGTGAAGATCATCGGCGCCGGCATGAAGAAATGCGCGCTGACGATCTTCGCCAGACCCGACGGTCCTAAAACACTCGACGCGTTGCGCGGCAAGACCGTCGCGGTCGGACCGAAGCTCGGGCTGCTGCATACACTGATGCTTCAACTGATGAAGGAACGCGGCATCGATGCATCGCAGATCACCTTCGTCGATCATGGCAGCAATGACCAGTGCTTCGATGCCGTCGCGAGCGGTGCCGCCGATGCCTGCTGCTCCAGCATCTCCCATCTCAACGACGATGCCGGTCCCGTCGCGATTCCAGCAGGCAACCTGTGGCAGGCGCTGCCCGGTTGCGTGTTCCAGACGGCCTATGCATCGAATGACGCGCTCGGCGACAGGCACGAGGGATTGGTCTCGGTGATGGCGGCCTATGGCGCGCTCTACGACTACCTGATGTCGCCCGCTTCGCACGATGCGTTCTTCGAGGCACGTAAGCGCGCCCAGAAACGCTTCGACGCTCCATCGGCCAAGGCGATCTGGGACTTCAACCAGACACAGCGGCCCTATTCGCGCGACTTGTCGCTGACGGAGAGTGACATCGGTTACCTGCAGGACATGGATATCGGCGTGGGAACTCTCACGCGCAAGCAACCGTTTGGGGAAGTGGCCGATATGTCGGCGGCGATCGCCGCCGCCAAGCGCACCGGCTGAGCGTGCATACTGAACGCGCAGCGGGCGCGTTTAGCGGGGAAGCAGATGCTTCCCCGCAATCCTGTCTAGAACGTATGCCGGATACCGGCAATGATGGAGATCTGCGAACCGCCCGCGGGCGGTGTCGGCACGGGCGAGAGCGTGGTCGCCGCGAGTGCCAGATTGCCGAAGTTCTGAATGTGTTCGCCGGTCAGATAAAGGAGCGTGCGCTTGGAGAGCAGGTATTCGCCACGCAAGACTTCGATCAGCGCCTTGTTCGGTGAATGCTCGTATTTGAGTTCCGCGAGCATGCCGTCCACATGGAAGAACGGCGTCACGGGTACCGTCCCCGTTACCCACACGAGATTGCTTCGCGGCGTGGCAATCCCTTCGTTCACCCGTCTGATCCAGCCCACGCCGAACTTCGCCTTGTGGATCATGAAGTAGCCGCCCAGCGTGAAGCGGCTATCCTTCAGATCCGGCGATGTCAATCCGCCCCACGTCGCCGAGGTGCCACCGTAGTTGCGCTCGTAGGACGTCGCCAGCCCCCAGGTGTGGCCTTCGTATTTGAGCAGTGCAGAATACTCGCGGCATTGATTCGACGGCGACGTCTGGCCCGGACAGTTCGTCGCGACGTTGCTGTTGCCCGCAACCGCATCGCGGCCAAAGCTGTAGTTCACACCAGCTTCGAAGTCGCCGAGGAAGTAGCGATAGCTGACGGAATTATCGGCGCGCGCGTTGGCGATCCCGTTGTCGAGCGTCGTGAGGCCTTGCGCACCCGTGCCGAACGGGTTGATGAACGAGATGCCGAAAAAGCGCATCGTGTACTGACGGCCGAAGGTGAGGCGGCCATATTTTCCGTCGATACCCACGTATGATTGCCGGCCGAAAAGCCGCCCGCCCTGCCGCGATGCGCCCGTCGTCGGGCTGAAGCCGCCCTGCAGATCGAAAATCGCCTTAACGCCGTCTCCCAGGTCCTCGCTGCCCCGGATGCCGAAGTACGAGGTAGCCGTGCCGTCTCCCGTGCGCCATCCGTTAGCGGTCTTGTTCTTGCCGTCCGCGACGTTGTTGACGAATTCAAGACCCTGATCGATCAAACCATACAGCGTCACCGTGCTCGCGCCAACGGGCTTCGCGGGTGCGGCGTCCTCGTCCTGATCTTGCGCCCTGGCCGAGCTTGCGCAAAGAAGTGCTACGCCGACGCATATCGCGGTCCGAAATTTCATGTCTCTGTGTCTCCGTCATGTTGCTCACTCGGCCAGACGTGCAATGTCGGGATCGCCTCGCCGTGAGCTTTTTTCGATTTGTTATTGCAGTGACGAAATTCTGCCAGCGTGATGCCATCTGCAAGTTGAAAAAATCGGCGCTCCGATTGAGCAAAAGGTTAATGGCGCCGCAGAAGCGCCATGCGTGCGAACACGAATCAGATCGCGCCAGAATCGGAGCATGTGATCCGCGCGTCTGCGGGAACACAAATGGATCGTTTCAATATCGCACACGATTCAGGATTTGCCGTTTTGCTCGACGAGGGAATCGGCTTGTGGGAGTTTCGAGCATGTTTTCCGCTAGCAGTAGCTCTGAACATGATCAGCGTGTCAGGTACCGCGATGCCGCGCCGTTGCGCCGCCAGAAAGAAGCCCGCAGCATGGCGATCGAGCGATGCGAAGCTAGCGATCTGCATCGCCGCGTCATAGCCCGCCGACCCGGACGGATGCGGCTCGATCTCGACGAGCATCGGTGTCTAGTAGGCTTAGACGATATCGAACAGGCCAGACTCACTCCGCCACCGCTGACAACGGTGCGCGTGCTGTCGTTTGAGATCGGGATGCGTGCCGCGCGTCACTTGATAGCTTCAATTGACGGACCGGATGGCGACCATGAGATCGCGCCGGATGCGCCCGTAGTAGAGCGCGGAACGCTTGCACGACCAAAGGAAGATAAAGCGTCTGCCAGACGATGACGGCAATGTCCACGTCAGGCTGATCCGTCTCAGCATCGCGCTGCGAACGCCCTCCCCCCGACGCCATCGTGCCCGCGATGCCAGATGTGATGATGTGTGTCGCGCTGACTGGCAGGTCCGACGTCACACGATGATTCGAGATGCCGGTTCCATCCCCGAGCGCTACTCCGCCAGAGTCAATTCGCCGTTGCTGTTCGAAGCTTGCGTTTGACTGCTCCATCGCCTTGCGCGTGAGAATGGCTATCGTCGTCGCGTCCGGCGTCTTTTAGGTTTCGAAGGCGTTAGCGCGGCAGTCCAGAGTCTGGCCGATTCGCGTCTTGCTGCCGACGCCGCGTGGCCGCGAGTCGTGCCGAGCACCGCATTCGCGCCACTGAGCCACATGCTCAGTAACGGGTTTTTCTTCAACCACGGGTTTTTCACGTTTCTCTCCCGATACGTGCCGCTTGCAAAGCGACCAACGTCACTTTCACGAACCAGCCAACGCGATTACTGTTGTGACCCGCCCAGTCGTCGGAAATCGCCTGAGCACGCATGCGTGAGGATACGTGTCTGACGGTCAATCAGTCTTGTTATCGCGAACGGGACGATACAACTGTGGCATCGGTGCTGACAATCTGCATCGCTTCCTTTGCGCCCTGCACCGCATGTGTCGGATCGCCGGTCAGAATCGTCGATCCCACCCCCGACGCTGCGTCTTCGAATGCACTGTTTACTGCCATAAAGCTGCTGTTCAGTCGCCTCTCCGCGCCGTTGACGGCGTCGACCATGGCGTCGAGTACGATTTCGTTGAGATGACGCCAATATGCGGTCGCTTTCGCGGCTCCCGCGAGCGTGTAACTCATCTGCAGGCGCCAGGCGCCGAAGGGAGAGCGCTCGTTGGCGACTTCCATCGCAATCGCGCGTTGTTCGGCGATCGTTGTACGCACTGCACGCCGGTTGAGATCGGAAATCCGCTCTGCCGTGGTGACGCACAGTTGGGCAAGGTCATTCATTTCCGCAACGGCCGACGCCGCGCGTCGAGGCGATTGCGCTTTGATGTCCTCAGGTAGGGCAATGACACTCTGGCTCATTTGAGACCTCCGTCAGGGTTCGTGACAATTTCGAAGCTCCGGACAGGGAGCTACATACTGCACTGCCGCAAGGGGCGTTCCCAACGGCCCGCAACCAACGTGCTATGCGGATGCGCCAGCCAGTGGCAGACGATATTCGCCCGAACGCCTCACCACTGACGCTCACCGAGCTTACGAGAGACATGATTTATGACGCGCGTCTGATGAAGTCCTGCCGCAACCGCATTCGACCCCGCAAATATGCGCAACCTGAAGATATGCCGCCACGATTGCACTCGTCGCAAGAAAACAAACGACGCGCGCTTCATCACGGGCCGCGTCGACGACAGCCGCGAATCCACTCGCGCAATCGGACAAGGATTTTGTGCAGACAGCATCAATGGCATCATCGACTGAAATCGATGCCGCCAAGCTCGCGACAGCGAACTCGGAAGACAAGGATGTAAAGTCGTTCGCTCGTCATATGATGCTCGACCACACGAAACTGACCGTACAGCTGAAAATGGCCGCGCCGCATGGCGTAGCTGTACCAAAGGACAATTCCGACACAGCTGTTCTCGGCTCGCTGAGGGGACTCAAAGGCAAGGCGTTCGACCAGGCCTATATATCGAAGGTTGGCGTAGAGGGTCACAAGGAAGCGGTTGCCGCGTTCCAGAAAGAGATTGCAGAAGGCCAGGATGCGAAGCTCAAGAAAGCCGCGCAGGATGCTTCCCGTTCGGAGCCGCGGGCTCGCTCGCCGTGCTCATGAGGTGGCTGTATTTCTGCGGCTTGTCCGCCAGCCTCGTTATCGACCAGTTTCAATGCGTTCTCCAAAGAAAATCATCCGGTAAGGGAACGAAACGCCTGTCTTTGAGCTTAAAACATGCGGCGAACGCATTTGCGAAGCAGCCCCGCGTTTGTTGCACACGGGGCTTCTTTCGCTCGATTACTCCGATTACAACAGAGCGCCGGCGCTGCTAAACAACGGCAGTCTGCTTGAAGACCTGCGAGGCAACTTCATCCACAGCTGCCTTGGTCAACTTGACGATTTCATCGACTTCGGCACGTGTCGTCACGAGCGGCGGCGCAAAGCCGAGAATGTCGCCATGCGGCATCGCGCGTGCAATGAGTCCGTATTGCAGCGCAGCGGCCGACACGCGCGGGCCGACCTTAAATGCGGCATCGAATGGACGGCGCTCTTCCTTATCCGCCATGAATTCCAGTGCGGCGAGCATCCCTGCGCCGCGTACTTCGCCGACGAGCGGATGCGCGTCGAACGCGGCATGCAGTTGTTGAAGCAGATAGCCGCCGACATCCGCCGCATTTTGCGTCAGGTTCTCGCGCTCGAGTATTTCCAGGTTTGCCAGCGCCGCAGCGGCGCAAACAGGATGCCCCGAGTACGTCCAGCCATGCCCCATCGGACCGAATTCCTGCGAGCCCTGAGCTATCACATCCCAGACCTTTTCGCCGACGATAACGGCCGACAGCGGCGCATACGCGCTCGTCAAGCCCTTCGCGACCGTGATCAGGTCCGGCTCGATGCCGAAATGCTGCGCGCCCATCTTCGAGCCCAGCCGCCCGAAGCCGCACACCACCTCGTCGCTGATCAACAGAATGTCGTGTTTCTTCAGTACTTTCTGGATTGCGGGCCAATAACCGGCCGGCGGCGGCAGAATGCCGCCCGTGCCCATCACCGGTTCGCCGATGAAAGCGGCGATCGTATCCGCGCCTTCCTTCGCGATCAGTTTCTCCAGTTCTTCGACGCAATAGTCGACGAACTGCGCATCGCTCATGCCAGCGGGGGCCTGACGATACCAATGCGGACATACCGTGTGCCTGACGCGATCGATGGGCAAATCAAAGTGCTGATGAAAACTCGGCAGGCCTGTCAGGCTGCCCGTCACGATGCCAGACCCGTGATAGCCACGCTGGCGCGAAATGATCTTCTTCTTGTTCGGCCGGCCTTTTACGTTGTTGTAGTACCAGACGATCTTGATCTGCGTTTCGTTCGCATCGGAACCGGACATGCCGTAGTACACCTTCTTCATGCCCTTGGGCGACCAGTCGATGATGCGTGACGACAGTTCAATGATCGTATCCGTCGAATGCCCGACGTACGTGTGGTAATACGCGAGCTTCTTCGCCTGTTCATAGATTGCGTCGGCGACTTCCGTGCGGCCGTAGCCGATGTTCACGCAATAAAGACCAGCGAATGCGTCGATAAATGATTTACCTTGATGATCTTCGATGCGGATGCCTTTGGCGCCCGTGACGATGCGGCCGGGCAGCGCGCCGCTGGCGTGATCGTGAGCGTGCGTCGACGGGTGCATGAAATGCGCGCGGTCCGCGCTAAACAGTTGATCGAGCTGGGTCATAAGACACTCCGTTTCTGATCGATAGTTGAATGATTGACTCACGCGGCAAGCGGCCGATGAGCACAAGAAGCAGCGTCGGCTACAGGCAAGCCAAGTTGACCGAGGCAGAAATAACGTGTTTCGACGAACGGCTCGAAGCCTTCGAGTCCGCCTTCGCGGCCGAGACCCGATGCCTTCATACCGCCGAATGGAATCGGCGCGCCCGTGAATTTCGCTCCGTTCACGGAGATCATCGCGAAATCCAGTTGGCGAATCACCTGAAAGACCGTATTCAGATCTTTCGCGCACAGATAGGCGGCGAGCCCGTATTCCGTGTCGTTCGCGCGCGCGATCGCTTCCTCCAGTGTGTCGAACGGCGACACGGCAGAAATGGGCGCGAAGTTCTCTTCGTCGTAAATACGCATGCCCTTCGATGCATCGGCAATCACGGTCGGCTCGAAGAACCAGCCGCCGCGCGCATGCGGCGCACCGCCAACCACGATGCGTGCGCCTTTGACGCGAGCATCTTCGACGCGTTCCACGGTTGCATCGAACGCGGCCTGATGCATCAGCGGGCCGACCTCGCTGCCTGGTTCGAATGCCGATCCAACCTTCAATGCGCGCACGGCTTGCGCATAACGCTCGACGAATGCGTCGTACACGTGGCGCGCAACCAGAATGCGATTCGCCGCGCAGCAGTCTTGTCCCGACGTCTGGAACTTCCCGGCCACTGCCACGCGCACTGCCTGTTCGAGATCGGCGTCTTCCGTCACGATGAATGGTGCGTTGCCGCCCAGTTCGAGCGCTGTCTTCTTGATGCCGCTTTGCGCGACGGCCTGCATCACGAGTCCGCCGACACGCGTCGAACCCGTAAAGCTCACCGTGCGCACGCGCGGATCGCGCACCAACGTTTCCATCGCCATTTGCGGCTCGCCTAGCACGACGTTGAACACACCCTGCGGAAAACCCGCCTCTTCCGCGAGCTGCGCCAGCGCGAGCGCGGAGAACGGCGTCTCGTGCGCGGGCTTCACGACGACCGTGCAGCCTGCCGCGAGCGCCGCTGCTGCCTTGCGGGTGATCATTGCATTGGGGAAATTCCACGGGGTGATCAACGCGGCAACGCCAACGGGCTCCATCATTGTGCCGAGATGCGCGCCGTCGATATGCGTCGGAATCGTGCGGCCATTCAGGCGCTTTCCTTCGTGCGCAAACCATTCGATAAAGCTTGCCCCATACGCGATCTCTCCCGCAGCCTCGGCAAGCGGCTTGCCCTGTTCGAGCGCGAGAATGCCCGCGAGGTCGTTGTGATGACGCAGCACGAGTTCATGCCAGCGCAACAGCAAGGCCGCGCGCCTCACGACGGGAACCCTGCGCCACGTTTCGAATGCGCGGTGCGCGGCGTCGACGGCCTGCGTGATCTGCTGCGCTTCCAGCATCGGCACATGGCCGATCACTTCCTGATCCGCCGGATTCTGCACGGCCACCGTGGATGCCGTTTCGCTATGGACCCAACGGCCATCGACATAACACAGCGACTTGAACAGAACGGGATGACCCAGCAACATGACGATCTCCTATGTGCGATATCTGACTATTAGTGTACGGTCGATACGCATGCGATTCTTTCCGTTCGGGCCGCTCGAACTGCGTGCTTTTTCTGTTTTGAAACGTGCCGGCACGAAGTTTTCGTGTGCGTTTTACGCACCGCCGTTCGCTGCCTCATCGGCCCAGTCAGGCATCGACTCGGGCGCGTTCTTCACCATCTTGGTGACCACATAGGTGAAGTACCGTTCGATGCCAAGTTCATCCGTGAGCAGCGCATCAATAAAGCGTTGATAGTGGTCGATGTCACGCGACATCACATGGAGCACATAATCGACGCCACCGCCCGTCGCATGACATTGCGTCACTTCCGGCGCCGCCGCGACGCGTTCTTCGAAACGTTGCATGTCGTGCGCCGTATGCCGCGCAAGCGTCACTTCGACGATGATGCGGCTGCCCTTGAACGCCTTAGCCCAGTCGATATCCGTTCGATAGCCACAAATCACGCCGCTCTCTTCGAGCCGCCGCACGCGTTCCCACGCGGGCGAGATCGACAGGTTCACTTCCTCCGCAAGACGTGACTTCGTAATGCGCCCGTCCTGCGCGAGGATGCGAAGAATCGCGACATCGTAGCGATCGAGTTTCATCATCGGCGTGGCCTCTAGCTTCTCGCCGTGTCGAACTTACCCGACGAAACGGGAATGCCGCGCTCCACGATATCGGCGACCACAGCCACCGTATCGCCGATATGCACAAGCCCCGGAAAATGCCGAGCGGCGAGCAGGCCGCTGCGGCGCGCACGATATTCGACGGGTTGTGCGCCCGTGCGCGTCGCATCGTGAACGCGCGCGATCACTTCGTTCGCTTCGACGCTGTCGCCGAGGTCCTTGCATAGTTCGAGCAGGCCATCATGTTCGCTTGTCGTATAGCAGGTGCCGTCCGGCATATTGAGCAAGGTCGTCGTGCGCGACGTTGTTTCTTCACCATCGCGCAACGCCAGTACGCCTGCATTCGCGAGAAATCCGCGCACGCCGCGCTCGGCCACGCCGACGCTCGCCACCGTCGCCGTCCCGCCACCGCCCAGTTCCGTCGACACGAATACCTTGCCCGCTTCTTCGACCGCCGTGTCGAACAAGCCCACACTATCCAGTTCGAGCATCCGCATCGAATACGGCGCGCCGAACGCGCGCATCGCCGCTTCGCAACGCGCCTGCTGTTTCGCATCGTTCAGTACGTGCACCGCAGAGAAAGGCACGAAGTCGAGCGTGCGGCCGCCCGCGTGCAGGTCGAGCACATAGTCCGCCAGCGGCAGCAAATAGCGCTGAAAGTAGTCGGCAATCTTCTCGGTGACGCTGCCATCCGGCTTGCCCGGAAAACTGCGGTTGAGATTGCCGCGATCGATCGGCGACGTGCGGCTCCCCGCCCGAAACGCCGGATAGTTCATGAACGGCACGATGATCACGCGCCCAGTCACATCGCTTGCCTTCAATGTCGATGCGAGCTTCGACAGCACGATGGGACCTTCGTACTCGTCGCCGTGATTGCCGCCCGTCAGTAACGCGGTCGGACCGTCGCCATTGCGGATCACCGTGATGGGAATCATCACGGCGCCCCACGCGGATGCATCGTGCGAATGCGGCAACTTCAGGAAGCCGTGCTGTTCGCCGTCGGCCTCGAAATCGATCGTGGCGGAAATGGGTGATGCCCGCATTGCCCTACTCCTTGACGAACAGCTTGCGCGGCGTATTGCAAAAGGTCTCGACGCCCGACTCGGTAATCAGGATGCTTTCCGTGATTTCGAGTCCCCAGTCGTCGAGCCACAGGCCCGGCATGAAGTGAAACGTCATGCCGGGTTCGAGGACGGTCTTGTCCCCCGGACGCAGGCTCATCGTGCGCTCGCCCCAATCGGGCGGATAGCTCGCGCCGATGGGATAACCGCACCGGCTATTCTTCTCGATGCCCGATTTGCGCAACACGGCAAAGAACGCATTCGCGATGTCCTCGCAGGTGTTGCCGGGTTTCGCGGCAGCGAGACCCATTTCGATGCCTTCAATTACGGCCTTCTCGGCATCGATGAAATGCTGCGGCGGCTTGCCGAGATACACGGTACGCGACTGCGGGCAGTGATAACGCTTGAAGCAGCCGGCAATTTCGAAGAACGTGCCTGCGTCCTTTTCAAACGGCGAGTCGTCCCATGTGAGATGCGGCGCGGCGGCATCGACGCCTGTCGGCAGTAGCGGCACGATCGCGGGATAGTCGCCGCCATAACCATCGACGCCCGTAATCCCAGCCGAATAGATCTGCGCAACGAGATCGCTCTTGCGCATGCCCGGCTCGATCCGCTCGACGATCTGCGCATGCATCTTCTCGACGATGCGCGCGGCAATGCGCATGTACCCGATCTCGCGCGGCGACTTCACGGCGCGCTGCCAGTTGACGAGCGCTGTCGCATCGCGCCATGTCGCGTTGGGCAGATTGCGCTGCAACGATGCAAACGCGGCAGCGCTGAAATAGTAGTTGTCCATTTCGACACCGATGCGGCGCGCCTGCCAGCCACGCGCTTCGATCAATTCGCGCGCAAGATAGTCCATCGGATGACGCTCGGTGGACTGCACGTAATGATCCGGATAGCCGACGATGTTCTCGCGCTTCATGAACACCGTGCGCAGCGCGCCGTTCGCGTCCTGCCCACGTCCATACCAGACGGGCTCGCCGTCCAGCGCGAGCAGCACGCACTGATGCACATAGAACGACCAGCCGTCGTAACCGGTGAGCCATCCCATGTTGGTGGGGTCCGTCACGATCAGCAGATCGATCTGGGCCTTCTCCATCGCGCGGCGCGTCTTCGCGATGCGCGCGTCGTACTCGCTGCGATCGAATGGCAAGCGGGCCACAGGTGCCGCCTGCTTTACGTCGTCCCGCTCCAGTTGATGTGTATCTGACATGGTCTCCTCTCAGCGCTTCATGTCGTTGCGGAAAAGGGTGCCTGCATTGGCCGCGCGCGCACGCGCGACGGCAAGCGTCGCGATGGCCGTGTCCTGAGCGCCTGTGCCCGTGAGGTCGCATAACGTTATGTCGCTGTCGCTCGTACGACCTTGGGCCTGTCCTGCGATGATCTGTCCGAGTTCTGCATGCTGTGCGTTCGCGTCGACGACGGCCGCTTCGATCGCGTGATGAAGCTCGCCGAGCACACGCGTCTGCGTGGCGCGGTCGCACACATAGCGCGCCGCCACCAGTGCTTGCGGCGCGATCTCGTTCTTATGTTCCGCATCCGAGCCCATCGCCGTGATGTGCAGGCCCGGATGCAGATCGGCCGCGTGAATCAGCGGCTCGGTGCTCGGCGTCGTCGTGATCGCGATGTCCGCTTCAGCGAGCGCGTGATGCACGTCGCGCGCAACTTCGCACGCGATGTGCAATTGCGCGGACATGTCGGCTGCGAATTGCTCGGCGCTCGCACGATTGCGCGCCCATACCGTTACGCGCTCGACTTTTCGCACCATCGCGAGCGCCTGCAATTGCAGACGCGCCTGTTCGCCCGCGCCGATCACCGCGACATTCGGCGCGTGCTGCTTCGCAAGCCAGCGCGCCGCGACTGCGCCCGCGGCCGCCGTACGCACGGCCGTCAGATAGCCGTTATCGAGCAGCACGGCTTCCGTCAGTCCCGTTTTTGTCGACAACACGAGCATCAGGCCATTGAGACTCGGCAAGCCAAGTTTCGGGTTGTCGAAGAAGCCGGGGCTGACCTTGATCGCGAAGCTTTCGAAGCGCGGCAGATACGCGGTCTTCACATCGACTTCGCCGCGACGCTCAGGCAAATCGAGCCGCAGGATCGGCGGCATCGCGACGGCTTCCGTCGCAAGCGACAGAAACGCGGCTTCGATCTGATCGATAGCGGCGAGATCGAGTGGCACGAGTTCCCTGAGTTGCGCTTCGCCGAGCAAGGTAATAGCTGTCATCCGTCACTCCGTATCAGGCCGCACCGACTATGCGGCGATGCTGGTTCATGTCGATATTGGCGCCCGTCACGATCAGCACGATCGGACCGCGTGCAGCAGCCCCAATGCTCAGACGCCCCGCGATCAGCGCGGCAATACCGACGGCGGCAGCGCCTTCGAGCACCAGATGTTCGGCTTCGTAGGCATGCACGATGCCGCGCGCAATCGATACCTCGTCGAGCAATATGACCTCGTCGATCAGTTCGCGCGTCAGTGAAAACGTGTGCCGGTTGTCGAGTCCGATTCCGCCGCCCAGCGAGTCCGCGAGCGTCTCCCGCTCATCGACGAGTACCGGTTTGCCTGCCGCGAGGCTCGCATGCATCGCGGCGCCGCGCGCCATCGTCACGCCCGTCAGGCGGACGCTGGGTGCGATCTGCTTCGCGGCGAACGCGACCCCTGAAAAAAGACCGCCGCCCGAGAGCGGCGCCGCGATATGCGCGACGTCGGGCAAGTCTTCCACGATCTCGATGCCGATGGTCGCCTGCCCGGCGATCACGTCGAGATGATCGAACGGCGGCACGTACGCGTAGCCTTCTTCGCGCACGAGGCGTTGCGCTTCATGTTGCGCATCGTCCTGGCTCTCGCCGACGATGTGCGCCTGCGCGCCCAGCGCGCGCACGGCCTCGACCTTGTTCGACGGCACGAGCGACGACATGCACACGGCCGCCTCGATGCCGAGCGCACGTGCCGCATGCGCGACCGCGCGCCCGTGATTGCCCGTTGACGCCGTAACTACGCGCGTGCATCCCGCTTCCGCGAGACGCACGAGTGCATTCGTCGCGCCGCGCAGCTTGAAGCTGCCCGTCGGCTGGACGGTTTCGAGTTTCAGATAGACGGGTGCATTCGCAACCGCCGACAAGGCGTGGGATTCGACGAGGGGCGTGCGCAGCACGCGCTGCTGGATACGTCGGCGTGCGGCATAAACATCGGCAAGCGAAAGTACGGACATTGACGGCCCTTGCACCTGTTCACGACCACTGTGGCCCGCGTCGCAGGAATTCGACGCGGGTCACAGCGGACTCAGTGCGGCCAGTCTAATGTTCTAAAACCTGTTTTCTATTGTCCTGGTACATTTCGTTTTGCCCGTTCGCGTGCGATGACGCGTTCAGCCAAAGTCATGCACCTGCGGGTATTGCTCGAACACGTCGCGCATCGTTTCAAGCGCGTCCTGATAGACCTCGTCGCTCACTTCCGCGCCAACGCATAAGCGCACGGCATTGGGCCGGTCCGCGCCGCGCACGAGAAACGGATCGGGCGACGTCACGGCGATATTGCGATTGCGCAACTCGCGCACGAGCCGGTCGGCCTGCCAGTGATCTGGCACGCGCAGCCATACCGACAATCCTTGCGGATGCGATCCGAGTACATACGGGTCGAGTATTTTTTTCGCGAGCGCCTGGCGGATCGCCAGCCGCCCGCGCTGCATGTCGACGAGCCGCGCGGCCGTACCGTCGTTGATCCAGCGTGTCGCCACTTCCGCCATCGGCGAGGTCGCCATCCAGCTGCTCACGCGCAACACACTCTCGGCGCGCAGCGCGAGCCGGCGCGGCGTCGTCAAATAGCCGATGCGCAAGCCCGCGAGCACGGACTTCGACATGCTCGTGCAGTAAAACGACAGGTCCGGAATATGACTCGAAATCGGCGCGGGACGCGACGCGGGCAACGGACCATACACGTCGTCCTCGATCACGAACACACCGTAGCGTTCCGCGATCCGTGCAATCGAACGGCGTCGCGACTCGGGCATCATCGCAACGGTGGGGTTGTTCAGCGTGGGCGTGCAGACGAGCGCCGTGATGCGCTCGCTGTCGCACATTTCTTCGAAATGCTCGGGGTGAATGCCGTACTCGTCGATCTCGAGTCCTTTCAGCGTAAATCCCAGCACATTCGCGGAGCCGATTACGCCGTGATCGGTCAGGCTTTCGCATAGCACCGTGTCGCCGGGACCGACCAGCGACGCGAGCGCGAGAAAGATCCCATGCGCCGCGCCATTGGTGACGAGCATCGTATCCATCGAAGCGGGCATGCCCATCGTCTGCAGCCACGCAATCCCCGCCTGCCGGTGATGCTCGAAGCCCGCAATCGGCCTGAACGCGCGGATCCACGGCTGGTCTTCGATCTTCGAGAGTGTCGCGCAAACCTTGCGCCACATCGCGTCGTGCTCAGGCGTATGGATGATGCGTGCAATTGAAAAATCGATGACAGAGCGCTCGGCCGTATCGAGCATGTAATTCGACATCGTCTCCGTGACGCGCTCGGCGACGAAGCTGCCCCGTCCCACTTCGCAACGGATCAACCCTTGCCGCTCCAGCTCCTTATACGCATTCGTCACCGTCTGCACGCTGATCGACAGCTCTGAAGCGACGTCCCGCTGCGGCGGCAGACGCGCGCCCGCGCGCAGCGACTCACTTTCGATATCGGTCGTAATCGCCTTCACCAGCCGCTTGTATTTCGACTCGACGCCATGCACCGCGCCGACCGCTTCCCGCCATTGCTCGATCACCTGCTGACTCCCGTCTCATGCAGCACCACCCATGCGGCGCGCCTGACACCATGCATAGTGCGACAAAAGGGGCACTAAAAATTATTGTCCTAGAGCAATCGCAACAAAAAAATGGCTTTGTATGCTGCGTTCATGGGTCGCATCACGGGACATCTCGAACGCCCCGGAAGTGGATACCACATCGGGTTTTCCCGGGTTCATGGCGCACGCCGCACTGCGCCATTCATCACTCTCTTTTTCGCCCTCATACGGAATCGCCATGAAATCGAAGCGCACGTCAGTCATGCTCGGCGCCCTCTGCCTCGCGGCAGCGAGCCTCGCCATGCACACCCAGTTCGCGTCGGCTGAAACGACGTTGCAGCGCATCCAGCGCACCGGCGAGGTGCGCATCGGTTATGCGAACGAGGCACCGTTCGCCTACACGCAGCCGGATGGCAAGGTGACAGGCGAGTCGCCTGAAATTTCGCGCAAGGTCTTCGAGAAGCTCGGCGTCAAGAAAGTAGATGCCGTGCTGACGGAATGGGGCTCGCTGATTCCCGGCCTGCGCGCGGGACGCTTCGACGTCATCGCCGCAGGCATGTACATCACGCCCGAGCGGTGCAAGCAGGTTGCCTTCGCCGATCCGCAATACCAGATCCAGGACACACTGCTAGTGATGAAGGGCAATCCGAAGAATCTGCACAGCTATGGCGATGTCGCGAAGCAGCCGGACCTCAAGCTCGCAGTGATGGCGGGCGCCGTCGAAGTCGCCAATTCGCGCGACGCGGGTGTCAATGACGCGCAACTGCTGCAGGTGCCCGACACGACAGCGCAACTGCAGGCTGTGCGCACGCGTCGCGCAGACGCCGCGGCCGGCACGGCGCTGACAATGAAGGGACTCGCATCGAAAGATGCAGGCCAGGTCGAAACCGTCTCGTTCTTCAAGGACGATCCGAACCACACGGGTTACGGCGCGCTGGCGTTCCGCCCGGAAGACACCGATCTGCGTGATGCCGTGAACAAGCAACTGCATCTATGGCTCGGCACGCCCGATCATCTCGCGACTGTTGGACCCTTCGGCTTCGACAAGACCAATCTGACCACGAAGACAGCCGCGCAAATCTGCGGCCAGTGATTCGTCGCAATAGGTACGCATCGTGAATGCGTACCTATTGCGGGGCACGTCAATTTCACGCGCCGCGAACGCACCACAGCGCTTGCGGTGCAACGCGAATCGTGCACGCCAGGGAGGCACCGAGATTGCTTCCCGTATCCAATCCAGCGCGCATCCGTGCGCCATCATGCAAGCGAGGCAACCGCCATGCGTGAACTGTTTCCCCTGCTGCTGCAAGGCACGCTCGTCACCATCGAGATTGCCGCGCTCGGCACGCTGCTCGCCATCGCCATGGCCTTCGTCGCCACGGCTGCAAAGCTCGCGCCATGGGCGCCCGTGCGCTGGATCGGCAACGTGTATGTCGAAGTCTTTCGCGGCACGTCGCTGCTCGTACAGTTGTTCTGGTTCTTCTTCGTGCTGCCGCTGCCGCCGTTCAGGATCGAGCTGACGCCTTTCACGGTGGCCATCGTCGGGCTTGGCCTGCACTACGGCGCGTACGGCTCGGAGATTCTGCGCGGGGCGCTGCGCTCGGTGCCGGGCGGCCAGTTCGAAGCAGCCGTCGCGCTGAACATGTCGGCCTTCTCGCGCATGCGCCGCATCATTCTGCCGCAGGCGATGATCAACGCGCTGCCGCCCGCGACCAACCTGATGATCGAGTTGTTGAAGGGCACCTCGCTCGTCTCGTTGATCACGCTATCGGATCTCACGTTCCGCGCGCGCCAGCTCGATGAAGCGACGTTCAAGACCGCCGAGATCTTCTGCCTCACGCTAGTCATCTACTTCGTGCTCGCGCAAGTGCTTGTCATGCTGATGCGTCATTTCGAGCGGCGCGTGAGCCACGGCATCATCGCTCACAGTTCGCGTCAGATCACGCAAAAGGCGGCGTCATGAATCACTTCTTCGATCTTCAGTACGCCGCGCATATCCTGCCCGACCTTGCGCGCGCGTCCATCTACACGATCCTGATCACTCTGATCGGCTTTGCGATCGCGCTCGTGCTCGGCCTCGTACTCGCGATCCTGCGGCGCAGCCCGATCAAGGCTGTGTCGCGCACTGTCGGGTTCGTCGTCGAGTTCATCCGCAGCACGCCGCTGCTGATCCAGGTCTACGTGCTGTTCTATGTGCTGCCGGCTTTTGGCATCACGATGTCCGCGCTCACGGCGGGCACGATCGGCATCGCGCTGCACTACGCGTGCTACACGTCCGAGGTGTATCGCGCGGGTTTGAATGGCGTCGCGCGTGGTCAGTGGGAAGCGGCGTGCGCGTTGTCGCTGTCGCCGTGGCGTACGTATAGCGGCGTGATCCTGCCGCAGGCCGTGCGGCCCATCATTCCCGCGCTCGGCAATTACCTCGTCGCGATGTTCAAGGACACGCCCGTGCTATCGGCCATCACCGTGGTCGAACTGATGCAGCAGGCAAAGAACGTCGGCTCCGAAACTTTCCGTTATCTGGAGCCGATCACGCTCGCAGGCCTGTTCTTCCTCGTCATCAGCGTGACGTTCGCGCAACTCGTGCGGCAGCTGGAATTCCGCCTGAGGCTGCCATGAAGACACACGCAGATACCGACGCCACTTTGCAGTCCGAGTCCCCCGTGATGGAGAAAGAGATGAAGCGAGACCCCGTTGCCGCGCTGAGCGAAACACCGAATGTGAACGGCGACCAGCCGATGGTCCGGTTCGCCGGCGTGACCAAGCGCTACGGCGCGCTCACCGTGCTCGACGAACTCGATCTGGAGATCGCTCCAAACGAGAAAGTGGCGATCATCGGGCCCAGCGGCTCGGGCAAGTCGACGCTGCTACGCGTGTTGATGACGCTCGATCCGCTGACAAGCGGCATGATCGAAGTGGACGGCGAGCCGCTCACTCACATGCGCAAGAATGGCGCGCTCGCACCTGCCTCGCACGCGCATCTGCGCCGTGTGCGCAGCAAGATCGGCATGGTGTTCCAGAGCTTCAATCTGTTCCCGCACATGACGGCGCTCGCCAATACGATCGAAGCACCGATGCAGGTGCTCGGCCTGTCGCGCAAGGAAGCAACGGAACGCGCGCGGGAGTTGCTTTCGCTCGTGGGGCTCGCGGACAAGTGCAATCACTATCCGTCGCAGTTGTCGGGCGGTCAGCAACAGCGCGTGGCGATTGCCCGCGCATTGGCAATGCGCCCGAAGGTGATGCTGTTCGACGAAGTGACGTCCGCGCTCGATCCCGAGCTATGCGGCGAAGTGCTGAACGTGATCCGCCGGCTTGGCGAAGAACACAATCTGACGATGCTCATGGTGACGCATCAGATGGGCTTCGCGCGTGAATTTGCGGACCGCGTCTGCTTCTTCTCGCAGGGCAAGATCATCGAGCAGGGACCGCCGCAGCAGTTCTTCACGTCGCCGCAGCACGAACGCACGCAACAGTTCCTACGCGCAGTCCGCGAAGCGGTTTGAAGCGCCGATGGCTCACCGTCAATCTATGCGTTGGGTGAGCAACCACAGGGCCTCGATATGCACACGCCGAACGGTCGCATCGCGACGCAGTTCATGCCCCGCGAGCGCAAGCCGTTTTCGGGGAGCGACAGGTTGGACAGCATGCCGGACGAGTATCGTGAAGAAGGCACTTCGTATATCGCGTACCTCAGTTTCTTCGCTGTCGACGCGGATAATCAATCGTTGCCTCACTCGATGTTCGTATCGAACTTTCCGAATTGGCTTGTCAATGCGCAGCCGCGCGTCATTCGAATGGAAGAGGACAGAATGCTATTTAGCGCGGCCATCCTTCCCTTCCGGACGCCATGCGGGCATGTCCTACATCATGTGGCAACGTGTGGAGCAGAACTGAGCTTAAGCGTGCGCCGGCGTCGCTGTCACTTCGTATAGCTCGAGCGGAAGGCCATCGGGGTCGGCGAAGAAGACGAAACGCCGGTTTGTATATTCGTCGATACGCACGGCCTCAACAGAGACGCCTTTCGATTCGAGTTCCGCTTTGCAGGTATCGACGTCGTCGACGCCGAAGGCCAGGTGTCGCAAGCCACACGCTTCCGGGTAGGACGGTCGCGGTGGAGCATCGGGAAACGAAAACAGCTCGACCTGCGAGCCGTCCGGAAGCATGAGGTCGAGCTTGTATGACTGTCGTTGCTCCCTATAGTGCTCGGCGATGATCTTGAGACCGAGTGTCTCTGTGTAGAAGCAGCGAGATACCTGATAGTTCGAGCAAATGATGGCGGCGTGATGAATGCGAAGAAGCATGGAGATTGGGCGGAAGTGGTCTAAGACGTAGTCCAGCGACGTTGCTGCCACTACTGAAGGCCCGCCCCATGATCTGATGCGCCGGGGATTGCGCTGTGCAACAGCACGCGATCGCTTAAGAGAATTAGATCATAAATGTTATCGCTTCCCGGTTACGGCTTTCCTCAGTGGGCACTGCACACGAATACTGGCAAATGGCGAAGAGACACGACGGAATGAAGCATTCGCTGTGCCTGTCAGACATAGCTTAGGCACGCACGATCCAACAGTTCTGCGCCAATCACGTCGCCAAGGTCATGGCGGAAGGCTTTAGAAGACGACGATTCCGACCATCCGTCCGGATCCGCCATAAAGATGGCGGGCGCTTTTATAGCTCAGAGACTTACGATAGAAAGACTGGTTGACCGCTCCCATTGCCGTGGCGGAGCCAGGGGGACCAACAGGGCAGAACGGTCCCGCGGCGCACTTCGATGGACACTCCGCAGGGGGACGGCACATGAACGTGGCGAATGGAAGTATCAGACGAAACGATACCAAGCGTTTCGTAGTGTCCGGCCAAGGTGAGCCTGCGCATTCGGGTGCGGGTCGCTTCGATACAGACATCGACGCCCCACTGCCTTTGCGGGGCAAGCGCCTTGCGCTCTGGGTTGCGTGGGCAAGCGCATCATTGGCTGTCGGAGTCATGGGTGTCGTCGTATCTGGCGGTCGGTTCGGTTTTGATGACGCACTCGGGACCATCGAGTCCACGTCGTCATCGCAACATACGTCCTGGTCTGGGGATGTCGCGCCAACATCGTCGTTATCCACTCGCGGAACTGCGGCCGCCAGTGCTGAACTAGCCCCGCCTGTATTGTCCGCTCCATCCGATCACAGCACTAAACCAATTCCGGATTCTGCTGCACCGCATTCGGTCACAAATCGCCGTCAACCGCCGCCGCATGTGAGAACAAAGTTGCGGCATGGACCTGCGATCAATCGACCCACGTCGTTTGCGCAACATGCATCGTCGTCTGATCAAGTCGCGCGATCATCGTCGGCTCCCGCCCGGGAGACTGCGCTTGGCAAAGCTGAGATCGCTCATCCAGTGGATTCTGCTTCGTTCAATCAACGCGCTGCCCCTCCTCCAAATTCTGCTTCACAGCAGTTGGCTGAAGGACAGCTTGCAGGTAGCCATGGCGGAAGTGGTTCGGGCATAGGCGGTTCGGGTGCGGGCAGTTCAGGTGCCGGTAGTTCGGGTGCAGGCAGTTCGGGTGCCGGTAGTTCAGGTGCCGGTAGTTCAGGTGCCGGTAGTTCAGGTGCCGGTAGTTCGGGTGCCGGTAGTTCGGGTGCCGGTAGTTCGGGTGCCGGTAGTTCGGGTGCAGGCAGTTCGGGTGCGGGCGGGCACGGCGCTGGCAGTTCGGGCTCAGGCAGTTCGGGCGCTGGCAGTTCGGGCGCTGGCAGTTCGGGTGCTGGCAGTTCGGGTGCTGGCAGTTCGGGTGCTGGCAGTTCGGGCGCTGGCAGTTCGGGCGCTGGCAGTTCGGGCGCTGGCAGTTCGGGCGCTGGCAGTTCGGGCGCTGGCAGTTCGGGCGCTGGCAGTTCGGGTGCTGGCAGTTCGGGTGCTGGCAGTTCGGGTGCTGGCAGTTCGGGTGCTGGCAGTTCGGGTGCTGGCAGTTCGGGTGCCGGCAGTTCGGGCGCAGGCGGGCACGGCGCTGGCAGTTCAGGCGCAGGCGGTCACGGCGCAGGTGGAAACGGTGGAAACGGTGGAAACGGCGGAGGCGGCGGAGGCGGTCACGGTGGGGGTTCAAGGTAATCGGCCGCCGTGTTTTTAGCCGCCGTTCGTGCAAGCAAAGCAGGTTATGGTGGCCACCGGGCCGCATAATTCGATTATGGAAACACTGAGCGGCGCGGGGATGCCAGGTGCCGCCGCCACAACTGAACGGGCCTTACAAAGTCAGTCGGGAAAGTTCGTCATAAAGCTGTTTCGAGAGTGCCCCGTGTCGCGGACTGCGTTGCAGCGCGTCCGTTTGCATAACTAAAGTTGTTCGCAACTTCGTGCGATGCAACATCCGTTGCGAGTGGCCGCCACGTAAAGCCAAGGGTCGTTTTGCCTGAAGGACACGCAGGTTTTTCAGGTCGATTTGTGGAGCGCGCGCGCCAACGCGTCGGGCGACTTTCTCGACATCTCCGAGCGCGCGAAGGATATCCAGTATTCGAGCCGCACGCGCGCAATCACGAACATGCTCGCCGAGCGCCAGAAGCACGCGCGCTTCATCAAGGAACTCCTCGAGCATGTGCCGGGTTCGGTGCTGAAGGCGGACCCGTTGTTCCATCTCGCCAAACAGGCTGCGGACGGCAGCGCGATCAACGTCGTGCATCTGATCTACAGGAACAAGCCGTACCAAGGCCATTACAAGGACTACGAGTTCAGCATGGATACGATGCTCGAGCACTGGCAAAGCGGTCTCGACGATATCCGCGATTCGTTCTCGCATCGCGACTGGTTCGACGTGCCGAGCCGCGAGCTGGGTTTCGTCACGCATGACGTGCACCGCCCTGCCGGCTCCGTGCCCGAATCCGAGTCCGATAAACAACCTGTCGAAGCCGAACTCGGCGAGCAGCGCAAGCAGGCGGCCTGAGTATCGCAGTCGCAGTACGCCTGTTTCGACAATGAATTACGGCTCTGCGATATCCCTCGCAGAGCCGTAATTCATATGGCCGATGCAAACGCTGCGCAGAATTTACGTGCCGCCGGGGAAGCCAAGCGCGGTCGCCTTTGCGCGCAGATCGGCGAAGCGTCCGCCAGGCGGGTTGGCCACGGCCGGTTGCGAAGCCGATGTCGACGGAATCTGCTGGCTATGATCGACGCCACCAAGCCCCGGAATGATCCCCGCCGTCGAGCACTCGACCCCGAACGTGCCCTGCGTCACGGCAATGGCGGGCGCATCCGTGCGCGCAGCGTCGGTGAAGTCGAGCGCGTAGGCCATGTTGAATGTGCTCGGGTCGGTCGCCCGCACGCCTAACGCATCGAGACCGAAGCGCCACGCGAGTAATTGATGAATCGAACTGGGATCGAACGGATAGCGCGAGACCACGTTTGCGCGAACACGCGGCCCGAACAGCATGCAGGGCACGCGAAAGCCCAGCCGGCCATCGTTGCCGACGCCCTGCTCCGCCGTCGATACAGGCTTGACGGGTGGCACCGCGTGCTCCATGAAGCCGCCCCATTCGTCATACACGAGGATCATCAGCGTCGTGCTCCAGTTCGGGCTGGTGCGCAGCGCGTCGTAGATCTGGCCGAGCAGTACCTGGCCGTTGCGCACGTCGGCATGCGGGTGATCGTCATTCGATGTGCCTTGCGCCTCGCCCGCAAAACTCGGATCGACCATGCAGAACGACGGCAGATTGCCGGAAGCCGCATCCGAGAGGAAGTCCGCGAACAGTTTGGAGCGGCCAACATAGCGCGTGCCATACAGCGCCGTGAACGGCACGTCGTGGAAGTAGTACGTCGATGAGACGTTCTTTGCGTCGAGCCGGTCCCAGATGGTCGGCAACGTTGACGTGTCGACGCTGTCGTCGAGGCGATCCGTCTCGCCGCTATGCAGGTAGAGACGGTTCGGAAACGTCGCCGAAAGAATACCGCTCATGTAGTAGTCGCAAACCGTGTATTGCGTGACGGCGCCGCGATAGAAGTCGAGATCGGCCGCGCCGAGATAGCCGATGGGCAACAGGTCGCCACGCGTGAGGCTGGTACCGGGCGTCAGCAGAAAGCCGTTCATCGCGCCTCCGGCGAGATGCGTGCGCCCCGCGTCATACAGATGGTTCGGATCGGCGAACGAACACGCCTGAAACCCGTATGCCGTATTCGATGTCAACGCGAACGACGCTTGCGCCTGGCCGAATGCGTCGGTGAACTGGCGGGCCTGTTGATGCTCCGCGTTCGGCACCCAGCCAAACATATGATCGAACGAGCGGTTCTCCATCGTGACCAGCACGATGTGATCGACGCCTGAAGCGGCTGGGGCCGGCAACGCGGGTCGCGGGAGATTCGCGCGGTCGGGCGGTATGCCGCTCGTCGAACCCGTGCTGCCAGACGATCCGCCACCTCCACCGCAGGCCGACAACGCCACACTCCCCGCGAGCGCAGCAAGGATCTTGCGACGTGTGGGATCCGGCACATCCGAAGAAGGTGATTCGCTCATGACGTCGTCTCCATTGTCGTGACTGTCGACCGGCTGCCCTACCCGTGGCCGATCAGCCCATGTCAGGACCGGTCAGCACTTCACGTACCCGCGCGTGACGGAATGCATGCGCTGCGGCGCAGCGCATGTTGCGAGCCGGTGTGATCGCTCATGTTGGTGTTGGTGTTGGTGCGGCAATCGGGGTAGTCCTGAAAGCCGTTCCCGTTCAATGATTTGGGCAATCGCGATTTGCTCGACAGGTGACGACACGCAGGGGCTTGCTGCGAGCGACTTTGCGCGGTGGTGCCGCCAGATTCGGCACAAAAGGGACGATTACCCCGGTAACGGAGTGGATCCGGTTTTGTCTGGTGGAAAAGGCGCGATCTGCGCAAACAGCTTTGCGAGCAGTCAATGCGCGCACGAAAAACGCACGAGCAGCAGGTGCGCGACCGCGCGGGCCAGCGCATAGATGTCGCGCGACATGATCGAGGACATCGAGTCACACGACAAGAATCGACAGAAATCTGGCGCAGCTATTAATGTGGCTTGAGGTTGAATTTGCGGACGCGCCACTCTCCCCTTTGCGATCAAAGGTGCCCGGTTATTAACTCAGTATGCGCCGAAGATCCGGTCGAGCGCCGCGAGAATGGCCTCACGTCGATCTGAAAGGGAACCGATGCATTTGCCAAGAGCATTCAGGGGGACCGCGCTCATGCCGGGCGTATCAAGGAAACATTCTTCGCCGTGGATTTCGAACACGGGGAGTAGATCGGATGGCTTGCCGGAAAAGGCGAGATGTCCGACAGGTCGCAGAGGAATCGGGATGCGTGTCGGCAAAATACCGACACGGGTGCTTTGAACGTCGAGCAGATAAGGTGCCAGTTTGCGTCTCAACGTCGGGGTTCGCGTAGAGATCAAACCTGGCCATCAAAACGTCCTGTATTTCGCAAGCGGAAGCCCGTCACGATCGACCATCGCAGTGTATGCGGCGACCAGTTCGGCGTTATCTTCTGCCCAACGGCGGGCCTCCGCCTCCTGGATTCCTTCACGCACGCCGCGCTCGCTCGCCCGCAAAAGATTGATGCCAAGTTGCTTGGCGCGCTCAAGTACCTCGGGCGGCAAGGTAACGTTGGTGGATTTGCGCGGTCGACCCTCGAGTGCCTTGCCCATGTGCGACTCCATGTTGCATATCATCTGCATCATGCTCCACAAATACGGTGAGTCACAAGCGTGTTGGCTGCCGGCAGATTCCTGTCAGACCGGTATCGGAAATCAGGGCGATTCACGATAATTTTATTTATCACCGGTTTGAGGTCGGATCATCCACGCCTTGGGAATGCCACTTGCTGTCTGAACGCCTGACGGGAGACGATTATGTTCCGATTATTTGGCAGTCTGGTACTCGCAGTCGCCGTGTCGGGATGCGTAGCGGTTCCGCCTTACGGTTACAACGATCCGGCATACGGCCCGGCCTATTACGCGCCTGGTCCCAGTATCGGCGTGGGCGTGGGAGGCGGCAGCATGGGCGGCGGATTAGGCGTGGGCCTGGGAGTGGGCTTCTAATAACGGGTTATCCGTTTCACAGACAAAAAAAAACGGGTTATCCGTTTCGCAGACAAAAAAAGGCCGGGGAAAGCCGCGGTCCAAGCCTTTCCGGGTTCCCCGCACAGATCCACCAGCCGGGACCGTCGTTCGCCAAATGAACCTATATCGGTGCGCGTCTATCTTTGATCTCAAGCCACGATCAGTGAGACCGGCGCCGGCATATAAAATCCGTTTGTGACGGATCAAGTTGTCGCGCAAGTATGCAAGACATCCGGAGGAAACATGCGCCTTGATGATGAAGCAGAAAGTCAGAACGTCGAAGACCGGCGAGGCGGCGGAATGCGGGTCGGAGGTGGCATCGGTATAGGCACCATCATCATCGCACTGGCCGCTTCGTATTTCTTTGGCATCAATCCACTCACCATCATCAATGGTGCACAGGTGCTCCAGGGAAGCGCTCAACAGCACCCAGGGCCAACGAATGCGCGTCCCATCGAAGATCCGGGCAGCCAGTTTGTACGTCGTGTGCTCGGTAACACGGAACGCACCTGGCAGCAGATCTTCCGGACGCGCTTCAATCAGGACTACCCGGCGCCCAAACTCGTGCTTTTCACCGACGCGACGCCAACTGCTTGCGGTACCGGCCAATCCGCCATGGGCCCTTTCTACTGCCCGCCTGACCGCACCGTTTATATCGATCTGTCGTTCTACCGTGAATTACGTGACCGCTTCGGTGCCGGTGGTGACTTCGCACAAGCGTATGTGATCGCGCACGAGGTCGGGCATCATGTGCAGAATGTCCTGGGCATCTCTGACAAGTATGAAGCGGCCCGTGCGCGTATGTCTGGCGCACGGGGCAACGCGTTGTCCGTGCGCCTTGAATTGCAGGCCGACTGTTTTGCCGGTGTATGGGCTGCGGTCGCGAAGCAACAAAATGCCAGGCTGATCGAGCCGGGCGATTTCGAACAGGGCCTCAACGCAGCCGGCGCAATCGGCGACGACCGTCTGCAACGGCAATCGCAGGGGCGTGTCGTGCCCGAAGCATTTACGCATGGAACGAGTGAGCAAAGGCAGCGCTGGCTGCGGCGCGGCTTGTCGAGCGGCGATATCCGCCAGTGCGACACGTTCTCAGCGCAGTCGCTATGATTCCTGGACATCGCGAATATCGTTCCAGCGCGCGCCTGCAGGCCGTCTGGCATCGCGTAGCGGCCGCTGGCGAGTATGACGCTATGTCGGCAGATGCCGCACGCCCTGCCCGTCCACAACTGCCCGAAGCTCCAGGCTACTTTCAGCGGCAATGTTCTCCGCGGCCTGCGCCAGTTCGCGTCCATGTAGCGTCGCCACCAGAGTGCGTTCCAGAAATGAGTCACGCCACAAACGAGGCGCGTAAGCCGCGACCGACGGTTTGACTGCCCCCTAATGCCGATAGCGCGCGCAGAATCAGAAGGTTCTATCCAAAAACCGCGCTTCAAGGGAAGCGCTGGGCTTCATGCCGGGATAGTTCACGCGTCGAAGTAGATTGATTCGAGCGACAGCGAGATGTCGAAGATGGATTGCTTCCGTAGTCCCTCGGTGCCATAAAACTGCACCTGGCCGCGTGATCTGATGATTGCGACTTCGCGAGCGCCGCTTTCCAGATAAGCGTTCACCCTGTTTGCAATGCCTGTCGTAGGCCGATCAAGAAGCACTTCTACACAGAGATCTGGCGCAAACGGAACGGGGAGATCCCGGTCAATTCCTTCCCACTTTTCTGGGAGCATCCACACCACGTCTGGTACACGGATGCCGAACGACCGTGTCATAACGGCAGTCGACAGCCCGGCGATATGGCCAAGCTGCTCAGTAATCTGACAGTAGATATCCGTTGCAATAATCTGTCGCCGGGCTGATTGTTGTGGAAACGCTACCACTTCGCCATGCTGACCCACCTCAGAACAAACAGTCCTACTGTGTTCCGCGCCAACGTTGATTCGACACCAGGTTGCTACGAGTCCGTCCTGTTCCAGAAGAGTCGACACAAGCAAACGCCTCAATAGGGAAGTTTCCTAAGGGTATTCCCTTTCTGCGTTTTTGAACATATTGTTTTTGTGTGCAATGCACAATGCAGCTGTGCGGTTCGCAATGCAATTGGCCGGCATCCGGCAAATCCTGTTTTATGCCGATATTTGGAGGCGTTATGCAGCAACCGTTTGCTGGACATTGTTGATCTTGTCGATTAAGAATTTGTGCGGCGCGGAACAATTTCTGAATCACCGTTGTTCTATTCAGTCTGATGCCCTACGCCCATCGATGCCTTGGACGGCGTGGGCTTTTCCGGCGTGTTAGCGTATTGAATGCTTGAGGCTCGTCGTACGTGAACACGTTTCCTCAGGAGTCGCTCGTCACCAGACCTACGGTAAACCTGCCGTAACTGTGAAGAGCTAGCATTCGCGTGATCACAGGAACTGACATGGAACTGGACTTAGACACTTTTCGACGGTTACGTCGCCTCGCCCCCGTACTTGACGACGTGCTAAACGCACGTGAGATTGAACACGCAGATCAGGCCGTGTACCTCGACGACCTCGCGCAACTCTGCTCTCAACTATTTAACGAGTATCGTCGTCAGCACCCTGAAGAGACTGCACAGGCTCAGCTTGAGGCGCTTGCGCCACAGTGAGATTCCTGGACAGGCGATCGCAGGCACACACGCCTGGAAGCCTGCCTCGCGCTGTCATGCCGCAATCAGGTATCTTGGTCCACGTCCCAGGTAACTTTCCCGCCCGGCATCCAGTTGGACCTCACCTACAACCTCACGTGAAAGCGGATGCGCGTCCGCGCACGAACCGGGTCTCACTCTCACGCGGGCCATCCGCGACGAGCTATCGTTGCCGTATCGATATCCGGCCCCACGGATGGCTCTGTGTCGACGCAACAAGCACACGCAGCATGTGCCGACCACGCAGATGAACAGTTACATCATGCGACGTGGTCGCTATCCAATTCGTGTCGTTGCGGAGTCGAAAAAAGGGAATCAATAAATGTATGTGCCCGCTTTTCGCCGTAGCGCAACGCGTCCTGCTCCGAGAGAAAATCAAATTGTTCCGGGAAGCTGACAACCTGCCCGTCAGGGCGACCGGGGGAAGAAACTGTCCAGACGACTCGGTATCGCCGATATGCGCCGCCAAGCGCATGCGTTCGTCCGGGCGTCACGCGGACATCGACGGTGCAGTTGCGGTAAGGACGATAGGACGGAGTTGACATCTGTCTTCCTCCTGCTGCGCTGCAGCGGTCAAGGCTCACACAAGAGAACGCCGATACGACGACGTTCGGCGTGAGGATTGCAGCAATCGCTATGCCATTCGAATGAAGCGGTGTACAAGGTCGTGATCGGGTGGCACCTGCCCTGACGCGACCCGGCTTTTGCGATCAATCACGGCATAACCGAAGGTCAGCCATGCACGACACTGCGCCTAGGGCACTTTCGCGAGCAGTTCGGTCAATGTCTTCAGATCAACAGGCTTGACGAGATGATGGTCAAACCCGGCCATGCGCGAAGCGCGGAAATCCTCGTCCTGTCCATGTCCCGTCAATGCAATCAGCAGCGACGCGGCGTTGAATGGGCTGGCGCGGATTGTCCGTGCAACCTCGAAGCCGTCTGGCTGCGGCATGCCCAGGTCGATGATTGCCACATCGAATCGATTGCGACTGTTAAATGCAAGTGCCGCCCTGCCAGTATGAACAGAATGGACTTCGTGCCCCAGTGTTCGAAGCAGCATCGACAACGAGGCAGCATTGTCCGGGTCATCATCGACCACGAGGATGGAACGACGCGAGACATTTTCGACGCCCGATGCACCGGGCAGGCCGGTCCGCAGAACTGAGCCGTTAAATACTGGCAATGTCAGTGTGAATTCTGCGCCGGTTCCTGGGCCCTTCGAGTGCGCGGTGACCGCGCCACCATGCAGTTCCGCGAGCGCTCTCACCAGGGCCAGGCCAATCCCGAGTCCACCGCTATAAGCTTCTTCCGTTCTTGGCGATTGAACAAAGGGCTCGAAAATCCTTGCCGTGTCTTCTGTAGCAATGCCGATACCCTTGTCCAGCACGTGAATCGACACCGCGCCCTCGCCTTCTTCGGCATGGATGTTTATGCAGGTGCCGTGGGGTGAGTATCTGGAGGCGTTAGACACAAGGTTGCTCAACATCTGCACCATACGCACACGGTCTCCCCACACCGATACACGTGGCAGCGGCTTGACGGTTACTGACTGTCTGCGCGTGTCGAGTTGAGGCTGATTGATCTCAATGGCGGTGGCGACATTCGCGGCGACGTCGATGCTCTCAAAATCGAGTCTGAGCTTCCCATGCGCGAGACTGGAAACATCCCGCAGGTCGTCGACCAGGCGCGAGAGGTGATCGACGTGTCGGCCAACTGTTTGCCAGGCCGCGTGGATGGCGTCCTGGCTCGCCGCGTACCTGGGGTCGGTCAGTTCGATTGCGTTTCGAATGGGCGCAAGGGGGTTACGAAGTTCATGGCCGAGGATGGCGATGAATTCCAGTTTGCGCCGGTCGGCTTCGCGCAGCGACCGCTCGGCACGGCTGAGCCGAAGCAGCGCACGAACATTGGCCACCAGTTCCGGACCGGCGATGGGCTCGGTGATGTAGCTGTCGGCACCGGTTTCAAGTGACTGCACCCTGTCTGCGCTCGACAACAGCACTGCCGAGGTTTGCAAGACGAGCACATGGCGGGTTCGAGCATCCTTTTTTATCCGCTGGCAAACGTGGATGCCATCGATGTCAGGGAGCCGTACGTCGAGAAGAACGAGAGAAGGCAAGCTCGTCTGGACCATCTCCAGGGCTTGCTCGCCCGACTCTGCCTCGACGACAGTCAAACCCGCGGCCCGAAGTAACCGGGTTTTGATGAGGCGAGCCGCGGAATTGTCATCCACGTTCAGGATGAGGTCCCTTTCGAGGGACGAATGGGGTGTGACTGGCCGACTCTGCATGATTGAACCCGGTTTGGGCCAGCAGATCGCCTGGCGAGGGAGGCCGCCGCGACTTCAACAGGGCGGCACGAGTGGAACGACACAGCAGACGTCGGTCCCATCATGAGGCAATAGCACAGGTTTGTCACGCCCGCGGACACGTAGGCGGGCAGTCGGATGAAACTTCTCGCACCTGCGCTCGCTATTGCGGCGTCGGTCCTTTGTATGTTTCCGGAGACAGCAGTCGACCCGTTTCAGCCAGTCACACCTCCCGAGATCTGCCACTCGAGGATTCATTTCGATTATGAACATCCGCGCTTGCCGGGCTTCCCAACGTTCGGTTTTGATCGGCGCATAGCTCTCAGAATTGTAGAAGGCAACCTATTGCAACCATCCAGCCGTGAGTCCTACTCAGGCTTCAGTCTTGAGAACCGGAAATTACAATGGCTCGCGTCACCTGCCAATGTTTGCGTCCTTTCTAGATGGATGCCCCGTGTCGCATAGTCGTCGAAATCGAGCCCACAGATGCTGGGCAGAATTTCCTTATCACCATGGCGAGCGGCGAACTTGCAGAAGCCGCAAGCGGTGTAGTTAATACCGAATTCGAAGTTGTCACCTAAGCTCGGCTCAACAAACTCGTATGCAAAATCGTCCGGGAACGCTTTCCGGTGGCCTTCTGTCATGCTCATGACGGCCTGCCTGCTCAGCAGGGCTCGGTTCTCCGGCGACAAAAATTGGCGACCTGCAGCGAGGCGCTCTGCTTCGGGCACTGCGAGCCCTTGTGACTTCAAAGTTTCTCGCGCGATGTCGCTAATCATCGCCAGCGGCACCCCATGCCGTCGGAGCACCCGGCCGAAGGCCAGGAAGCCAATGAGGCGCATGAAGAAGTTGCTCATGCGATTTTCCGAGCCGCCGACATAGGGCAACTGGGTGAGCACTAAATCGAATTCAGCCATCACCTCACGCTTGATGCCTTCGATGTCGGAAAGGTGCGCGCACTCGCGCAAGATCGTTTCGGCCAAATCGAGGCGATGGCGCATGCTGGCCTCCATGACGCTACGATTCGACTCGTAAAAGGGATGGACACTTTCAGTCATGGGGCACTTCTCCAAACGCCCTGCCCGGAAAACTGGCAGGATAGGTTGATTTCCCTGATCAATTTTCAGTCGACGCGATCCCTACTCTGGCTCAATTTTCGGTCGGCGTAAACAGCTCACGGAAATCATAATGAGGCAGAAAATCGTCAATCAGAGACATTTATATTTTCCACACATTATGGTCTGAAATCCAATCCACGAAGAAAATTGCTTGCCGTTCACACGTCGATTGAAAATCATCTAGGCAAAGTCGTCGACCGGCCGTTCTTGGCCGATCTCGGAAATTCGACGCTCGCCGATGATCGCGCGCCACTGCACCGGACGCCAACTTCCAAAGTCAGCCCAACAACTGACCTCCACGATCACCCACGTCCCCGCGCATACCGGTCGGATTCATCTTCGATTTAACTGCGAATCACGACAACTGGTGGTGTCACCCGTGGAAATGCGGTGGCTGAAAGACGCACAGAATACGAGGCGATCATCGACCGGTATTTTCACAGCGACGCGTCACCACTCGTCGACGGCTGGCTTCCAACGGGCTACGTTGCAACCATCCCTCGGCATGTGTACATGCGCATCACTGATCGCAGCAAAGACCCTATCAAATACAGGTGCGAATCGATCAGTTCGCTCAGGCAACCGGACGCCGACATCACTGCGATGAACTGCTCGCGCTCTACGATGGCAAGGTCGCGAAGTGGTGTGTTCCTGACCACATCGTCTTCGTCGACGAGTTGCCGCGCACCGCAACCGGAAAACCGAACAGGCTGAAACTGCGCGAACGGTTCCCAATCACATATTGCGAACGACGTACACAGTTAGCGACTGCCTACCCGTTAAAGGAGCGACGCTGGTGCCGAAGTCATTGATGGCGGCTGCCGAACGTCTCTTCGACAGAGCGGGTCCGCGCAATTACTCGCATCTACATTTCGGAGTCCATGAAATCGGTGCCGCGCACAGCCGATGTCCGAATGGCCTGGGTAGCGATACCGTTGATCCAAACTGTCCAGAAAGCGGACCTCCAATAGGGCCCGATGACTGGGCCCAACATCACCGCCTTTTTCTTACCAAACGTTCTAAATAATTTCTGTTGGTTGCCGTTATTGCAACTCGGAGTGGTTTTGAAACGAGTCTCGAGCGTGATCGCGCCAGCATTCACGAGCATCCCGGGCAACGTCGCGCCACTGGACTCGGGGTAATGCCCCTATATTTTGGAGAGTTGCATGTCGCGGGGCAGTCGTCGGAACAGGCAGTCGAATCGAAATCTGAAGAATGAGGGCTTGCCGCGCACAGGACGCAAGACGCATCAGTCAAGCAAGTTTGTACGGCTTGCGCCGGGGATCATCGCTCCGCTGTTGTTCGGTCTGGGCATCGCACCCAAGATCGCTTTCGCGGTGCCAGGTGTGACGGAAAGCTTTTCGGGTGGCTGGAGCAGCACGACGGGCACGAAGACCCCCTCTATTCCGACGCCATCGGGCACGGTAAACACCAGCTTCTCAGGTTCGTATGCCTCGTGGGTCTGGAATTACTCGCTTTACAGCTTTACGGTCACCGTATCCGGCATTTACACCGCCACGGCCACGACCTCGCCCGTCACTAACACGACGTTCTTCCTGACCGGCCTGTTCTCTCCGAGCTCGACCGCGCCGACAACGCCGATCACCAACTTTTTCGCGAGTGAGCTGTCTCCCAGCTCATCCAGCCCGTACACCACGACGTTTTCCACACTTAATCTCGTGGCGGGCACGACGTATAGCGTTCTGATTGCGTACAACATTGGCGGAACCCAATCGGCAGACGCCTTTACGTTCTCAATGACTGGGCCCGGATGCGCGGCGTTTCAGTCGGTCAACACCTGTGCGACGTCGCCCATCTCTGCAGGCGCAAGCTCCGTCGCTAGCGGCCTGGGTCTGACGACCAGTCCGACGTTTCAGGGCGGCTCCCTGCAGATCGACACGAGCAACCAGACGTACAGCCAGAACTTCACCCTCGATGCATCGACCACCAATACGATCGACCAGGCGGGCCATGCTGCAACGTTCTCAGGGGTGTTTTCCGACGCGACGCATGGCGGCAATATCACGATTGCCAATAGCGGCAGCGGCGGGTCGGTGACGTTCACGGGCGCCAATACATACACAGGGGCGACAACGATCCAGTCGGGGGCAACGCTTGCTCTCGCAGGGAACGGCAGTATCGCCAGTTCGTCGCAGGTGACAAACAACGGCGTACTGGATCTCTCACAAACCGCAGGCACGTCGCTGACGACGCTCGCGGGAACTGGGGTTGTCGCGCTCGGCGCGCAGAATCTGCGCATGACGGCCGCGACAGGCACCTTTGATGGCTCGATCACCGACGGCGGCATCGCGGGTGGAACGGGCGGCAGCCTGACGATCCAGCAGGGCGCGCTGATTCTGAACGGCACCAACACGTATAGCGGCGGGACGGTTGTGAACGGTGGCACGCTCGAGGTGGGCGACATCGACCACGCGAGCGCGAGCGTCGCGGGCAATGTGCAGGTCAACGCAAGCGGCACGCTTCGCGGGCATGGCACCATCACCGGCAGCGTCGCAAACAATGGCGGTACGGTAGCGCCCGGTGGTTCGATCGGAACGCTGAGCGTCGGGGGCAACTATAGCCAGGCAAGCAACGCGACGTTGGCAATCGAAGTCAGTCCGACGGAAGCTTCGCTGCTGAAAGTGGCTGGCACCGCGACGCTGAACGGGGTACTGGCGATCACCTATGACCCGGGCACGTACACGGCGAAGCAGTACACGATTGTCTCTGCTGCGAACGGCGTGAGCGGGCAGTTCTCGTCGGTGACGAGCACGGTGTCGGCAGGTGCGACGCTCGGCTCGCTGCAATCTGCGCTCGCATACGGTGCGAACGAGGTTGTGCTCATACTGACCAACGTGGTGGCCCCGATCAACACGAGCATTTACACCGCGTTGGGCACGACATCCGTGATGGGTGCGCAGACTGCGAACACGAGTCTTCTCGACCGGATGGGGCGTGCCTCCGCCGCGACGGCGGCTTCACCCGCAGGCTGGATCGATGCCACGGGCGGACAGACCAAGATCGGCGGCACGAACGGTCTGCCGGGCTTTCAGGCGAACCGCTACGGCTTTCTGTCGGGACTCGATAGCAAGCGCGGCAATTACACCGTCGGCGTCGCTGCGGGTTATTCGCACGCCGATATCGACGAACAACAGACGGGCGACTCGGGCAGTGTCGACACGCTGCGCGTTGCCGCTTATGGAAGCCGCGCGTTCGGCGGCATCACGCTGTCGACAACTGCGGGCTACGGGCTCGACTTCCTGTCGCAGAAGCGACCGTTTGGTGCCGCCGGCACGGCCGAAGGCGATCACATCGGACACGAATTCACGTTGGGCGGGCAAGCCAGCTTGCCGTTGTCATTGGGCAGTTTCGTCGTCACGCCGCGCGCCGGCCTGCGCTATGCGTACTTCCATGCAAACGGCTTCGGCGAGAGCGGCGCAGGCGGACAGGACCTGAACGTCGGAACCGACAATGTGCATAGTCTGCAGCCGTATGCCGAAGTCACGCTGGACAAGGCATTGGGTAGCGACCTGAAGCCAATCAATGTGCAGGTCCGGCTGGGCTACGCGCATGAACTGCTGGACACGAACCGCAGCGTTGCCGTCAACGCACAGGACGGCACGCTGTTCACCGCGCCCGGCACAAGCCTGCCGCGCGGTTATCTGACCACGGGCGTCAGCGTGAGCATGCGCCCGACGAAAGCGATGTCGGTTTCGTTGGGCTACGACGCATTGATCAACACGACTCATGCGTCGGCGCAAGCGGCTAATCTGAAACTGGGTTATCAGTTCTGATGCAGGGAGCCCGTAGATAAGCAACGTATGCGGGCTCTGATTCGCAGCGTAAGATTGGCCAGCGCTGCATTTCCTAACGTCTTGAGGTGCTACTGTTCGACTGACCTGATCGAACGGCTGCGGGTAGGTCAGGCGAGACGCCGTCAGTTTTGCCTGACCTGCGGCTCAGAAAGATGCTTCCAGCGCTCCAGTTCTGCCGTTGTGCGCTACGCCTCCGGACGATCCTCGCGTCGTCAGGACTGCCCCGTCTCATAACCCGCCGCAAGAAAGCGCTTCGGCAGGTTGTCCGGAACGCCCTACCTCTGGCCGCCTCTTTTCTCCCTTGGTGAATGAGGCCGAGCTCTCTCGCCTGGCTTCATCTTTTGCTCGCGCGCGCAAATCAGGTTGATGTCCCCGTGCCGTAAGTCTGGATGGCTAAAGCGCCTCACCTGCACCCAAATCGCCTCGTCTATAATCGGCATATCCAGAATACACACCGCATGGAGCCGTATCTTATGAGTCAACCCCGCGGGCGATATGCGGGATCCCGGCGCAACGGTCCACGCCAACTTCACCACGAGAAAACTTCTCCGCCCCAACGGCAGAGTTCTCCGTATGTGAAAGCGCCGGCCAAAGACGCCGCGCAAACTGCCTCCATCTTCAAGACACGATCGTTCCAGTTTCTAATCGATGCGGTCGGCGCAGAGAATATCGCCATCGCACTCGAATCGAACATGGCGCGCGTGGCCGAACTGATGAAGGGCGAGCGGTTCACGCCGGAGACTGCCTTTCACATGGAAACTACGCTTGGCTTACCGCATGGTTTCTTTGACCAACCCAATCCTGCGCTCGCGGACGAGACCATCGCGCGTCTGAAGTCACCGCTCGACTTCGTTCAGATCGATGAAGGTCCCGACACAGCGTCCGAAGTACCTGAACCGACAGTTGCCAGGACGGTCGACGACGAAGCCGTTCCAGAAGTCAGTGTGTCCGAGGAAGTACAAATGCCCAAGAAAATCACAGCCGGCTCCCCGAGGACCGTCAAGAACAGTCAAAGCGGAGCGGCCAGACAGCCTAAAGTCCGCGCTCCACTCAAGGCTACGTCTGCGAAGAACAAGGTGTCTCCCAAAATGCCACAGCAACAACCGCTGGCACTGAGCGACAGTGCTGAGCTGGAGACCATCCGGCGCACCAACCTCCACCTTCTCACGAGTCGCAACGGATCAAAAGTACGACTTGGCGTCGTCATGGAGATGAGTGCATTCAACATCGCCGACCGGCTCCACGGCAAAAAGCGCATGGACAGTGCAGAAGCAAACCGGTTTGCGGCGCGACTCGGATTGCCTGTTGGCTGGCTTGACATCCCGCGTACCGAAGCGGAAATTCCGGAGTCCGTGTCGCGTATGCTTGCACCGGCTCCACGCGGGCGCGCAGCCGTCAAGCAGGACGAGCCGTTGGCGCCGGCCGCGCACAATGACGTACAGGCGAAACCCGCTGGCGAAGCGGTCCGCACAAGACGCAAGCGTGCGACCGCCGTGGGCGGGTCCGCACAGCCCTCACCTGCCCCAGCGGATGACGCGGAAGTCAAGGAGACGGCCATCGTCAGCGCGCAAGCTCGCGTCAATGACTTCTCCGACGACGCTGCCGGCCGCACATTGGCAGACAGTCACGCCGCGGCTCCTACATCGCCAGGGGCGCGCCCGGAGTCAATGCCCGAGTTATTGCCGGCCTCTGGAGCGCCACCGCAAAATGCGGCGCTACTGCCTGTCAGTTCCGTGACCAGTCTGGACACGCTGCACGGTATTGCACCGATCGCGGAGGCGTTGATCAAGACGCTGGCTGGTAAGGCACGCACGGGTCGGCTGGACGAGCTGAAAGCGCTGGAACTGCTGCAGCAGGCTATCCAGTTGTAGTGGTCGAAGAGCATGGCGGTGTCGATCCACACGCGACGCCGCTGCAGCCACTCGGCGTGCGCGCCGGGCGCCAGAAAGACGGGTGCCTGCCGTTGATATCGAGTATTTAGTAATGTCGTCGCGAGAGGTCAGTCCAGCATACTTTGACTTTCTGACGGCAGTTTGTCAGTCACATGGTTTTGCTCCTCGAGTCTTGCATGAGGTGCGGTCGGTGATGTCACAGATTGCTTTTGTGGGATGTGGTCAGGGCATTGCCCTTGTGCCTGCTTCCATGCACAAGCTCGCGTCTGAGAACGTCGTCGTTCGTCCGCTGAAGGAGCGCGTGATGGTGGTCACCGCCGCGCTGGCCTGGGATCCCGCCCGTCATAATCCAATGGTCGACGCGATGGTGTCACGGCGATCATTGGCCGTGGGCCAAGGGCGTCGACTCGTTGAGACCATTCCGCGACGATCGATCAACTCTGCGGGTGGCGCTGTTCGCAAGCTTCGGGACTCGCCTCTTCGAGCGCTTCGAGAATGGCTTCGACGCGCATCAGATAGTCGACACCCACCTCCGTCAGCCACACTGCGCGAGTGCTTCTGACAAAAAGCCACGTGCCGACATCTGCCTCGGGGTGCCGCGGTCGCGGGAACCGATGAATGGTTTCGCTGCTGGCACTGGCACCTACCCGCCCAACTGCACCCGGATTCTATTGTGCCGGGTCAACCAGAACCTTCATTTTTCGCCCGGCTCGCAGTTCTTCGAAACCCTCGGCGAGCACATTTTCCAGCGGCACAGTTTCAACCCAACCCGTGGTCCGATAGTGCCCACGCTCCATCAGGTCGATCACGCTCTTGTAGTCCTTGCCTGTGTAGCAGAGCGTGCCCTGTATGCGCCGCTCACGCATAACAGTCTCGAGCAAAGGTGTCAGCATGGGTTTGTCGTAGATCGCAACACTTACAAGTGTCCGATGTTCTCCAAGCGATTGCAGCGCGGTCGCAACAGCTGCGGGAACACCCGCGGCGTCGTACGCCGCATCGACACCTTCACCATTGATTCTATCCGCGATAAGCGCCGGCACGTCGACGCTTGCGGGATCGATCGTGCGTGCGCCTAGTCCTTCGATTGCCTTGCGCCGGGTTGCCGAAGGTTCGACGACGTCAATCTCAGTCACGCCCATCCCGCGCAATGCGAACCACAGGCCGATACCAATCGGACCCGCGCCGAAAATCAGCGTGCGACTCCCGGCATTCACGTCTCCAAGCGTGGCGGCGTGATAGGCGACTGCCATCGGTTCGACCAGCGCGCCCATTTCGACAGGAACGTTCCCCGGAAGCTTGTGAACCATGTGGCTCGGTACGACCGCATATTCCGCCATGCCACCATCGGACGAGAGTCCCTGGAAGCCCACGCAACTGCAGACGTTATAAAAGCCCGATCGACACGGCCTGCACGTGCCACAACGAATAACTGGTTCGATCGCGACGTTATCGCCTTCCCGTATGCCCGTGACGTCGGGCCCGATCTCCACGACAGTTCCAGAGAACTCATGCCCGATCACGACGGGCAACGTTCTGCCAGTGAGTGGATGCGGCTCAGTCTTCGGAATCAGCACTGGACCGTCGAAGTATTCGTGAATGTCGGTGCCACAGATGCCGTTTCGACTTACCTTGATCTTTACTTCGCCTTTCGATGGAGACGGCTCGGGAACATCGTCAATGGTGATCTGGCGATTACCGTAGTAAACAGCAGCTTTCATAGTGAACGACTCCTTCTGTTAAATACAGAATTCACGTCGCGGTTCATCATGCAACGCGCGTTACCCACAGATGGGTGAAGATCAAGCGGCAAGGTTATTCACGGTCTTCTTTCTGGAAAGACCATAGAATTCGAAATAGACGACATAAATCAGCATCACGAAGTTGAGCAGATCGACCCAGGTAAGCGGATCGCCACCAAAGCCCGGTACGATTTCCGCTTCATGAAGTACGGAGACGGCGAACCATCGGGTGTAGATTTCAAAAGAAATCAAACCCAATCCCCAACAAACCGAGGCGCGTATTACCCGGTTCGTGAACATGCTGAACCGGTTCGGCCAGTTGCCTGCGACGTTGACCCAGAAGATCAGCCAGACAGCAATCCAGACACCCAATTGCGCGGGCCAGACTGGGAGTGACGCACCGAGCTTTTCGATAGCGCTCGATGGCATAAGAAACCACTTCAGCAACGCGAGATGGATTGAATAGAGTGCTGTTCCCAGTACGAAATTGCCCGCCAGTGCTGCAAGCGCCGTGTGGCTTTTCCGTCCCAGCATGGTCCATGGCCAGTTGTCGAAAATGAGGTACGTGGTTAGCCACGCGACGATAACGGAATAGAACCAGCCGATCGCGACCGGCAAGGTAAGCAGCGGTGCGTGAGGTGAAGAAGTGGTCGTCAGGTTCGGGTATATAAGCAAAAAATAACCGAGTCCAGTGAGGCAACAACCGCTCGCCAGTTGTGCAACACTGCCTGCGACAGGCTTCACGCCGCTATCGGACCACGGCCATCCCGACATGCCTGTCGCCAGGATGCCGAAACCGTAGAAGCCGATCAGTACAATCAGGCCGGCCGCACCGTACCCGGCACCGCCCACTGCGGTAAATGCCGGGTCCAATGCGCCATAGCCATAAACGAGTAAACCCGGCAAAAGGAATGCAAGTGCGACGGTAGCGACTGTCGCGATACATCCCCGGACAGGTTGTCTGAATGCCGAAAACCCCGCCATGCCGAAGTTGAACCCGATAAAGACAAGTACCAGGATGCCCCAGAACAGGTACATGCCAAAGGGTTGCGGCGAGTACTTCCAGACGGCCAGTCTGGCATCGACGAACAAACGCCATATGCACAGGCTGATGACGTGCACAATCACAAACACAGCAACCGAAAACGCAAAAGGATTGAGGACGAATCCCGCTGGCGCAGAAGAGAGTTCCTCTTGCGCAGCCATGTTCGAACTGGTGGGTTCCATGATCGGCGTATCCAATACGATAAGAGCCCGATCGAATGGCGCGCGGGAATTGCGATAATCAGTCGCGCGCGTGGAAATCGGACGTAAAGAGCCCCAGCCACGTCGATCGACGTGGCGCTATGGAGTGAACAGGCGTCGGCCGGAGATGGGACGATCCGGCCTGTTACGAGACCGCCAGTGCGCTATCGGTAGACCAGTCCTCCGTCGATCAACGGTGCCTGTCCAGTCATGTAATCGGAGTCAGGGCCCGCGAGGTAGGAAACCAGTCCGGCCACATCGTCGGGTGTTTCCGCACGACCCAGCGCGATACCCTCGACATACTTCCTGTAGGTTTCGCCGACGGGCGCGCCTGTTATTTCCGCCATGCGCCTGTCTATCTCGACCCACATGTCCGTTCCGACCACACCCGGACAATAGGCATTGACCGTGATCCCATCACTCGCCAACTCTCTCGCCGCCGCTTGCGTCAACGCTCGTACCGCGAACTTCGTTGCGCAATAAACGCCCAGCAGCGCGAACGCATCATGACCCGCGATCGAAGCCGCATTGATGATTTTTCCCTTCTTTTTAAGCGCCTTGAATTTCTTCGCAGCTGCCTGAATGCCCCACAACACGCCCTCGACGTTGACCTTCAGAATCCGCTCTACCTCGGCCGGCGTGACATCGAGAATTGCCTGTACCTGAGCGATCCCTGCGTTGTTGACCATGATGTCGAAGCTGCCCAGTTCTTTTTCCGCATGATCGACTGCGGCATAGATATCGTCGCGCTTCGACACGTCGGCCACGTAAGTGGTGACCCGTCGGCCGAGATCGCGAATCTCGGCTGCAACCGCCTGCAATTTCTCCGCATGGATATCGACCAGCGCAAGGTCGGCACCATCCTTCGCGAGGCGCACTGCAATACCACGGCCGATACCTTGTCCGGCGCCGGTGACGAGTGCCACCTTCGTATGAATAGTCATCGCATTTCCTTCGAGAAGTTTGAACCGGCAGCCCGATTTGTCAGCTTCAACACAAATGGACTGCCGGACCGTTGCTTTCGGCATGCGCAGAGCTCACTGCTGTTCCGCCATGCCGGTCGCCCCATGAAAGAATTGTTATGCATGCTCGCCTGAACACCGTGACCTGCGTTCAGCGCCAGACGTCCGCATTGCGCTACGACAGGTGATGCACTTCCTGCAGCCCGAATACCGGCGTCGGAATGCCTTCCATGCGTGCTTTCAGTTGCAGTGACAGATACTGTGAGTAATGACGCGACTGATGCAGATTGCCGCCGTGAAACCACAGCGCTTCCTGTTGCGTCGGCTTCCACATGTTGCGCTGCTCGCCTTCCCACGGGCCAGGGTCTTTCGTGGTCGCGGAGCCGAGGCCCCACACCTTGCCCACCTTGTCGGCCACTTCGCGAGAGATCAGATCGGCGGCCCAGCCGTTCATCGATCCATAACCCGTTGCATAGACAACGAGGTCAGCGGGTAACTCGGTGCCGTCCGACAGCAGTACCGAACGCGCTTTCAGCTCCACCACGTCGACGCGGCTTTTCAGCTTGATCTTGCCGTCAGCGACGAGGTCGGACGCGCCGACATCGATGTAATAGCCCGAGCCGCGCCGCAGATACTTCATGAAGAGACCCGAGCCATCGTCGCCGAAGTCGAGCATGAACCCCGCGCGTTCGAGACGTGCATAAAACCCGGAGTCGAGTTCGCGGATCTTCTCGTAGACGGGAATCTGGAACTCGTGAAGGATCTTGTACGGCAACGACGCGAAAGTCATGTCGGCTTTCCATGTCGTCATGCCCGAGGCGACGGCGCGCTCCGAATAAAGATCGCCGAGTGCATGCTCCATCAGCGATTCCGACTTCACGATATGCGTCGACGAGCGCTGCACCATGGTGACGTCCACGCCCGCTTCCCAGAGCGCGCCGCAGATGTCGTGCGACGAATTATTCGCGCCGATCACCACGACTTTCTTGCCGCGATATGCGTCCGGTCCCGGATGCTGCGACGAATGGTGCTGTTCGCCTTCGAATACATCCTGCCCCTTGAACGCGGGAACATTCGGCTTGCCCGACATGCCCGTTGCGAGCACGAGTTGTTTGGGACGCAGCGTGAGCGTCTCGCCTCCACGCTCGACTTCCACCACCCATTCTTTCGCGGTCTCGTCATAGTGGGCCGATTTGCAGGTGGTGGCGCTCCAGTAGTTCAGTTCCATCACCTTCGTGTACATCTCCAGCCAGTCGCCCACTTTGTCCTTCGGTGTGAACACTGGCCAATTGTCGGGAAACGGCAGGTAAGGCATGTGGTCGTACCAGACGGGATCGTGCAGGCACAACGTCTTGTAGCGCTTGCGCCATGCATCGCCCGGCTTGTCGTTCTTGTCGATGATGATGGTCGGCACGTTCAGTTGCCTCAAGCGCGCACCGAGCGCGATGCCGCCCTGTCCGCCACCGACAATCAAACAATACGGCTGCGTCGTCACACCCAGCGTTTCATTTTCATGCTCGCGACGCTCCTTCCAGCTCGTCCGGTCCGTGCGCGCGCCGTGCTCCGCGCCCATCGGACGCCTGACATTCTTCGGTTCTTCGTGGCCTTTCAGTTCGCTCATCACGGTGAGCAGCGTCCAGATCCGACCGTTCTTCAGGCGGATGAAACCATTGCCGCGTGCGACGCCCGTCTCGAACGTGATCCACGCCTGCGCGAGTCCATCCACTTCGGTTTCGGGTTCACCCACGGCGACGCGGAAATCAGATGCATCAGCGCTATCCAGTTGCGCTTCCAGCATCGAAGCGATCTGCTCCCGGCCTTCCATGGTCTTGATGTTCCAGGTGAAACTCACGAGGTCGCGCCAGTAACAATCAGGCTGGAACAGTTCGACGACGGCGGGAATGTCCCGCTTTGCGAGCGCGGTGTTCAGGCGCTCGAGCACGTCTGCTACGGTGGATCTGGAATTGACTTCGGCCACGGTTACTCCTCCATAAAAAACGGATGGTCAATACAGTGCTAAAGGCAGGTTGTGGCCCCGTGGAACAGGGCCACAAAAGCGGCGTGATCAGCGTCGGTGTGGCGGGACGATGTTGTGCTTGGCGATGCGCCGGTAGAGTGTCGCCCGCGATATGCCGAGGAGCTTCGCTGCTTCGACGGGATGCCATTTGGCCGTCGTCATCGCGTTGACGATCCGTCGACGCTCGTTCGTATCGGCTTCGCCTGAGGGCGCCGGAAGGGAACTGACGGTGGCGTCTGCTACGCCATGCCGGTGGTGCGACGTATGAACTACCGGCGGGCGTACCCGCGCAAAAAGCGGCTCGCCGCTCCCTACGAGCCGCAACGTGATGAAGTCATACCCCATGCGGGCATCGAGCAGTCGTAAGGCGCGGATATCGAAGAGCTCAGACACGTCGCACGGCATGTGCTCGAGCCCTGACACGCATTCCTTCGCCCGGCGGTTCGCGGCAACCGCGCGGCCGCGCTCGTCGAAGGCGATCAGAATCTCGGGCTGCGTTTCCACGAAGTGGCGATTGCGATGCGCGAGGATCACCCAGCGGTGCGTCGTGGCATGCAGAAAATAACTGTTTTCGATCAACACCGCGCTTTGTCGAACGATGTGGTTCACGAGCCGCTGGCTGTCGCGGTCGTCCGGCGACCGTACGGCCGATGCGTCCAGCACGCCGATCAGTTCGCCGGAAAGGCCGAAGATAGGCGACGCGCTGCACGTCAGCGTAGTGAACGCGGCGCGAAAGTGGTCGACCTTGTGCACGGTGATAGGTTCGTGGTCGAGCAACACGGTCGCGACGCCGCACGTGCCTTCCTCACGCTCAGACCAGCACGAACCGGGGTACAGGCCCGCGCGCTTGAATGCGTTGCGCCGGTCAGGGTCGACGCGGTAGTCGATCGTCACGCCCGCCGCATCGGTCAGCATCACGCAGTAGTCGGCTTCGCGCACCATTTCATGCAGTTGCGACAGACACTGCCCTGATGCGCGCAACACCGGTTCCTCGCGCTGCCGCACATCGCGTAGCTCCGTCGTGGTGAGGATACGGGGCCCAATCGTGGCGCCCGGATCGAGGTGATATTGCTCGAGCGAGCGCCGGTACGACGAGATGAGTCGCGGCGATGCACTCTCGCCCGGGCGCAACGTACGCGCCTCGATCGCATTGCGCACGCGTTCGATATGTCGAGTCTGCGGAACATAGGGCATGTCGAGTCTCCGGCGGTCCGATGGCGTCGCACACGTCACGTCGCTGCGCGACACATCGATACTTCGTTGGTTATTGCGTTGTACCACGCGTGTTCGCGGAGATCACACTGCAATGCACCATCGATGTCATTGAGACGTCCGTCTCAGTCGGCAGGCCCGCCCGGCAGCTCTCACGCGGGTTCCCCGGAGCAAGTCTCATGCACGTTGTGACAGCGTAGCCCTGTTCCAGTTGCACGCGCAGGATAGCCAACGTAAGGGTCGGAGACGATTGCCAGATCGGTGCGAGTCGATCTGTTTTTTATCGACAAGCTGACGTTGACGTTTGGACTTACGGGGCATAAGGAAAGTGTTGCTCTCGTTACACGACCTGGTTGGTCGCACGAAGGCCGCGCAAGCCCTCCTGTCTTGCGAAATCGACCGACCAAAGAACGACGCGGTTCAAAACGCACCTTTGATCGCTTCGTCACCCATCTGGTAATTCCGGTTAGTCAGATGCGGGTTCCGGTTCACCAAAGGTCGTGCATACAGCGGATGACGCAAACTCCTGACTTCATGTTCGAGTCTGAAGCATTGGGCACCGCTCATAGGGTCGATAAGATCGGCGAAGCGAAACTGATGCGTCTCTTCTCCATAGACCAAGCCGCGTCCCGCGAGCCGTGCATGAGGTTCCGAGAAATTAGCCACATATATCTGAATATGATGCCCATCGTATTCCTGGCTTACCGTAAGCGTTTCCGCGTAGATGAGCTGCTGATGGCCTCCGATCGCCACCACGGCCTGCACCGAGCCGTTGCGCTCGCCCACGTCTGCCGACGCCGCGAACATCTCGCCGTAGAACGCAGCAATCGACGACGCGCAGCCCACGGGTACGTCAAGTTGCACATACGCAATGCCAAGATCGATGCGTGACCACGGGTCACTTGACGCATGTGCATCGGGGTCGAGACAGTCGTAACGATTTCCCCACGGACACGTCACTTCGACGCGGTCGTCCCGTTCAGTCCACCCGAACTGGCTCTGTGCGAGCAGTGGCTGCGCGGCATGCAGCCGCTCGATCAGCGCCGCGCGCGTGCCCACGATCAACCCGACATGTCCGCGCAAGCGCTGAGCCTCGCCGCGCGGCAAGTGGATCTGCGAGCGGCCGATATTGATCCACATGTTCGTCACGCCCGTCATCAGATAAGGATCGCGCGTCAGCCCGAGTGCGCTTACGTAGAACGCTGTGGCGAGATGCTGGTCCGGTACGGTGAGATTGACATGCTCTAGCAGCACGAGATTGCCCGTGTCTTCACGTGCGTAATCGGAACGATCCATCTGAGGCCTCGAAGGGTTGATGCGGTAAAGCAAACATACACCACTTATGCGGCGCTCGCCGCCTTGTCGCTCGTGCGCGGACGTTGTCCATCAAATGAGATCCCTTAATCACACGCCCCCAGGCACAAGCTATTCCAGGAAAATCAAGCGCGCGCGGTTCTCCGCGAAGATGGCGAAGCGTGACGGCGGTAGCTCATCGACACAGACCATAAGGACGTCCGGACTCAGGATCCGCGATAACAGCCCAGCAGAAGGTCTGCGCTCCGAACAAAGAACTTCAGCCTCCGGCGACGCCTTGCGTGTTCAGATGCACCGCGTAGAGCGATTGCGACGCCGCCATGAACAGCCGGTTACGCTTCGGCCCCCCAAAGCAGATGTTCGCGCAGCGCTCGGGGAGTGCAATACGGCCGATAAGTTTGCCTGCTGGCGACAGCACCATAACGCCGTCCAGTTCTTCGCTGCCCATTCCCCATCCGCACCACAGGTTGCCATCGACGTCTACCCGTATGCCGTCCACAGTGCCCGCGCCAGCGTCGTAGAACACCTTGCCACGGCCGATTTCGCGTCGGTCGTCCGACACTTCGTAGCAGTGAATCAGCTTGTTCGGTACGCCACGCGATTCGGTCACATAGAGCAGTTTCTCGTCGGGCGAGAAGCACAGACCATTGGGACCCTTGAGGTCGGCGGTGACGAGGCTCGCTTTGCCTGTCTTTCCGTCGATCCGGTATATCGAGTGTGGCAGCTGTGGCTCGGCCTTGTCGCCTTCATAATGGCCCCAGATACCCATCGGCGGATCCGTGAACCAGATCGACTCATCCGATCTGACCACCACATCGTTCGGTGAATTGAGCGGCTTTCCGTCGAACGAATCCATCAGCACGGTGACACGCCCGTCGTATTCCGTGCGTGTAATACGCCGTCCATGCTCACATGTGATGAGCCGTCCCTGCCGGTCCCGCGTATTGCCGTTCGCGTAATTCGACTGCGCCCGATAGACACTGACTGCGCCCGTTTCCTCGTCCCAGCGAAGGATGCGGCTATTCGGAATGTCGCTGAACAGTACGCATCGCGCGTCGCCAAAATACACTGGACCTTCGGTGAACCGAAAGCCGGTTGCAAGGCGCTCGACCGCGGAAAAGTTCACGCGATATTTATCGAAAGACGGATCGAGCGAGATCACACGGGGGTCGGGATAGCGTTCGGTCTGCTGCCACATGTGATCATCTCCCTGTCGTTATGCATCGCGTTAGTGGGTCGAAGCCCGCAGATTAAGCCTCCAGACGATAAAAATTCTTGGTTCTCAAGCAAGCCATAGCAAATCCCCAATTCGTATCATGAGTGTGGCAAGTCGTAGAGCGCATGCTTTACGCGCCTATCCATCGAGCGAATGAGACCCCTATGATCGAGCAGTACGAAAAGCGCGTGACTGGCCCGGTGATCCGCCTGCACCCCAGAGACAACGTGGTTATCGCCCGAATTGACGTGGCCATCGGCACACGGGTGGATGCGGAAGATTTCGTGAGCCGCAGCCAGGTAGCTGCAGGCTACAAAATCGCGGCGCGCGCCATCCGGCGAGGCGAGCCGATCCTCAAGTACAACGTCGTGATCGGTTTCGCCGCGACGGATATTCCGGCTGGCTCCCTGGTTCACGGACACAATGTTGAGTTTCGTGATTTTGACCGTGATTACGCGTACGGCAGGGACTATCGCGCGGTCAACCTGCTACCCCCGTCACAGCGCGCGACGTTTCAAGGTATCGTGCGCGCGGACGGCAGTGTGGCGACGCGCAACTATATCGGCATCCTGTCGACGGTGAACTGCTCTGCGACGGTCGTCCACAAGATCGCGGAATGGTTCACGCCCGAGCGTCTCGCAGCGTATCCCAATGTCGATGGCGTCGTGGCGTTCAGTCACTCGATCGGCTGCGGCATGGAAATGAGCGGCGAGCCCATGCAACTTTTGCGCCGCACCATGGCGGGCTATGCGCGTCACGCCAATCTCGCAGCGGCACTCATCGTCGGACTCGGCTGCGAACGCAATCAATTACAGGGATTGCTCGATCAGGAAGGTTTAGGCAAGAACTCGCGGCTGCACACTTTCGTGATGCAGGAGTCGGGCGGCACGCGCAAAACCATCGAAGCGGGCATCGAAACCGTGAAGACACTTCTGCCGCACGCGAACGATGTAACGCGTCGCACCGTCAGCGCGAGCCATCTGAAGATTGGCCTGCAATGCGGCGGCTCCGATGGTTTCTCGTCCATCAGCGCGAATCCCGCGCTCGGCGCGGCGATGGATATTCTCGTGCATCACGGCGGCACGGCGATCCTCTCGGAGACGCCCGAGGTCTACGGGGTCGAGCACACGCTGACGTGCCGCGCGGCGAGTCGCGCAATAGGTGAGAAGCTCGTCGATCGCATTCGCTGGTGGAAAGAAGAGTATTCCGTTGGCCGGGACGTGCAGATCAACGGGAAAGTCAGCCCCGGCAATCAGGTCGGCGGACTCGCAAACATCTTCGAGAAATCGATCGGGTCGTCGATGAAGGGCGGCACCACGCCTCTGATGGAGGTGTATCGCTACGCTCAACCTGTGACACAGAACGGCCTCGTATTCATGGATACGCCGGGATTCGATCCGGTGTCGGCCACAGGGCAGATCGCGGGCGGCGCAAATCTGATCGCATTCACGACCGGGCGCGGCTCGATGTTCGGTGCCAAACCCGTGCCGTCGATCAAGCTCGCCACGAATACGGCGATGTACCGGCGGCTGAGCGAAGACATGGACCTGAATTGCGGCGCGATTCTGGATGGCGAAGCGACCATCGAAAGTATGGGGCAAACCATATTCGAGGCACTCCTGGCCACGGCTTCGGGCAAACGAACCAGGAGCGAACTGCTCGGCCTTGGTGATCACGAATTTGTGCCATGGCAGATCGGCATCATGAGTTGATGTAGCAATTCGCGTCACCCACGACGGCCGACAATGCAAACAAGGTCGAGCCGCGTGACCAATAAAATGAATCAAGGAGACATATGAAAACCGGCAAATACCGCTATGTCGTCGCGGGCCTGCTCTTCACAGCGGGCGCGATTAATTACATGGACCGGGCGGCACTCGGCATTGTTGCGCCTATCGTGGGCAAAACGCTCGAGCTGTCCCCTTCGCAACTCGGCATTATCTTCAGCAGCTTTTTCATCGGCTATTCGATCTTCTCGTTTCTCGGAGGTTACTTCGCCGACAAATGGGGCACGGTACGCGTGTTCACGTACGCCATGGGTCTATGGTCGCTGTTCTGCGGCCTCACGGCGGCAGCGACGGGTTTCGTGTCGCTACTGCTGTGTCGCGTGTTCTTTGGCATCGGCGAAGGGCCAATGAGTTCGAACACGAATAGAACCATTTCGAACTGGTTTCCGCGTCATGAAACCTCGACGATGATCGGCTTCACGTTCTCCGGGCAAACGCTCGGCAATGCGATCGCGGGTCCCATTGTCGGGTTGATCGCATATGCGTTCGACTGGCGCACCTCCTTTATCGTTATCGCGGTGCTCGGCTTTCTGTGGCTCATCGTGTGGCGCATCTTCGTGACCGACAAACCCGCCGACAATGCCCGCGTGCAAGCCGATGAACGCCGTCTGATCGACGAGAGCCGCGCCGTCTCCGAAGCCGCGAACGTGGAAGACGATGGGATGACACTCGGCGCCTATCTGCGCCGTCCGGGCACGCTCGCACTGGGCGCCGGGCTGTTCGCCGTGAATTACACACAGTACGTGTTCATCTCATGGCTGCCGAGCTATCTCACCAACGTGCTGCATCTCGAACTCAAGCAGATGAGTATCATCACGTCGATACCATGGATCTGCGGCGCGATCGGCTACTTTGGCGGCGGGCTGATCGGCGACTGGATCTACCGGCGCATGGATGATCCCGTGAAGGCGCGTAAGCTGGTGGCGACGATTCCGCTCGCGCTGTCAGGCGTCGCGGTGCTGAGCATCACGTCGGCGACCTCGCTTGCTGCAGCGGTCGGGCTGATCGCCGCGGCGCTACTGTTTCTCACCGGATCGTGTCAGGCGATCTGGGCCATCCAGCACGAAATCCTGCCCCTGCATCGACAAGGCGGCGTGGGTGGCTTCATTCACTTCCTGAGCAATCTTTCGGGCATCATCGGGCCGGCACTCACCGGTTTTCTGATTCAATATTTCGGCGGTTATCACAGCGCATTTCTGTTCGGTGCGCTTATCGATTTCACCGGCGTCATCGCGATGGTACTGTTCGTGCACAACCGCCGTGCTTCCGAACTTGGCGTCGCAAGCCATGCGGTGCGCTGAAATACAGGGGAACGTCCGACATGAAACGAATTCTGATTACAGGTGCAGGCGGGTTGATCGGCCGCGTGTTGCGGGCGGGTCTGGCGGGGCAATACGCACTGCGGCTCGCGGATATCGCCGCCCAGGCGCCTGCGGGCGAGCATGAGGAAGTCGTCACGGCGGACATAACGCGCCCCGACCAACTGCGCGCAATCATGGAGGGTGTCGATTCAGTCGTGCATCTCGCGGGTATTCCAGACGAGGACGCGTGGCAAAGGATTCGCGACATGAATATCGACGGCTGCTACAACGTGTTCGAAGCGGCACGGCAGGCAGGCGTGAAGCGCGTGGTGTTCGCGAGTTCAAACCATGCAGTGGGTTTTCATCGGCGCAACCGCATGATCGACGACACTGTCATGTTCAGGCCCGACAGCCGCTACGGCGTATCGAAGGTATTCGGCGAAGCACTCGGACGTCTCTATGCCGACAAGTACGGAATGTCAGTGGCGTGCATGCGTATCGGCTCGTTCCGCCCCGACGACCGGCCGAGCGCGCCGCGCCATCTCGCGTCCTGGATCAGCCATCGCGACATGGTTCAGCTCACGCGCCGCTGCCTTGATGCGCCGGATTATCACTTCGTCATCGTATATGGCGTGTCGGACAATGCGCGCAATCGCTGGAGCAATGCGAATGCGAGAGCACTCGGCTATGTTCCCGAGGACGATGGCGAAGCGCATGCAGCAGATGTCCTTGCGTCAAATCCGCCCGAAGACGAAACGGAGGCCCTCTTTCACGGCGGTTTCGGTTGCCTGCGCGAGTTCGCGGGCGATCCGGATCGCATCGACTGAACGACACTATAAACAGGAGAAGACATGGCGGGATTCGACGAGAAGCGTCGCGCGACGCGGGTTGCGCCGGAGCGAGTGCTGTGGGGAAGCGACTGGCCGCATCCGACCGGGCAGCCGCTGAACCGGATTCCGGACGGCGCGTTGCTTGCTGACCTGTTCGAGCGGGTAGTGCCGGACCAGGCCACGCGAAAGACAATCCTCGTGGATACGCCCGCGAAGCTGTACGGATTCGACTAGTCAGATAACCGGTGTCAGGGCCTTTCCCGTCGTCAGGAACGACACGATATTGTCGGCGGTGAGGCGCGCCATCGCTAGCCGCGTCTCGTGCGTCGCACTGCCAATATGCGGTGCAAGCACAACGGTATCGAATGTGCGGAGCGACGAACCGGCATCGAGCGGCTCGTTTTCAAAGACGTCGAGGGCGGCTCCACCAATCGACCCGCTCTCGAGCGCCGCAACGAGCGCAGCCTCGTCCACAACCGAGCCGCGCGCGATATTCACCAAAAGCCCCTTCGGACCAAGTGCCTTCAGCACCGCAGCGTTAATCAGATGCCTCGTCGCGCTCCCGCCGGGACAACTCGCGATCAATATGTCGGACCAGTGCGCGAGTTCCGTAGGCGTGGTGAACCATTCGAATGGCAGCGTCTGGCGTGTGCGCCCGAAGTAAGCGATCTCGATCCCGAACGGTTCGAGGCGGCGCGCGATCTCCTTGCCGATGCGCCCCATGCCGACGATCCCTACGCGCTTTCCGGCGAGACTCGATCCGAGTGGAAACGCGTCCCGGCTCCACATTCCCTCGCGCACGTAACGATCCGCCCGCGGCAACTGGCGCAATAGCCCGAGTAACAGGCCGATAGTGAGTTCTGCGACGGCCGCGTTGAGCAGGTCGGGCGTGTTCGTGACGACGATACCGCGTTCGCGCACGAACTCTACCGGAATGCGGTCGAAGCCGACGCCGCTCGTCGCGATAATGCGTAGCGACGGCAGACGCTCGATCAGGGACACGTCGATATCGTAATTCGAGCGCGTCGCGATCGCGCTGATGCGCCCGCGCAGCCTGTCGTCGGCGTCGATATCGGCGAGCGAATGCAGCGGTAGCCGGTCGTTTAGCAGCGACTGGGCGAGCGCAGGAAACTCGCCGATCTGCAGGACGGGCGGCAAGGTGAGACGATCTTGTCGCATTTCGCACCCTTATTTGTTGACGAGCTTCGCCGGCACGAAGACGAGAATCAACAGCGCTGACAACGCAAGCGAAGCCGCGACCACGAACAGTCCCGACGAAAGCGAATGCGTGATCGTCTTGAGCCAGCCGATCACGGCAGGACTGATGAAGCCTGCGAGATTTCCCGTGCAGTTGATCAGTGCAATGCCCGCCGCTGCGCCCGTACCGCCGAGAAACGCAGTAGGCAACGCCCAAAACATCGGCAACGCAGTGATGACGCCAGCTGTGGCGAGCGTCAGACCCGCGACCGACATCGCGGACGACGAGCCAAACAGCGCGCACAGCACGAAGCCGGCGCCCGCGATTAGCGCGGGCAGCGCGACGTGCCAGCGCCGCTCGCGGGTGCGGTCTGCATGTTTGCCAGCGAGGATCATCGCGACGAGCGCGACTGAGTAGGGAATCATCGTCAGAAGACCGATGACGAAAGCGTCCTCGATGCCCGTCGAGCGCAGAATCGTCGGTTGCCAGAAGCCGATGGCGTAGGAACCCATGACAATCCCGAACAGGATCAGGCACATCAGATACACGCGCGCCGACGTGAACACGGCGCGCACCGAGCCATGCGTCTGCGTGGCGGCATCTGCGGCGATTTCATCCTGAATCACATGCCGCTCGCGTTCGTTGAGCCAGACTGCGTCAGCGACGCGGTCGTCGAGATGCTTCAGGATCACGATGCCCAGCGCAATTGACGGCAAAGCTTCGATGATGAACAGCCACTGCCAGCCCGCGAGTCCCCACAGGCCACTCATCGAATGCATGATCCATCCCGATGCCGGTCCGCCAACCAGCCCCGACACCGGATTGCCCGCCATCAGCAGTGCGACCATTTTGCCGCGTCGTTGCGATGGAAACCAGTAAGTCAGATAGAGCACCATGCCCGGAAAAAATCCCGCTTCCGCCACGCCGAGCATGAACCGCACGACATAGAACTGCATGGGCGTGCTGACCCATGCCGTCGCCATCGACAGCAACGCCCACGTAATCATGATGCGCGCAATCCAGCGGCGCGCGCCGATGCGATGCAGAAGCAGATTGCTTGGCACCTCAAAGAAAAAGTACCCGACGAAAAACAGTCCTGCGCCAAAGCCATATACCGCTTCACTCAGATGCAGCGAATTGAGCATCTGCAATTTCGCGAAGCCCACGTTCACGCGATCCAGATAAGCCACGACGTAACCGACAAACAGCAGTGGCATGAAGCGCAGCGCGACGCGCCGAAAGATGGAATCGGCTTCGCTGGTCTCGATAGATGTGGGGAATGACGTGCTTTCGTACAAGGTTGTCTCCTTCTTCTGCTGGCTTATGGCTGTGCGTGTACGACGCCTGTCTGCACGACTTCTGCGCAATGGTCAGTGGGCCGCTTCCGTGCGCAACGCGAGCTGATCCGCATGAGGGATGCGAAAACCAATTGCCTCCAGCGCGTTCTCCAGTTGCATTCGTTGCGTTGCATGGAGTTCGACGAGTGGCGGACGCAAGTTCGCCCACGCTTCATCCCCCGACTGCCATGCGATCGCCGCTTTCATGGCGGCGATCATCGGGAAACGCTGGAACACGGCGCGGGTTTCATCGAGTCGGCGCTGCTGCGCGGGGGCATCAACCGCCTGCCATTCGCGCGCAAGTCTGGCGATGGCCGCCGAGTTGACGTTGCCGGTCGCCGTGATGCACCCTGCTCCGCCCGCGCGCAACGTACGCAGCAGGAACGTCTCGCTGCCCGCGAACACTTCGAAGCCTGTTGCGGCGAACGCGTCGATGACCGCCGAGGTGTTCTCCCAGTCGCCCGAACTGTCCTTGATGCCCGCAATCGTGCCCGGGTATGCCTTCAACAGCCGTTCGATGAGCGCGAGACTCAGCGGCACCTGCGCGACCGGCGGAATGTGATAGAGATAGATCCTGAGCCGCGCGTCGCCTACCGCTTCGATCACACTTGCATAGGCGCGGAACAGACCTTCGTCGCTTACGCCCTTGTAGTAGAACGGCGGCAGCATCAGCACACCGCCGCAGCCGTTCGCGACTGCGTGTCGGGTCAGTTCGACGGCATCGGGAAGCGCGCACGCGCCTGTGCCGGGCATCATGCGTGCGGCAGGCAGTTCCGCGGCGATGAGCGCGTCGAGCAGATCGCGCTTTTCCGCGACCGAAAGCGAATTGGCTTCCGAGTTGGTACCGAACACGGCGAGGCCGACATCGTCGTTCAGTAATGCGCGGCAATGGCGCACGAGCCGCTCCGCCGAGGGCACGCCGTTGTCGTCAAATGGCGTGAGCACGGGCGATAGCGCGCCTTGAAAGGTCTTTGGCAAAGTCATGGCAGGTGTCTCCTGAGTCCTGACAGGGTCGAGGGTCGCGGTCAGTATCGTCGCGGGCAAGACCTCGAAGTGCCGGGCCACGTTTGCTTCAAAGAAAAGAATTTTTGATGTTTGATGCGAGCCCTGCGCAAGAACGAACGAGGCCGCTCGAAAGCGGCCTCACACGGACAGCAATGGATGCGTTGCGGCTACTTTCCCGGTGTGATGCCGCGATGCTCTGTCGAGCGCAGGAAGTCGAAATCGACGCCTTTATCCGCCTGTGTGACGGTATCGAAGAACAGCTTGAGATAACCCCGCGGCGCGCTCGGAATCGTCACGGGTTGATGCGCTGCGCGTGTCGCGAGTTCCTGATCGCTGACCAGCAGACTGACCTCACGCTTCGACACGCTCAGGCGAATCCGGTCACCAGACTGGACATAGGCGAGCGGTCCACCCACCGCCGATTCGGGCGTCACGTGCAACACGATGGTGCCGAACGCTGTTCCGCTCATGCGGCCGTCGGAAATGCGTACCATGTCCTTCACGCCAGCGGTAGCGAGCTTGCGCGGAATCGGTATGTAGCCCGCTTCTGGCATACCGGGCGCGCCCTTCGGACCGATGTTCTTCAGCACGAGGATATCGTCGGCGGCGACATCGAGATCGTCGGAGTCGATACGCGCGGCAAGATCCGCCGCATTCTCGAACACGACCGCCCGGCCTTCGTGCTCCATGAGCTGCGCGTTTGCGGCGGACTGCTTGATGATCGCGCCGCCTGGCGCGAGATTGCCCTGCAGAACTGCGATGCCGCCTTGCGGAAAGATCGGTTGGTCGATGGAACGCACCACGTCCTGCCTGAACGCCGGCCCCGCCGCTTCGATTTCCTCGCCCAGTGTGCGGCCCGTAACCGTCAGCGTGTCGAGATTCAATAGCGGCTTGAGTTCGCGCAGCAAGGTGACCATGCCACCCGCCTTGTGAAAATCCTCCATGTAATGTGAACCGGATGGCTTCAGATCGACCAGCACGGGCGTTTCACGTCCCATGCGATCGAGCGCTTTCAGGTCCACGTCATAGCCCATGCGTCCCGCGATCGCCGTCAGATGCACGATGCCGTTGGTCGAGCCGCCGATAGCGAGCAGCACGCGCATCGCGTTCTCGAACGCCTGGGCTGTCAGGATCCTGTCGATGGTGAGACCATCGCGCGCCATCTGCACGGCTTGCGTGCCCGTCAACTCCGCTATGCGCATGCGGTCTGACGTCACCGCAGGGGGCGACGCTCCACCCGGCACCGTCATGCCCAAAGCCTCGGCGATGCAGGCCATCGTGCTCGCCGTACCCATCACCGAACAGGTACCCACACTTGCGACGAGCTGATTATTGACGGCGGCGATTTCGGCTTCGTCGATCTCTTCCGCGCGAAAGCGCCCCCAGTAGCGCCGGCAATCGGTGCACGCTCCGACCCTTTCGCCACGGTGCGCACCCGTCAGCATGGAACCGGTGATGAGCTGGATCGTGGGAATGTTCGCCGATGCCGCGCCCATCAGTTGAGCGGGCACGGTCTTGTCGCAACCGCCGATCAGCACGACGGCGTCCATCGGCTGCGCGCGGATCATCTCCTCTGTGTCGATCGACATGAGGTTGCGCAGATACATGCTGGTGGGTTGCGAGAACGATTCGGCAATGGAAATGGTGGGGAAATCCATCGGCAGGCCGCCCCCGAGCATCACGCCGCGTTTGACGGCCTCGATCAATTGCGGGGCATTTCCGTGGCAGGGGTTGTACGCGCTGCCGGTGTTGACGATGCCGATCACCGGGCGATCGAGCGCGCTGTCCGTGTAGCCCGCGCCCTTGATGAATGCCTTGCGCAGAAACAGGGAGAAGCCGTTATCACCGTAGCTCGTCAGCGATTTGCGCAGACCGCCTGGCTCTTGCCGGGAATCCGCATTTGCTGGCGTTTTCTTGAACGTATCGCTCATGATGCTACCGTCTCCTGTGGAATTTAATGTGTATTATCCCGGCCGATACCCTTCGCGGTGACCGCGTCGGACTTGCTTCAAACCATAATAATTTTTGCTTCCGGAGACGAACGGCGGTTCCCTAGCGCCCGGTTTTGCCTTTGTCCTGCCGCGCGCGCTGGATGGACTCCGCTGCGCCAAGGAAGGCCTGCACGAGCCGGATGCGTGCGCACGAGCGGCCCCACATCAGCCCGACAAGACGTTTGGGTGTCACATTGGGCAACGCCCATTTCCGCACGGACAGGCCGGGATATTCATGAGGCGCCCAGTCTGGCACCAGCGATACGCCCAGGCCACGATCGACGAGCGTCGCGATGGCGGCCAGCCCGTCCAGTTCGCATCGCTGATGCGGCTTGATTCCATGTTGCCGGAGATAGGTATCTGCAAGCTGTCCGCCGACGACATTACGGTCATAACGAATGAACGGCTCGGAAACGAGTGTGGCGTGAACGTCTTCGACCTGCACGGATGCCGGCGTGAGCAGGACGAGCGGTTCTGTGCGGAACGTGTGCCAGTCGCAACTCTTCGGAAGGTTGAAAAGCGGCTGTGCGATCACGGCCGCGTCAAGATCGCCGGTCGTCACCTTACGATACAGATCCAGCGATGTGCCTGGCTCCAGATAGAAATCGATCTGCGGATGGCGACGCAGCAGTACCGCGAGCGCATCCGGGATAAGGCTGGCCATCATGGTTGCCATGCCACCGAGACGTAGTTGCCCCGCTAGCTGATCGGTGTCCTCGACATCTGTGCGCAGATCGCGAATATCGTGTAGCACCGCGCGCGCTCGTGCCAGAATGCGCTCGCCAGCTTCCGTCGCGCCGACGGTGCGACCCGAGCGGCGTACAAGCGTGGCGCCGAGCTCCTGCTCCAGCATTTTCACGCGCTGCGCTACGGCGGCGGGTGTCAGATCGAGCCTGCGCGCGGCTTCGGCGATGGAGCCGAGTTCCACGACGAACACGAAGCTTTGCAAGTAGCGCGAGTCCATCGAAAGAATTTTTTTGGTTTGAAGAAGCCAAAGGATACTTCCAGACCGCGAGGCGTGTCATCACACTGGAGCCGGGTTCATTTACGACACAGGGAGACAGGCATGCCGGTTATCGAATCCATCGAAGTGTGCGCGGCCGCCGTGCCGCTGGACCGTGTGACATCGTTTTCCACGCGTACGGTGTCCACACGTTACTACGGGCTCGTCAAGATACGCTCGACGGATGGGGTCGAAGGGCTGGGCTTCTGCTATATCGGCAGTGCGGCCGGCCAGTTGCTGACCGCGGCAGTCGAACAGTTGCTCGCGCCGGTGTTGATCGGACGAGACTCGTACGGTGTCGAAGGCTTGTGGCAAGCGATGTACGACGAAGCACTCCTCCAGGGTCGCGCGGGCACGGTCATGCGTGCGCTATCCATACTCGATATCGCGTTGTGGGACCTCAATGCGCGCACGCACAGCGTGCCGTTGCACAAATATCTCGGCGCCCACGAACTCGACAGCGTACCCGCTTATGCGAGCGGCGGCTATTACCTCGAAGGCAAGACGCCCGCACAACTCGGCGAGGAAATGGCGAGCTATGTCGATAAGGGCTTTCGTGCCGTCAAGATGAAAGGCGGAAGGCTGTCGCCGCAGGAAGAGGAGCAGCGCGTAAGGGCTGCACGCGAAGCCGTGGGCGCAGATATCGAACTGATGATTGACATGAATAACGGCTGGCGCGATCTTACTCAGGCATTGCAACATGTGCGTCGTTTCGAACAGTACGATCCATACTTTATTGAAGAGCCGTTCTCACCCGATGATGTCGAGAACCATGCACGCCTCGCCGAAGCTACGCGCATTCCGGTCGCGACGGGAGAGATCGGCTATGGCCGCTGGTATCACAAGGAGTTGCTCGACAAACGCGCAGCGTCGATCCTTCAGTCGGATGCGGCTGTGTGCGGCGGGATTACTGAATGGCGCAAGATTGCCTCGACAGCTGCATCGTATGGCGTGGTGATGTGTCCGCACTGGTTCCACGATCTGCACGCGCCGCTCGTTGCAGCCACGCCGAATGCGCGCTATGTCGAGTACTTCTGGGATGACCAGGTGCTGAATTTTCGGCGTCTGGTCGACCGGCAACTGGAACATCGCGACGGACGCATCATGCTGCATCAGGAACCGGGCTTGGGCTTTGCGTTTGATGAACAGCAAGTAGAGAAGTATGGAAGATGGACTCTTGTGGACTGATCGCTGAGCTTGCCAGCCGCGATATTTTTCATGTGATCGTGCCGATGAGAAACAGGTACACGTCGATACCTTTGCCGACGGCCACCAGCGCGAGACTGACTGGTAGCAGTCCGAGCGCGACGAGCAACACGGCGCCGGTCACCGCCCAGATCGCTTCGAGCCAGCGAAACGGATGCAGTATGACGCCCGCGGTGGCGGCAAGCGCGATGCCCCAGAAGAGGAAAGTCGGATTCAAGTAGCGAGCGAGCTGGGGCTGGCCAGATCGCGGCGAACGCCGCAGGCCTTCTTCAGGGCGGTGCCGAACAGCAACCACAGTGCGAGCGAACCCGTCGACACGGCGCCCAGCACGAGAAATGCCGCTGCATAGCCAAAGTGCTGTGCCAGCATGCCGCCCAGCGCAGGACTCAGCGCGGCACCGATGCCTTGCACCGTCATCACCACGCCCTGTCCCACGTTCGCACGCCCGGTGCCCTGCAGAAGCCGCACGACGAGCGCGGGAACAGCGACGCTTTGCAGCCCCGCACCGACGCCATCGAGCGCCTGCACAGGCCACACGCCCCAGGCCGTGATGAACAGCGCTGCGACGAGGCCGCGCAACGGCAGCGCAAGAAATGTGACCAGGATTACGCCCCAGTAGCCGAGACGACGGATCAGCGGGTTCGCAAAGCAAGCGGCGGCAACCATCACCAGTTGCGCTATCACGATCGTTTGCGCAGTGAACGCACTCGGATTGCCCTTGTGCGCGGCGACGACGGCAAGACCATAGAGCGGCAGCATCGCTGCATTGCCAAGGTGAAACATCGCGAGCGCAGCGGACAGGAGCAGCAGCGGACGGCAGGTCAACAATACGCGAAAGCCGCTCGCGTGCTCATGCTGCTGCGCAGACGACGTCGCGGCGAGACCCCGTGCGCAGTCGTGATCGATGGAATTGCGATGGATCAGCAGCGTCGAGATGACCGACAACGCGCCGAAGGCGCCCGCGAGCGCGAAGATCGCGCCGAATCCATAGCGCCAGCCGAGCCAGCCCGACAGCGCCGCACCGACGACATTGCCCGCGTGATTGGCCACCTGATTGCGGCCGAACTGTCGATCGAAGCCGCGTTCATGAACGATGCCGAGCGTCACGCCCGCCACCGCAGGTCCGAGCGCGGCGCCTGTGACCGCCGTGAGAATCTGCGATGCCGCGACCATCCAGTACGTATGCGCCACCCACAGCACGAGCGAGGCGAGCGTCGTCATCACGCCCGCCGCGACGATGATGCCGCGCTTGTACCGGGTCGCGTCGACGAGTGCACCGGCTGGCGACGTCGCGAGCATGCCCGCGATGCCGCCGAGCGTCATCACCGTACCGATCGCGTCAGTATGCCAGCCCTGCGCCTGCAGAAAGACGCCGAGAAACGGCCCAATGCCCGCCTGCACATCGGCCATGAAGAAGTTAAGTGCTTCGAGGGCGTACTGGGAGTTCATCGGTCGGTCACCATCGTTTTAACTGCTTCATCGTCGCCCAGCTTCAGGCGTCGACTGGCGCTTCGACCAGTTCGGCGATCTCGTCTACTTCGATGGTCCGTCCGTGCCGGTTGCCAACGCCGTGCCCCCACGCGTGGACGTGCGTCCCTGGCGCGAGGTAGGACGCCAGTTCGGTGGCGGCATGCGGCGGCATGCGCAATGACGTGCCATCGTCCAGCAACGCGCCACGCAACTCGCCCTTCGGACCGAACAGCGACAGCACCACTTCGCCGCTCGCCTGCATCGGTCTGCGCTCCGCTTCCGGCCGCTGATGCTTCTCGCCGTTGTGAGGCGGGCCCTCGTCGAGAATGACCTTGCCTGTCTTCGTCGTGACCGAGACGGCCGCAATCATGTCTGCGCTGCGCGGCTTGATGCCACGCACGCGGATCTCGTCGCCCACGGACACGTGCCGCGTAATCTGCCGCGACAGGTGTGGCGGAAAGTGGATTTGCTGCGGTTGACGCGAACCGAGCACCAGGCCGTCCAGTTCGCCGTGCGGATTCAACAGAAAACGCGTCACCGTGCCGCGTGTTTCGGGGAGGCTGTTGGGATCGATCCAATGCATGTCGTTAATCCTTTTCGATGTTGGTTCAGTGGGCTGAAGTCGCGCGTAGCTCAAGGAGCGCTGTTGTAGAGCCGGGTCAGGTTGCCGGGCGATCCGAACGCCGTCGCCTGCAATGCCGTGCCGTACTGGTTTCGGGTGCCATAGCCTTGCGCCGAGACCTTCGCGCCGGTTTGCACGAGCGTCGGAAACTGCTGGGCGACTGGCGGTGTGAGCTTGATGACGGTGCCATCGACCAGAACTACGCCATCCGGTTCGCCGCGCGGTGCGGTCGTGACGTGCGCCACCTGGCCCTGCGCGCTCAGACGTGACAGCCCCGCGCCGCGCAGTTCACGCGGCAGCGGCAGCGCGCCCGGCTGCGGCGGCTGATCCACCAGTTGCTGGCCGCTGCGGGTGTCGGTGATGCGCTGCGCCGTGAGATTGCCGGCCGCATTCCGCCATCCACTGACCTGCACCTGGTCGCCCAGGCGAACCGTCGATGTGAGTTGCGCACCCATGTGAGGCGGGAAATGCACGAGCATGCCGTCGCTCGTCAGAAAGCCGTCGACGTCACCGTCCGGATTGGTGAGAACGCGCGAG